>NZ_JBIBDS010000001.1:1026862-1696814 GCF_042954805.1 Streptomyces sp. NPDC012637
CCGCGGCCTAGGGGGCACCTCCCCGGCCCTCCGGAACCGTGGGCCTGACCCCCCGCCCCGGGGGGGGGGGGCCCCCCGGCCGGGCCCCCCCACCACCGTTTCTGCGTGAGGATCAGCCGGCCCAGACGTCCTCGACGTAGCGTCCGGACCCGACGAGCGCGGCGAGCCAGGCCACGGCCCGCTCGTCACTCTCACCGGTCCGTTCGCGGTAGATCGCCATGAACGCCTCCCGTACGGCAGGGGCCATGCGACGGCCGTCGCCGCAGATGTAGACGCGCCCACCGGCTTCCAGGACCGACCACACCTCCTCGCTCTCGCGGGCGATGCGCTCCTGGACGAAACGGGCGCCGTTCTCGGGCGCGTGCATGAAGGTGGGCCGCATGCTGACGGCGCCGTCCGCCTCGGCCGCCTCGAACTCCTCCCGGTGCAGGAAGTCCACGTCGGGGTGGTCGCAGCCGAAGTAGCAGAGCAGGGTGCCGGTCGAGCCCGTGTGGTGGCGGTCCAGGACGGCTCCGCGGAAGGGAGCGAGGCCGGTGCCCGCGCTGACCAGGATCACCGGTACGGAGGTGTCCTCGGGGAGGCGGAAGGACTCGCTGCACGGCAGGACCCGGGCCTGGATCACGTCACCCGCGTTCACGGTCTGCAGGAAGTGCGAGGCGATGCCCCGGAAGGTGCCCTCGCCCGACCGGTGGGGCGCTGCGAGCAGCGACACCATCAGGTCGGCCTCGCCGGGCCGGGCCGCGGCGGACGACGAGATCGAGTAGTGCCGGGGACGCAGAACCGGCAGCAGCTCCAGGAAGCGCTCGAAGGGCAGTTCGCACGCCCGGTAGCGCTCCAGTAGGTCCAGGACGCTGAGCCCCGCGCCGGTCACCTGCTCCCGGAAGGTCTCGGGATCGGCGGTGGCGAGGGCGGTGAGCGGCTGCTTCTCGGGCGGGCATTCGGTGTGCTCGGCGAGCACGGCGACCTGCTCCTGGGTGGCCGCGTCCTGGAGCTCGACGAAGTCGGTGAGCAGGCGGCGCAGGGTCAGCGGCCGGTCGACGGGCAGGGCGCTCCGACTCCGGCGGCGGGCGCGCAGCCGGACGGTGCGGTCCAGGTCGAGGCCGAAGCGGTCGGCGACGCGCTGGACGAGGTCCTCGGGGTTGCTGGGCAGGACGGCGAGGTGGTCGGCGGTGCGGTAGGTGACGCCCTCGGGCAGCCGGAGCCTCAGGAACCGCTTGGAGCGGCCCAGCTCGTGGTCGGTGTCGACGAGTTCGTACGCTTCGAGGACCTCCATCGGCTGGACGCCGTGGCGCTCGGCGAGACCACCGAGGACCGACTCCGAGGTGTCCTCCAGCTCGTACAGTCCCTCCCCGTCCGCCACGGGTGCGGGGGCGGCCGCTTCACCGGCGACCGCGTCGCCGTACTCCTCCAGGAGCGCCTTCCACAGGTCTTCCGTCCACTGGTCGACCGCTCCGCCGAAGTCGCCGGAGGCGTCGGCGCTGCCTCGCTCCAGGAGCGGGACGGCGCCGGCGGCGGTCAGACGCTCGTCGATCAGGGTGGGGATCCGCTGGTAGGTGGCGGCCCAGTTGCGGTCGCCGACACCGAGGACGGCGTAGCGCAGCCCGGTGAGCGAGCCGGGGGCGAGGTTCTCCAGGGAGGCGACGAACTCGGCGGCGTCGTCCGTCGGGCGGCCGTTGTAGGAGGCGGCGACGATGACGACGGGACCCTTGGAGCCGGCCAGCCTCTCCGTGTACGCGTCGAGGGGGGCGACGGTCGGGGCGAAGCCGTGCTCCTCGCCGTCCGTGCCGAGGTCGCGGGCGATGCCGGCGCAGGTGCCGAGGTTGGAGCCGTGGAGCAGCGTCAGCGCGGTCCCGCTCGCCCGGCGCGTCACGGCCGCGGCCCGGCCCGCGGCGGCGTCCACCGCCGCGGCGACGGGCAGGCGCCGTTCGTCGCTGGTGCGGCGGGCGAGCCTCAGGCTGAACCCGTCAGGCTTGATCGTCAGCGTCGACTTGATCTTCATCTGGTAGTCGGTGTGGTCGATCAGGCGGTAGCGGTGCACCAGCAGGCCGAGCAGCAGGGTGGCCTCGTGCAGCGCGAACTGACGTCCGATGCAGGCCCGTTCGCCGTTGCCGAACGGCTTGAAGGCGTGGACCGAGCGGGCCGCCTCCCGCTCGGGAGTGAAGCGCTCGGGGTCGAACAGCTCGACGTTCTCCCCCCAGGCCGCGTCGCGGTGCAGGGCCGAGGCGATCACCATCAGCGACTCGCCCTTGCGCACGGGGTACTTGCCGCCGATGACGGTGTCCTCGATCGGCTCGACGGCGTACGCGGGCGCCGTCGGCCACAGCCGCAGGCTCTCGTTGAGCACCTGGCGGATGTAGGTGAGCTTGCCGATGTCGCCGTACTGGGGGTCCGGGGACTCGGTGTCGCCCCACAGAGCGTCCACCTCGGCCTGGGCCCGGGCGAGGACCTCCGGATGCTTGGTCAGGTAATACAGGGCGAAGGAGAGCGCGCTGCTGGTGGTCTCGTGGCCGGCGATCAGGAAGGTGATCACCTGGTGCCGGATGTTGACGTCGTCCAGCGGCTCGCCGGTGACGGGGTCCTTCGTGTGCAGCATCAGCCCCATCAGATCGTCCGTGCTGGTGTCGCCGGAGGCGCGGCGCTCCCTGATCACGTCGTCGACGAGGTCCGTCATCAGGTCGATGTCCGCGCGGAACTGCTCGACCTTCTTCCTCTTGAACAGCTCGGAGCCCGGGATGGACTCGCCCTTCTCCTGGGCGAAGACGAGGGCCCGGGACATCGCCTCGACGAACGGGTGCAGGTCGTCGCGGCGGAAGGACTGGAAGTCGTAGCCGAAGCCGCACAGGCCGATCGTGTCGAAGGTCAGCCGGGTCATCTCGTCGGGCACGTCCACCGACTGCACCCCGGCCAGCCGGTCCCACTTGCCGATCAGCGACCGGGCGACCTGAAGCATGGGGGCGTGGTAGCTGCGCATCGAGCCGAGAGAGAACGCGGGCATCAGGATGTCGTGGGCCTTGCGCCAGTTCGGCTCGTGATTGTAGGCGGTGAACAGACCGTCCCCGGCCAGGGCCCGGATCTCGACCAGGTCGGCGTGGACGTGCTTGCGGAAGCGGGTCTCGTCCGACAGCTCGGTCACGAGGTCCAGACCGCCGACCATGACGGTGTCCCTCCCGAAGAGCCGCAGCCGGTACACGGGCCCGAATTCCCTGAACTCCTTCAGCAGGTAGGCCAGGAAGTCCGCGCCCGCCGGAACGTTGAACGCGTGGCCTACGAGGGGCAGCGGGGGGCGCTCGGGGATCGCCCGCGCCGCGCCTACGGACACCTGAGTCATGAGCGTGCCTTTCGTTGCACTCCAGCAGTCACCAGCCAACATACACGCGACTTTGTCGAGTGAACATGTCGGATGACTGTACTGAACGACACAGTCGCAGGACGGAACTCGGAGCATGCCGCGAACGTCCGGCGGGAGCGGCTTGACAGACGACCTCGTCAATAGACACGGTTAGACGACATGGTCAGTCGACCATGTCGAGCGCCTGAGCTACGCACGCGCTTCCTCCACCGAACAACATCGAGGTCTCCGCATGAACACCATGCTGGCCGGGCGGCTGCGCCTGGACACCCGTACCTTCGCCGTCGAAGAGGTCCCGATCCCGGTCCCCGGCCCGGGCGAGATCCTCGTGGAGGTGCGGGCCGCCGGCGTCTGCCTGTCCGACATCCATCTGATCGACGGCAGCCTGAGCCCCTTCTTCCCCACCGACGCCGTCACGAAGGCGGGCGCCGTCACCCTCGGCCACGAGGTCGCCGGAGTCGTCCACACCCTCGGCCCGGACGTGAAGGGCGACTGGACGCCCGGACAGCGCGTGGTCCTCCAGGCCGGCGAAGCGTGCGGCGACTGCGGCGGCTGCCTGCGCCGCACGCTGTGCCACCGCCCCCTCACCCGCGGCCTGGACTACGACGGCGGCTGGGCGCAGTACGCGATCGCCCGCGAGGGCACGCTGCTCCCCATCCCGGACGACCTGCCCTTCGACCAGGCCGCGATCATCCCCGACGCGGTCTCCACCCCGTACGCCGCGATCGTGGGCACCGGCGCGGTCCGCCCCGCCCAGTCGGTCGGCATCTGGGGCGCGGGCGGCCTCGGCGCCCACGCCGTGCGGCTCGCCCGGATGGTCGGCGCGGCCCCGATCCTCGCGATCGACCCGCTGCCCTCGGCCCGCGAACGGGCCCTCCTCTTCGGCGCGGACGTCGCCCTCGACCCCCTCGCCCCGGACTTCGCGGAGGCGGTGCGGGAGGCGACGGCCGGGCGCGGTCTCGACGTCGCGTTCGACTTCGCCGGCGTGGGCGCCGCCCGCGCCCAGGCCGCGTCGGTCCTCGGCCCCTTCGGTTCGCTCGTCCTCGCCGGACTCACCCCGGAGCCGGTCGCGATCGCCGACAGCATCGGATTCTGCTTCAACGTCAACCAGGTCCGCGGCCACTACGGCTCCGAGCCGGAGCACGTGGAACAGCTCGTCGGCCTGGCCGCCGCCGGACGGATCGACCTCGGCCCCTCCGTCAGCGCCCACGTCCCGCTGGCGGAAGCCGCGGAGGCCGTCGCCCGGCTGGAGAAGAAGATCGGAGACCCGATCCGCCTCGTTCTCACTCCCTGAGCGGCATGGGGCGGTGGCAGCTCGCTCCGCACGCACGGACGAACCGCCACCGCCCCACCGTCGCCCGGAGACCGGCGGAACCCGTCAGCCTCCCTGCCCACCGTCCAGCGCCGCGACCATGCCGGCCACGATCACCGTGTTGAAGACGAACGCGATGGTCGCGTTGGCCGCCACCGTCCGGCGCATCTCCCGCGACATCACCGTGACGTCCGTCGTCCCGAACGTCGTCATGACCGACAGGGCGAAGTACACGTAGTCGGCCCAAGCCGCCGTCTCCCCACCCGGGAAGTCCAGCGCCGCCTCGTCCTCCACGAGGTTGTCGGCATGGAACGCGACCGCGAAGGCGACCAGAACGCAGATCCAGGCGACGACGACGAGACCGAGCGCCATCAGAACCCGCGCGCCCGCCGGGAAGGCGGAACCCAGATGCCCGGGACGCCACAACGCCGAGACCACGAGCGCCGCCGACGCGATGAGGACCGACACCCCGGGCCCCGGCGCGGTCCCCAGAAGGTAGCGCTGCAACACCGTCCCACGCTCCTCCCTCCTGGCCCAGAAGCGGATCCGTTCCGGCGGCGCGGCCGAAAAGGCTCTCAGCGTGACCACCAGGTAGCAGATCAGGTAGGCGAACAGTGCCACCACGCCCAGATCGGCACTGGAGGCGGACACGGACCCCGGCGCGAGAACCCCCAGCAGGCCGAGGAGCACGGCGACACAGGCCCCGAAGACCGTACTCACCGCGGACCGGCGGCGCTCGGAGAGCCATGAATGCACCGGCCGCGCCTCCTCTCGAACGTCCCCTCGCATGCGACGACAACCGCCCGGCCCCGCAAAGGAATCTGGAACAGAACGTGATCGTACGAAAGGGCGGCCATCCAAGGCCGCCGTCCACCGAACGACGCGCTGGTGGCGTGCACTCGCTCCCCGCCCCGCCGTGCTTCCCCCTCCTCCGGACGCGTTCGCCGTCCATCCGCGTAAGCAGGTGCCGGGAACAACCGAGTGTCGGCCATCGCCAACGCAGGTTCCACACTCCGGTCACGAAAGACCGGTCCTGAGACTCGTAAGAAACCGGGAATCAGGCCGCCTCCCAGAGGCCGGCGTCGAGGATCCGGGCGGCCTTGATGGTGCTGCCGGGCATCGCCCATCCACTCTGCGACGTCGGTGATGGGGACGCCGTTGCCGAGGGCGTTGGAGGCGAAGTAGTGCCGGAAGCCGTACATCCCGACGCCTTGCTCTGGCGGGAGGTTCTCGAAGAGTCGCTTCACGCGCCGCCGCTCCATCGGCTCCGTGTAGCAGTCACCGGGACCTCGCAGCAGGTATCCATCTCCTGTGGTGCCGTACTTCTCCGCGTAGCGCTCGATCGCCTCATGGACCGATCGGGGCAGAGGTACCCGTTGTTGACGTTCACCGCCCGCGCCTCGCCATTCCGGAGCCCGCAACCCGCCATCATCGCGATCTCCAGCGCAAGGTCCGTATCGGCAACCGCCAACGCCCGCTTCACATAAGCGAGCGACGGAATGGCCACCTGCTCACGCACGTACTCCGGCTCCTGGGCCCCCTTCACCGGATCGTCCACCATCGCCCCTTTGTCGTACGCGTCGCGCAAGATGGCCTTGAGGATCCGGAAGATGTTCACCTGGTTTCCCCGGCCCACCCCGCCGCTCTCCATCTCGTCCAGGAACCGCTCGACCACCATCGGGGTGACCGAGTTCAGCTTCCGCGATCCCAGGCGCGGGACGATGTGCACGTTGAGCGAGCTGTCGACGTGCTCTCCCGTGGAGTAGTCCGTCATCCTGCGCTGCCGGGGCCGCCACTGCTTCGCGTACTCCCCCACCGTCAGCTGACCCAGCTCACGCCGGGCCGCCGCCACCGAAGGCGCCGTGGTCTTCTTCTCCGCATAGAGCTGCGTGAGGCGTTCGATCGCGTCGTCCTGCGTGCCGTATCCGGACTCCTCGCGCTGCTTCCCGAGGGCGTCCCGAAAGCGGATCGAGTACGGGTGAGGGCAGCGGGTGGGCTTGGAGCAGTCGCAGTCCTTGAAGAAGGACCCCAGGCCGCGGGCGAGCTGTCGGGCCATGTACGCACATCCGTTCCAGCCCAAGATTCGTGCTCAGGCGCCTCGCTGTCGGTCGTAGGTCAGCAAGCGGGGACGCGTCCGGGACGCATGCTGACCGTTTGCTGACCTGGGGGGGCACATGATGCCCCTGACCTGCGGCGACGCCAAATAGTCAGATCTTGGACTTGAACATGGTGCGTATCACTGAGGCACTCCTGGACATAGGCTCCCTGCCTGCGTTTTTGCAGGTCAAGGGCTGTTTCCTCACCCTACAACGAGTCGCAAGTCCGGGCAGCTGTCCCCAGGTCTTTCAGGACTCATCTGACCACTTGCCGACTTCCCTGACGCATCGCCAGTCAGCGCCGGGGGGCTTCACCCGCCCCTCAGGACTGAGCACGACGACTTCACAAGCCTACGCAGCTCCCGCCCACGAGCCCCCGTGATCACCGTCACCCCGATGGACCGGCGACGGCGTCCGGTCCTGCCGGCTTCGGACCTGCCTCGGTGCAGGCCCGAACATCCTCTTCGTGCGGCCTGCCGAGCGGTCACGTCGTCCCGGTCGTCGCGTCGGGGCGGAAGGGCGGGGCGCCGTCCTCCATGCGGAGACCGATGGTCATCGTCAGGCCGCCGCCGGGGGTGTCCTCCGCCGTGACCGTGCCGCCCATGGCCTCGACGAAGCCGCGGGCGACCGCGAGACCGAGGCCGACTCCGGCGCCGCGCGGGGCGTCGCCGTAGCGCTGGAAGGCGCCGAAGATGCGCTCCTTGGCCTCGTCAGGGACGCCGGGGCCGCGGTCGACGACGCGGAGTTCGACGCGGTCGGCGAGGGCACTGGCGGCGACGAGGACCGGTGTGCCGGCGGGGCTGTACTTCACCGCGTTCTCGACGATGTTGGCGACGGCCCGCTCCAGCAGGCCGCGGTCGACGACGACCATGGGCAGCGTCTCGGGAATGTCGAGCTCGACGCTGTCGTCAGGCACTCCGACGAGGGCCATCGGGACGACCTCGTCCAGGTCGGTCTGCCGGAGTACGGCGATGACGGTGCCGGTCTCCAGGCGCGAGACGTCCAGGAGGTTGCCTACGAGGTGGTCGAGCCGGTCGGCTCCCTCCTCGACGTTGGCGAGGAGTTCGGCGCGGTCCTCGTCCGACCATTCGACGTCGTCGGAGCGCAGGGAGGAGACGGAGGCCTTGATGCCGGCGAGTGGGGTACGCAGGTCGTGGCTGACGGCCGCGAGCAGGGACGTGCGGATCTTGTTGCCCTCGGCCAGTCTGCGGGCCTCCTCCGCCTCGTCGACCAGGCGCTGCCGGTCGAGCACGACCGCCGCCTGGGCGGCGAACGCCCCGAGAACGCGCCGGTCCTCGCCCGGCAGCACGCGGCCGGTCAGGGCGAGTGCCAGGTGGTCGCCGACCGGCATGTCGACGTCCGCGTCCTTGGGGCGGCCGACCTGGCGGCCGGGGCCCACGACGGCGACGCACGTCCACGGCTCGGTGTCGTCATGGCGTTCCAGGAGCGCGACGGACTCCATGGCGAAGGTCTCCCGAAGGCGTTCGAGCAAGGCATCCAGGCTGGTCTCTCCGCGGAGCACGCTGCCTGCGAGGAAGGAGAGCGTCTCCGCCTCCGCCCGCAGGCGGGCGGCCTGATGGGTGCGACGGGCAGCCACGTCGACGACGGACGCTACGGAGATCGCCACGCCCACGAAGATCAACAGGGCGACCACGTTCTTCGGGTCGGCGATCGTGAGTTCGTGGACAGGAGGAGTGAAGTAGTAGTTGAGCAGCAGCGATCCGACGGCGGCGGAGGCGAGGGCCGGCTTGAGGCCGCCGAGCAGGGCGGCCGCGACAGTGAGGGTGAGGAAGAGCAGGACGTCGTTCGCGAGGCCCACGTCGGGGAGGGCACCGCTGAGCAGCAGGGTGAGCAGGACGGGCCCCACGAGGCCGACCAGCCAACCCCAGATGGTGCGGGAACGTCCCAGCTTCGCGCGGCGCGCGACGGGCAGGCCCCGGCCTTTCGCCGCCTCGTCGTGAGTGACGATATGGACGTCGAGGTCGGGACCCGACTCGCGAGCAACAGTGGCGCTGACCCCAGGGCTGAAGGCGTACTGCCACGAGCGGCGACGACTGACACCCAGGACGATCTGGGTGGCGTTGACCCCGCGCGCGAACTCCAGGAGCCCCGTGGAGATGTCGTCGCCGATGACGTGGTGGAACGTCCCGCCGAGGTCCTCGACCAGGGTCCGCTGAACCGCCAGTTCCTTCGGGGACGCCGCCGTGAGGCCGTCGCTGCGGGAGATGTAGACGGCGAGGACCTCGCCTCCCGCGCCCTTCTCGGCGAGCCGGGCGGCCCGGCGGATGAGCGTGCGGCCCTCGGGGCCGCCGGTCAGGCCCACCACGATCCGTTCCCGGGAGCCCCAGATCTTCGAGACCCGGTGTTCGGTCCGGTACTCCTGGAGGTACTCGTCGACCCGGTCCGCCGTCCACAGCAGCGCGAGCTCACGCAGGGCGGTCAGGTTGCCGGGGCGGAAGTAGTTGGACAGGGCCGCGTCGACCTTGTCCGGCTTGTAGACGTTCCCATGCGCCATGCGCCGGCGCAGCGCCTGGGGCGACATGTCGACCAGCTCGATCTGGTCGGCACGGCGCACCACCTCGTCCGGAACGGTCTCCCGCTGCCGTACCCCCGTGATCGACTCGACGACGTCGCCGAGCGACTCCAGGTGCTGGATGTTGACCGTGGATATGACGTCGATGCCGGCCGCGAGCAACTCCTCGACGTCCTGCCACCGCTTGGCGTTCCGTGCCCCAGGGATGTTGGTGTGGGCCAGCTCGTCCACGAGCGCGACGGCGGGCTTGCGGGCGAGGACCGCGTCCACGTCCATCTCGGTGAACACGGTGTGCCGGTACTCGATCTTCCTGCGCGGCATCGTCTCCAGGCCGTGCAGCATCACCTCCGTACGCGGCCGGTGGTGGTGCTCGACGAAGGCGACGACGCAGTCGGTGCCGCGCTCCACCCGCCGGTGTGCCTCCGAGAGCATCGAGTACGTCTTGCCGACGCCCGGTGCCGCGCCGAGGTAGATACGAAGCTTTCCGCGTCCCATGGTGTCGTTTCTCGTCGATGTCGGGCGGAGCGTGTCAGGGCAGAGCCCGTGGGGTGAGTGGGCAGGGGTGCGTGGGCGGGGTCACGCCTCGAAGCGGTACCCCATGCCAGGCTCGGTGATCAGATAGCGGGGGTGTGACGGGTCCGCCTCCAATTTGCGGCGCAGCTGCGCCATGTAGACCCTCAGGTAGTTGGTCTTGGTGCTGTAGCTCGGCCCCCACACCTCCTTGAGGAGACGTTGCTGGCTGATGAGGATGCCGGGGTTGCAGATGAGGATCTCCAGCAGATGCCACTCGGTCGGGGTCAGCCTGACGTCGCGGTCACCGCGCCGTACCTTCTTCCCCACGAGGTCGACGGTGAAGTCGTCGGTCGTGACCACGGCGCCGGCCGCCGCTCCAGCACCCGGCTGCACATGCGCGGGCGACTCCTCGATCCGGCGGGTGGCCGCCCTCAGCCGGGCGAGGAGCTCGTCCATGCTGAACGGCTTGGTCATGTAGTCGTCCGCGCCCGCGTCCAGCGCGCGGATCTTGTCCTCGGACCCGCTGCGGGCGGACAGCACGAGCACCGGACTCCGGTTCCAGCCTCGCAGCGCCCGTATGACGTCGATGCCGTCCATGTCCGGCAGTCCGAGGTCCAGCAGGATCACGTCCGGTTGCTCGCTGGCCGCGAGCCGGAGCGCGGTGGCGGCGTCGTAGGCCGCGTCCACGTCGTACTTGCGTGCTTTGAGGTTGATCGTCAGCGCACGCGCGAGCTGCGCGTCGTCCTCGACGACCAGGACGCGGGTCATCGGCGTACTGCCTTTCGTTGTGAGCATGGCGTCGGATGCGTGTCGGGAGCCGGCAGCCGGGGCGGTCCCGGACTGCCGGCTCCCAAGTGTCGGACCTAAGGCCATCAGCCCTTGGCCGCCACAAGGTTCTTCAGCGCGATGTTGAGCTGGAGGACGTTGACGCGCGGCTCACCGATGAAGCCGAGGATGCGGTCGTCGGTGTGGTCGGCTACCAGCTTCTCGACCTGCTTGACGTCGAGACCGTTCTTCTCCGCGACCCGGTGGACCTGGAGCTTCGCGTACTCGGGCGAGATGTGCGGGTCCAAGCCGGAGCCGGAAGAGGTGACCGCGTCGGCGGGGACGTCGGACGGCTTCACCTTGTAGTCGGCGGTGGAGTTGTCCTTGACGACAGCCGCCTTGGCGTCTGTCACCCACTTGATCAGGTCGGCGTTGTCACCCGAACGGTTCGTGGCGCCGGACAGGATGATCAAGTACTGGGTGTTGACGCTGTTGCTGCCGAGGCCGTTCGAGGGGCGAGGCTGAAACCACTTCAGGTCCGGGACCACGGCCTCCTCCGCGTCGTCCGGGTTCTTCTTCGGCAGGTTGTAGGTCTGGCCGATCAGCCCGGAGCCGACGACCTTGCCGCTCGCGTCCTTGATCTCGGAGCCGTTGGCCTTGCCGGGGAAGGCCACCTGGGCGATGCCGGTAACGGCGAGGGGATAGAGCACGCCCGTCACCACGGTCAGGACGAGCAGGGCGCGGAGCCCGGCCCAGAGCAGACGCCCTGCATTTCCGACAGAGTTGTTCATGGTCGTCAGCCGATCCCGGGGATGAGGGAGATGAGCAGGTCGATGATCTTGATGCCGATGAACGGGGCGATCAGGCCGCCCAGGCCGTAGAGGCCCAGGTTGCGGCGCAGCATCGAGTCCGCGCTGGACGGCCGGTACTGCACGCCCTTCAGGGCGAGCGGGACCAGGGCGATGATGATCAGCGCGTTGAAGATGACCGCGGACAGGATCGCGGACTCGGGCGAGGCCAGGCGCATGATGTTGAGCTCGTCGAGCGACGGGTAGGCCACCGCGAACATGGCCGGGATGATCGCGAAGTACTTCGCGACGTCGTTGGCGATCGAGAAGGTGGTCAGCGCGCCTCGGGTGATGAGGAGCTGCTTGCCGATCTCGACGATCTCGATGAGCTTGGTCGGGTTGGAGTCGAGGTCGACCATGTTGCCGGCCTCCTTCGCGGCCGACGTGCCCGTGTTCATCGCGACGCCGACGTCGGCCTGCGCGAGCGCGGGCGCGTCGTTGGTGCCGTCGCCCGTCATCGCGACCAGTTTGCCGCCGGCCTGATCCCGCTTGATGAGGGCCATCTTGTCCTCGGGCGTGGCCTCGGCGAGGAAGTCGTCGACGCCGGCCTCTTCGGCGATGGCCTTGGCGGTCAGCGGGTTGTCACCCGTGATCATGATCGTCTTGATGCCCATGCGGCGCAGCTCGTCGAACCGCTCGCGCATGCCCTCCTTGACGACGTCCTTCAGGTGGATGACGCCGAGGACGCGCGCGCCCTTGTCGTCCTCCACAGCCACCAGCAGCGGCGTGCCACCAGCCTGGGAAATGGCGTCGGTGAGTTCCTGGGCATCCTTCGCGACCTCGCCACCACGTTCCTTCACCCAGGTCACGACCGAACCGGTCGCGCCCTTGCGGACCTTGCGGCCGTCGACGTCGACGCCGGACATCCGGGTCTGGGCGGTGAACTCGATCCACTCGGCATGGGCGAGTTCGCCCTGGTGGCGCTCGCGCAGCCCGTACTTCTCCTTGGCGAGGACCACGATCGAGCGGCCCTCGGGCGTCTCGTCGGCCAGCGAGGAGAGCTGCGCGGCGTCGGCGACCTCGGCCTCGGTGGTGCCCTTGACCGGAACGAACTCCGACGCCTGGCGGTTGCCCAGGGTGATCGTGCCGGTCTTGTCCAGGAGCAGGGTCGAGACGTCGCCGGCGGCCTCGACGGCGCGGCCGGACATGGCGAGGACGTTGCGCTGGACCAGCCGGTCCATGCCGGCGATGCCGATCGCGGAGAGAAGCGCGCCGATCGTCGTCGGGATCAGGCAGACCAGCAACGCCGTGAGGACGATCATCGAGGTCTGCGCGTCGGCCCCGGCGTAGATCGCGAAGGGCTTGAGCGTGACCACGGCCAGCAGGAAGACGATGGTGAGGGACGCCAGCAGGATGTTGAGGGCGATCTCGTTGGGCGTCTTCTGCCGGGCGGCGCCCTCGACCAGGTTGATCATCCGGTCGATGAAGGTCTCGCCGGGCTTCGTCGTGATCTTGATGACGATCCGGTCGGACAACACCTTCGTACCGCCGGTGACAGCCGAACGGTCGCCGCCGGACTCACGGATCACCGGGGCCGACTCGCCCGTGATGGCGGACTCGTCGACGCTCGCGACGCCCTCGACGACGTCGCCGTCGCCGGGGATGACGTCGCCGGCCTCGCAGACCACCAGGTCGCCGATCCTGAGGTCGGTGCCGGGCACCTGCTCCTCTCCGATGCCGTCCTTGGTGAGGCGGCGGGCGACGGTGTCGGTCTTGGCCTTGCGCAGGGTGTCGGCCTGCGCCTTGCCGCGGCCCTCGGCGACCGCCTCCGCAAGGTTGGCGAAGATCGTCGTCAGCCAGAGCCAGGCGGTGATCGCCCAGCCGAACCAGTCGCCCGGGTTCTTGACCGCGAGCGCGGTGGTGACCACCGAGCCGACGAGCACCACGAACATCACGGGGGACTTGACCATCACCCGGGGGTCGAGCTTCTTGATGGCGTCCGGGAAGGACTTCACCAGCTGCTTCGGGTCGAACAGACCGCCGCCGACGCGGCCGGGAGCCTGGTGTCCGGCTGACAGGTCGCCGTGCGGCGCCTTGGTCGCCGTGGAGGTAGACGGCTGGTTCACAGCGTCCTCTTGCTTCTTTACGTCGATGGTCATGCCGCGAGCCCTTCGGCGAGCGGTCCCAGCGCGAGGGCCGGGAAGTAGGTGAGACCCGTGATGATCATGATCGTGCCGACCAGCAGGCCGGTGAACAGCGGCTTCTCGGTCCGCAGGGTGCCCGCGGTCTCGGGTACGGGCGTCTGCTCGGCGAGCGAGCCGGCGAGCGCGAGGACGAACACCATGGGCAGGAACCGGCCGAGCAGCATCGCGATGCCGATCGTCGAGTTGAACCACTGGGTGTCGGCGTTCAGACCGGCGAACGCGGAGCCGTTGTTGTTGGCGCCCGACGTGTACGCGTAGAGGATCTCGGAGAAGCCGTGCGCGCCGGAGTTCGTCATCGAGTTGGCCGGGGTGTCCAGGACGAACGACGCCGCCGTGAAGCAGAGCACGAGTGCCGGGGTGATCAGGATGTACAGCGCGGCGAACTTGATCTCGCGGGTGCCGATCTTCTTGCCCAGGTACTCGGGCGTGCGGCCGACCATCAGGCCGGCGATGAACACCGCGATGATCGCCATGATCAGCATGCCGTACAGCCCGGAGCCGACGCCGCCGGGCGCGATCTCGCCGAGCTGCATGCCCAGGAGGTTGATGCCGCCGCCGAAGCCGGTGTTGGAGGAGTGGAAGGAGTTCACGGCGCCGGTCGACGTCAGCGTGGTGGCCACCGAGAAGATCGCCGAGGCCCCGATGCCGAACCGGGTCTCCTTGCCCTCCATCGCACCACCCGCGATGTCGAAGGCCGGGCCCTTGCCCGCGAACTCGGTCCACATCATCAGGCCCGTGAAGACGAGCCAGATGGTGGCCATCGTCGCCAGGATCGCGTAGCCCTGCCTGACCGAGCCGACCATGCGGCCGAAGGTGCGGGTCAGCGCGAACGGGATGACGAGGATCAGGTAGATCTCGAAGAGGTTGGAGAGCCCGTTGGGGTTCTCGAAGGGGTGGGCCGAGTTGGCGTTGAAGTAGCCGCCGCCGTTCGTGCCCAGCTCCTTGATGACCTCCTGCGAGGCCACCGCCCCGCCGTTCCACTGCTGCGTACCGCCCGTGAACTGCCCGACCTCGTGGATGCCGGAGAAGTTCTGGATCGCACCGCAGGCGACCAGGACGAGCGCGCCGATCACCGAGATCGGCAGCAGGATCCGGACGACGCCGCGCACCAGGTCGGACCAGAAGTTGCCCAGCTCACCGGAACGCGAGCGGGCGAAGCCCCGCACCAGCGCGACCGCTACCGCCATGCCGACCGCCGCGGAGACGAAGTTCTGCACCGCGAGCCCGCCGGTCTGCACGACGTGGCCCATGGCCTGCTCGCCGTAGTACGACTGCCAGTTCGTGTTCGCCACGAACGAAGCGGCGGTGTTGAACGCCTGGTCCGGGTCGATCGACACGAAGCCGAGCGAGCCGGGCAGCGAACCCTGGAGCCGCTGCAGCAGGTAGAGGAAGAGGACGCTCACCGCGGAGAAGGCCAGCACACCGCGCAGATACGCAGGCCAGCGCATCTCGACGTTCGGGTTGGCACCGATCGCCTTGTAGATCCACTTTTCGGGCCGGTAGTGCTTCTCCGAGGAGTACACCTTGGCCATGTAGTCACCCAGCGGCCGGTACGAGAGACCGAGAGCGACGACGAGGGCGAGGAGCTGGAGGATTCCAGCCAGGACGGGACTCATATCCGTACTCAGAACCTCTCCGGCTTGACGAGGGCGAGGACGAGATAGACCAGCAGGCCGGTGGCGACCAGCAGACCGACGATGTTCTCGACAGTCACAGCTTCGCCACCCCCTTGGCGACGAAAGCCACCAGCGCGAAGATCGCGACCGTGGTGACGACGAAGGCCACGTCGGCCATCGTGAGCTCCCGAATGTGTGTGGATGAGATGAGCGGTCCGAACGGACCTGTTAGAGGAAAGCTCATTTCAGCCAGCACGCCGTCGGCGTTGACGCCCTCCTAACGTGCACTGCGGTCGTCTTTACACATCCCGTACGCGCCCTCGTCCTGGATCAGTCGTCTTCCCCGCCGGCCTGCCCCTTCAGCAGTCGGTTCAGCTCGTTCCCGGCGGCCTCGTACCCGGCGTCCGAGATCCGTTGCAGCGCGCGCAGGTCGCCCGCCGCGGCCGCGCGTCGCGTGAGCAGGAGCCCGGCCCGCATGGATCCCTCGTCCAGCAGCTCGCTCAGCTCCTCCAGGTCGCCGTCGGCGTCGGCCAGGTCGGCCAGCCTGTCCAGAGCCGTCTCGTTGCCCTCGTCAGCCAGCGCCCGCAGGGTCTCCCGATCGAAGTTCGTGTTCGTCATGACGCCAGGGTCCAACCCTGCCCCTGGGGAAAGGTCAAATGGGACCATGGCCGCGTGATCACCATCGGGCAGCTGGCCAGGTACGTCGGAGTGTCGACGAAGACGATTCGCGTCTATCACGACAAAGGGCTGCTCGCCGAGCCCGACCGCGACGCATCCGGATACCGGCGGTACAGGGCTACTGACGCGATCGAGCTGATCAAGATCCGCGCGCTCGCGGAAGCCGGAGTCCCCTTGGCCCGTATTACCTCAGAGCGGCGGCAGATGAGGACTTCCAGCAGGCGCTGCGTGAGATCGACGACGAGCTCACCGCCCGCATCCGTGGCCTGCGGGCGAACCAGGTGCGCTTGCGACGGCTTGCGGCGGGGGAACTGTCGCCCCTGCCCGCCGAGGTCGTCGCCTTTCTGGAGCGGCTGACCAGCTGGGGATTCACCTCCCGCTGGGTGGACCTGCAACGTGACCTGTGGATCCTTGTGTTCGCCACCCATCCGGACCAGGCGATCACGCTCTTCGAGGACCAGAGCGAGATCGTGTCCGCCCCAGCGCGGCGGCAGCTCTTCCTCGACTACGACCACGCGCACGACCTCGATCCCGACGACCCTCGCCTCGTCGACCTCGCCCGTCGGATCGTCGAGGAGACCCGGGCACGCTACGGACGCGACGCGGTGCCCGAGCTGGACACGGCCTCCGAGATCCCCGCCCTCATCCAGGGCACGGTCAACGCCGAGTCGCCGGCGTGGCGGCGTCTCGACACGCTGATCCGCACACGCCTGAACGAATGACCTGGCCTGACGGAGACACCCAGGTCGGCTCGCTCACCTGGCCGCCTTCGTAGCTCCCCCGGCACCACTCGCCTCCAGCGGTGCGCAGGGCAGGCTGAGGACCATGGTCAGGCCGCCGCCTGGGGTGTCCTCGGGCGTGAGTGTGCCGCCCATGGCCTCGGTCAAGCCTCGGGAGAGCGCGAGGCCGAGGCCGACGCCCGTGGTGTTGTCGGTGTCGCCGAGGCGCTGGAAGGGCTCGAAGGCCCGTTCATGGGCGTCTGCGGGCAGACCGGGGCCGCGGTCGACGATCCGCAGCTCAACCCGGCCGGCCAGGGTGCTGGCGGTGATCAGGACCGGGTGCTCGGGCGAGGCGAAGCGGGTGGCGTTGGCGACCAGGTTGGCGACGACCCGTTCGAGGAGGGGCGGGTCGGCGAGGACCTCGGGAGTGTCCTCCAGGGCGCCGAGCGTCGGCGGCCGGGAGCCGGGCGGCAGGGTGTCGAGAGCCGAGGGGATGACCTCCTCCAGGGCGGTGGGCCGTAGCGACAGGGAGAGCGCCCCGGCCTGGAGGCGGCTCATGTCTAGGAGGTTGTCGATGAGGTGGCCGAGCCGGGCCATGGAGGTGTCGGCGGTGTCGAGGAGTTCCCGCCGTTCCTCCTCGGTGAAGTCGACGTCGGGGCTGCGCAGCGAGGCGACGGCGGCCCAGCCGCTCGCGAGCGGCGTGCGCAGATCGTGGCTCACGGCGGCGAGGAGCGCGGTGCGCATGCGGTCCGCGGCCCGTACGGGTTCCACCTCGGCGGCGGCTTCGGCGAGCCGGTCGCGTTCGGTGGCGGCGGACACGTGCGCGGCGAACGCGGCGAGGACCCGGCGGTCGGAGGACGACAGGAGTCGGCCGCGCAGCACGAGGTGCAGGTCGTCGCCGACGGCGACGCCGGTGGTGGCCATGCCGTCGTCCGGTTCTGCCTGCCGGGCGGCGGCGAGTTCGGCCGAGTCCATGAGCTCGGCCGACGCCATCCCGAAGGCCTCCTTGGCCCGGCCGAGCAGGGCCGAGATGGCCTCCTCACCACGGACGATGGAGCCCGCGAGCGAGGACAGGGTCTCGGCCTCGGCGGTGGCGCGGGCGGCCCTGCGGGAAAGCCGTAGGGATCGGTCGACGGCCGCGGCGACCACACCCGCGACGACGGCGAAGACGACGAGGGCAAGGACGTTGTCGGGGTCCTGGAAGCTGAACTGCCCGACGGGCGGTATGAACCAGTAGTTGAGCAGCAGGGAGGCGGTGAGGGCGGCGACGAGCGCGGAGGCGACACCGCCGATGCACGCGACGCCCACCACGGTGAGGAGGAAGAGCAGCGCCTCGCTGGTGAGGTTGAGCGTGCCGCGGGCGCGGTCGAGCAGCAGGGTCAGCAGGACGGGGAGGACCAGGCCGGCGACCGGCCCGGCGACGAGCCGGGACGTCGGCAGCGTGCGCCGCCGGGAAGGCAGCAGACGGCCCCGCCCGGCCCGTTCGTGGGTGACCATGTGGACGTCGATGTCGCCGGAGAGCGCCACCGTCGTCTCGCCGATGCCGCGCCCGGTGAGGAATCGTTCCAGCCGCCCGCGCCGGCTGGTGCCGACGACGAGCTGGGTGGCGTTCTCCGCTCGGGCGAAGTCGATCAGGGCCGTGGGCACGTCCTCGCCGACGACCGTGTGGTAGCTGCCGCCCAGGTCTTCGACGAGCCGGCGCTGCCGGCCGAGGGCGGCGGCCGAGGCACCCGCGGTCAGGGCGTCGCTGCGGGCCACGTACACGGCGAGGAGTTCGCCGTGGGCGGCGGCGCGGGCCGCGATCCGGGCGGCCCGGCGGATCAGGGTCTCCCCCTCCGGCCCGCCGGTCAGCGCCACGACCACCCGCTCGCGGGTCTCCCAGACTCCGCCGATGCGGTGTTCCGAACGATAGGCGCGCAGGGCGTCGTCCACACGGTCGGCCAGCCACAGCAGGGCGAGTTCACGCAGCGCCGTGAGGTTGCCGACGCGGTAGTAGCGGGCGAGAGCGGCGTCGACCTCGCCGGGCGGGAGGATGTCGCCGTGGGCCATCCGGCGGCGCAGCGCCTCGGGCGCCATGTCTATGAGCTCGATCTGGTCCGCACCGCGCACGACCGTGTCGGGAACGGTGTCGCCGCCGGGCAGTTCGGTGATGCGCTCGACGGCGTCGCTGAGCGATTCCAGGTGCTGGACGTCCAACGTGGTGACGACGTCCACGCCGGCGGCGAGAAGTTCGGCCACGTCCTGCCAGCGCCGTTCGTTGCGGCAGCCGGGGGCGTGGGCGAGGTCGTCGACGAGCACGACCTCCGGGCGGCGGCTCAGCACCGCGTCCAGGTCGAGCTCCCGACCCTGGGGCGGGGTCCGTTCGAGCCCCTCGAGCAGGGTCTCGGTGTACGGCCTTCCGTGGCACTCCACGAGCCCGGCGACCACGTCCGTACCCCGCGCCGCCCTGCGGCGGCCCTCGTCGAGCATGCGGCAGGTCTTGCCCGCGCCACGGGCGGCCCCGAGGTAGACCTTGAGCCGGCCGGTGCGACCACGAGCCGTCTCGGTGGGGTGGCGGGCGTTCAAAACTTCTCGGGCTTGACGAAGGCGGCCACCAGGTAGCCGACCAGCGCGACCGCGACGATCAGACCGACGACGTTCTCGACACTCATGTTCCAGACGGCCCCTTCGACTGCCTTGCGTTTCATCGGAGTTGCGCTCGTGCTGTGCACGCACACTCGGAGGAGACGCCTCCCGCTGGGTCCTGCACAGCCACTTTGACGGCTCTCTGGCGCGCCGGGCCGCGATGCTGTCAGGCTCTTGACGCGATCCGTACGGGCGTCGTCCGCGGCCGGCACCCGGGCGGGACAGCCGAAACGGGCCGGGGTGCCGTTCCAGGAGTGCGTGTCAGAACTCCTGGGACTCCCCGGCCCGCGGCCGGCCCGACCCGCGAACCCCTTCTGGGTCACAGGCCGAACGAGGCCCCTGGCCGGACGGCCGTCGCATGGCGTTGGGCTTCAGTCGGGGCCCCCGCCCCCTGACTGCGCCCCGTCCCGGCGCTCATGGTCACGCGCCCCCCGATCTCAACGGTCGTCCGTCCTTCCGTGCCGATCAGTCTTGACCGGACGAAGACGGCAATCGATTGCTGTGACGTGCTTCTGACGCGCCGCCCGTGGGTCCTGACACCGCTTTGCCGGACAGCACTTGCGCGGTGCAAAGAAGCCGTCAGAGGAAGCGTCTCAACCGTCAGAAGGACGTCAACGACTTCCAGCGCGGCCCGAGTCGGGGACTAAATTCGGCAACCGCCGCCCACCGCCGAGGACGTCAGTGGCTCGACCCCTCGACGAAGGCCGCTCGGTGCCGTGCCTCCCATCCGCATGCGCCGAGCGGGGCCGGCGTCCCGCCGATCGCCCCACCTCTTCAGGGCTCGGCGGGATGCCGCCCCCTCTCTCCCGTTCCTCTGTCCGCTCGTCCATCCGGCGCACCCGGGGCCTCGCCCGGTGCGTCCAGCCGATCCAGCCGCCGCCCACCGTCCCGGGCGGCGGCTCCTTCATGAAGGTCCTGGCCCCATGAATCCCGCCGCTCCAGTCCAGCAGGCGCCTTCCGTCCCGCCCGCCGCCCGCCCACCACGGCGCAGACGCCGCGTGGAGGGCGGGCTGCTCGACCCCGCCCAGATGCTCAGCTCCTTCCCCGACGCCCTGCGCAAACTGCATCCGCGGCACCTGGTCCGCAACCCTGTGCTCTTCGTCGTCGCCGTCGGATCGGTGCTCACCACCCTCTCCGCCATCGTCCACCCGTCGGTCTTCACCTGGGTCATCAGCGTCTGGCTGTGGCTGACGGTCGTCTTCGCCAACCTGGCCGAGGCGGTCGCCGAAGGGCGCGGCCGGGCCCAGGCCGAGTCGCTGCGCAAGGCCCGGACGGACACGGTGGCGCTACGGCTGAAGCACTGGCGCTACGGCACCAATCTCCACACGGCCGAGACGGAGGCCGTCGCCGCCACCGATCTGGCGATGTTCGACTTCGTGCTCGTCGAGGCGGGCGAGCTGATCCCGGCCGACGGCGACGTCGTGGACGGCGTCGCGGCGGTCGACGAGTCCGCCGTCACCGGCGAGTCCGCACCCGTGATCCGGGAGGCCGGTGGCGACCGGTCGGGCGTGACAGGCGGTACGACGGTGCTCTCGGACCGGATCGTCGTACGGGTCACCTCCCGCCCCGGCCACTCCTTCATGGACCGGATGATCGCCCTGGTCGAGGGCGCCTCACGGCAGAAGACCCCGAACGAGATAGCGCTCAACATCCTGCTCGCCGCGCTGACGACCGTCTTCGTCCTCGTCACCGTCGCCCTGCAGCCGATGGCCGCGTACGCGGGGGCCGCTCCGTCCACCACCGTGCTTGTCGCCCTGCTTGTGACCCTGATCCCGACGACGATCGGCGCGCTGCTGTCGGCGATCGGCATCGCCGGCATGGACCGTCTCGTGCAGCGCAATGTGCTCGCGATGTCGGGCCGCGCCGTCGAAGCCGCCGGCGACATCAACACCCTGCTCCTCGACAAGACGGGCACGATCACCCTGGGAAACCGGGAGGCAGCCGACTTCGTACCGCTCCCGGGAGTCGACGAGGCCAAGCTCGCGGACGCCGCCCAGCTCTCCTCCCTCGCCGACGAGACGCCCGAGGGACGCTCGGTCGTGGTGCTCGCGAGTGAGCGCTTCGGGCTGCGGGCGCCGACCGAAGGCGAGTTGTCCAACGCGCGGTTCGTGAAGTTCAGCGCGCAGACCCGGATGAGCGGCATCGACCTGCGCTGGGGCAACGGCGCCGTCTGCCACATCCGCAAGGGCGCCGCCGCGCAGGTCATCGCCTGGGTGGAGATGTACGGCGGTGCGGTGCCGTCCGAGGCACGCCTCTGGAGCGACGCGATCGCCGCCTCTGGAGGCACGCCGCTGCTGGTGGCCGTGCACGACTGGGACGGCCCCCGGGTGCTCGGCATCGTCCATCTCAAGGACGTCGTCAAGGAAGGCATCAAGGAACGGTTCGCCGAGCTGCGGCGCATGGGCATCCGCACGGTGATGATCACCGGCGACAACCCGCTGACCGCCCGCGCGATCGCCGCCGAGGCCGGCGTCGACGACTTCCTCGCCGAGGCCACCCCCGAGGACAAGCTCGCCCTCATCAAGAAGGAGCAGGAGGGCGGCAAGCTGGTGGCCATGACGGGCGACGGCACGAACGACGCCCCGGCCCTCGCCCAGGCGGACGTCGGCGTCGCCATGAACACCGGAACGTCGGCCGCCAAGGAAGCAGGCAACATGGTCGACCTCGACTCCAACCCGACCAAGCTCATCGAGATCATCCAAATCGGCAAGCAACTCCTCATCACGCGAGGCGCCTTGACGACCTTCTCCATCACGAACGACGTGGCGAAGTACTTCGCCATCATCCCCGCGATGTTCGCCGGCGCCTACCCCGGTCTGGAAGCGCTCAACATCATGGGCCTGCACAGCCCCACCTCGGCGATCACCTCCGCCATCATCTTCAACGCCCTGATCATCGTGGCGCTCATTCCGCTCGCGCTGCGCGGCGTCCGCTACACGCCGGCGTCCGCGCACGACCTGCTGCGCCGCAATCTGCTGCTGTACGGCCTCGGTGGCCTGGTCCTTCCGTTCGTCGGCATCAAGGCCATCGACCTGCTCGTGTCGACGATCCCGGGCCTCGGGTGAACACACGTCAGGGGAGCATCAGAGAATGCCGTTGGCCTTGCCCGGGGACGCGGCCAGGGATTGGATGAGAAGCGTGAACAGCGCGTGGCTCCTGCTCGACCGGCCGCCTCATCAGGCGTCGCCGAGTCGCACGCCCCGCTGCCGTCCGGGCGCGTCCGCCCTGCGCTGACGCCTGCCCGCGCCCACGTCACAGGGGCGCCGTGACCGTCGTAACCGGTCACGGCGCCCCTCTTCTCGTACCTCATCGGCATCAACCATCCCTGGACGAACCATGTCTTCTTCTTCCCTGTCCGGACGCACCGTGCTCGTCACCGGCGCCACCTCCGGCATCGGCCACCAGACCGCCCGGCTGCTCGCCGAGCGCGGTGCGACCGTGCTCGTGCACGGCAGGACCGCCGAGGAGGCGCACGCGGCCGTCGACCGGCTCGTCACGCTCTCCGACGTGTCCGCCGAGCGCGTGTGCGCGTTCGGCGCGGACTTCTCCCGCCTGGAGGAGGTCGAGCAGTTCGCCGCACGGGTCCGCGCCGAACACCCGCACCTGGACGTCCTGGTGAACAATGCGGGCATGGCGGCGCCCGAGCGGCACACCGTCACCGTCGACGGCAACGAGATCGCCTTCCAGGTCAACTTCCTGGCGCACTACCTCCTGACCAACCTCCTGGAGCCGGCCCTGACCTCGGAGCCGGGCGGCCGGGTGGTCAACGTGTCCTCGTCACTGCACCGGTCCGGCTCCATCCAGTGGGCCGACCCCAACCGGGCCCGTCGCTACTCCCGGCTGGCCGCCTACGCCCAGTCGCAGCTGGCCCTGACGGTCTTCGCCGCCGACCCGCGTGTCACCGCCGTCTCCGTCCACCCCGGCATCTGCACCACCAGCCTGCTGCCGCTGTACGCCCACGAGGGCGTGTCGCCGGCCGAGGGCGCCGCCCATGTCGTACGGCTCTGCGACCCGGCCGTCGAGATCGTCAACGGCGCCTACTACGACCGCGACCAGCGCGTCGCCCCCGCGCCGGCCGCCACCGAGGAGCGCACGGTCAAGCGCCTCAACAAGCTCGCCGACGTGCTCGTCGGCCACACCGCCTGAAGGAGCGACCCACGATGTCGAAGCGCGCCCGCAAGAAGAAGGACCGCCGCAAGAAGAAGGCCAACCACGGCCGCAAGGCCGGCCAGCGCTGACCCCGACCGGGGCGGCCCGTCCCCGGGCGGGCCGCCCCGTGTCTATACCGGAGGTTCCCCCCGTGATCCCACACCCCGCCCACCAACCGCCCGCCTGCGCGCGCGTGTTCCCCGTCGGCACACCTGGCACCGCCGCCCTCGCCGAGCACGTCCTCGCCACCGGCCACGGCACCTGGTGGACCGACCGCGCCGAACACCCCCGCGCCATCGCCGTCACGTCCGGCGACCACGCCCTCCTCGCCGGCGACCCCACCGCCCTCACCCCGGCCGAGCTCACCCCACTGGCCGGTCGTTGCGTCGAAGCCTCCGACCACTTCCTGCCGGTCCTCGGTGCCGCCTTCGACCGCCTGCGCCCCTGGGACCGCATGCTCTACGTGCAACAGGCGGCAGGTACTCCGCCGCGCGTGCCGCGCGGGGTGACGGTACGGCGGCTCCATGCCGAGGACGGTCCGGCACTCGCCGCGATGGCCCCCTCCATGAGCTGGATCCACGCCACGTGGGGCGGTCCCGAGGTCCTCGCCGCCTCCGGGCAGGGCTGGGCCGCCTTCCGCAAGGGCCGCGTACTGGCGCTGGCCTGCACACGCTTCACCGGAAGCCGGTACGAGGACGTCGCCTGTGCCACCGACCTCTCCGAGCGACGACAGCACCTCGCCCTCGCCTGCGTCCAGGGCCTGACCCACGACATCTCCGCCCGGGGCAGGACCGCCACCTGGAGCTGCTCCCGCGACAACCGGGCGAGCCGCCTGTTGGCCTGGACCGCCAAATTCCGCCTCGTCCGCGAGTACGTGCACCACACGACTGGGCCCGTGACCGTCAGGAGCCCGACAATTCTGCGGGCGGCTGCGTAAGGACGGCGTAGGAGCTCGATGATCTGGCGGGACTGTGCGCCTAGCGTGAGCGCCATGAAGATGCCCCGTCGCATCGCCCGACCCGTACCGGGCGTCCCCGGCGATGTCCTTTCCGACGTGGGATGGCCGGGAGAGGCCCGGACCGCCGTCGGATGCGCCGTCATGCTGCTGTTGATGTCGCTGATCGCCGACGCCGGTACGCACGGCCTGGCCGTCCTCCGCACCGCGGCATTCATCACTCTCGCGTCGGTATTGCTGGTGATCCTGCTGCCCGCGCGGGTCACCGCAGCATCGGACCTGCTGATCATCCAGGGCCTCTGGGTGGCGAGGACGGTCCGCATCGACCGGCTCTCGTGCGTCGCCTGGCCGTCCGGGGGCACTTCGCATCGCGTGATCCTGAGAGATGCGGAGGGCGGCCGAGTCGAGGTCGACCTACGGGTTCTGTCCGCCAATCCGGCGATCTGGCTCCGGCTCGAGGCCGGCGCCCGAGCCTCCGTGCGGCGCGGCACGCTGAGCCGCGACACCAGCGATCTCGCTCGGCTCTCCCTCTACATCCACGCCGAGACGGCGCGATCGGTCCTCAAGGCGTCAGGGCTGGGATAGATCCGTTTGCCCTGCAAGCGCGAGGGCGGCCAGGCCCGCCAGGTCGACCGCGACCAGTCGGGCCTCCGGCGACGCCGGCACGACGCCGGGGGCAGGCGTCAGAAGAAAGATCCCTTGGCAGCGCCCCTGAGCGACGGCTTACAGCTCGGTCTGCCCGTCCGGCCATCCCTGCCGGTCATGTCCCAGATCCATCCTTCGACCCGCAGCGAGCCGTCGGGTTCCAGCCTGGGTAGCCGATCGGCGGCGGACTCCGCGCCGGGCTCGAAGTGGCAGTCGCGCAAGTCGAGGAGCGCGATGAGGTCCTCCCGGATCCGCTCGACGAGCTCGTCAGCCGAGCATCCGCCCGACCGGACGTACGCAGCACGCGCTCAAGAGCCCTCGTGATCACCGTCACCCTCACAGAGCAGCGACGCCCGATCCGCGCGTGCACGAGGACTCGCCACCGCAGGAGCCCACGGAAAACGGCGCGGCAACTTGGCAGCGAATCCCGGCCCAGCGAAACCGGCGCTCGTCATGACCATGGCCTTGGCCCGCCCCGTGACTCTACGGAGGCTTCACCGCTCCACCTCGCCGCAGATGTGGTCGAACGCAGCCACCGCTTCCACCCGCATGCGGTAGCTGTGCTGAACCGCGCGCGTTTCCGCGGACGCCCGGGGATTTCGCAGGCGCTCAAGGTGTGGCCGTCGAGTCCGCCACCCTTCACGGACCAGCCATGGCCGAAGCGGCAGGCGCTCGCGCTCGGCGAGGCCCTTCGGACGCTCCGCCGTACCTAGCCGCCGTCCCGTCGCTGATCGCAACTCGCAACGATGTCGTGCAAGCAGCCGGAAACCTGCAAGGTGGGCTCCCTTCGCCGGCATTGTCCGGATCAGGTGATGGAGGTCGCCTTCGGGTCTCACAGACCTTCCAGCCTCTCAGCCCGACCGTCGACAAACGCCCCGCGCAAGGCACAACCGTCCATCACCCGGGGCCATCCGGTCGACTCCCTCGCTCGCCCTGCAGGCCGATTTCCACGGTACTCCCGCCCCCGCCCAGCACCAAGGCCGAACGACCCCGTCACTGCACCGACGACCAGGCTGAAAGCGCCCCTGTGAATCCGCCATGTCCCCCGACTGCCCACTCGCGGTGGACGGCGGCGACCGAGTCGGCGGCGCCCACGGACCGCGGCCGACCGCCACCCCGCGTTGGGCCGGGCGGCCCATGTCCAACAGTCTCGGCCTCATTCACGCTGGAGATGCGGACTCCGGACGAAGAAGGTGGTTCCCGTACCCACGAGTGGTCACCATACCGACGGGCACTACAGCGGGCGGCTGCCCCGGCCCGACTCGCCCCTCCCCCGGGACGAAACCCTCACCCACCCCCTCAGAGGACAGGTCTGGACATGAACGAGCAGACGACGAACACGCCGATGCGTACCAAGACGTGGACCCTGCGCGTGGACCTCTTCGAGGAGGGCGACGTCACGAAGGTGCACGCCGTCCTCGACACCGGTGACAACCGGCTGGAGAGCCACACCGAAGCCCACCGCAACCCGCACGACCCTCCCGCGCCGGAGATCGGCGACGAATACGCGGCCGGACGCGCCCTGGTCGACCTCGGCCACCAGCTGCTGCGCTTCGGCATCGCCGACGCCGCCGCCAACGAACCGCCACCGCAAGGATGACCGCCACGGCTCCGGCCCTCGGCGGCCGCCTGTCCGCTCATCGCGGAGGCGGCCGGCCCTCACGGAGGGAATGGTGTTCATGAAGCACCCAGGCGGCGGGGACTGCCGATCACCGCCGGGCCCGGCTCCCAGACATCGGCCGACGAGTGGCCCGGCGCAGGCGACTGCCCGGTCTCACTCGCAGGGGCCTGGCAGACCGGCGGGCATGGCACCGGGGCACGTGAAGCCGTCATCCCGTGCCGTCGACGCCGTGGCTCTCACCAGGCGGGCCGCGGCACGCGGCGCGTGCACCGGGGAACCGCTGGGCGGCGAGCCGCAGGTGCGGTGGCTGTTCCGTCTCCAGGCGGCCGCCTGGAGACGGCGAACACGCCGCCCGCCATCGGCGAAGCCCTCCACGCCGGCCACGTCAGCACACGATCGCCGCCGTTCAGCTCGGCGAGGGAACTCCGGGCGTCCGCAGGTACCGCCCCGGAGGCGCACGCCACCCGCTCCTTCCTCGCTCTCAGGACCGCCGCACACGCGAGCGCGTACTGGCCTCCCATCGAGCAGCCGTGGACGGAGAAGCGATCGATCCCGAGCGCCTCGGCCGGCTCCGTCATGTCCGAGGCCCGATCCCGGGTCGTTCGGCCCGGTCCGGGATCGGAACGGCCGACGCCGGACCGGTCGGGAGAAGCCGGCCGGATCCCTGAGGCGCGTGCCTCGTGCGCCGCAGCGGTGTGGCAAGGCAGCCGAATCGAGCCCCAGCAAGCGCCGGAGCTGCGTCGGCGAGCCCGAGCCGGCGGGTCGCCCGGGCGGCGATACTGTGGTCCTTCCCCGTCAGCGACGCGGTCGTGGCCTCCGGCCCGGCGCAGCGGCCAGGGCGGTTTGTCCTCGTCTCGCGGCACGGCGGAGTCCCGGCCCGTCCCGATCGGCTCGGAGCGGCTGCCGTGCAGGAAGAGGTGATGTCGGGTGGCCGGTCTCGGGGCGGGCCGTGGTGTCCTGCGTCGCAAGCCGATCGAGCTCGTCGAGGAGACCGACGCCGGCGAGGGCCCGCGTCTGGAGCGGGCCCTGGGGTTGTGGCAGCTCACCGCGCTCGGTCTGGGCGGGATCATCGGTGCCGGGATCTTCGCGCTCGCGGGCGCGGTCGCGAAGGACACGGCCGGCCCGGCGGTGGTGGTGTCGTTCCTCGTCGCGGGCGTGGCCAGTGCCGCCGCGGCGCTCTCGTACGCGGAGTTCGCGGGACTGATCCCCAGGGCGGGATCGGCCTACACGTATGCGTACACGGTGCTCGGCGAGCTCGCGGGCTGGTTCATCGGCTGGGATCTGCTGCTCGAATACACGGCGATCGCGGCGGTCGTCTCCATCGGCGTCTCCGGATACTTCGGCTTCCTGGTCGCTGAGGCGGGCGTCGAACTGCCGACATGGATGCTGGGTGCGCCCGGTACCGGTGCCGGGCACCGGGTCGACCTGTTCGCCGCCCTGCTGTGTCTGTTCATCGCGTATCTGCTGAATCTGGGCATCAGGAGGGCGGCGCGTTTCGAGACCACCGTGGTGGTGCTGAAGGTCCTGGTGGTCCTGCTCGTCGTCGGCGTCGGTGTCTTCCACATCGACACCGCGAACTACCACCCGTTCTTCCCGTTCGGGGTCGGCGGGGCGTTCACCGGGGCCGCGACGGTGTTCTTCGCCGTGTTCGGGTACGACGCCATGAGCACCGCGGCCGAGGAGTCCACGGACGCCAAGCGCCACATGCCGAAGGCGATCATCCTCTCGCTGTCCATCGCGATGGTGCTCTATGTGGCGGCCTGCCTGGTGCTGACCGGCATGCAGAACTACCAGGACATCGACCCGGAGAGCGGGTTCTCCACAGCGTTCAAGTCCGTCGGGCTCGACGGCATCGCCGACGTCATCGCGGTCGGTGCGATCATCGGCATCCTCACGGTGATGTTCACCTTCATGCTGGGCGTCACCCGCGTGTGGTTCGCGATGAGCCGCGACGGGCTGCTGCCGAAGTGGTTCGCGAAGACGCATCCCACGCGGCACGTGCCCACGCGCGTGACCTGGATCGTCGGAGCGGTGTCGGCGGTCATCGCCGGTTTTCTGCCGATCACCGCGGCGGCCGAACTGACCAACATCGGCATCCTGCTGGCGTTCGTCGTGGTGTGTGTGGCGGTCATCGTGCTGCGCCACCGGCAGCCGGAATTGCCGCGCACCTTCCGCACGCCCGGGATGCCGGTGGTGCCGGCGATCGGGGTCGCCTTCTCGCTGTGGCTCATCACCTTCCTGCACTGGCAGACCTGGGTGCGCTTCGTCGTGTGGTTCGTGATCGGCCTTGGCGTGTACTTCGGATACTCCTACCGGCGGTCGGAACTGGCCCGCCGGTAGCGATTCGCTTCGGTGGGATGCCACTGGCCGAGGCATGGCGCAGGGCGGACGCGTCGCCGCCGGACCCGACCCGTACCCCTGTTTGCTCCTGCTGACGGCCATCGTGCTGTTCGCCTCGGTTTCGCTCCGGCGATCCACGCCATCGGGTACGGAACCAGCGCCACGGCCGTGCTTGCCACGATCGTCGTACTGCCGTCGGCAGACCCGAAGTGCTGCCAGGATCTCTCCTCCTGCTGCCGCTGATCGTCTCGATCCCAGGACAGCGTCGAGGGTCGTCGGGTCCAGCAGGTCTGGACGCCCGGCGCCACCGCGGTATTGCGTACCGGGTCGGGGCGTTGACCGCTCCGGAGGCTACTCGGGCGGCTTGCCGGGGTGCCGTGAGGCCGCACGCGGGTCGAGCCGGGACAGCACCTCTCGCCAGCGGTCGTAGGCGACCAGGTGCCCGGAGCCGTCCATGACGTGCAGCTCCGCGTGCGGCAGCCGGCGTGCGAGCCTCGCGTGCCATGTCGGTGGCACGAGCCGGTCCTCGGCTCCGAACCAGAGGTCCACGGGGGCCTCGACATCCTCGGGTCGAAAGCCCCATGGCCGCGCCCAGGCCCGGTACTCCTCGACCATCCCACGCGGCTGCCGCATCGCGTCGGCGGTGGCGTGCGCGAACGCGATCCCCATCCTCTCGATCGCGTCCCGGTCCGGAGGAGCGAAGAGACGCGCCGTCATTCCCATCGTGGGGCCCGGCAGCCAGCGGCAAAGCCGACCGGAGATGGCGAAGACGCCGGCTGCCACCGGCGAAGCCCTCCGCGCCAGCCGGGTGAGTGTACGGTCGCCGAGGTTCAGCTCGGCGAGAGCGTGCGGGTCGTCCAGCGGTACCGCCCCGGAGGCGAACGCCACCCGCTCCACCCTCGGCCTCAGGACCGCCGCGCACGCAAGCGCGTACTGGCCTCCCATCGAGCAGCCATAGACGGAGAAGCGCTCGATCCCGAGAGCGTCGGCCAGTTCTGACACGTCCGAGGCCCAATCCCGGGTCGTCCGGCCCGGCTTGGGGTCGGAGTGGCCGACGCCGGGCCTGTCCGGTGAGATGAGACGGATCCCGAGGGCGTGAGCCTCGCCTGCCGCGCTCACGACATCGAGCCGCCCGATCAGGCCTGCATGGCAATGGAAGACTGGCCAGCCCTTGGGATCGCCGAACTCGGTGTAGGCGAGCCGGCGACCGTCCGCAAGAATCACCGACCTGGTCTCGAACTCCTGCACCTCACTCCTCCTCACCGCAGGACTCCGCAGGCGACTCCCGTCGACGGGCACGGTGTTGGGCGTCGTCCAGGGCGTGGCCCAGGCCGCAGTCGCCGGCCACGCCACCGGCGCGTGGCCGAGCCGCCAGGTGCTCTGGACACCGCGTCAGTACCCGTTTGCGCAGTAGGTGTCCGCGCCGGGCCTGATCAGGTTCGTCGTGTCGAGCTGCGCGGTGGGGCTCGGGTACTTCGGCGGGCTGAGCGGCGAGGACGCATTGCCTGGCGCCGCATAGGTGTAGTCCGAAACCTCTCCGCTGAACTGCTCGATCCTGGGCGGCCTGCCGTTCCACCCCTTCTTCACCTTCAGCACCATCAGGTCGGTGGACCAGACGATGTCCTTGCCGAACTTCGGATAGCGGCCCTGGGGGAAGTGGTTCCGCACGCTGTTCATGGCGCATGCGACGGAGTCGTCGGCTACCGGAAAGTGCGCGATGACCGTGAGGTCGGGGCGGGGGTCGATCTGGCTCAGCAGATACCCGAAGGCTCCCTGCGGAGTGTGCGAGCTCGCTTCGACCGCCGCTGCCCCCGCGACGAGCTCCTTGAAGCCTGGAACCGAGTAGTCGGGGAACGTGAGGCCCATGTTCTTCATAGCGAGGAGCTCCGGCGGGAGGATCATCTCGTGGATGAACACGTCCACGCCCTTGCCGCCGTTGTGCGCCTGCTTGATGCTGATCGTCTCGGGCCTGGTGTCGCTCGTGTAGATCACGGACAGGCCGTTCCACTCGAGCTTGTAGCCCATCGAGCCCTTCCGGTCGTGGATCACCGGGAAGTGCGTGATGGTGACGCCGTTGTTGCGGTAGGCGATGTTCTGGTAGTCGGGGTTCCCGTTCGCGTCGAGCCCGGTCTTCGTCCAGTCCAGCTCGATGGGGACGAGCCCGTACGCGTCGTTGGCGGCGTCGTCACCGACCGGCTGGAGGGGTACCGGTGTGTTCCAGTCCTGCTGGGTGGGGATGTCGTAACCCGGAAAGCCCGTTGGCAGGAAGCTGAAGGCCTCGGTGTGCCACCGCATGGCCTCGCGGAAGTGCTTGCAGAAGTCACCCAGGCCGTCCTCGTAGTACTTCGGTTTCCCGCTCGGGTTCTCCACGCCGGAACGGCTCTGTCCCCAGACGTACAGAGGCCAGTGGCGGTCGTACGCGGGGCCGAAGCAATAGATGGGAGTGAGGTCGCTCATGTGATCGCCGTGCAGGTGAGAGAGGAAGATCTTGTCCATCCTGCCGAGCGAGATCCCCATCGCACCGTAGTTCGCGATCACCCCGGCTCCGCAGTCGAAGACGAAGGAGTCCGTCGCCCTGCCGAATCCCCCGTTGGGGTCCGGAAGCCACGGGCCGACCTCCACGAAGATGCTCATCAACTGCTGGGCACGGCGCCCCGGCGATGTCGGGAACGCGGTCCCCAAGAAGGTGATGCGCATCTCGTCGTCAGCGAGATCCGGCTGCATGTCCGGTGTGAACTTCCTCAGCCTGTCCGGATAGCTGTACCGCTGCGTGGACTCGGGATCCACAGGGTAGTTACAGCCGTTCTCGTCACACTGCTGCATGGTGGGCGTCTGCCCCGTCGCCGGGAGCTCCCCGCCCGCTGCGGTACCCGCCGTGGCGGTTCCGAGTGCCAGGCCGCCCAGAGCCGCTCCGGAGACCTTGAAGACATCCCGGCGGGAGACCCCTCCGGGCACTCCGTCCTCAGTTCTCTTCACGACCGTCCTCGATTCGTTTCGCAGTTCTCGCATGGACCTCGGCCCCGGTTCCGCCGTCACGACGACAACGGACGGCCGACAACGGGCACCGTCGCGCCGCCGGGAACGGCAGGGCTGCCGCGGGTCTGCTGATCCGGCCTCTTGGGCGGGCAGGGTGTGGTCGGGGATGACTAAGCTCTCTCATCCGTCGAAAGACCTCAGGTCCTCGACGGACGACGGGGCTGCGATGGCTCCGCAGTCTGCCACGCACCGGCCGTGTCCGAAGTGCACCTCCGGCGGGTGTCGCGGTGCGCATCACTCTGTGGCGCGCCTCATAGTGCGGGGGGGCCGGCGGCGGACCGTAGGCGCCTGGGCCAAACGGACCACACCGGGCTGGCCGCGCCCCGCCGGTCCACCGACCGGGTCGAGGAGGTCACCGAACTCATCCGTGCCCACGGCGGCCGACCGGGTGCGGACCGCGCGCGGGTCCTGGAGGCCGAGCTGTACACCCGGGCCCGGGGAACTGCAGGGGGTCAACGAGCGCCTGCGTCAGGCCCACGCCCGCGAGCGCGAGGTCGCGATCCACCTGCAAGAGGCCATGCTGCCCGCGCCCCGCCCGGCCGTCACGGGGCCGCGGTGCGCCACCGGCTCGCCTCGCCTGCCTTGCCGCACGAGCCGCGTCGCGTTTCACACCAGCCTGATCACCGGCCCTCGTCCGCCCGGAGGTACCCGAACGGCCCTTCACCACGAGTTGCCTCCCGGCGTCATCCTGGTCAAAGAGGAGAAAAACGGTAGCGAAGAAGGTGAGCCTCGATGAAAGCGCATGAAGGTGACGTGCTGCGGTTCACCGGCAGAACCGTGGGAGCGCCCGAACACCGCGCCACGGTCGTGAAAGTGCTCGGCCACGACGGGGAAGCGCCCTGTCGGGTGCGCTACGAGGACGGCACGAGTCAGAGATCTTTCCCGGCCCTGGATGTGTGGTCGAGCCCGGTCCGGTACGCGGTCCCTCATCCAGGTAGCCCCGCCGCGAGTGGCAGTGACCGGCTTCACTGCCCGCGATGACCAGGGTTGCCGATTTCCGAGGACAGCACCCGGTACTCAGCAATCCGGCCCGGTTCAGGTACGCCCACGGTGGGTCCACAGCGGTTCCACGGCGGCCCACTCGCGCTCCCACTCGTCCAGGGTGTGAGCCTCGGTGCGCCGCAGCCGCAGAGCGACCACGCCGGCGGCGGTAAAGGCGAGCGCCCCGGCGACGAGGGTGCCGCCGGCGACGGCGCCGAACTGCCCTTCGGCCGTACTGCGCGGGGCGCTGGTGACCGCCCCGGTGTCGTCGACCCAGATCGTCACCCTGGTGTCTTCGGCGGTACGGGGCTGGACGGCGACCTTGCCGGTGCGCGGTGTGCCGTCGGGCGCTCGCCAGGAGGCGTCCACGAGCGTGGAGGGCGTGCCGAAGCGGGCTGCCGTCGGCGCGCCGGTGGCGCGGGCGAGGGTGGTCGCGGTGGTCTCGTGACGGTGGGCGGCCTCGTCACGGGAGGTTCGTTCCGCGCCGCTCCACAGGCGGGCACCCACGATCCCGCCGCAGACCAGGGCGATGAGCACCGCGAGGGTGAGGCCGACATGCCAGCGGGTACGGGTCCGGTCGCAGGGGCGGACCAGGGGGTTGGCGTCCGGACCGGCGAAGTCACCGTTCCGGTCGTCGTGCGAGGGCCGCTGCGGTTGCCCAGGGGTCGGTGTCGCTCCGTCGCGCATGACGGGCCTCCAGTTGGGACGGCCCCGCCGGGCCCGGACGGGCTCAGCGCGGTGTGATGGGTTCGGTCCCGCGGGGTCGATCCGGGATCCGGCGGGGTTTCATGCCGTGGGTTCCGCCTCGCCGGATTCCACGGCGCGGGTCACGGGAACGGTGCGGGAGCGGGTCTCCTGGGGCTGCCGGAAGGCGACGCTGACCGTGAGGATGCCGTCGGCGTACTCAGCCTTCACGTCCCCGGCGTCGATCGTCTGCGGCAGGCGCACCGCGCGCTCGAAGGAGCCGTAGCGGAACTCGGAGTGGTCCTTCGTCTCGCTGCTCTCCTCGTGCTCGGCGCTGACCGTGAGGATGTCGCCGTCCACCGTGATGGTGATGTCCTTGTCCGGGTCCACCCCGGGCAGCTCCGCCTTCAGCACGTACTGTCCCTCCCCGGTCGCCACCTCGAGCGGGATGGTGTGGCGGCCGAAAGCTGTCCGCCACACGGGCCGGGGAAGGTCGCTGAACCAGTCCCTGACGTCGGGGAAGTCGGGGAAGAAGCTGCGACGCCGTTCCATGTCGCTTGACATGACCGTTCGCTCCTTGGGTCGTGGATCGACCTGTCGGCTCCAGCCTGCCGCCCATCGGTGTGGTCTCCGAGTGCCGGACGGGCCCGGGAAGGGGGACCGATCGGCCCCTCCGCGGGGCACGGCTGCGACGGTTCCCGCTCGCGCGGCATGAGAGGTGGGAGAGATCGAGCCCGCCGCGCTCCCGAGCCGGGTCACGTCGCGGCCCGCATGCGCGGCAGGACGATCTGGGGTACTCCTCGAATGAGAGGAAGGGAGCGTGCTTCGGCCTCGGTTGCCGGCACCCGTGCGCCCTCCCCGCGTCGTCGTGAGAGAGGGAGGCAGTCGCCATGGAGCCCGTCGTCACAGTCGGCCTCGACGGCTCGCCCGAGAGCCTGGCAGCCGCTCATTGGGCCGCCGACGAGGCCGAGCGGCGCAAGGTCACGCTGCGCCTGATGCATGCCTGGCCCATGCTCGCGCCCGAGCCGGTCCGCGCCGCGTCGGAGATCGATCAGAACTACTGGGCGAAGCGGCTCGTGCACAAGGCACAGGCGGAGCTCCAGGCCCGCCACCCGGGCCTCGTGATCGTCGGCAACCTGGTCGCCGACGACGCGCAGGACGCCCTGGTGAAGGCGGCATCGGAGTCCGAGCTGACCGTGCTGGGTTCGCTCGGCCTGACGTCCGCCGAGAGCTACTTCCTCGGCTCCGTCAGCATGGCCGTCGTGGCACGGGCCACACGGCCCGTGGTCCTGGTCCGCCCGGAGCCCCGCGAGAAGGGCACGTCGCCCGCCGCCGGCGGCGTCGTGGTCGCGCTGAAGCTGCACGGCCCCTGCGACGACCTGCTCGACTTCGCCTTCGAGGCCGCCGCGGCCCGCGACGTGCCCCTCCAGATCGTCCACGGCCGGAGTCTGCCGCTCCATGCGCACACCCCTTGGGGCGTGGACCACGACGTCGCCAAGGAGATCACGGAGGACGCACGGAAGCAGCTGGGTGAGGTCCTTCGCCCCTGGCGCGAGAGGTTCCCCGGCGTGGAGCCGGTCGACGCCGTCCGCCTCGAAAGCCCCGCCGAGGCTGTCGTGCGCGCCGCCGAGGGCGCTGATCTGCTGGTCGTCGGCCGGCGCAAGCACCGTCCCACGCTCGCACCCCGCCTCGGTCCCGTAGCCCACGCAGCCCTGCACCACGCCCGCTGCCCCGTCGCCGTCGTCCCCCATGACTGAGCCGACCCCATTGAACGAGCTCATCGCGACGGTGCGCCAGGAGCACACTTCCACCCTTCGGCCGGGCGTCGCCTCTGACACCGGCGCGCTCCCTCGGGCGGACGTGCGCGAGACCCACACGGCGGTCGTGTTCTTCGTCGGCGACCACGCGTACAAGCTCAAGAAGCCCGTCGACCTGACGTTCCTGGACTACACCACCGTGGAAGCACGGCGGGCCGCGTGCGAACGGGAGGTCGAGCTCAACCGTCGCTTCGCCCCGGATGTCTACCTGGGTGTGGGCGAGATCCGGATCCCCGACGCGGAGGCGCCCGAGCCGCTCGTGGCGATGCGCCGCATGCCGGCGGAGCGCCGCCTGTCCCGGCTCGTCCGGGAGGGAGCGGATGTCGGCGACGCGTTGCAGGCCGTAGCACGGCTGCTCGCCACCCGTCACGCGAGCGCTCCCCGCACACCGGAGGTGGACGCGCAGGGCACGCGGGACGCCCTGTCATCACGCTGGGAGGCGAGCTTCGCGCAGGTGCGCGAGATGAACGGAGATGGTCGCGTTCCCGAGGGCGTGGAAGAGATCGAGGAGCTGGTCCGCCGCTATCTCGCCGGGCGGGAGCGGTTGTTCGAGATGCGCATCGGGCAAGGGCGGATCGTCGACGGCCACGGCGACCTGCTAGCCGAGGACGTCTTCTGTCTCGACGACGGACCTCGCGTCCTGGACTGTCTGGAGTTCGACGACCGCCTGCGCCATGTCGACGGCCTCGACGACGCCGCCTTTCTCGCCATGGACCTGGAACAGCTCGACGCCCCGGATCTGGCGGCGTTCTTCCTCGCCCGGTACAGCGAGTACTCCGGCGACCCCGCACCACCCTCCCTGCGACACCACTACGTCGCCTACCGGGCCTTCGTCCGCGCCAAGGTCTCCCTGATCCAGGCCCGCCAGGGCGCGCCGGACGCAGGCCTCGCCGCGCGACGCCTGATCACGACGACCCTGCGCCACTTGCGCACCTCCGCCGTCGGCCTGACCCTCGTCGGAGGACTCCCCGGCAGCGGGAAGTCCACCCTTTCCGGCGCACTCGCCGACCGCCTGGGCGTCACGCTGCTCAGCAGCGACCGGCTGCGCAAGGAACTCGCGGGCATCCCGGCGGAACAGCCCGCTTCCGCCTCCTACGGCGAGGGGCTGTACACACCCGAGTGGACCGCCACGACCTACTCGGCCCTGCTGGAACGCGCCGCCACCCTGCTGACCCGCGGCGAGTCCGTCGTCCTCGACGCCACCTGGTCGAACACCACGCAGCGCGAGGCCGCCCACCGCGTCGCCGAACGCACCAGCGCCGACCTCGTAGCCCTGCACTGCCAGGTCCCGGACGAGACGACCGCGGCCCGCCTGGAAGGCCGTACCGCCGGACCGTCCGACGCCGACCTCGACGTGGCCCTCGCCATCGCGGCGCGGGAGCCTCCCTGGGAGGAAGCCGTCACGATCGACACCAGCGGCCCCCTGGAGGCCGCGGTCTCCCAGGCGCTGACAGCCGTACGACCGCACGACGCCGGCCCCCTGGTCTTCCGCCGCCCCTACATGGAGCCGGAGTAGCAGCGGAGGACACCCACGCGACCGACCCCGACCAGGCCCCGGCACGACTCATCCCATCGACCGGGAGAGCCCGCTCCCCCGGTCCCCCGCGAAAGGAGACGTGATGCCCGAGAACATCGCCCCGAACGAGCACGAGAGGCTGCGCATCCTGGAGGCCCAGGTGCAGGTCCTGGCCCAAGCCGTCAGAGCGCCGGCCGAAGGGCTGGAGGAAATCCCCTCGCAGGACACCGCGATGGAGAAGCAGGCGGCTCGCGGTGCCCGACTGGCGCACGAACTGCCGCTCTCTCAGGGACTGTAGGAGCCTGACGACGATGAGGGTCTCCGAGGCGATGAGCCATCCGGCGGTGTCCGTTCCGACGCGAACACCCTTGAGACAAGTCGCCCGTGAGATGGCGGACTACGGGGTCGGGTCCGTGATGGTCACCGAGGGCGGAATCCTCCGTGGCATCGTCACCGACCGCGACCTCGCGCTGGCCTCTCTCGTCAGGGGCCTCGACGCGAACGAGGTGGTCGATTCGGTGATGACCTCACCCGTGGTCACGGTGAACGTCACCGACGACATCCACGTGGCCTACCGGACCTTCCGCACGGCCGGGGTCCGTCGCCTGCCTGTTCTGGAGGACCACCGAGTCGCGGGTGTCCTCACCGTGGACGACATGCTCATCGACGTCTTCCAGCGGTTGGCCGACCTCCTGGGCCCGGTCGCCTGGAGCGTGCTCGAGGAACCACCCGGGCCGCCCTCCGCGGACACCCGCCCGTCCAAGGCGTGACGATACGCCTGCCGTTCATCCCTTGACGACCCCGAGCGGCACCAGGCGGGCGACCAGCCGGGCGAGGCCGGCGCTCTGGGTGGCGGTGGCCACGGCGTCGACGTCCTTGTAGGCGTCGGGGGCTTCCTCGGCGAGCGCCCGCCAGGACTTCGGCCGGACGGCGATACCGTGCGACTCCAGCTCGTCGTGCAGTTCCTCGCCGCGGACGCGTCGCAGCGCCTGGTGGCGGCTCCAGACGCGTCCGGCGCCGTGGGCGGAGGACCAGAAGGCGTCGTTGCCGGCCGTGCCGGCCATCACGTACGAGGCCGTCCCCATCGTGCCGGGCACCAGTACGGGCTGCCCGGACTCCGCCAGGTCGCCGGGCAGGTCCGGGTGGCCGGGCGGCAGGGCCCGGGTGGCGCCCTTGCGGTGGACGCACAGCCGGCGCCGTACGCCGTCCACGTCGTGGTGTCCCGTCTCATTAGATCTTGCAAGGACAGGACCGCTGACCTGCGGGCTGACAGGTTGAGTCGAGACTCAGGGCAGGTGGAACGGGGCGTCTCGGGAGAGCCGTGGACGGAGTCGAGTGCTCGTCTCACCGATCATGGCGAGGGAGGGGAGTCCTGAGCTGGACTCCGTCAGGATGGTGAGATTCCTGGTCCCATGATTCGCAGTGAAGGTGGCAGTTTCGGACCAAGCCGATGACCAACTTCGTGGCTGGGAGCTGGCAGCACCAATTCCGTCGAGACTGGTCAGGAAGGCGACGACTCAGGTTCATCCCAGTTCCAGCCGGTTTCGGGGAACTGTTCGAGCAGGGCGGAGAGCGACATCGCCTGGTGGATGGCGGATGACCAGTCCTGAGCGGAGACGTCGAGCAGGACCAGCGGCGGGGGTGTCTGCCGGAAGTCGTAGGTGAGCATTTCGCGGCTTCCGTCCCCACCGATGACGACGCTCCCGGGGAAGCGCTTCTGGAACTCGCCAGCCTCATTGACTTCGATGAGCTCCGTGATGGCATTGATCATCAGGAAGTCGTCCGCAGGGAGGATGAACTGGCTCATGCTCCCTTCCGTGGCCAGGAAGTGTCGATAGTCCGCGGGGAATCGGACTCCGAAGTGGCGCTCGGCCTGCACGATCTTGTCGTCGTTCGAACTCATGGGCCCGTTCTATCAAGGCCGGGCGGGCCTGCCCGCACGAGAGTCTCAACAGAGAGGAGTTGCTGCGGGGCGATGCCGAGACGGCGTGCTGCCTCGGTCGGCAACTGGGGGTGGTCTCGCCAATACGGCGCGGAGAACAGGCCGGCGAGAACGACGGCTTCGGGGTAGGTGGCCAGCTCGATCCTGGCCTCGGAGGGACGGAAGGGATCACCGAACGGGTCCTCGCCCAGCACGTCGAGTCGCCGGTTCCAGCGTTGCCGCAGGGACTCATTGCTGCTCTCGCTGTTGAACCACCTGGTCAGGCGGTCACGAGCGTCGATGTAGGCCAGCGCGGTGGAGGGATGGACGCCTCGCCGGACGATCCGCTGGTGCCGGAAGTTGGCCCGCAGGACCTCGGGTAGCCGTGTCAGGTCGTGCTGTTCATCGCCGAGGAGCCAGCGGTGATGCCAGTGGCAGACGCCTTCGTGGTGCGGCGTGCTGCGGACGACGAGACCGCGGATGTGCCGACGGGCCATGCAGAGACGGCAGGCCGGGCGGCGCCGCGGTTCGACGACCTCCTCGGTGGCGGACCGAAGGTGCCGGAGCGGGTCGCCGATCGAGCCGAGTGGCGGCATCGCGCGGATCAGGGTGGACGTGCTTCGGCCGGTCAGCGCGGCGAGCCGGGAGAGGCCGTCTGGGGTCCAGTAGCCGACTCGGTTGTCGACGCGGCGGTGCCGGCGCGACGGGCCGATCAGGGAGGAGAGGCAGCTGATGGTGAGGTGGTTGGCGTCGGCGAGGCGGTTCAGGTAGGAGCCGATGGTCTCGTGATGAACGGGCGGTGGCGCGAGCGGCAGGGACCGCAGCCCGGTGGTCACGCGATGCGCTTCTCGCTGCGGTTCCGTCGCCGGCGGGCGCGGGGGATGTTCTGCTGTTCCGCGCCCTCGTCCAGGTCGACCCGCTCCAGCGAGGCTTTGGTGATCTTCTCGCTGCCGTCGAGGATGGCGTCCAGGGCGGCTTCGCGGACGAGGTGGGACAGGCTGCCGATCATGCCGCCGGTGCGGTCGTGCAGGTAGTCGCTCAGCTTCAGCAAGGTGCCCGGCCGGTGGGCGTGCAGCCGCAAGGACTCCTCCAGCGTCGCTACGAGTGATCGCCAGGAGTCGCGCTGGTCACCGGTCTTGTGGCGGAAAGGGCTGGTGGGAATGAGGGTGTAGCGGCTGGCGATCTGGCCGCCCCGGCGCCCGGCGAACAGTCCAGTGCCCTCGACGTCGACGCCGGCCAGGACGAAGGTCGCCGGGATGCGTTCGGACAGGTACTTGATCTGGTCGGATGCCTCGGCACCGACCCGCGTACCGATGTCGAGATTGTGGAGCTCGTCGATGAGCACGAGACGGCAGCCGAGGGTGCAGAGCAGGTCGCAGACCTTGTTGGTGACCTCGACCTGGCTGAAGCGGGACGGCAGCGGCAGTCCGATGAACCGGGCGAACTCGATGGCCAGCATCTTCGGGGTAGCCGCGGGCGGGACGGTGACGTAGACGACCGGCAACGAGTCCGGCAGGACCTCGCCGCGCTGTCGCCCCAGCTGTTCGAAGTTCTTGCCCAGCTGGGTGATGGCGGTGGTCTTCCCGGTCCCGGCGGGTCCCGAAACGATCAGTCCGCGGCGGGCGGAGTGCTGGTGCCGGTTGAGCAGGACGCGCTTGCGGCCGGTCGCAGCGACATGGCGGATCGTCGGGGTGGAGACGATGACGAGTTGCGCGTGGTAGTCCTCCCGGGCCTGGTCGTAGGCGGTCCGTTCTGCCTCGGTGAGCCGTTGCAGGGCCGCCGGCGGCAGGACGGCCGGCGGAGTGGTGGTCTCCGCGACGAAGGCGGCCCAGCCCTCCTTGCTCGTCAGCGGGTGGTCTACGTCCTCGGGCCCGAAGAGGTGTGTCATCAGCGGGTTCCGTCGGTGAAGGCGTCGAACACGCCGAACGGGATGACCTGGGCGATGTCTTCTTCGCCTTCCGGTTCCTCGTCCGTCTCCGGCTCGGGTTCGTGCCGGGCCTGTGGCAGGGCCGGGACGGCTGTCGCCGCTTTGGTGCGGGCGGCGATGCGGCGGTCGGGTCCGTTTCCGGCGCGGGTCAGCAGGTCGTCGATGACGGCGGCGATGGCGTTCTCGTCGGTGTCATCGGCTCCCTTGGCGGCCAGCACGGCTCTGGCATGGCGCCAGGTGAAGTCGGCGAACGGCGCGGAGACCGTGCCGAGCCGGGTCCAGGGAACGGTGATCCAGCCTCCGGCCCGTGTGTCGCGTACCCAGACGTGGGAGAGGTCGTAGGGGTCGTGGTGGACCTCCCAGAGGTTGCCCTTGGTGTCCACTCCGGACGGCTGGCGCCGGTAAGGGCCCAGCTCCCGGCAGTCGTAGGTGCGGTAATCGAGCGTGATGCCGTAGTCGTTGATCTTCCGCCACTCCGCCGGCAGCAGCTCGATGTAGTCGTCACCGCCCAGACAGACGGGCAGGTAGCCGGTGCGGGAGACGAGCATGGCGTAGACCTCGTTCGGCGAAAGTGCCTTGCCCGGCAGGAACGGACTGCGCAGAGAGTCATGGGGGCGGGTCTGCCACCGGGCGACGACCCATTCGTGGAAGAGATCGGCGAGTTCCGCGATCGTCCAGACGGCCTGGACGTCGCGGCCGCGCCGGGTGGTGTCGAAGCCGACGTATCCGGCGACGTGCTGGCAGAACAGGGTGTTGATGGACTCGAACGTCCGCTCCACGACGCCCTTGTCCGTCGGCGTGGCCGGCCGTGCGGGCTGGACGGAGATCCCCAGCGAACGGCAGGCCGCGACGAACGTGTCCGAGACGAAGACCTTGCCCCGGTCCACGGTGATCGTGTCCGGGACGATCACCGGACGTGCCGCGGCGTGCTCCAGGCGGGCATCGACACTCATCAACCGCGCGTGCGGAACCAGTGAGGCTGACATCCGCAGGGCGTCCGACCAGCCGGGCCGCATCGGTTCCGGCACCAGCATCCGTGCCAACAGCAGCGCGGCATCCACGGCCTTCGTCCCGGCCGGACGCAGGATCGCCGCGCAGATGGTGCGGGAGGCGACATCCACCGCGATCGTCAACTCGACCCGGCCCGTCACACCGTCGTCCAAGACGGCCAGCACGTCCAGCGGGGTGGTGTCGATCTGCACCACCTCGCCGGGCCGGGCGGCCAGCGTCGGGGTGAACGGAGCCTCCGGCCGCCCGGCCAAAGAACGCCGGGTCGTTGCCGCCCCGAAGCTGTGGCGCCCTTCAGACATCGACTTGAGCAGCCGGAAGTACGTTGCCCGCGACGGAAGCGGGACCGTGCCCTCCCCGTGCCGCTCGGCGACCAGCTTCTCGGCCTGCCGAATCACGCGGGTGCGGGTCCCCGTCGACAAATCCTCCTGCGCGGCTAGGACTTCCAGCACCGCTTCGACCAGACGCCCGTCCACCCGGCCGGTGCCCGGCGCCATGGACAGCCTGGTGGCCCGCCGGTCCACCAGCCCCCACAACCCCTCGTCCCGCCACTTCGACCTCAACCGGAACAGCGTCCGTTCCGACACCTCGGTGCCCGACGCGGTCAGCTCGGCCGCCTTGGCTACCAGCCGTTCGTTCACGGTCCGCCACTGCGGGTCGTACTCGGGCCGGGGAACCGCTCCTTTCGGCGCATCCGGCGGGAGCCCGGTCTCTGCCTCGATCAGGTGCTTCTCGACGAACCGGGCCTTGCGCAGGGCCACTTCGGGAACTGTGTCCAGCAGGCCGAAGGGCGGCAGTCCCGGCGTGGGGGCCGTGGAGTCCAGCAGCTCGAACCCGTCCGACGCCATCAGGTGAGCGAACATCACCATGCTCGCGGTGTTGAGCTCGTCGACCAGGCGGACGGTCGTTCCCGACAGGCCCACCACCGTCTGGACCCGGTCCTCGAACCGGACTCGGTCACCCACCCGCAGCACACCCCGCGGCCGCTCGTGCTCCGGCATCAGCCCTCCACCCGGCAGACCAGGGAGTAATCGCCCAAGGGACACGACAGATCCGTCCCCAGGCGCCCGCACCACAGCAGGTGGAAGACGACCGGCAGCACTCGGATCGGGTCTCCGAGCTGAGCGGCTTGGCCCACCAGAGGACCGGGAACCGCGAAGGCGGCCTCCACCGCCTCCGTCAACCCGACCCCGCCGAACCGCGGATGGCGGAACCCGGCGAGCCACCGAAGGTTCGCCACCCGCACCCGATCGATCTCTCCGACGAGCCGGTAGTCCCAACCCACTGCCTCGCACGCAGCCTGCGTACCGGAGAACTTGGCCAGGTCCCGCGGCTTGCGCCGGCCCTCCGGCCGGCAGTCCACCACGACAGCCGAGCCATCGGCCCGACGCGCGAAGTAGTCCGGCGCGTGCGACAGCCGTCCGCCCTCCGCCGACGTCCAGAACAGCCAGAACGGCTGCGACGAGAACCCGGCAACACACGGGTCGAAGTCCATCGAAATCGCGTGATCCCGCTCCAGCCACGACTCGAACCCCACATGCCGCAGCATCGTGGCCGCCCAGTACAAGCCCGGAAAGTGCCGCTGTCCCCGGTACGACGGGAACTCCCGCACCGGAACGACTTCCTCGAAGGCCACCTCGGCCACGTTCCTCAGGGGTCGGCGCACTTCGACGCCCTCCCGGACCCAGGCCACGTCGAAACCGGCCGCCCTGTCCATGCCGCTCAGCGGCTCCCCTTCATCGTCCACACCAGGACGATGTCCACTGGATTGCGACAAGCCACATGCAACGAGACAAGAGCCACCCCAAAGCGGGACACCGTCTCACTCAAACCTGCCTCGACCCCCGCCCCGCAAGGTCGGCACGCAGATCAATGCGACAAGCCACAGTTCGATGCGACGGGACACGTGGGTCTCGATCTTCGCCATGTTGTGGGAGACGTCGTAGACCAGGTCGAGACTCACCCCGGCGGCGACGGTGAAGGCGTGGCGCGCGGCCTCGGTCAGCAACTGCCGGTTGGCTCGCCCGTAATTGGCGGCCGCTGCCATCGCCCCGAGGTAGGCGCGGCCCGGCGTGGAGACGGCGGGCGCGCACGCCAGCTGCCGGTCCGGCAGCTGGATGCCGAAGGAGCGCAGGGACTGCTCCATCACGCGGACGTGGTCGCTGCACACCTGGTGCCCCAGGCCGCGCGAACCGCAGTGGATCATGACGCACACCTGGCCGACGTGCAGACCGAAGGCGGCCGCGGCGGGCTCGTCGTACACCCGCTCCACGGCCTGAACCTCCAGGAAGTGGTTGGCCGAACCCAGGCTCCCCACCTGCCGCAGTCCCCGGTCCACCGCCCGCTGACCGACCTGAGACGGATCGGCTCCCGCCAGCGTCCCCCGGTCCTCGCAGCGCTCCAGGTCGCGCGGCACACCCCTGCCGTGCTCGACCGCGTAGGCGGCCCCGCCGACCATGAGTCCCTCCAGGGAGCGCCCGGACGGCTTCCACAGTCCGCCGGGTCCCAGGCCGCGCGGGACGGTGTCGCCGAGGATGTCCATCAGGCGCCGCATCCGGTGAGCGAGCGGATCACGGTCGATGCCGGCGGCCAGCAGCCGGACGCCGCAGGAGATGTCGAAACCGACGCCGCCGGGCGAGATCACTCCGCCGGCGTCGATGTCCGTGGCGGCGACGCCGCCGATCGGGAAGCCGTACCCCCAGTGCACGTCGGGCATGGCGTACGAGGCGCGGACGATACCGGGCAGGGTCGCCACGTTCGCGACCTGCTCCAGCGCCTTGTCCCCGGCCGCCTGCGGCAGCAGCTCCCGTGTCGCGAAGACGACGCCGGGGACGCGCATCGGGTCCTGCCGCTCGATGCGGAAGCGGACAGGTGTCTCTTCCACCAGGGTGATGTCCATGCCGTGGTCCCTTCCCCGGCCCTCGACTTCCAGTAGACCCTCGGCGTCACGGCTTCGCGCACCGGGAGCGCGGCGAGCGCCCGGTTCCTAGACTGGGAAACGTGGTCCGGCCCAACGAGGAGGTCGAAGCGCTCCTTCAGGAGTACGCGGATCTCATCGCCATCACCGGAGGCGAGGCGTTCAGGGCGCGCGCCTACGAGAAGGCGGCCCGCGCCATCGGGGGCCACCCCGCCGACGTGTCCCACCTCGACACGGCGGGCCTGCGGGACATCCCGGGTGTCGGCAAGTCCATCGCCGACAAGGTCGTCGAGTACTTCCGCACCGGCAAAATCGCGGTGGTCGAGGAGAGACGGGCCCGGATCCCTGCCGGGGTCCGGGAGCTCATGGCCATCCCCAACCTCGGCCCCAGGAAGGCGATGGCGCTCCACGAGGATCTGCACATCTCCTCGGTGGACGAGCTTGCCGACGCCATCAAGGCGGAGAGGCTCCGTGATCTACGGGGTTTCGGTGAGAAGACCGAGGCGAACCTCCTGCACGGCATCGAGCTGATGCGGCAGGCGGGCGGGCGCATTCTGCTGAGCAGCGCGATGGAGGCCGCCGAGGACATCGTCGCGACCCTCTCTCGAATCGCGGACTGCGAGGACTGCGCGTACGCGGGATCGCTGCGCCGCATGAAGGAGACCATCGGCGACCTCGACATCCTCGTCGCGGCCCGCCGCTCGGCCCCCTTCATGGACGCGCTCACCGAACTGCCGGCGACCGCGGAAGTCCTCGTGCACGGCGCCAAGAAGACCTCCGTCCGCACCGTCGACGGCGTCCAGGTCGATCTGCGCGTGGTGCGGCCGGAGTCGTGGGGTGCCGCCCTGCAGTACTTCACTGGTTCGAGGGCGCACAACATCCACACCCGCACGATCGCCGTCCACGCCGGCCTGAAGCTCTCCGAGTACGGCCTGTTCGGCGCGGGGAGCGGCGAACGGGTCGCCTCCCGGACCGAGGAGGAGGTGTACGCCCGGCTCGGCCTGCCGTGGATCCCGCCCACCCTGCGCGAGGACCGCGGCGAGATCGAAGCGGCGCTGCGCGGTGAGCTGCCCGAGGTCGTGACGGAGGACGACATCAGGGGCGACCTGCACACCCACACCGACCTCACCGACGGCCTCGCCACGCTGGAGGAGATGACGAAGGCCGCCGCCGCACGGGGCTACGCCTACTACGCCGTCACCGACCACGCGCCCGACCTGTCCATGCAGCGCATGACCGACGAGAAGATCCTCGCCCAGCGCGAGCACGTACGGTCCCTGGACGGCAAGCACCACCGGATGCGGCTCCTGCACGGCACCGAGCTCAACATCGGCCCGGACGGCGGCATGGACTGGCCCGACGCGTTCCTCCAGGACTTCGACCTCTGCGTGGCCTCGGTGCACTCCCACTTCGGCCTCGACCGGCCGGCGATGACCCGGCGGCTCGTCCGCGCCTGCGAGAACCCCCACGTCAACATCATCGGTCACCCCACCACCCGCCTCATCGGCAAGCGGCCGGGCATCGACGCCGACCTCGACGAGGTGTTCGCCGCGTGCGCACGCACCGGAACCGCCCTGGAGATCAACGCTCAGCCCGACCGGCTCGACCTGGGCGACGAGGACATCCTCCGCGCCAGAAGCCACGGCGTGAAGTTCGCCGTCGACACCGACGCCCACTCGATCCCCCAGCTCGCGTACCTCCGCTACGGCATCGGCACAGCACAACGGGGATGGCTCACCCCCGACGACGTGATCAACACGTGGCCCCTTCGGCGGCTGCGCCGGTTCCTCCGCGAAGAGCGAAGGCGCTGAGGCACAACGTCTTCCCGTCCCCGGCGGGGAGTCACACGTCGAGCGTCACCGAGCACGTCCAGCCGTCAGGCCTGCGCGTCATGGCCAGCCCGTGCAGCGTGACGGCCTTCGGAGCGGCCCCCGTCACGGGCAGCGACCCGGCATCTGCCATCCACAGGACGCCCCTCACCCCACCGTCGGCCGGGGCCAGTTCCACATCAACCGGTACCTCGCCCCCGGTGTCGAGCCGGTAGACAACCTCGTCCAACAGCGCGACGAGGATGTCCTCATCCCGCTCCGCCCGCACCACGACGTCCCGCCGCCGGCCGCCGGTCACCCCCGTCAGATCCAGGAACGACGCGCAGACACCCCGCACCGCCTGCGCCATGCACTCCTCACGCGTCGGTGCCCACGCCTCCACCCGCAGGTCCGCCGTGTGCGGAACACCGCGATACCCACCGCGTGCGGCGGCACTGTCCACGCTTCGCCTCCCTCGCGCGTCGCCTCCGGCGGTCAGGGGACAGCCCTGCCACGGTAGCCCGGCCGTGACGGCAACCCGGGCAACACCGTGCCAGCCCGTGGCCGACGGTCCGCCGGCTCGTGTGGTACCGGATGGCCGGCGAGGGCCGAGACGATGTCGGTGGCCGTCAGCACCCCGGCGAGACGCCCGTCTTCAGCCAGCACCGGAAGGGCGTCGGATCCGGTGTACGTCATGAGGTCGACCGCGTGGCGCACGGTCTGCTCCACGTGCACGAGCGCCGGCCCGTGCCCCCGAAGGAGTTCGTCCACCCGCAGCTCGGCCAGCGAAACGGCGGGGGCCCCACACGCAACCGCCACATCAGCCCTCTCCAGCAGGCCGGCACAACGACCGTCCGATCGCACCACCGGAAGGTGACGGGAACCCGACCGCTGCAACAACTCCCACGCCACGAGCACCGTTTCACCGACGTCGACCGTGACCACCGCGGGCCCCATCACCGCACCGACCGTCCGCGCCAGGACCTCCTCCTGCTCTTCCACGATCGCCTCCTCGGAGCATGGCCCGGACCTCGGTCGCCCGCCTGGACGACCGGACGGCTTCCTCGACACCGAAGACGAACCCCTGGCGAGCTGTGACGCGCTCGGCGCAAGGAGGCCGAGGTCTGGACGTGGTCGGAATTGCGAGCAGTCCGCTCATTCAGAAGTGACGGGGTGTGCGGGCGGCGCCTGTCGAGTGACATGCGGCGCGTGCAGCGTGGGGCGAACTCGATGCTTCTCCCTGCCCTACGGACTCCATGCTAGGGCGGGCGGAACCGGTCGGCAGCCGCAGCACCGCACGGCGTCCCAGGCGCATGGTGGATCGTCGGGGTCCACTGGGCGAGGTGCGCGGGTGGCGGCGCCGCCCGAGCATGGTCTTGTGCCTGTCGATATGGGCCCGGCCAAGGGCTGTCCCGTAAAGATCTGTGCGGGCCGCGCGGCTGGCATCCGACGCGTACGGGCGTGGCTGGACGTCTATGCGCCTGGGACCTGGTGCACACTGCTGACATGGCCGAGGACGAGGCACAGCTCAGCCCTCCTGAGTCGCTGTTGCGGTTGATCGACAATCTCGCGCGGTTCCATCGCGAGCATGAGGAGTACTACTCGCAGGCACCGTTGCGGCAGGCCGACGAGCTGCAAGCGCGGTCTCGGGCGCTGAAGACGCTGGCCGACCGGTGGAGCGTGGTGGGCGTGGGTGAGCAGACGTCGGCGGCTGCGTTCGCCGGCACGGAGGACCTCAATGCCCCCGGGCTCGCCGCGGCGTCGGGGATCCTCTTCATGGAAGGGGAGGGCGAGCCGGTCGAGCTACAGCGGCTGAAACGCGAGGTCGGGCTGCTCGCGGATGACGTCGAGCAGACGGGTGCCTGGCTGGCTGGTGCGATGGAGCAAGCGTGGGAGATGGCGGGGGGCCTGGCTGTCTATCCCGCTCTGGTCGACCTGCTCGGGGAGCGGCACCGGATCATCGCCAACGACTGGCAGTCGGCGGGCCTCCAGGCCCTGGTCGCACGGCTGTTGCGGCGCGCTCTTGACCTGCTGGCCCGCATCGACTTCGCTCCCGCGGCGCTGCGGGTCGATTTGGGAGGCGAGCGGACGGCCCCCGCCTACTTGTATTCGGCTTCAGAGCTGCTGGACCGGGCAGCTGATCTGATGACGGAGTCGGCAACGCTGGTGCATGACAACGAGCGGCGCTGGCGCATCTTCCGTGCCCGAGTTCGGGAGTTGCAGTCCACGTAGGTTCGGCGGCCCGCCCGCCGAGCCGGACGGCGAGCAGGTCGGTCAGGCAGCCCTCGCTGTACAGGTGCCGTTCGCTTCGGGAAGCTGCTCGGTGGCGCCCAGCGCGGGCCCGGAGGGGAGGATGGTGACCTTGGCGACGGGATCGGCGTGCTCGCACAGGGCCGCCACGAGCGCGTGTCCGGATTCGTGGACGGCGACGGCGCGCCGTTCCTCGGGGAGCATTCGAGGATTCCCGCCGCCCGAGTAGGAGCCGATCGCGGGCGTCGTCGAGGTCCCGGGCCTCGACGACGGCACGGCCGTCCCGGACGGCGTTGATGGCCGCTTCGTTGACCAGGTTGGCCAGATCGGCGCCGGAGAAGCCTGGAGTAGCCCGGGCGACCGTGTCCCAACCGATGTCGGGTGCCAGGGTCTTGCCGCGGGCGTGGACGGCCAGGATGGCCGCCCGCTCGGCCTGGTTGGGCAGCGGCACCGTCACGTGCCGGTCGAAGCGGCCGGGGCGCAGCAGGGCAGGGTCCAGGGATTCGGGGCGGTTGGTGGCGGCCAGAACCACGATGCCCACGGACTGGTCGAAGCCGTCCGTCTCGGCCAGAAGCTGGTTGGGGGTCTGCTCGCGTTCGTCGTTGCCTCCCAGCCGTGCGCCCGCGCCACGGCGGCTGCCGACGGCGTCGATCTCGTCGATGAAGACGATCGAGGGGGCCCGTGTGCGTGCCTCGGTGAACAGGTCGCGCACGCGGGAGGCGCCGACACCGACGAACATCTCCACGAATGCGGAGCCGGTCACCGACAGGAACGGGACTTCCGCCTCGCCGGCCACCGCGCGGGCGATGAGGTTCTTGCCGGTGCCCGGCGGACCGACCATGATCACGCCGCGCGGTCCTTTGGCGCCGGCGGCGGCGTAGCACCCGCGGCCGGCCCAGAGGAGCAGGCCGACGATGGCCAGCCCGGGCAGGAACAACACAAGGAGCGTGCTCCAGACGCCGCCGTCGTCGGTCCTGGACGCGGTGATCTCCACCTTCGCGGACTGCAGCTGCTGATCGAGGCGGCTGTTGTCCAGGGCGGTCGGGATCCGTGTGGTGAACTTCCCGCACCGCTGGTCCGGTGCGTCCGTGCGGCGGACACGTTCGCGATCGCGCCGACGTAACGCAGCAAGCCATCCTGCCGCTACTGTTCGTCGGGTCGCCAACCGCGCCCGGGCACGGCTCGGCGGGCCTCGGCACCCGCGGCGAACTTCTCACGCTCTTTCATGCCGCTGTCTCCAGATGCGGTCATGTCTTCCGCGCCCGGGACGGCACAGTGGGCTCGTCACCGTGCCGCCATGGACGCGCGCTCCCCGGCGGATGCGTCCGGCCGCGCCGGGCGGTCTGACAGGTCCGCCGGGGAACGCTTCTGGCCAGGCGCAGGCTTGGTCGGCAACCGGTTGAGCAATCGATCCGCTGCCACGACGAATGCCCTGGCCAGGCCTCTTTCCGGCAAGACCTCAGCCGTCACTCCGCTCCGAGACGGCCTTGTCGAATCCTCTCGGTCGCACCCGGCGACAGAACCGACGCGAACCGCATCGCCGCCGTCGGGGTGGTTCGCGCCGGGGCGGGTGCGGTCAGGGCATCATGCTGCTGGTCGCGGCCCGGCCTGGGCCGCCCATGCAGCAGCAACAGTGAGGTGGAGACCATGCCGTACGACCACACCGTCAAGCCGGCGGGAACCTTCGAGGAAACGGTGGAAGCCGTCCGCCGCGCGCTGGCAGACCAGGGCTTCGGCATCCTGACCGAGATCGACGTCCAGGCCACGCTCAAGTCGAAGCTCGGCCACGACATGGAGCCGTACCTGATCCTCGGAGCGTGCAACCCCCCGCTCGCCCGTCAGGCCCTGGACGCCGACCGCTCGGTCGGCCTGCTGCTGCCCTGCAACGTCGTGGTCCGCACCGACGGCAACCAGGTGATCGTGCAGGCGATCGACCCGTCCACGATGGTCGCTCTCACCGGCGTCGACGCCATGGCCCCCGTCGCGGACGAGGCGGCTCGCCGCCTCGACGCCGCGCTCGCCTCCGTTGCGGAAGGCGGTGCATGAGCGGTCAGGACACGGTGAGGGTCGGCCGGCCCTCCGCGAAAAGCACGACGGGGCCGGTCGGCCATCGAGGGCGTCACTCTGCGGGACCATGCGCGGGCAGCTCCTTGAGCTGCCCGGCGATGTCGTCCGCCCATGCCTCGACCGCCGCCCAGTCCCGGTGGTCTCCGTAACGACAGCCGAGCAGGCGAAAGAGCACGGCCCCCTTCCGGTCCAGGTGTTCGCGCCGGATCACGCCCGAGAACCGCCGATGCTCCCGGGGACGGACGAGGTCCACGAGCGCGGCGATACGCGGCTGCTCCGCACGGTCGGCCAGCAGGCGCAACGGCTTGGGCAGGGCGGCGGACATGCCGACGCTGAACATCCACACCGGCTGTTCGCGCAACTCCTCGGCCCCGCCCCGGATGACAGCTTCCGCCGCCGGCAGCCAGGCCCCGTCATGAACAGCGCTCCCCATCACGAGCGCGTCAGTCTGACGGAGCCCCTGCCTGCCACGGTCCGAATCCAGAGCCAGCACTTCGACAAGGTGACGGTGAGCTCTCAGCCGAGTGCCGATCCGCTCGGCTATCTCCTGCGTGGAGTGGTGCTCGGAGGCGTAAAGGATCCGCACGCGAGCCATGGCGATTCCTCCGTGTCCGGTTCGGCTCGGGGCAGGGGTCGTCCTTGCGGTACCGGATCGTGCGGTGCCCGGACGGTGGACGCCTCGGCGGAGTTCACGGCTGAGAGGTGGCGGCGTTCCTGCCGGAGTGCGGGAAGTGCTGAACGCGCGCGTCCGGACCAGGGAAGACCAGCGTGATCCGGCCCGTGTCCGACCAGCGGACGTCGAAGGGCGGGGTGCCGTCCGCATGGTGCAGGGCGATGATCTCGCCGTCCCGCCCTCCGTCCCCGACGGTGGAGCCCCCGACGATGAGTCGGTCGCCGACGCGGGCCCACAGGCCGGCGCGGTCCTCGTCCGCAGGGTGTCGTGCTGCGGTCCTGCTCATGGCCTCCTCCTCCCGGCACAAGCGCGGAGCCCGTTGTCTCCGTGACCGGCAGTTCTTCCCTCCACCCTGCGTGCGCATCGGTCGGCCCGCATAGGGGCCAAGGGTCCCAGAGCGGGACCGTTCGGCACTCCTGCCGGGAGGGTGGGCGCAGCAGGGTGGGTTCCACGAGGTTCCCCGTACGGTGAAGGAGGAGTGTCAGGGAGCACCGCACCGTATCCGAGGTGATGACGCACGACGTGGTCACCGCCGCTCCCGCCACCTCGTTCAAGGAGATCGCGCATCTCCTCGCCGAGCGCGACGTCTCGGCCGTCCCCGTCATCGACGAGGACCGGCGCTTGCTCGGCATCGTCAGCCGGGCCACCCTGCTGCGGCCGTTCCTCCGCACGGCATCATCGCCCCGCTCACCCTCGGTGTGACGACCGTCGTCGACGAGGGCGACTTCGGCCCCGAACGCTGGTACGGCATCCTCGGCGCCTCCGCCTTGAGCCGGGCCGCGCCACCCAGCAGCCAGAGGACTACGTCGCACACCTCGACCCCGTTCCGTCGGGCGAGGATCGCGTGCGCCGGCTCGTGCGCGAGCAGAGAGGCGAAGAAGACCACGGCGGTCAGCGGCCCGACCGGCCAGTACACCGGCCATGCGCGGCCCGGGTGAACCTCGGGGAGGCGGCCTTCCGAGAGCCCGAGCGCGATCACGGTGAAGATGGGCAGAACGCTCCAGTGGACTCCGATGGGAACCCCTGCGATCCGCCCCAGAACGAACGTCGGCCGCATGGTGTTCTCCCCCCTTCAGACGCGTCTCGAACCCGTGACCGCCGCCCGTCCCGATGCGGAGGCCCACCGTCTGCGGACGGATTCCTCGTGCTCCGTCTGCTCCAGACTCTGTTCGGCGGCGGCCAGCTCCCCGCTCAGCCGGGGGATCCAGTGGTGGCGTAGCGCGCGGACGCGCTGCCGCGTTCTGCGGACCTCGGCGGCCACGAGGCGGGTGGCCTCGCGCGCGGCCGCATATTCGGCTGCCGTCGTGACCGCGTCGCGGTAGGCCGCCTCGGCCCGGACCAGCGCGCTGTTGCGCGGCGTCGGATCATCCGGTGAGCGGGCGGCGGGTGTGCACGTCACGCCGGCGGGGTGCCGTACGCCCATGGCGGTCGTGTACGCGATCGTCACCGTCGCCCGGTCGACGGTGGCCGCCTGGGCGAGGGCCTGCTCGCCGCTCAGCAGCGTGCCGCGCAGCAGCCACGTCTCGGCCTCGCGAAGCCGGGACGACCAGATCCGGGCCGCTGCCTCCTCGGCCTGCCGCAGCGCTCGCTCCCGGTCCATCAGGAACAGCAGCTTGCGCTCCAGTACGTCGGCTCCTCTCAGCGCCGTGTCGAGACGCAGGCGCAGACGCAGTCGACCCGCCCGGCCCGGTGGGACTCGTCGCCCGCTCATCCCTCCCCCTCCGTGTCGGCTGATGCCCTCCTGGTCACGAGCAGGGCCTCCGGAAGCATCCCGAGTTCGCCGTCGGGCAGCGTCAGGAGCACCTGCCACGCCTCGTCGAGGGACTCGTTCAGGGAGCGTGGCTCGCCGGGCCGCTCAACGAGAAGGCGGCGCAAGAAGGCCCGTTCCAGGTCCAGGTACCTCCGGTCGACGGTGCTCAGGGCCTGCTCGCCGATCAGATCGGCGAGCTCCCGCACCTGTCTCGCCCGGGCGAGCGCGGCGATCAGCTGCCCGGCGACCGGAAGATGATCCTCGCGCGTGCGGCCCGCCCCCGCGCCCTTGCGCATGAGCCGGGAGAGCGAGGCAAGCGCGTCGACCGGTGGGTAGACGCCCTGAGCGTGAATCGCGTTCGAGAAGACGATCTGGCCCTCGGTGATGTATCCCGTGAGGTCGGGGACGGGATGGGTGATGTCCCCGGCCGGCATGGTGAGCACCGGGAGGACGGTGACCGATCCCGGCCGGTCGCGGATCCTTCCGCACCGTTCGTACAGCGAGGCCAGGTCGCTGTACAGATAGCCGGGGTAGGCACGCCGGGCGGGGACCTCTCCCCGGGCGGCGGAGACCTCGCGCAGCGCCTCCGCGTAGGCCGTCATGTCGCTCATGACGACGAGGACGTGACGGCCGCCGCGGAACGCCAGGTCCTCGGCGACGGTGAGCGCCAGCCGTGGCGTGAGCAGCCGCTCGATCACCGGATCGTCCGCGGTGTTCAGCAGCAGGACCAGGTCGCCGTCGGCCGAGCGTTCCGCGAGCCCTTCACGGACGAGGGCGGCGTCGGCGTGGGTCAGGCCCATTCCGGCGAAGACGACGCTGAACGGTTCCTCCCCGCACGAGGACTGGGCGGCGACCTGGATCGCGAGTTCGAGGTGCGGCAGGCCGGCGACCGAGAAGACGGGCAGCTTCTGGCCCCGGACCAGGGTCGTGAGAACGTCGATGGCGGCCACACCGGTCAGGACCGGCTCCGTCGGGGGTTCTCTGCGTGCCGGGTTGATCGGCGTGCCGCCGATCGCCGCCCGGACCCTGCCCAGCACCGGCGGCCCGCCGTCGACGGGTTCGCCCCGTCCGTTGCACACCCTTCCCAGCCAGCCGTCACCGACCGGTACGTGCAGCGGCGTCCCCGCGAAGGCGATCCGCGTGGTGTCCGGGCTCATCCCGACCGTGTCCTCGAAGACCTGCACCACGGCGAGGTCCCCGTCGACCTCCAGGACCAGCCCGTGGCGCCGGTCGCCCGAGTCGAGCGTGATCCGGACGTACTCGTCCCATCCCACGCCCGTGATCCCCTCGACCACGACGAGCGGGCCGTGCAGCTCCCGCACGGCCGTGTACTCGATCTCGTAGCCGCCGCTCATGGCGGTTCCGCCAGCCTCGTCAGCACCGTGTCGCGTGCCGCGGCGACGGCGGCCGTGTCGTCCGGCCCGGCCGCGTCGCGGGCCCGCAGGACCGGGGTGAAGTCGACGGCCTCGACGGTCTCCACCTCCGTTCCGGTGTCCACGAGCGCGTGGCACCGGTCGACCACGGCCAGCAGGGCGTCCGCGAGAGCCGCGGTCTTGCCCGGTGTGCAGTAGGCGTCCCGGGGCGAGAGCGCGCTCTGCTGGAGAAGGCCCTCGCGGATAAGCCTGCCGCCGAGGACGCTGACCCGTTCACGCGGGGGCAGGGCGGTGAGTCCGAGGAGCTCGACCAGGCCGGCGAGCCGGTCGGCCTCGGCGAGGCGCGCCGCGACCCTCCCGCGCCGCTCGGCCGCCACGTCGGGTTCCCCGGCCGATGCCACGGCGGCGTCGCGGGAGAAGGAGTCGGGCCAGGACACGGCCGGATAGTGACGGGCGTACGCGAGGTCGCGGTCCAGGGACCACAGGCACCGGACGAAGCGCTCCGTGTGCGCGGTGACGGGTTCGGTGAGGTCTCCGCCGGGCGGGGAGACGGCTCCGATGACGGTGACGGAGCCCGTGGCGCCCCCCAGGGTGCGTACGGCGGCGGCGCGCTCGTAGAACGCGGCCAGTTCGGAGGCGAGGTCGGCCGGGTAGCCCTCCTCGGCCGGCAGTCGGCCCATGCGGGCGGCGAACTCCCGCAGCGCCTCGGCCCAGCGGGACGTGGAGTCGGCGATGACCACGGTGTCCAGGCCCATGTCCCGGAAGTACTCGGCGACCGTGGCCCCGGTGTGCACGCTCGCCTCGCGTGCCATCATCGGCATGTTCGAGGTGTTGGCGATGGTCACGGTGCGGTCGGAGAGCCGACCTCCGGTACGCGGGTCCTCCAGCCGGGACAGCTCGTCGATCACGTCGGCCATCTCGTTGCCGCGCTCTCCGCAGCCGACGTAGACGATGACATCGGCGTCGCACCACTTGGCGATCTGCTGGAGCAGCATGGTCTTTCCGGTGCCGAACCCGCCGGGCACGGCGACCGTGCTCCCCCGGGCCACGGGAAACAGGAGGTCGACCACCCGTTGGCCGGTCGTGAGCGGGTCGCGGGCGACGAGCCGTTCCCGTACGGGACGCGGTACGCGGACCGGCCACTCGGACGTGATGCGTACCTCGATGCCGGCGACCACGGCCAGCACCTCGTCCTCCCCGTACCGGCCTTCCGGCGCGATGCGCTCGACGGGTCCCGAACAGCCGGGCGGGGTCAGGAGGCAGGCGGGCACTGAGGGCGTGGCTCCGCCGAGGTCGCCGAGCACGCCGCCCTCCGTCACGTGCCGTCCGGCCGCCGCACGCGGGTGGAAAGTCCATGTGCGTCCCTCGAGTGACGCTGCGGACGCTCCTGGCCACAGGCGTTCGCCGACGCCGGTGAGGGGCCTGAGCAGACCGTCGAACACACCGCCGAGGAGGCTGGGGCTCAGCCGTACCGAGAGGGGTCTACACAGGCGGCGGGCCGGGTGCCCGGGGGCAAGACCGCCGGTGTACTCGTACGCCTGGAGGGTGGCCACCGCGCCTTTGATCGCCACCACTTCCGCGGTCAGCCCGGCCTCGCCCAGCAGGACCAGCTCCCCCATGGCCAAGCCGTCGGTGTAGTCCACCTCCACCAGAGGGCCCGCCACCCGCCGTACCCGGGGCGGCGTGGTCACGGCGTCCACAGGGCCTCCGCTTCCGCTCCGAACCGCTCAAGGGCTCGGTCGCTCAGGGTGTCCGGAGTGAGATCGACCCGGCGGCCCGGGGCCACCACCGTCAGCCCGCCTTCCGGAGCGGCGGCTGTGGCGGCTTGGGGGCCAAGGAGCACGTCGGCGCGACGCCGCAGCCGGTCCTGCGCGGTCCGGTCGGCGGTTGCCCGTCGGACCGCCTCGCGAACCCGGGCGCGCAGATCCGCGTACGCCGCGGACTCCGCCGCCAGTTCGAGTTCTCTGGCGGCCTGGCGGGCGGCGGTGCGGCGGGCCCTCGCGGCTGCCGTCCCCTCGGCTCTTCCCTGGTGCCGGGCCCGTTCCAGGATCGCTGCGGCTTCGGCCTGCGCCGCCGCCACGAGCTCGTCCGCCTCCCGGGCCGCTCTCGCCAGGACGGTGTCGGCATCGGCGTGCGCCGCACGGAGCAAGGCGTCGCGCACCGGGACGAGTTCCGGCTCCAGCCGTGCCCGCCGGCCGGGGCGGGGCCGCCTCGCGATCACAACGGCATCACCGCCGTGAGGAACCGGGGGTCGGGCAGCTCTGGTCCCAGAGCCTCGGCCGCCGCAGGGGTGAGGATCACGAGGGACACGTCGTCCGGAAGCGACCACCAGGCCTCGCGTACGTCCTTCGCACGCTCCGCCTCGAACACGTCAACGCCGGCCAGGGCGAGTCCGCGCACTCTCATGTGCTCACCTACGGCCGCGACAGTCCCCATCTCTCACGCCTTTCCGATCAACAGGATGGCGACCACGAGACCGTAGACGGCGATGCCCTCCGCGAGTCCCACGATGACCATCGCCCGGCCGAAGAGTTCGGGCCGTTCACTGAGCGCGGCCAGCGCGGCGGCGCCGGTGTAGGCGACGGCCACGGCCGCGCCGATCGACGCCCCGGCCACCGCGATGGCTGCGGCGATGAGGGCGGTCCCGTTGGGTTCGGCCGCAGCGGCCTGGGCGGGCGCGCCGAGCGCGACCCCGGCGAGGCCCATGACCAGGAGGGCGAGTGCTCCCATCAGCATCAGCAGGTTCGATACCAGGAACCATCGGACGGAGCGTTTCCCGTCGCGTCGGGCGAGCGTGCGGAAGGCCCAGAATCCGGCGGCGAGGAAGGGGAGTGCGATCAGCCAGGCGATCATGTGGTCACCTCCGGGTCGGCCAGGGGCACGTGCCAGGGGCGGAACGGGCGTCCCTGCGCCTCGAAGACCCGTGAGAACAGTTCGTAGAACTCCAGCCGGAGGGCCTGGACTCCGGCGATCATTGCCTCCAGGGCGAACGCGGCGGCCGTGGCGACGGTGAAGAGAACGACAGCTGCCACCAGCGGCCCGGGCCCCTGGCGTGCCAGACCGGTGGTTCCCTGCCAGATGAGGTGCGCCAGCGCCGCGTGGGTCAGGCCGAAGGCCGCCAGCCGGGCGAAGGAGACGGTGTTCGTGCCGGCCCGCACGACGACCTCGAAGAGGCGCACGCCGGTCTCCGCCACGCCCGCCGCGCCGCCGGGCGTGGCGGCGAGGAACCCCGCGCCCGCGAGCAGCAGGCCCAGGGGGGCGAGTACGGCCCCCGCGACGACGTACGTCCGCTGGTCCAGGTACAACCCGGCGCCCATGAAGGCGAGGGACAGGTACACGGCGAAGCCGGCGAAGCCGGACGAGGCGTACACAGCACGCACCGGTCCGCCCTCGCGCCATCGGTTGACCGTCCCCGCCAGGTAGGCGAGCGCGAGGAGTACCCCGCCGAACACGATCGAGGCGGTCAGCAGCCGCTCCGGCGAGTCGAGCGGATCCAGCCACAGGACGGGCAGGATCCTGGTCGGTCCGAAGAACTCCCCGTACGCGATGCCCGCCAGGACGGTGGCCGTGCCGGCCCCGGCGAGGAAGGGCCAGATCCGGCGGTATCGCGCGAGGAAAGGAGGGAAACCGCGACGCAGCGCAAGAGCCAGGAGGAGAAGAAGCAGGCCGTATCCGGCGTCCCCGAACATGACTCCGAACATCACGACGAAGATGACACCGGAGGGCCACGACGGGTCCACGTCCCGGTAGGGCACCGTGCCATAGGTGGTCACAAGACGCGCGAAGGAGTCCGCCGTTCCCCGGGAGCCTCGCAGCAGAGTCGGCGGTTCCACCCCGCGCGGTGTCGGGAGGACGACCAAGGCGGCTCCCACGGTGGCAAGGCGTGAGGCCAGCCGTGGCACGTCCGTGGCGGGGCACCAGCCCGCCAGGGCCGCGACCTCTCCGCGCCGGACAGCGATCCGGTCGATGGCCGCCAGTTGTGCCTCACCGGCCAGCAGGTCCTCGCGACGTGCCTGTCGCAGCGCGTCGACGTCGGGGGTGGTCGGCGCGAGCTTCGCTCCGGGACCCGGGCCGGACGGGAGCCCCCGCGATGCCGCGGCCGCCCCGGCGGACTCCCCGCTCCCCGGCCGGTCGAGATCGACGCAGCCTTCGTCGGCGATGCGTACGAGGGTGTCCCGCATCGCGGCGGACGGGACAACGAGGGCCACGCGCCGCATCCGTACCGGCAGAAGGTGCTCAACCGACCAGGTCATCGAAGACCTCCATGGGCCCTCCGCCGTGCGCCGCGAGCTCCAGAGCCGCTCGTACGCGCCACGCGTCCACGGACAGCGCGGCCACCGCGCCCACCAGCGGGACGGGGCCGTACGCGGAGCCGCGCAGCATGCCCTCCGCGTCCCGGCCCAGGACCGCCCACCAGCGCGCCTCCGCCCGCCACAGGTCCGCCGGGTCGCCGACGCCCTCCACGGCCCATCGGGCTCCGGCGGACAGCCGGTCGCGGAATTCGCGGAAGCCGGCTGCTTTCAGGGCCCGGTCTCCCAGGACGTCCGCCGCGCGGTGCCGTACGGGTGTCGGCAGGTCGCGGCCGTGGACGAACAGCTCACGGGCCGTCAGCAAGGCTGCCCTGCCCTCGGCCCAGGTGCGTGCGGGCCCCACCTCCGCGGTCCGCGCGGCGGCAGCCATCCGCATGCCGACGCTCACGCCCCAGGCGGTGGCGGCACCGGGATCACCCCAGGGCGAGGCAGCGAGGACCCGGCGGACGGCAACTGCGGAATCGGCCCGTTCGAGACGCCGCCACGCCGTGCCGAGCGCACCGAGACGGTAGGCCCGCGGAGGGGGCGACGCGCCAGTGAAGGACTTCAGGAGTGCCTCGACGTTGGCGATCTCGAAGCCTGCCGCGAGCGGCCGCAGCAGGCGCGCTCCGGCGGGTGGCTGCCATCCCGCGAGGACCCGCAGATTCCACAGGAGCGCCGAGGCAACCTCGCGTTGCGCGTCGGCGAGCGAGGAGTCCGCCGCAGCGGCCTCTCGGTAGGGCGAGCCGGCCAGGCTGCGCAGCGCATGCCCGAGGGACGCGCTCGCGGCCAGCTCCCGGGCGGCGGCGGCACCCATCCGCCGGGACGTCAGAGCCCTGGCCCTGATCACACCGGCGACCCACCCGGCGCCCACTCGTCGCTCCCCGTGGTGTCGAGGCGTCCGAGAGCGTACTCGGCGACACGGTCGGCGAGACCGGGGATCCGCACGGCGGCCCGCGTGCGCACCTGCTCCGCCGCGCTCCGGCCGGCCGCGAGAAGGGCGGTCTCCTCGCGGCGAGCCGCGGCCAACGCGGAAGCCACGGCTTCCGCCCGCACCCGACCTGCCTGCTCCTGGGCATCGGCCACGATGCCGGCGGCCTGCCGGGCCGCCTCCCGTACGAGGGCCGCGGCCTCGTCCCCGGCTCTGGCGCGGATCTCCGACGCCTCCTCCTGCGCTCCCGCGAGCCGGGCGAGCACCGGATCGAGTTCCGCGGCGGGATCGCCCGTCCGGTCGGCAGGCACCGCAGCGACGGCCGCACCGGGCGCGCCCACCAGCCGGAACCGTGCGAGGAAGGTCCGCAGTCGCATCAGGCGACCTCCTCTCTCACTTCGTTTCCAGTCTCGCCACCCCCGCCCGAGCTGTCGCCTCGAACCGCGTCCTGGCCCGGCGGTCGTCCAAACAGACCGCCGGAAGAGTCACGGGGTCAGCCCTCGCCCGGCCGGCGCACCACAGCAACCGGGCAGTGCGCGTGATGCAGCACCGCCTGGCTCACCGAGCCCAGCAGCAAGCCGCTGAAACCACCGCGGCCCCGAGCACCGACGACCAGGAGCTGCGCGCTGCCGCTCGCCTCGATCAGAGCCTCGCGCGTAGCGCCGTGCACGGCACGGGACTCGACCGGGATGTCCGGGTACCTCTCCCGCTGACCCGCGAGCGCCTCGGCGAGCAGACGCTCCTCGGCCTGGGCGAGCATGCCCGGTGCGCTCGCGTACGGTTGGGCGGGATCCTGCGGCGGAGGCACGGGGGCGTTCCACGTGGTCCAGGCATGCAGGGCGACCAGGCCGACGCCGCGCAGCGCGGCCTCCTCGAAGGCGAAGTCCACCGCCGCCGCGCCCGACCGGGAACCGTCGACCGCCAGCACGATCGGCCCGGCCGGCTCCGGCGAGTCCCGCACGACGAGCACGGGACACCGACCGTGAGCCGCGAGCCGCACCGCCGTGGAGCCCACCATGAGCCCGACAAGGCCTCCCATGCCCCGGGACCCGACGACCACCAGCTCCGCCGCGCGCGACTGCGCCTCAAGGACCGTCACCGGATCCCCCGTCACCACGGCATGGGTGACGTCCATCGAAGGCGCCACCGTCCTGGCGCGTTCCACCGCCTCGGCCAGCAGGCCCTCGGCCATCTTCCGGACCTCACCCTCGTCCGGCATCGGCAGGGCACCCCACAGCGGCACACGCGCCGCCGGCCAGTGGAAGGCGTGCACGATCCGCAGCACCGCATCTCGCCACCGGGCCTCCCGGGCCGCCGCCTCCACTGCGACGAGGCTCGACGCCGAGCCGTCCGCTCCCACGATCACCAGACCACTCACGGTTCTCCTCCGCTCAGCCCCGTCTCAAGCCTCCCCGTCGACGCTCGGCGGCCACAGATCAGCCGACCGGCAGATGATCGTGCTGCGGTGGACCGGCGACGCGAACCGATCGCCGGAGCCCGGAGCCGGTGGCTCAGCTCGCGTGCCAGGACACGGTCGGGGCTGGTCCCCGCATCCCTCGTTCCCACCGGGGACCAGCCACCGTCCCTACCGGCAGTGGCCTTGTGCCGTGGTCGTGTCAGGCACAGACGGCCTCGACGAACTTCCCGACCTGCTGCTCGTCCAGGTGCCTGGCGAGGTCCGCTTCGCTGATCATGCCGACGAGCCGGTGGTCGTCGATCACAGGGACACGACGGATGCGGTGCTCTCGCATCGTCTGGAGAACCTGCTCGCTGTCGGCATCGGCGTCCACGGTGACCGGTTTGCCCTGGGCGAGGTGTCCGGCCGTCATGTGGTGCGGGTCCTTGTCCTTGGCGAGGCACTTCACCACGATGTCGCGGTCGGTGATCATTCCGTGCAGCCGGTTGTCCGGCCCGCAGATGGGCAGGGCGCCGATGCCGAGTTCGCTCATGCGCTGCGCTGCGTCCACGAGAGTCTCGTTCTCCTGTACGCAGACGGCGCCGGTGTGCATGATCTCGCGTGCGGTCGTCATGGCCGCCTCCTCCTTCCGCCCCCTCCGTCATGGATGGTTTCCGGCTTCCTCTGGAGCGGTCCCGGGTCGTCAGAGGAAGAGGGCGCTCACTCGAACGGTGTGCACCGGTCGCCTGGGACGTGCCCTGAACTTCTTCACCGGGATATACGCCGCCACGCTCTGCGCGGGGAGTACGTCACTCGGGATCTCCTGTCGATCGGACCGCGCTTCGGCCCTGGTCTCCCCCGTGCGCGACGGCTGTGCCGATCCGGTCACGGACGTCCTCCTTCCTGCGCCTTGCGCGGCCACTGTCCGTCGCCGTACAGCCGCTCGGGCGATACGAGAAGCACCTCCCCGTCCGCCTCGGCGGCGCGGAGTCGGGGGCTGAACCCTGCGGCTCCGTAGCAGGCGAGGCGGGTCCGGCCGATGTCCTCGCCGAGAGCGGCGAGCTGCGCCAGATAGCCACGCAGCCGTTCGACGTGGAGCGTGTCCATGGGGTGCGTCCAGGAGACCATGCCGATCGACAGCAGCGGACCGGGGCGGCTGGCTTGGCGACCGCGCACCACGACATCGATGATCGCCGGCTGACCGGCGGCATGGGAGCCGCCGACATGAGGGCCGCTGGTATGGGGGAGGGAGCCCGACGAGGCGGATGCCGGTGTGTCTCCGAGGCTCTCCGCCGGGGCGAACCGGACCGCCCATTCCCGGCAGATCTGCGCGAAGTGCGGGGCCGCCACGTCTCTCTCGAACGCAGACCGGGCCGACCGCCAGATCTCGTCGATCGCCGTGTCATCCGCGTCCACGAGGTCGGAGCGGTGGGGGCGGATCACGGCGTGGTCGAAGGCCAGCAGCGGTTCGGTGATGCGGTAGTGGATCAGCCCGGGCTGGAAGGCGTCGGGCTCGCCGTGTATCAGGCCGCGTGCTTCGAGGTGGGACAGGATGTGCGGCACGTCCGTCGCCGGCCGGTCGAGGAAGTCGGCGATCTCCGCGGGCGTGGAGCGGCCGCCTGCGAGCGCGGCCACGGTGGAGTGGCATGCGGCGACGTCCACGCCGTCCGGCACACAGTCCAGGAGGTGCCCGGCCTTCCAGAACAGCGGCAGCCGTGGGCTGAGCACGCACTCGCGTATCCACCGGTCGAAGTCGGCGAAACCGGCAGGGGGTCGGTCGCCCGCGGGGTCGAAGCGGAAGGCCGCGCTGCCGCCGACGACGGCGTGAACGCGCAGCGCGAGCGCGACGTCCTCGATCGCCCACAGGTCTCGCGCCTGCCGGAAGTCCAGGGGTGCCATCTCCACGACCTGGTCCACCCACCTGTCGGAGGCGCTGAGCAGTCGTCTCATCACCGGTGTCGTGCTGCCGCACAGCAGAAGCCGGATCCGGGAGGAACTGCCTGGGCCGTCACCCAGCCGGTGACACACCTCGCTGATCGCGGCAGGGAGGCCTGGGCTCTGGCGCACGACCTCGGGAAATCCGTCGATGACGACCAGCGCGGCCGGTCCGCGCCCCGAGACCGCCAGCGTGAGCAGCGCGTCCCGCCATCCCGTCCAGTGAGGTGCCCGTGCGAGATCGGCATGGCGCGAGTACTGCTGGGCGAGCGCGCGTAGGGTCTCCGCCTGAGCGGCTTCCTGACCGCAGAAGTAGAACCCGCCCGTCGCGCGGGCCAGGGCTTTGAGAAGAAACGACTTGCCGTGCCCCCGTGGGCCGGTGACGACACCGATCGCGGGCCCGGGACGCGGGTCGTCGACGAATGCGACAAGCTGGTCCCACTCGGCCTCACGGTCGTAGAGCCCCCGTGGCCGGGCGACAGGGGTGGTCAGAGCTCCCACTGTTCTCTCCCCTTCCCAGAACACTTCTCGTGCCTGTGGACGACCTGAGGGCGGGGGCTAGGACGGCCACGCCGATCGGATTGCCCCGAACGCCCGGAGTCGAGCCCGGGCTCGCGGGGATCCGGCTGCGCGCCGTGAGCAGAGACAGACGCCCTCCAAGAGTCGCACCCAAGGACGACGAACGCACCCGCACCCTTCGGGGTCGCTCGCAGCGGGGTAACACGGGTGGGCCGCGCTGACGCCGGACGAGCCGGCCGCTTCCACCGTGTGCGCGATCGATGCTCCTGAGACAATCGGGGCACAGGTTCTCAACCGTCCGTCGACTGGGATCCGGCATGACCGAGGTACCCACGCCACCCGCCCGGGTCTTCCTCGTGGACGACCACGAGGTCGTACTCCGAGGCGTGCGTGACCTGGTCGACGCCGAGCCGGACATGGAGGTGGTCGGGGAGGCATCGTCGGCGGAGCAAGCCCTGGCCCGCGGGCCGGCGCTGCGACCCGACGTCGCCGTTCTCGACGTACGGCTGCCTGACGGGAACGGCGTCTCGGTGTGCCGCGAACTTCGTTCCCGGATACCGGCGCTCACCTGTCTGATGCTGACCTCGTTCGACGACGAGGAGGCTCTGCTGGACGCGATCATGGCGGGTGCCGCCGGCTACGTCCTCAAGCAGGTCAAGGGCTCCGATCTGATCGCAGCGATACGGACGGTGGCCACGGGCGCGTCGATGCTCGATCCAGCCACCACGGCTCGCCTCATGGGCGCCCTGCGCGACCCTCAGGCTGGGAAGCCGCCGGAGGACGAGCGCCTGGCGGTGCTGACGGAGCGCGAACACGCGGTGCTCGACCTGGTCGGCGAGGGACTGACCAATCACGAGATCGCCAAGCGTCTGTACCTGTCGGAAAAGACAGTCAAGAACCACATCTCCCGGCTCCTCGACAAACTGGGCGTCGAGCGGCGTGTACAAGCCGCGGTGATCGCCGCCCAAGCACACGAGCACGATGCGCAACACCTCCCACACCGACAGCCACGGTAGCGACATCCTCCGTACCTGGCGCCCTCCGGAGCGTCGACACTGTCACCGTCATTCCATGGGCCAGCACGCCGCACCCGTAAGCGGCGCCGGCCGGGCACCGTTAGGCCCCGGCTCAGGACCGTTCGGCCCTGTTCCGGTGACAGCAGCCGCGAGGAACGTGAAGGTGAGGGAGCACTGCTCTGGTTCCCCAGCGAACCGACCACCGGAGGACGGAGCGCAATGGGACTTCACCGTCCCGATGAGGCGACCGGTGACCTCGTCGTCCCTCGCTCGTCGAGGACGCCCGACTTCGCGCAAGCGATGTCCTTCCGCGGTCGGCCGAGTTGGAAGGGCAATCACAGGCGGGCACAGCACGTGTGCCCGAGAACGGCGCGAGGCAACAGGGGTGGGAGGCAGCCGTGGATGTGTGGTGATGCCCCGCAGCGTACGGACACGACGGGAGCTGAGTGGCGTGTCGAACGTGACGACCACCGACCTTTTACGAGGTCACCATGGCCCTCTCCTACCTCCGCGAGGGCATGCGATCCCCTGCCACGTGGTCGACGCGCTCGTACGGTCCGGAGCATCGATCGACGTGTACGCCGTCGGAACGAAGGTGGGGGTATCGGCCGACGCCCCGTACCTCGACGCGGCCTACGAGCTCGTCGCGTACGACGGACGGCCGGTCATGAAGCTGTCATCCCGCAAGGTCACCGCCCCCGCACGCGAGCAGGTCTTCCGCCGGCCGGACCTCGTGGACGTCATCGGACTGCGCGACGAGCCGGTCCCGGCCGGCGCGGAACCACTGCCGCACACCGTGATGCGGAACGGTCGCCGGATCGGGCCGCCCCCCTCCCTCGCCTCCACGCGCGCCCGTTTCGAGACGGACCTCGAACAGGTACCGGAGGCGGCACGCCGCATCGACGAACCGCGGGCGCCGGTGACCTCCGTGTCACCACGTCTGGCGGCCCTGACGAACGAGGTGAGGCGGCGCATCGCCGCCGCGATCGGGAGTGACACGCCATGAGGCACCGCAGCGTCGCCGATCTGATGACCCCCACGGCGGTGAGCGTCCGCCCCGACACTTCCTTGAAGGAGATCGCCAGGCTGCTCGACGAGTTCGGCATCACCGCCGTGTGCGTCGTCACCGAGGAGAACCACCCGCTCGGCGTGGTCTCCGAACGCGATCTCGTCCGCCGCCAGGCGGTCGGCGCAGGGGCAGGCACCGCCGGGGAGCTCATGACGAGCCCCGCCGTGGTGGCACGGCCCGAGTGGAGCGTGGTGCGCGCGGCCCGGGTCATGGACCGGCAGGGCGTCAAGCGGCTGCCGGTCGTGGACGAGGAGGGAGCGGTTGTGGGGGTCCTGAGCCGCAGCGACCTGGTCCAGCTCTTCCTGCGCCGCGATCGTGCGATCCAGGAGGAGATCGTCGAAGACGTCCTCACCCACACCCTGCGTCTGCCTGCCTCCGCGGTGAACGTCGAGGTCGCCGACGGAGTGGTCACCCTCAGCGGCGTTCTGCCGCGCCGCGGCCTGGGACCGGTCGTCATGCGGCTCTGCGGCAGCGTGGACGGCGTCGCGGGTGTCGTCGACCGGCTGCGGTACGACGACTGAGGACGGCGACGGCGGGGCCGGCACCGCTGGACGCACTGGCCTGGACGTCGCTGTGGCGAACCGTCATTCATGGCCGCGACACCCAAAGGTGCCGGATGAGCGAACTCGGCACCGGGGGCCAGCGGGGTGCGGAGCCCAGGCGAGCCGGAGCCCGCTGGTGTGGAGTCCCCATCGCCTCGGTTCTTCGGCCGTACGTCCTCCCGCGCCCGGGACGCGTCGCGTCGGCTGCCGGTCGGTGGCGTGGCGCGTATGAGCCGCTGCAGACGTCACTAAGTGTCGAAAACGCTGACCAGGGCTCTGCGGGACTCAGTCATGGAGGGTCTCCGTACGACGTGGTCGCGACGGCGTCGTCAAGGGCGGACTCCGCCTCAGCCACGGTCCGTTTCACGGTGGGGAAGCTGTCGGGCGCCACCGAGATCGAATTCAGTCGGGCGCGGACAAGGAGCGCGGTGAATCCAGGGTCGTCGCTGGGGCGCTGGCCGCAGAGGCCGACCGGCCGGTCGGCCGCGTGGGCGCGTGCGGCGAGGAGCCCGATACTGCGGACGACGGCGGGGTCCCGCTCGTCGAAGACATCGGCGAGGGCCTCGGAGTCGCGGTCGATGCCGAGGGTGAGCTGGGTGAGGTCGTTGCTACCGATCGAGAAGCCGTCGAACCGCACCGCGAACTCATCGGCGAGGATGATGTTGGCCGGTATCTCCGCCATGACGTAGACGTGCAGCCCGTTCTCGCCGCGCACCAGCCCTTCTTCCGCCATCACGCCGAGCACCCGGTCGGCCTCGCCGAGGGTGCGGCAGAACGGGATCATGACGACGACGTTGGTCAGGCCCATCTCGTCGCGGACCCGGCGCAGCGCCCGGCATTCGAGGGCGAAGCCCTCGCGGTACCCGGGGCTGTAGTAGCGGCTCGCGCCGCGCCAGCCGATCATCGGGTTGGCCTCGTCGGGTTCGAAGGGGCGTCCGCCGAGGAGTTTGGCGTACTCGTTGGTCTTGAAGTCACTGGTGCGCACGATGACGGGGGCGGGCCAGCGGGAGGCGGCGATCCTGGCGATGCCCCGGGCGAGGCGGTCGACGAAGTACTGCCCGCGGTCGAGGTAGCCCTCGGTGAGGCGTTCGATCAGGTGCCGGTCGTGGGCGTCGAGGCGTTCGGGGTGCAGCAGGGCCATGGGGTGGACCTTCACCTGGTGGGCGACGATGAACTCCAGCCGGGCGAGGCCCACCCCGTCCGCGGGCAGTCGCCACCAGCGGAAGGCGGCCGACGGGTCGGCCAGGTTGAGCATGACCTGCGTGCGTGTGACGGGCAGGTCCGCGAGGTCGGTCTCGGTCTCTTCGTACGGCAGCGATCCCTCGTACACCCGGCCCCGCTGCCCCTCGGCACACGAGACCGTCACCTGCATGCCGTCGCGCAGACGACGCGTTCCGTCGCCGGTGCCGACGACGGCGGGGACGCCGAGTTCCCGGCTGACGATGGCGGCGTGCGAGGTGCGGCCGCCGTGGTCGGTGACGATCGCGGAGGCCCGTTTCATCACGGGTTCCCAGTCGGGGTCGGTGACGGCGGTGACGAGGACGCCGCCGGGTGGGAAGCGGTCGAGGTCGACCGGCACGTCGAGAGCGACGACGGGTCCCTGGCCGATCGCCTCGCCCACGGCGATGCCCTCGACGAGCGGGCTGGGCACGGGGGTGGCGGTCAGACGGCAGCGGCGCAGGGTCGTGGCGCGGCGTCGGGACTGAACGGTCTCGGGGCGGGCCTGGACGATCCAGAGCTCGCCGGTGAGGCCGTCCTTGGCCCATTCGAGGTCCATGGGGCAGCCGTAGTGCTGCTCGATGGCCGCGGCCCACTCGGCCAGGACACGTACCTCGGCGTCGTCGAGGACACGTGCGTTGCGTTCTGCGTCGGGGGTGTCGACGGTCCGGGTCAGACCGTCCTCGGCGTAGACGGCCTTGAGGCGCTTCGCCCCGATCCGCAGGTCGATGAGTGGATCGAGCGCGGGGTCCTTGAGGCTCGGCTTGAAGACGGTGTACTCGTCGGGGTCGACCTGACCGCTGACGACGGTCTCCCCCAGGCCCCAGGCTGCGCTGACAACGATGACGTCCGGGAAACCGCTCTCCGGATCGAGGGTGAAGGCGACGCCGGCGCCGGCGAGGTCGGAGCGGACCATGAGCTGGACGCCGATCGAGAGGGCGACGGCGAGGTGGTCGTAGCCCATGCGTTCGCGGTAGTCGATGGCCCGGTCGGTGAACAGGGAGGCGAAGCAGCGTCGGCACGCGTCCAGGAGCCGGCCGGCGCCTCGCACGTTGAGGTACGTCTCCTGCTGGCCGGCGAAGCTCGCCTCGGGCAGGTCCTCGGCGGTGGCACTGGAGCGGACCGCCACGTCCGGATCGGTCCGGCCGCACTCCTCGGCCAGTTGCCGGTAGGCGCCGACGATCTGGTCCCGCAGGGGGTCGGGCAGGGGTTCGGCGAGGAGGAGGGAGCGGATAGCGGCGCCGACCTCTTCGAGCGGTGCGCCGTCGTGGAGGCGTCCGGTCTGCTCCTCGATCGCCTCGCGCAGCCCATGGCCGGCGAGTAGCTCACGGTACGCCTCGGCGGTGGTGGCGAAGCCCGGTGGTACACGGATGCCCGCCGCGCCGAGCCGGGTGGTCAGCTCCCCCAGGGAGGCGTTCTTGCCGCCGACCCGGCCGACATCCGTGCGGCCGAGCACGGTGAAGGGCACAACCCTGGACTCCGATTCCCTGATGGCGCTCACGATGTCCTCCACGTCCGCCACGGCTCTGACCGAGGTCTCAGTACGGGAGCGGGCGGCCGGACGGCGTCCGCAGGTCGAGGGGGCTGGGCCGGCGGGGCGGCTGGGGCCGCCGGTGGATCCGGATGTGCTGCATCGTCCTCACCTCTCCGGGCCCGGACCACGGTCCGAGGGACTGTCGTCCTCCCACTCTCCCGTGGGCAAGGGAGCCACCCCAGAGCCGAGGGGATCAATCGGAGGGGGCCGGGCGGTCCGTGCGCGACCGGGCCCGGTCGGCCCTGTGCGCGGTGCCGACCGTCCCTGTCGCCCGGGGCGGTGGGACGGTGATGACGGGGCAGGCCGCTCCGTGCAGGAGGCCGCGGACCGTGGAGCTGAGCCTTGTGGCGGAGTCGTCGCCTTGGCCCCCTCGGCCGACGACGAGCGCAAGGGCTTCCTGGGAAGCGCGGGTGAGCTCCTCGACGGGGTGGCCGCGTACGATCTCCTGCTCGATGTCGACGTCTGGGTACCGCTCGGCCCAGCCCGCCAGCGACTCGGCGAGCAGCCGACGGCGTTCGGACAGCCTCTGGGCGACGTCGTCGCGGGCATGCAGAGGGCGGGACCAGACCCGGAGGGCGCGCAGTCGTGCCTCGCGCAGGCTCGCCTCCGCCACGGCGAAGGCGACGGCCGCCCGGCAGCCGCTACTGCCGTCCACGCCGACGACGATGAACGGCGGATGGACGGCGGGGTGCGCCGGTTCCCCGACCACGACGACGGGACATTCGGCGCGCGCGGTGAGCGGGACGACCACGGACCCCTCGCTGAGGACCTCGGCGACACGGCCCAGGTGCCGTGAGCCGACCACGGCCAGATCGGCGTACGGCGTCCTGGCCACGAGAACCTCCGCTGGGTTCCCGTCGACGAGTTCCGCCTGGGTCGGCGGCCCGGGGCGCAGCTCGCGCACCAGGTCCTCGGCATTGGCGAGCGCCGATTCGGCCCGGAGTCGCAGAGCGCTCAGGTGACCACCCACGTCGTGACGCAGTCGATCGTGGGCCGGGGGCACGGCGACGACGAGACGCAGCCGCAGTCCGCGACGTACGGCTTCCTCAGCGGCCCAGACGAGCGCGGGGATCGACGGATCGCGCGGATCGACTCCATGCACGATCTCGTTCACTGCTCCTCCCGGCGCTCCCAGTCCGTGAAGCCGGACGGGACGATCTGCACGGGGCAGTGGGCGTGGTGCAGCACGACGTGGGCGACCCGTCCGAGTGTCGGCGCCACGCCCAGGGCACGGTGCTCGGTGCCCATCATGAGAAGGTCCGCGTGGGCGCTGGCGTCGATCAGGATGCCCGGGGTGCTGGTGCCCGTCTCGACGTGGTGGCTGACGTCAAGTTCCGGGTGGTCGTGCCTCAGGCGATCGGCGATCTCCCTCATCTCCCGGACCCGTGTCCGGGCGATCTCGTCGAGGTCGTCGAGCATGGTCACGACGCTGCCGACGTGGGTGAGCACGTTCCACACGCTCAGCAGTCTCAACGAGGCCTTGCGTGCTTCGGCCTCGGCCGCCGCGACGCGCAGCCAGCTGAGGTCGGAGGCGCCGTGCACGGCCGCGGTCACCACGCCGGTCTCCGGCCGGTCCCCGTGGTCACGCACGACGATCACCGGGACAGTGGCGCGAGCGGCGACACCCAGCCCGACGGAACCCAGCATCAGCGCGGCGAACCCGCCGAGACCCCGGTTTCCCACCACGATCGTGCCCCGGCGGCCGGCGGTGGAGGTGAGTCCGGCCACCGGCTCCAGTTTGCTGAGTTCCTTGACCACGGTCAGGTCGGGGTGATCTTTCTGGACTGCGACGGCCGTCTCGTCGAGCAGGTCGCGACCCGCCTCGCGTATCGCCTGAAGAGTCTCCGCACGGACGAACAGGGCGCGCCGGTCGGTGTCGGCGGCGTGCACGAGGCACAGGGACTGGCCGCGCCGCGCCGCCTCGTCGGCGGCCCACAGGGCGGCCGTCCGAGCGGACGGGGAGCCGTCGACCCCCACGACGACGGTGCCGAGCTCCGGGTGGACGGGAAAGTCGCTCCTCATCGCTCCTCCTCGGCAGTACGTCCCGGGGCGGGGGGAATGCGTCCGCCCAAGGTGCGGCACCTTCCACGCTGGCTCCCTTGCGGGACGCCCGGCAATGGGCCCTTCGGTCCCTTTCGAACGCTGTCGGCCCCCTGGGCACGGACCGCTCCCGTGGAGCGCGGACTGGTCCCGCGGAATGCCGAACCCGCACGCATCGGGGGCACGCTCGGGGAGAGCCCGTCATGCCGGCCCAGGTCGGCGCGGGACTCGAGGCAGTGAGCTCAACGACGGGAACACCCAGCAGCCGACGGCGCACCCGCGCTCGGCGGGCAGGGGCCACGCCACGGGGGTGGCCGGGTGGTGGTCTGCCGGTCCACGCCGAACAGCAGGCGCAGCATGAGTGACCTGCGAAAGAACGGATCAGTCTGTACGGGGTGGGATCAGAGGACCCACCGAGCGATGTCCACCGCGAGCCCCGCCGAGTTGTCCCGTAGGGCCCACGAGGCGACGACCGCGGTCGTCACCCGGAAGCCGATTCGACCAGAGCGAGGATGTTCCCCTCGCTGTCCTTGAACCAGGCCGAACGAACCCCTCCCGCCTCAGCCACTCCGTCGACCGTCACCAGACCCGGCAGGTCGTACTCCTCGAACGTGACTCCGCGAGCGCGCAGAACCTCCATCTCCGCGTCCAGGTCCGTGACGGCCCAGCCGGCCAGAGTATGGGCGGCCTGGCCACCGCTCGGCGTGGCGTAGATCGTGAACACTGTCCCACCCGACTGGAAGACACCTCCACCCCATCAGCCTATGCATCCGACGCCCGACCGGCCGCCATGGTCTTGAGGTGAGCGCCCATCAGCCGGGGCATGGAGGCCGAGGAGGAGGCGAAGGCCATCTTCGGGTCCGCCGCGTGTCAACAGCTCGAGGCGTCTCGGAACGCGTTGTCCGGCGGTCGCCGGTCGCCGCCAGCGGGTGATACCGCTCGGGCCCCATCTCGGCGACGTGGCGCGCGGTGATCCGCCGCGGTGGTACCGCTCGGGCACACGCCCGGACCTCACGGCCAAGCACTGGCACCCGGCCACGCCGGGCCGTCTACGCCGGGCCGTCCGAACGACCCCCGGCTCCGGGCGCGCCTTCCACGACAATGCGCCGGCCGGTGACACGGCGCGGTGCCAAGACCATGACCACGTGCCGCCCCTCCCCCGCCCACGGTCCCGTGTACATCGCGCTCTGCAGTCGTCGGGTGGCGAACGGTTCGGTGACGTGGCGGACCGGGCCAACGACGAGGACGCTCCAGCCCTGGCTGAAGGCCTCGTCCACGTGGTCGGCCTCGAAGGCGATCTCCGTCCCGGCCGTACGGACCACAGCCGCGTCCCGCGCCGTCATGAAGACGATCTCCCCGTGGTCGATCTGGTAGTTGACGGGGAAGGCCGCGGGACCGTCTCCGGTAGTGAAGGCGATCCGCCCGACGCCGTGGGTGCCGAGCAGGCGCAGGCACTCCCCCTCGTCCAGCTCGGTGAGCCGGGCATCGCGTCCTGCTCGGCCGGTGCCTTCGGGCAGGTCGGCCGTGTACCCGGTGAGGTCCTGGACGGTGCACTCCAGGGCGTTGGCAAGACGGGCCATGAAGGCGATGCCCGGGGTAGCCACCTGCTCCTCCAGGTACTGGATGTAGCTCGGTGCCGAACCGGCGCGTTCGGCCACCTCCTCCCTGGTCAGGCCGAGAGCCTCACGCCGGGCGGCGACCCGGCGGCCGATGTCGCCGCGAGCGTGCGGAGTGGCGCCGGTCATCACCGTTCACCCCCGGTAGGAGCGCCGTGGCCCTGCGGGACGACGGCGACCGGGCAGGCGGCGTGGTGCAGGGCCCGGTGGGCGACCCGGCCCAGCTCCATGCCGACGTGGCCCTCGCGACGCCGTGCTCCGACGACCAGCAGGTCGGCCGCCGCCGACCGCTCGACGAGCGCCCTGTGCGCGGGGCCCTCGACCGTGGTGCGCCGCATCCGCACTTCCGGATAGGACCGGACGGCAGCCTCCACGGCCTTGTCGAGGAGCACGGTCGCCTGCTGTTCCTCGTGGTGCGAGGCGTCGCCTGTGAGCAGGGGATGGGCGACCGGTTCGTGTGCCGGGCGCCTCCAAGCGCGGACGACATCCAGGTCGGCCTGCCGGAGAGCCGCCTCGCGGAAGGCGAAACGGACGGCGGGCGAGTCCACGTCGTACTCGCCGATGCCGAGCAGGATGCTGCCGTGGCGCGCCTCCAAGGCGTGCCGGTGGCCGCGCACGACGATGACGGGACCGTCGGAACGGGCTGCCACGATGAGCCCGACGGAGCCGAGCAGGAGGTCGGCGAGTTCGCTGCGGCCCCGGGATCCGACGACGATCGCCTCGGCCGAGCGTCCTTCCCTGAGCAGGGCGCTCGCCGCGTCCTCGGCGAGGACATCCGTCGTGATCTTCAGGCCCGGGGCGCGACGCAGGGCACGTTCAGCCGTGGTGGCGGCGATGTTCTCGGCGAGCACCTGCCCGGAAGGGCGGTTCAGGCTCCAGGCCGGTACGGAGCCCTCGTACCGCTCCCACCGCGAGGCGTGCACGATACGCAGCGGGAGTCCCAGGCGTACGGCCTCGTCGGCGGCCCAGTCCGTCGCCGTGAGGCTGGCGTCGGAACCGTCGACTCCGACCACAAGGGGCGTCTCCATGGCCCCCACCGCCTTTCGGGATGCCGGATGCCTCGCTGCCACGCTCGCACGGGAAGGAGGAGGCCGGGTAGGGCCGGTCGGTCCCGGCCGTGGCCCGCCCGGACCTCGCGACACGGGAACGTCGGGAGGAGGGGCCCATCCGCTTCTCGCGGATCCTGATTGCGCGGTGCGCGGCTCGAAGTCCGTTTCTCCGCGTCTTTCCAGGAGGACCTCTCCTCACTCTCAGGAAAGCACGCGCCGAAGGCTCCTGCCAGGGCCGCCCGGGCCCCGACGGCCCCCGTTCGGCCCTTGCCATACGGGAAACGGCGGCGGCACCCTCGGATCACCGGAGCGCAGCAGCAACGGAGGCCCGCGCGCAGCGGAACACCTCAAGCGGCTTGCCTACGCCGACGGGCTCAGGGCCGTCTCGACCAGCCGGCGCCATTTCCGTTGTCGCGGGTCAGCGTGCCCAGATCACGCGGGTGATGACTTGTTGCCGTGGCCCAGGTCCTTCACGTACGGGTCGACGCCCGTGGTTTGCTCCACGCGCGTGCCCCGGCTCGCCTGCTCGGTGCCGACCCCCTGCGCGGGCACGACGGAGCCGACCTCGCGGCGCCTGCGGGTGCAGCGATGGAGGATCTCAGCGAAGGTGTCGCGGGTGCCGCTCCCAGGCTCCTGCGCCGATGGGGCGGGACCGTTTTCGGGCTCAGCCGGCACGGCGGTAGTAGGTGATCGAGACCTTGACCGGGTTGTCGTCCGATGGGGAGTTGAGGGTGCGGATGATGGCGATGTCCTGCCCGCCATAGGCGCGGACGCAGAAGCTGCGGTTGGCGCGCAGGGTGGTGAAGGGCAGGGCCGAGGCGGGTTGGGTGTCGAGGCCGGTGAGGCAGTCGGGGAGGGCGAGAGGGCCGTCGTCCGGTGCGATGTAGGTGGTGCTGTCGTCCGGGACGTAGAACTCGCCGGCTTCGCGGCCCAGGTACCAGGCGGGGGTTTCCTGGCTCACCTTCCCGGTCCTCAGGTCGATCTCGTAGTCGGAGTCGGGGGAGGTGAGTTCGACGTTCGTGTAGGGGACGGTGTAGCCGTGGGTGGTGGCAGGCCGCGGGGTGGACGGGGGGAGGCTGGCGGCCGGTGCGGCGCCCGGCTCGTCGGAGGCGTCCAGGTATCCGGAGTCGATCAGGAGGAAGGCTGCCGTCGCGCCGACGAGGAGGGCGGTGGTTGTCAGGAGCGCGGTGCGGGCGCCTCGCCGCGCGGGGGGTGTGGCTCTACGTCTGGCGGGGGCCGGCGGCTGCGGCGCAGGGGGCGCCGGAGTGGCGAGGGCGCGTGCGGTCGGGGCATCGGCCGCCGCGCGGGCGGGGTCGAGGACGGTGGCGGGCGGAGGCGGCGTGGCCGGAAGATCCGTGTGGCGGTGGAGTTCGCTGCTGACTTGCCGGGGCAACCAGCCGTCGGAGAAGCGGAGTTCGCCGCCGGTGGCGGGGTGACTGCGGGCGGCTTCGATCAACCAGCCGGTGCCGGGCCGGTCCTCGGGGTTCTTGGCCAGGCAGAGCCACACCAGTTCGTGCAGGCCGTACGGGAGTCGGGAGAGGTCGGGTTCCTCGTGGACCGCCCGGTAGAGGGCCGCATGCTCGGGCCCGCCTCCGAAGGGGGACGCGCCGGAGCCTATGTACGCGATGAGCGCGCCCAGGGCGAAGACGTCGGTGGCCGGGGTGGCGGGAAGGCCGAGGGCCTGTTCGGGGGCCATGAAGCCAGGGGAGCCGATGCGCAGCCCGGTGCCCGTGAGGGGGCTGGCGTCGGTGGCGCGGGCGATACCGAAATCGATCACGCGGGGACCGTCGGCGGCGACGAGGACGTTGGCGGGCTTGAGATCGCGGTGGACGACGCCCGCGGCGTGGATCGCCTGGAGGGCCTCGGCGATACCGACGAGCAGCAGCAGGACGGTCCGCTCGGGCAGCGGGCCGTGGCGGTGGACGACCTGCTGGAGGGAGGGACCGGGGACGAACGCGGTGGCGAGCCACGGGGTGGCGGCGTCGGTGCCGGCGTCGACCACCTGGGCGGTGTAGAGGCCGTGGATACGCCGCGCGCTGGCGGCCTCCTGGGCGAAGCGGTACCGGAACTCGGGGTCCTGGGCCAGCTCGGGCCTGATCACCTTGAGCGCGACCGGGCGCCCGCCCGGGGTGTGGGCCAGGTAGACGTGACCCATGCCGCCCGCGCCGAGTCGCGCGCTGATGCGGTAGCCGCCGATCTCGCGGGGGTCCTCCGGGGACAGCGCCTGGAAGGCCGAGGGCGATGGGGTGGTGAAGGGCTCTGCGGTCATGCTGGCTCCGTGCGGGTCGAGCGGGCGGAACGGGATGGCGAGGGCGGTTCAGGCCAGCGTCCGGAATCGCCCCGGATCGTATCCGGCGGTGATCTCCCGGACGGGTTCGCCCCAGCGTGGCGGCCGGTTTCCCCTGGGGCGCGACTCTGTCCCCGCCGTGTATGCGGCGGGGACAGGATCCGATGGCTTCTGTTGTGTACGGCTCTCTCAGCCCGTGATCTCCTCGGCGGCGCGGATTCCTGACAGGTAGGCGCCGTGGACGGTCGCGAAGGACTTGCGGTGGGTCGCCTCTCCGGCGAAGAACACGCGGTCGCCCACGCCTGCCGCGAGCTGGTCGCGCATGACCGGTGTGGAGCCGAGCTTGTTGAACGAGTACGCGCCGCGCGCATACGGGTCGGACGCCCAGCGACTGATCTGGAAGCCGGTCGGCGCGGGGATGTCACGGCCGAAGATGGTCCTCAGCGTCTCCATGGCACTGTCGACGATCTCCGCGTCGCCCCAACTCTCGATCGTCCGCCCGAAGTCGGCGGCGTTGAATCCGAGCAACACCGGCTGGCCGTTGACGCGGGTGACGTTGATCCACTGCGCCCACTGCCCGTACTTGTCCCACGCCGGCACGTAGTTCAGCCAGTCGGTGTCCGGCCAGAACTTCCGGGGGAAGCGCAGGTAGCACTTGTTGAGCAGCCCCATCCCGAGCTTGCTGATGGCGGCGCGCTTGGCCGCGGGCAGGCCGGGGCCGAAGGTGACCGCGCCGCTCTGCAGCACACCCAGGGGCAGCGTCACCACGACCTGGCCGGCCCGGAAGGTGCCCTTGTCGGTGGCCACGGTGACGCCGTCGGAGTCCCAGTCGACGTGCTTGACAACGTGCCCGGTACGGATGCTGAGCCCGGCCGCGAGGAGGTCGGTGATCTGCCCGTAGCCGTCGGGGAACAGCACATCGGGGCCGTTGATCTTGGTGTCGCTGTCGAAGTACAGGGCCGACATCTGGCGCACGCTGCCCGAGTACTCGTGCTCGTAGTCGTTGAACGCGTTGTTGACCATCGCCTTGTCGGCAGCCGTCAGCCCGGACCAGCCCAGCGTGCGCTCGACGACGCCGCGCATAGCGGCGTCCCTGTCCTGGCTGTTCTGGTAGGCGGTCAGGGCGTCGGCGGTCTCGTCCCGCCAGCGTTCGAGGGCCTGGGCCTGGGCGCCTTCGGCCTCGCTGCCGTCGGTGAGGTACTCGGTGGTGCTCTCCAGGTCGGTCTCCACCATCCGCGCCTTGGCCTTCTCGGCCAGCGCGGTGATCGGGTTCTTGTCGGTGCCGTGGATCCAGGATGCGCCAAGGTCGACCGGTGCGCCGTCCCATGCGTCGCTGGTCCAGATGCGGCCGCCGATCCGGTCGCGGGCTTCGAGGACCAGGACGCTTTCGCCCTGGTCGGCCAGATGACGGGCGGCGGCGAGGCCACTGATCCCGGCGCCGATGACGATCACGCCGGTGCGGCCGGAGGGCTCCGACGCGGTGGCGGCGTCGATGTCGTCCGCCCTGCAGGCGGTCAGCAGGGCCAGGCTGGGCAGGCCGAGGCCCGCACTCTGCAGGAAGCGTCGACGGTGCATCGTCATGTTCATACCGATCTGCGATCTGACAGGGTCTCTGAAGAATCTCGGTCAACGTTCCGCCCCGTGCGGAGCCTGGCCGCGCCCGAAGAAGCCGGGCGGGCTCGGAGCGGCCCGGATCTGGTCCGTTCGGGAACAGCCCTCGCCGGGGATGTGCGTATCTCTCGCCACAGCGCGGCATGGGCCGGCCAGGCGTTCGGGCTCACTGGAACGGATGTGGCGGCCCCGGCCCCGGCCGCCCCGGGCGCGGGGTTGCGACCGGGGTCGGCCGGGCGGCGCTCCTGCTGGACGCCAGGACATTCCGCGGTGGGGACACGGTGCGCGCGACAGCGGTGGAAACGGGGAGGAGGGGGCAGGTCGCGGCGGTGGCCGCGGAGCGTACGAGGTTTCCGGGCAACGGGTGACACCCCCTCTTCAGTACAATGAGACTGACACTTCAAAGAATAAATTGAAACACCAGTGTGTCAATAGAGGCATGGGAGTCTTCTCGGCGATGCGTACAGACGCGACAGAGGTGCTGGACTCGGCGATCCCGGTACTCGCCAAGGACCGAGCGGTGTCGATGCAGACCATTGCCAAGCGTGCGGGCATCAGCCGGGCGACCCTGGTTCGCCACTTCCCCACCCGCCAGCACCTGGTCCAGGCGATGGCCGAGAAGATCCTGGACGACTGCGAGCGGACCCTCTCCCGGGCCGAGGCCGACACCGCGCCCATGGGACAGGTAATGACCGCGCTGGTGCACGACTACGTCCCCTTCGCCCAACTGTGGAACCTGGTCTACGTCGAGCCGGACGTCCTGGGCGTGCCCGAGGCCAGCGCCCGGGCCGACGTCGTCTTCGACAGGACCGTCGCGCTCGTCGAACGCGGCCAGGCGTCGGGCCTGCTGCGCAAGGACATGCCGGCCACCTGGCTCGCCTCGACCTTCTGCGGCCTGTCCGAGACCGCGTGGGAGCTGACCCTTGAAGGCCACATGGGGCCCCGCCAGGCTCCTGACTTCATCACCGCGATCCTGCTGCGCGGAGCCATCGCCTGATCCTCCCCAGCAACCGCCTCTCATGCTTCGTCCGAGGACGGTGCCGGTTCGACCGGCGTCCCGCGCGGCACCACGTGGACCATGACCACGCCGAACGCCACGACCCCGAGAAGCGCCGTGCAGTCGAGCAGGCAGCCGATGGGCGACGACCCCTCGGCCGTGTTGCGGAATCCGGCCAGCGCGAACAAGGTCGCAGCCATCCATCCCACCGCTGGCCACACCCGGTTCCCGACGCGTCCCCCGACCACCAGCACCCCGACCACAACCGCCATGGCAGGCGAAGGGCAGTCGGTGAACTCGCCGTCGGCCGCGGCTGTCACTTCGGTGCGAACTGCTCCCGCATGGCGGTCGCCCTTCGGGGCTAGGGACAAGGCCGACCAAGATCCGGGCCATACGCGGACCAGCCGCCTGCAGCCTGGCCGAATCGTCGTCGTTTCCGCTGGTCAGCGGCCACACGAGGCGTGTACCACCAGTAGACGGAGAACCTGCTGGTCCGGTGACTCTTGGCGGCAGGGCGGGTGTCGACGAGTTTCAAAGGGGAGTTGTCGTCTCAACGGGCCGCGACCGTGCGCGGCACCGTGCCGCCCTCGGTGCTGTTGGTGAGGATCCGGTTCACCGCAACGGCGCGGATCGGCCCTCGAAGAGGTCGATGCTTCGCCGCGCCCGGGCGAGGGTCTCCTGTGCTGCGTTCTCGGCCTTCGCGTACTGCCTCGGCGTCCCGGAGCGGTGACCGGTCAGCTCTCGCCTGTACTCCTCAAGCCCGTGCGCTGCACCACCGATCGTCCTGATCTTCCCCCTGCCCCATGGGTTCGATGAGAAAGCGTCAGGTCGCTGACCCTGCGCCGCCTCATGGTACGGCCGGGGCGCGGTCGAGGTGCGTGACACGGCTGAGCGGCGGTGCCCGCCGTGTGGCGTCTGACGGTCCGGAGGTCCGCCACCCACCGGACGAGCCGGTTGACGGCTGCGGCGTATCCGATGCCGAAGAGCAGGGAGACGATGAGCGCCAGGGGTTCCGAGACGTCGTCGAAGAGCGGAAAGACCTGCCAGTGCGTGAGGTAGATGGCGAGCGAACTGCCCGCGAGCAGGCCGGCCACCTGGTTCACGCGACGAGAACTCGGCAGCGTGGGAAACCACACCAGGAGGCAGAAGCCCACCATGACGAACAGCTCCCGGCGCGGCTCTCCGGGGAAGAAGCCGGGGACGCTGGCCAGGGCGGTGGCCGTCACCAGCAGCCTGTGCGGCACGGTGCGCGACCGGGCTGCCGCCCAGCCGAGGGCGAAGAGCCAGAACACGGTGATGGCGTCGGTGATCTGGGCGCGGGCCGGCAGGCCCACCAGTTCGTAGCGGGTGAGCAGTCCGAGACCGGCCAGGGCGACCGGCAGCCCGTAAGGAAACCGGCGCTCGAGGCGGTGGACCGCGGGGGTGGCGAGCAGTGCCGTGAGGGCCAGCAGGATGTAGACGAGCGCCTCGACGAACCACAGATGGATGCCGGCCCCCATGACCTCCGGCCATAGCGCGTTGTGCAGGAGGAACAGGTTGGACAGGTCGTAGTCGTCGCTGATGAGGAGGGCGACGGCGGTCCAGGCCATGGTGGGGACCGCAATCCGCGCGATGCTGCGGAGCGAGCGACGCGTCCGCTCGGCGCGTTCGTCCGAGGAGAGCAGGAAGCGGGCGAAGTTGAACCCGGCGACGGCGAGCAGTAGGTGGGCTCCGCCGCGGATCTCGAAGAGACGGATGTGGGAGCCGACGACACACACGATGGCCACCGCACGCAGGACGACGCTGGTCTCCAGGCTCCTCCGCCGCGACCGGCCGCCCCTCCCGATCCTGGCGGGCCGCTCCAGCTCGCGGATGGGTGTCGTGTGCCAGTTCACGGGCAGACGTCCGAGGCGTGCTTCGAGGTGGAGGGACATCTCGACGTACGACAGGGAGTCGCCGCCGAGGGAGACGAACGAGCTGTCGGGCGTCACGTCGGGGCGGTCCAGGATCCGTGCGTAGAGCGCGCAGAGGTCGTCCGGCGTTTGCTCGCCGTCGGCCGCGGGCTGTGCGGCCGACCGGCTCAGCGCGCGTACCGCCTGGTAGTCGGGCTTGCCGCTGGCCAGCCTGGGCAGTTCGGGCAACAGACGGACGTGGACGGCGCGGGCGGGAAGGCCGCATTCGTCCACCACCTGTCTTCGGATGCGCCGCTCGTCCCAACCTGGTGTGGGGACGACGGCGAGGGCGACCCGCTCGTCGTCGCCCGTGCACAGGGCGTTCAGACCGTGGCGTTCGAGCAGGGCCTCGATCCGCTGCGGGTCAACGCGCAGGCCGAGGATCTTCAGGAAGCGGCTGCGTCGCCCGACGATCTCGTACAGGCCGTCCTCAGTGCGGCGGGCGAGGTCGCCGGTGCGCAGGGCGTCGACCGTACGGCCCAGCGCGAGGTCTTCGGGGGTGTGGGCGTAGCCGAGCATGACGTTCGGGCCGGTGTAGACGAGTTCGCCCACGCCGTCGGACGCGTCCTCGACCGGCTCCAGGCGGAACGTGCCGCCCGGAACAGGGACGCCGATGGCCGTCGGGTGCTCGGCGGCCAGCGCGGGAGGCAGGTACGCCATGCGCGCCGTCGCCTCCGTCTGGCCGTACATGACGAACAGGTCCCAGCCGCGCCGCCGTCCCAGTGCGGCGTACTTCACGACCCGTTCGGGCGCGAGACGGCCGCCCGCCTGGGTGATGTACCGCAGCCGGGGGAGCTCCATGTCCGCGAAACCGACTCGGTCGAGCAGATCGAAGGTGTACGGGACGCCCGCGAGCGCGGTGCCGCCGGCCGTCCGGAAGAGGTCCCAGAAGCAGGCGTCGGCGACCGAGAGGTCGGTGAGGACGAGTCCGGCGCCGCGCAGCAGGTGGCTGTGGATGACGGACAGGCCGTAGCAGTAGTGCATCGGCAGGGTAGTGGCGGCCCGGTCGGTATCGCGGATGCCGAGGTACGTGGCTATCGACTCGGCGTTGGCCTGGAGGTTTTCGTGGGAGAGCCGGACCAGCTTGGGCGAGCCCGTGGAGCCGGAGGTGCTCAGCAGCAGGGCGAGGTCGGGGTGGAGGGCGTGTGCCGAGGTGGGGCGCCGCTCCTCGATGCGCCACTCGTCGCCGTCGTCCGGGTGGACCACCACGTCCGGGTCGTATGCGGCGGTGAGCGCGGCGACCGACTCGTGGTGGTCGCCGGGCACGAGCAGCACGATGTGGCCGGCCGACAGGGCGGCCAGATGAATGACGAGCGCCCCCATGGTGTTGGCGCCCGGCAGCAGGAGCAGTCGCCGCTCCTGGCCGAGGCGTCGGGCCGTCTCGTCGACCCGCGCGGCCAGCTCACGGTAGGAGAGTTCACCGTCGGCGGTCAGCAGGGCGGTGCGGTCGCCGTGGCGTGCGAGGTCGCGGGCGAGAGGGAGGGCGTGGCCGCCGACGGGCGGGGCGGGGAGGAGCGTCACGGGCGCATCGTAGGTAAGGCTTTCCTTAGCGAAAAGAGGGGGAGGTTGCTCCGGATGCCGATCTGCGACTGGGTCGTTATCAAAGCCTGACTTGACCCTTAGGTTAGCTTTACCTTATCAATGCCGTATTCACAGGTTTCCCGGTAGAGAACAGCAGGAAGGCCCCTCCCGTATGCGCCGCCCCTTGGCCCGCACGCTGACCGCGTTCACCGCGGCCGTCCTGCTCGCCCCCCTCCTTGCCGCCTGCGGCAGCGACGAGCCGGCCGACCTCGTCATCTACTCCGGCCGCAACGAGAACCTCGTGAAGCCGATCATCGAGAAGCTGGAGAAGCACCTCGGCGCCAACGTCGAGGTCCGCTACGGCGACAGCGCCGAACTCTCCGCGCAGCTCCTGGAGGAGGGCGACAAGACCGAGGCCGGCCTCTTCCTCTCCCAGGACGCGGGTGCGCTCGGTGCGCTCTCCAACGAACAGCGCCTCGCTCCGCTGCCCCAGGCCACCCTCGACGAGGTGGACGCCGCTTACCGCGGTTCCGCGGGCGACTGGGTCGGCGTCAGCGGCCGCGTACGTGTCCTCGGCTACAACCCCGACCAGGTGCCGACGCCTCCGAACAGCGTCCACGAGCTGGTGAAGCCGGAGTGGAAGGGCAGGATCGGATTCGTTCCGACCAACGCCTCCTTCCAGGCGTTCGTCACCGGCATGCGCGTCCTGGAGGGCGACGAGGCCACCCGCACCTGGCTCAAGGGCCTCAAGGCCAACGAGCCCAAGGCGTACGAGAACAACCTCAAGGTTTTGGAGGCCGTCGACAAGGGCGAGGTCTCGCTCGGCCTGATCAACCACTACTACTGGTACGAGCAGGCCGCTGAGAAGGGCGCGGACAAGCTCAAGGCCAGGGTCCACTACCTGCCCAAGGGCGACCCGGGCGGCCTGGTCAACGTCGCCGGCGTCGGAGTCCTCAAGGGCGCCGACAAGAAGCAGGCCGCGTTCGCGCAGAAGGCCGTCGACTACCTCCTCTCCGCCGAAGCCCAGGAGTACTTCGCCCAGGAGACCAAGGAGTACCCGCTTGCCGCCGGAGTGAAGACCGCCGAGGGCGTACCGCCGCTGGAGACCCTGCAGCCGCCGAAGATCGACCTCGGCAGGCTGGCCTCCCTCAAGGAGACGCTGGCCATGCTGCAGGACGTCGGACTGGTCTGACGTGACCGCACCGGAGCCCTCCGCCCCGGTCCTTCGCGACCCCCGCCCGGCGGGCGCCCCGGCGCCTGCCGGGCGGGGACGTGTCGGCCGGCCGTCCCTGATCCTGATCGTGCCCGCCGTCCTCGCGGCCGCCCTCGCCGTGCTGCCGCTCGGCTACCTCGGCGTGCGGGCCCTCGAACGCGGCCCCGCCTTCGCCTGGGAGGTCATCGCCGACTCCCGCACCGGCGAACTGCTCCTGCGCAGCCTCGGCCTGACCGCCGTGGTCGTCGCCGCCTGTCTGCTCATCGGCATCTCGCTCGCCTGGCTCACGGTCCGCGCCGCGCTGCCAGGAGCCCGTGCCTGGTCGGTACTCGTCACGCTGCCGCTGGCGGTGCCCAGTTACGTCACCGCGTTCGCCTGGCTGTCCGCCGTGCCGTCCCTCGCCGGCTTCACCGGCTCGGCGATCGCACTGACCTTGGCGAGCTTTCCCTACGTGTACCTGCCGGTCGCCGCCGCGCTGCGCGGTACCGATCCCGGGCACGAGGAGGTGGCGCGCTCCCTCGGTCACGGCCCGCTTCACACCTTCCTGAGCGTCACACTGCCCCAGCTGCGCCCCGCGGCCGCCGGCGGCGGACTCCTCGTGGCGCTGTACGTGCTCTCCGACTTCGGTGCCGTCTCCCTCATGCGGTACGACACCTTCACCCGCGGCATCTACACCTCCTACCGCGCCAGCTTCGACCGCACCCCGGCGGCAGCACTCAGCGCCGTCCTGGTCCTCATGACGGTCCTGCTCGTCGCGGCCGAGAGCCGCACCCGGGGGCGCGCCGGGTACGCCCGCACCGGCACCGGAACCGCCCGGCGGGCCGTCCCCGCTGCTCTCGGACGCCTGAAGGCCCTCGCGCTCGCCTGGTGCGGCGCCGTCGTCGCTCTGGCAGTCGGCTTCCCGCTCGCCACGCTCGGGTACTGGCTCGCCGTCGGAACCTCCGCCACGTGGGACCCGGCATTGCTGACCACCACCGCGCTGACCACCCTTGGCGTGGCCGCCGCCGGCGCCGCCCTCACCGCGGTGCTCGCGCTGCCGGTCGGCGTCATCGCCGCCCGCCACCGCGGCCGGCTCGCCACCCTCCTCGAACAGGCCACGTACGCCGGCCACGCCGTACCCGGCATCACCGTCGCCCTCGCACTCGTGTTCTTCGCCGTCCGCTACGCGCGCCCGCTCTACCAGGAGACGCCGCTGCTGATCTGCGCTTACGCGGTGCTCTTCCTTCCCGTCGCGGTGGGCGCCACCCGGGCCGCCGTCCTCCAGGCGCCGCCCGTCCTCGACGACGTGGCCCGCTCGCTCGGCCGCAGCCCGTTCGGCGTCCTGCGCGAGGTCACCGTGCCGCTCGCGTCTCCCGGCATCGCGGCCGGCGCTGCCCTCACCTTCGTGGTCTGCATGAAGGAACTGCCCGCCACACTGCTGCTGCGCCCCACCGGCATGGACACCCTGGCGACCCGGCTGTGGACCGAGACCGGCAGCGGATCCTTCGCCGCGGCCGCCCCTTACGCTGCCGCGCTGATCTTGCTGGCCGCCGTCCCCTCGTACCTCCTCGGAAGGCACCGCACATGAACGAGCTCGAGGTCCGTCAGGTCGTCAAGGCGTACGGGCCGGGGGCACCGGTCCTCGACGGCCTGGACCTCAGCGTCCCCGGGGGCGCCCTTGCCGCAGTGCTCGGCCCGTCCGGCTGCGGAAAGACCACCCTGCTTCGGGTGATCGCGGGATTCCTCGAGGCCGACGCCGGCACCGTGACCGTCGCCGGTCGGCTCCTCGGCGGCCCCGGCGTCCACCTGTCTCCCGAGCGGCGTCGCATCGGGATCGTGCCCCAGGAGGGCGCGCTCTTCCCGCACCTGAGCGTGTCCCGGAACGTGGCCTTCGGACTGAGTGGCCTCGACCGCCCCGCCAGACGGGTGCGCGTGGAGGAAATGCTCGACCTGGTGGGTCTGCCGGGCTTCGGTGACCGCATGCCACACGAGCTTTCCGGCGGCCAGCAACAGCGGGTGGCACTCGCCCGTGCGCTCGCCCCTCGACCCCATCTCGTGCTGCTCGACGAGCCGTTCAGCGCACTCGACAGCGGACTGCGTGGTGCCGTACGGGCTGAGGTCCGTGCCGTGCTCCGGGAGAGCGGTGCGACCGGACTGCTGGTGACGCACGATCAGCAGGAGGCGCTCTCCACCGCCGACGTCGTCGCCGTCCTGCGTGAGGGGCGGGTGGCCCAGTGCGCCACCCCGGAGGAGCTCTACCACCGGCCGGTGGACCCGTGGCTGGCCTCGTTCGTGGGTGATGCCGTCCTCGTGCCCGGCACCGCCGACAAGGACGTGGCCACGACCGCGCTCGGGCGCATCCCACTGGCCGCTGCTCCGGCGGGCCGGCGCGAAGGACTGGTTCTCCTGCGGCCCGAGCAGCTCCGGCTCGCGGAGCCGGACGGCGCCGACGCCGAAGGCGTCGTGACCGATGTCCGCTTCTTCGGCCACGACGCTCTGGTCACGGTCGCCGTGGTCGGCCTGGACGAGCCGGTCGACATCCGCACTCCCACTCCGCTGCGGGTGGAACCGGGCCGGAGGGTCGGCGTGCGCCTGACCGGTGAGGCCACCTTGCACCCCGGCGCCCCCTGACCGGGCCCGGCCCGCCGGGCTCGCCGACGGCCGGCTGAGGCTCCTGCACCCAGGGGGCCGGGCAGCCTCGTGGCGCATCGCGAATGCTGCGCGACGAGATCCGAAGCGAGATCGACTCACCGGCGCGACGCTTGGTCGAGCCGGTGCTCATGGACACGTCCCGAGTCGCGACGATGCGGACGTGGACCCTGGCGGACGGCCTTCGAGTCCCCTCGCGGACGGCCGACCGAGGACCGTTCGGCCCCAGCGAGATGTCTCTCCTGTGGGCCAGACTGGTGGTGTCGGATCCGGGAGGTCTCATGGATACCCAGCCGAGCGCTACCGCGACAGCCGAGCCTCTCCTGCTCGACGCGGCTCTGCCCGAGTTCCGGTACTCCCGCCTGGAGTGCGCCGTGATCGCCGCCGCGCCGGACGTCGTGTACCGCGCGGCCCGTGATCTGGACATGCTGTCCATTCACTCGCCGCTGTTCGACGTGGTCATGTGGGCGCGTGGGGTGCCGGACCGGGTGCGCCGTCGGCCCGTGGCCACGCCACCTTCGATGCGGGTGTCCGACCTGTTCGACACCGCCGCGACCGATGGTCAGGGGGACGCGGAGGTCCAGCCCTGGGTTGCCCTCGGGGAGCGCGCGGGGCGCGAGATCGTCTTCGGGGCGGTCGGCAAGGTGTGGAAGCCCACCATCGAGTGGCGCCGAGTCGAACCCGGTGACTACGTGGGCTTCGAGGAACCCGGCTGGGCGAAGATGGCCGCCGCCTTCGTGGTCCATCCCTACGGGGCACGCCGGTCCCTCCTGACCTATGAAGCGCGCACCGCGTGCACCGACCCGGCTTCCACCGCGCGGTTCGGCCGCTACTGGACGCTGGTTGCCCCGGGCGTCGGCATCGTGCTGCGCGGAACGCTGCGGGCGGTCGAAGCGGCGGCGGAGAGCAGAGCAGGAAGCACCTGAGGAGATGAGTCGTGATGCGTGCCGTGATCGTGTACGAGAGTCTGTTCGGCAATACGCGCGAGATCGCTGACGCCATCGGGGAGGGCGTGAAGGAAGCACACCCGGACGCCGAGGTCGAGTGCGTGGCAGTGGCCGACGCCTTGCCGGAGCGCATCGGCCCCACCGACCTGCTGGTCGTCGGCGGGCCGACCCATATACGGGGCATGACCACCGGGATGAGCCGGAAGATGGGGCTGAAGTCCGAGAAGCAGGAGGCCGAGAAGGCGGAGCGGCCCTTCACCTCCGAGGAGGGCGCCGAGGGCCCTGGGGTCCGCGACTGGTTCCACGACACGCTCCCGAAGGCCCACACCGGCACCCATGCCGCCGCGGCCTTCGACACCCGGGCGGACATGCGCCTGGCCGGGGCCGCCGCCGGCGGCATCGCACGTCGGCTGCGCAGCCATGGTTACGAACTCGTCGCGGAACCGGAGGGATTCATCATCGAGGACACCGAAGGTCCGCTGCGCGCGGGCGAGCGGGATCGCGCCAGGGCGTGGGGTGCAGCCCTCCAGGTCGCCTGACCGAGCCACCCCCTTGCGGGAGGCAGTACCACCCGACCGACCGCAGGGGTGGTCACGACCGCTCTGCCGGCAGCCACCGCAGCCACGCGGGGCACCTCGGCGCGCCCGGAGCTCGTCGAGCAGCTCGTCCGGTCTCAGCCGCGGAAGTTCGTTGCCCGCCGGCACCGGCCCCTCGTGCTCCGTCACCACCTCCGGCCGCGTCGAGCGCGTGGTCCTCGTCAGGCGGGCGCTTCGTCACGGCCGTTCCCGTGTCCCCGACGCTCCAGCCGGGTGCGTCCCGCGGAAGGCCGTGCGGACGAGTCGCGCGGCGACGAACCCCGCGGGGGCTCCGGCCACGGCGATCCCGATGCCCGCCCAGCCGAGCGGTTCGGTCTCCAGGACCGAGCTCAGGAAGGGCACGTACAGCGCTGCCCCGGCCAGCAGGGCGGAGGCGAGGACGGCCAGGGGAAGGAACGGGTTCCTGCGGGTGAACAGCCGGGCGCGGAGTCCCAGGACGGCGCCCAGCTGGGCGGCCAGGAGGGCAAGGAAGAGAACGCTCTGCCAAGCCAGGTCCAGCGCCCGGGCACCGAGTCCCGCGCCGAGGGAGGCCGCGGTGACGACGGCGGCCAGGACGAGCAGGCGCTGCCAGGCGCCTCCGCCGAGGATGTGCTGGCCGGGTGGGCGTGGCGGTCGAAGCATCGCTCCCGGGGCGGCCGGTTCCGCGCCCATGGCGACGCCGGTGAGGCCGTGCGTCAGGAGGTTGATCCACAGGATCTGGCCCGCTCGCAGGGGCAGCGGCAGCCCGAGCAGCGGGCCGATCAGCATGACGAGGATCTCGGCCGCGCCGCCGGCCATCCCGTAGACGAGGAAGCGGCGGATGTTGTCGTAGACGCGCCGTCCCTCGTCGACGGCCGCCACCACCGTCGACAGCTCGTCGTCGGTGAGGACGAGGTCAGCGGCCTGTCGCGCGACCTCCGTGCCGCGCGCGCCCATGGCGACGCCGATGTCGGCCCGGTGCAGCGCGGGGCCGTCGTTGACCCCGTCGCCGGTCATGGCGGTCACGGCTCCCCTGGCTCGCCACGCCTCCACGATGTCCAGCTTCTGCTGGGGGTCCGTGCGCGCGAAGACCCGCACCGAGGTGAGGTCGGCAACGCGCCCTGCGGCCACGTCCGCCCCCGTGACGACGTGGTCTTCCCCTTCACCGCCGTCGCCCAGAAGGGCGATGTGCGACGCCACCGCCCGAGCCGTCGCCGGATGGTCCCCGGTGATGAGGACGGGGGTGATACCGGCGGCCCGGCAGGAAGCGAGGGTAGCCGCGGCACGCGGCTTGGGCGGGTCGCTGAGCGCGACGAGGCCGAGGAGCGCGAGTCCCGACTCCGCCGTGGTGGCCGGGCTCGGGATGTCGTTCCGCACGCCCGATGCCACGGCGAGCACGCGATACCCCTGCGCGGCCAGGCTCGCGGCCTCCTGGCGGGCCGCCGTGAGCGCCTCCGGAGTGTCGAGCAGAACGGCCGGGTCGAGTACGGCCTCGGGGGCGCCCTTCAGGCAGACCAGCACCCGGCCCTCCCCGGTCGCGTGCAGCGTGGTCATGCGTCTGCGGAGGCTGTCGAAGGGTGCTTCTCCGCGCCGGGGTCGGGTCCTCGCCAGTTCTGTGGGGTCCGGGCAGCCCGCCTTGGCCGCGGCCGTGAGCAGAGCGGCTTCCATGGGGTCGCCCAGGGCTGTCCAGCGGCCGTCGGCGGCCCCGTCGTCCGGCGGGCGCAGTGTGGCGTCGTTGCACAGGGCGGTCGCGGTCAGGAGCTCCGTGAGGGGTTCGAGCTCGTCCGCTGCCGCGGGCTGCCCGGCGACCAGGACCTCGCCCACGGGTTCGTACCCCACGCCGGACAGCTCGGCGCTCACCGATGGTGTCCAGAGGTGCTGGACGACCATGCGGCCCTCGGTCAGGGTGCCGGTCTTGTCGGTGGCGAGGACGGATACGGAGCCGAGCGTCTCCACCGCGGGCAGCCGCCGCACGAGGGCGTGCCGGGCGACCATGCGCCGGGCGCCGAGTGCGAGTGCCAGGGTGACGACGGCGGGGAGGGACTCGGGGACCGCCGCCACGGCGAGGCTGATGGCGGTGACCGCCATCGTGCCGAGCGGGAGTCCCCGGACCAGGCCGAGGGCGAAGACCAGGACGCACAGGGCGAGCGTCACGGCTGCGAGGACGCGCCCGAGGGCGGCGAGGCGGCGCTGCAACGGGGTCTGCTCGCGCCGTTCGTCGAGCAGAGCCGCGATGCGGCCGAGGGCGCTGCCGGCGCCGGTTGCCGTGACCACGGCCACGCCCCGGCCGCGCACGACGACCGTGCCCGCGCTCAGCGTCGTGCCGACGTCCTTGTCGACGGGGACGGACTCGCCGGTGAGCATGGACTCGTCCACGAGTACCGCGGACGCCTCGGCGAGCTCGGCGTCGGCGGCGACGATGTCGCCCTCACCGACCAGAAGGACGTCACCAGGGACGACGTCCGCCGCCGGGAGGTCGCAGACGGCGCCGTCTCGCCGCACGCGCGCGTGCGGCGCGGTGAGGGCGGAGAGTGCGGCGACGGCGTTGTCGGCACGGATCTCCTGCGCCACCCCGACGGTCGTGTTCACGAGGACGACCAGCCCGATGACGATCGCGTCAGGATGGTCACCGATCGCGAGGGTCAGCACGACGGCCCCGAGGAGCACCATGATCAGCGGGTCCGTCAGCTGGGCCAGAACCCGTTGGTGGAGCGGTACGGGCTTTCTCGCGGCCACCTCGTTGGGACCTGTGTCGGCGAGCCGTCGGGCGACTTCCTCCTGGGTGAGTCCCGTCGTCTCCCGCACCGGCGCGGGGGCCCGGTGCGGAGCCGGCGCCGTCATGGCGTGCTCACCCGGCAGGCACGGTGATCACCGGACAGTGGGCCCGGTGCGGCAGCCCGTGGACGACGGAGCCGACGCGCGTCCCGGTGTACCCGCCGCGGCCTCGACGCCCGACTCCGCGGCCCCGGGCAAGGGCCGTGTGCCGGTTCTTGACGGGGTCGACACCGACGACGATGCCGCCGCGGTCCGTGGTGCTGGTCATGACGTGCTCCCGTGTCCGGGGCCTTGCCGAACAATGAGCTCCACGGGGCAGTGGGCGTGCTGCAGCAGACCGAGCGTGGTCCGTCCGATGGTGGGCAGATCTCGGGCGCTCCCGTGGCCACCGTTGCGGACAGAGAGTGCTGCCCCGCAGCGCCGACTCCGCCGCCGCCCACGTCACCGCCGTGTCTGCGGACGGTGATCCGTCCACACCGACGACGACCCTGCCGAGGCCGGAACGGGCTGTGGTTCCGTTCATGGCTTCTCCTCCCAAGGGCCGCGGGACCTTCCTCCACACTGGCAACCGGACTCGGGAGGCTGGAGGGCCGCCGGGGGTAGTGACGGGACCAATGGTCCCCGCCCCGGCAGCGGGGCGCGACCTCTGGGGTGACGAGCCCGTTCGGTCCTGAGGGTGGACCGTTCGGCCCTCGCAGGCCTCGCGCGCGAGTCGGAGGGTGGTACGTAGGAAGCACCGTCCGGACCCTCGAACGGGAGGCGCGGCGATGAAGCACATGAAGGTCGGTGGTCTGATGACCGGCGACGTGGTCTCCGCCGTCCCCGCGACGTCGTTCAGGGAAGTGGCCAAGGTGCTCGCCGAGCACGACATCAGCGGGGTCCCTGTCGTGGACGACGACGACCATGTCGTGGGAGTCGTCTCCGAGAGCGACCTCCTTGCCCGCCACGAGCTGACCGTGCGGGACCTGATGACGACGCCGGCCGTCACCGTTCACGCCGAGGAGACGGTCGCGGACGCGGCACGGCTGATGGTGCGCCGCGGAGTCGAGCGGCTGCCCGTCGTCGACGAAGAAGAACGACTGGTCGGCATCGTGACCCGCCGCGACCTGCTCTGTGTCTACCTCCGCCCGGACGCGGAGATACGCCGTCGCATCCGTGAGGATGTCCTCTCGGATGTCATGGAGCTGCCCGCGGACGCGGTGGACGTGCACGTCCTCGACGGCGTGGTGACGCTGGGCGGCCGCCTCCGGCAGCGGAGTCAGGCCCTGACGCTCGTCGGACTCGCCGAGCGCGTGGACGGCGTCGTCGCCGTCGTGGACCGGCTCTCCTTCCACGAGGACGACACACGTCCCACAGCCCCCGCCCGCACTGCCCACGACATCTCCTGGTGAGTCACCGCAGACAGGACCGACCGTGTCTACCACCGCCCTGACCCGACCACTCGTGACGTCGCTGATCGAAGACGCCGTCACGGCTCCCTCGATGCACAACGCACAGCCCTGGAAGTTCGTCCACAGGACGGGCACCGGAGTCATCGGACTGCACGGGGATCCGCTGCGCGCCCTGCCGCGCGAGGACCCGGACCACCGCGCCCTCCACCTCGGCTGCGGCGCCGCCCTGTTCAGCCTGCGCGTCGCTGCCGCGCACCGGGGCCTGCGTCCCGTGGTCCGGCTGCTGCCCTCTCCGGATGACCCGTGGCATCTCGCCGACGTGCGCCTCGACGGTCCCGACGACGCCGACGGCGAACTGGGCGTCCTGCATGCCGCGCTGTCGCGTCGGCACACCAGTCGCTTCCCTTTCACCGAGGAGCGGATCCCCTCCGAGGTGATCGACGGGCTGCGTGCCGCGGCTCTGCTGGAGGGCTGCCGGCTGGTCGTCCCCGGGGCCTGGCACACCGACACCGTCATGGATCTCGTCCACGTCTCCGAGCTGTTCGAGGCGGCGGACGAGGCGGTGCGCGCGGAGATCGCCGCCTGGACGCGCACGGGCGCGGCCGGGGAAGGACCCGGCACCGAGGGCATCCCGGCGTACGCCTTCGGCCCGCGGCAGTACGACGTGACCTCCCCCGTCAGGGACTTCGGCACTCCCCGCACGGTGCCCGGCCGCGTCTCGGCACGCTTCGAGAGGAGGCCGCAGATCGCACTGCTCGGTACGGTCGGCGACACCCGGGAGGACTGGCTGAAGGCCGGCCAGGCCATGCAAAGGGTTCTGCTGCAGGCCACCCTCGACGGCCTCTCCTCCTCTCTCATGTCCCAGCCGCTGGAGTGGCCGGAGCTCCGTACCGACGCACGCGATCCCGGCTCGACGATCGGCTTCGTCCATATGGTGTTCCGCTTGGGCTACGGGCCCCGCGGTCGGGCCACGCCACGCCGTCCGGTCTCCGAGGTGCTCGCCTTCGACTGAACGGTGTCGCACGGACAGAGCCACTGCTCACGGAGCGACCATCTGCGCCCAGGGCACCTCCGTCGGTGAGGCGGTATCCGCGGCCGTTGCGGCAACGCCGGCACGCCGACTCCTCAGGTAAGGAAAGTGCGATGGCACCTCAGCCGTTCACCGTCCCCGATGTGAGCCGGGGGTGACAGGCGATGAGGCACCGCAGCGTCGCGGATCAGATGACGCCCACGGCGGTCAGCGTCGTACCGGGCACGACGTTCGAGGAGATCACACGGCTCCTGGACGAGTTCGACATCACCGCGGTGTGCGTGGTGGACGAGTCGAACCGGCCTCTGGGCGTGGTCTCGGAGGCGGACCTGGTACGCCGCCGTGCCGCCGGGGCCGCGCTCGACACCGCGGGCGTGCTCATGTCGAGTCCCGCCATCGTCGCCCGACCTGAGTGGAGCGTGGTGCGGGCCGCCCGCGTGATGGACCGGGCGAGGGTGAAGCGCCTGCCCGTGGTCGACGACGGCGGGCAGCTCGTGGGCGTCCTCAGCCGCAGCGACCTCGTCCAGCTGTTCCTGCGCAGGGACCATGCGATCCAGGAGGAGATCGTCGAGGACGTGGTCACCCACACCTTGGGGCTGAACCCGTCCGCCCTGTCGGTCGAGGTGACGGACGGCCGGGTCACGCTCAGCGGCACCGTAGGGCGTCGGAGCCTCGTTCCGGTGCTTCTCCGGCTCTGCAACAGCGTCGACGGTGTCGTGGGGGTCGTCGACCGGCTCGCGTACGAAGACGACGACCTGCCGAAGGAGGGGTGAGCATGAACACCCCGAGCACCCCGCATGCTCCCGTGGTGGTGACGGCCGAACTCGACAGCCGGCTGTCCCGCTGGCTGTGGCTGGTGAAATGGTTGCTGGTGATCCCCCACTGGATCGTGCTGTTCTTCCTCTGGATCGCCTTCCTCGTCGTGGCGGTGATCGCCTTCTTCGCCATCCTGTTCACCGAGCGCTTCCCACGGGGCCTGTTCGACTTCAACCTGGGCGTGCTGCGCTGGTCATGGCGCGTGTCGTACTACTCGTACGGCGCCCTGGGCACCGACCGCTACCCGCCCTTCAGCCTGGGCCCCGAGCCCGGCTACCCCGCCCGGCTGGACATCGCCTACCCGGAGCGGCTCTCCCGCTCACAGGTGCTGGTCAAGTGGTGGCTGCTCGCCATCCCCCACTACCTGGTGATCGCCTTCTTCACCGGCGGGATGGAGGTGCACTGGTGGAGCGGCGGCCTGATCACGCTCCTCACGCTCATCGCGGGCTTCGCCGTGGCCTTCACCGACCGGTATCCGCGTGATCTGTTCGCCCTGATCGTCGGGCTGAACCGCTGGGTCCTGCGCGTCGCCGCTTACGCGAGCCTCATGACGGACGCCTATCCGCCGTTCCGCCTCGACCAGGGTGGTGACGAGCCGGTCGTGGGTACCGCGCGCTGACGGCGCCGCCTGGCGCGCCGCAGCTCGTCCGTGCCCCACACCAGGACCGGGAACGTCGCGATGAGCAGGACGACGTCCAGGGGCAGGGCGGCCGTGCCGAAGAGGTGCTGGAGCGGTGGCGCGTAGACGAGCGCGGCGGTGAACGCGAGCTCGAAGGCGATACCCGCGAGGAGCAGCGGGTTCGAGAACACCCCGATGTCCCGCAGCGCGGCGTGGTCGGTGCGGGCCGCGAAGGCCGTACCGACCTGGCAGGTGACGATGCCGGCGAAGGTGGCCGTGGTGGCCGTCACGTAGGCGTGGTGCAGGGAGCTGCCCGTACCCGTGGGATCGCCCGGCTGCCAGCCCGCGCGCCAGAGCACGTAGAAGAAGCCGACCATGACGAGGGCGGCCGACATCAGGCCCAGGTAGCCCCAGCTGCGCACGAGCATGTCGCGGGAGATCACTCCCTGGTGCCGTGGCCGGGGCGGCCGCTGCATGATGCCGGGCTCGGAGCGTTCCCGGCCGAGGGCGAGGGCGGGCAGGGTCTCGGTGCCGAGGTCGATGGCGAGGATCTGCAGCACGGTGAGGGGAAGGGGGACGGCGCCGGCGGAGAGCGCGAAGACGAGGAAGGGCACGATCTCCGGCGTCGCGTGGGCGAAGATGTAGACGATGAACTTGCGTACGTTGTCGTAGACGCGGCGCCCGGATTCGACCGCGGTCACGATGGTGGCGAAGTCGTCGTCGGTGAGCACCATGGTGGCGGCCTCGCGGGCCACGTCGGTGCCCGAGCGTCCCATGGCCACCCCGATGTGCGCACGGTGCAGCGCGGGGGCGTCGTTGACCCCGTCACCTGTCATGGCGACGATCCGGCCGTGGGCCCGCAGGGTGTCGGCCACCTTGAGCTTCGTCTCGGGCGAGGAGCGGGCGAAGACGATCTCGGCGTCGCCCTCCACGAGGAGCCGGTCGAGCTCGTCGTCGCCCAGCGACTCGGAGGCCGCGACCACGTGCAGGCGGGGCACTCCGATGCCCACCTCGCGGGCGACCGCAGCGGCAGTGGCTCCGCTGTCCCCCGTCACGATGTGCACGCGCACCCCGGCGTCGTGGCAGTGGCGGACGGCCTCCGCCACCTCGGGGCGCGGCGGGTCGTACAGCCCGACCAGGCCGAGCAGTGTCAGTCCCGATTCGGCGTCCTGACGGCGCGACGGCGGCTCCGCCCCCGACGGCAGGTCGCGTGCGGCGACGGCGAGGACCCGCATGCCCCCCTTGGCCAGCTCCTCGGCCGCCGAGCGGGCCGCGTCCGTGGCGGAACCGGGAAGGACGCGGGCCAGGACCGCTTCAGGCGCTCCCTTGGCGACGATCCGCAGGCGACCCGTCGCCTCGTCGTCCTGCACGACCGACATCAGCCGGAGTCGCGGATCGAAGCGGAACAGTCTGCGCCGTGCAGCGTCGCGCCGGCCGAGATCCACCGGGACTCCGTGGTCGGCTGCTCCGGTGACGAGGGCGGCCTCGGTCGGGTCGCCGTGCAGCTCGCCCTCGTCCTCACGGGTGACGGTGGTGCACACGGCGCTCGCCCGCACCAGCTCGTGCGCCCAGGGGCCGGTTCCCGCTCCGTGCTCCGCGGTCCAGAGCTCTCTCAGGCGCATGCGGTTGCGGGTCAGCGTGCCGGTCTTGTCCGTGCAGATGACGTTCGTGGAGCCGAGCGTCTCCACCGCGCTGAGTCGCTTCACCAGCGCGCCTTCGCGGGCCAGCGCGCGGACGCCGACCGCGAGGGCCAGCGTGATGGTGGGAAGCAGCCCCTCGGGGACGTTGGCGACGAGGAGTCCGATGGCGAACGTGAGGGAGTCGGTCACCGGCAGTCCGACAGCCACGCCCAGGACCAGGAACACGGCCCCCATGCCGGTGGCGACGCCGGCGATGAGCCAGGCGACCTTCCTGACCTGTCGTTCCAACGGGCTCGCCTCGCGCCGGGTCCGCTGGCTGAGGGCGGCGATCCGGCCGATCTCGGTGTGGTTGCCGGTGGCGAACACGACGGCCCGGGCCTCCCCCTCGACGCACGTCGTCCCACTGAAGACGAGGTTCGGCTCCTCCAGCAACGGAGCACCGAGGAGCCCGGCCGCGGCCATGCGTTCGGCGGGGACGGACTCCCCCGTGAGCATCGACAGATCGACTTCCACGCCGCCTTCGGTGACGCGCGCGTCGGCCGGTACCTTGTCGCCCTCTTCCAAGAGGATCACGTCGCCGGGCACCAGGTCGCGGGCCTCCACGGTGAGGGGCCGGCCGTCGCGTACGGCGAGGGCGTGCTCGGGCAGATAGCGCGCGAGGGTCTCCACCGCCCGCTCGGCCTGGCGCTCCTGCAGCAAGGCGAAGCCCGCGTTGACGGCGATGACCGCCAGGATCGCCCAGCCGAGCACTCCGAGGTCCGCGACGAAGGCCAGCGCGGCGGCGGCCCAGAGCAGCAGAGCGAGGGGGTGGACCAGCTGTCCGGTCAGCTCCCGTACGAAAGAGGAGCGGGCCTTGCGTCGTACCTCGTTGGGCCCGTGAACGGCGAGCCGGCGGGCCGCCTCGCGAGCGGACAGCCCGTCCGGCCCGGTGGCGAGTTCACGGCGCAGCCTGGGCAGGGGCTCGCTGGGGTCGAAGGGCAGCGCCTCGGTGGGCGTGGCCGCCCGGCCCGTGGCGGCGTGGTCAGTCATCGTCGGTCCCCGGAGCGCTCCCCCGGCGGAGCCGACCGGACCACACGGGTTCGACCTGTTCCCACTCCTGTTCCCAGACCGCGAGCCGGCGGGCTTCGGTCCGCCGCCGGACGAGGACGAGGGCGCCGGTCCCGACCGCTCCGACGGCGGCGGTGACAGCGGTTCCGCCCGAGAGAGAGGTCAGCGCGCGGTCGGCGGCGCTGCCCGGCGGGCCCGCGGGGGCTCCGGAGTCGTCCACCCAGATCGTCACCTTGCGGCCCTCGGGCGTCCGGGGAGGAACGGGGACGGTGCCGGACCGACGGACGTCGTCGGGCTGTGCCCAGACCGCCGGTGCGACGGACCGCGGTGTCGATCCGGAGCGGCTGGCGACGGGCGGGTCCTTGGCCGGCCCGGTGGTGGTCGCCTGCACTTGGTGGCGGTGGGCGGCGAGCTCGCGGTCGGCCCTGGCTCCGGCGCTCCACAGGCTCATGACGGCGACGACGCCGCAGACCAGGGCGATCACCAGGATGAGGAGGGGTGCGGCGCATCCGCCGGCTCCTCCCCCGGACGGCCTGAGCCGCTCCTCCGACCGATTGTGGTGGTCCATGTCGCACCTCTGGGTGGAGTGGCCTCCAGGACGGGCCGACGAGACCGTTCAGCGAGGGGTGCCGGGTTCGGTCCCTATGGGGTGGGCCCGGTCCCGGGTCCGTTCCGGGTCGCGGATGTCCCCGCCTTGCCGACTCGCCTGGGGTTCACGACGTGGCTCCTCCGGGCGGGGTGTCGCCCCGCTTCACCGGGATGGTGCGTGCGGCGCCGGTCCTCTCCTCGGGCATCGGAACGCGGATGGTGAGGATGCCGTCCGCGTACGACGCCTCGACGTCGTCGGCCGGGATCGTGGCCGGGAGACGCACGGTCCTGCGGAACGATCCGTAGCGGAACTCCGAGTGCTCTTTGTCCTCCTCGCTCTCGCTGTGCTCCGCGCTCACCGTGATCAGGTTGTCCTCGACGGTGATGGTGAAGTCGTCGGGGTCCATTCCGGGCAGTTCGGCCCGCAGCACGTACCCGCCGGCGCCGCTGGACACTTCCACCGGGATGGAGTGCGCGGCCGTCGCGGGGCGCCATCCGGGCAGTCCCGGAAACTCGCGGTTGAACCAGCTGTCGAAGTCGGGGAACAGGCTGTGCCTGCGCTCCACCTTGCCTCCGGCCATTGTTCTGCTCCTCGTTTCGGGGCCCAGGACGGTCGCCGAGGACCCGGGTCGGGTGCGGACGGGCGGTGGACCGGGTTCGACCGGGTCACGGGGGCCGGTCCGTCTCCGTAACCCCATCGTCCGCCCGCGAGGTCATGCGGCGCAGCGTGCACGGGAGCTGTCCGTCGGGCCGAAGGGCCGTACCTGGACCGACCGGCCCCTGGCGCCACGGCTCTGGTGCCGTCAGCGGCAGATCTCCTCGACGAAGTGGCCGACTCGTTCCTCCGGCAGGTGCTTCGCCAGGTCCGCCTCGCTGATCATGCCGACCAGGCGGTGGTCGTCGATCACGGGCACGCGTCGGATGCGGTGGTCCTGCATGGTCCGGAGTACCTCTTCGCTGTCGGCGCCCGCGTCCACGGTGACGGGCTTGCCCTGGGCGAGGTGACCGGCTGTCATCCGTTGGGGGTCCTTGCCCTTGGCGAGGCACTTCACGACGATGTCCCGGTCGGTGATGATGCCGTGGAGCCGGTTGTCGGGCCCGCAGATGGGCAGCGCGCCGACATCCAGCTCGCTCATGCGGCGCGCCGCGTCCATCAGGGTCTCGTTCTCCTGCACGCAGCTCGCGCCGGTGTGCATGATCTCCCTTGCGGTCGTCATGGCCGCCTCCTCCTTTCCGGCCCCCCTGCCTTCCTGGCCTCCCTGCTCGTGATCCCGTCGACCCCCTGGTGCTCAAGGGAAGACGTGGGCGGGCCGCGGTGCGGCGACGACCAGGCGGAGCGCCGGTCCTCTTCGTACGGTCCCGCCGGCGGCCCATCCGGGTGCGGGGATCGGCTGCTCCCGGGGGTCGGTCCCGGGCAGTGTCTCGTTCACAGCTCCTCGACCCGGGTGGCAAAGGCGGGTGGAACGATCTCCACCGGAGCGTGGGCGTGGTGGAGCAGGACGTGGGCGACGCGCCCCAGGGACGGTCCTGCGCCCAGAACACGGTGTTCTCTGCCCATGACGAGCAGATCGGTGTGGGCACTCGCCTCCACCAGGATCCCGGGCGTGCTCGTGCCCGTCTCGACGTGATGGCTGACGACGAGCCCGGGATAGAAGTCACGCACGCGGTCGGCGAGCGCCTTGATCTCGTGCACGCGCTGCCACGCGATCTCGTCCAGGTCGTCCAGCATGGTCGCGACGCTGCCGACGTGGGTGAGCACGTTCCAGACGCTCACCAGTCGCAACACCGCCTTGCGTGCGTCCGCCTCGGCGGCCGCGACGAGCAGCCAGCCGACATCCGATGCGCCGTGCACGGCTGCCGTCACCGATCCCGACTCGGGGCGGTCACCGTCGCCGCGGACGACGATCACGGGCACCTCGGCGCGGGCCGCCACCCCCATTCCGACGGAGCCGAGCATGAGAGTCGAGAAGCCGCCGAGCCCCCGGTTGCCCACCACTATCGTGCCCCGATGGCCGGCAGCCGCCCGGAGACCGGCGACCGGCTCCTGGCGGCTCAGTTCCTTCGTGACGGCAAGGTCCGGAAAGCGCTCGTGGACCGCGCTCTCGGTGTCGATCAGCAGGTCTCGGCCCGCTTCGCGTACCGTCTGGATCGTCTCGGCGTCGGCGAAGAGGGCCCGACGGTCGGTATCGGCGGCGTGGACGAGATGCAGGGTCCGACCGCGTCGGTCCGCCTCGGCTGCGGCCCAGAGCACCGCCGTGCGCGCGGACGGGGACCCGTCGACTCCCACGACGACGTTGCCGAGCTCCGGTCGGGCGGGGATCTCGCTGGTCATGGCTTCCTCCTCCGGGGGACGCCCGGCGCTCGGGAGCACGTCCCGAGGGGATACCTCAACGCTGGCACCGTGGCCGGCTTCCCGGGGATGGGCCGTTCGGCCCCGATCGAGACCTGCCCGGCCCTGCTGCCGGGAGGCACGGGACCGCCAGCCTGAAGGTCGGGACGTCCACTTCCGTCCGGACCACGTACGGAACGGAGCGGACACGGTTCAGGAGGCGCACCATGACGGCCCTGGTCACCGTCGGATCGGACGGTTCAAAGGAAAGCCTCGCCGCCGTGGAGTGGGCGGCGAGGGCAGCGGTGTTGCGCGAGGTGCCGCTTCGGCTGGTGCACGTGGAGGAGTGGCCGAACACCCCTGAGGTTCCCCTGCCGTACGCCCGCACCATGGCGGAGCGGGCCGAGGGCCTCCTGCGGGACGAGGCGGTCCGCGTGCGCGAGGACCACCCCGGTCTCGAGGTCCTCGCGGAGCGTGCGCGTGGCCGGGCGGCCGAGGAACTGACGGCCGCCGCGAACGAGTCGGATCTGACGGTGCTCGGATCGCGTGGGCTCGGAGGCGTCCGGGGCTTCATCGTCGGCTCCGTGTCCCTTGCCGTCGTGGGCTCGGCGCGCCGGCCGGTCGTCCTCGTGCGCGCGGAGGGTGCCTCGGTGGCTCCCGAAGGCGGGATCGTGGTGGGCGTCGACATCTACCACCCGTGCGAAGACCTGCTCGCGTTCTCCTTCAACGAAGCCGCCCGCAGGGGCAGGCCGCTGCGGTTCCTGCACAGCTGGACGCTTCCCGCCTCGTACGGCTACGCGGCCGTCATGGACCCGGGGATCGGCGAGGAGCTGGGCGGCCACCTCCTCGGTGGCCTGGACGACCTGCTGGAACCCTGGCGCAAGCGGTACGCGGGCGTGGAGGTGACGCCCACGGCGGTGGTGGGCTCGCCTGCCTACCAGCTGGTCGAGGCGTCGCAGACCGCGCAGCTCGTCATCGTGGGACGCCGGAGCCGGAAAGTCCCCCTCGGCGCGCATCTCGGCCATGTCGCCCACGCGGTCATCCACCACAGCCCCGCGCCGGTCGCCGTCGTCCCTTTGACGTGAGCGGTCGGCTGACGTGAGCGGCGGCTGACGGAGCGTAGGGCGGCGATTCTGCTGTCGGCCACGCCCGGATGCATCACACTCCACCGGTCGGCGAGCGCCTTCCGTGCACGAGACCGCGCCGGCAGGTCGCCGGCCTGCCGCAACGGCGCCTGTGCGTGGTCACTGGCCTGTGCGTGGTCACTGGCCTGTACGTGGTCACTGGCCTGTACGTGGTCACTGGCCTGTGCGTGGTCACTGGCCTGTACGTGGTCACCGAGGGGACGGCCCTTGACCGGCTGCCCCGGGCGACGTGTCGGGAGCACCCGGCACCCGGATACGGCGGCCGGTCACCCGGCGCGGCGAGAGCACCACCACGGTGTCCCGCCCGGCCCCGGCCCACGGCTCCGAGTGGACGGCCTCCCTGATCCTCCGTACCGCGGTCGCGTCCGACACCGTTCGGGCCGGACCGACGAGGAGCACGCTCCACCCCTGACTGAAGGCTTCGTCCAGGCGATCCTCCTCGAAGGCGACCTCCGCACCGGACGCCGCGGTGCGCGCGAGGGACGAGTCCGCGGCGGTCATGAAGACGATCCGCCCGTTGACGACCTGGTAGTTCACGGGGATCACCATGAGCCCGTCCCGTCCTTCGACGGCGATCCTGCCGACGCCGTGGTCGTCGAGCAGCTCCCAGCACTCGGCCTCGTCGATCTCCTCCATCCGTGGCCGATACCCGGCGCGGCCTCCTCCGGGCGCACGGTCCGCCGTGGACCCGGTGAGCTCCTGGACGGTGGTCTCCAGGGCGTTCGCGAGCCGAACCAGGAACTCGATTCCCGGAGTGGGAACCCGCTCCTCCACGTAGGCGATGAAGCTGGGCGTCGAGCCGGCCCGGTCGGCCAGTTCCTCCCGGGACAGACCGAGTCGGGCGCGCCTTGCCGCGACGCGGCGGCCGAGGTCGCTCGTGGCGTGCGGGGCGTGCCGGTCGTCGGCTGTGTTCATCACGGCTCTCCTTCCGTGCCCTCGAGGCGCCGCCGGGAGACGACGGCGACGGGACGCGTGGCGTGGCGTGGCATGGTGCAGGGCGCGGTGGGCGCCCCTGCCGAGTTCGAGACCGACGAGCCCGTCCCGGCTCCGTGCCCCGACGAGCAGGTCGGCGGCGGCGGAGCGCCCGGTCAGCACCGTGTGACTGGAGGAAGGGCCCATCCGCTTCTCGCGGATCCTGATCGCGCGGTGCACGGCTCGAAGCCGCTTCCCCGCGTCCCTGGGGCGGGCCCCTCCTCACCTTCAGGAAAGCACCGGTCGACCGTCCGGGCCAGGGCTGGCCGGTTCCCGAGGTGCCCCTTTCGGCCCTTGTCGTCCGGCGTCCGGCGGCGACACCCTCGCAGGAACAGGAATCGGGGCGCAGAAGTGCCGGAGGCCGGTCATGAAGCACCCACGTACCGTCGACGACGTGATGACCCACGCGGTGGTGTCCGCCAGGCTCGACGCACCGGTCAAGGAAATCGTCCAGTCCATGCGGCGCTGGGGTGTGAGCGCGGTTCCCGTGCTGTCGGCCGAGGGGCGGGTGGTGGGCGTGGTGTCCGAGGCGGACATCCTCGGCAAGGTTCCGGGAGAGGACGGCGACAGGGCGGGTCCGGTGACGGCGGGCAGTCTGATGTCGGCGCCGGCCGTCGCCGTTCCGCGCGGCGCCACGATCGCAGGGGCGGCGCGGCTGATGGGGCGTGGGCGTCTCAAGCGGCTCCCCGTGGTGGACGACGACGGTCGCCCGGTCGGTGTCGTGAGCCGGGGCGACCTGCTCAAGGTCTACCTCCGCTCCGACGCCGAGCTCGCCGAGGACGTGAGGCACGAGCTCCTCACGCACCTGATCGCCGAAGGCGACGCCGCACTCACCGTACGGGTCACGGACGGGGTGGTGACGCTCGCCGGACGCCTGCCACCATCCGTACCCCCGGATCTGGCCCTGCGGCTCACCCGGGCGGTGCCCGGCGTGGTGGACGCGGCCGCGGAGTTCACGACCGCGTAGCGCCTTCGCGTCACGCGTCCGGCTCACGCGTCCGGCTCACGCGTCGGAAAGCGACCGGCCACGGCCCTTCCGGGACCGGTGCTCACGTCTTCCGCCCCGCGACCCGATCGGCCGCTCGTCATGGGGCCGACCGTCCCGGAAGGGGACCATTCGGCACTGCCCGCGGGCCGGCTCCGTGCAACAGGGTGAGAGCTACCGGGGCCGCCTCGCCGCGTGAAGGAGGACCGTCATGCAGCACCGTACGGTTTTCGAGGTGATGACCCACAACGTGGTCACCGCCGCCCCCCAGACCCCGTTCAAGCAGATCGCCCGGCTCTTCGCCGAACACGACGTCTCCGCGGTCCCGGTCGTCGACCCCGACCGACGCCTGCTCGGCGTGGTCTCGGAGGCCGACCTGTTGCGGGCCACCGCGGAGCTCCCCGATCTGGAGGGCCGTTCGGCGGGCGTCCGACTCCTTTCCCGGGAGCGAGGGCTGCCCGATGCGGAGACGGCCGCCCAGCTGATGACCTCGCCGGCCATCACGGCGCAGCCGGGCTGGAACCTCGTCGAGACGGCCCGGTCGATGCACCGCAAGGGAGTGAAGCGGCTTCCCGTCGTGGACGAGACCGGTCGGCTCGTCGGGATCATCAGTCGCAGCGACCTGCTGCGGCCCTTCCTGCGCAGTGACGCCGCGATCCGTGACGAGATCGAGCACGACGTCCTGGCCGACACCCTGCGCCTCGCTCCCGACACGATCCGCGTGACCGTCGACGACGGGGTCGTCCGGCTCACCGGCCGAGTCGACGAACGCGCCGACGTCCGCGTGATCGTGCGGCTCTGCCGCTCGGTCGACGGAGTGGTCGCCCTGCACGAATCGATCGAGTACGCCTACGACAATCTCGCGCTCGACGTGGAGCCACCGCGATGAACGCTCTGTGGGTGGCGCCGGTCATGCCCGACTACGACAGCGCCCGGGCCACGTTCTCCTGGCGCCGCGAGCGGTCCCGGCTCGCCGGGCTTCCGGACGGCGGCATCAACATCGGATACGAGGCGGTCGACCGGCACCTGCGTGAGGGCCACGGCGATCGCGTGGCGCTGCGCTGCGTCGACCGCGACGGCTCCGTGGCGACGGTGACCTTCGCCCGGCTCGCGGCCGGGAGCTCCCGCTTCGCGCACGTGCTGGAGACGCTCGGCCTGGGCCGCGGCGAGCGGGTGTTCACCCTGCTCGGCCGCCGCTTCGAGCTGTACAGCACCGTCCTCGGAACGCTGCGTGCCGGGCGAGTCCTGTGCCCCCTGTTCACCGCCTTCGGTCCCGAACCCGTCGCACTGCGCATGGAGCTGGGCAACGCCCGGGCGCTGGTCACGACCCGGGAGCTGTACGAGCGCAAGGTGGCCCCGGTACGGGGCCGGCTTCCGCACCTGCGGCACGTCCTCCTCCTCGACCCCGGGGCCGACCCGCCCCCGGGCACCCTGTCGTTCCCCGCGCTCACCGACGCCGCGCCGGACGAGTACACGGTGGGGCCGACCGATCCGGCCGAACCGGCGCTGCTGCACTTCACCAGCGGCACGACGGGCACCCCCAAGGGCGCGGTACACGTACACGAGGCGGTCCTCGCCCATCACGTCACCGCCGCCTACGCCCTGGACCTGCACGAGGGCGACGTCTTCTGGTGCACTGCCGACCCCGGCTGGGTCACCGGCATGTCGTACGGCATCATCGCCCCGCTCACCCACGGGGTGACGACCGTCGTCGACGAAGGCGACTTCGCCCCCGCTCGCTGGTACGGGATCCTCGCCGACCAGCACGTCACCGTCTGGTACACGGCTCCCACCGCTCTGCGCATGCTCATGCGGGCCGCACCGCGCAGCGGCGACCCGATGCCCGGCGCGCGCCACGACCTCTCGTCGCTCCGGTTCGTCGCGAGCGTCGGCGAGCCGCTCAATCCCGAGGCCGTGCACTGGGGGCGGGAAGCACTCGGGCTGCCGGTCCACGACACCTGGTGGCAGACCGAGACCGGTGCCATCATGATCGCCAACTTCGCGGCCGATCCGGTGCGGCCAGGGTCGATGGGCCGGCCGCTTCCGGGTGTCGAGGCCGCCGTATTGGCGTGCGGCGAGGACGGCCGGGCGGCGGTCACCGGCGGGCACGTCCGGATCCTTCAGGAGCCGGGCGCTCAGGGCGAGCTGGCCCTGCGGACCGGCTGGCCGTCGATGTTCCGCGGCTACCTCCACGAGCAGCAGCGTTACGAGGCGTGCTTCGCGGACGGGTGGTATCTGACCGGCGACCTGGTCAGCCGGGACGCCGACGGCTGGTACTGGTTCGTGGGCCGCGCCGACGACGTCATCAAGTCCGCGGGGCACCTCATTGGGCCGTTCGAGGTGGAGAGCGCGCTCATGGAGCATCCGGCCGTCGCCGAGGCCGGTGTCATCGGCCGCCCTGACCCGCTGGCGGGCGCCATCGTCAAGGCGTTCGTGCTGCCGCGCCCCGAGTATCCGCCCGACACCGAACTGCGGCGGGACGTCCTGGCGTTCGCCCGTCGGCGCCTCGGGCCGGCCGTCGCCCCGCGCGAGATCGAGTTCGTCGGGGATCTGCCCCACACCCGTAGCGGAAAGGTGATGCGCCGCCTGCTGCGGGCCCGTGAACTGGGCCTGCCCGAGGGCGACGTGTCGACGCTGGAGACACCCGAACCGGCCGGAACGGCCAGGCCCTCGGGGAAGGAGCCGTGATGGCCACCGCACATGGCGGCACGTCCGCCAGGACACCGCAGACGAAGCGGCCCCGTCGCGCCCGGGGACCCGCGACGCCCGCCCTCTCCCCCACGGCAGCCCACGACCTGGGTCTGTTGCGGCACATGCTGCTCATCCGGCGCTTCGAGGAGCGGTGCGTCGAGCTGTACAGCGCGGCGGCGATCCGGGGCTTCGTCCACCTCTACATCGGCGAGGAGGCGGTGGCGGTCGGCGTGAACCAAGCGCTCGGAGAGGCGGACGCGGTCGTCTCCACGTACCGCGAACACGGCCACGCGCTGGCCCGTGGGGTACCGCCCGAGGCCGTGATGGCGGAGATGTACGGGAAGGCCACCGGGTGCAGCCACGGCCGCGGCGGCTCCATGCACCTCTTCGACGCCGGCCGCCGCTTCTACGGCGGCAACGCCATCGTGGGCGGCGGCCTGCCGCTCGCGGCCGGTCTGGCCCTGGCCGACCGGATGCGCGGCGAGTCCCGGGTGACCTGCTGCTTCTTCGGTGACGGAGCCTTCGCCGAGGGCGAGTTCCACGAGACCGCCAACCTGGCCGCGCTCTGGGGGCTGCCCGTGCTCTTCGTCTGCGAGAACAACCTGTACGCGATGGGGACGGCCCTCGCCCGCGAACACGCCCAGACGGACCTGGCGATGCGGGCGGCGTCGTACGGAATGGCGGCCTGGGCCGTCGACGGCATGGACGTACATGCCGTGGAGAAGGCTGCGCGCGGAGCGGTCGAGTCGATTCGGGCCGGCAACGGACCGCACTTCCTGGAGATGCGGACGTATCGGTTCCGCGCGCACTCGATGTACGACCCGGACCGGTACCGGCCGAAGGGCGAGGTCGAGGAGTGGAAGCGGCACGACCCCGTGACGGGCCTCGCCGAGGGCCTGCGTAAGGCCGGTTTCCTCGGCACGGATGCCCAAGAGGCCCTGGACCACGAGGTCATGGAGGCGATCGACCGAGCCGTCCGCGCGGCCGAACAGGCTCCCGAGGAGCCGGCCGAAGACCTGCTGCTCCATGTCACGGGCCGACACGAGGAGGTCCTGTCATGAGCACGCGTACGCGACCGCGGGCCCACCCCGACGACGGCACCACCACCTTCCGGGAGGCCCTTCGGGAGGGCCTGCGCGAGGCGTTGGCGTCGGACGACCGGGTCTTCCTGATGGGCGAGGACGTGGGCCGCTACGGCGGATGCTTCGGCGTGAGCCTCGGCCTCCTGGAGGAATTCGGTCCCGATCGTGTCCGCGACACCCCCCTCTCGGAGTCCGCGTTCGTCGGAGCGGGGATCGGCGCCGCACTGGCAGGGATGAGGCCGGTCGTGGAGATCATGACGGTCAACTTCAGCCTGCTGGCACTCGACCAGATCCTCAACAACGCCGCCACCCTGCGGCACATGTCCGGCGGACAGCTCGGTGTGCCGCTGGTGATCCGCATGACGACGGGCGCCGGACGGCAGCTGGCCGCTCAGCACTCCCACAGCCTCGAGGGCTGGTACGCCCACATCCCCGGCCTCCGGGTCCTGGCGCCGGCCACGATCGACGACGCCCGCCATCTGCTGTCCGCCGCGCTGGCCGACCCGGACCCGGTGCTGCTCTTCGAACACGGCAGCCTCTACAACGCGGCCGGCCCGCTCGATCCGGCCGTCGAGGAGGTCGACCTGGACCGCGCGGCCGTCCGTCGCGCGGGCGACGACGTCACGGTCGTCGCGTACGGCGGCTGCGTGCCCAAGGCCCTCGAAGCGGCGGAGGAACTGGCGGGCGCGGGGATCAGCGCGGAAGTCGTCGACCTGCGGTCGCTGCGGCCGCTGGACGACGCCACGATCGTCGGCTCGGTCCGGCGGACCCACCGGGCCGTCGTGGTCGACGAGGGCTGGCGCAGCGGCAGCCTGTCCGCCGAGATCGAGTCGCGCATCTGCGAGCAGGCGTTCTTCGACCTCGACGCACCCGTGGAACGGGTCTGCAGCGCGGAGGTCCCCATCCCCTACGCCCGCCGGCTGGAGGAGGCGGCGCTTCCTCAGCCGGCCGGAATCGTGGCGGCGGCCCGTCGGGCGGTGAGCTGAGATGGCCGAGTTCACGATGCCCGCCCTCGGCGCCGACATGGACGAGGGCGTGCTCTCCGAGTGGCTGGTGCACCCGGGTGACCGCGTGGCGCGCGGGGACGTCATCGCGGTGGTCGAGACCGCCAAGTCCGCGATCGAGGCGGAGTGCTTCCACAGCGGTACGGTCGAGGCCCTCCTGGTGGACGAGGGCACCACCGTGCCGGTGGGCACTCCGCTGGCACGCATCGGCACGACCTCCGAAAGCCCGTCGGCCGGAATCAGTCCGACCGAGGGCCGACCGCCCGGGAGTCCACCTGCCGAAAGCCCGCCGCCATCGACGCCCCTGGTCCGCCGACTCGCCCAGGATCTGCATGTCGACCTCACCGTTCTCCGTGGTTCGGGCCCGGGAGGCAGGATCACACGCGCGGACGTGGAGCACGCGGAACCGGCATCGGAACCCGCACCCGCACCCGCACCGGAGCGCGACGAGACCGCGCCGGCGACACGGCCGGTGAAGCCGGTGCGCGGCGACGGCTCGGCCGAAGAGCGTCCCGCTCCGCCGCGGGTGAGGTCTTCTCCGCTCGCACGGCGGCTGGCCGCCGAGCTGGGCGTCGACCTCGCCGATGTGACCGGCACCGGTCGGGACGGCACCGTCCGTGCGGATGACGTCCGTTCCGTCGCGGCCGCCGAGGGCGCGCAGCGGCCGGCCGTCCCGGACACGGCGCGGGCGGCCACGGCCCGGATCATGAGCCGGTCCAAGCGGGAGATCCCGCACTTCTACCTCGCCACGACCGTGGACATGGCAGCGGCCCTGGATTGGATGCACGCCCGCAACCGCGAACTGCCGCTCTCCGCACGGCTGGTGCCCGCAGCACTCACGTTCAAGGCCGTCGCACTGGCGGCACGGAAAGTGCCCGAGCTCAACGGGCACTGGGTTGACGACGGCTTCGTGCCCTCGGAAGAGGTGCGGCTGGGCGTCGCGGTCTCCCTGCGGGGCGGCGGCCTCGTCGCTCCCGCCCTCGCCCACGCCGACACGCTCTCCGTGACCGAGGTGATGACCGCGCTCAAGGACCTGGTGGCACGGGCACGGCGCGGCCGACTCCGGGCGTCCGAGACCGTGGGCCCCAGCCTCACCGTCACCAACCTCGGCGACCAGGGCGTCGAGGCCGTGTTCGGCGTCGTCTACCCGCCGCAAGTCGCCCTCGTCGGCCTGGGCAGGATCGTCGAGCGGCCCGTGGCCGTGAACGGCCTGCTGGGAGTACGTCCCGTACTCACGGCGACGCTGTCCGCCGATCACCGAGCCGCCGACGGCGCCACCGGCGCGCGTCTCCTGACCGCCCTGGACCGGCTCCTGCAACACCCGGAGGAACTGTGAACCACGACCAGGCGAAAGCGTTCGTCCGGCAGGCCGTGCAGCGTGTCGTACCCGACGCCGACTTCACAGGGCTCGATCCCGGCGTGTCCCTGCGGGACACCTTCGAGATGGATTCGCTGGACTTCCTCGAGTTCGTCGAAGCGCTCGCCGAACTCAGCGGGAGGGAACTCACCGAGGACGACTATCCGGTCCTCGTCACCTGGGACGGCTGTGCCGCTCGCCTGGTGGCCGGAGCGGGTGCGTCCGCGCAGGGAAGGAGCGGGTGATGCGACACCGCAGGATCGACAAGCTGATGACCCGTGAGGTGGTGAGCGTCCGCGGCGACGCGCCGTTCAAGGAGGTCGTGCGGGTGCTGTCGCAGCACCGGGTCACCGCGCTGCCGGTGGTGGACGGGGAGAACCGGGTGATCGGTGTCGTGTCGGAGGGTGATCTGATGCGGAAGACGGCCGACCAGGCCACCACCCCGGGAGACATGCCGGCCGTGCCGGGGCTCGAGGCGTGGGAGCGGGCGAAGGCCGAGGGAACGCGCGCGGAGGAGTTGATGTCCGCACCCGCCGTGTGCGCACGGCCCGACTGGACCGTGGCGGAGGCGGCCCGGCTCATGGAGGTCCAGGGGATCAAGCGGCTCGTCGTCGTCGACGACGAGGACCGGCTGGTGGGCATCGTGAGCCGCCGCGACCTCCTGAGCATCTTCCTCCGCCAGGACGACGACATCCGCCGGGAGATCGTCGAGGACGTGCTCGGTGACACTCTGCGTCTCGACCCGGCCTCGCTCACGGTCGACGTGCGGGACGGGCGGGTCGACCTCACCGGGAAGCTGCGCTTCCGCGGCATGATCCCGGCCGTCGAGCGCATGTGCGCGACGGTCGACGGCGTGGTCTCCGTCTCCTCGACCCGTCTCACGTACGACGTCGACGACACCGCACAGGGAGGTGGACGATCATGACGCGGGGGATCGTGGCCGGGCCGGACGGTGAGTGGTGCTCGGACGCGCGGGGACCCGAGGCGAGACCCTTGCGGCTCACCGCTCCGCGCCGGGAGCCCGGTACCGGACTTGCCCGGCTCTGCCCAGGGCATCCAGTGTTTCGTCGACGGTCAGGAGAACGGTCGTCTCGAACGAGCTGAGCGCGCCGCCTCCGCTGATCGCCAGCGCAATCGCGGCCATGGACACGTTGTCCGGAGCCTCCCAGAGGTTGTAGCCGTCATGCGTGCCGAAGGCGTACCAGAAGCCGTGGAGCTTCCCGCCGACGGACTCGATGTACGACCGAGCGGCCTCCGCGCGGTCCTCCGGGTGCTCGATCAGCCTCGCCCAGGTCTCCGGCGTGTAGCTGAACCTCGACAGATAGAGCGGCATCGGGGTCTCCTTCCTGTCCGCCACGGATGCCGGCGCTCAGACGGAGAGGCGCCGGGCCGGAATCGGCCCCCCACACAAGCGTCCACCATTCACGTCCCGTGCTCCCGGTCACCTGCGAGCCACCGGTGTGCGCACGCGCTGCCGCGGCAGCCACGGACGGTGACCGGTTCACTGCGGAATGAGGTCACTGGTGACGCTACGACCGAGGGGCGGCATCACCGTACGGACTCGCCGCGGGACAGCCCCGTCGTGGGTGGCTCGCAGGATCAGTCCCGAGGGCTTCGGGCGGAACGGATGAGGGTCGACCGGCCGGGGCGTCAGGTGACCCAGCGGGCGAAGCCGGTGCTCTGCCAGGTGGTGCCGGTGGCGGTCGTCGCCAGGCCTTCGGCGTCCGGCTGCCTCTCCAGCCAGGGACGGGCCGAGTCGCCCATGGCGTAGGCGGCGGTGGCGAAGGCGTCGGCGATCGTGAGCGAGGAACCGACGACCGTCATCGCCGCGAGCGGGTGTGCGGGCGGTTCGCCTGTGTGCGGGTCGAGGATGTGGCAGCCCCTCTCCGCGGGGCCCGAGGTGGCCACCGCGGCCTCCGGTGTGCCGGCGTCGACTTCCACGACCGCGGACAGAGCTCCGGGGACGAGGGGGTCGGCGAGGCCGATGCGCCAGGGGCCTCCGAGGAGCTGGATGTCACCGCCGCCGTTGACGCACACGGCCTCGACGGGCACCGCCGAGGCCAGCATGCGAGCCGCGCGCTCCGTGGCCCAGCCCTTCACCAGCCCGGTCGGATCCCATCCGCCGCCGCTGCCCGCGTACCGGGGCGTGAACCAGCCCTCGGTGCGGCGCAGCAGGTCCTCGCACAGGTGCGTCACCTCCTGGACGTCGGGCCCGCACTGCTCGGGGGTGAGCTCCCCGCGCGCCAGGCGGCTGACCTCGCTGTCCTCGCGGTACGAGGAGAAGACGCGGTCCACGTGGTGCAGGAAGTCCACCGCTTCCGCGAGCGCCGCTCGCGTACGGGCGGGGTCGGAGCCGCCGCGGACGTCGAACGAGAACACCGTGCCCATCACGTGCTCGACGTGCCGCAGGCGCGGTTCAGACACCGGCCCTGTCCAAGGCGCTCTGCAACGACTGGCGGTAGCCGGCGCTCGTGTAGGTGGCGCCCGAGACGGAGTCGATGTTCGCGCTCTGCGCCGCCAGCGTCCGCTGATTGAGCTGCGGGATGGCCTCGGAGGAGATCTCCCTGCTCCGAGGTGTGGAAGACGGCGACTTCAGGGCCGTGGCCCCGGTGATCGTGCTCCCCCTGAGCGTGATCTGCACCTGGACGGACCCGTACTGCGTGCTGATCGTGGCTCCGGCGACGGTACGGGTGGTGGACCCGCCCGAGGTGCTGCCCGACGTCCCGGAGGACCCGGACGTGGTCCTGGACGCGGTGGGAGCGCTCGTCTTCGTCGGGGCGCCGGTGGTACGGGACGCGGAAGGGCCCGCCGACGGCGACGCGTCGGCGGAGGCGGTCGCGCGGGTGCTCGGCGAAGGCGACGACGGGTCGCCGGCCGAGGCCGACGGCGCGGTGGCGGCGGAGGACGGGCCCCCGGGATCGGCCGGTACCGCGGAGGCCAGGGGCGTTCCCAGGCCCGCGGCGCCCTGGGCGAGCGACGGATCCGTGGTCGGCTTGAGCGCGAGCAGGAGCACGACGGCGGATACGGTGCCCGCGCCGGCGAGCACCGCGCGACGGAGCGGGTGTGTCTTCCTCACACCTCGCTCAGCGTCACGGAAACCCCAGGCGTCACACCTGGGCGGACGCCCAGCGATCCGGCGGCTCAGAACGCGAAGGACTCGTGGTGGATCCGCTTGTCCGGAACACCCGCCTCCCGCAGAGCGGCGTACGACTCCTCGGCGAGCCCCTGCGGCCCGCACACGTACACGTCGTGCCGGGCGATGTCGGGCAGGATCCGGCGGAGCATCCCCGCGCTGATCTCCGGCCGTCTGCCGTCCGGACCGTTGACGGCGTACAGCAGCTGCGCCCCACGGTCGTCCGCGATCGCCTCCAGCTCCGCGCGCAGCGCGAGATCGTCCGCCGTACGGGCCCGGTACAGCAGCGTCAGATCCCGACCGGCGCCCGGCAGCGTCTCGAAGAGCGCGCGCAGCGGGGTGATGCCCGCGCCGCCCGCGATCAGCAGCACCTTGCCGCGGCTGCGGCGGGCCGCCGTCAGCGAACCGTACGGGCCCTCCGCCCACACCCGCGTCCCCGGGCGCAGCCCGGCGAGGGCCGCGCTGTGCCCGCCGACGGCCTTGACCGTGATCCGCAGGAGGTCGGGCCGGGGCGGCGCCGACAGCGAATACGGGTTGGCCGACCAGCGCAGCCCCTTCGCGAGGAACCTCCACCGGAAGAACTGACCCGCCTCGGCCCCGAGCCGATGCAGCCGGCGCCCGCGGACGAGCACGGACACCACCCCCGGCGCCTCGGACACCACCGCCTCCACTCGCATGCGGTGCGCGAGATTGAGCCGTACGGGAGTCAGCACCCGGTACCAGAGGAGCAGCCCGCCGACCGCGCCGTACAAGGCGTACCAGGCCGTGCGCGCACCGCGGTCGGCGATGAACTCCGCCCCTGTGGCGAGCTGGTGCCAGAAGGCGAGGTAGACGGCGACGTACGTGAGCAGGTGCAGGTAGTACCAGAACTCGTAGCGCACCCTGCGCCGCACGACCGCCGCCGATACGAGACCGACCACCAGGAAGAGCACGGTGCCGATCGCCGCCTTGCCCATCTCCGGGTACTCGGTGACCAGCGACACCGTCTGTTCCACCACGCCGATCCGGCCCTGCAGCGCGTAGCCGTACACCGTCAGCACCACGTGCGCCACGGTGAGGGAGAGCGCGTACCGGCCGCTCGTCGCGTGCCAGCGGGACACGCGGTCGGAGCCGACCCGCCGTTCCAGGGCCGGGACCCGTGCCATCTGCACCATGACGAGGGCGGTCACGTATCCGGCGAGGAGGCCGGTGATCCGCCCCGCGTGGATCAGGCGGTCGCCGGTCTCGGCGAGCACGGCCGGTGTGTTGCGCCACCACAGTCCGGCGACGGCCGCCGCGCCTGCCCAGGCGAGGACCACCAGCGGCACGGCGGGAGAACGCCGGGGGCGGATGCGGCGCTGCGCCTGCCGTCTGCCCGCCCTGCTGTGCTGGATCGTCGTCACGTGCTCTGACCTCCGGTTGCCTTGGTGCCCGCGCACCTTACCGGCTGCGGCTCTGCGCGGCGCCTTCCCCGACTCGCCGTCGGGGAAGGCGCCGGTCCGTGCCTGGTGCCTCCGGTCAGTCCGTGACCCGTACGACGCCCGAGGCGGTCGCCTCGGTGCCGGCGCCGTCCGCCGGGGCGGAGGTCAGCTGCCAGGTGTAGGAGCCGGTCGCCACCGGGGTGCCCGCCTCGGACGTGCCGTCCCAGGAGACGCGTACGGCGCTGAGGGTCCCTCCGCCCGTCCAGGTGCGCACCACCTCGCCGGTCTCGCGGTGGGTGAGCGTCACCCGCCAGGACGTCGCGGGCTTGGAGAGCCACCATGCGGCGGCCCACTCGGCGGTGCCGTCCTGCACGAGGGTGCGAGGCGCTGCGGCGCGGGCGACGCGCAGCGGGGAGACCTCCCGCTGCGGCGCGGTGACGTGGACGGTGTCGTCCGTCCCCACCCAGGCGAGCTTGCCGGCGCCCGCGTCGAGGGTCCAGGTGGTGCCGCGCCCGTCCCCGTTCGCGTGCTCCTTCAGTCCGGTGACGGTGCCGAGGTCGGCCGTGCCGCCGTCGGCCTTCAGCGCGGTGAGGCGCAGGTCGCCGGAGCCGTCGCGGTGGGCCAGGAAACGGTCGCCCAGGAGGACGCCCGACGCCGGGGCGGGGTAGGTGTGCCCGGTCGCCAGGTCGCGCACTCCCGCCGCGTCCTGGGAGGCGCAGCTCCAGTACAGCAGGGTGCCGCTGCGCTGGAGTTCGTCGGGGACGCACGCGGTGCCGAGCGCGATGGTCTCGGTCACGTTGCCGGTGAGCAGGTTGACCACCTTCACCGTGCCGGGATTCCTCAGCGCCGGCTTGAGCAGCCACTTCTGCTCCAGCACGGCTGCCTGGGCGGGCTGCTCGCGGACGACGGCGTCGCGCGCGGTGTCGACGACGTACTGCCGTCCGGCCGCCTCGTAGAGCACGAACTCCGGTGCCGTGTCGAGGATCCGGCCGCCCTTGCCCGGCAGCGTGAAGCTGTCCGCCGGGTGCTCCGGGTCGTCGCCGGTCACGAGCACGTCGGCACCCGTGTCCGGGTCCTCGACCAGGCGGGCCAGGCCCTCGTCGGTTCCGTCGGCGAAGCGGCCCGCCGCCGCGCCGGGAAGGTCGGCGAGCGCCGCCCCCTTCGCCGGATCGAGGCCGGATCCGATGTCCGTGCCGTGCAACGTGTCCTTGCCGGCGAGGGAGTTGACGTACCGGAGCCGCCCGCGGTCGAGGCTCAGTGCCTGGATGTGGCCGTCCGCCGTCGTGGCCTGCGGCACCTCGCGCAGGAGCAGGTCGAAGACGAGTCCGGAACCGTCCACGCTGAAGTGCCGGATGGCGCGCCTGCCCTCGGCGTCCTTGCCGAGCGCGACCAGCGAACCCCCGCCCTCGGAGCGCAGGAACGTCGCCTCGACGTCGCTCATCAGCGTCCGCTCGACCTCCGCCCCGGCGAAGGGGGTGAGGCGCAGGGGCCCGCCGTCGCCTTCGCGCCAGAGCACGTTGTCGCCCACGACGAAGGTCGTGACCGTGCTGTCGGCCGACCGCAGGGCGAGCGGCACGACGCGCGGGGCGGCGGCCATGTTGGTGCGCGTCATGACCCGCACGCCCGGCTCCCCGCCGCGGGTGAACCAGCTGACGGTGTCCCCCGTGATCCGGAAGCTGCTCGCCTCGCCGGTCACGGGCAGCGGCTCGACGGTGCCGTTGTACGCGGTGAGGATGCCGTACCCCGGCGTGCCGTCGGCGGTGCGGTAGCCGATCAGGAGCCGGTTGTAGTGGGCGCCCAGCAGTACGGGCTCGGCGCCGGTGGTGGCTCCGGCGGGAAGCTGCACGACGGGGTCGTTCGCCGGGGCGCCGCCGCGCGCGACGCGCAGCTGGTAGCTGCCGTCGCCCTGGTCCACGGTGGCCAGCACCCAGCCGTTGGCGACCCGCGGGTTGAGATAGCCGGCGGGCACGGCGACGGTGCTGGTGAAGCCGGGGTCCTCGATGCCGACCCGCACGACGTCCGTGCCGCCGTCCGCGCGCGGCCTGGTGTGGACGACGCGGTTGTACTCGTCATGGCCCCGGACGATCGCGTCCTCCGGTACGCCGTCGAGCTCCGGGAGGGGCTTGGTGGCCCCGTTGTACGTGTTGGTCCAGAGGTAGCCGCCGCCTTCGCGGTGCAGGACGCCCTGGCCGCCGGTCGCCAGCAGCGTCTCGACGCCGTCGCCGTACGCGTCCGGCGCGGGTACGAGAACCTCGGCGGCCTCGGCGGCGTGGGCCGTGGCCGGCAGCACGACGACCGGTCCGGCCGCCAGGGCCGCGGCGATGGCGGCTGCGGTGGCGGTACGCCGAGTGCGTCCGGTTCGGCTGGTACGGCTGGTTCGGCTGATCGTGCGCAGGTGATGGAACACCTGACCCCCCAAGTGTTAACAGGCGAACTTACGGTATCGAACTGTGAACGCGGTCAACACTACACACCAGGAAGGGGAGTTGTACACGAATTGGATCTGCTGCGGTATCCGTGGGGCCTCGCTCGGCCCGAAGCGGCGGTGGAACCGGTGCTTCGTGGTGTCGGACCGGCAGGACGGGGCACACGCGGGGACAGCGACGCGACGGGGTGCACCGCCGTGCCGCTCCGCGCACGACGCCCGTGCGCGGACCGCCTCACGGCCCGACGCCTGCGAGGAGCCATGGACCACGCACGCCCACCCCGACGCGACGCGCCGGAAGAACGCGTCCTCGCCGCCGCCCCGGCCGGGTGACCCCGCCGTGCGGCTGCGGACGAGCGAACCGTCCCGGCCGGGCTGGCAACGCGTCCGCCACGGCCGCGGGTTCCGCTACCTCGACGAGAACGGCCGGCCGCTGCCGGAAGCCGACCGGGAGCGAGCACGCGCGCTCGTGATCCCGCCCGCCTGGCAGGACGTGTGGATCTGCCCCTGGCCGAACGGACACCTCCAGGCCGTCGGCACGGACGCGGCGGGCCGCCGCCAGTACCTGTACCACGAGGAGTTCCGGGCCCGGCAGGAGCTCGCCAAACACGAGCACGTGCGGGAGGCCGCAGTGGCCCTCCCCCGGCTGCGCCGGGCCGTCGACCGGCACCTCTCCAGTCGGGGCCTGTGCCGCCTACGGGTCCTGGCCTGCATGGCGCGGCTGCTCGACCTGGGTCTGTTCCGCGTCGGCGACGACCGGTACCGGCGCGAGAACGACTCGTACGGGCTGACCACGCTACGGCGCGAGCACGTCCGCTGCGACCGCGGCCGAGTGTCCTTCGACTACCCGGGCAAGTCCGGCCGACGGCTCGCCGTCCGCGTCACGGACGAGGCCGCCGCCGAGGTGGTCCGGGCCCTGCTGAGACGCGGCGGAGGCGGCGAGCGGCTCTTCGCCTACTGGGAGGGCCGGTCCTGGCACGACGTCGACGCGGACGAGCTCAACGCCTACCTCCACGAGACGTCCGGCGTGGACCTCACCGCCAAGGACTTCCGTACGTGGCACGCGACCGTGCTGGCCGCCGTGGCACTGGCGGACCCCGAACGGACCGGCCGCCGGTCCGTCAAGGCCCGCCACCGGGCGGTGAGCCGCGCCATGTCCGAGGTCGCCTCACGCCTGGGCAACACGCCGGCGGTGTGCCGGGCCTCCTACGTCTCCCCGCGCGTCCTCGAACGGTACGAGGAGGGGGTGACCATCGCGCCCGCTCTGCGGGGCCTCGGCGCGGACTGCACCCCCGGCAGCCCCGCCTACCGGCGACGGGCCGAACGCGCCGTCCTCGACCTGCTGGACGAGGAGCAGCCCGACGGCGGCGGGGACGGGGCCGCCGGTCGGCCTCGACCGGGCCCGGCCTCCGGCTCCGGTTCCGGCTCCGAATCCAAGGGCTGAGGCGACACGATACGGGGCAGTCGCCCGGGCGGATCCGCGGCGACCGCCACCGGGCGGCCGCCGAACCGGCAAGGGAGGAGTGCCTCATGGACGGCATCGTGCTGCTCCGCGAAGACCACAAGACCGTGGAGAAGCTGTTCAAGGAGTTCGAGCGGGCGGGAGACGACTCCCACGGGCGCAAGCGGGAGATCGCGGACAAGGTGATCCGGGAGCTCACCGAGCACGCCTGGATCGAGGAGCGGGTGTTCTATCCGGCCGCCCGCGAGGCCGCGCCGGACACGAAGGACCACGTCCTGGAGAGCGTCGAGGAGCACCACGCCGTGCTGTGGATGCTGTCGGAACTCGTCGGGCTCGATGCGGAGGACGAGCGCTTCGACGCCAAGATGACGGTGCTCATGGAGAACGTCCGCCATCACGTCGAGGAGGAGGAGAGCGACTGGTTCCCCGACGTGCGCAAGGCCATGGGCCGCAAGCGTCTCGTCGCGCTCGGCGAGCGGATGGCCGAGGAACGGAAGAACGCGCCCGACAGCCCGCTCGACGTGCCGAGCGCGGACGCGTAACGGGGACGACCGGCGACGGGAAGCGGCGCGCCGGCGGTCCTGCCGACGCGCCTCCGCCGTCAGGGGCCCGGACGCGCCGCCGTCAGGAGGGCCGGGGCGCGCCCGCCTTCCCGGGCCGCCGCAAGGGGCCCGACGCGCCGCCCTCACAGGCCGTGCACGCCGCCGTAAGGGGCCCGACGCGCCGCCCTCACAGGCCGTGCACGCCGCCGTAAGGGGCCCGACGCGCCGCTGTCAGGGCTTGAAGAGGACCTTCACCGCGCCGTCGCGCTTGGCCTGGAACATCTCGTACGCCTCCGGGGCCTCGGCCAGCGGCAGCCGGTGGGTGGCGAAGTCGTCGACGCCCAGCGGGTCCTCGTCGGTCAGCAGCGGCAGGAGCCGGTCGACCCAGCGCAGCACGTTCGCCTGCCCCATGCGCAGCGTCAGCTGCTTGTCGAACATCTCGAAGAGGGGCATCGGGTCCGCCGCTCCCCCGTACACGCCGGCGAGCGACACGGTCCCTCCGCGGCGGACCAGTTCCACCGCGAGGTGCAGCGCGGACAGCCGGTCCACGCCGAAGCGGCGCATCAGCGGACGTGCGGCGGCGTCCGGCAGGTACGCGACGATCGAGTGCAGGCCGCGGGCGAGCGGCGCGCCGTGGGCCTCCATGCCGACGGCGTCGATGACCGCGTCGGGGCCGCGGCCGTCGGTGAGGTCGCGGACCCGCTCGAGCGGGTCGCCGCCGTCTTCGGACAGGTCGAGGGTGCGCACACCGCGGGCGGCGGCCCTGGCGCGCCGTTCGGGCACGGGGTCGATGCCGAGGACGAGATCGGCGCCGCGCAGCAGCGCGATGCGGGCCGCCATGTCGCCGATGGGGCCGAGGCCGAGTACCGCGAGCGAGCCGCCCGGGGGCACGTCCGCGTACTCGACGGCCTGCCACGCCGTCGGCAGCACGTCCGAGAGGTAGACGAAGCGGTCGTCCGCCGGTCCTTCGGGGACCGGGACGGGCAGGACGTCACCGAACGGCACGCGCAGGTATTCGGCCTGCCCGCCCGGGACCTGGCCGTACAGCTTGGTGTACCCGAACAGCGACGCCCCGGTGCCGTAGTCGTGCACCTGCGTCGTCTCGCACTGGGAGTGCAGGCCGCGCCCGCACATCGCGCAGGTGCCGCAGGAGATGTTGAACGGCACGACGACCCGGTCGCCGGGCGAGATCCGCCGCACCTCCGGCCCCACCTCCTCCACCACGCCCATCGGCTCGTGCCCGAGCACGTCACCCGGGTCGAGGAACGGCCCCAGCACCTCGTAGAGGTGCAGGTCCGATCCGCACAGCCCGCTCGTCGTGATCCGCACGATCACGTCCGCGGGCTCGCGTATCTCCGGGTCGGGGACGGTCTCGACCGAGACCTTCCGCCGGCCCTGCCACGTGACGGCCCTCATGTCCGTCACCTTCCTTCCGTCCGTCGTTCGGAAGATCCGGTGAGTCGGACCGGCTGCTACCCGTGCCGCGCCCGCCTACTCCTCGTCCGCACGTCCTTCTCGTCGACGGCAGGGACGCGCAGGTCAGCGGATGCGCAGGCCCGGGAAGCCGGGCGGGAGCGGGGTCCTGGCGTCCCCGTCACGGGCCACCACCCAGGCCGCGCCGTCGACGGCCACGGAGGGGCGGGTGCCGTGCTCGGAGCGGCGGCGGGTGAGCGGGGCGCTGACGTACGAGCCGGCTTCCGGCACGGGCAGGCGCAGCGTCTCGGCCATCGCGCGCCCGCGCGCGTTGCCCGCGAGGAGCAGCACCCCGTCCTCGCGCAGCGCCGCGCCCGCGAGCCGTAGCACCGGGTCCAGGCCGCGGTCCCAGCGCCGGTCGTGGATGAGGGGCCGCAGGGCCGTGCCGGGTACGGTCCGGAACCGGACGCGGCGGAAGAGCTCGGCGACCCGGCCGACGTCGTCGGGCTGGGACAGGACGGCCTCGCGGGTCCGCGCCGTCAGGGTGAGGAGGACGTTCTCGGGGAGGGGGGCGTCGCGGTGCAGCCAGACGACCGCCCCGGGGGCCGGGGCCTCGTCCCGTCCCCGCACCAGCCCCGCCGACCACCGGGCGCGGCCGTCGTCCGCGTACAGGAGCAGCGAGATCCTTCCGTCGGGCCGGGCGGTCGCGGCGGGGCGGCGGGGGTCCCGCAGCGACACGGCGACGCCGAGCGGCACGGAGCCCTGCGGTCGTTGCCACGTCAGGCCGGTCCGGCCGCCTCTGAAGGGGAAGACGCTCGCTGCGAGGGCCCGCCCGACCTCGTCGGCGACGCGCGCGCGTTCCCGGTCCGTGAGCTCCTCGGGATCGAAGCGTCCCGTGGCACGCGAGTCGAGGACGGTGTCGAGGGCGTCCCGCAGCATGCCGGCGAGGGTCCGGCCCGCCGGGTCGAGTTCGTTGAACACCCGGGCGAGGGCGAGGAGTTCGGCGTCGTACGCGGAGAGGTCGACGAGCGGCGTCAGGATGACGCACACGACCTCGCCGGAGGCGCTGTGCACCTCGCGCGCGGTGTACGCCCGGGCCGGCTCGCCCCCGTCCGCCTCGCCCGAGAGGCCCTCGTACGCCTCGGGTGAGACGCACAGCACCACGTCGTCCGGGTAGAAGGCCCGCACCTTCCCGAACTCCGCCGAGCGGAGCATCGTGCGCGTGTACTCGACGCCCACGTCGACAACGGGGTCGGCGACCACCGGTCCCCGGTGGACGGCGAGGCGCAGGGCGGCCTGTCCGAACCGCAGCGGCAGGCGCTCCACGAGCGCCTGGACCAGCCGGGCGATCGGTACGGAGCCGTCGACGAGCAGCACGAGTTCGTCGCCGAAGGCGTGGGACTCGAAGCGGTCGGAACCGACGTAGGCGAGGTCCGCGAGCAGCGCCGCCACGGCGGGGCCGAGCAGGGCGACCGGGGCGGCGGCCCGGACGGCGATCACGATGCGCTCGCGCGGGGCGTGCAGCGCGCGGATCAGCTCCCTGGCCGCCTCCCGGGTGGCGGTGTCGTCGGTGGTGTCGAGCAGCGTCAGGGCCCGGTCGATCGAGGCCTGGGCGTCCTCGGGGCGGCCGAGGCGGAGCATGGCGTCCGCGGTGCGCAGGTGCAGCCGCGCCACGTCGACGGTGCGTCCCTCCGGGAGCGCGTGGAGCAGCCGCCGTTGGACTTCCAGACGTTCCCGGTGGGCTCCGGTCGCCGCCAGCGCCTGTTCGAGACACCGGAGCGCGTCGCGGTACTCCGAGGACGAGGTGCCGTCGAAGCGTTCCACCGCTTCCTTCGCCAGGTCGACGGCTTCGCCCGCCCGGCTCGGGCGTACGGCGAGGGCCAGTTGGGCGTGGAGCAGCGCGGCCAGGCCGTAGATCCGCTCGTCGGACTCCAGGACGTCGGCGCTGACCTGGTGGAGGAGCTCCCACGCCTGCTCCGGCTCCCCCGCCAGCCACTGGGCGTGCGCGAGCGCGAGCAGTGCCCTCGTGGCGGCTCCTGTGGGGCGGGTCGCGTCGGCTCCGGCAAGCCTGATCGCGGCGCGCGCGAAGCGGTTGCGGTAGAGGCGCCAGGCTCCCAGGTCGCGGAGGAGGAGCAAGGTGTCGGCGTCGAGGGTCGCCCGTTCCAGGGCGTTGGCCAGCCATGCGTCGGGATCGGCGGCCGGCACCGGCTCGACGCCGAGGAGGTCCGGCAGCGCGCTGCCGGGGTGCCGCTCGCGGTACAGCGCGGCGGCGGCCTGCCGGTGGAACGTGCCGATGCGCGCCCGGGCGATCTCGCGCCGTTCGTCGTAGGCAGCCGTTCTCACCACCTCGTCGTAGACGACGGTGGGAAGGGCGTACCGCCCGCGCCGTGCGTGCTCCAGGAGTCCTTGGCGAACCAGCGCGTCGAGCTCCTGGGACGTGACGGAGGGATCTCCGGGCAGGACGGCACGGGCCTCCTCGACGGTGAACTCCCCTTCCGTGACCTCCGCGAGGCGGAACAGGGTGAGGGCGCGGCCGCCGTCGAAGCTGTCGAGCCAGCGGCGTACGGCGGCGGCGGGATCCGCCTGGGGCCGGTTCACGGCGGCGGGGTGTCCGGTCCGTTCGGCCAGTACCGTCTGCTCGGCGGCGAAGAGCACCGCCTGTGCGGCGACCTCGCTGACGGGCGATCCCATCGCCGAGCCGAGGATGCGCAGGGCAAGCGGCCACCACGTGCCCCGTCGAACCGGTTCTCCGGTGGTCGTGCCGGCCGCCCGCAACAGCCTGGAGGCGTCCTCGCCCACCAGGGGCGGCAGCTCGACGACCAGCTGGTTCGGCGGGCCGGCGCCCGGACGTCCGCGGACCGTCACGAGCGCGGCACAGCCTTCCGGCAGGCCGGCCGCGAGCACGCCGGCCAAGTCCCCGTTGCCCGCCTGGTCGAGGACGAGGAGTACGCGCCGTCCCTGCAGTGCGGCGACGACGGCGGCCACGCACTCGTGCGGGTCGTCGCCGCGGCCCGCCGTCTCCGGGGCGCCGCCCAGGTCGGCGAGCAGACCGAGCAGTGCCGTCTCCCACGACACGGGGCGTCGGCCCGACGCCCGGAGCGGCACGAAGAACACGCCGTCGGGGAAGTGCTCGCGCACGCGGTGGGCCACGGTCAGGGCGAAGGCCGTGCGTCCCGCGCCTGCGACGGGCTGCTCGGCGGTGATCCACACGACCCGCCGCCGGTCCTCGGCGACGGCCATGGCGACGGATTCGAGCAGGCCGTCATGGCCGACGTACGGCTCCGGCGCCGGCGGCAGGTCCACGACCCCGGGTAGCGCGGTGTCCGGGCCGGCGACTGCCTCGGACTCCGGCTCCGGCCCGGCCAGCCCCAGGAGTTCCAGTGTCCGGCGCGACGCCCGGGCGAACGCCTCCTTCTCCGCCGCCAGCGCCTCCGGGCCCTGCCCGTCGTACGCGACCGACGGCAGCCGGGTGCGGCCCGTGCCGCGGGACGCGATGTGGTCGTCGAGTGCCTGGTGGAGGGCCCACACCTCGTGGGCCGGGAGGTGTTCGCCCAGGACCTCCCGGGCCTCCGGCGGCAGCGTCAGCTCGACCGTACCGCCGGTCTCCTCCGTGACGTCGAAGACGCCGCTGGTGACGGCCTCGGCCACGTCGGCCACCGTCGCGTCCGGGACGAGTCTGGCGCGCACGAGGTGCAGCAGGCGCAGGCTCAGCCGGTCGAAGGGGGCGCACAGGACGGTGAGCCGGGCGGCGCGGGGCGAGGCGGTGCGCAGGAAGCGGCGGGTGAGTTCGGCCGGCGGGAGCGGGGCCGCCGGGGTGCGGGCGGGGCCCGGGGCGGTGCGGCCGGTGGGCGGGACGAGGACGGCGGTGCAGCCTTCCGGGTCGCCGCGCATCAGCGTGTCGGACCAGCGGCCGAGGGAGTGCGGGGTGAGGGAGAGGACGGGCACGGGCAGCCAGTCGCCGTCCGCTCCCGCGGCCTCGCTGCCCGGGGCCGGGAGCGGCGGTTCGACGGGGACGCGGCTGCGATGGGTGCCGGGCGCTGCCGGGGTGAAGCGGGTGGTGGGCAGGTTGAGGCCGCCCTGCCGCCACAGCTTGGTGGGCAGCGGGTTGAGGAGGGCGGTGGGCTGGGTGCCGGCCCACTGCCGGAGCAGGTGCCAGACCTCGGGGCGGCGCCAGGCGCCGGTCATGCAGTCGGATACCACGACGACCAGCCGGCGGCCGTCGGCGGCGCGCAGCGGGCCGGGGGCGTGGGGTTCGCCGGCCGCGTCGAAGGTGAGGTCGGTGACCTGGAGGGTGCGGAAGGCGCCGAGCCGGTCGAGGACGGCCGTGAACTCGGCGACGGTCTCGGCCCAGACCCGCATGCCGGGCGAGCGGTCGACGACCAGGACCAGGTCGAACCAGCGCTCGGGCGCGGCCTTGAGCACCGGGATCAGTTCGCCGCTGCGGGCGTAGCCGTCCACGGTGGCGTCGATGTCGAGGGTGCTGCCGCGGCCTTCGGGCCAGCGCCGTTTCCAGGGGCGCAGGGCGCGGGTGAGTTCGAGGGCGCGCGGCAGGCCGCCGGTGTGGGGTGCGGCGACGGCGCGGCCGGGGACCGGGGTGGCGCTGCCGGGCAGGCGTTCGTGGAGGGGGCGGGTGCCGGTCGTGCCGTCGGCCGCCGGCGGCGGCTGCGGGGCGGCGTGGGCCGGCGCCGGGTCGTCGGGGGAGCTCGTGGGGGGCGGTTCGGGGGCCGTCGGCCCCGGCCGGTCCTGGTGCGCGCCGGAGTCGTCCCGTACGGGCCGGGGCGCGGCGCCGTCGGGGCCGGCGGCCCGGTGGGCGGCCAGCCACAGCGCCTCCGCGAGGGCGGTGCCGTCCAGTTCGGGGACGGCGGTGCGCAGCGCGGAGAGCAGCCGGGGCAGCGGATCAGGCATGCGAGAGCTCGCGCAGGATCAGGTCCTCGACGGCCCGGCGCCGTGCCTCGTCGGGTGCGTCGGTGCCGGAGAGGAGGTGTACGGCGTTGAGGAGCTGGTCGACGGCGAGGCTCTCGCCCGCGCCGAGCCGGTCGAGGAAGGTGCGGACGAGCCGGTCGGCCTCGGGGGTCTCCGCGGTGCCCGCGCCCATGTGGGCCTCGACGATGCGCAGCAGGGTCTCGGGGGTGGGCAGGGGCATGGTGAAGCGGACGCAGCGGCGGAGGAAGGCCGCGGGGAAGTCGCGTTCGCCGTTGCTGGTCATGACGATGAAGGGGAACTCGGTGCACTGCACCCGTCCGCGGTGGACGTCGTGGTGCTCGTCGCCCTGCCATTCCCGTACGGCGACGACGTCCGTGCCGTAGCGGGCGAGTTCGGGGATCTCGAACTCGCCGCGTTCGAGGACGTCGAGGAGGTCGCTCGGCAGGTCGAGGTCGCTCTTGTCGATCTCGTCGATGAGCAGGGCGCGGGGCCGGTCGGCGGGCAGCAGGGCGGTGCCGAGCGGGCCCATGCGCAGGAAGGGCGCGATGTCGTCGCCGCCCGCGGGGCCCTGGAGGCGCTGGGCGTGGATGCGGCCGAGGGCGTCGTAGCGGTAGAGGGCGTCGGCGAGGCCGCTGCGTGAGGTGATGTGCCAGCGCAGCACGGTGCCGAGGTCGAGTTCGGCGGCGACCTGTTCGATCACCGTCGACTTGCCGGAGCCGGCGGGGCCCGTGACGAGCAGCGGGCGGCGCAGGGCGAGGGCGGCGTTGACGGCCTCGACGAGTCCGGCCGGCGGGACGAACTGGCGGTGCAGCGGGCGGCGGGGGAACTCGCGCCACGGCGGGGCCGCGGGCAGCGGGACGCGGTCCTCGGGCGTCGCGGGCGGGTTGCCGTGGCCCGCGTAGTAGGGCTGCCAGGTCATGGGTGTTCCTCCGGGTGCTGTTCGTGGTCCTCGCGGTCGAACCAGGTGCAGAAGTCCAGCCACTCGGGTCCGTCCCAGACGGTGCGGAGTCCGGCGAGGTGGTGCGGTCCGGCGACGCCGTCGGGCGCGGGCGGCTGCCCTTCGGGTGTGGCGCAGGCGCTCCACTTCTCCCGGTATGCGCGGCTGAACTCGCCGGGCAGCAGGTGCCAGTGGGCGTCGACGGAGCGGCGTACGGGGCCGGGCACGGATGCGTCGCCCGTTCCGGCGGCCGGCTCGTCACCGGGCCACAGCACGATGGGCGAGGAGGCGAGCAGGGTCTCCATCAGGCCCCTGAGCTGGGCCGGCCGGTGGGCGAGCGCGAGGGCGCGGGTGCGGGGCGCGCTCATCAGGCGGGCGCGCAGCTCGGCGGCGCGGCGGGTGTCGTCCGCGTCGAACCAGTCGACCCGGCTGCCTTCGTCCTGCCCGTCGATGGCCTTCAGGATGTCGCGGGCGTGGTCGTTGATCCAGAACAGGTGGTCGGGCGGCCGGATGCGGTCGCTCCAGCGCAGCACGACGTCGTACAGGGCGCCGAGCCGCATGCCGAACTCGGCCTCCTCGGGCCGCCAGGTGGCGAGCAGCGGGGCGGGGGCGGCGATCTCCACCCGGCGCAGCGGTGCGTCGAGGGCGCGGGCCTGCCTGGAGGCCCAGCGGAGCACGTCGACGAGGGCGCGCTCGGTTCCGGTGCGGTCCTGGGAGGCGCACGGGAAGGCCTCGCGGTGCCGGACGTTTCCGTCGTCCAGGAGCCAGGCTTCGAGGGTCTCGGGCCATTCGTCGCCGATCGCGGAGTGGAGGCTGACGACGAGCCGGAGCCGTAGTTCCGTGGTGCGTTCGGCGAGCCGCGCGAAGGCGTCGTTGAGGTCGATCACCGCTCCGGTGTCCTTCGCCCAGGCCCGCAGCACCGGATCCTGCGGGTCGACGCCGGTGTCCCGGGCGAGGTGGGCGACGAAGGCGGCGAGCGGAGCGGTGCGGCTCCGTCCGGCGCGCGGGGCGCGCAGCAGCAGGTGTTCGACGGCGTCGCGGAGGAGTTCGGTGCCGGTGGAGTCCGGGAGCGCGGTGGGCGGCGCGGGCACGGCGGCGGTCTCGACAGCGGCGAGGGTACGGCGCAGGAGAGCGGTCGTGAGGTCCGCGCCGGGCCAGGCGTCGAGCAGGGCGAGGGTGCGCGCGGCGTCGCGCAGGGCGTCGAGGACCACGCGCGCCCAGTGGCGTCCGGGACCGGGCAGCTCGGGCAGGCGGGCCCGCAGGGCGTCCAGGTCGCTCGGGTGGAGCACGGTGTCGGTGACCGGGCCGGAGCCCGCCGGTGCGGTGCCGCCGGTCCCGGCGCCCGGCGGACCGCCGTCCCAGGGACCGCTCGTGGGTTCACCCTCTCCCGAGGTTCGACCCGGGTTCGTGGGCCGCAAGGACCGGAAGGCACGGGCGAGTTCGGCGCGGCCGACGGGTCCGAGCGGGGAACCGGCGCCCGCGGCGGCGTGCCGGGCGTTGCGGGCGAGCCACAGCGACCCGGTCGCGAACGCGGCGCCGTCGTAGTCGACGTAGTGGACGTTCTGGCCGACGGCTCCGCCGTCCTGCCGTACGGCCCGGGCGACGGCCGCGCCGGTCAGGGTCTCCCCGGCGTCCGCGACGCCTTCCTGGAGCACCTTGACGACGGTGGTACTGAACCGCAGCGCGTACGCCTCCTCGTCGGCGGCGGCGCCCATGAGCAGGGAGAGGCGCGTGTCGCCGCGCCGGATGCCGTTGGCGAGGGAGGGCAGGTCGGGCAGGGCGTTGCCGGCGTGGCAGGTGTCGACGAGGGCGACGAGCCCGTCGAGGCCCGTGGTGTCGAGGAGCCCGCCGAGCAGCGAGCCGACGTCGACGGCGCTCAGCGGGTCCTCCGCGCGCGAGTCCCCCGCCATGTAGTAGAGCTGCGTGCCGGCGGCCATCCCGTGGCCCAGGAAGGCGAGGACGAGGACCGCTCCGGCCTCGGCGGCGGCGCGGCCGGCCCGCCGTACCGCCTTCTCGACGGCGTCCTGGGTGAGCCCCGGCCCGTGCAGCAGGGTCGGGCCGTGCGCCGGGTCCTTGGCGCAGGCGCCGGCCCACGGCGAGGTGAGGGTGTCGTGCAGGGCGCGGGCGGCCGGTTCGAGGCCGTCGAGCACGCCGAGGCCGGGGCACTGGGCCCCGATCACCAGCACGTGCCGCGGTCCGCTCATCGCTCCGCGAGGGTGGTGAGCGCTTCGACGAGCGGCCCGGCGACGGCGGGCTGCGCCAGGTACTTGGCGGCCGGGTGCACCCAGGCGCCGTCGGAGTCGACGCGGCGGCTCGCGGGGACGACGGCGGCGGCGTTCGGCCGGACGAAGTCCTCCAGGCGGGGCCGGGCGGCCACGAGGTCGTCGCGGTCCCAGAAGTTGAGCCAGCGCCCGACGGCGCCGGGAGTGCCGAGCGGATGCGGGCGGACCCGCGGCATGACGGCGCCGCGGATGCCCAGCGGCGAGCCGAGCGTCACGAACAGCGGCACGTCGACGGCGTGTTCGTGCAGCGTTTCCAGGGCGACGACGGTACCGAGGGAGTGGGCGACGACGACGTTGGGGCCGTCGGGGTCGAGGCTCGCGGCGACCCGGGCGCGGATCCGCTGGTCGAGGGTGGTGCCGCCGTCCGGTTCGGCGCGGTTGAGGTAGCGGGCGACCTGGCCGAGCATGCCCGCGGTGACGCGGGCGGTGAGCCAGCCGCCGAGCGAGCGCAGTCCGGGTACGGCGAGCAGGCTGGTGACGGCGTTGACCACGCGCCGGCCGGATGCGCCCGCGCCCTGCGCCCCGGCGGGCGGGGCGAGCCGGACGCGGGCGGCGCGCAGCGCCTGGGCCTCGACCGGGCTCAGCGGGGCCGGGTCCGCGAGCCGTTCGTCGACGGCTTCGAGGAGCAGGGCGGCGAGCAGCTCGTCGTCCGGCTCCCCGGTGGCACCGGCGGGCCCGCCGGGCGTGGTTCCGCCGCCCTGTGCCCCGGCGGTGCGGAACAGGTCGCCGTAGTACGCGAACCGGGCGTCGGCCGCCCAGCCGCCGGTGAGGGCGGAGACCTGGGCGGAGTGGCCGGCCGCGCGGGCGCCCGCGGCGACCGCGCGCAGCCATTCGTCCAGCTCGGCGGCGGCGTCGCGGGGAGCGCCGATGCCGTGGACGAAGACCAGGCGAGGCTTCATTGCTCCCCCGTTCGACATGGTGTTCCCGGTGATCCTGACCGCTACGGCGGTGCAGGAGCAAGCCGCGTTCGGCGGACCGTCAGGTCTCGGCCAACCTCGGCCGACTCCTGCGGACGGCATGGCGAGATGCTTGCGGTCATCCGCCGTCCGTCACGGCCGGTCGGGGCCGGTCGGGGCCGGTCGGGGCCGTTCTCCGCCGACGCCGGTCTCCGCCGGTCTCGGTCGGCAGCCGCCGGTCTCCGTCGACCTCGGCCGGCACCCGCCCCGTCGGTGCCGGTCGGTGCCGGTCAGTGCCGTCCGGTGTCGGTGACCATCCCTTCGATGAGGGCGAGGGCGTCGTGCGCCGCGTACTCCTTGGCGAGTGCGGCGGCCCGCTCCCGGTAGGACGCCGTGCCGAGCACGGTGTCGACGGCGGCGCGGAGCCGGTCGTCCGAGGGGTCGCCGGTACGGAGGTTGACTCCGCTGCCGATCCACTCGACGCGGGCCGCGACCTCGGGCTTGTCCTCGCTGTCGCCGCCGACGACGAGCGGGACGCCGTGGGCGAGGGCGGCCTGGGTTCCGCCGTAGCCCCCGTTGGTGACGAGGAGGTCGGTGAGCGGGAGGAGGTCGGCGAAGGGCACGAAGCCGGCGACGATCGCGTTGCCGGGCACGGCGTCCAGGTGTGCGGCGACCCGCTCGGCGGCGTCCGGCCGTCCGGTGGCGGCCACGACGAGGACGTCCTCGCGGTCGGCGAGCGCTCGCACGGTCGGGACGACGAGCCGGTCGAGGTCGGTGTTGGCGAGGGTGCCCTGGGTGGTCACCACGATCCGCCGGCCGGCCGCCCGGGCCCGCTCGAGCTCGGGCCACCAGGCGGGCGGCTCCTGGCCGACGGTGGCCGGGATCGGGATCGCGCCGACGAAGCGGACCCCCGTCGGCTGGTCGCTCCGCGGGTACTCGAAACCGGGGACGGTCAACTGGAGGAAGAAGTCGGCCGAGTCGGTGAGTGTCCGGCCCAACGGGCCCTCGGGCAGGGTCACTCCGGCGGCGGCGAAGCAGGAGCGCAGATGGCCGACGAGCGGCGCGCGCTGCTCGGCCATGCGGGCCGCGATCGCCGCGTACTCCGCCCGCTGGGCGTCGTCGACGGGAGGCAGCAGGCCGAGCACGTGCGGCGCGGTGTCCCGGCTCTCCACGCCGAGCGGCGAGATGCCGACGCTGTACGTGGCGGGCCGGCGGTCCGGGGCGTCGCCGAGGGAGAGGGCGACGCCGCCGAAGAAGAGGTTGTCGTAGAGGACGGCCGTGGCCGGGAAACCGGCCAGGGCCTCCTGGAGGGCGCGGTGCTGATGGGGCGTCGGGTCGCCGAAGACGTGCATGACGTCCCACATGGTCTGCGCGGGCCCGGCCGGGACGCCCGCGCGCTCGGGGAACCGGGCCGAGAAGTCCCGGTCGTCGTAGTCCGCCTCGGGCGGCAGCGCGCGGAACCCGGGCCCGGCGGCGCGTACGTCGTCGGCGAAGCGGGCGCCGCCGAGGAAGACGACCTCGTGCCCGGCCGAGGAGAGGTGGCTCGCGATGCGGAGCAGCGGGCCGTGGTGGCCCGAGACGGGTGTGGCGGCGACGAGGATGTTCGCCATGGTGGGTTCCCCCTGGGTGCGGTGGCCGGTGTGGTGGCCGGTGTGGTGGTGACAGATGTCGTGGGTGCGCTTCGGTGGCGCGCGTGGCGAGCGTACGAGCTGCGGAAACGGAGGATCGAGGGGTTGGCCGGGCACGGCGCGTCGGCCGCTCAGGCCCGCGACTTCCAGCGTCTGCCCTTGGAGGCGGCGCGTTCTTCGAGCAGCCGCCGGTAGTGCTCGGCGCGCTCTCCGTCGACGTCGTGCAGCCTGAGGACGGTGGCGACGGTGTCGGCGACGTGCGGGCGCCCGGTGAGCCCGATACGGACGAGCGGCCAGAGTCCTTCGGTGACGGCGCTCCCGACGCGTTGGGTGATCTCCGCCGGGGCGAACTCGGCGGTGACGATCCTCCACAGCGTGAACAGCAGGGTGTCGCGCGCGAGGGCCGACGGCTCACCGGTGAGCGCGGCCATGATGACGCCGACGGCCGCCGGGGTGCACGCGAAGAGGTCGCCGTCGCACTCGACGTGGCCGCCGAGGCCGTACCCGCGCAGCTCCTGCTCCGTCCCGGCCGTCAGGATCGCCTCGAACAGCAGCGGCACGTGCTCGGCGCTGTCTCCGCAGCCGCAGTCCAGCGCGGTCCAGTCGTGCCGGGCCAGTTCCTCCTTGACGAACTCGTCGAGCCCGAGCTCCACCGCGTCCCTCCCCCGTCACCTGCTCGCCCCTCGGGCCCCACCCTCTCATCCGGCCGGGGAGCCGGGGACAATACGAGCGTGAAGATCACCGCACGCGAGCTCAACCGGGCCACCCTGCACCGCCAGCTGCTCCTGGAGCGGGTGCCGTTGGGAGTCGCCGACGGTGTGCGGAGGGTCGTCGCGCTGCAGGCCCAGCAGCCCGGTTCGCCGTACCTGGCCCTGTGGAACCGGCTCGCGGGTTTCGACCCCGACGAGATGGACGCGGTCCTCGCCCGGCGCGAGGTGGTGAAGGCGACCCTGATGCGGATCACGCTCCACGCGGTGCACGCCGAGGACTACGGGGTGTTCCGGCAGGCGATGCAGCAGACGCTGTACGGCTCACGGCTGGGCTTCCGGTTCGCGGAGGCCGGGCTCACGCCCGCGGACGCCGAGGAGCTGCTGCCCGGGTTCCTCGGCTTCGCCGAGGTGCCGCGGAGCAGCGCGGAGATGAAGGGCTGGCTGGAGGAGCGGGTCGGCGCCGACGCGCGGGACGGGGCCTGGTGGGGGCTGCGCGGGTACGCGCCGCTGCATCACCATCCGACGGGCGGGCCCTGGTCGTTCGGTGAACGGCCTTCGTACGTGACGGCGGGGGCGGGTCCCGTGCCGGCGGGCCGCGAGGCCCTGCCCGAGGCGCTGCGGGAGCTCGTGGTCCGCTACCTGGCGGGTTTCGGACCGGTGTCGGTGGCGGACGTGGCGCAGTTCGCGATGGTGCGGCGGACGCCGGTCCGCCGGGTGCTGCGCGAGCTCGGCGGGGTCGGCGGGGTCGTGGAGCGGCTGGAAGGGCCGGACGGTACGGAGCTGTTCGACCTGGTGGGCGCGGAGCGGCCGGCCGGTGGGACGCCGGCGCCGCCGCGGCTGCTCGGCATGTGGGACAGCGTGCTGCTCGCGTACGCGGACCGGAGCCGGGTGATCCCGCCCGAGTACCGGCGCGTGGTGATACGGGTCAACGGCGACGTGCTGCCGACCCTGCTGGTGGACGGTCTGGTCGCGGGCGTGTGGCGGCCCGCCGAGGGCGGGATCGAAGCGACGGCCTTCCACGATCTGCCGGAGCCGGTGTGGGAGGCGCTCGCCGAGGAGGCCCGGGGGCTGCACGCGCTGCTCGCGACGCGCGAACCGCGGCTGTACGGGCGCTACGGCCACTGGTGGGCCAAGCTGCCGGCGGGGCGGGTGCGGCTGCTGCCCGGGTAGGGCCGCGGACGCCGCGGATCCGGCCCTGTTCCCGCCGAGGTGCCTTGGCCGTCGGACGGCCGTGAGGGCCCCCGCACCGGTGTGGGCGCGGGGGCCGTGGTTCACGGCGCGGGGCCGGCCGTGCGGGCGGCCTCGCGGTGCTCAGTCTCAGTGCCAGTACTTCATGTCCGAACCTCCTCCCCCGGTGAAGGGCGGGCAGTCAACTCGGCGTCGTGGTGCTCAGTGCCAGTACTTCATGGCCGTACCTCCTCCCCCGTGGCGGGGCGCAGCGTCACCTCGAAGCGGTCGAGTCCGCGCAGGGTGAGGTTGCGCCGGTGGTGTGGTTCGGCGACCGCCCGTGCGCCGGGGTGGTCCGTGGCGAGGGTCCCCAGGACCGATCCGGCGAGCCGGATCGCCATGGACGCGCCCAGGCAGGCATGGGCCCCGCGGCCGAACCCGAGGTGCGGGTTGGGCGCGCGGTCGAGTCGCAGCTCGGTGGGGTGGGCGAAGCGGAGCGGGTCGTGGTTGGCCGCCCCGAGGAGCAGGGTCACCGGGTCGCCCGCCTTGACGGTGACGCCGCCGATCTCGGTGTCGGTGACGCAGACCCGGGCGTCGGCCTGGACGGGTGCGTCGTAGCGGACGAGTTCGTCGACGCCGGTGGCCGGTCCCGCCGAGCGGAACGCGGCGAGGGCGCCGGGTGTGGTGAGCAGGGCCGCGGCGGCGTTGCCGAGGAGGCGTGAGGCCGACTCGTATCCGGCGTGCAGGACGGCGCGCAGGCTGTTGCGCAGGACGGCCGGGTCGACGCCGCTGTCGTCGGCGTGCGCGGCGACGTAGGCGACGAGGCCGTCCTCGGGCGGGTCGGCGAGCCAGCCGCCGGCGTACTCGGCGAGTTCGGCGCGGGCGGCGACGGCCGGTTCGTGCTTCTCGGGCCACAGGCCGGCGTCCATGCCGTCGACGACGGTGCGGGACATGGGCACGAACCAGGCCAGGTCGGGTGCGGGCACGCCGAGGAAGGCGGTGACGAAGCGGAGGGCCAGCGGCTCGGCGAGTTCGCCGACGAGGTCGAAGGAGGGCCGTAAGGCCAGCTCGGCGAGGAGTTCCGCGACCTGGTGGTCGAGCCGCTCGTGCAGGGCGTGCCGGTCCTGGGCGCGGAAGCCGTCGAGGAGCAGGTGCCGGATGGCGGTGTGCTCGGGCGGGTCGAGGGTCTGGACGCTCAGCAGCGGCGCGGGGATGTCCTCGCCGGCACGGCGCCAGTCGGAGGCGAAGCGGGTGCTGTCGGTGAGGACGGCGAGGCAGTCGGCGTGGCGGGTGAGGACCCAGGAGCCGAGGAGTTCGTGCCAGAACACGGGGGCGTTTTCGCGCAATCGGGCATATGCCGGGTACGGGTTCCCGAGTACCTCGGGACCGGCCAGTCCGAGTATCGGATCGGCCTCCACCGCCTGTTCGATCTGTGCCACGAAAAGCCTCCCCCTGCGCAGTAAGGCCTGGTGAGGCCGTAAATGCTGTCGGTTGAGCTGTGCGGAACAAACGTTTCGCCGGTGAGCGACGCCGTTCCGCGGACAATCCTCCGTGCTGATCGTCGGCGACGCTACCACGCAACTTCCGTGGCTGGTATGACTACCTGCCACAGATCTTTCTCTTGGTCACGGGGAGTGACGGATGTCGGATCAGAGTCGGACCATCGTTCACGACGTGCCGCTGAACGTCGCCCAACAGCCCGATCCCTACCCGCTGTTCGAGCGGATCCGCGAGCACGGTGTCGTGCAGCGGGTTCGGCTGAATCCCACCCTTGAAGTCTGGATGGTCACCGGTTACGACGAGGCCGTGGCCGCGCTCACCGACCCACGGCTCAGCAGCAGCCCGGCCGGGGTCAACGGCCTCGCCGAGGAGATGGCCCACCAGGAGCGCACCAACGTGCTGATGGCCAGCATGCTGGTGGCGGACGGCTCGGACCACACCCGGCTGCGCAACCTGGTGTCCCGGGCGTTCACCGCCCGCCGGATCGAGGAGCTGACGCCCCGGATCCAGGCACACACGGACGCCTTCCTCGACGCCTTCGCCGGGCGCGGAACGGCCGATCTGGTGGCCGAGTTCGCGCTGCCGCTGCCGATGGCCGTGCTCAGCGAACTGATCGGCATCCCCGCGGAGGGGCAGCCGGACTTCGCCCGGCTGGCGGTGGGCCTGATCATGCCGCCGAACACCCCGGAGCGGCTCGCGAAGGGAGCCAGGGCGCGGGCCGAACTCACCGAGTTCTACGAGCCGTTGATCGCCCTGCGGAGGAAGGAGCCGCGCGACGACCTGCTGAGCGCACTGTGCGCCGCGCAGGCGGAGGAGCGGATCAGCGACCGCGAACTCACCGCCATGGCCATCCTGTTGACGCTCGCCGGGCACGAGACCACGGCGAGCCTCATCGCCAACGGGGTGCACGCGCTGCTGCGCCACCCCGAGCAGTTCGCGGCACTGCGCGACAACCCCGGCCTGCTGCCCGGCGCGATCGAGGAACTGCTGCGCTACGAGGGCCCGGTGAGCCGTGGCGTCGCCCGCTTCACGGTCGACGACTACGAGATCGGCGGCGTCACCATCCCGGCCGGTGAGATGATCATCATCGGCCTCGCCGCCGCCAACCGCGACCCGGCCCGCTTCGACCGCCCCGACATCCTCGACGTGGCGCGCCGCGAGATGCCGCAGCAGCTGGCTTTCGGCCATGGCGTGCACTTCTGTCTCGGTGCGCCGCTGGCCCGCGCCGAGGCCCGGATCGCGTTGGGCACCCTGCTGCGGCGCTTCCCCGACCTGCGGCTCACCGACCCGGACGAGGACCTGACCCGGCGCGAGGGCATCCTGCGCGGCATGGCGACGCTGCCGGTCAGCTTCAGCCCGGTGCCGACGAGCGGGCAGGCGTGAACGGGGCAGCGGCCGGCACCGCCGCGTTCGACGCCATCGCCCCCGACTACGACGCCTCCCGCGGCGGCACCGCCCGGGCGGCCGGCTTCGCCGGCCAGCTGGCGCCGCTGCTCGACCCGGCCGCCGCGGTCCTCGACATCGGCGTCGGCACCGGCATCGTGGCGGCCGAACTCGCCGCGCTCGGACACCGGGTGTTCGGCGTCGACCTGTCCCCGGGGATGCTGGCCCGGGCCCGCGAACGGCTCGGCGCCCGGGTGGCGGTGGGCGACGCGGGCCGGCTTCCGGTCCGCTCGGCCTCGGTGTCCCAGGCGGTGTCCACCTGGCTGCTGCACGCGGGGCCGGACCCGCGCGCGGTGTTCGCCGAAGTGGCGCGGGTGCTGCGGCCCGGCGGCCGCTATCTGGTGATCCCGGCCCGCGGCATGCGCCCCGCGGACGACATCGGCCGGATCGTGGGCGAGCTCGAGGACCGGCTGGACCCCGGGGGCACCCGTCAGGACGCTCCGGAACTCCTCGCCCCGATCGCCGCCGCGCACGGCCTGGTGTACGAGGGCCGGGCGAGCGAACGCCCCGCCGTCTTCCGCGTCTCGCCGGACCAGATGGCCCGCTCGATCGCCGGCGGCCGGCTCTTCACCGGCGCCTGGCAGGTCCGCGAGGAGGACCTGGGCCTCGTGGCGGAGGCCTGCGCGCGGCTGCGGGCCCTGCCGGACCCGGAGCTGCCGCGGGTACGGGAGATGGCGGACTTCGTGATGGCCTTCCGGCGCGCGGGCTGAACGAGCGTCGCGGACCCGGAAGGACGGCGCCCCCGCGACGGAGCGCCGTCCCCCGGTACCCCTACCGCCCGTACCGGAGCGCCGCCGCGTACGCCTCGTCGGGGTCGAGGCGGCGGAGTTCCTCGGCGATGAGCTCGGCCGTGGTGCGGACCTTGAGGGCCATCACGCGGGTCGGCTGGCCCGGGATGGACAGATGGGCCACCGGGCCGTCGGGGCGGTCGATGCGGATCTCGCCGTCGGGCGTGCCCATGCGGACGGCCGTGACGACCGGGCCGTCGGTGACGACCCGCTCCACGGGGACGTCGAGACGGTCGCCGAACCAGCGGGCGAGGAGTTCGGCGCTGGGGTTCTCCGCCTCGCTCTCGACGGCGGCCGAGGTCACCGACGCCCTGGCCTGGTCGAGCGCGGCGGCCAGCAGGGAGCGCCAGGGCGTGAGCCTGGTCCAGGCGAGGTCGGTGTCGCCCGGCGCGTACGAGGCGGCGCGGGCCGCGAGCGCGCCGAGCGGGTCCTCGACGGCGTACGTGTCGGTGATGCGGCGCTGGGCGAGGGCGCCGAGCGGGTCCCTGGAGGGGACCTCGGGCGCGTCGACGGGCCACCAGACGACCACCGGCGCGTCCGGCAGCAGCAGCGGCAGCACGACGGAGTCGGCGCGGCGGGCCACTTCCCCGTGCAGCCGGAGCAGCACCGTCTCGCCCGCTCCGGCGTCGGTGCCGACCCGCACCTCGGCGTCGAGCCGGGGCTCGTTGCGGGCGCGGGGGGAGCGGGCGTGCCGCTTGATGACGACGAGGGTGCGCGAAGGGTGTTCGCGGGCGGCCTCGTTGGCGGCCTTCACCGCGTCGTACGCGTGTTCCTCGTCGGTGACGATCACCAACGTGAGGACCATTCCGACGGCGGGTGTGCCGACGGCGCGCCGGGCCTCCAGGATGGCCTTGTTGATCTTGCTGGAGTTGGTGTCCGTGAGATCGATCTTCATGACCGGCACCGGTCCCTTCCGTCGCGTCCCTCGCGCTCTTCGCGTCCGTCGCGTACCCGCATGCGCGGCTCCCCCTGCTCTCCCCGTAGCACCGGATCGGCTCCGGATCTTCCCGCACAGTATTCAGGTGCTCAGGACCCGTCGCCGACCGAAAGCACCAGCTTGCCCCTCGTGTGCCCCTCGCTGTTGAGGCGCCAGGCCTCCGCGGCCTCCCGCAGCGGCAGCACCTTCTCGACGAAGACGGTGAGCCTGCCCTCGTCGGCGAGGGCGGCGAGCGTCGCGAGGCCGGCGCCGTCGGGCCGTACCCAGACGTAGTGTCCGCCGAGGGCCGCGGCCCGGTGATCGGCGACGGAGGCGAGCCGGTCCGGGGAACGCAGCAGCTCGGCGGAGACGTCGACGGACTCGCCGCCGACGAAGTCGAGTGCGGCGTCGACGCCTTCGGGAGCCAGGGCCCGGACCCGGTCGGCGAGACCCGGGCCGTACGCGACGGGGTCGGCGCCGAGTCCGCGCAGGAAGTCGTGGTTGGCGGGGCTCGCGGTGCCGATGACCCGGGCGCCGCGGGCGGTCAGGATCTGGACGGCGAGCGAGCCCACGCCACCGGCCGCGGCGTGCACCAGGACGGTGTCCCCGGCGCCCGCCCCGACCCGGTCGGCGGCCTGCAGGGCGGTGAGTCCGGCGAGCGGGAGGCCCGCGGCCTGGGCCCAGCTCAGCGCGCGGGGCTTGCGCGCGAGCATGCGGACCTGCGCGGCGACCTGCTCCGCGTAACCGCCGTGCTCGGCGCTGTCCTTGCGGATGTAGCCGATGACCTCGTCGCCGGGGGCGAACTCGGTGGAGTCGAGCCCGTTGCGGGTGACGACACCGGCGACGTCCCAGCCGGGAACCATCGGGAAGTGGGACACCATGATCGGGTCGAGCCCGCCCGCGGCGAGCTTCCAGTCCACCGGGTTGACGCCGGCGGCCGCGACGCGCACCAGGACCTCGCCCGGGGCGACCTTGGGCTCGGGAAGCTCCATCAGGGTGAGGGCGTCGGCGCCCCCGTACTCCGGCATGGCCATGGCCTTCACGGTGTCAGCTCTCCCTCTCCCGGGCGCCGGTGTGCTCGGGCTCGGGCTCGTCGTCGGGCTCGGCCGCACCGGAGGAGTCGGCATCGGGCAGCGGCGCGCCGATGGCCTCGGCACGGCGGCCGACGACGGCCGCGGCGGCGAGCGCCGTGCCGATGAAGGCGGTGGCGACCACCCAGGGACGGTCGAGGACGTGCCCGGTGGCGTGGTCGAGCGAGAGCCGTCCGGCCCCGGTGACCCCGATGGCGGCGGCGGTGAAGCCGAGGAAGGCGGGGTACTCGTAGCCGCCGCTCATGGCGAAGAAGCCGGACGGGGCGTGCACGGAGACCGCGCCCGCCATGGCTCCCGCCGCGGCGGCACCGGCCGCGGGCGTCGCGAGGCCGAGGGCGAGCAGGGCGCCGCCGCCCGCCTCACCCAGACCGGCGGCGATGGCGCTCTCCCGGCCGGGACGGAAGCCCATGGCCTCCATCGCCTTGGTGGTGCCCTCGATCCCGCCCCCGCCGAACCAGCCGAAGAGCTTCTGGGCGCCGTGCGCGGCGAGCACGGCGCCGGTGCCGACCCTGAGGACGAGCAGCCCGAGGTCGCGTCGGTTGAATGCGGTCATGTCGGTCTCCGTTGCGGATACGGGTGCGGCGGGTGCGCGCGCCCTGCACAGTCGCTCTCCACTCTGCTCCGGAAGACGGCTCCGTCCGATGTCCTGATCGCCCATACAGGTCATCTTTTGCGGCGTTGGCCCCGTGCTGCTTGAGTGAGAGCGCCGCCGACGGCCCGTGGGCGGGCCGCCCGACGAAAGCTGGGGACGACGCATGACCACCCCGAGGCGGAGACCACCCCGATCGGGGCCGAGGAGCCCGGCCGCCCCGTCCACGCGCCCGACGAGAGCGTGGACCCGGGCGGGACCGAGGACAGGGCGCTCGCGGAGGCGCCGTTCCCGAGCACGTACGCGACCTCGCACCGAGGGCGCGGCTAGAGGAGTGGAGCAAGACCATGTCGCAGACTCATGACCGCCCGGCGCGGGAGGACCTGCCGGCCGGACCGCTCGGCCTCCTGGCCGGCATGGCCTGGCAGGCGCTGCTGATCGCGGGTGTCGTCTCCCTGGTCTTGGGCGTGCTCGTGCTGGCGTGGCCCGAGGCCACGCTGACCATCGTCGGCGTGCTCTTCGGCCTGTACCTGCTCGTCAGCGGCGTCCTGCAACTGGTCGCCGCCTTCGGCACGCACGCGAAGACCTCGCTGCGGGTGATGGCGTTCATCAGCGGCGCGCTGGGGATCCTGCTCGGTCTGTTCTGTTTCCGGGGCGCGACGCAGTCGATCCTGCTGCTCGCCCTGTGGATCGGCATCGGCTGGCTGTTCCGCGGCATCACCCAGACGGTGGCGGCGGCGTCGGATCCGGACATGCCGGCCCGCGGCTGGCAGATCTGCCTGGGCGTGATCAGCGCGCTGGCGGGCGTGGTGCTGATCGTGGCACCGCTGGAGTCGGTGCGGGTCCTCACCGTGCTCGCCGGCATCTGGCTGCTCGTCGTGGGCGTGGCGGAGATCGCGACGGCCTTCATGGTCCGCTCGCGCGCCAAGCAGATCCCGGCGGGCGTCTGAGGCCGGGCGGGAGCACAACCGCCCGGGCCGGCCCGACTCGCCACCCGTGACCCCGGCCCGGCCCGAGGGACACCCCGCCCGGCCTGAGGCCCCCTGGTCTGCACCCGCAGCCACCCGGCCGACCCGAGACCCAACGGGTCTCCACCCGCCGCCAGCCGGCCCGGCCCCAGGGCCGACCCACCCGGCCCGAGGGACACCCGGCCCGACCGCAGAGCCACCCGGCCCGCCCTGAGGCCACCTGGTCTGCACCCGTGGCCACCCGGCGGACCCGAGACCCAACGGGTCTCCACCCGCCGGCACCCGGCCCGACCTCAGGGCCACCCCAACCGACCCGAGGCCCAACTGGTCTCCACCCGCGCCCCATCCGGTCGGCGCGCCACGCCCCCGCCGACCGGCGCGCCCACAACCCGCCTGGTCGCGGGCCCACGACCCGCCCACCGGGGCGGACCGAGCCTGCGCTACATTTTGCCGGTCCTTGACCGCGATCATTCACGATCACTTCCTTCCGGAGCCGGCATCCCATGAGCGACATCGTCAACGGCCTCGGCCGGACCACCGCGTACGGCGCCCTCGGCGTCGTCCTGCTGATCCTCGGCATCGTCCTCGTCGACATCCTGACGCCCGGCAAGCTCGGCCGGCAGATCTGGGAGGACCGCAACCGCAACGCGTCGATCCTGCTCAGCTCCGCGCTGCTCGGCATAGGCGGCATCGTCTTCACGGCGATCTGGACCACCTACGACGACTTCGCCAAGGGCCTGCTGTCCACGGCCGCGTTCGGTCTGCTCGGCCTCGTGCTGATGGCCGTCGCCTTCCTCGTGGTCGACCTCGTCACGCCCGGCAAGCTGGGCGCGACCCTGGTCGACCCGGAGCCGCACCCGGCGGTGTGGGTGACGGCCTCGTGCAACCTGGCCGTGGCGGCGATCGTCTCCGCCTCGATCGCCTGACGCCCGGCAGACGTTCCCCGGCCCTCGCGCCAGGGGATGTCCTTCGGATCAGGCCTGTCCGGCCCTGATCCGGAAGAGACGGCCTGGGTCCTGTCGTCGGACTCCCGTCGTCGCCCGGAGGGCGGCCCTGCGGCGTCAGGTGCGTGTCCTCGGCGTGCCGGGCGCAAGGCCTCGTACGGGGACGTACTCGGGCTTGCGCCCGGTGCGGCGAGAGCGCGTGCACGGCGTCACGGGGCAGGCGGGAGTTCGACGACAGGGCCTACGCCCCCGGGTCCACCGGCTCGACCTCCAGGAAGCGGTGACGGCGCGGGCCCCGGTACAGGAGCGCGTCCCAGCCGAAGCGCTCCAGGGCGGCGGCGCAGGCGCCGAGGGCCGCTTCCTCCTCCTGGGCGGCGCCCGATCCAGGCGGGCCGAGCCACTCCACGACGGCGGTGCCGGGGCGTTCGCCCTGAGCCACCCGGTAGCCGGTGGCGACGCGGGCGCCGGAGGCGTCCAGGGCCGAGGGCGGCTGTCCGGCCGCCTCGAGGACCAGCGCCACCGCCCGCACCGGCTGCCGGCGCTCCCACTCGGCGGGCCGGGCGGCCGGGTCCCCGCCCTGGCGACCGGTCACGCGCCGGATCTGGAGCAGGCCTTCGAGCGCCGCCCGCACCTCTCGCGAGCGCTGCTCCGCCTCGGCTCCGGGCAGCGGCGGGCCGTTCCCGGTGGCCGCCTCGAAGCCGCCGCTCACAGCAGCCTCCGGATGTCGCCGCGGACCCGGTAGAAGCCGCCGGACGCCGGGTGCAGGGCGTCCACGACATAGCGGGCGCCCGGCTGCCGGATGGCGCGCGGGAACTGCACGTTCCACCCCGGCTCGTAACCTTCGGTCACCACGTGGACCCTCATCCGGCCGCCTTCCTGGACGCACTCCACGACCACCGAGCCGGCCGGGACGGTGCTGACCGCGTCGACGGCGGCGACCGTGGTCGCCGGGGCGTACGTGGGCAGGGCCGCGGCGAGCTTGACGTCCTGGGCGACCGGTACGGTGCCCTGCTGGGCGGCGGCGATGGCCGCCTCGCTCGCGTCCACGCACAGCAGCGAGCCGTCCGTGGTCACCAGGTAGAGGCGCTCGTCGCGGTATTGCATGGAGAGCGCCGAGCCTCCGCCGGTGCCCAGCTTCCACAGCCGGGTGCCGTCCTCGGCGAAGCAGTAGACGGACGAGGCGCTGTCCCCCGCGAAGACGAAGCGGCCGCCGGGTGAGGTGGCGCACGAGTACACCACGCTGTCGCAGGCGTAGACCGCCTCGGTCCTGCCGTCCTTCTTGGCGAGGCGGTGCACCTTGCGGCGGCCGGTGCCCGCGTACACCGCGGTGTCCTCCTGCCAGCCGAACAGCACGCCGCCCTCGGTGGCGGTGTGCCAGAGCTCGCGCCCGCCGTCGGGCGTGTGGGCGGTGACGCCCCGGCTGTCGCCGTAGTACACGGCGTCGCCGTCCGCCCGCACCATCCACGCGTGTTCGCCGCGGCCGCCCCGCGACCACTGGTGCTCGTCCTCGTGGTCGATGACGGTGAGCCGGCCCGAGCGGTCGGCGACGTTGAGCACGCCCTCGTGGATGTCGAGCCAGAAGATGTCGACGTCGGCGGCGATGTCGTAGGCGGCGAAGGGCAGCTTGGACGACAGGTCGTACACGCGGCCGTCGTCGCAGCCCGCGTAGATCCAGAAGTCGTCGGCGACCAGGCACTTGACGCCGTCGGGCAGGCTGAAGCGGGCCAGGACCTCGCCGGTGTGGCCGAGGGTGAAGACCTCGCCCGCCTGGTTGCCGACCCAGCAGCGCTCGTCGTCGACGTGGATGCCGAAGGCCGCGGAGCCGGTGCGGAAGCGCCACAGCACGGGCGCGACGGCGCGGGCGGTGGACGGCGCGGAGGTCACGGCGCGCCGGGTGACCGAGCGGGGCGCGCGCTGCCCCTGGACCGCCGGCGCGTACCCCTTGCGGACCTTCTCCCCTATCTTCCTCGCCGCCGCGGCCTGGGCCTTCTCGGCCGTCGCGAAGGTCGAGGTCTGCGTCTGTCCGGCCGCGCCGATCCGCCCGTAACGGACCGACACCACCGTGCCGTCCACCGTCACTTCGTAGAACTTGTGCGCGCCGCCGCCGTCCTGCGACAGCTCCAGATAGGTCTTCGTCGTCATGTCCTGAACGGTAGGGGGAGGCACTGACAACGGCTCGGCGGCGAGTCGGCGAAGGGGCGGGGACGGGTCGGCGAGGGGGCGGCGAGGGGTCGCTGACGAGTCGGCGCTGGAGGACCAAAGTCCGTCCGGTTGAGGACTTTCGTCGCGGCATTCCGGACATCGACCCCTGTGAGGATGGTTTGAAGATCATCCGACACGTCGTCACCTCGTCGAGTGACGGCCGGAAGGGCCTCATGACCGAGCAACAGAAGCGGCCCCTGCCCCAGCGCGTGCGCTTCCACGCCGACGGCATACCGATGGACGACCTGTTCCGCGCCGACTCGGCGCCCCGGACGGAGTCCCCGACCGCGACCTTGCCGGCGGTCCACCGGCCGGCCCGGCCCGAGTCCTCCGAGCAGCCGAAGTCCCGGGAGCGGACCGGCCCGCTGGAGCCGCCGCTCCGGCCGCCGCCCGAGGAGCCCGAGCTCGTCGAGCGCAACGGCCCCGCGCTGCCCGGCTGGTGCGCCGTCCTCGTCGGTCTGACGGCGCTCGGCACGGCGGCCGCGCTGCTGTGGCGCGCCCGGCCGCTGCACCCGGTCCATCTGCTGCCCTGGGAGTGGGCCGCGCTCGGCGGCTGCGCCGCGGTCGCCGTGCTGGGCTTCGGCGGGCTCACCCGGGGCCGTACCGGCTCCGCGTGGGTGCTCTCGCTGTTCGGCCGCTACCGGGGCAGCGTGCGGCGCACCGGTCTGGTCTGGATCAGCCCGTTCGTGCTGCGCCGCCGGATCGACGTACGGCTGCGGCACTGGCGCAGCGAGCCGATCGCCGTGGTCGACGCCGAGGGCGCGGCGCTGCGCGTGGTGGTGCTCGTCGTGTGGTCGGTGCGGGACACGGCCCGGGCCCTGCTCTGCGTGGACGACCATCTGGACTACCTCCGCGAGCAGGTGGAGGCCGCGACCGCGCGCGTCCTGTCCCAGCTGCCGGCCGACTCCTTCCGCGGCGAGGGGCCCACGCTGCGCGACGCGGAGGCGGTCGGCGCCCGGCTGACCCGGCTGCTCGCCGCGGAGTGCCGGCCGGTCGGCATCGGGGTGTTCTCGGCGCAGCCGACCCGCATCGAGTACGCGCCCGAGGTGGCGGCGGCGATGCGGCGGCGGCAGATAGCGGCGCTCGACGCCAGGCACCGGGACTCCGTGCTGACGGGCGTGATCGACGCCGTGGACGACACGGTGACGCGGCTGACGGCCCGCGGGCTCGTCGAGCTCGACGACTTCGAACGCCAGGCCCTGGTCAAGGATCTGACCGTGGCCTTCTCCACCCGGCGGGGCGGACTTCCCGGCCAGGAGCAGGAGTGAGAGGAAGCATGCGCGTGCGCGTACGGGACGAGGACACCATGGACCTGCGGGTCCCCGGATTCACCGACGTGGCGCCGGGGGGCGGCTGCGACTGCGCGGGCTGCGCGGCGGCCCGGAGCGCCGCCCGGGCCGAGCGCGGCGGCGGTCACGCGGCGCTGCGCGGCGTGCGCTGCGCCGTCGTGGCGACGCTCGGCGCGGCGGCGCTCGCGGGCACGGGCGCGGGCCCCGCCTCGGCGGAACCGGCCCCGTCGCACGCGGGCTGGGACGGCTCGCGGTACTGGTACAGGAACGCTGCGGGAGCGTGGCGTTGGACGGGCCACCACGACACGTACGTGCGGAGCGGCGGCGGTACGGCGCCGGCGGCGCAGCCGGCCGGCGCGGGCGAGGAACCGGTGTTCCGTGGCCGGCAGGGCTGGGACGCCCGGGACCGCGTCTACTGGTTCAGGAGCGGCGGCCACTGGTACTGGACCGCCCACCGGTGGAAGTACGAGCGGCGCACGGGCGCGAAGGCCGGCGGCCCGGGTACCTCGGCCGGCTCGGGCTTCCCGGGCGGCTCCCGTGGCGGTTCCACGGCCGGGGCCGTGCGCGGCTGGACGGCGCCGGTCTCCTCGTACGTCTTCACCGGCTCCTACGGTCAGCCCGGTTCGTGGTCGAAGGGCTATCACACCGGGCAGGACTTCGCGGTGCCGTCCGGCACCACGGTGCGCGCGGTCGGGCCCGGCCGGGTCGTCCGCGCCGGCTACGGCCGGAGCTACGGCAACGAGGTGGTGATCCGGCACGCCGACGGCCGCTACAGCCAGTACGCCCATCTCTCCCGCATCGACGTGCCGGTGGGCCGGAGCGTCTCGGGCGGGCAGCGCATCGCCCTCTCCGGGGCGACGGGCCGGGTGACGGGTCCGCACCTGCACTTCGAGGTGCGGACCACGCCGTACTTCGGTTCGGACGTGAACCCGCTGGCGTATCTGCGGGCGCACGGCGTGCGCGTCTAGCCGTTTCCTTCGGACCGGGGCCGGACAGGACGCGGTGCCCGGCCCGGATCCGGAAGAAGTGCCCTAAGCGGCGCCTGCCGGGACCGGGTTCTCCTTGATGGTGATCCGGCCCTTGTGGAGGGTTGCCAGGCGCGGGGCGCGGCGGGCGATGGCGCTGTCGTGGGTGACCATCACGAAGGTCAGGCCGTGCTCCTTCCAGAGCCCTTCGAGGAGGTCCACGATCTCGTCGCGCATCGACTCGTCGAGGTTGCCGGTGGGTTCGTCGGCGAGCAGCACCTTCGGCCGCTTCACCAGGGCCCGGGCGATGGCGACGCGCTGCTGCTGGCCGCCGGACAGCTCGGAGGGCAGATGGCCGGCGCGCTCGTCCAGGCCGACGGACCCCAGAGCCTCGGCGGCGCGGCGGCGGCGTTCGGGGGCGCGGACGCCGAGCGGGACGAGCGCGGTCTCGACGTTCTCCTGGGCGGTGAGCGTGGGGATCAGGTTGAAGCTCTGGAAGACGAAGCCGATGAGCCGGCTGCGCAGGTCCGTGAGGCGGCTCTCGGAGATCGTCGCCAGGTCGGTGCCGTCGAGCAGGACGCTGCCCGCGCTGGGCCGGTCGAGGCCGCCGAGCATCTGCAGCAGCGTGGACTTGCCGCCGCCGGTGGGGCCCTGGATGACCAGCCGGTCGCCCTCGCGGACGGTGAGGTCGATGCCGGCCAGGGCATCGACCCTGTCCTGGCCGCGCCGGTACTGCTTGGTGACGCCGGTGAGTTCGTACATGGTTGCGACTCCTGTGGTACGGGGTGGGGTCGGGCGTGCGGCGCCCGCGGGGCTACTCGACACGGCGCAGCGCGTCCGCCGGGCGCAGCCGGGACGCGCGCCAGGCGCCGAAGGCGCCCGCGACGAGGCCGCCGCCGAGGGCGAGGAGGACGGCGAGGCCGACGGTGGTGAGGCTGACCGGGGCGGTGAGGGCGATGTCGAGGGTCTTGCCGAGGGCTTCGCCGGCGCCGGGCCCGCCCGGTCCGCCGCCCACGACCAGCCGGCCGCCGCCGGGTCCGCCGAAGCCGCCGCCCGCGCCCGCGCCGAGTTCGGCGGTGAGGGTGGGGCTGACGGCGGTGACGAGCCAGGCGCCGCCGAGGCCGACCGCGATGCCGAGGACGCCGCCGATGAGGCCGTTGACCAGGGCCTCGCCCACGACCTGCCGGGTGACCCGGCCGCTCTTCCAGCCGAGGGCCTTCAGGGTGCCGAACTCGCGGACGCGGCGGCTGACGGCGGAAGAGGTGAGCAGTCCGGCGACGAGGACGGCGGCGAGCAGCACCGCGTACGAGAGCCAGCGGCCGACGGTGGTGGCGAGGCCCGCGGCGGTGTCGAGCGAGCCGGACACGGTGCGGGCGAGGTCGGCGGAGGTGGTGACGGTGGTGCCGGTGACGTTCTTCTGGATGGCGGCCTTGACGGTGTCGATCTCCTTGGAGTCGGTGGCCTTCACGTAGACCGTGGTGACCTCGCCCTGGGAGCCGGACAGCGTCTGGGCCTGCTTCAGCGGCAGGTAGACCTGGGCGGCGGCCTGGCCGCTGTCGGCGGTGGCGATGCCGATGACGGTGAGCTTCACGCCCTTCACCGTGAGGGTCCCGCCGACGGACAGCCCCTCCTGCCTGGCGTACGCGCTGTCGAGGACGGCGACCCTCGCGTCCGTCTCGGCGGTGGTGAAGCCACGGCCCGAGGTGATGGCGGAGGTGGTGAGGGGACCGAGGCCGGGAGTGGTGACGTCGGTGCCGTAGAGGGTGAAGGAGTCGACGTCGAAGGCCGCGCCGCCGCCGGTGACGGTGTCGCCGGGGCCGGAGCCGCCGCCCGCGCCACCGGGGCCGCCGGGCTGTGCGGCCTGGCCGCGCTGGATCTCGCCGCGCTTGAACTCGCCGTTGATCTTGAGGTTGACCAGGCTGAGGCCGCCGACCGCCTTGGCGACGCCCTCCTGCTTGGCGACGGTGGCGACGGTGGAGTCGGGAAGGGTCTGGAAGCCCTGGACCATCAGCCGGTCGCTGCTCTGTTCCTCGCCGTCGTCCCGGCCCTTGAACTCGAAGCGGGGCCGCTGGGCCTGCTGTCCGGCCTTGGGCTGCTCCTGCGCCTTGGTGACCGTGAGGTCCGTCCCGAGTCCGTAGAGCGATTCGAGGACCTTGCCCTGGGCCTGCTTCATGCCGGACGAGACGGAGTTGACGACGATGACCAGCGCGATGCCGAGCGCGAGCCCGGAGGCGACGACCAGCGCCGCCTTTCTGCGACGGCGCAGTTCGCGCCGGAGGTAGGTGAAGAACATGGGCGCGAAGCTAGGAGCGCCCCGTGATGAGCGGATAAGGCCCGGGTGAGAGGGGGATGAGAGTCCGCGGCACGGCCCTCGGATCGGCGGCGTCGCACCGCCGGACCCGACGTCAGCCGCCGTACGCCAGCGGGTCGGCCAGGATGTCGCGGAGCACCAGGGCCGCCGCGCCACGTGCGGCGTCGGCGGTGCCGGCGGCCGCGCGCAGCCGGCCCTTGGCCGGGGTCCAGAGTCCGGAGACCACGCGGCGGGCGAGTTCGGCCTCGGCGGCCGGGGCGATCCAGGGCATGAGGCGCGGGTAGATCCCGCCGAGGACGACGGACTGCGGGTCGAGCAGGTTCACGGCGCCGGAGACGGCGACCCCGAGCATCCGGCCGGCCTGTTCGAGCGCGGCGAGCGCGCGCGGCTCGCCCTCCTCGGCCCGCCGCACGAGGGCGTCGACCCCGCGCACCCCGGCGGCACGCAGCAGCGCCGACTGACCGGCGTACCGCTCCAGGCAGCCGTTGGAGCCGCATCGGCAGCGAGGCCCGTCGGGCACGACGGTGAGATGGCCGATCTCACCGGCGAACCCGTGGGCGCCGCGCAGCAGTTCGCCGTCGAGGACGATCGCGCCGCCGACGCCGATCTCGCCGGTGACGTGGAGGAAGCTGCGGATGTCGCCGAGGTCGCCGAACCACAGCTCGGCGAGTGCGGCGACGTTGGCCTCGTTGTCGGAGGCGACCGGCAGGACCGGGGCCCCGGCGGGCCGGGCGGCGCCCAGCGCGCGGGCGAACAGGGCGTCCGCGTCGACCCGGTTCCAGCCGAGGTTGGGTGCCTGCTGGACGGTGCCGCCGGAGACCAGGCCGGGCAGCGCGAGCCGTACGCCGGTGGGCCGCAGGTCCCGCTCGGCGGCCTCGGCGAGCACGTCGGCGGCGACGCCGGCCGCTCGGCGCAGCACCTCGACGGGTGCGAGGGCACGGTTGTCGAGCCGGACCGTGCGCCGGACCCGGTCGGTGCCGCCGAGGTCGGCGACGCACACGCTCACGTAGTCGACGTTGAGCTCGACGCCGAGCCCGGCGGGTCCGGTGTCCGCGGGCTTGAGGACGGTACCCGGGCGGCCCGCCTGGCCGCTGAACGTCTTGCCGGACTCGACGAGCAGGCCGCTCTCCAGGAGCTGTTCGACCAGCGAGGACACGGCGGCGCGGGTGAGGCCGACGCGGGCGGCGACCGCGGCGCGGGTCGTCTCGCCCGCCTCGTGGACGGTGCGCAGCACGAGGCTCAGGTTGTGCCGGCGTACGCCTGCCTTGTCGGCCTTGGGTTCCGGGGTGTCCTTGCGGGTCTTCATCGTGCGCAGAGCCTAACCGGCGGGCGGCCGAACGGCCGGGGCGGTGCCGGGACCGATCCGCGGCAGAAATACGGTTCGGTCACCGAACTCTTCGGGTTAGGGTCCGTCCATGACACTTCCGCGCGACTACAGCGGGCAGAGCTGCGCCCTGTCCCGCTCGATGGAGATCGTCGGCGAGCGCTGGACGCTGCTGATCGTGCGGGACGCGTTCCACGGGGTGCGCCGCTTCGGCGAGTTCGCCGCGCACCTCTCGGTCCCGCGCGCCGTGCTCACCGACCGGCTCGCCACGCTCACCGCGGCCGGGGTGCTCGAACGCCGCCCCGACACCGGCCGGCGCGAGGTGTACGTGCTCACCGCCAAGGGCGTCGAGCTCTGGCCGGCCGTCCGCGCGCTCAGCGCGTGGGGCGACCGGTTCTACCCGGCGCGGGGCGGGCCGCGCCGCGTCTACGTCCACGCCGCCGACGACGCCCCGGTCGGCGAGGACGGCCGCTGCACGGCCTGCGGCGACTCCGTTCCCGTGGCCGACCTGGTCGTCACCCCCGGGCCCGGCGTCGCGCCCGCCGGACCCGGTTCCGATCCGGTGACGGCCGCGCTGGCCCGGCCGCACCGGCTGCTCACCCCGCTGCTCCCCCAGCCCGCCCACAGAGAGGTCGTGGAACGATGAGGATCCTGGTCGTCGGCGCCGGTGCCACCGGTGGCTACTTCGGCGCCATGCTCGCCCGTGCCGGACAGGACGTCACCTTCCTCGTGCGCCCCGCCCGCGCCGAGACGCTGCGCCGGCGCGGACTGCGAGTCGTGGGCCGGGACGAGGAATGGCGGGTCGACCCCGTGCTGCTCACCGCCGACGAGCTGGCCGCCGCGCCGGAGCCTTACGACCTGGTGCTGCTCTCGGTCAAGGCGACGGCCCTCGCGGCGGCGACCGCGGACCTGGCCCCGGCCGTCGGGCCGGACACGGCGATCGTGCCGCAGCTCAACGGCTTCGCCCATCTCGACGCGCTCACCGCCCGGTTCGGGGCGGAGCGGGTGCTCGGCGGGGTCTCGAAGGTGGTCACCACCCTCGACGACGAGGGCGACATCCTGCGGCTCGCGCCGCTCGCCCACCTCACCGTCGGCGAGCGGGACGGCATCGTCTCGCCGCGCGTGGAGGCGATCCGCAAGGTGCTCGCCGACGCGGGCATCGACGCGCGCGTCCCCGAGAACGTGCTCACCGCCATGTGGCACAAGTGGGTCTTCATCACCACCTTCGGCGCCTTCACCAGCCTGATGCGCGGCACGGTCGGCGAGATCAACGGGCAGCCGGGCGGCACGGAGCTGGCGACGCGCCTCCTCGACGAGGCCTCCGCCGTGGCGGCCGCCGCCGGCCACCCGGTGCCGGAGGCCGAGCGCCGGGCGAGCCTGGCCGTGGTGACTGCCGCCGGGTCCCCCATGGTGCCGTCGCTCTACCGCGACCTCGTGGCCGGCCGTCCCACCGAGGTCGAGCACCTCTTCGGCGACCTGACGGACCGGGCCCGCGTCCTCGGCGTCCCGACGCCCCTGCTCGACCTGGCGACCCTGCACCTGCGGATCCACCAGGCGCGGGTGACCACCGGGTCCTAGGGGAGCCGGAAAAGCAGCGCCGTCTGCCCGCAGGGCAGGGTCCGCGGCGTCTGGTGCGTGCGATCGCAAGGCGCCGGGATGTCCTCGTAGCTCGCCCGGGATGCCCTCGTAGCTCGCTACGTGGGCATCCCGGCAACGCGGCGAGCGTGCGTGCCAGACGCCGCGGGCCGGCGGGACTTTGCGGACGCCCCCTAAGGGGCGACGAAGAGCCGGGGGAAGCGGGGGCCGAGCCAGGGCCTGCGGCCCCAGGCGAGCGCCCGGCCGGTCGCCATGACCGGGACCGGGTCGATCCGCCCGAGCGCCATCAGCAGGAAGGCGACGGGCTCGGTCAGGATCGTGCAGTCCGCGCGGTCGACGGCTCCCTGGACGGTCGTGACCCGCCCGTCGGCGACGGTCGCGCCGAACTCGGCGCCGCCCCAGAGCCGTACGCGGTACCGGGCGGTGAGCCCGGCGACGGCGGCCGGGTCCGTCACCCGGGGCATCACGGCGACCATGAACGGCAGGGTCAGCTCGACCCGGCGGCGGTCCAGCATGTGCGGGCGGCCGAGCGCGCGGGCCAGGTCGTAGCCGTGGCCGAGCATGTGGGTGAGCAGGTACGCGCCGAGCGCGGCCGGGCCGTACGGGCCCATCGGGGTCTCCATGACCTCCTCCGGGGCTCGCTCCTCGACCGCGTCGAGGAAGGCCAGGGCCTGGTCGTGGATCAGGTCGGCGAGCGGCCCGGCGGCCCGCTCGGGGTAGGCCGCCAGGACCTCCTCGTTGGCGGCCGCGATGCCCTGCGGGGTGCCGTCGCCGTACGGGCGGGGCCGGCCGGCGGCCAGGTCGGCCATCAGCCGGTTGGCCTGGCCGAGGTGGGCCGCGGTCTCGCCGAAGGTCCAGGTCAGACGGGGCACCGCGCACACGGTGTCGGGGGCGGCCCGGACGACGTCGGCGATGTCCCGCGCGGTGTCGCGTATCGCCTCTCCGAGTCCTTCCGGCAGCACGCCCATGTCTCCCCCAGCTCACCCGCCCCGATGGATCAGGGCGCAAGAGTAGGGGGTGACCCCGGTCCCTGCCCAGGGCCGGGGCCACCCGTCGTGCCTCACGCGCGGGCGAGCCGCAGCGTGAGCAACTGGAAGGGGCGCAGCTCGACGAGGACGTCGTCGCCCTCGACCCTTACCTGCTCCTCGTCCCGGGGCCGCTCCAGGAGGTCGCAGTACCGGGCGCCGGCGAGGGCGAAGCCGGCGGTGAGGCGGGTGCGGGCGCGGCCGCCGCGCGACTCGTAGAGGCGGACGACGACGTCGCCGCTGCCGTCGTCGGCGAGCTTGACGGCGCTGAGGACCACGGCCTCCTCGCCGACGCTCACCAGGGGGGCCACGTCCGCACTGCCGGGGACCCGCCGTTCGGGCAGGTTGATCAGGTAGCCCTCGCGGACCGCGTCGCCCACGCTCGCCCCGGGGACGAGGGCGTGCCGGAAGCGGTGGACGCCCTGGTCGGTGTGCGGGTCGGGGAAGCGGGGGGCGCGCAGCAGGGAGACCCGCACCGTGGTGGTCGTGCCGCCGTCCTCGGGCCGTACGGTGCGGGTGACGTCGTGGCCGTACGTGGAGGCGGTGACGAGGGAGACGCCCCAGCCGGGCTCCTCGAAGTGGACGAACCTGTGGTTGCAGGCCTCGAACTTGGCCGCCTCCCAGCTGGTGTTGGTGTGGGTGGGGCGGTACAGGTGGCCGAACTGGGTCTCGGCGGCGTAGCGGTCGGTGTGCAGGTCGAGCGGGAAGGCGGCCTTGAGGAACTTCTCCGTCTCGTGCCAGTCCACCTCGGTGACGAGGTCGACGCGCCTGGCGCCGGCGGTGAGGCTCAGGGTCTGGACGGCGGTCGAGGCGCCGAAGGAGCGGGTGACGCGGACGGACACGGCCTCCGGGGTGTCGGTGGCGACGGTCAGTCCGTCGGCGACGGTGAGGTCGGTGACGGTGTTGCGGTAGAAGCGGTCGACGTCCCAGGCGTCCCACATGTTGGGGAAGTCGGGGTGGAGCTGGAGGAGGTTGGCGGCGGCGCCGGGGGCGACGGTCTCGCGTCCCGTGTCGAGGTCGACGACGGAGACGAGAAGTCCGCGCCCGTCCACGACGGCCCGGAGCAGCCCGTTGTCGAGGACGAAGCCGCCCCCGTCACGGGGCTCGACGGTGCAGCGGGTGGCAGCGGCGGGCAGGGTGTCGGCGCGGCGGGCGCCGCCCGCGGGGACGCCGGCTGCTGCGTGCGGGGCGCTGTTGAAGACGACCTCGGCGCCGTCCCGTTCCGGCTCGCCCGCGAGGGCGCGCTGGGCACGCCCGATGATCCCGCCGAGTTCCTCGGCGACGGCGGCGTAGGTGCGTTCGGCTTCCCGGTGCACCCAGGCGATGGAGGAGCCGGGCAGGATGTCGTGGAACTGGTGCAGCAGCACCGTCTTCCAGACGCGGTCCAACTCCTCGTACGGGTAGGGCAGTCCGGCCCGTACGGCGGCGGTGGCGGCCCACAGCTCGGCCTCGCGCAGCAGGTTCTCGCTCGCCCGGTTGCCCTGCTTGGTGCGGGCCTGGCTGGTGAGCGTCGCGCGATGTAGCTCCAGGTACAACTCGCCGACCCACACGGGTGGTTCGGGGTACTCCGCCTGCGCCTTGGCGAAGAACTCGGCGGGCCGCTCCCAGCGGACCGTGGCGGAGCCCTCCAGGTCGCGCAGCCTCGCCGCCTTGGCGATCATCTCGCGGGTGGTGCCGCCGCCGCCGTCGCCCCAGCCGGTGGGCGCGAGGGAGTGGCGGGCGCGGCCCTTGTCCTTGAAGTTCCGTACGGCGTGGGCGATCTCCTTGCCCCGCATGGAGCAGTTGTAGGTGTCGACCGGCGGGAAGTGGGTGAAGATCCGCGTGCCGTCGACACCCTCCCACCAGAAGGTGTGGTGCGGGAAGGAGTTGACCTGGCTCCAGGAGATCTTCTGGGTCAGCAGCCACCGGGAGCCGGCCTCCTTGATGATCTGAGGGAGGCCGCCGGCGAAGCCGAAGGTGTCGGGCAGCCAGGCCTCCTGGTTCTCGACCCCGAACTCGTCGAGGAAGAAGCGCTTGCCGTGCACGAACTGACGTGCCATCGCCTCCGACGAGGGCATGTTGGTGTCGGACTCGACCCACATGCCGCCCGCCGGGACGAAGCGGCCCTCGGCGACCGCCTTCTTGACCCGGGCGTAGACCTCGGGCCGGTGCTCCTTGATCCAGGCGTACTGCTGGGCCTGGGACATCGTGTAGACGAAGTCCGGCTGGTCCTCCAGGAGCGCGGTCATGTTGGCCGTGGTGCGGGCCACCTTCCGCACGGTCTCGCGCAGCGGCCAGAGCCATGCCGAGTCGATGTGGGCGTGGCCGACGGCGCTGATGCGGTGGGCGGAGGGCTCGGCGGGCGAGGCGAGGACTCCGGCGAGCTCGGCGCGGGCCGCGGCGGCGGTGCCGTTCACGTCCTGGAGGTCGACCGCGTCGAGGGCGCGCTCGACGGCCCGCAGGACCTCCCAGCGGCGGGCGCCCTCGACGGGCAGCTCGGCCATCAGCTCGCCGAGCACCTCCAGGTCGTTGACGAGCTCCCACACCGTCTCGTCGAAGACGGCGAGGTCGAGGCGGGCGAGCCGGTACTGCGGCCGGTCGCCCGCGGTGTCCTTGTCGCCGAGGCCGGTGGGCAGGAAGGGGTGGTAGTCGAGGATCACCGGGTTGGACGCGGCCTCGACGTGCAGCAGCACCTCCTCGCCGCCCGCGGCCGGGGCCGCGATCCGCACCCACTGGTTGCGCGGGTGGAGGCCCTTCACCGGGGTGCCGTCGGGGCGGTAGACGAGGCCCTCGCACTGGAAGCCGGGCATGTTGGCGTCGAAGCCGAGGTCGATCAGCGCCTCGACGGTACGGCCGGTCCACTCCTCGGGCACCGCGCCGGAGACGGTGAGCCAGCTGGTGCCCCAGGGCGCGCCCCAGGCGTCGCCGACGGCGATCGGGGTGCGGGGTGCGGCGAGGCCCTCGGCGACCGGGACGGGTTCGCCGGGCGCGGTCCAGATGCCGGCCTGGAGGGGGACGGACTCGGGGTACACGGCCGGTCGGATGCGTTCGTCGAGGACGCGCTTGAGGCGGGACTCGACGAGGCTGCGGTCGTCATGCATGCGGGGCACTCCGTGGGTGGGAGGTGTACGGATACGGTGTCGGCTCTCCGAGGGGCGCCGTCCGGCCGGTGGGCGGGGAGGGCGCCGGGGACTCCGGGTGGAGTCCCCTCCCGCCGTCGCCGGGGCCCGGAACCCGCTCGCCGTTACCCGAGGTCGTCGAGGGTGACGAGTTCGGTGATGCCGCGGGCGGCCAGGTGGGTCCGGTCGGCGGCGCGGGCGGCCAGGACCACGGCCGGGCGGGCTCCGTCCGCGGCCAGCCGCACGAAGGCCTCGAACCAGCGGCCGCCGGGGGCGCACTCCGAGCGCTTGGTCCCGTCCTCCGCGAGGTCGAGGACCAGCGCCGTGCTCCTCGGCTCCGCGGGGACGAACGCCGCCCGTGTCCCGGCGATCGTGTCCGCCAGTGCCCGGCCGGCCGGCTTGGTCCGGCCGTCGTTGGTCAACAGGCCCAGGCTGTACTCGAGTTCGGGGAAGTCGGCGAGCGAGCGGTCGACGTCGTGGGAGCACCACCACGTGATACCCCACAGATCGGGGCAGTCGAGCGCGGCGGCGGCGGTCGTCCGGGTGAATTCGGCCGCCCGCTCGGGCGGCACGTGCGGGGCCGGGGCGCCCACCTCCTGGAGCCAGACAGGGCGGCGGGCGTCCTCGGCCCAGGCCTTGGAGAGCTCGATCAGGTACGCGGCGTGCTGCCCGGCGGCGAAGGAGTCGCCGCCGTACCGCTGGGCGGTTCCGTTGAAGACCCAGGAGTGCACGGCGGTGGCGCCGCCGATGCGGGCGGCGTGCGCGGGGGTGAAGGGGTGGTCGTCGAGGTACCAGGCGGCGTCGTACGCGGCGTGCAGGTGGAGCCGGCCGGGTGCGCCGTCCTCGCAGGCGGCGAGCATGCGGCGCAGCCAGTCGCCGGCCTGGTCGGGGGTGATGCGGTCGGGGTCGGGGTGCGGGTCCCCGGAGAACTGGTTGATCTCGTTGCCGACGGTCATGCCGAGGAAGTTCGGCCGGTCGGCGAGGGCGGCGGCGAGGGTGCGCAGGTAGGCGGTCTGGCCGTCGAGGACCTCGGGGTCGGTGAAGAGGTTGCGCCGGTGCCAGGTCTGGGTCCAGGACGGCAGGAAGTCGAAGCTGGAGAGGTGGCCCTGGAGGCCGTCCACCGCGATGTCGAGGCCGCGCTCGGCGGCGGCGTCGACGACCGAGGCGAGCTGGTCGAGGGCGCGCGGCCGGATCAGGGTGCGGTTGGGCTGGAAGAGGGGCCAGAGCGGGAACGCGCGGATGTGGTCCAGGCCGAGGACGGCGATGGCGTCCAGGTCGGCGCGGACCGCGTCGAGGTCGAAGTCGAGCCAGTGGTGGAACCAGCCCTGGCTGGGGGTGTAGTTGACGCCGAAGCGTGGACCGGTGGTGTTCCGAGGGTTCGTCATGCGAGGTGCGGATCCTTCGCGGTGGAGGGTGGGGACGTGGTCGGGTCAGCCCTTGATCGCGCCCTCCTCGACCCCCTTGAAGAAGAAGCGCTGGAGCGCCGCGAAGACGGCCACGACCGGCAGGAAGGCGATCATGGTGCCGGCGGCGATCAGCCGGGGATTGGCCGAGAAGGTGCCGTCGAGGTACTGGAGGCCGACCGTGAGCGTGTAGCGGCCGGGGTCGTTGAGGACGATCAGCGGCCACAGGAAGTCGTCCCAGGCTGCGATGAACGTGAAGATCACCACGACGCTCAGCATGCCCCGGACGTTGGGCAGGCCCACGTGCACGAGGCGCTGCCACACGTTCGCGCCGTCGACGAGCGCGGCGGCGTCGAGCTCGGGCGGCACGGCGCGGAAGGCGGTGTACATGAGGAGCACGTTGAGCATGCCGATGGCGCCGGGCAGGGCGACGCCGAGGAGGGTGTCGGTGAGGCCGAGGCTGCGGACCGTCACGTACTGGGAGACGATCGTGACCTCTCCGGGCAGCACCAGGGTGGCCGCGAAGAGGGCGAACGCGAAACGGGCGCCCCTGAACCGCAGCCGGGCGAGCGCGAAGCCGGCGAGGGTCGCGCCGACGACGTTGCCGCCGACCGCGATGCCCGCCACGACCAGCGAGTTGGCGGCGTAGGTCCAGACCGGGACGGTGTCGGCGACCTGTGCGTAGTTGGCGAGCGTGGGAGCGTCCGGCAGGAAGGAGGGGGTGCGGGACCAGATGTCCTCGCCCGGTCCCTTGAGCGAGGTGGACAGCTGCCAGAGGAAGGGGCCGATGGTGAGGAGCAGGACGAGGAAGAGCAGCAGGTAGCGCACCGCCTGCTCGGTGGCGCGCGGGGCGCGGCCCGGGGTGGTCATGCGTCAGGCCGCCTTCCGGTCGAGCCGGGCCAGGAGGAGCATCGGGCCGACGGTGAGGACGAAGAGCAGGATGCTGAGGGCGGAGGCGTAGCCGATGTGCCCGGTGAAGCCGCGGCTGTACATCTGGATGAGCATGACCACCGACATGTCGCGCCCGCCGGGTCCGCCGGTGCCGTTGGACAGGACGTACAGCTCGGAGAAGACGCGCAGCGCGGAGACCGAGACGAGGACCGATATCAGCATCATCGCGGGGCGGACGCCGGGCAGGGTGACGTGCCGGAACCTGCGGGCGGCGGAGGCGCCGTCGACGGCCGCGGCCTCGTGGAGTTCGCGGCCGACGTTCCCGAGCGCGGACAGGTAGATGACCATGTAGTACCCGAGGCCCTTCCACACCGTGAGGGCGATGGCGCTGAAGAGCAGCAGCCAGCGGTCGGTCAGGAAGGAGACGGGCCGGTCGGCCAGGCCGAGCTGGTGGAGCATGCCGTTGAGCAGTCCCCGGTCGTCGAGGACCCAGCCCCAGACGAGGCCGACCACGACGGCCGAGGCGACGACCGGGGTGTAGAACGCGGTGCGGAAGAAGGTGATGCCGGGCAGCTTCTTCTCGACCAGGAGCGCGAGCAGCAGCGGCAGCAGGGTGAGCAGGGGCAGGCAGACGGCCAGGTAGATGACGCTGTTGACCAGCGCGTCGGTCAACTGCTCGTCGTCGAGGGCCCGTCGGTAGTTCTCCAGGCCGGTGAAGTGTCCGCCGCCGAGCGGCCGGGCGTTGGTGAAGGACAGGATCACCGTGTTGACCGCGGGCCACAGGTTGAACACGGCGAGCCAGACCAGTGCGGGACCGGCGAGCAGCCAGGGCGTGAACCAGCGCCGGTGGGTCATGGGAAGCCTTTCGTGGATCCGGTCAGTCCTTCAGCAGCTGGTTGGCGCGGGCGACCGCGGTGTCCAGGGCTTCCCTGGAACCGGTCCGGCCGCTGACCGCGAGGGCGATCTGCTGGTTGATCAGCGTCTTGATCGCCTCGTTGGCCTGGACGGGTTCGAGGACGCGGGCGGAGGCGAGCGAGCGGAAGGCGGTGACCTTGGCGTCGCCCGCGTTGCTGCCGTCGCTCCTGCTGAAGAAGGGGTCGGCGGCGGAGGCGGTGGTGGACGGGAAGATGCTCGTCTCGTGCGCGAAGGCGGCCTGGTTCTCGGCGTTGGTCACCCAGCGGGCGAGGGCGAGGGCCGCGGCGGGGTTCTTGGTGTTCTTCGGGACGGACAGGCCCTGGACGTAGAGCGGCGGGGTGCCCATGGCGGGTGAGGAGACCACCTTGGGGGCCAGGCTCGGGTTGTCGACGGCGAGGCTGGTGACGTAGTTCGCGCCGGCGGTGGTCCAGGCCGCGGTGCCGGAGCCGAACAGCTTGGTGTTGCCCGCGTAGGTCTCGGTGAGCACGTCCTTGGGCAGCAGGCCCTCCTTGAAGGCCGCGCGGTAGGTGTCGAGGACGGCGGCGGCCTCGGGGGTGTTGAAGGTGAAGGTCTTGCCGTCGGCGGACATGATCGGCACCCCGGCGTTGGCCAGGTCGATCAGGTTGGGCTTGCGGCTCATCAGATACGTCTGGCCGCCGGACTTCTCCTTGACGGTACGGGCGGCCTCGACCAGCTCGTCGAGCGTGGCCGGCGGCTTCTTCGGGTCGAGGCCGAACCTGGTGAACAGCTCGCCGTTCCAGTAGTTGACGTCGGTGTTCAGGTACCAGGGGTAGCCGTAGGTGCCGTCGTGGCCGGGGAAGCGGTAGGCGTCGAGGCCGCCCTTGACGTAGTCGGCGGCCGCCGCCGGGTCGGCGTTGCCGATGTCGAGCAGCAGGTTCTGCTTCACCAGGGGCAGGGCGAAGTCCGGCGGCAGGTTGACGACGTCGGGAAGGGTGCCGCCGGCGGACTGGCTGAGGACCTTCTCCGAGTAGCCCTCGCCCGGCTGGTCGAGCCACTCGACCTCGACGCCGGGGTACTTCTTCTCGAAGCCGGAGATCACGCCTTCCATGTAGGCGGTGAACTTCGGCTTGAGCGCCCAGGTCTGGAGCGAGACCTTGCCCTTGACCTCGCCGCCGGTGCCGACCGGTCCCGGCGCGCCGGAGTCCTCGGCGCCGCCGAGGCCGCAGCCGGCGAGGGTCACGGCGGCCAGGGCGGTGGCGGTCCACCGGCCCCACCGGCTCCTTCGTATGTGTCGCACGAGGGTGTCTCCTTGCTCGGATCGTCGCGGGGGAAGTGCGCGGACCTTGCTCGGCTTGCTTGACTAAACCGCTCTAGCGATGCGGGACTATCCTCCCGGCTAAACTCCGGTGTCAAGAGAGCGTGCGGAAACGCGCAGGACGAGGGAGCGCCCGATGGCCCGACCGACCATCGCCGACATCGCCAGGGAGGCGGGCGTCTCCAAGGGCGCCGTCTCCTTCGCGCTCAACGGCCGTCCGGGCGTCAGCGAGGCGACCCGGGAGCGCATCCTGCGGGTGGCCGAGCGGATGAACTGGCGCCCGCACAGTGCCGCTCGGGCCCTGGGCGGGGCGCGGGCGGGCGCCGTCGGCCTCGTGCTCGCCAGGCCCGCCCGCACGATCGGGCTCGAACCCTTCTTCGGCCAGCTGCTCTCGGGGCTCCAGGCCGCGCTCTCCACCCGGGGCACGGCCCTCCAGCTGCTCGTCGTCGAGGACACGGCGGCGGAGATCGAGGTCTACCGGCGGTGGACCTCCGAGCACCGGGTGGACGGCTTCGTCCTGGTCGACCTCCAGGTGCGCGACCCGCGCATCCCCGTCCTCGAGGAACTCGGCGTGCCGACCGTGGTCCTCGGCGGACCCGGCAGGCAGGGGCGGCTGCCCGCCGTCTGGGCCGACGACCGTGAGGCGATGACCTCGATCGTCGAGTACCTGGCGGCCCTCGGGCACCGCCGGATCGCCCATCTCGCCGGACTGCCCTCCTTCCAGCACACCCGGCGCCGGATCCGGGCGGTGCGGGACGCGGCGCGCCGGCTCGGGCTCGACGAGGCGGCCTCCGTGCCGACGGACTTCAGCGACGCGGAGGGCGCGGCGGCCACCCGGGCGCTGCTCGCCCGGCCGGGGCGGCAGCGGCCGACGGCGATCGTGTACGACAGCGACGTGATGGCCGTGGCGGGCCTCGGCGTCGCCGCGGAGATGGGGGTCGCGGTGCCCGGCGAGGTGTCGGTCGTGTCGTTCGACGACTCGGCGCTCGCCAGGATCGTCCACCCCTCGCTCACCGCGCTGTCCCGTGACACCTTCGCCCTCGGCGAGCAGGTGGCCACGGCCCTGCTCGCCGTGATCGACGACCCGTCGTCCGCGCGGGACGTCAGGAACCCGACCCCGCGCCTCACGGTCCGCGAGAGCACGGCGGGCCCCGCCGTGGGCCGGTCGCAGGGGTGACGCCCCCTTGACCGTGTTCGCTAAATCCCTTTAGCCTCCGCACCGGACCAGGGCCCGTCCGGCAGTGGTCCGCCGGGCAGGCCCTGCCCTCCGCACCGTCGCGCCACCGGCACCACCAGCCCCTTCCCCCTCAGCTGGACCGGAGCTCCGATGAGACGACCCCTGCACCTCCTGCTGGCCGCGGCCCTGTCCGCGGCAGCGCTCGGCCTGGCCGCCACACCGAGCGCGTCGGCGCCCGCGCGCCCTACGGCGCCCGACAACGTTGTCGCCGCCGCCGCGGGCAACCAGCCCTACGCCTCGTACTGGTACCCGAACACGATCCTGGACTGGGACCCGGCCACGGACCCCGACGCCCGGTTCAACCGCTCGCGGGTGCCGCTCAGACCGCGCGTCTCCGATCCCGCCCTGAAGGCGAACCCCAACGCCCGCGCCGGAGAGGGCGGGGTCGCGTCACTGGTCTCCTTCGCGCCCACCTCGAACAACCCCTCCCAGGGCTCGCTCGATCCGCGCTACTACGCCTTCGGGCACTGGCAGTACGTCGACAAGCTGGTGTTCTGGGGCGGTTCGGCCGGCGAGGGGCTGATCCTCGCGCCGAACCCGACCGTGATCGACGCCGCCCACCGCAACGGCGTGAAGGTGTACGGCACGGTGTTCTTCCCGCCCACCGCGTACGGCGGCCAGATCCAGTGGGTGCGCGACTTCGTCCAGAAGTCCGGCACCCGCTACCCGGTCGCCGACAAGCTGGCCCAGGTCGCGCGGCACTACGGCTTCGACGGCTGGTTCGTCAACCAGGAGACGGCCGGCGGCGACACCGCCCTCGCCACCGAGATGCGCAACACCATGCGCTACGCCCGCTCCCTCGGCCCGGTCGAGTTCATGTGGTACGACGCGATGACCGAGTCCGGCTCCGTCAGCTGGCAGGACGCCCTCACCAGCGCCAACGACGCCTTCCTCCAGGAGGGTTCGCAGCGCACCAGCGACTCGATGTTCCTCGACTTCGGCTGGGGCGCCTCCGCTCTGAACTCCTCGCGGACCCTCGCCCGGAGCCTCGGCCGCAGCGAGTACGAGCTGTTCGCCGGCGTCGACACGGAGGCGAACGGCTACAACACGGGCGTCCCGTGGAGCGCGGTCTTCCCGGACGGCCGGCCGCACACCACCTCGCTCGGCATCTACCGGCCCGAGTGGACCCACAACTCCTCGACGGACCGTGCCGATTCGTACGCCCGCGAGGCGCGGTTCTGGGACGGCGCCAACGGCGACCCGTCCGACACCACGACCACGTCCTCCTGGAAGGGGCTCGCGACCTACGTCGCCGAGTCGTCGCCCGTCACCGCCAAGCCCTTCGTGACCTCGTTCGACGCGGGTCAGGGCGACTTCTACCACTCGGGAGGCGTGCGCGTCTCGTCGTCCGGCTGGAACAACCTCTCCCTCCAGGACGTGCCGCCGACCTACCGCTGGCTGGTGCAGTCCACCGGGACGAAGCTGAAGCCGTCGATCGACTTCACCGACGCCTACGAGGGCGGCTCCGCGCTGCGCCTGACCGGCGCCCTGGACGCCGTGAACACCGTACGGCTGTACCAGTCGCGCCTTCCGGTCGCCGCCGACACCAGGCTCTCGGTCGTGGTGAAGACCCCGGCCGCCGGGCCGACGCACCTGAAGGCCGCGGTGTCGTTCACCGACTCCCCCACGGCCTTCACCACGCTCGACCTCGGCTCCACCACGTCGACGGGCTGGGAGCGCAAGACGCTCGACCTGTCCGCGTACGCCGGCAGGACGGTCGCGCAGATCGGTCTCCAGACCACCGGCACCACCGGCTCCTACGACATCAGGGTCGGTCAACTCGCCCTGTACGACGGGGCGGTGGACGCGCCGTCCGCCCCGACGGCGCCGACGGTGCTCGGCACGACGGACACCGGCGCCACCAAGTCGCTGCGGCTCGCCTGGACGGCGTCGTCGGCCGGGGACGTGCACCACTACGAGGTGTACCGCCGCAACCCGGACGGCAGCCGGACCTTCCTCGGCGCGACGCCGAACGACAGCTACTTCGTGCCGAAGCTGGAGCGGGCCGGTACGGAGACGTCGACGACCCTCGACGTGGAGGCGGTGTCCACGGAGTTCGGCCGTTCGCCCGCCACGAGCACCACGGTCGCGTGGTCGGCGACGACCGGTACCAATCTGGCCCTGAACCGTCCCGCGACGGCGTCCGGCCAGTGCAACGGCACCGAGACGCCGGCCAAGGCGGTCAACGGCAGCGTGTCCGGCGGCAACGGCGACAAGTGGTGCACCACGACGACCGCCAAGTGGCTGGAGGTCGACCTGGGTTCGGCGCGTGCGCTCGACCGCTTCGTCGTCAAGCACGCGGCGGCCGGAGGCGAGAGCGCCACCTGGAACACCCGGGACTTCCGCGTGGAGGTGCGCGACAGCACCACCGCCGCGTGGACCACGGCCGTGACCGTCACCGGCAACACGGCGGCGACCACGACCCATCCGGTGTCCCTGACCGCCCGGTACGTACGCCTCACGGTCACCAGGCCCACGCAGACGACGGATCCGGCGGCCCGCATCTACGAGTTCGAGGCCTGGGGCTCGTAGTACCCGCCCTGGTGCTCCCGGCACCGGCCCGGGCCCGGGCGGCCGTCCTCAGGCCTGGGACGCCGTGGCGACCTTCACCCCGAAGCCGATGAGCACGACGCCGGTGATCCGCTCCATGGCCCGGCGCACCGAGGTCCGGGCGAAGAACGCCCGGGCCTTGGTGAGCAGCAGCACGTACGCGCCGAGCCAGCCGACCGTGAGCGCCGCGTGGACGAGGACGAGCAGCGCCATGCCGGTGTGCGGGGCGAGGCCGTGCGGCGCGAGGGTCGGCAGCAGACCGGTGTAGAAGACGGCGATCTTCGGATTGAGGACGTTGCTCACGAGCCCGGTGCGCCAGGGGTTGCCGCCCGGCGGGGCCTCCCCGGACGGCGTCGCCTCCGCGTCCTCACGGCCCCGGCCCCGGCGGGTGGCGAGCAGCGCCTGCGCGCCGAGGAACACGAGGTAGACGGCGCCGGCCAGCTTGACCACCGTGTACGCGGTGGCGGACGCGGCGAGGACGGCCGCGAGCCCGGCCACGGACAGCACGCCCCAGACCAGCAGGCCGGTGGTGATCCCGGCCACCGTCCGCAGCCCGTCGCCCCGGCCGGCCGCGACGGCCCGTCGGGTCACGACCGCCATGTCCGGTCCCGGCACCATCGTGAGCAGCGCGAGCACACCCGCGGCGGCGAGGAATTCGTACACCATGCGGCGAGTGTGCCATCCGCGCCCCGATCCGCCGCGGCCCGGGTCAGCTTCGTCACGGGCCCACTCCGCCACCGGTCCGCCTCGCCATGAGGCCGCCCCGTCGTGGGGCCCGCTCCGTCAGGGGGCCGCTCCGGTCATGGGGCCTGTCGCGCGGGCCGCCGTCCGTGGTCGACTGGGGCCCATGAGACTGCTGAGCCGCGGTTATGTGGACGAGTGCCTGAACGGGAACGAGGGGCTGCGGGACGCGGTCGCACGCGCCGGGCTGCCACCCGCCTTCGACGCGGCGTGGCGGCGTCATCTGCTGCCGCGCCCCTGGTTCGTGCGGGGCGAGGAGATACGGGCCTTCGCCCGGGACCTGGAGCGCCTGTTCGAGCTGCTCGTCTCGCTGCCGGAGCGGCTCTTCGACGGCGACCACGAGCGGTACGCGGCGGAGCTCGGGATCGCGCCGCGGCACGCGGCCCTGCTGCGGCGGTCCGCCGACGGGCGGCCGGCGAAGCTGGGGCGCGCCGACGCGTACCACGACGGCGGCCGCTACCGGCTCCTGGAGTTCAACCTCGGCAGCGAGGTCGGCGGTCTGGACATGGCCGTGTGCAACGAGGCGCTGCTCGGGGTCGGGGAGTTCGCGGACTTCGCCGCCGCGCACGGCCTGGCGCACGTGGACACCGCGGCACTGCTCGCCGAGGACCTGCGGGAGCGGGCCCGTCCCGCGCTCCCGGGCGGCGGGCGGGAGCCGGTGATCGGTCTCGTCGAGGGCAACGGGGCCGTCGGCCCGTACGGGAGGCTGATGCGCGCCTTCCAGGAGGCGATGGCGGCGCAGGGCCTCGACCTGCGGATCGGCGAGGTCGGGCAGTTGCGGAGCCGGGCGGACGGCAAGCTGACCCTGGACGGCGCTCCGCTGGACCTGGTGCTGCGGAACTTCGGCGCGAGCCAGCTGCTCGACGACCCGGCGGGACCGGAGGTCGCCGAGGAGCTGTTCCGGGCCCATGAGGCGGGCCGTACCGTGTTGTTCACCTCGCTGGAGAGCGGTCTGTACGCCCACAAGAACGCCCTCGGCCTGCTCTCCGACCCGCGCTGGGCGGGCGCCTTCGACGCCGCCGAGCGGGACCTGGCCGACCGGGTGCTGCCGTGGAGCCGGCCGCTCGGCGGCGCGGGCGGGGCGGGGCTGCTCGACGAGTGCCGGGAGCGCAGGGAGCAGCTGATCCTCAAGCCGGGCGGCGGGCACGGCGGTCTGGACACCTTCGTCGGCTGGGAGTGCACCGACGCCGAGTGGCGCGAGGCGCTCGACGGGGCGGCCGGGCGCGGCGGCTATCTGGTCCAGGAACGGGTGGTGCCCCGGTCCGAGCCGGTGCACGACCCGGCGTCGGGCACCGCGGACGAGTGGATCGCGGCACTGGGCGTCTTCCTCACCTCCCACGGGTACGCGGGCGCGCACGCCCGGGCGAACCGGGCGGACGGCGGGGCGATCGTCGGCATGAGCAGCAATCCCGACACCCGCATGGCCTGCGTGTTCTCCCATCCCTGAGCGGAGAGGTCCGGAGAATGGACTGTGGTTCCGGCCCGTTCGTCCGCCGGTCACCGCAGGGCACGGGCAGGGAGCGCGCATGACGAGGGTCGAGGTCAACGGTGTCGGACTGTTCTGCGAGGCCGGTGGTGACGGGGACCCGCTGGTCCTCGTGCACGGCTCGTGGTTCGACCACCACAACTGGGACCTCGTCGTCCACGGCCTCGCCCTGCGCCACCGGGTGCTGGTCTACGACCGGCGCGGGCACGGCGAGAGCGACCGGCCGGAGGGGCAGGGCTCGCTCCGTGAGGACGAGGAGGACCTGGCCGCCCTGATGGAGACGGTCGGCTTCGCCCCCGCGTACGTGGTCGGCCACTCCCTCGGCGCGTCCATCGCGCTGCGGCTGGCGGCCCGGCGGCCGGAGCTGTTCCGGGGACTCGTGGTCCACGAGCCGCCGCTGCTCGACCTGGCGGCCGACGTGCCGGCCGTCCGCGAGGAGGTCGCGGTGACCCGGCAGCGGCTCGGTCACGCGGCGGACCTGGTGCGGCAGGGCGACGACCTGGCCGGGGCCCGCTCGTTCGTGGAGCAGGTGGCCGACGGGCCGGGGGCGTGGGAGGCGCTCCCGCAGGAGCAGCGGGACGCGTTCGTCACGCACGCGCCCACGTTCCTGGACGAGCAGAGCGACCCGGGATGGGCGGCGCTCGACCTGGCCGCCCTGCGGGGCTGCGGCGTGCCCGCGCTGCTGACCGGCGGTTCGGAGAGTCCGGCGCTGTTCGGCGCGGCCCTCGACCGGGTCGCCGGGGCGCTGCCCGGAGCCCGTATCCACGTCTTCGAGGGCGCGGGCCACATGGCGCACGTGACGCACCCCGAGGAGTTCACGGCCGTGGTGACCGCGTTCCTCGCCGGCGACGCCGGCTCGTAGGACGTCACTCACCCGGTGCGGCGATCCTCCGCAGCAGCCCGTGCAGGACGGTCCGTTCCTCGTCCGACAGCGGTGCGAGGAGGCCGTCGGTGACGCGGCGGCTGGTCAGGTCGGTGTCCTTGAGGAAGACGCGGCCGGCGTCGGTGAGGACGACGATCCGGCTGCGCCGGTCGCCGGGCGCGGGGCGGCGTTCCACGAATCCGAGCCGTTCCAGGTCGTCGACGAGACCGACGATGGCGCTGGGGTCGTAACCGAGCCGGGTGCTCAGCTCACGCTGGAGCGCGCCGTCGACGGTCGCCAGGTAGCGCAGCACGGCGTAGTGGCGCAGCCGTAGCCCCGACTCCTGGAGCGCGGAGTTGAAGAGCTGCCCGGAGCGCAGACCGAGCCGGTAGAGGAGGTAGCCGGCGTCGGCGTGCAGTCCGAGCATCCATGGGTGGTCCCTGTCGTCCATGGCACCAGCATGCCCCAAGACTGATGCCGACAACAACCATTGACGTCAACAATGATTGGTCCTAGCTTCCTTTCAGCGGACCGACGCCGATCGAGCGCGAGCTCTCCCGTCCGCCGCTCCTCCCGTTCCCTCCCGCCTCCCGAAGGGACCTCCATGCCGCACTCCGCCACCGTCGACCTCACCGGAAAGGTCGCCGTCGTCACCGGCTCGGGCCGGGGCCTCGGCCTCGCCTACGCCTCCGCGCTCGCCGCGGCGGGCGCCGCCGTCGTCGTCAACGACATCGACGAGGACATCGCGCAGAAGGCCGCCGACACCATCGTCGAGGCCGGCGGCCGGGCCGTCGCCGAGGCCGTCGCCGTCGGCACGACCGAGGCCGCCGACCGGCTCGTCGGCCGGGCCGTGTCGGCCTTCGGACGGCTCGACGTGCTCGTCACCAACGCGGGCATCCTGCGCGACCGCGTGCTGTGGAAGATGACCGACGAGGACTTCGACGCCGTCGTCGCCACCCACCTCAAGGGCACCTTCACCTGCGCCCGGGCCGCCGCCGTCCGCATGCGCGAGCAGGGCGGGGGCGGTCGGCTGATCCTCGTCGGCTCGCCCGCCGGCCAGCGCGGCAACTTCGGCCAGACCAACTACGCCGCGGCCAAGGCGGGCATCGCCGCCATGGCCCGCACCTGGTCGATGGAGCTCGCCAAGGCCGGCATCACCGTCAACGCGATCGTGCCCGTCGCCGCCACCGCCATGACCGAGACGATCCCCGTCTTCGCCCCGTACGTCGAGGCGATGCGGCGCGGCGAGCCGCTGCCCGACGCCCTGCGCAAGGGCGAGGGCTTCGGCACGGCCGAGGACTGCGCCGCCCTCGTGCCCTTCCTCGCCTCCGACGCCGCCCGCGGGATCACCGGGCAGTGCGTCGGCATCGGCGGCGACAGGCTCGCCCTGTGGTCGCACCCCCAGGAGGTGGCGACCGCCTACGCCGACGGCGGCTGGACGCCGGACACGATCGCCGCCGCCTGGCACACCTCGGTGGGCCGCGAACCGCAGACCGTCGGCATCCCCGCGCCGAAGCTCCCGGAGACCCGGTGACCGGCCTCGACGTCGCCGCCCTCGAAGCGATCGACGTCCACACCCACTGCGAGGTCTCGTCCAAGGGCCACGCCTCGCTCTCCGACGACCTGCACGCCGCCTCAGGCGCGTACTTCAAGGTCGAGGGCGAACGGAAGCCCACCCTGGAGGAGATGGCCGCCTACTACCGGGAGCGGCGGATGGCGGCGGTGGTGTTCACGGTGGACGCCGAGCACGCCACCGGCACCGAGCCGATCCCCAACGAGGAGATCGCCGAGACCGCCGCCGCCCACCCCGACGTCCTCGTCCCCTTCGCCTCGGTCGACCCGTTCCGGGGCAGGGCGGGGGTGCGGCAGGCCCGGCGCCTGGTCGAGGAGTACGGCGTGAGGGGCTTCAAGTTCCACCCCAGCATCCAGGGCTTCTTCCCGAACGACCGCCTCGCGTACGGCCTGTACGAGGTCATCGAGGAGACGGGCGCCATCGCCCTCTTCCACACCGGACAGACCGGCATCGGCGCGGGCGTGCCGGGCGGGGGCGGGATCCGCCTCAAGTACTCCAACCCGCTGCACGTGGACGACGTCGCCGCCGACTTCCCGCACCTGAAGATCATCCTGGCGCATCCGTCCTTCCCGTGGCAGGACGAGGCCCTGGCCGTCGCCACCCACAAGCCGGGCGTGCACATCGACCTCTCCGGGTGGTCGCCGAAGTACTTCCCACCGCAGCTCGTCCAGTACGCCAACACCCTGCTCAAGGACAAGGTGCTCTTCGGCTCGGACTACCCGGTGCTCAGCCCCGACCGCTGGCTGGCCGACTTCGCGAAGCTGCCGATCAAGGACGAGGTGCGCCCGAAGATCCTCAAGGAGAACGCCGCCCGGCTGCTCGGCCTGACCGAGCCCTCCGCCTGAAAGGGCCCGTGATGCGCAACGAGGGACTGGGGTCGTGGCCCGCACGCCGGGCCCGCAAGACCCCGCACCGCACCGCTCTGATCCACGGCTCCACCACCGTCACCTACGCCGCGCTGCACGAGCGCACCACCCGGCTCGCGCACGGCCTGCGCGCGGCCGGCGTCCGGCGCGGCGACCGGATCGCCTATCTGGGCCCCAACCACCCGGCCTTCCTGGAGACCCTGTTCGCCGCCGGACTGCTCGGCGCGGTGTTCGTGCCGCTCAACACCCGGCTCGCGGCGCCCGAGATCGCGTACCAGCTGGAGGACTCGGGCGCGAGCGTCCTGCTCCACTCCCCCGCCCACGCCACGACGGCGGAGACGGTGACCGGGGTGCGGACCGTCGTCGAGGCGGGTGGCGCCGCGTACGAGGAGCTGCTCGCCACGGGCTCCGCGGAGCCGATCGACGAGGCGGTCTCGCCCGACGACGTGTGCATCATCATGTACACCTCGGGCACGACCGGGCGCCCCAAGGGCGCGATGCTCACCCACGGCAACCTCGTCTGGAACGCGGTCAACGTCCTCGTCGACCACGACCTGCTCGCCGACGAGACCGCCCTGGTGTCCGCGCCGCTGTTCCACACGGCGGGCCTCAACATGCTCACGCTGCCGGTGCTCCTCAAGGGCGGCGCCTGCGTCCTCGTCGAGTCCTTCGACCCGGGCGGCACCCTCGATCTCGTCGAACGGCACGGCGTCACCTTCATGTTCGGGGTGCCGACGATGTTCGACCGGATCGCCCGGCACCCGCGCTGGGCCACGGCCGACCTGTCCAGCCTGCGGCTGCTCAACTGCGGCGGCGCACCCGTGCCGACCTCGCTCATCGCCGCGTACCAGGAGCGGGGACTCACCTTCCTCCAGGGCTACGGAATGACCGAGGCCTCTCCCGGGACGCTGTTCCTGGACGCGGAGCACGCCCTCACGAAGGCCGGTTCGGCCGGGGTGCCGCACTTCTTCACGGACGTACGGGTGGTGCGGCCCGACCTCACTCCGGTGGCGGCCGGTGAGACCGGGGAAGTGCTGATCCGCGGCCCGCACGTCATGGCCGGCTACTGGGGCCTGCCGGAGGAGACCGCGGCGGCCTTCACCGACGGGTGGTTCCGCAGCGGTGACGCGGCGCGGGTGGACGCCGACGGTTACGTCACGATCGTCGACCGCTTCAAGGACATGATCATCTCGGGCGGGGAGAACATCTACCCGGCCGAGGTCGAGGACGCGCTCCTGGCCCACCCCGACGTCGCCGAGTGCGCGGTGATCGGGGTGCCGGACGAGAAGTGGGGCGAGACGGCCCGCGCGATCGTCGTCGCCCGCCAGGGCACCGCGCCCGACCCGGCGGCCGTGCTCGCGTCTCTGACCGGACGGCTCGCCCGGTACAAGATCCCCACGTCCCTGGTCCTGGTCGACGCCCTGCCGCGCACGGCCTCCGGAAAGCTCCTCAAACACTCCCTGCGCGCCCGCTACGGCGCGGCCTGATCCGTGAAACCGAAAGGAACCGTTTCCATGACCCTCACCGTCGACGGCATCGACGCCCTGAAGCAGCTCGCCGGCAGCGAGCTGGGCACCAGCGACTGGATCGACGTCACCCAGGACCGGATCGACGGCTTCGCCGACGCGACCGGCGACCACCAGTGGATCCACGTGGACGTGGAGAAGGCGAAGGAGGGCCCCTTCGGCGCCCCCATCGCCCACGGCTACCTGACGCTGTCGCTCTTCATCCCGCTCTTCACCGGACTGCTCGACGTCCGCGGAGTCACCACCAAGGTCAACTACGGCCTCGACAAGGTCCGTTTCCCGTCCCCGGTGACGTCCGGCTCCCGGCTGCGCCTGGTGGCCCGCCTCGCCGAGGTCCAGGACGTCCCCGGCGGCGTCCAGATAGCGGTCGACGGCACGATCGAGATCGAGGGCGCGCCGAAGCCGGCGTGCGTGCTGCGGAGCCTGTCGCGGTTCTACGTGTAGGCCCTCGTCGCACCCCTGGGACGCCTGACCGGGACCCGCCCTGGATCCGCCCTGGACCGCCCTAGGCCAGCAGCTCCCGCAGGCCCCGCGCCAGGCGTTCGTACTCCTCCGGGCGGTTGTAGATCTGGGCGCTCACGCGGATGCCGCCGCCGGTGGGCCACGGCCAGACGAGGACGCGGCAGCCGAGGCGGGCGGCGATGTGCTCGCGCAGGGCGGCGGCCTCGGGGTGGGTGCGGGCGAGCCGGCGGGGCAGCCGGAGCGAGCGCATGGCCAGGGATCCGTCGTACGGCAGCGGCGTCAGGTCCGGCAGTCCGGCCAGCAACCCGGCCCCGTAAGCGACGAGTTCGGCGTTGTGCGTGCGCACCTTCGCGGCGCCGAGGGCGGCCAGCAGGTCGAGCCCCTCGGGTGCGGCGAGCAGACCGGTGTAGTCGGTGGTCGCGCGGTACTCCACCGCGCGCGGGAAGCCGTGCTCGTCCTCCCAGGACGGCACCGGGGCCGGCACCCGGTCGCGGTGGCGCGGGGCGACGGCCAGGACGGCGCTGCCTGCGGGCGCGTACGCCCACTTGTGCAGGTTGCCGAACCAGAAGTCGGGTTCTCCGGCGAGCGGTTCGGCCAGCATGCCCGGCGCGTGGGCACCGTCCACGACGGTGACGACTCCGCGTTCGCGCAGTGCCGTGAGGAGCGCGGGTCCGGCGATGGTGCGCGCGGTGGGCGAGCTGACGGCGTCCAGCAGCGCCACCTTCGTCCGGGGCGTGACCGCGGCGAGCACCGCCGCCGCGACCGCGTCCTCGTCCGGCAGGTCCGGGTCGAGGGCCACGGTGGCGACGCGGGCCCGGCGGGCGGCGGCGCCGGTGACGGTGCCGTATCCGTGGTCGGTCACCAGGACCTCGTCCTCGGGGCCCAGGTCGAGGGCGCCGAGGGCGAGGTTGGCCGCCTCGGTGGCGTTGCTGACGAGGGCGATGCCCTCGGGGTCGGCGCCGAGGTGGGCGGCGACCCGCCGCCGGGCCTCCGCGAGTCTGCCGGGCACGGCCAGGAAGAAGGCATCGGGGTCGGCGTCGGCCTCGGCCGCGAGGTCCTCGCGGACCCGGGACACCGGGAGCGGCACGGCGCCGAAGGAACCGTGGTTGAGGTGCGCCACCGCCGGGTCGAGCCGGAACAGTTCCGCGCCTCCGGGGAACGCCACGGGACCGGCGGCCCCGGACGCGGTCATCCGCTGTGTCGCCATGGTCCCGCCGTCTCCTTCTCGCCCCGCCTCGGCACCCGGCCCGCCCGGGCGCCGCTCCCTACGCCGCCGAAGTATGCCGTGCGGCCCGGCGTCGGTCGACGGCGCCGGGAGCCGGACGGCGGGGGCATGGGTGGCGGGGGCACGGGCCCGCGGGGACACGGGCCGCGCCGGGGCCGCGGGGGCACGGGACTGCGGGGGCACGGGCCGCGGGTGGAGCCGAGCGGGCCGGGTCGGGGCCGACCCGCTCGGCTCGCCCCGGCTCGGCTCCACCCAGCTCGGCCCGCTCGGCTCCACCCGGCTCGGCTGCTCCCGCCCCGGTGCCTCCCGGCTCAGCCCGTCTCGACCCGGCTGAGCTCCGCCGATGCGGGCGTGTCGTCGAGGAAGCCGCCCGACTGGTGCTGCCACAGCTTCGCGTACGGGCCGTCGGCGAGGAGCAGTTCCTGGTGGGTGCCCTGTTCGACGACCCGTCCGCGGTCGAGGACGACCAGCCGGTCCATGCCGGCGACCGTGCTCAGGCGGTGCGCCACCACGAGGGCCGTGCGGCCCTCCATCAGCTTCCACAGGGCGTCCTGGACCAGGATCTCGCTCTCCGAGTCGAGCGCGCTGGTGGCCTCGTCCAGCAGCAGGATCGGCGCGTCGCGCAGGATCGCCCGGGCGAGCGCGACCCGCTGGCGCTGGCCGCCGGACAGCTTCACGCCCCGCTCTCCCACCATCGTGTCGAAGCCGTCGGGCAGCGCGTCGGCGAACTCCGTGACGTGCGCCGCCTCCGCCGCGCGCCGGATCTCCGCCTCGGTGGCGTCCGGCCGGGCGAAGGCGATGTTGTCCCGCAGGGTGCGGTGGAACATGGCCGGTTCCTGCGGCACGTACGCGATCAGTCCGCGCAGGTCGGACTGGCTCATCCGGCTGATGTCCTGGCCGCCGACCAGGATCCGGCCGGCGTCGACGTCGGTCATCCGCAGCAGGAGCCGGGTGAGCGTGGTCTTGCCGCCGCCGGACCGGCCGACCAGACCGATCTTCGTGCCGTCGGGCACGTCGAGGTCGAGACCCTCGAAGAGCGGCCTGGCACCGCTTCCGGCACCTCCGTGCGTGAAGGTCACGTTCTCGAACCGCACGTGCCCGGCCCGGGAACGCAGCGGCTCCGGGCACTCCGGGTCGGTGACGGTCGGCGGGACGAGCAGCAGCTCGGTGAACTGCGCCGCCTCCGTCATCGAGCTCTCGATCCGGCGGTAGATCTGGTTGAACTCGAACATGATGCGGGTCGCGTTGGAGTAGTACGTGAAGGCCACGATGACCGCCTCCACGCCGTGCTGCCCGGCGCCGAGCAGCAGGGCGACGACCAGGCCGAGCACGTTCGTCAGCACGGACATCGGCGCGACGAGGGTGTCGATGCGCAGGTTGCCGTAGTCCCAGGAGCGCAGCGTGAGACGCCGCGACTCGGCGACCCGGGAGCGGTGTTCGGCCGCCTCGCGCTCCTCGGCGGCGAAGGCGCGCACGGTGTCCATGTTCATGAGGCTGTCGGCGACGTGCCCGGACACCCGGGCGATGGCCTCCTCGCGCCGGGCGACGAGCGCCTGGCGGCGCCGGATCAGCGGGACGACGCAGAGTGCGGTGACCGCGATCATCAGGAGCAGGCCGACCACGAGCAGCGGCTCGTACTGCCAGAGCACCACCGAGGCGAACAGCAGCGGCACGAAGCTGCCCATGACGTTGAACGTGAGGGTGTCGACGAACTCCTCGAAGCGGGAGGCGAAGCTCAGCACCCGCTTGGTCAGCGAACCGGCGAAGTTGTCGTGGAAGAACGCGGCGTCCTTGGCGAAGAGTTCGTCCATGCCGAGCACGTAGAGGCGCTCGATGCCGAGGGCGTCCAGACGGTTCAGACAGTGCAGTCCGACCCGCCACAGCGCCTCCGAGAGGAGGAGGACGCCGGCGAAGCCCAGGACGTACGGCAGCATGGCGTCGAGAGCGGTGCCGCCGCTCCCGCCGGTGTCCCCGCCGGCGATCCGGCCGACGAGTTTGGCCACGATCAGCGGGGCGACGTAGGCGATGCCGATGTTGCCCAGCGCGGGGAGCAGCAGCGCGGGGACGGTCATCCGGCGGAGTCTGGCCAGCTCTTTCCCGTAGTAGCGAAGTGCGAGGAGGACCGGGCCTCGGCCCGGCGAACGTTTGAGTGATTCAGGCGAATCCATTCCAACCCTGCTTTGTCGGACCCTCAGGGACATTGTTCGCAGTGTCCCGTGACGGTCCCTCTGCCGTCCAAGCGTTTTTCGGCGGGATCGGTCGCATGGACGGGCGCCCGGCGCGTGCCCGACGGCGCGCCGGGAGACGTCGATGAAAGGCGCTGGTCGACGACCGGCCGCAGGGGTGGGCCACGGCGGTTGCTGACACCTGACCCCGGATAGGTTAGGTTAGGCATACCTAAGTAGACGTCAGGCGTCTACGGCACCCGCCGGGAGAACACGCATGCATCCCCACACCGCCCGCTCCACCCAGCCGACCCCCGCCGAGCGGCTGCGTTCGATCATCACGTCCGCGCACTCCATGACCGTGGTGACCGACGGCCGGTACGAGGAGGTCCACAGCCTCGACGGAACGGGCCCGATGGGCCGCGTCCACCTCCACGAACCCGCCGAGTCCTTCGAGTCCTTCGCCTTCCTCGGCTCCTCCGGCCCGGGCGAAGGAGCCGACGAAGGAGCCGGCGAAGGCGCCGGCGGCAGCCACGGTCACGGCAGCGGCACCGGTCACGACGGCGCGGCGCGCATCCCCATCCGGCTGGAGCTCACGGACGTCTCGCCCGTCCCCGTGCGCGACCGGGTGCGCGCCCGCGTGACGCTCTCGGGTCTCGTGGCGGCGCCGTACGACGCGGACTCCGGCGAGAGCACCTGCATGGAGTTCGGCCAGGCGGTGCTCCAGGACTCCCGCGGACGGACGTACGTGACGCTGGAGCAGCTCCACGCCGCGGAGCCCGACCCGCTGGCCGGCTGCGAGGCCGCCATGCTCCACCATCTCGTCTCCGGCCACCCCGAGCTGGTCACCCTGCTGCTCCGGCTCGTCGAACCGGCCGCCCGGCACGGCCTGGTGCGCGCCCTGCCGCTCGCCGTCGACCGCTACGGCCTGACCCTGCGGCTCGAGTACGCCGCCACGCAGCGCGACGTGCGGCTGCCGTTCCCGACGCCGCTCACCGAGGTCGACCAGGCCGGCCTCCAGATCCACGCCCTCCTGGCCGCGGCCCGCCGCGCCTCCCACACCCACCTGCCGGCCTGAACGGCCCGAGGGCCCGTCCGGAGACCGGCTCCGCACGGCGCCGCGGCCGGCGTGCGTCACGCCGGCCGCGGCAGAGCGGCGCTGAACCCTCGTCAGCAGGCGTAGTCGATAAGGTCGAACGTGGCGTAGTGGTCGGCGGTGTAGTAGTCCTCCTGCGAGTTCTGCCCGGTCACGATCCGGCGGGCTCCCCGGGTGGTGACGCCCGGCGTCCTGACCGTGTACTCGTGGTAGTAGCCGAGCGAGTGCGACGGGAGCACACCCTCCCGGTTCTGGAACACGGAGCCGTCCTGCCGGTACGGGAAGGGGCCTCCCGCGTCGATCAGCCGCAGCGTGTCGTACGCCTGGGACGGCAGGTCGGAGTAGCAGATGTCACCGACGGACGCGGTCGCCGCGGCGACGGCGACGGGCGCGGAGACCGGGACCGCGGGCGGGGCCGCGCTCGCGGCCGCGGGGGCGGCGAGCAGGAGGGAGGAGACGAGTGCGGCGACGGTGAGGCGTGGGGGGATTCGCATACGCCGATGCTGACGCGCGCAGACGGCCGTGGGGAAGTCTAACTCCCTTCGCTTCCACGGACGTTCACCGCACGTCCACTCCGCTTCCCGAGCCTCTGCGCATGCCGTGCGCATCGCGCCGCCCGCCCCTACCCGAGACCGCCGTCGCTGCGCAGCAACTGGCCGTTGACCCAGCCGCCCTCCGCCGAGCAGAGGAACGTCACCAGGTGCGCGCAGTCCTTCGGCACCCCGAGGCGGCCCAGCGGCGTGGCGCGGATCAGGTCCGCCTTCAGCTCCTCCGTCATCCAGCCGGTGTCGGTCGGCCCCGGGTCGACCGCGTTGCAGGTCACCCCGAGGTGGGCGAGCTCCCGGGCGGCGGCGAGCGTGATCCGGTCCATCGCTCCCTTGCTCGCCCCGTACGGCAGGTTGCCGGCGGTGTGGTCGCTGGTCAGGCCGACGACCCGACCGCTGCCGTGCGGTCCGCCGAAGCGCAGCCCGTACTCCCGGATCAGCAGCCAGGTCGCCCGCGCGTTGACCGCGAAGTGCCGGTCGAAGCTCTCCACGGTGGTGTCGAACAGCCCCGAGTCGACCGACTCGCAGTGGCACAGCACCAACGCCGTCACCTTCCCCAGCGCGCGCTCGACGCCGTCGAAGAGCCGGACCGGTGCGTCCGGGTCGGCGAGGTCTGCCGCGACCGCGTACGTCCGCGCTCCGAGGGCGGCCGCGCGCTCCCGCAGTTCCCCGGCCGCCCCGGGGTCCGCGCCCCAGGTCATGCGCTCGTCGTACGGGGTCCAATAGGTGAAGGCCACGTCCCAGCCCGCGCCCGCCAGGCCGAGGACCACCGACGCCGCGATGCCCGCCGACCGCCCGGCCCCCGTCACCAGGGCGACCGGTCGCCCTTCCGCCCGGTCCCGCCCCTGCTCCTCCATGTCCGCTCCTCCGGTCCGCTTCGGCCTTCCGCGGTCCTCATCCTCGCGGACGGGGCCGCGGCGAGCGGGGCCCGGGGCGCCGTCCCCGTGCGGGGCGGCGCGGGGCCGCGCATGCTCGAAGCATGTCCGAGGTCACGACCACCGACCTGTACGAGGTCACGATGGCGCTCTCGTACCTGCGCGAGGACATGCGGGCACCGGCCACGTTCAGCCTCTTCGTGCGCGAGCTGCCGCCGGGCCGCGGCTTCCTCGTCGCCGCCGGGCTCGAGCCCGCCCTCGACCTCCTCTCCCGGTTCCGCGTGGGCCGCGCCGACGTGCAGGAGTTCGCCGACGCGCTGCGGCGGCCCGTCGAGGACCTGGAACCGCTGCGCGGCCTCTCCTTCGACGGCCAGGTCCGCGCGGTGCCCGAGGGACGGCTGGTGTTCGCGGGTGAGCCGCTCCTGGAGGTCACCGCGCCGCTGCCGCAGGCGCAGCTCGTCGAGACGTACCTGCTCTCGCTGGTCTGCCACCAGACCGCGGTGGCCTCCAAGGCCGCCCGGTGCGTCCTGGCGAGTGCCGGGCGGCCGGTCGTCGACTTCTCGCTGCGCCGGTCGCACGGTCCCGAGGCGGGTACGCAGACCGCGCGGCTGGGCGCGCTCGTCGGCTTCGCCGGGACCAGCAACGTCGCCGCCGCCCGCCGCTACGGCATCCCGGCGGCCGGCACGATGGCCCACTCGTACGTCGAGGCCTTCGCCTCCGAGGAGGCCGCGTTCCGGGCCTTCGCCCGTACCCACCCGGGGCCGGTGACCTTCCTGGTGGACACCTACGACACCGACCGTGGCGTGGCGACGGCGGCGCGGGTCCTCGCTGACCTGGGGCTCGGGCCGGGCTGCGGGATCCGTCTCGACAGCGGCGACCTGGGCGCGCTCGCCCGGCGGGCCCGCGCCGCCCTGGACGCGGCCGGGCTCGCGGAGGTGCGGATCATCGCGAGCGGCGGCCTGGACGAGTACGCCGTCGACCGGCTGGTACGGGAAGGGGCGCCGATCGACGCGTACGCCGTGGGGACGAAGGTCGGCACGGCCGCGGACGCCCCGTACCTGGACGCTGCCTACAAGCTGGTCGAGTACGACGGCCGGCCGGTCATGAAGCTGTCCTCGGCGAAGGTGACGGCGCCGGGTCCCAAGCAGGTCTTCCGCGGCCCCGGCCTGCGCGACGTCGTCGGCCTCGCCAACGAGGAGCCGCCGGCGGGCACGGAACCGCTGCTGCGGACCGTGATGCGCGGCGGGCTGCGCACGGACCCGCCGGACACGCCGGCGGCCGCCCGGGCCCGGTTCGAGGCGGATGCCGCCGCGCTGCCGGAGGAGGCCCGGCGCGTGACGGACCCGGTGGCGCCCGTGCCGTCGGTGTCGACGCGGCTGACGGTCCTGACGACCGTCGTCAGGCACCGGATCGAGGTGCGGACCGGCGCCGGGCGGACGGGCGGCCCCGGGCCGGGCGGCGGTCGGACGGTGCCCGGATGACCTGGGTGCTCACGCTCGTGGGAGCGGCCCTGATCCTCTTCATCCTGCGTGACGTCTTCCACACGCTGTGGCACCCGACCCGCCACGGCGGGCTGAGCCGGCTGGTGATGCGGAGCGTGTGGCGGCTGTCGGCGCACCACGGCGAGCGACGGCGGCCGGCGGGCCTGGCCGGGCCGACCGGGATGATGGCGGTCGTCGCCGCGTGGTCGCTCACCGTGGCCGTCGGCTGGGGGCTCCTGTACTGGCCCCGGATGCCGGAGGACTTCTCGTACGCCTCGGGGCTCGCGCCCGGCGAGCACGCGGGACCGGTGGACGCGCTGTACGTCTCGCTGGTCACCCTCGCGACGCTCGGCCTCGGCGACATCGCCCCGACGTCCGGCTGGCTGCGGGTGCTCGCCCCCCTGGAGGCCCTGGTGGGCTTCGCCCTGCTGTCCGCGACCGTCGCCTGGATCCTCGGCATCTACCCGGCCCTCGCCCGCCGCAGGGCCCTCGCCCTGCGGCTCTCGCACGTGCGGCGGGCGCAGATGGACGACGGGGCCCTGGACTCGGCCGGCGGCGCCGCCCTCCTCGACGGTCTCGCCTCGGCGCTGTCGACGGTGACGGTCGACTTCGAGCAGTACCCCGAGTCGTACTACTTCTACGACATCGACGAGCACACCTCCCTGCCCGCCCAGCTCGACCACGCCGTCGGCCTCGCGGACCGGGCGGCCCGCGCCCGTCACCCGGACGTCCGGCTCTCCGCGTCGGTGCTGCGCACGGCGCTCCAGGACCTGTCCGAGGTGCTCGACGAACGCTTCACGCGTACGGGAGCGGACCCCGGACGGGTGTTCGCGGCGTACGCGGCGGACCACGGGCGCTCCTGAGTCCGGTCGCGGGCGTTCCTGCACCCGGCCACGGACGGGCGGTTCCTGAGCCTCAGGCGCGCCTCGCCCGTCCGAGGCGGTAGCGGGAGGTGAACCGGCGGCGGCGTTCGCGGCTCTCGCGGGTGTGCCGGTCGAGTTCCTCCATGAGGCGCCGGCCGCGGTGTTCGGGGTCGAGCTCGTCGAGGACGCGGTCGAGTTCGGTGAGCATCGCTCCGTACAGCTGCCAGCGGCCCGGCTCGCGCAGCGCGAGGACGAGGAGCAGGGCGGCGGCGCGGTCGCGGCAGGTGCGGGCCGCACGGAGCTCGCCCGCGAGCCGGACCTCGGCCGACTCGGCGGCCTCGCTGCCGGAGGCGGTGACGAGGACGGCGTAGCTGACGAAGGCGTCGGCGGTGTGCTGCGCCGTTTCCTGCAGCGCGAGGGCGGTCGGGCCGGGCAGCAGCTCCTGGCCCGTCCGCTCCTTCGCCAGGTCGGTGAGGGTACGGGTGAGGACCCGCAGCACCACGGCGCAGATCTCCAGCGTGTCGAGCCCGGTGCGCAGCACGATGCGGTGCAGCAGTCCCTCCTTGACGCGCGGGTTGAGCCGCAGGCTGTCCTCTGCGGTGCGCAGCGCGGCGTCCACCTCGGCCACGTCGTTGTCGAGCCGCCGTGCCTCGTGCAGCCGGGCCGCGGCCCGCTCGACCGCAGGCTCCTCGCCGAACTCCTCGGCCACCTCCAGCAGGAGTCTGCGCATCCGCCTGGCCAGGTCCTCGATGGAGTCGCCGGCGGTGTCCACCCACACGGGCGGGGCGAGCATCAGGTTGAACAGCAGTCCCACGACGGCGCCGATCAGCGTCTCCAGGACCCGGTCCCACGCGGTGTCGGCGACCTGGGTGACGCCGAGCACCAGCATCGCGCTGATGGCGACCTCGGGGATGAACTCCTCGACCCGCACGAGCCGCCCCACGACGAGGGACGCCAGGATGATCAGGGCGAGACTCCACCAGGAGAGTCCGACGAGCACGCTGAACGCGATGGCGATGAGCACGCCGACGACGACGGAGTTCACCCGGCGCAGGCTGGTGGTGAGCGTGGAGTACAGCGTGACCTGGACGACGAGCAGCGCCGTCAGCGGCGCGGTGAGCGGCGCCGGCTCGCTGCTGAGCCCGAGCGCGACGACGTACGACAGCGTCGCCGCCGCCGTGGACCGCACGGTCTGCACGGCGAAGGGGTCGCGCCGCAGCCTTTCCAGCCACCTGCCGGCCGCTTCGCGCCGGGTGCCCCACCTGCTGCGTCGCGTCACGTGATCCTCGCCTCGCTCCCGTCGCCGGCCACCAGGCCCGCACCTGCCGTTCCGCTCGACCGTGCCACCCGAGCCGCGCCCGGGCACGCCCGGCGCGCCGTGGCCGCGGCCCCGAGGGGCTGACCTTCGCGGGCGTTCGCCGTAGCGTGGAGGTGTTCGAACGTCCGGAGACCCAGGGTGGTCGAGGTCCATGACCCGTTCCCGTCGAGCCCGTGCGGGCGTCGCCGCGGCCGTCGCGGCGACGGCTCTCGGCGCGCTGTCGGTCGCCCTGGCGGGCTGCACGCCGAGCGACCTCGCGGGCCCGTCCGTCCCGCCGGTCACGGCCCCGGCGGCGCCGTCGCCCGTCGTCCCCGCGGCGCCGCCCGCCCCTCAAGGGCCTCCGGCCGCCTCGACTCCCCCGGCCGCCTCGACCCCGCCGGTTCGTCCGGCTCCCTCGGCGACCACCGTGCGGCCGCCGGTCGCCGAGCTGGACATACCGTCGATCGGGGTCGACGACCTGCGCGTCGTCCCGTACGAGGGCACGACCGACGACCGCCCCGGCACCCGGATACAGGACCGTGGGACCGCGGCCAGCCCGTACGGGAAGCGGGGCGGCGTGGGGCCCGGCGACGTCGGGAACTACCTGGTGACGGCGCACCGTCTGTCCGCCGGCGGACCGCTGCGCGAGCTGCCGGACGTCGACGTGGGCGACAAGGTGCTCGTGACGGCCGAGGGCCGGGTCTACGAGTACCGGATCACCGACACCCGCTCGACCTCCTTCCGCTCGGCCCGTTCCCTGGCCGAGCAGCGCGCCGCCGTGCCGGGCTCTCCCGGCGAGCGCCCCACCGAGGCGATGATCACGATCTCCACCTGCGCGACGCCGGAGGACGACGCCGCGGGCAACAGGTGGCGCGACGCCCAGGGCAATCCGGAGCACCGGATCGACAAGATCGGCGTCCTCGTCTCGGTGCGGCCGAGCCCCTAGCCCGTGTGCGCCGGCCTCCGCGCATCAATTCCCGCGGACGGGGCAGCGGCGGGTGGAAGACCGCTCCCGAGAGGAGTCCCGTCATGCGCAAGGGCAAGGGCAAGGTCCAGAAGGGCAAGGGCAAGGTCAAGGAAGTCGCCGGCAAGGCGACCGGGAACGAGCGGATGGAGATGGAGGGCAAGACCGAGAAGGCGGAGGGCAAGACCCGCGAGGGCATGGAGTCGGCACGTGACACGGCCCGGAAGTCCGGGGACGCGATGAAGCGCCGCACCTCGTAGTCCGTCCGCTACCGGAACGTCGCGAGTTCACCCTTGCGGCGCACGTCGAGCGTCACGCAGTGGAAGCCGCCGCCGAGGGTCCTGGAGTGGGTCAGCTGCGCCGGGATCACCTCCACGCCGTGGCGCTCGAGCTCCCGGATCAGGCCCACCTGACGCTTGTCCACGACGGCCTTCCCGGGCGCCACCACGAGGAAGTTCATCCCGATCCACACGGACGACTTCGGGTGGTCGCCGACGAAGCCGGTGTCCACGAGCTCCGGGCAGACGATCCGGTCCCAACCGCGCAGGAAGTCCGGCATGTTGTCCTCGTTGACCCGCGCCGGGTTCACCAGGACCAGGCCCGGGCGCAGCGGCACGATCGTCGAGTCGATGTGCGTGGAGGTGTACAGGCCCTCGCAGGCGTGCACCGTGTACCGGTCGCCGAGCGCCGCCTGCAGCCAGCGCGCGCCCATCTTGTTGCCGCTGTCGGAGACCTGGTAGAGCAGGTCGGTGCCGAACCTGAGCACGTTCGCCGCGTCGAAGACCGGCTCCAGGTCCCGCAGCCGCTCTCCGGGCGGCGCCGTCGGCTCGTACAGGTCGTCGGTCAGCCGCGGCTTGGGCGCCGAGAGCCAGCGGGCGCCGCTCTCCAGGTACTCGACGAACAGGTCCTTGTAGGCGAACCCCTCGAGCCACCGGGACCGCAGCACCATCGGCGACTCGATGAGCGAGGTGCCGACCGTGAGGAAACCGTCCCTGGGGCAGTAGTCGTAGAAGCCGTCGGTGCTCCAGTCGGGCGTGGAGACCATCGACTTGTGGTCCCTGCCGCCCGGCCGGCGCACCTTCACCCCGAGACCGGTGAGGATCTCCACCAGCTCTTCGAGCTCGGCCTCGGTCTGCTCGACCACATGCCCCGGGTAGGGGCCGGACGGGATCCGCTGCGGGTCGTCCGCCTTCTCCGGGTACTCCACGGCGACGAGGCTTCTGTCCGGGACGGGCACCCGGGCGCCTGCCATGGTTCCTACCACGATCTCTTCGAGCGGATCCCATTCGGTGTGCACGTCGACGAGGCTCATCGGGGGTCTTTCCTCTCTGCGGAGGCCAGGGCGAGCCGACTCAAACACGCTGCGGTCGAAGCGGTCAACATGCCATGGTCATATTGGTCAAGTGTGCTTCTGTGCAGGGCAATTGCCGCCCGGGAAGCCCGGGGGACACGACCGGAGGAGACTGCTTGACACTCGATCAAGGCGTGGTTTAGAACCTCTTGGGCCCGCTCCACAGCTCCAGGAACCGCAGTTGCCCATGGCTCCATGGGCACGATTCGTCGCAGGAACAGAGCCGTCCTTTCCGACTCAGCTTTGGCGCGTTCACGATCAACTTCTCGTGTCGCCTCGTCCGCAGTGTGGACACTGCAGCGGCTGCCCGCGCAGGCTGGAGACGAACCAGCCTCGCGGTCCGCACCGGAGGCGGCGAGGTGCACGACAAGGCTGCCGAACCGCCTGAGACCCAGGCCCGCGGCGGCGACCAGACTTCCACCTACACCCCCATCAAGGCGGAAACAGTGACCATTCGTGTACTCATCTGCGACGAACTGCCGGTCATCGGGGACGGCTTACGGACGCTGCTCGACGCGGTGCCCGACATCGACGTGATCGGCACGACCGACAACGGAATGGAAGCCATCGTCCTGGTGCGCACCAAACGCCCGGACGTGATAGTCACCGATCTCAGCCTGCGGACCATCGACGGACTGGAAATGATCCGCAGGCTCGGCAAGGAGGAGACACGGCCCAACATCGTCGTGTTCACCCGGTCCGACACCGACAAGACGGTCAGCGACGTGCTGCACGCCGGCGCGAGCTGCCTGCTCGGCAAGGACGCCAGCCCGCAGGAACTGGTCACCGCGATCCGGGCGGCGGCGGCCGGCCGGACCATGCTCGCACCGGACATCGCGCACCGCCTGGTCACGTGGTTCCGCGAACAGCCGGACACGCCGGAGTCGGCGCCGTACCCGGAGGTCACCGACCTGACCCCGCGGGAGCGCGAGGTGACCCAGATGGTGGCACGGGGCATGTCGACCGAGGAGGTGGCCCGCGAGCTCACCATCGGCGTGGCCACCGTGCGCACCCACCTCTACCGGGTGCGCACCAAGCTGGGCGTCCGCGACCGCGCCCAACTCGTGTCGCTCGCCTACCAGTCCGGGCTGATCTAGCCCGTACGACGCGTCCCGGCCGACGGAAGGCCCGGGTCGCGGGAAGACTTCGGCGGGGTGGACCTCACCGCGGCCGGCCCGCCGCCACGACCGAGCGCCCCGTGCCGTTCTCCCCGACGGCACGCCGGGCCAGGTCGAGGCGGGCGGCGCCGGCCAGCCGCCACAGCGCGGCGGGCTCGCCGTACCGGCTCGACTCGGCCGTGGCCAGCCGGAAGTACCGGTGCAGACCGAGCTCCGCCGTCATGGCCCGTACGCCGCAGCTCTGCATGCACAACCGTACGGCGTCGCGCGCGGTCTCGGCGGCCGTCGCGAGCGCCACGACCGGCGCCGTGCCGGCGAGGGCGTCCGCGGTGCCGAGGCCGTCCGTGCCGTCGGCGGCGGCGTCCTGGTCGTGCGCGGCGTCGACCAGCCAGGCGCCCCGGTACACCGCGGCCCTCGTCGCGCGCAGGGCCACCATGGCACGGGCCAACGGGAAGGCCACCGCCGGCAGGTCCCGCAGCCGGGTGTCGAACTGCCGCCGGGTGCCGGCGTAGCGCACCGCGATCTGGTGCGCGCCGTCGGCGATGCCGAGCAGGTAGGCGGCCTGCCGGAGGCGTGCCCGCGCGAGCGGGCCGGCCGGCGCGTCGTCCAGTGCGCCGACCACGTCCGCCTCGGTGACCGGCGTGCCCTCGAAGCGGACGACCGGCGGCCAGCACGCGCTCTCGACGCGGACCCCGGGCGCACCGGCCGGCACCGCGACGAGCACCGGACCGGCGTCCGTCCGGGTGGCCACGAGGAGCGGCCGGCCGGCTCCCGGGTCGTCGACCGTGGCGGTGCCGGTCAGCTCCCAGCCTCCGTCGCGCGGGCTCGCGGTGATCCCGGTGCCGGCCGGCAGCGCTTCGAGGCCGGCCAGGGCCGCGCCCGCCGGACCGCCCACGTCGGCGGCGAGCGCGTCGGCCCGGTACGGGTTCCCGCGTGCCGCGCGGCCGAGTTCCTCGCTGACGAGCACGCCGGCCGTCAGGCCGAGGTCGAGGCCGCCGGCCGCGGCGGGCCGTTCGAAGCCGGCCGCGCCCAGGCGGTCGAGCACCGTCCGCGCGGGGCCGGAGGCTCCGTCGGTCACCGGAGCGCCGTGCACCTCGGGCCGTACGGGGACGGCGGCGAGCGAGGTGCGCAGGGCCTTGCGCAGCTGCACGAGCAGCGGATCGGGGGTGAGGTCCATGTCAGCGCTTCTCCTGTCCGATGGAGTCGAACGCGGCGGCCATGATCTGCAGCATCACCTCGGAGGTTCCCGCCGACAGGGTGAGCCCGGGCGCCTCCCGGGAGGCGGAGTCCAGGATCACGGCGGCCCTGGTGCGGTCAGCCCGCTGCCCGGGGTCGGGGATGTCGGCGGCCCACGCGGCGATGCCCTGGGCGAGTTCGCTGCTGTGGTACTTGGCGACGGCGGCCGCGACCTCGTCGACGCGGTCGTTCGCGAGTCCGGTGATCACCTCCCAGGCGAGGGCGTGGTCGGCGAGGAGCGCGCCGTGCCAGCGGCCGATCTGTTCGAGGTGGGCGTCGTGCGGGGAGCCGGGCGCGCGGTCGACCAGCGCCTCGAGGGCGGCGTCCAGCCAGTGTTCCGCCTTGAGGTAGTAGTCGAGGCCGGTGCGTTCGATGGCCAGGGCCTGGTTGAGCAGGGGCCATCCCTGGTCGCGCGCGCCGATGAGGTCGTCGCCGGACACCGCGACGGCGTCGAGCTCGACGTGGTGGAACTGCTCGTCGTTGACGCTGGGGATGACCGTGACGGTGACGCCGGGGGCGTTCATGTCGACCAGGAACAGGCTGATGCCCTGGTACTTGCCGGTCCCCGGTGTCGTACGGGCGGCGCACAGGCCGAGGTCGACGAACCGGGTCTTCAGGCTGAAGACCTTGGTGCCGGTGATCCGGTAGCCGTCGCCGTCGGGTTCGGCCACCGTCCGCAGGGCGCCGAGGTCCGAGCCGGCGTCGGGTTCGGTGTAGAGCACCGAACCGAAGCGCTCGCCGCTCGCCAGGGCGGGCAGGTGCCGTCGCTTCTGTTCGGTGCTGCCGGCCATGAGGAGGAACTGGCCGATGATCTGGATGGTGTTGACGTGCAGGGTGTCCGGCACGTCCGCGCGCACCAGCTCCTCGGCGACGATCGCGGCGTCGGTGAGCGGCCGGCCGGATCCGCCGAACTCGGCGGGCCAGTGCACGGCGAGCAGTCCGAGCTTGCCGAGCAGGCGGTACAGCGGCCGCTGGTCCGGCTCGACGCCGTCCGCGGGGGTGGCGTCCGCGACCGCGGCGCGCACCTCGGCGGAGCGCAGCGCCCTGCGCACGTCCGCCCGGAACCGTTGTTGTTCCTCGGTGAATCCGAAGCGCATGTGCGTCTCCTCAGGTGGCGAGTGTGCGTTCGATCGCGGCGGCGATCCGGCTCAACGCCGGTTCCGTGAACAGCGTGTAGTGGTCGCCGGGCAGTTCGCCGGACCGGAACGGGCCCGTGCACGCGCTGCGCCACTCCGCCGCGACGGCGGCGTGGTTCGAGGCGGTGAGCAGCGTGACGGGTCCGCCGTACGGGCTCGGCGGACGGTACTCCTGCTGCGCCAGGGCGCAGGCCCGGAAGGTCGCGTAGCGGGCGGCCAGTTCCTCGTCGCCGAGCTCCAGTTCGACGCCGAGCGAGGTCAGCGTCCGCCTGAGGCCGGCCTCGCCGACCGCCGGGTCGTCGAGCACCGCGCGTACCGCCGGACCGTCCTGGCCGGCCAGTCTGGCGACGTCGTGCACGAACCGCTGCCGTACCGTCCGCTCGTCGAGCGGTACGAGGTCCTCGTCGTAGGAGGCGTCGAGGAGGACCACCGGCGGCCGTGCTCCGGTGTCCCGCTCCAGTTGCCGGGCGACCTCGAAGGCGAGCACGCCGCCGTAGGACCAGCCGGCCAGGCAGTACGCCTCCGGCGGGCCGGCGGCGGCGAGTGCCCTGGCGATCCGGGCGGCGGTCCCCGTGACGCCGTCCTCGGGGGACAGGGCGGCGTCCTGCGGGTCGGCGGCGAAGCCGGCCACGCCGATGCCTTCGCGCAGCGCCCTGACCAGCGGTACGTAGCAGAACAGTTCGCCGCCCGAAGGGTGCAGCAGGACGAGCCGCGCCGGGCCGGGCGGGCGCATCAGCACCGGTGCCCGGTCGCCGGCCGGTGCTCCGGCGGTGTTCCGGTCGGGCTCCTCGGGCAGGTTCTCCAGGAGGCCGAGCGGATCGTCGTCCGCGCCGCGCCGCGCGGTGCGGACGGCGTCGACGGTGGCGGCCAGGTGGGCGACGGTGGGCGAGGTGAAGAAGTCGCCGAGCGCGATCTCCACCCCGAACCTGCGGTTGATCGCCGACATCAGCTGGGCGGCCTGGAGGCTGTTGCCGCCGGCCAGGAAGAAGTCGTCGTGGACGCCGAGCCGGGCGTTGCGCAGCAGCGGGCCGAGCACGTCGTGCAGCAGGACCCGTTCGGTCGCGGTGCGCGGTTCGTCGCCGGTGCCGTCGCCGGCCGACTTCGGGTCGGGCGCGGGCAGCCTGCGCCAGTCGACCTTGCCGCTGCTGGTGAGCGGGAGTTCGTCGAGGACGACGAAGTACGACGGGATCATGTACGAGGGCAGCACGGTGCCGAGCTGTTCGCGCACCGAGGGCAGCTGCTGCTCGGCGACGCCCGTGAGGTAGCCCACGAGGTGCTTGTCGCCGGTGTCGTCGGTCCACGGCCGCACGGTGACCTGTCCGATGCCGGTGACTCCGGCCAGCGCCGACTCGACCTCGCCGAGTTCGATCCGCAGTCCGCGGATCTTGACCTGCTGGTCGATCCGGCCGAGGAAGACGAGACGGCCGTCGGGCAGCCGCTTCACCAGGTCTCCGGTGCGGTAGAGCCGGCCGCCCGGCGCGGTGCCGAAGGGGTCGGCGACGAACTTCTCCGCGGTCAGCTCGTCCCGGTCGAGGTAGCCGCGGGCCAGGCCGGCGCCGCCGATGACCAGTTCGCCGGGCACGCCGACCGGCACCTGGCGCAGTTCGCGGTCCAGGACGTGCGCGACGTGGTTGGTCATGGGCAGGCCGATCGGCGGGGAGGCGTCCCAGGTGCCCGGGCACTCCTCGACGATCATCGTCACCGTGCACTCGGTCGGGCCGTAGCCGTTGAACAGCCGCCTGCCGGAATTCCAGCGGTTCACCAGCTCGCCGCTGAAGGCCTCGCCGCCCACGAACGCGATCCGCAGGTCGGTGAACTTCTCCGGCGCGAGCAGCGGCATCACCGTCGGCGGCAGGTCGATGACGGTGATGCCGGCGCGTTCCATGAGCGACTGGAGGCGGTCGATGGAGAGCCGTTCGTCGTCGGTCGCCAGACAGAGCCGTGCGCCGGTGAGCAGCGCGGAGAAGGTCTCGAAGACGGAGACGTCGAAGGTGATCGACGCGAATCCGAGCACGCGGTCGGCGGGTGTCAGGTCGAACAGGTCGCGCGCGGAGTCGATGAAGTTGACCACGCCGCGGTGTTCGAGCAGGACGCCCTTGGGCCGTCCGGTGCTGCCGGAGGTGTAGATGATGTACGCGAGGTCGCTGGGCTCCGCCGCGAGCGGCGGGTTGGCGTCGGGCAGCGCCGCGAGTTCGGCGCGGACCTCGTCCAGGATCACGACGGGCGCGGCGACGGCGCTGACGGCGCCGGCGACCTCGGCGTGCGCGATGACGGTGTGCAGGCCCGAGTCGGCGGCGATCTCCGCGACGCGCGCGGGCGGGTGCGTCGGGTCGAGCGGCACGTAGGCCGCGCCGGTCTTGAGGACGGCGAGCATCGCCGTCGTCAGGTCCGCGTTCCTGCGCAGGCACAGGCCGATCCGCGTGCCCGGCTCGGCGCCGCGCTCGCGCAGCAGGGCGGCGAGCCGGTTCGCGCGGGCGTTGAGTTCGGCGTAGCTCGTCGCGACGTCCTCGACGACGAGCGCCACGCTGTCCGGGGCCTCCTGGACGCGGGCCTCGAACTGCTCGACGACGGTGGTCTCGCGTACGGGGCGGACCGGTCCGCGGGCGACCTCGTCGAGGAACTCCCTGTCCGCCGTGCTGAGCACGTCGGCCGCGGACAGCGGAGCGTCGGGGGCTGCGGTCAGGGTGTGCAGCAGCCCGTCGTAGTGCCGGGCGAACCGGGCGATGCTCTCGTCGTCGAAGAGGTGGGTGTTGAACGCGATGTCCAGGACCGCGTCGGTGCCGGGACGCGCCGGCTCGACCAGGTTCCAGCTCATGTCGTGGCGGGAGGTGTCGGTGCGGACGTCCTCACGGGACGTCGCGAGACCGGGCAGGGCCGTCGGCGCGTCCGGCCGGCTCAGGGCGAACGTGATCTGGAAGAGCGGTGAGCGCGAGGGGTCGCGGGCCGGGTCCACGGCGTCGACCAGCTCGGTGAACGGCAGTCCGCCGTGCTCGTGCGCCTCGGCGACCACGCGGCCGACCCGTCGGACCAGTTCGCGGAAGGTCGGGTCGCCGGAGACGTCGCCGCGCAGCACCGTCGTGTCGGCGAAGGGCCCGATCACCGAGGACACGGACCCGTGCCGCCGGTTCGCGTCGGGCGAGCCGACCACCAGGTCCTCCAGGCCGGAGTAGCGGTGCAGCAGGGTGAAGAACGCGGCGAGGAGGACGTCGTACGGCGTCGTCCCCTCCTCCCGGGCCAGGGTCCTCGCCCGCTCCAGGCCCTCGTGTCCGACCGCGAAGCCGCGGGCGCCGCCGGCATAGGTCGGTGTGTCGCCGCGCGGCCGGTCGGTGGGGAACTCCAGGACCTCGGCGCCCGCCAGCCTCTCGCGCCAGTAGGTGGCCAGCCGGTCGAGCTCGGCGCCGTCGAGGCGGTCGCGCTGCCACACCGCGTGGTCCGGGTACTGCACGGGAAGGGCGGGCAGCCGTGGTGCGTCGCCGTCCTGCGACGACCGGTAGACCTCGGCGAGTTCGCCGGCCAGGACGGCGAGCGAATGTTCGTCGCACACCACGGGGTGCGCGACGAACAGGAACAGGTGGTCGTCGGTCGCGACCCGGACGAGCAGCGCGCGCCACAGCGGCGCCCGGCTCACGTCGAAGGGTGCCGTGATCCGTTCTCCGACGAGGGACCGGGCGGCGGCGAGGCGTCGCTCGTGGTCGTCACCCGGCGCCTCGACCAGGGGCAGCTCGACCCGGACCTCGGGGGCGACCACCTGCACGGGTCCGCCCTCGCGCGTCACGACCGCGGTCCGCAGCGCCTCGTGCCGCGCCACGACGGCGGTCAGCGCCGCACGCAGGGCGCCCGTGTCCAGGTCGCCGCGCAGCCGCAGGCACAGCGGCAGATGGGCGGCGGCGCCGTCGGTCGCCTTGCGGCCGAGCTCCCACAGGGTCTCCTGCGCGGACGACAGCGGTGCGGGACCGGTGTTGCCGCGCGGCGTCGGACCCTGCGCGGCCGCGTCCTCCACCGTCGCCTTCAGCAGCGCGAGGAACCGCGCGCGGCGCTCCGCGGGCAGTGCGGCGAGGCGCTGGGTCATTCCGGTCAACGGAGACTCCCTTCGGGCAGCGCGTCGGTCACCTGGTCGTCCGGGCGGACGGGCATGTCCGAGAGCTCCGAGATGGCGGTGGACAGGACGTCGATGCCGCGCAGGAAGTCGGACAGCACGATGTGCTCGGTGTCGGCGTGGTCGAGCCTGCTGTCGCCGGGGCCGTAGGTCGCCATCGGGATGTCCCAGACCTCGGCGAGGGTGTTCATGTCCGAGGTGGCCGTCTTCACCACGAGCCGGGGCTGGGCGTGCACCCGCCGGATGCCGGAGACCAGTGCGCGGACCGCCGGGTTGGAGCGGTCGGCCCGGCAGGCCTCCACCGAGTTCAGCACTTCGAGCCGGCCGGCGGGCAGCCGCTCGCGCAGTCCGCTCACGAGTCCTTCGACGTCGAAGCCCGGCGGGGTGCGGACGCTGAGGTCGACGGTGGCCGACGTGAGGTCGGCGTTGAGCTGGACGAGCGTCGCGCCGGGTTTGGCGAAGGCGTCGTGGCCCGCGTCCGGCCCGAGCAGGTCGACCAGTGCGTTCCAGGACTCCACGGCCAGTTCGGACGCCTTCGGCTCCGGGTTGCTGGGGTGGGTGGCGGGACAGGTGACGGTGTAGCGCATGTCGAGCTTGCCCTTGTAGCCGATCACCACGCTCGACCAGCCGCTGGGTTCGCCGATGATCAGCGCGTCCGGCCGGTCGTGGGTGGCGCGGATCGCCATCGCCCCGCGGGACTTCGGGGTCTCCTCCTCGACGACGCCGATGACGACGATCCGGCCGGGGAAGTCCGCCGCGCTGGCCGCGGCGCAGATCATCGCGGCGAGCGGTCCCTTCGCGTCGACCGCGCCCCGGCCGTACAGCCGGCCGTCCTCCGAGCGGACCGGGATCTGGCCGGGGACGGTGTCGAGGTGCCCGAGCAGCATCAGGGTCGGTCCGTCGCCGCGTTCGATCACGCCGATGACGTTGCCCACGGTGTCGATGTGGGCCCGGAAGCCCAGGTCCGCCATCGCCTCGGCGAGGTAGTCGGCCAGTGCCCGCTCCTGGTACGACGAGGAGGGGATCTCCAGCATTCCGCGCAGCAGCCCGACGGCACACGTCTCGGTGACGTTGCCGGACGAAGTGAATGCCCAGTTCATCGTTGCGCTCGCTCCCGTAGGTGTTCGACGATGCGGTCCGCGACATCGACCCGGTCGCCGAGGGCGGATTGGAAGCCGGAGAACTCGACCCGGTGGTTGACCTCGAGGACGAGCAGCCGGCCGTCGCGGTCCTCGATCAGGTCGACGCCGGCGATGTCGGCGCCGACGGCGGCGGCGGCCTCGACCGCGAGCTTGGCGAGCTCCGCTGTCGGTTCGCACGGCAGGGTCCTGCCGCCGAGCGCCACGTTGGTGCGGGTCGACTCGCCGGTCCGGTAGACGGCGCCGAGGAGCCGGCCGCCGACGACGATGGCCCTGATGTCCCGGCCGGGCTTGTCGACGAGCTCCTGCACGTAGGCGAGGTGCGACTGCGGGCTCGGCAGCGCGCCGACGTACTCGAGCACGCCTTCCGCGGCGGCGCGGTCATGGAGGGGAACGATCAGCCGGCCCCAGGAGCCGACCAGCGGTTTGATCAGCGCCGGGTAGCCGATGGAGTCGAGCGCGTCCAGTGCGGCCTGCGGGGTGAGGCCGAGCGCGGTGCGCGGGATCGGCAGCCCGGCCGCCTGGAGGGCCAGCGTGGTGCGCCACTTGTCGCCGCACACCTCGGTCGCGTCCGCGCTGTTGACCACCTCGACGCCGGCCGCGGCGAGGCAGCGGGCCGCGTACGCCGCGCGGGCCTGGCCGATCTCCCGGTTCAGGGCGAGGTTCCAGGGCAGGCCGCGCTGCCCGGCCGGGAACCACTGCACGCGCGTGTCGACGTGGTCGAAGGCGACGCCGCGCCGGTCGAACGCGTCGAACAGCCGTTTCTCGTCCGCGCCTACCCTGCTGGCGAGTACGGCGATCCCGCCGTCGCCCGGGTGCTCTGCTGTCGCTGACACGTGACCTCCGTAGTAGGACCACTGGTTGACCGGACGGCACGACCGGTCTGCCGCGTCGCACGGACGTTACGGGTGCGCCGCCGCCGCGCGCGTCCGCGACAAGTTCAACGGCGGGGACGCATTGTGTTTACTTCGCTCTCCCCCGGCTGCTCGTTTCGCTTACCCGGGCCGGCCGCCGCCCGTGTCACGCTGGACCGGATTCCGGCTGCCTGCCGCAGAGTTCACCGCGCGCTTTCCGTCCGGTTTCACACCGGCCGGGCCAGAGTGAAGGGGAAACCGTGGACCACAAATCAGAGCGGATACCGGTGCTCGCGCTGTGGAGCGCGCCGCGATCCCGCTCCACCGCGTTCGCGCGGATGATGGCGGAGCGGGGCGACCGCGTCGTCGTGCACGAGCCGTTCTCCCAGGTGGTCGACTTCGGCGAGGTGAAGGTCGGCGAGCGGGTCGCGCGCAGCGAACAGGACGTGCTCGCGGAGCTGCGCGCCATCGCGGCCCGTCAGCCGGTGTTCTTCAAGGACACGACGGACTTCGCCTACCCGGCGCTGCTCGCCGACGAGTCCTTCCTCGCGGCCGCGACGCACACCTTCATCATCCGCCACCCGGCCGAGGCCATCGCCTCGCACCACAAGCTCAACCCGGACCTGGGCCGGGACGAGATCGGCTTCGCCCGGCTGCACGAGATCTTCACGGCCGTACGGGCCGCCACCGGCGCCACGCCGGTCGTGATCGACTCGGACGACCTGCTCGACCGGCCGGCCGAGACCGTCCGGGCGTACTGCGCGGCGGTGGGCATCCCCTTCCTGCCGGACGCGCTGAACTGGCAGCCGGGCATGCGCTCGGAGTGGGAGGCGACCAGCCGCTGGCACGAGTCGACCAGCCGGACCGCCGGCTTCACCCGCGGCTCGGGCCGCGGCGCCGAGACGGTCGAGGCGGACCCGGTGCTGCGGGCCCACCGCGATTACCACCTGCCGTTCTACGAGGAGCTGCGCGCCGCCGCGCTTCGCCCGTGACCGCCCTGCCGGAATGCGCGGCGGGATTACCCGGTGAGTACACCGGAGCGCCGTTTCAGGCATTCGAGGTAATCACGGTGTGGATGAACAGCGCTAATCAGCGGCCTAGTTTGGGAACTCCGAACGGCATTCCAGTGAGGGGGATCACTTGACGGACATGCCGGTTTCTTCCGCCATTACCCGGCTGTGCGATCCGGTCGACATCTCCGGCCATCGCAACAACACCGCCGTCTCCGCGGCGACGGACACCAAGGCGGGACGGTTCAACGTCTGGGGGAACTCGTTCGCCGCCGAGTACCTGCCCGCGGGCGGGAGCCTCGTGCACGTGGCGGGCGTTCCCTTCCGGTTCCCCCCGGTCTGCGACGGTCCCGACAACGTGCGGTGCGAGGGCCAGTTCCTCGAGGTGCCGGAGGGCCGTTACGACTGGGTGCACGTGCTCGCGGCCTCGGAGCGGCGCTGCGAGGACACCGTCGGGATGCACTTCGCCGACGGCGCGGTCGACGCGGAACCGCTGCGGGTCTCCGACTTCTGGGCGGCGCCCGCGTGGTTCGGCGAGGTCAAGGCCTTCGAGAGTCTCGTCATGCACTACCCGCACCATGTGCAGCGGAACGTTTCCGCGCTGATGTGGGCGCAGCGGGTGCCGGTCACCCGGCGGGCCGGCCTGACCGGCGTCCGGCTGCCCCGCAACATCGCGGTGCACGTCTTCGCGGTCACCCTGCAGCGGACGGAGGCCGGGGCATGACGAGCGACGTGACGACGACGAGGACGTACATGATCACCGGGCCGGAGCCCGAGCTGTGGTACCGCGACCCCATCAGCTGCCTGCAGTCCACGTTCGGCGCGATCGTGGCCCGCTCGGGCGCCGATCCGCTGGCCGTGCTCGGCGCGGGCTGGCGGTTCCTGCACCTGCCCGGGGACGTCAGGTCCGAGGAGTTCTACTACCCGTGCCCGCCCGGCGAGTCCGACCTCGGCGCCGCCCTCGCGCCGCACCACGACCTGCACGCGCGCTGGTGGCAGCCGGCCGACGAGGACGACGTCTGGCGGGAGGTGCGCGAGAGCCTGGCCGACGACCGGCCGGTCATCGCCGCGGTGGACAACTTCCACCTGCCGTTCCGGCCCGCGTACAGCGACGTGCACGCCGCCCACCTCGTGGTGGTCTACGGCCTGGACGAGGTCCGCGGCGTCGTGTACGTCTCCGACGCGATGCCGCCGGCCTTCCGCGGCGCCGTCCCCGTCGAGGCGTTCCTGCGCAGCTGGGGCTCGGCCAACCCGACCGACCACCAGGACGCGTTCTTCAGCGACTCGCGGATCGGCAGGCGCTGCCTCGACGTCCGGCTCGACGTCGTGCCGCCGCCGCTGACTCCCGAGGCGCTCGGCGGCTTCCTGCGCGCCGACGTCGAAGGCTTCACCACCGCGGGCCCGGCCCGTACCGGGCTCGCCGGGCTCGACGCGTTCGCCGCGGAACTCACCGACCGCTGCCGCGCCGGCGACGCGAACGCGCTGCGCGAGCTGTACCCGTTCGGCTGGGGCATGCAGGCGCAGGCCGCCCTCCACGGCGAGCTGCTGCGCCGCTGCGGCCGTGAGTGGGGCGACCCGGAGCTGGCCGGCGCCGGACGCGCGGTGGAGGCCGTCGCGCACGCGTGGACCGGGCTGCGGATCACCGGCGCGCACGGCCTCGACGACCCCCGCGGGGCCGCGGCCGACATCGCCCACCACGCCACCGTGCTGCGCGCCCGGTACGCCACCGCGGTCGACGCCGTCGGCGCGGTCGCGACGCGCCTGTGACCGCGCCCTGTTCGACCACCGTGACCATGTCGAGAGGACAGTGATGAGCAAGCTGGCAGCGTTCGGCGGTACCGCGGCCGTGCCGAGGGACCGGCGCCACGTGGACTGGCCGCTGGTCGAGGACGAGGACCGCAAGGCCGTCCTCGACGCGCTCGACGGCGCCAGGCTGGTGTCGAACTCGGACGGTGCGAACCCGGTCTCCACGCTCGAGGAGCGCTGGGCGCGGCGGTTCGGCTACGAGCACTGCGTCGCGGTGTCCACCGGCACCGCCGCGCTCTCCCTCGCGCTGGCCGCGCTGGGTGTCGGGCCGGGTGACGAGGTGATCGTGCCGGCGATGAGCTTCATCGCCACCGGGCTCGCGCCCGTGCACCAGATGGCCGTTCCGGTGTTCGCCGACATCGACCCGGTCACGTTCAACATCGACCCGGACGACATCGAGCGCCGGATCACCGACCGGACCAGGGCGATCATCCCGGTGCACCTGCACGGCGCGCCCGCGGACATGGACCGGATCACCGACATCGCGCGCCGGCACGGCCTCGCCGTGGTCGAGGACGCCGCGCAGGCGCCCGGTGCGACCCACCGCGGGCGGCCGGTCGGCTCGATCGGCGACGCGGGCGCGTTCAGCCTCCAGGCCACCAAGAACATCCCCACCTGCGGTGAGGGCGGGCTGCTCGTGACGGGCGACGCCGGCCTCGCCGAAGCCGTGCGCAAGGGCAGGCAGTTCGGCGAGGTGATCGAGGCCGGCCGCGACCGCGACTACGTCTCGTACGGCCTCGGCTGGAACCACAAGATGAACGCCCTCCAGGCCGCGTTCACCGACGCCCAGCTCGCCCGGTTCGACGACTACGAGAGCATGCGGCAGCGCAACGTCACCGAGTTCCTCGGCAGGCTCGCGGAGCTGCCCGGACTGGGCGTGCCGACCGCGCTCCCGGACACCACCCACGCCTGGCACATCCTGCGGTTCCGCTTCGACCCGGCCGCGTTCGGTCTCGACGGCGTACGGCCCGAGGCCCTGCGCTCGGCACTGCGGCGGCTGCTGCGCGCCGAGGGCGTGCCGATGTCGCAGTACCAGCTCATGCCGCTGCCCGACCAGAAGGTCTTCGTCGACCGGGTCGGCTTCGGCTCGGGCTACCCCTGGACCGTCACCGGCGCACCTGCACCGGTGAAGGGCGAGGGCTACCCGGTGGCCCGCGCGGTCATCGCCGACTCGCTGACGCTGCAGAAGCGCCATCTCCACCCCGGGTCCGGCGAGCTGCTGCGCCTCTACGCGGACGCCTTCGAGAAGGTGTGGGCCAACCGCGACATGGTGGCGACCCTCGCGGCGGCCCGGTCATGACCGCCGCCCAGGCTCCGACCCTGGAGTCGCTGGAGGCGGTCGCCGCACGCATCCGCTCGCACGTCGTCGACATGTGCGCGGGGCCGGAGGGCGGTCACCTCGGCGGTGCCTTCTCGGCCACCGAGGTGCTCACCGCGCTGTACTTCTCGGTGATGAACGTGGACCCGGAGCGGCCGGACGACCCGGACCGCGACCGCTTCCTGCTCAGCAAGGGCCACGCCGCCGTCGCCCTGTACGCGACGCTGGCCGAGCGGGGCTTCCTGCCGGTCGGGGAACTCGCCACGTACGGGCGGCCGGGCAGCAGGCTGATGGGCCATCCGGTGCGCGCGGTGCCCGGCGTGGAGCTGCCGACCGGCTCGCTCGGCCACGGTCTCGCACTGGCCTGCGGGTTCGCCCTCGCCAACCGGTACGCGGGCCGTGCCGCGCGCAGCTTCGTCCTGCTCGGCGACGGCGAGCTCCAAGAGGGTTCGGTGTGGGAGGCGGCGATCGCGGCCGCGTCGCTGCGCCTCGACCGGCTGGTCGCCGTGGTGGACCGCAACGGGCTGCAGCTGACCGGCTCGACCGAGCGGATCGCCCCGATGGAGCCGCTGGCCGACCGCTGGCGCGCCTTCGGCTGGTCGGTGCGCGAGGTGGACGGCCACGACGCGGACCGGGTGGCGGAGCACCTCTCCGCCGGCCCGTGGGAGCCGGGCAAGCCGAGCGTGCTCATCGCCCGCACGGTGAAGGGCCACGGGCTCCCGTTCCTCGCGGGACGGGCGGCCAGCCATTACGTGACGCTGTCGCCGCGCAACCACGCGCGGGCGACGGCCGCGCTGGGGGGACACCCCCTGCGGACGACGACGGAGACCTCAGGATGAGCCGCGCGACCCGAGAGGCCTACCGGGACTCTCTCCTCTCCCTGCTCGACCGGAACCCCGAACTGATCTGTCTGGACAGCGACACCGGTCTGTTCAGCGCGGACCACGCGGCGGCGGCCGGCGAGCAGTACCTCAACCTCGGCATCGCCGAGCACAACCTGATGGGCATCGCCGCCGGCATGGCGGCGTGCGGGCGGATGCCGTTCGTCAACACGATGGCCGCCTTCGCGACGTCCCGAGCCCTGGAAGCGATCAAGATCGACATCGCCTACAACCGGCTGCCGGTGCGCATCATGGCCACCCACGGCGGTCTCGCCGCGGGTCACCTCGGCCCGACCCACCAGGCGCTCGAGGACCTCGCCGTGATGCGGACGCTGCCGGGCATGACCGTGGTCGTGCCCGCGGACGCCGCCGCAACGGAGGCGTTCGTCGAGCAGAGCCTGGACCTGGCGGGACCGCTCTACGTCCGGCTCGGCCGCAAGCCGTCCCCCGCACTGCCGGAGTCGGCCCCTCCCCCGGTCATCGGGAAGGCGCAGACGCTGCGCCGGGGCGAGGACGTCGTGCTCGCGTGCTGCGGCCCGTACCCGGTTCTCGCCTGTCTCGAAGCGGCGGACGCCCTCGCCGGTCTCGGCATCGAGGCCACCGTCCTGAACCTGCACACGCTGCGGCCGTTCGACGCGGAGACGCTCGTGGCGGCGGCGGGGCCGGCCAGGCTCGTCGTGACGCTGGAGGAGCACTGGCGCGGCGGCGGTCTCGGCGGCGCGGTGGCCGAGACGCTGGCGGAGGAGGCACCCACGCGCGTGCTGAGGCTGGGCATGCCCGACCGGTTCGTCGACGAGGTCGGCAACCAGGAGCACCTCGTCGCGCACTACGACCTCACCGCGGAGCGGGTCGTCAGGACGGTCCGCACCGCGCTCGGCAGGACGGCCGTCGACACGACGGCCCTCGCCGGAACCACCCACTGAGGCAGCACCACCGAGGCACCACCGATCCGAAGGGACACCACCGATGACCACAACGACCCAGGCCTGCCCCGAGTGCGAGGACGAGGTGCAGATCAGCGCATCCGTGCGGCTCAACGAGATCGTCGAGTGCGCCGGCTGCCGCAGCGAACTGGAGATCGTGGCGCTGAGCCCCGCGGTGCTCGCCCTCGCGCCCGAGGTCGAAGAGGACTGGGGCGAGTGACCGTGCGAGGACGGACGGCACCCACCGGGCGTACGACGTGATCCGGGTCGCGGTCGTCGGCGCGGCCGGCTACATCGGAGGGGAACTGCTGCGTCTGCTCGTCGGCCATCCCGAGGTCGAGCTGGCGCACGCGGTCTCCTCCCGGTTCCCCGGCAAGCGCGTCGACGGCGTGCATCCGAACCTGCGGTCCGCCACCGACCTGCTGTTCTGCTCGGCGGACGAGGTGGAGGAGTGCGACGTGGTCTTCCTCGCCACGCCGCACCGCGCCGCCATGACCCAGATGGAACGCTGGACGGGACAGGCCAAGCAGGTCTTCGACCTCACCGGGGACTTCCGGCTCGACGACCCCGAGGTCTTCCGGCGCTACTACGGCACCGAGCACGCGGCGCCGCACCTGCTCGGCGAGTTCGTGCCCGGGATCCCGGAGCTGTACCGGGACCGGCTGCGCACCGCCGATCTGGTCAGCGTGCCCGGCTGCATGGCGGTGGCGGGCGTGCTCGCGCTGCACCCGCTCGCGGCGGAGGGACTGGTCGAGCCGGAGGCGCAGTTCGACGCGCGCACCGGTTCCAGCGGCTCCGGCGCCACCGCGGGCGAGGCGAACCTCCATGCCGAACGCAGCGGCGCCATGCGGGTGTTCGCGCCGACCGGCCACCGGCACGAGGCCGAGATCTCCCGGCACCTGGGCATCTCGGCGGCGATGACGGCGACCGGCGTCGAGGCGGTGCGCGGCGTGCAGACCATCTGCCACGCCACGCTGCGCCCCGGCGTGGACAAGTCGGCGGTGCGCAGGGCGTTCCGCGAGCACTACCGGGACGAGCCGTTCGTCCGGGTAGTGGCCCACCAGCGCGGCACGTTCCGCTATCCGGAGCCGAAGATCCTGCTCGGGTCGAACTTCTGCGACGTCGGCTTCGCCGTCGACGAGGAGGCGGGCCGGCTGGTGACCATCGCCGCACTGGACAACCTCATGAAGGGCGGCGCGGGCAACGCGGTCCAGTGCCTGAACATCCGCATGGGCTGGCCGGAGAACCTCGGTCTGTCCTTCCCCGGCCTGCATCCCGTCTGAGCCCCGGTGACTGGAGACACTGTGACCACCAGACCGCTGACCGTCGTCAAGTGCGGCGGCAACCCGGCCGTCGACGCGGCGGGCATCTGCGCCGACGTCGCCGGGCTCGTCCGGGCCGGAGAATCCGTTCTCCTGGTGCACGGGGGCTCGGCGGAGATCGCCCGGCTGGCCGGGAAGCTCGGCGTGCCGCAGCGCCGGCTGGTCGCCCCGGACAACGTGTCCACCAGGTACACCGACCCGGCGACCCTCGAAGTGGTCGTCCTCGCCCTGGCCGGTGCGGTCAAGCCGAAGATGGTCGCCGAGCTGTCCCGGCTCGGCGTGCCCTCGGTCGGCCTCACCGGCCTGGACGGCGGCATGCTGCGCGCCCGCCGCAAGGCCGCCGTCCGGTCCGTCGTGGACGGCAGGACGACCCTGGTCCGGGACAACCTCAGCGGCCGGCTGAGCGAGGTCCGCACCGAACTGCCGCGGACGCTGCTGCGGTCCGGCTTCGTGCCGGTCGTGTCACCGCCCGCGATGGACGAGCAGGGCCAGCCGGTGAACGTCGACGCCGACCGCGTGGCGGCGGCCCTGGCGGCGGCACTCGGCGCCGACCGCCTGGTGCTGCTGACCGGCGCGCCGGGCGTGCTCGCCGATCCCGACGACGCCACCAGCGTGCTGAGCGGCTACGAGGTGCCGGCGAGCGGCGCGCCCGGCCGGTTCGCCGGCGGTGGCATGGCGCTCAAGCTCGTCGCCGCGCGGGAGGCACTGGCCGGCGGGGTCGGGTCGGTACAAATCGCGGACGGGCGGGTGCCGGACCCGGTCAGCCGGGCACTGGCCGGGTCCGGCACCACGGTAACCATGACGTGCGCGGAGCCGGCCACCGCCGGACCGAGCGGAAGGGAGCTCCGAACATGAGCGAACCGAACGGCGAGACGGCCGTGTGGCAGGGCGGCACGGTCTGGCTGACCGGACTGCCCAGCGCGGGCAAGACCACGCTCGCACTGGGCCTGGCCGGGCGACTGCGCGCCGAAGGACACCGCGTCCAGGTGCTCGACGGCGACGAGGTCCGCGCGGCGCTGTCCGCGGAACTGGGCTTCTCCAAGGAGGACCGGGACACCAACGTGCGACGGATCGGCTACGTGGCCGGGCTGCTCGCCTCGCACGGCGTCACCGTCCTCGTGCCCGTCATCGCCCCGTACGCGGTCTCCCGCGCGGCGGTGCGGGAGCGGCACGCGGCGCAGGGCGTCCCGTACGTCGAGGTGCACGTGGCCACGCCGGTGGAGCTGTGCGCCGACCGCGACGTGAAGGGTCTCTACGCCCGGCAGGCGGCCGGCGAGCTCACGGGCCTCACCGGCGTGGACGATCCCTACGAGGTACCCGTCGACCCCGATCTGCGGCTCCCCACCGAGGACCGTACGGTCGAGGAGTCCGTCCTGCTGCTGCGTGCGCTGCTCACCGCACGCGGGCTGTCGTGACCGCCGTGGCGCGGGCCGCGCTCGACGACGCACCCGGACGCCTCGGGCCGCCGGCGGCCCCCGCGGCGCCGTCGCTGTCCCACCTGGAGATGCTGGAGACCGAGGCGGCGCACATCTTCCGCGAGGTGGCCGGCGAGTTCGACCGGGCGACGCTGCTGTTCTCCGGCGGCAAGGACTCGATCGTCATGCTGCACGTGGCGCTCAAGGCCTTCGCCCCGGCGCCGCTGCCGTTCTCGCTGCTGCACGTGGACACCGGGCACAACTTCCCCGAGGTGATCGCCTACCGGGACCGGATCGTCGAGAAGCACGGCCTCCAGCTGGACGTGGCGTCCGTGCAGGCGTACATCGACGACGGCAGGCTCCGCGAGCGTCCCGACGGCACCCGCAACCCGCTGCAGACCGTGCCGCTGCTCGACGCCATCCGGGACGGCCGTTACGGCGCCGTGTTCGGCGGCGGTCGGCGCGACGAGGAGAAGGCGCGCGCCAAGGAGCGGGTGTTCAGCCTGCGCGACGAGTTCGGCGCCTGGGACCCGCGCAGGCAGCGGCCGGAACTGTGGCAGCTGTACAACGGCCGCCACGAGCCGGGCGAGCACGTCCGCGTGTTCCCGCTGTCCAACTGGACCGAGCTCGACGTCTGGCAGTACATCGAGCACGAGGGCATCGAACTGCCCGAAATCTACTTCGCGCACCGGCGCGAGGTGTTCCGCCGCGACGGCATGTGGCTGACGGCCGGCGACTGGGGCGGCCCCCGGGACGACGAGCCCGTGACCGAGCGGCGGATCCGCTACCGCACGGTCGGCGACATGTCCTGCACCGGCGCGGTCGACTCGTCGGCCTCGACGGTGGAGGCGGTGATCGCCGAGATCGCGGCGAGCCGCGTGACCGAGCGCGGTGCGAGCAGGGCCGACGACCGGCTGTCCGAGGCCGCCATGGAGGACCGCAAGCGAGAAGGGTACTTCTAGACATGTCAACGGACGTTGCGGAGGCGGAGGTCCGGTCCGGCGCGTCCCGGCGGCTCTCGGGCGGCCTGCTGCGCCTGGCCACCTGCGGGTCGGTCGACGACGGCAAGTCCACGCTGGTCGGACGGCTCCTGTACGACACCAAGTCCGTGCTCGCCGACCAGATGGAGGCCATCGAGGAGGCGTCCCGGCGGCGCGGGCAGGACGGGCCCGACCTGGCGCTGCTCACCGACGGCCTCCGGTCGGAGCGCGAGCAGGGCATCACGATCGACGTGGCCTACCGCTACTTCGCAACGCCCCGGCGGCGGTTCATCCTGGCGGACACGCCGGGCCACGTGCAGTACACGCGCAACATGGTGACCGGCGCCTCCACCGCTGACCTGGCGGTGATCCTGGTCGACGCGCGCAAGGGCGTCGTGGACCAGACCATGAGGCACTGCGCCGTCACGGCCCTGCTGCGGGTCCCGCACGTCGTGCTCGCCGTCAACAAGATGGACGCCGTCGGCTACGAGGAGTCCGTCTTCACCGCCATCGCGGACGAGTTCACCGAGCGGGCCCGCGAGCTGGGCATCGCCGACGTCGTCGCCATCCCGATGTCGGCGCTCGCCGGGGACAACGTGGTCGAACCGTCGGCCTCCATGGACTGGTACGGCGGTGACACGCTGCTGTCCCACCTGGAGAGCGTGCGGGTGGGTGGGGACCCGGCCGGTATGCCGCTGCGCCTGCCCGTGCAGTACGTGATCCGGCAGCCCTCCGGCGACCGGCAGACGGTCGAGCGCTGGCTGGCCGGACAGCTGGCCTCCGGCCGGCTCGCGGTCGGCGACCGCGTCGTCGTCCAGCCGGCCGGGGCGGCCAGCACGGTCGTCGACCTGAGCGTGCTCGGCCGGAAGGCCGACGTCGCGTGGGCGCCGCAGTCGGTCGCGGTCCGCCTCGCCGACGACATCGACGTGGCCAGGGGCGACCTGCTCACCGCCGGCCCCGCTCCCGCGCCGGTGCGGCGGCTCACCGCCACCGTGTGCCACCTCGACCAGCGCCCGCTGCGCCCCGGACAACGCGTGCTGCTCAAGCACACCACCCGGACCGTGCCGGCCGTGGTCGAGCGGATCACGTACCGCATGGACGTCACCGTCGCCGGGCGGCTGCCCTGCGAGGACGGCCTGTCCGCCAACGACATCGGCGGGGTACGGATCCTCACCGCCGAGCCGCTCGCCGTCGACGACTACGTCGACAACCGGCGCACCGGCTCGTTCCTGCTCATCGACCCGCAGGACGGGGCGACCCTCAGCGCCGGCATGGTCGACGCGAGGACGGAGCACCCGTCGCCCGAGTGACCCACCGCGCAAGTGATCCACCGCACCAGTGATCAACCGCCGAAAGGGTGAACCACGCCATGAGTACGACCGCGGACGCCACTTCCCCCCAGGAGCACGTCGCCTTCGCCGAGCGCTGGGGCGCACACAACTACCACCCGCTGCCCGTGGTGCTCAGCCATGGGGAAGGCGCCTGGGTGACCGGGCTCGACGGCCGGCGTCATCTCGACTTCGTCGCGGGGTACTCCGCGCTCAACTTCGGCCACCGGCATCCCGCCATCGTCGCCGCGGCCAAGGCGCAGCTCGACCGTCTCACGCTGACCGGCCGGTCTTTCCACAACGACCAGTTCGGCCTCTTCTGCCGGGAACTGACGGAGCTGACGGGCACCGAGATGGTACTGCCCGCCAACACCGGCGCCGAGGCGGTCGAGTCGGCCGTGAAGGTGGCCAGGAAGTGGGCGTACCAGGTAAAGGGCGTGCCGGACGGCACCGCCGAGATCGTGGTCGCGGGATCGAACTTCCACGGCCGCACCACGACGATGGTCTCGCTCTCCACCGACGCGGCCGCCCGCAAGGAGTTCGGCCCGTTCACGCCCGGCTTCCGGGTCGTGCCGTACGGGGACATCGACGCGCTGCGCTCGGCGGTCACCGAGCACACGGCGGCGGTCCTCCTCGAGCCCGTCCAGGGCGAGGCGGGCGTCGTCGTCCCGCCGAAGGGCTATCTCGCCGAGGTCCGCCAGCTGTGCGACGACACCGCCACGCTGTTCCTCGCCGACGAGGTGCAGTGCGGTCTCGCCCGTACCGGCGCGACCCTGGCGCTGGACCACGAGGGCGTCCGCGCGGACCTGTACACCCTGGGCAAGTCGCTGGGCGGCGGCCTCCTCCCGGTGTCCGCGGTGATCGGCCGGGCCGACGTCCTCGGCGTGCTCAAGCCCGGCGAGCACGGCTCCACCTTCGGCGGCAACCCGCTGGCGGCGGCGGTCGGCCGCGCGGTGGTGAAGCTGCTCGCGACGGGTGAGTTCCAGGAGCGGTCCCGCGAGCTCGGCGCGTACCTGCACGCGCGGCTCGGCGAGCTGGACAGCGTCGCGGAGGTCAACGGCCGCGGCCTGTGGGCCGGCGTGGAGATCGCGGAGGGCCGTCCGACCGGACGGCCGGTGTCCGAGGCGCTGCTCGAGCGCGGTCTGCTGGTGAAGGAGAACAAGTCGCACCTCCGGATCGCACCGCCTCTGGTGATCACCCGCGAGGAGATCGACTTCGGAGTCGACGCCATCGCGGAGGTGCTGGGCTGACACCTCGTCAACCGGGTTCCGCCGTACGGCGGAACCCGGCCGGGTGAGGCCCACCGTGATAGCGTTGCACCCGGTGATCCTTTACCACGAGGAACAGCATTCCCTCTGACCACCTGGCAGGGACGACCCGTCGGCCGGACCACCGTCGGGCATCCCGTGCCGCAAGTCCCACCGTCTCGACCGCACGTGGACGGACACGAGGCCGCTGACCCTCCGTGCGGCGCACCGCGCGGACGTGCCGAGCTGATCCTTCCAGCGCCGTGACGCCATTTCCGACTCCCGGCGATCCCGCGGGTCGGCACGCGAGAGAAGGAGCCGCATTGTCCATCGATGTCGAACCCACCGGACGGCCTCGCGTCCTGGTCGTCGGCGGCAAGCTCAAGCTTGTGCGCAAGGCCCGCGAGCTCGGCCTCGACGTGGTCCACGCCCAGTACCCGGACGCGTACGACCGCGACCACTGGCCGCACGTCGACCAGGCGCTGCTGCTCGACTACGGCGACATGGACCGCTTCCTGCCGCTGGCCCGGGCGTTACACGAGGTGTACCCGTTCCAGTCGGCCGTGGCGCTGTTCGAGCTCGGGCTGCTGCCGGCGGCGAGGATCAACGAGGCGCTCGGCCTGAACGGCGAGTCCGTCGAGACCGTGGAACTCCTCCTGGACAAGTGGCGGATGCGGCAGCGGCTCGCCGAGAAGGGCATCAGCCCGATGGCGTCCGCGGTCGGCCGGTCCGCCCAGGACGTGCGGGACTTCGTCAAGGCGCACGGGCTCCCGATCATCGTCAAGCCGATCCGCGAGTCGGGCAGCGTGGGCGTGTTCCGCGTGAACGACGAGGCCGACGTGGAGGCCGTCGCCGGGCGCTACCGCTCGCTCGACGACGAACAGTGGGCCGTCGGCGACCTGTTCAGCGCCGACTCCTTCGACGAGTTCCTGATGGAGGAGTACCTCGACGGCCCCGAGATCAGCGTCGAGACGCTGAGCTTCGACGGCCGGCACGTGGTCTGCGCCGTGACCGACAAGGCGGCGTTCGGCGGCGGTTCCGGCTTCGTCGAGCTCGGGCTCTCGCAGCCCAGCCGGCACCCCGAGGAGACGCTGGCCGAGGTCAGGCAGCTGGTCGCCGACTTCCTCGACGCGATGGGACTGCGCAACGGTCCCAGCCACACCGAGATCCGGCTGACCTCGCGCGGCCCGCGGATCATCGAGTCGCACAACCGCATCGGCGGCTACGGGGTCAACGAGATGGTCGAGGTCTCCTCCGGCGTCGACATGGAGCGCTACACCCTGGGCGTGCGGTTCGGCCTGGTGGAGCCGCTGACCGGGTCGCCGGAGCCGCTGGGCGGCGTGGCCCTCCAGGCCCTGACGCCGGAGCCCGGCCGGGTCGTGGAGGTGAACGGCGTCGACGCCGTGCGCGCGGACCCGGCGTTCGTCGACCTCCACGTGAAGGTCAAGCCCGGCGACGTGGTGAACCCGCTGACCTGGAACGAGGACATCGGCGGCTACGTCATCGCCCGCGGCGCCGACGCCACCGAGGCGATCGCCCACAGCAAGCGTCTCGCCGCGGCGGTCCACGTCCGCACCGAGCCCGTCGCGTGAGCACCGCACCGCCGGACAAGTCACGCGTCGCGGAACCCCGGTTCCGCGACGCGTTACGCACCTTGCCCGCCCGGGTGTGGATCATCAGTCTCGGCATCCTGGTCAACCAGGTCGGCAACTTCCTGCCGGTGTTCATCGTGCTCTACCTGACCGAGCGGGGCTACTCCGCCGGAGCCGCGGGCCTCGTCCTGGGCGTGTCCGGTCTGGGCAAGGTGCTCGGCAACGCCGTCGGCGGCTACCTCGCCGACCGGCTCGGACGGCGCTGGACCATCGTGCTCTCCGCGGTGACCACCGCCGGACTCACGGCCGTGGTGCCGTACCTCGAAGCACTGCCGGTCATCATCGTCGTCGTCGGGCTGATCGGCGTGACCTCGCAGATCTACCGGCCGGCCGCGGCAGCGGTGCTGATCGACGCGGTGTCGAGCAACCAGGAGCGGCTCGCGGCCTTCGGGGTGTTCCGGTTCGCGATGAACGTCGGCTCCGCGCTCGGCGGCGTCATCGGCGGTGTCCTCGCCGCCACCTCGTACGTCGAGCTGTTCCTGGGCAACGCCGTGGCGTGCCTGCTGTTCGGCGTGGTCATGGCGCTGCTGCTGCGGGACGGGCCCAAGTCCGCCGCGGAGCGGGAGGACGCGGAGGCGAAGGCGGACCGGGCGGCCGGCTACCGGCAGGCACTGGCCGACCGCGCGCTGGTGCGGTTCCTGGTGATGATCCTGGTGGCCGAGTTCGTCTACATCCAGTCGAGCGTCGCCCTGCCCCTGCACGTCAACGACGTGGGTCTGAGCGAGCGCGACTTCGGTCTCCTCATCGGGCTCAACGGTCTGCTGGTGCTGGCCCTCGAACTGCCCATCACCGGCTGGGTCTCCCGTTACCGGCTCGAGTACGTCCTGGCCGTCGGCAACCTGGTCATCGGCGTCGGGCTCGCGCTGACCGGGTTCATGGACAGCATGGTCATGCTGGCCGCGACGGTGGTGCTGTGGTCACTCGGCGAGATGATCTCCACCTCCGTCTCGCAGGCCTACCTGGGGAGCATGGCTCCGCCGCACCTGGTCGGCCGCTACCAGGGCCTGTACGGCGTCGCGTACACGATCGGCACGGGCGCGGGGCCGCTGATCGGCGGGGCCCTGTACGCGGTCAGCCCGTGGGGCCTGTGGACCCTGGTCGGCCTGGCCGGGCTGCTGGCCGCGCAGCTCTGTCTGCCGCGCCGCGGCGCGGCGCCGGCGGTGAAGGAAGCGGATTCCCGATGTTCCGTAACGGATGGACAGGAGAGAACTCGTGAGTGACTTCGCAGGACTCGTCGCGATCGTGACCGGCGGCGCGTCGGGAATCGGCCTGGCCACGGCGAAACTGCTGACCGGCAGGGGAGCCAAGGTCGCCGCGCTCGATCTCAAGCCCGACGGGCTGCCGGACGACATCATGGGCATAGCCGTCGATGTGACCGACGACGCCCAGGTCAGGTCCGCCGTGGACGCCGTGGTCGAGCGGTTCGGCAGGCTGGACGTGGTGGTGAACAACGCCGGCATCAGCGCGGTCGGCGACGTCACCGTGAACAGCGACGAGGAGTGGCTGCGCGTCCTCGACGTCAACGTGGTCGGCATGGTGCGGGTGGCCCGGCACGCGGTGCCGCACCTGCGGCGCTCGCCGGCCGCGGCCATCGTCAACACCTGCTCCATCGTCGCGTGGGCCGGCGTGGAGCAGCGGGTGCTGTACTCGGCCAGCAAGGGCGCGGTGCACGCGCTGACGCTGGCGATGGCGGCGGACCACGTCCGCGAGGGCATCCGGGTCAACTGCGTCGCTCCCGGCACGGCGGACACGCCGTGGGTGGACCGGCTGATCGACCGCATGCCCGACCCGGACGCGGCCCGGGCCGCGCTCAACGAGTTCCAGCCGATGGGCCGCGTGGTGACGGCCGACGAGGTCGCGAACGCGATCGCGTACCTGGCCAGCCCGCTGTCGGGGTCCACGGTGGGCACGGTGCTGTCCGTGGACAGCGGCATGCACGGCCTGCGCCTGCGTCCGCCGACCGACAAGGGCGGCAAGTACTGACGGAACGGCGCGGCGGGTTCTCCGGTCACGAGCACCGGGGAACCCGCCGCGCCCGTTCCGTCCTCAGCGGCCGGCCGCCGCCGCCCGTACGGCCCGGGCTCCGAGGACGCCGAGCAGACGGGTGACCTCCTCGGCCACGGCCGCGCGCCCGGCACCCAGGTAGCCGCGGGTGTCGACCGCCGTGCGGTCCGCGGCGAGGGCTGCGCGCGCCGCCGTCGTGAACACCCGGTTCAGGTGGGTGGCGATGTTGACCTTGGTCATGCCGTGCTCGACGGCGGTGGCGAGATCGCGGTCGGCGACGCCCGACGAACCGTGCAGCACCAGCGGCACGGGGACGCCCGCGCGCAGGGCCGCGATGAGGTCGAAGTCCAGGGCGGCGTCCCGGGTGAGCATGGCGTGCGAGGTGCCCACGGCCACCGCGAGGGCGTCCACGCCCGTGGCGGCGACGAAGGCCGCCGCCTCCCCCGGGTCGGTACGGGCCCCCGGCGCGTGCACGCCGTCCTTGCCGCCGACCTCGCCCAGCTCCGCCTCCACCCAGACCCCGGCGGCGTGGCAACGGGCCCGTACGGCGGCGGTGGCGCGGACGTTCTCCTCGTACGGCAGGGTCGAAGCGTCGTACATGACGGAGGTGAAGCCCAACGCGACTGCCTCGTCGACGAGTTCGGGCGAGGTGGCGTGGTCGAGGTGGACGGCCACCGGGACGGCGGCGGCGCGGGCGACGGCCAGGGTCGCCGCGCCTATCGGAGCGAGGGCGCCGTGGTAGCGGACGGCGTTCTGGCTGATCTGGAGGATCACGGGGGCGCCGGCCGCCTCCGCGCCCGCCACGATGGCCTCGGCGTGTTCGAGCTGGATGACGTTGAAGGCTCCGACGCCGCTTCCGGCGCGGACGGCGGGGTTGACGACGTCGGCCGTCCCTACGAGGGGCATGGTGTGTCTCCTGGAGTACGGGGCAGGGGTGCGACGTCCACGAGGTGGCGCAGCCGGTGGTGGACGTCGGGCTCGAAGGAGCCCGCGAGCGGGGCCGCCACGGCGGCGGCCGACAGCGCCACCGCCTCGGCGAGGCGTAGGGGCCAGGGGTCGCGGGCCGCGAGCCCGACGGCCAGCGCGGCGACGGCGGCGTCCCCGGCACCGGTCGGGTTGCCGCGCAGCCGCTCGGGAGGACGCGCCCGCCAGGCACCTTCGGCGGTGACGGCGACCATGCCCGCCGCCCCGAGCGAGGCGACGACGGCCTCGGCTCCGGCGGAGAGCAGGGCCTCGGCCGCGGGGAGGGCGGCGCGGTGGGGGCCGTCGGGGCCGGGGTCCGGGCCGGCGCCCGCCGCGGCCGCGAACCGTGCGGCGACCTCGGCGAGTTCGTCGGCGTTCGGTTTCACCAGGGCCGGGCCGGCCGGCAGGGCGGCGAGCAGCGCCGGGCCGCTGGTGTCGAGGAGGGCCGGGACTCCCCGTTCGCGGGCGGCCCGGACGAGGACCGCGTAGGCGTCGTCCGGCAGGCCGGGTGGCAGGCTGCCGGAGAGGACGACGACGGTGGCGCGGGCGAGCAGCGCGCCGAAGGCGTCGCGGAAGAGGGACCACTCCTCGGGGAGGACCACGGGTCCCGGTTCCAGCAGGGTCGTGGTGTCGCCGGTGGAGGCGTCCACGACGGCGACCGTGCGGCGGGTCTCGCCGACGACGGGGATCAGCTCCTCCGCGAGGCCGGCCCGGTGGAGTTCGCGGCGGACCGCGGCTCCCGTCGCACCGCCGGCGAGGCCCGTGACGAGGGTGGGACGGCCGAGGGCGTGCAGGACGCGGGAGACGTTGACGCCCTTGCCGCCCGCGCGGGCGGCCACGCCGTGGACGCGGTGGGCGGCGTGGGGACGGAGCCGGTCGACGTGGTGGGTGATGTCGAGGGCGGCGTTGAGCGTGACGGTGAGGATCACGGCGACACCGCTTCCGGCCGGACCAGGAGGTCCCGGGCGAGGAACGCCGCGCCCATGCAGCCGGCCCGGTCCCCGAGGCGGGCCTCGACGACCCGGGGCACGGCCTGGAAGGTGAGGCGTTCCGCGAGTGCGGCGCGCAGGGGTGCGAGGCAGGCCTCGCCGGCCCGGGAGAGACCGCCGCCGATGACGACGCGATCCGGGTCGTAGAGGGTGATCGCGGTGGTCAGCGCGTCGGCGAGCGCCTCCATCGCGTCGGACCAGATGGACGCGGCCACCTCGTCGCCGGCCTGGGCGCGGCACTGCACGTCACGGGCGGTGACGCCGTGCCGGCGGGTGGCGCGTGCGTAGCGGCGGGCGACGGCCGAGGCGGACGCCACGGTCTCCAGGCAGCCCCGCGCGCCGCACCGGCAGCGCTCTCCCCCGGGTCGCACCACGACGTGCCCCAGTTCGCCGGCCCGGCCGTGACGCCCCGTCAGGGCGCGGGCGGAGCCTCCGGTGAACACCGCGGCGGCGATCCCGGTGCCGACCGGGACGAAGAGGAAGTCGGCGCAGTCCCGCCCGGCGCCCGCGCGGGCCTCCGCGAGGCCGCCGGCCCGGACGTCGTGGCCGAACGCGACGGGCAGGCCGAGGTGTTCGGCCAGCCAGTTCCGTACGGGCACGCCGCGCCAGCCGAGGTTGGCGGCGAGGACGGACACGCCGTCGTCCTCGTCCACGATGCCGGGTACGACGACGCCGGCGGCCTCGGCGGCGGGGAAGCGCTCGGCCAGTTCGGCGGCGCGTGCGAGCACGGTCTCCAGGACGGCGTCCGGGCCACGGTCCGCCCGCGTGTACCAGCGTTCGGCGTGGATCGGCGTGCCGTCCCCGGCGAGGACGGCGCCCTTGATGAAGGTGCCTCCGACGTCCAGGGCGATGACGGTCATGATCCGGGCAGGACGACGGAGCGGGTGAGGTTGCGGGGCCGGTCCGGGTCGAGGCCCCGGCGTTCGGCGAGGGCGACCGCGAGGCGCTGGGCGCGGACCAGGTCGGCGAGCGGGTCGCCCGGGGAGACGGCGGCGTACGCGCCGGTCGAGCGCACCTCGTCGAGGAGGCCGGCCGGCGGCGCGCCGAAGAACCAGACGGCGCGCCCGGGCCCCGCGATGCTGATGGGGCCGTGCCGGTACTCCATGGCCGCGTAGGACTCCGTCCAGGCACCGGACGCCTCGCGCAGCTTGAGCGCGGCCTCGTGGGCGAGGCCGACGGTCCAGCCGGTGCCGAGGAAGGTGAACTGCCCGGCGGTCACCGCCTCTTCGGGGAGCGGGGCGAGCACGGCGCGCTCGGCCTGCTCGGGCAGGTCCTGCGGGACGGACCCGAGGCCGGCGCGCAGCAGCACGAGGGCCGTGGTGGCGAACCGGGTCTGCACGACGGACCGTTCGTCGGCGAACGAGAGGTCGACGACGACGTCCGCGGCATCGCGGACGGGCGTGTCGAGGTCGCCGGTGAGCGCGACGGTCGGGGTGCCGCCGGCCGTCAGGCGGCGCAGCGCGTCGAGCACTTCGGTGGTGGTGCCGGAGCGGGTGATCGCGAGGACGCGGTCGTAACGGCGGGTCAGCGGGTACGCGGAGGCGGCGAAGGCGTCGGTCTCGCCGAGGCCGGCGGATTCGCGCAGCTCCGCGTAGGCCTGGGCGATGTGGAGCGAGGTGCCGCAGCCGATGACGGCTATGCGTTCGCCGTCCTTCGGCAGCCCGGCCGGGCCGGTTTCCAGCGCCCGACGCCAGCACGCGGGCTGGCTGGCGATTTCCGCTTCGACATGGCTCACGGGGACTCCCGGATGGTTCACGGTCGACTCACGCCGACTCGATGATTGAAGATGGAGTTTTTATAGGCCTAACGAGCAGCACTGCGCAAGTATGTGCACGTGCGCGCAGCACGTGCGCAGGGCGGGTTACGCTCGGCACCCGAAGCAGGCAGGCCGGGACGAGCGAGGAGAACGGTGATGGGGACGCACGAGCGGTGGACGCGGCTCCTCGACGCCCTGAGCGAGCGGGGCAGCATCGAGGTGGGCGAGGCGGCCGCGCTGCTCGACGTCTCCCCGGCCACGGTCCGCCGGGACCTGGAGGAGCTGGCCCGCCAGCAGCTCCTGACCCGGACCCGCGGCGGCGCGGTGCTCAGCGGCGTCACGTACGACCTGCCGCTGCGCTACAAGACCGCCCGCAAGGCGGACGAGAAGCAGCGCATCGCCCGCGCCGCCGCCGCGCTCGTCCCGCCGGGCGCGGTCGTCGGGCTGAACGGCGGCACCACGACCTCGGAGGTGGCCCGCGAGCTGGCCACCCGCCCGGACCTCGCGGAGCACGCGGCGGGCACCGCGCTGACGATCGTCACCAACGCGGTGAACATCGCCAACGAGCTGGCCGTCCGGCCGTACGTGAAGACCGTCGTGACCGGCGGCGTCGCCCGCCCGCAGTCGTACGAGCTGACCGGTCCGCTCGCCGCCGCCGTCCTCCAGGGCCTGTCGCTGGACTACGCGATCCTCGGCGTCAACGCCGTCGACCCCGGCTTCGGCGCGTCCACCCACGACGAGGGCGAGGCCAGCGCCAACCGGGCCATGGCCGAGCGCGCCGACCGGGTGGTCGTGGTCGCCGACTCCACCAAGCTCGGCCGGCGGGCCTTCGCCCGGGTCTGCACGATCACCGAGATCGACGTCCTCGTCACCGACCACGACGCACCGGACGAGTTCGTGGAGCAGCTGACGGGCCAGGGCGTCGACGTCCACTGCGTGTAAGGGCCCCGGCCACGGTCCGCCGGACGGGCCCGGTGCCCGTCCGGAGCTCCCCCGGGCGTCACTTCACCGAGCCGGCCGTGAGTCCCGAGACCACATGGCGCTCGATGACCGCGAACAGGATCACGACCGGGACGATCGCGACGAGCGACGCCGCGAAGACCTGGTTCCACTGCACGCTGTAGGCGCCGATCATGTTGTTGATGCCGACGGTCAGCGGCTGCCGCTCGGGCGAGGTGGTCAGCGTCAGGCCCATGACGAACTCGTTCCACGCCGCGATGAAGGTGAAGATCACCGCCGTGACGATGCCCGGCACGGCGAGCGGCAGGGTCACCCGGAACAGTGCCCGGGCCCGGCCGCAGCCGTCCACCATCGCGGCCTCCTCCAGCTCCACCGGGATCGAGCCGATGTAGGCGCTGATGATCCACACCGCGAACGCCAGGTTGAACGCCGCGTTCGCGACCATCAGGACGGTCACCGTGTCGAGCAGGCCGAGGGCGTGGAACTCCCGGTAGAGGCCCACCTGGAGGGCCGTCGGCTGGAACATCTGCGTGACCAGGACCAGGAGGAGGAAGGCCCTGCGCCCCCGGAAGCGCACCCGTGCCGTGTAGTACGCGGCCGGCAGCGCGACGAGCAGCACGAGGAGCGTCGAACCGCCCGCGACCAACAGGGTGTTGGCGAGGTTCTGGCCGAGCGTGGTGTCGGTCCACACCCGGGTGAAGGCGGACCAGTCGAAGCGGGACGGCAGATAGCCGTTGTCCCGCAGCTCGCCGGCGGGACGCCCGGCCGTGACGATCATCTCGGCGTACGGCAGGAGGAAGAGCGCGGCCAGTCCCCACGCGGTGACGGTGAGCAGGACGGTCGTGGTGCGCGGCCGCGGCCGCGCGGTGGGTGCGGTGTTCATCGGCCCGCCTCCTCCTTCCAGCCGCTGACCCTGAGGAAGACCAGGACCATGGCGATGACGGCCGCGAAGTTGACCACCGACAGGGCCGCCGACTCGGCGACGTCGTCGGCGCGCAGCATGTACATGAACACCGTGGTGGTGGCGGTGTCGGCGTCGGGACCGCCCTGGGTCATGCCCCAGATCACGGGGAACGAGTTGAAGACGTTGATCAGGTTGATCACGAGGGCCACGAGGAACGCCGGCCGCAGCAGCGGCAGCGTGATCCGCAGGTACGTCCGGAGCCGGGAGGCGCCGTCGACGCGGGCCGCCTCGTACACCTCCGCCGGGACGGTCTGGAGTCCGGCGAGGAGGGTGTACGTGGTGAACGGGAGGGACACGAAGACGGCGACGAACACCAGCCAGGGCCTGGCGTGGGCGGCGTCCCCGGTCCAGGCCTCGGCCGAGTCGATCACGCCGAGGTCGAGCAGGAGCCGGTTGAGGACGCCCGCGACCTGGTCGAGCATCCAGCGGAAGCCGATCGCGGTCATCAGGACCGAGGCCGCCCAGGGCGCCACGAGCGCCCAGCGGGTGATCCTCCGGCCGGGGAAGCGCTGGTCGAACAGCTGCGCGAGACCGAGCGAGAGGACCATGGTGAGACCGACCACGACGACCGTCCACACGGCCGTCCAGGTCAGGACGTCGGGCAGCCGCGGATCGGCGAACAGCTTGCGGTACTTGTCGAGCCCGGCCGGACCGAGGTCGGCGCCGGACGTGTCGATCCTCCGCAGCGAGGTGCGGACCATCTCGACGACCGGCCAGACGACCACGGCCAGGATGAGGAGCACGGCCGGGGATATCCACGGCAGGGCGCCGAGGTGCCGCCGGGACGTCATCGCTTCGCCTGCCGGGCGGCCTGCTGGAGCGCGCCGAGGGTCTTCTCCGGCTCGTTCACCGCGCCGCCGATCCGGGTCTTGATCTGGGCGGAGACTCCGGGCCAGGTGGGGTCGCCGAGCGGGTAGAAGGTCGCGCTCGGCAGGATGTCGAGGAAGGGCGCAAGCTCCTTCTGCGCCGGGTCGTCGCGGAGCGCGGCGAGCGCGGAACCGGTCACGGGCATAAGGCGGTACGTCGTGGCGAACCGGACGGTGTTCTCCTTCCGGTAGGCGAAGTCCAGGAACGCCTTCACCTCCTTCTTGTGGCCGCCCTTCTTGAACGCCATCACCCAGTCGGCGACACCGAGGGTGCCGGGGCTCTGCGCGTCCTTGCCGGGCATCGCCGTCCAGCTGACGTCCATGCCCCTGAGCTCGGCGAGCTGTCCCGGGAAGCCGTTGAGCATGCCGACCTTGCCCGAGGCGAAGGTCTTGGTCAGGTCGGTGCGGTTGACGGCGGCGGGGCTCTTCTCGGTCAGGCCCGCGTCGACCCAGCTCTTGAGCTGGGTGAAGGTCTCCACGTTGGCAGCGGAGTCGATCGCGTACGCGCCGCCGGGGTCCTGGTATCCGCCCTTGTTGCCCATCATCCAGATGAACGCCTCGGCCTGGGCCTCCTCCTTGCCGAGCGGGATGCCGAGGGGCACCTCCACTCCCGCCTTCTTCAGCGCGGTGGCGGCGGCGGTGACCTCGGCCCAGGTCTTCGGCGGCTTCTTCGGGTCGAGGCCGGCCTTGCGGAACAGCTCGTTGTTGATCAGGAACATCCGGGCGCTGGACACGAACGGGATGCCGTAGCGGGTGCCGTCCTGGCTGCCGGCGTCGGCCATCGCCGGGACGAGGTCGGCCTCGGTCGCGGACGAGAGCACCTCGGGCACGGAGTAGAGCAGTCCGCTCTTCGCGTAGTCGGCGTAACCGCCGGTCTGGAGGACGTCGGGCTGGTGGCCGTTCTGGACCATCGTCCTGACCTGGGCGTCGATGTCGTTCCAGTTGATCACCTGGAGGTCGACCTTGATCTTCGGGTTGCTCCGCTCGAACGCCTCGATGACGTCCCGCCAGTACGCCTGGCTCGGGTTGTCGCCGTTGGAACCGTAGTCCGCCGCGACGAACCTGATGGTGGTGACCCCGTCCGCCGGGGCTCCGGACCCGCCGCCCCCGCACGCCGCGAGCGAGAGGACGAGCGCACCGGTGAGACCGGCCGCGGACAGGGCGAGGAGACGTCGCTTCATGGCAACTACCGCCTTACGCAAGAAGAGAGCGACTTCTGCTCACACGTGAGCAGGTCGCCGAGATTTGCTCAAGTCTGAGCATCACGGCGCCGACGTGTCATCGCCGGGACCGGCTGAGTTATGCACTTGTGACCGCGAAAGCGCTGTCTATCGAGAGCTGCGCGATCGTGCGCGTTTCTGATTGGAACAAGGATCGCGTGAGCACTTGACGTCATTCGGCGGGACTGTCGAGCATGTCGCGTCAGCACGTGTTGTCGGCGGCGCCGCGGACGGCGGCGGCCGCATGGCCCGAAAGGCGGCTGTGATGCAAGAGAACTCCGTACGTCCCCCGCGCCCGTGGGGAGGAGGCCGGGCCCGCGGCGGACGCCCGGCCGTCCTGGTGCTGGTCGCGGCGATGGTGGCGGCCGTCTTCTCGGTCGCCGGACCCGTGTCCCCCGCGGCGGCGGCGACCGCCGGCAACGCCACCGGGGTCAGCCAGTCCGGGAACACCGTCACGATCAGCACGTCGACGGCGGCGAAGGCCAGGGTGGTGATCGCCCGCCAGGACATCTTCCGCATCTGGCTCTCGCCCAACGGCACCTTCACCGACGACCCGGCGGGCAACGCCCTCGCCACCACCACCGACTTCGGCCCGGTGACGACGAGCGTCACCGACGCCGGCACGTACTACCGCATCACCACGCCGGCCCTGAACGTCCGGGTCGAGAAGTCCCCGCTGCGCTTCTCCGTCTACCGTGCCGACAACAGCACGCTCGTCTGGGCCGAGTCCCAGCCCATGTCCTGGACGGGCACGCAGACCAGCCAGTACCTGACGCAGGGCGCGGACGAGCAGTTCTACGGAACGGGCCTGCGCCTCGGCGAGTGGGCGCTGCGCGGCAAGACGGTGCCGGTCTCGGTCGCGAACACGTGGAAGGAGAACACCAACGCGAGCCCGGCGCCCTTCTACATGTCGACCAACGGCTACGGCGTGATGCGCAACACCTGGGCGCCCGGCAGCTACTCCTTCGGCGCGCCCGGCACCTTCACGCACAACGAGAGCCGGTTCGACGCCTGGTACTTCGTCGGCGACTCGCCGAAGGGCGTCCTCGACGCGTACACCGACGTGAGCGGAAAGCCGTTCCTGGCGCCGATGTGGGGCTTCGAGCTCGGCAACGCCGACTGCTGGAACGCCTCCAACCCCGACTACACCGGTGACCACGACCGCCTCCGGCACCAGACCACGAAGGACGTCCTCGGGTACGCGGCCGACGCCCGCGCCGCCGACATGCCGTCCGGCTGGTTCCTGCCCAACGACGGCTACGGCTGCGGCTACAGCGATCTGAAGGCCACGGTCGACGGTCTGAAGGCGAAGGGCTTCCAGACCGGTCTGTGGACGTCGACCGGCCTCGCGAACATCGGCCAGGAGGTCGGCACCGCCGGCAGCCGGGGTGTGAAGACCGACGTCGCCTGGATCGGGTCCGGCTACAAGTACGCCTTCGACGGCGTCCAGCAGGCCGTGGACGGCATCGAGAAGAACTCCGACGCCCGCCGCTACGTCTGGACCGTCGACGGCTGGGCCGGCACCCAGCGCAACGCGATCGTGTGGACCGGCGACACGCCGGGCACCTGGGACGCCATGCGCTGGCACGTCCCCGCCATCACGGGCGCGGGCCTGTCCGGGTTCAACTACGCGGCCGGCGACGTCGACGGCATCTTCCAGGGCAGCCCCAAGACCTACGTCCGCGACCTGCAGTGGAAGGCGCTCACGCCCGCCTTCATGACGATGTCCGGCTGGGGCGCCACCAACCCGGAGGCCGGTTACCAGGACAAGCAGCCCTGGCGGTTCCCGGACCCGTACCTCTCCGTCAACCGCAAGTACCTCAAGCTCAAGATGCGGCTGATGCCGTACCTGTACTCGGCGAGCCGCGTCGCCGCCGAGACCGGGACGCCGACCGTCCGCGCCATGGTCCTGGAGTACCCGGACGACCCGGTCGCGCGCGGCAACCAGACCAGTGGCCAGTTCATGTCCGGTGACTCGCTCCTGGTGGCACCGGTCGTGACGGACACGACGACCCGCGACGGCATCTACCTGCCGGCCGGCACCTGGACCGACTACTGGACCGGGAAGACGTACAGCGGCCCGGGCTGGCTGAACGGCTACGACGCCCCGCTCGACCGCCTCCCCATGTTCGTCAAGGGCGGCGGCATCGTGCCGATGTGGCCGCAGATGAACCACACCGGCGAGAAGCCCGTCGACAAGCTCACCTACGACGTGTACCCGCGCGGCTCGTCCACGTTCACGCTGTACGAGGACGACGGCATCACCCGCCAGTACCAGAACGGCGCCTACGCCGAGCAGAAGGTCGACGTCACCGCCCCGGCCTCCGGCACCGGCGACGTGACCCTCTCCGTCGGCGCGAGCACGGGCACGTACGCCGGCAAGCCGGCCTCGCGCGGCTACGAGTTCACCGTCCACGCGGCCGCCGCCCCCTCGGCCGTCACGGTCGAAGGCTCCGCCCTCCCCGCCCTGAGCTCGAAGGGCGCGTACGACTCCGCGAGCACCGGCTGGTACTTCGACGCCGCCGACCGCTCCGGCACGCTCTGGATCAAGACGGGCTCGAAGTCCGCGGCCTTCACGGTCACGGCGAGCGGCCTGACGCTGCTCCCGGCCACGGCGGTCCCGACCGCCGGCACGCCGATCCCGAAGGCGTCCTGGAAGGTCCAGTACGCCGACAGCCAGGAGACCTCGGCCGAGAACGGCGCCGCCGCCAACGCCGTCGACGGCAGCGCGTCGACCATGTGGCACACCGCCTACTCCGGCGGCCAGGCCGCCGCGCTCCCCCACGAGATACAGATCGACCTCGGCGCGCGCCACGACGTCGACAGCGTCTCCTACCTGCCGCGCCAGGACGGCGGGAGCAACGGCCGGATCGGGTCGTACGAGGTGTACGTGTCCGACACGACGGCGAGTTGGGGCAGCCCGGTCGCCACCGGCACGTGGGCGGACACCGCCACCGAGAAGAAGGCCGCGTTCGCCCCGAAGACCGGCCGCTACCTGCGACTGAAGGCCTTGTCGGAGGCGGGGAACCGGGGCCCGTGGACCAGTGCCGCGGAGATCTCGGCGACGGGCCGGGTCACGCCGCTCCCGGCGAACGCCACCCTGGTCAACGCGGCCTCCGGGACGTGCGTCGACCTGCCGTACGGCGCCACGACCGCGGGGACCGAACCCACCCTCTACACCTGCCACGGCGGCACCAACCAGCGCTGGACCTTCACCGCCGCCGGCGCCCTCACCGGCAAGGACGGCGTCTGCCTCGACGGCTCCGGCGCCACGGTCGCCGTCCAGCCCTGCAACGGCTCGGCCGGCCAGAAGTGGCAGCTCGGCGCCCAGTCGAGCGTCACCAACGGCGGTCGCTGCCTGGCTCCGGCCGGAGCAGGCACGGTCAACGGCACGAAACTGACCCTCGCCACCTGCACCGCCACCTCCGCGGCCCAGCGCTGGACCCCCAGCCCCTGACCCGGTTCCACCAGCACTGATCCCGTCACACCCCCGCCCGCGCCTCCGGTCGTCGAACTCCACGGCCGGAGGCGCGGTCACGCAAAAACCTAGACATCCAAAGTTTTGGGACTTACCGTGGCTTAACGGACGGCTTCGAGCCGCCGACCGCGCCCCCTCCCCACAGGCGCAAGGAGCCCCCACATGTCCATCCCCGCCTTCCCCGCAGCCGTGCGGACCACCTCACCCGGCGTCTCCCCGAACGCCATCCCCCACCAGCCCGCCCCGGGCCTCCACGGCACCCGGCGGGCCCTGTCCGTCATGGCCGCGACCGTCGAGGCGGTCCCTTCGCTCCGGCGCTTCGCCCGGGACACGGCGCGCCGGTGGAACCTGGACGACCGCGCCGACGAGGCCCTGGGCGTCGTGGTCACCGAACTCGTCGCCAACGTGGTCCGGCACAGCGGCAGCCCCGACGTCGCCGTGCTCCTCACGGCCACCGACCGGACGGTCACGGTCCAGGTCCACGACCGCGGCCGGTGGCGCCCCCGGCGCAGCCGCCTGCCGGGCGACGGCGCCGACGCGTGCTGCGGCCGCGGCCTCGACCTGGTACGGGCCTACGCCGCGGACTGCGCGGTCGTCCGCACGGCGCACGGCACGCGCGTGGCCGTGACGCTCACGCCGGGCGCCGACCACCCCGCCGCCGGCGACTCCTGCGCCGGCTACTCCTCCGGCTGAGGACCGGCTTCCCGCCCGGCACCGCCGTCGCCGCGCAGGGCCTCGAGCAGCACGTCACGCAGCCGGCCGATGTCGCCCGCCATATCGATGGACGGCTCCAGCAGCCACTGGAGCTGCAGGCCGTCCGTCGCGGCCAGCAGGATCCGGGCGGCCCAGTCCGCGTCGCACGCGGACTCCGGGCCGGCGTCCTCCATCGCCGCGGGCGGACCTGCCAGGAGCAGGGCCGCGATCTGCTGCCGCAGCCCCCGGTAGCGCTCGGTGAAGAACCCGTGCCCGGGATGGTCCGGGTCCGCGGCCGCGGCAGCGATGTCCAGGAACAGCTTGACCAGCCCGGGCGTGGCGGCGTTCTGGGCCACCAGCTCGGTCCGCCACAGCACGGTCTCCGGCGTGTAGGCCGCGAGGGCGGCGGTGTCGCGCGCCTCGACGACCGCGGTGAGCAGCGCCTCGCGGCTGCCGAAGTGGTGCAGCACGCCCGCGTCGGTCATCCCCACCCGCTGGGCGATGTCCCGCACCGACACCCCTCGGCTGCCGGCTTCGGCATAGGCCGCCAGGGCGGCGTCGAGGATCTTCTGTCGCCTCTCGGCGGTCTTGGCGTAAGGCCCCCGGGACCCGCGTGTACTCACGCGGGCACTCTAACCACGGAAGCCCCGCGGCCTCAGTGCGCCGCGATCTCCTCCCGCGACGTGACCTCCCGGTCGGCGAGGATGAGGAAGTCCCGGTCGTGGTCGGTGAGCACCTTGAGGAAGCCCGGTTCGGCCTGCATGACGTATCCCCGCAGCTCAGCTCCGCCGCGCAGGCCGATCCGTTCCAGCGGCACCCAGGGGGTGGTGATCGTCGCGGCTCCGAGCAGCATCGCCAGACCGACCAGCGCCAGCAGGTGCCGACTGGCCCACAGGGCCCCGCGCCTGAGCCGTCCGCCCGCCCGGACGCCGTACCCGATCCCGAGGACCAGCGCGCTCACCGCGAACACCAGGGGCAGCACCCACCAGCTGGCGTAGGTGCCGACGTACGCGGCGACGGCCACGACCGCGACGAGCATCAGGAGTGCGCCGGTCATGTCGGACCGCTCGGGCCGCTGCTCCTCGGCCGGCACGCGGATCCCGGCCTCCCGCGCCGCGCGGAGGTCTTCGATCAGCCGGAGGGCGGCGATGGGCAGGAGGAGCGTGAGGATCAGGACCGACGCGAGGGAGTCGGCCATGACGGTGCCGATGACGAGGCCGATCGTGTCGTCGAGGTCGAGGGTGTGGAGGACGGCGAAGGCCGTGTGCCAGTCGTAGGCGGACACGGCGAACAGCCGCAGCACGACGAAGGCGAACGCGGCGGCGGTCACCGTGAGCCCGGTGCCACGACCGTCCGTTTCCGTCCCATGGGATGCCATGTGCACCTGAGGCCCTCCTGTGGCGGGCTCGGTCGCGCCGCACGGCCGCCGAGCACGTAGCCAGGGTGCGGTGGGACGTCGTGCGCCACCGGGAGCCACGCCGTGCGCGCGGGGGCCGCGGCGGTTCGGCTCCGCTCCCCGCTCCCGCCGGGCGAGGGGAGTGTGTTACGGTTCAAGTGTTGCAGTTGTGGTACCCATGAACCTATGTGCGCCTGACGGGAAATGCTTTCCTCCAGGCGCATTGTTTGTTTTCCGGCATCTCCGGATGGGGCCTCTGCCTACAGAAGGAGAAAGTCATGGCACAGGGAACCGTGAAGTGGTTCAACGCCGAAAAGGGTTTCGGCTTCATCGAGCAGGACGGCGGCGGCCCCGACGTCTTCGCCCACTACTCGAACATCGCGACGCAGGGCTTCCGTGAGCTCCACGAGGGCCAGCGCGTCTCCTTCGACGTCACGCAGGGCCAGAAGGGCCCGCAGGCGGAGAACATCGTCCCCGCCTGATTGCCGGACACGATTCCGTCTGCCGGGGTCCGCACTTCTGTTGGGTGCGGACCCCGGTTTTGCGCTGTTTCCAGGAAGGTCAGATATCCGCATGTCCCGAAGGGGCCAGAAGCCGAACCGGCGTACGCCGTCGCCCGCACCCGCCGCAGCTGCGCCGAAGGAGTTCCGGCTGCCGCAGAGCACGACCCCCGCGCTTCCCCCGGTCGAGGAGTTCGGCGACCTCGACATGCCCACGGGACTGCTGAACACGCTCACCGCACAGGGCGTGACCGCTCCGTTCCCCATCCAGGCCGCCACGCTGCCGAACTCGCTCGCGGGTCGCGACCTGCTCGGCCGGGGGCGTACGGGATCGGGCAAGACGCTCGCGTTCGGCCTCGCGCTGCTGGCGCGCACGGCGGGGCGGCGAGCCGAGTCCAAGGCTCCGCTCGCGCTCGTCCTCGTACCCACCCGTGAGCTGGCCCAGCAGGTGACGGACGCACTGGCCCCGTACGCGACGGCCGTGAACCTCCGGATCGCCACCGTGGTCGGCGGCCTGTCCGTCACCAAGCAGGCCAATTCCCTCCGGCGCGGCGCCGAGGTCCTCGTGGCCACGCCCGGCCGGCTCAACGACCTCGTGGAACGCGGCGACTGCGTGCTGGACCAGGTGCGCATCACCGTGCTCGACGAGGCCGACCAGATGACCGACCTGGGCTTCCTGCCCCAGATCACCAAGCTGATGCGGCAGGTGCGGCCCGACGGTCAGCGGCTGCTCTTCTCGGCCACCCTGGACGGCAACATCGACCGCCTGGTCCAGCAGTTCCTGTCCGATCCCGTCGTGCACTCCGTGGACCCGTCCGCCGCGACCGTGAGCACGATGGAACACCACGTGTTCCACGTCCTCGACGAGACCGACAAGAAGGCCGTCACGACGCGCATCGCCGCGCGGGACGGCCGGGTGATCCTCTTCCTCGACACCAAGCGCTCCGCCGACCGCCTCGCCAAGCGGCTGCTGAGCTCCGGTGTCCTGGCCGCCGCGCTGCACGGCGGCCGCTCCCAGGCCCAGCGGACCCGCACCCTGGAGCAGTTCAAGAACGGCCAGGTGACGGCGCTGGTGGCGACCAACGTCGCGGCCCGCGGCATCCACGTGGACGACCTCGACCTCGTCGTGAACGTCGATCCTCCCGCCGACCACAAGGACTATCTGCACCGGGGCGGGCGGACGGCCCGCGCCGGCACGTCCGGCAGCGTCGTCACGCTCGTGCTGCCCGACCAGAAGCGTGAGGTCGACCGGACCATGTCGCACGCGGGCATCCGGGCCCGCACCACCCGCATGACGTCGAGCGACCCGCGGCTGGCCGACCTCACCGGTGCCCGCGAGCCCTCCGGCGTGGCCGTCACCCTGGAGGTCCCCGCGCCCACGGCACCGAAGGCGTCCCGTCCCAGCCGGGCGAACGCGTCGGAGCCGGGCCGGCGGCCTCGCCGGCGCGGCAAGGCCGCGCCGGAGACGGACCAGCGGCCCGGTCGGCGCCGGCAGGACGCGTCCGAGCCGGACCAGCGGCCCCGCCGACGCCGTAACGGCGGCGGCGAGGGAGCAGCGGCGGACTCCGCCGCCGCCCGCGACGGCAGGTCCGCCGACCGCACAGCGGGTTCGCGGGCGCGGACGGGCCGCCCCACGACGGCGGACGGCCGCGGCTCCGGCCGCAAGCCCGCCTCGGACGAGGCCGGCGCCCGCACGACCGCGACCGCGGCCGGTACCGGGAGCAGGCGCGGCCGCAGCGGCGCCGCACGCAAGAGCCGCTGACTCCCCCACGGGCCCCGGGCTCCGTACGGGTCCCGGCTCCGTAGGCGGCGAGCCACTGGCGCAAGCGCACGGGGCCGTTCCGGATCTCTCCGAAACGGCCCCTGACGCGCTCCTACCTCAGGAGACGGTGATGAACCGGGCGGTGCTCGGCACCCCCTGGGCGTCCAGGGCGAAGAGCATGTAGGTGCCCGGCAGGACCACGCCCTTGTCGGCCGGCAGGGACACCGTGTACGTGCCGTTCCCCGCGGCGGTGGATGTCAGCGGGACCCGCCGCTGGTCGTTGTCCGTGGAGTGGGTCGCGGCCGCGGCCCGCATCAGGACGAAGGAGGCCACCGCTCCCTCGGTGGCGACGGTGAGCGAGGTGCCGGCGGCGGCCCTGGGCGGTACGCCGCCGGTGATGACGGGACGCGGCTTGGGCGAGCCGTCGGCGTTGAGCAGGTACGGCGGGGTGAACACGGCCCCGTCGGCGTGGTTGGTGGCGCAGTCACCGCACAGGCCGCCGCCGCCGGAGAAGATCCGCCCGTCGGGCAACAGGTTGGCCAGGCTGTGGTAGTTGCGCGGGATGGCCATGGTGGCGAGCGGCGTGAAGCGTCCGGTCGCCGGGTCCCACAGCTCGGGGGTCAGTACGGACGTGGCGTCGCTGAAGGGCACCGGGTACGCCTGGCCGCCGAACACGGCGACCTTGCCGTCGGGCAGGACGACGCTGTTACCGAAGGAACGGGCGTAGCCCATGTCGCCCGTGCGCACCGCCCGGACCTGGTCGCCGTCGACGCTCACCGTGTACGCGCGCCGGGTGGCGGGCGTCTTCTCGTACGCGGGCGAGCCGCCCAGGGTGAGCAGCTTGCCGATGTCGTAGGCGACGGCGTTGCCGGTCATGGCGTCCTGGCTGTCGGCCCGGGTGCCGGCGGAGGTGATGCTGCCGTTCCCTCCGGTCGTGATCCAGTTCATCTGCTTGCTCGGGCCCAGCTGGAGCACCTTGCCGCCCGAAGTGGCGTACAGCCACATGTGGTTGTCGGCCCGGTATGCGCCGGCCGGGTCGGCTGTCAGGGCCGGGGCGGCGGGGACGCCGGAGAGCCTGCGCCAGGTGCGGGTGTCCGGGGACCAGACCTCGCCGGCCTTGTCGCCCGTGGCGCCGCTCCAGGATCCGCCGAGGACGAAGGCCTCGCCGGTGGAGAGCAGGGTCATGGACTGGTAGCCCCGGGCGATGTTCATGCTGGTGGTCGCGGACCAGCTGTCGGTTGCCGGGTCGTAGATGCTCGCCTTCTCCGCGTTGCTGCCGCCGGTGACCAGGACCCGGCCGTCGGCGAGCATCGCTATGCCCGGGCAGAACATGTCGTGGCCGGTGTTGTCGATGCGGCGCTGGGTGACCCTGCCCGTCTTCAGGTCCAGGATGGCGGTCTGGGTGTAGCCGTTGCTGCCGCCGTAGCGGTCGACCGCGTACGCCGACCAGGCCAGGAGCTTGTCGCCCGGCAGGACGGCGGTCGCGACCGGCACCAGGGGGAAGCCGGTTATCCGGCTCCAGGAGCCGTGTGCGGCCGGGTCGGCCGGCCCGCTCAGGCGTATCTCGGCGGCGGAGGTCCACGGCCCGCGGTTGCCCGCCTCGCTCGTCACGGTCAGGCGTATGTAGCGGGCGTTGCCGGGGCGTATGAACGTGGCGGTCTTGACGGTGTCGTCGTCGCGCCAGGTGCCCGAGGAGACCGGTGTGCCGAAGGTCGTGCCGTCGGTACTGGTGGTGACGGTGTACGCGCCGACGCGCCCGTTGGGGCTGTCCTTGCGGGGCTGGTAGACCAGGGCCGAGACGGCCGCCGTGCGGTGCATGTCGATGGTGATGCTGTGCGGCAGCGGGGCCGGGGTCCCGGACCACCGGCTGTGCCAGATGGTGGCGCCGTCCCCGTCGAGGACGTTGGCCGCGCGGCCGTTCTCCTTGACGGTCTCCTCGTCACTGGCCGCGGCGGTCCATCCGGTCCGCGCCAGGTCGACGGTGGCCGCCGGGGTTCCGGGGTCGCCGAGCAGGTTGAGCTCCGCGGCAGAGGTCCAGGGGCCGCGGTTGCCGGCCTCGGTGAGGGCGGTGAGCCGGACGAACCGCGCGCCCTGCGGGGCGAATCCCAGGGTCTTGGCACTGGCGTCGTCCGCGAGGGTGCCGGTGGCCACCGGGCTTCCCCAGGTCCGGCCGTCGACGCTGACGCTGATGCTGTACTCACCGACGCGCCCGTTGGCCTTGTCGGTGCGGGGCTGGTAGACGAGCGCCGAGACCACCGTCGTGCGGTGCATGTCGAGGGTGATGCTGTGCGGCAGCGGCGCGGGGGTGCCGGACCACCGGCTGTGCCAGATGGTGGCCGTGTTGCCGTCGAGGACGTTGGCCGCGCGGCCGTTCTCCCTGAGGGTCTCCTCGTCGCTCGCCGTGGCCGTCCATCCGGTCCGGTCGAGCAAGGGCGCCGTCGGCTCCATGGCGTTCGCGGGGGCGACGCCGTGGTGCGGCGACTGCTGGGCGGTCTGCTGGGTGAAGGGCACCGGGGGCGTCGGGCCGCGGCCGCCCGGCCCCGTGCTCGCCACTCCCAGCCAGGGGGTGAGCCCGACGAGAAGGGAGCCGAGGGCGAGGGCGATGAGCAGCGGGGAGCGTCGGAATGATGCGGCTATGGCGCGGATGCGTCTGGACTGCAAGCGGACCTCCTGGGCGACCGTGAACCGCGGGCCCATAGAAGATAGGACGAAAGGGCCCAACTCGACTACGGAAAAGGCGAGTTGACCAGATTCCGTCCGCACCGCACGCGGAACCGTCCGCTCCGCCGGATCCGGCGGCCGGTCCACCGTCCGCCCGCCGAGCGTGAGCCCGCGCAGCCCGTGACGAGGCCCCTCGGCCGAACGCGCTCCGGGAGGGCGGGCGCAGGCCGTCGGACGGAACGGAACGGGCAGTGAGCGCCGTACGGGAGCGAGGGAGCAGGAAGTGCGACATGCGCGGGCCCGGCTGCGCGGGAACGCCGAGCGGTCGCGCACTCCGGACCCGCGGGCGAACGGGCAGGACGACGAGGTCTTCCGAGAGGACGAGGGCCGGCGCCGCTCGGGTCCGCGTCGCACGAGGCGGGGCCGCGTCCCCAAGGACGAGCGCCGGGAGGGCGAGCGGGCCGTCGGTCAGGCGACGACCGGAAGCCGGGCGGCAGCCGCCGCCCGGCTTCCGGTCTCCCCGTGCGGCACGCGGCGCCGCACGCGCGCCGTCGGACCGTCCCGCATGCGGTCAGTTCGTCCGCCGTGCCGTCGGACCGTCCCGCGTGCGGTCAGACCGCTCGCCAGGTGTCGTCCGGCAGATGGGAGCCCGCCATCGGGCCCATGCGCAGCATCCCGCCGTCGACGGCCCAGGAGGCGCCGGTGACGTACGAGGCGTCCGGGCCGGCCAGGAAGGCGATGACCGCGGCCACCTCGCGGGCGTCGCCCGGGCGCCCGAGCGGGATGCCCGGACGGGGCGCCGTGGTGACGTCGCGGTCCTCCTGACCCGTCATCGGCGTGGCGATCTCACCAGGGGCGACCGCGTTGACGGTGATGCCGTGGGGTGCCAGCTCCAGGGCCATCACCTGGGTCAGGAGCCCGAGTCCGCCCTTCGCCGCACAGTAGGGCGCCGTCCCGACCCTCGGCTGGTGCTCGTGGACCGACGTGACGTTGACGATCCGGCCGCCGTGGCCCTGGCCGATCATGCGCCGGGCCGCGCGCTGCGCGCACAGCAGCGGGCCGACGAGGTCCACGTCGAGGATCCGCCGGACCGTCTCGTGGTCCAGGTCGAGGAAGGGCGTCGACGTTCCGGTGCCGGCGTTGTTCACCAGGACGTCGACACCGCCGAGCCGGTCGGCGAGCACGTCGACGGCCTCGGCGGCGTCCGGCAGCAGCGTGAGGTCCATGGGTTCGACGTACGCCTCGCGTCCCAGGCCGCGTACCTCGGCCGCGGTCTCCTCCGCGCCGCGCAGGTCCCGGTGCCAGGTGATGCCGACGTCCGTGCCGGACGCGGCGAGACGGACGGCCGTGGCGCGCCCGATCCCGGAATCGGCGCCCGTGACGACGGCGGTCCGAGGGTGGAAGCTCGACGGACTGTTCATGACAGCACCCTCCTCGGCGCATTCCCGGACGCCGCACCCGACCGCGTCTGCCCACGGAAGCGCGACGCATGCGCGCCGGCGGGCTCCGGCGCCGGGTTCGTTTCACCACGGGTGCGCGGGGCACACGCGCGACACGCCCCGTGTGGCGCCTTTCGCATGACCACGACGAGACGGAGCAGCCATGGACCACTCGCGCGCACCGGTGCTCGAAGCGCTGGAGGACTTCCGGCGGCGTGGGGACGTCGTCTTCGGACCGCCGGGGCACAAGCAGGGCCGGGGCACCGATCCCCGGGTCGGCGACGTCCTGGGCTACGACGTCTTCCGCTCGGACGTGCTGCTGCTCAACGGTCTCGACGACCGGCGGGAGTCGCAGGGCGTGCTGGACCAGGCTCAGGAACTCATGGCCGACGCGGTCGGCGCGGAGCGGGCGTTCTTCTCGACGTGCGGGAGCTCGCTGTCGGTGAAGACGGCGATGCTGGCCGTCGCGGGCCCGGGTGAGAAGCTGCTGCTGTCCAGGAACGCGCACAAGTCCGTGATCGCGGCCGTGGTCGTGAACGGGGTCGAGCCGATCTGGGTGCACCCGAAGTTCGACGCGGACCGGCATCTGGCCCATCCCCCGGAGCCCGACGACGTACGCGCGAAGCTGCGGGAGCACCCGGACGCGAAGGGCATGCTGCTGATCACGCCCACGGACTGGGGCACCTGCGCCGATGTGAAGGGCGTGGCCGACGTGTGTCACGAGGCCGGTGTGCCGCTGATCGTCGACGAGGCCTGGGGCGCCCACCTGCCGTTCCACCCCGACCTGCCGGCCTGGGGCATCGACGCGGGCGCGGACCTGGTGGTGACCAGCGTCCACAAGATGGGCGGCGCGATCGAGCAGAGCTCGGTCTTCCACCTCCAGTACGACCGGGTGTCGCCGGAGGTCCTCAAGCAGCGCGAGGACCTGCTCGGCACCACGAGCGCCTCCTCGCTGGTGTACGCGTCGCTCGACGGCTGGCGGCGGCAGATGGCCGAGCACGGCCGGGAGCTGCTCGACGGTGCCCTGCGCCGGGCGGCCCGGGTCCGCGAGGCGGTGGCGGGGCTGCCGGGTCTGGTGCCGATGGGCAAGGAGGTGCTGGAGGCCGGCCTCGCGGCCGACCTCGACCCGCTCAAGATCGTGATCGACGTGCGGGGCCTCGGCATCAGCGGGATGCAGGCGGCCGAGTGGCTGCGGGACGAGTGCCGCGTCGACGTGGGCGGTTCCGACACCTGCCGGATCAACGCCGCCCTCACGCACGCGGACGACGACACCACCGAGAAGGTGCTGGTGGACGCGCTGCAGGCGCTCGTCGAACGGGCCGGCGAGCTGGAGCCCCGGCCGGCGGTCCGGCTGCCGGAGCCCTCCGGCCTCGAGCTGGAACAGGCCCGGCTGCCGCGCGAGGCGTTCTTCGGGGAGGCGGAGCACGTGGCGGCGAAGGACGTGGTCGGCCGCATCTCGGCGGAGACGATCAGTCCGTACCCGCCGGGGGTGCCGGCCGTGACGCCCGGCGAGGTGATCAACGCCGAGGTCGTGGAGTACCTGCGCAGCGGCGTCGCGCACGGCCTGCTGCTCCCCGACGCCGCCGACCCCTCCCTGGCGACGTTCCGGGTGGTGGCCCGCGACCAGAGCTCCTGAGCGGCCGCACGGCGCCCTACGTACGCGCTTTCCGTGGCGTCGCTCGTGACACGCGTACGGGCGCGCCCGTCGCGGAGGCGCCGTAGGGACGTCGGCTGCCCCGCCGGCCGCTGTCCCGCCTCCGCGGTGTGAAGACCAGGGCGGGGCGGCGTCATGGTGCACGGTCGTACGCCGGGGGCGGCCCGTGGTCGTACGCGAGTGGCTCGCCGCTCAGGGAGCCTGGCGCCCGGCCCTGCGGCGGAGCCTGAAGGGCAGGACGTACCAGCACAGGGCGAACCAGACCATGACCGCGCCGACGATCACCTGGGCGAGCGGTGAGGGCAGGACGGCGTGCAGGAGGAACAGCAGGGTGCACGCGATGGTCAGGGCGAGCAGCACGATGCCGCAGGTCATCATCCGGCCGGCGGCTTCGACGACCTCGCGCTTCATGCGCAGTCCGCACAGGCACCGGTGGATCGACACGGGGGCGATCAGGGCGGCCGTCGAGGACGCGGCCAGGACCACGGTGACGACGTAGAGGGCCCGGTCGAAGGCCGACAGGGTGCCGAAGCGCGCGGTGAAGGCGATGCTCAGCAGGAAGCCGAAGAGGATCTGCACGCCGGTCTGCGCGACGCGCGTCTCCTGGAGGATCTCCGCCCACCGCCGGTTGACCCGCTCCCGAGCCGTCTCCGGCGGCCCGACCCCGTCCAATCCGCCGACGGGGTCGTCCGCCTCGGCTCTTCGGCCCGGTCGGGCGGCCGTTCCCGGGCCTTCGGGCGCGGGCCGTCCGCCGGACCCGGGCGACCGGCCGGAGCCGGGAGGACCTGCTGATGCGGGCGTCTTCCCCGAGGTGCTCGACGTGACGGTCATGGCGGCCTCCTCTTCCGGCGGGCGGGACCCGGCGGGCGTGCGCGGTCAGTCGTCTCCGCGGATGATGTTCCGCTCGGGATCGCCGCCGTCAGGCTCGTCCGCCGCGGCGTCACCGGAAGGGGCCCGGGCGGGGCGGCAGGTGGACAGGGTCGTGTCGCGCGTCACGACCCCGTCGGCCGGTGGTGTGTCGATCCACGTGTTCATCGCCGTCAACTCCTCGTGCCCTCGCGGGCCTTGTGGCCCTCACGGCCCTCGTCGCCCTCGCGGCCGCTAGCTGTCCTCGCTGCCCTCGTTGTCCTCGGGTGTCTCGCGCGAGCCCTCGCCGTGCGGCCGGAGGGTCGCGCACGCGACTACCCGCCGGAGCGGCGGAGAGTCGCCTTTCCCGCCGAGAACTTCACAATTGTTCAAATTCCTCGGTGAACACCGCGCTCGCGTGGAGTGCCGCACATGTGGCCGACCGGGGCCCGGAAAGGGCACGGGGACGCCTGGGCTCCCGGAGCCCCGGCCGTTGCGAGAGCTGTCGTGACGGACGATCCGGCGCTTGTCCGAGGTGCTGTCCCGGCGGCCCCGGGTCAGGCCGTACGGCGCCGCGATCGCATGGCGATGATCACGGTGTCGCACACCATGGCAACGGCGCCGAGCAGTGCGAGCGGCCAGGTGCCCTCGGGTGGGACGTACTGCCAGGTGATCCCGGCGGTGATTCCGCCGGCCAGGGCGATGCCTGTACCGGAGGGGTATCGGAGGGGGATCGTGAGGTGCCTGCCGGGCCCGGGTTCCGGTCCGGCGACGGGCATGGGATCCTGCAGGGACATCTGGTGCTCTCCTTCGTGGTGGTGCCGGGTGGTTCCGCCGCTCCCACGGTTCCTAGGCCGAGAGGGGAGCGGCGGACTGCTTCGTGGGGCTCGGTGGCCGAGCGGGGTGCAGGTGCTCATGCCTTCCTACGCTTCCTTGACCTGGCGATCACCCCGATCGGGATCGCGCGGGCCGAGATGCGGGTCAGGTAGATCGCCCGGATGCGACGCGGACGCCGGGGCAGGTCGTGCCACTCTGCCGCCCATTCCTCGGCGTAGCGGGCGCTGTCTCCCGTCAGCCGGGCGGCAAACGAGATGCGGCGGCTGCCCGGTGGCGCCGAACGTGCTTCGTCCTGAGTCTTCACCGCCAGGTCCGACACACGCGCTCCGTCGCCGTGCCGCCTCCACCACGGGTACGCCACGACGAGCGCCGCTGACGATCCGCTCTCTGTGGCGAATTCGACGACCTCCAGAAGGGCGCTCATGCCGCCTCCCTGCGCTTCTGGACGCGGAGCACCCAGGCGAGGGCGGGCCCCGTGCGAACGAGAAGCCGGGTGAGGAACGCGAGGCGAGTGAGGAAGGGCCGTTCCCGTAAGTCCTGCCACTCCCCCGCCCACTCCTCCGCCCAGCGCTCGCGGTCACGCGTGGGCAGCATGCACGCGGTCAAGCCGACCGTGCGCGATCGGTGCGGCGCGAGAAGCGGCACGGTGTGTTCTTTCACCGTGTACTCGATGGGAGCCCCGTTCAGGAACAGCTGAGTCTTGCTGTCCTTGATGGACACTCCCTTGGAATTGATCTCCTCGACCAGCCGCTTCGAGAAGGCGTCCACATTGTCGAGTCGGTACCGCTCTTCGCTATCGAGTAGTGCGACGTACGCGTCCATCAGCCGGGCGTCTTCGGAGTCCACCTGCCAGGACTCGCCAGTGATGTCCTTGAAGCCGTCGTCGTGCATGGATCACGCTCCCAGCCCGCCGGCGGCGGGACGCAGTCGCGCGGAGGTGGTGCCGCCGTTGTACGCCTGGGCGAGGGCGAGGCGGGCGGACTCGGCGCCGCCGGGCGAGAAGCGGTAGTAGCGGCGGCGCGGGCGGGGCGGGTCGGTCTTCTCGATCTCGCTCTGGTCTTCCCAGAAGGACTCGAGCCAGCCGGTGTTCTCCAGGCGGGCGAGGATCGGGTGGATGGTGCCGGTGGGCAGGCCTGCGGCGTTGGAGAGTTCCAGGCCGTAGCGGGCCTTCGTGGGGGTCTCCAGCAGGGTCCGCAGCACCAGCTGTGTCGGGAGCGTCATGCGCGGAGTCTTAGCCATGCCAAAACTCTAGTATGGGTGTGACCTGCTATGTCAACGCTCAGTTGAGGGTCAGTCACGCATGATGTCCACCACCGGAGTTCGGCGTCGGGCGTCGGCGCAGGTCAGCGCTGCGGGCTGATCCTTCTCAGCTGCTCACCGTCGTCGAAGGCACCAGCCCGCGCATCGAGCCGCTCTCCGCGGACTGGTCCGCGTACGTCGACCTCACCGGTCGGCCAGGCCCACTTGCGCCAGGACCTGGGAGGCGGATCTGCCTCGAGCCGCTGCCGTCGCTGACGAAACGGGTCCTCCTGGGACCGGGAGGGCGCGTGGATGCCGGCGAGCCGGTCCGGTGGGCCTGCCGGTGCCGGCGTACACGTGGACGTCCGGCCCACCGCGCGGGCCGGACGTCGTGGTGATGCGCGCTCAGCCGGCCTTGGGCGTGAAGCCCTTCGCCGCCTCGGAGACGAACGGCTCACGGACGGTCCGCATGCCGCCCGGGACGGACTTGTCCGGCTGGAGGATGACGGACTCGCGTGAGGACGGCGCCTTCGGATCGCTGAAGTCGTGCGTGCCGAACCCGGCGTCGTACGCGTTCAGGGTCAGCAGGGCCTTGTCGATGCCCTCCCGTGTGAGGTCCTTGGCGTCGCACGCCCTCTTCAGGGCCTCCCCGTAGACACTGGCCGCCGTCCACCCGGCCACGATGCCGTTGTCGAGGCTGTCGTTCGGGTACGCGGCCTGGTAGTCGGCGACGAGCTTCTTCGCGGCCGGGGTGTCGGCGCCGATCGGGAGGCTCGGAGAGGCGAACCAGTACATCTTCTCCAGCGCCGGTCCGGCCTGGGTGCCCAGCAGCTGGGGCGCGAAGGCCGAGTTGTTGCCGATGACCGGCACCAGGAACTTCGCCGCCGCCGCGACACCGACCAGCGAGGCGGCCTGCCGCGGGCCCGCGCTGATGACGACGGCCTTGACGCCCGCCTGCTTCAACGCCGCCACCTGCGCCGACATGTCGTTGTCGGTGGGCTTGATCTTCTGCTCCACGACCGTCAGCCCGGCCTTTCCGGCCGCGAACTTCGACCCCGCCAGCGCGTTCTCGCCGTAGTCGCCCTCGAAGTAGACGTGGCCCAGCTTGTCGCCCGCCTTCAGTCCCTTCTCCTTCAGCAGGAAGTCGACGGCGTTGATCGTCTCGACGTCGTAGGTGGAGCCGAGGACGCGGATGTACGGGGAGCCGAGCAACGAGGCCGACCAGGCCTGCGGCAGCACCAGTCCCTTGTCCCGGCCGTCGACGCGCTGCTTCACGGCGGCGACGAACGGAGAACCGATGAACTGCATGTATCCGGCGACCTTCGGCTCCAGCTCGGTGTAGGCGGAGAGCGCCTTCTGCGGGTCGTAGCCGTGGTCGCGGACCGTCAGCTCCAGCTGTCGGCCGCAGACCCCGCCGGCCGCGTTGACCTGCTTCACGTACAGCTGCTGAGCCTGGGTGACGCTCTTGCCGAGCGTGGCGTACACGCCCGTCATGTCGGTGAGCGCACCGACCGCGATGGTCTTGCCGGTGACGCCCGTGCCGGACTTCACCCCGTCCGCTCCGGTGTCCGCCCCGTCGGTGGACTTGGCCTTGGAGCTGCAGCCGACGGCGGTCAGCACGACGAGGGCGGCGGCGAGCGCGACGGCCGTCGTTCTCGGGGCCTGGCGTCGGTGGGTCATCGTTCCTCCCCAGAGGAGTGCGAGGGTTGGGCGGTTCGCCTGCGTGGCCGGGCGGCGAGCCGGACCAGGCCGCCGGGCAGGAAGAGCACCACCGCGACGACGGCGGCGCCGTAGAGATAGCGGGAGGCCTCCCCCGGTGCGACCCCGCCCGTCCCGGGGGCGGAGACCAGGGGCAGCGCGTCGCTGTACCGGTTGAGGAGCTGCGGCAGCAGGGAGACGAACACGCCGCCCACCACCGCTCCGGCGACCGAACCGAGACCGCCGATGACGATCATGGCCAGGTACTCGAGGGAGAGCAGCATGCCGAAGTACTCCGGCACGGTGCGCTGGAACACCAGCGCGAGCAGCACCCCGGCCAGTCCCGCGTACATGGACGACAGGACGAAGACGGCGGCGCGGTAGCGGGCCACGGGGACGCCCATGACACCGGCGGCGATCCGGTGGTCCCGGATCGCGTTCATGGCTCGGCCGGGGCGGCCGCGGAGGACGCCGCGAGCGAAGAGGACACCCGCGAGCAGGAGGAGGAGACCCAGATACCAGAGTTTCTCCGCGGAACCGAACGGGACCTGGGCCACCAGCAGTTCGCTGTCGTCGAAGGTGAGCCCGAAGAGGTCGAGCGGGGGCACGGCTCGGCCGTTGAAGCCACCGGTGATGTCGTGGGCGTTGAACAGGACGTGCTGTCCGATGAAGATCAGCGCGAGGGTCGCGATGCCGAGGTAGGCGCCCCGCAGCCGGCCGGCGATGGGGCTGAACACCCCGCCGGCCGCACCCGCGAGGGCCACGGCGAGGACGGCGGCGAGCCAGCCGGGCAGGCCCAGTCCGGTGAGCCCGTCCGTCCCGTCCCCGGCGAAGGCGCAGTAGCCGTACGCGCCGACGGCGAGGAAGAAGGCGTGGCCCATCGAGAGCTGGCCGGTGGCTCCGGTCAGCAGGTTGATGCCGATGGCGCCGATCGCGGCGGCCATGGCGAACAGCCCGGCCTGGAGCCAGAACCGGTCCAGGTAGAAGGGGAAGGCGACGAGTACGAGCCCGGCGGCGGCCCACCCGTACACACGGGGCCGGGCGAGGGCGGCCGTTCCACGGCGGGGAAGCGCGTCAGACACGGGACAGCTCCTTCGTGCCGAGGAGTCCGGCGGGGCGGAGGAGCAGTACCGCGACCATCACCAGGTACGGGGCGAGATCGCCGATGCCGCGGCCGAGGAAGGTCAGATCGCCCTGGTAGCCGGTGGCGAGGGACTCGGTGACCCCCACCAGCAGGCCGCCGACGAGGGCGCCGGTGGTGGAGTCGAGACCGCCGAGGATGGCGGCCGGGAAGGCCTTCATCGCGGCGAGGGAGGTCGTCCGTTCCAGGCCCGGGGTCGGGAAGACGGTGAGGAAGAGCGCGGCGACGGCGGCGAGGCCGCCGGCCACCGCCCAGGCGCCGAGCGAGACCCGGCCGAGCCGGATGCCCATGAGGGCGGCGGTCTCCTGGTTCTCGGCCGCGGCGCGCATGGCGACGCCCCAGGAGGTGTGGCGGAAGGCGAGCAGGAAGGCGGTGATGAGCAGTCCGGCGGTGAGGAAGGCCGCGATGCGGGTCTGGGCCAGGGTGACCGGGCCGATGGTGACGACGGCGTCGCCCCACGGGTCGCCGGGCGAGAGGATGTCGGTGCCGATGCGGCGGGTCAGTTCGGTGGCCAGCAGGATGTCGACGCCGATGGTGACGATGGCGAGGACGCTCTGGTCGGAGCCGCGGTAGCGGCGCATGACGAGGAACTCGACGGCGGCGCCGACGAGGGCCGCGCCGCCGATCCCGGCCAGCAGCGCGGGCCAGAAGCCGATGCTCTCGTGGAGCACGGCGGTCACGTAGCCGCCCGCGAGGAGCAGGGAAGCGTGGGCGAAGTTGACGACCTCGGTGGCGCGGAAGATCACCACGAAACCGAGGGCGATGAGGGCGTAGACGGATCCCAGCGAGACGCCGTTGAGCAGGAGTTCGACGAAGGTGGTCACCCGGAGGTCTCCTCTCCGAGGTAGGCGCGGACGACCGCGGGGTCGTTCTGGACGTCGTCGGGAGTGCCGTCGGCGATCCGGCGGCCGAAGTCGAGGACGGTGACGGCGTCGGCCAGCCGCATCACCACTCCCATGTCGTGCTCCACGAGGACGATGGAGATCCCGAGGCTGTCGCGGACGCCGGCGATGACGGCGGCGGTACGGCGGCGCTCGTCGGCGGTCATCCCGGCGACGGGCTCGTCGAGGAGCAGCAGCGACGGCTCCATGCAGAGGGCGCGGGCCAGTTCGGCGAGCTTCTGCTGCCCGTAGGGGAGGGATCCGGCGGGCTGTGCGAGCTGGTTCTCCAGGCCGACGAAGGCGGCGATCTCGCGGACGCGTGCGCGGTGGCGGGCTTCCTCGCGGGCGGCGGAGGGCAGCCGGAGCCCGGCGGCGAGGAAGCCGGTACGGGTGAGCCGGTGACGGCCGAGCATCAGGCTGTCCTCGACGGTGGCGCGGGGCGGGAGCGCGAGGTTCTGGAAGATGCGGGCGACGCCGAGTCCGGCGATCTTGTGCGGAGGAAGGGTGGTGAGTTCGTGCGGGCCGAGCCGGACGCTTCCCGAGGTCGCCCGGTAGACGCCGGAAAGCACGTTGAAGCAGGTGGACTTGCCGGCTCCGTTGGGGCCGATGACGGCGTGCACGGTGCCGGGACGGACGGTGAACGAGACCGCGTCGAGCGCGGTGAGCCCCGCGAAGCGGACGGTGACGTCGCGTACGTCGAGGGCGGGGACCGGGGCGGGAACCTTCAAAGAGGCGGACCTTTCCGAGACGGGGGCCTCCGAGGAGGCAGGTGCGGCCTGCCGCTCGGGCGCGGGGGCGTCCGCGGAGGTCGCCGAGGACCGGGCTTCCGCGGAGGTCGCCGAGGACCGGGCGTCCGTCGCGGCGCCCTCGCGGGGTGCGGCGGGCGGCTTCGCCGGACCGCCCGGGCCGGGCTCGCTCATCGGATCTCCTCCCAGCGGGCGAGGACAGGGTGCGCTGCGGGGGCGTCCGGCGCGTCCGCGTCCGCGGTCTCGTCGGAGACGCCGAGATAGCGCCGCCGTACCTCGTCGGAGGCGGCGAGTCGGGCGGCCGGGCCGGAGAGGGAGACCTCGCCGACCTCCAGGACGTACGCCCGGTCGGCGAGCCGCAGCGCGAGCGCCGCGTTCTGCTCGACGAGGAGGACGGCGGTGCCCTGGGCGTTGATCTCGCGGATCGTGTCGGCGATCCGGGCCGCCATGAGCGGGGCGAGGCCCAGCGAGGGCTCGTCGAGGAGGAGGAGTTTCGGCGAGGCCATCAGCGCGCGTCCGACGGCGAGCATCTGCTGTTCACCGCCGGACAGCAGTCCGGCGCGCTGGCGGGACCGGTCGGCGAGCACGGGGAAGAGTTCGTGGACCCGTCGCAGGGCCGACGCCTTCGCCCTCCGGTCTCCCCGCGCGCCGAGCGCCCCCGCCCGCAGGTTGTCCTCCACGGTCATCCGGGCGAAGACCTGCCGCCCCTCCGGCACCTGGGAGATCCCGGCGGCGACGACCCGGTCCGGCGCGAGCGCGCCGATCGGCCGCCCGCCGAAGGCGACGGTGCCGGAGGTGACGGCCCCGCCGTGGAACGACAGCGTGCGCGAGACGGCCCTCAGCAGGGTGGACTTCCCCGCACCGTTGCCGCCGAGGACGGTGACGACGGCGCCCTCCGGCACGGTGAGCGACACCCGCCTCAGGGCGCGTACCGGCCCGTATCCCGCCGACAGGTCCGTGACCTCGAGGGCGAGTCCGGTCCCTCCCATGGTTCCCCTTCCGTGGCCTGTTCAGTGGCGCTCACCCCAGCACCGCGGTGGCCGCCCGTCCACGTGCGGCGGCCGAAACGCTGCCGGTGACCAGCGGGCCCCGGCAGGTGTTGTGCACGCGCACAACACCGCGTGTCAGGGGCCTGTCGGGAAGGGGTGCGGGGTGGCATCCTCCGGGCATGGGACGGCGCAGACCACGGACCGGCGATGACTGGAAGCTGCTGGCCGAGGCGTGTACGGCGCTTCTGGAGCGGCTGCCCGAGCTGGTGGACCAGCACCTGAGAGAACTGCACGAGTACGAACCGGCGTACGGCCAGATCGTGCCGCACGACCAGCACTGGCGTGAGGCCCACGAGGCGCTGCGGATCGGGATCGAGATGATCTCGGCACCGCGGGATTCACCGCGGCGGGACCTGGAGCACGCCGACGAGCTGGGGCGGCGGCGTGCCGAGCAGGGGATGCCGCTGGAGCTGCTGGTGCACGCCTACCGGCACGCCGGCCACCTGGTGTGGGAGGCGCTGGTCGAGGACGCGGCGGCGTTCCCGCCCAGGCTGGCGGTGCTGACCCAGTCGGCGACCATGGTGTGGCAGGCGGTGGACGCGCAGGCGGACACGGCGTCGGAGGCGTACCGGGCGACGGAACGGGAGCTGCGGCGGCGTACCGACGAGCAGCTCCAGGCCCTCCTCGACGCCCTGCTGCAGGGCCGTTGTTCACCCGAGGTGACCTCGCGGGCGGCGGCCGGCCTGGATCTGCCGGAGCACGGCCGGTACGCGGTGGTGGTGCTGCGGCACGACCGGCGGGAGGCCCCCGAGCCCTTCCACCGGCGGGTGCAGGGGGCGGGTGCGCGGTTCCTGTGGCGGATGGGCGCGGACTGCGAGATCGGGGTGGTGTCGCTGGCGGAGGGCATCGGTCTGGACGCGCTGTCCGAACTGCTCGACGGGCGCTGCCCGGGGCCCGGAGGGATCAGCCCGGTGGTGACCGGGCTGGCGGAGCTGGGACGGGCACGCAGGCTCGCGGAGCTGGCCCTGCGGACCAGCCCGCCGGACTCACGGCAGCTCGTCCGGCTGGACCGCCGGATGGCGGGCGCCCTGGTGGTCGGACAACCGGAGCTGGCCGGGCTTCTGGTGACGGACGTCCTGGGCAGCGTGCTGGAACTGGACCCGGCCGACCGCGCGATCCTGCTGGAGACGCTGGACGTCTGGCTGGAGTGCGAGGGTTCGGCGGGCCGGGCGGCGGCTCGGCTCTACTGCCACCGCAACACGGTCTTCAACCGGCTGCGCCGCCTGGAGCAGCTGACGTCCCGGTCCCTGTCCCGGCCGAGGGACCTCACGGAGATGACGCTGGCCCTGGACGCCTTCCGTCTGAAGGCCTCGTGCTGAAGCAGCGGGACCCGCGCGGGCTGCTCGTCCCGGACCGCCGGCGCGTGCGGTCGGACCGGTGGTGGCGACGGCGGGGGGAGGACGGCCGTGGTGCCGGCAACGCGGTGCCGCCGGGGAGCGGACGCTCGCCCGCCCCTGGTACGGGACAAGAGCCGCCCCCATCATGTCACCGGCCGGAGCGGCGGCCGTCGCCGGTGGTACGTGACAGGAGCCGCCCCCCTCAGGTCACGCCTCGGAGCGGCGGCCGTCCCCCGTGGTACGGGACAGGAGCCCGGAGAGTTCGACGCGGGAGCGGATCCCCAGCCGGGCGAAGACGTTCCGCAGGTGGTGATCGACGGTGCGGGGGCTCAGCGACAGCCGGTCGGCGATCTCGTGGTTCGTCGCCCCCGCCGCCACCAGCCCGGCGATGCGCTGCTGCTGAGGGGTCAGCTCGCCCACCGCACCGGGGACGGTCCGTCTGTCCGCCGCACCTCCGGTCGCGCGCAGTTCGGCCCGCGCCTGGTCGGCCCAGACTCCGGCCGCAGCGCGCTCGAAGGTGACCAGCGCGTCGCTGAGCGGGCCCCGGGCCTCGACCAGACGCCTGCGGCGGCGTAGCCACTTGCCGTACGCGAGGAGGGTCCTTGCGCGTTCGAAGTCGTTGCCGCTCTCCTCGTGGTGCCGCACCGCCTCCCGGTACCAGTCCGCCGAGTCGCCTCCCTGGGTCAACAGCGCACGGCAGCGGGCCAGTTGGCCGGGTGCCTGGGGGTCGAGGCCGAGCCCGGCCCAGACCGCGAACTCCTCGGCCGCCGTGCCGGCCTCGGCCTCCCGGCCCGCCGCGCAGGCGGCCTCGACGAAGCAGGGCACGACGAGCATCCGCAGGGCGAAGTGACCGCCGCGCGGCCCCCTTCCGACGAGGGGAGCGAGACGCGCCGCGGCCTGCGCGGCGAGCCCGCCCGCCAGTTCGGCCCGGGCGATCGACCACTCGGCGAGCGTCCTCGCCTGGACGAGGCCGTGCGCCCGGGCGGTCCCGAGCGCACGGCCCGCGTGCTCGACGACCGCCGGAGCGTCGCCCCGGACGGAGGCGGCCAGGGCGAGGACCGCGTGCTGGTGGGCGGCCGCGTTGCGCTGCCCGGTGGACTCCGCCGTACGGAGTCCCTCCCTGGCATGCGCGGCGGCGAGCTCGTGCTGTCCGGATCGCAACTCGGCGTAGGCCAGGTGCTCGAGGACCCGGGGCAGCAGCGCGGCCCGGGCGGTGGCGCGCATCGTGGCCAGGGCGCGGGTATGGACGCGTACGGCGGCGGGCGCGTCGCCCAGGACCAGGGCCGCGGCGCCCGCGCGCAACAGCCGGCGGGGATCGTCGGACGCGCCGTCGTGGGCCACGACCCGGCCCAGCGGTGCACGCGCCTCCTCCAGCCGCACCGCGAGCGCGGCGCACATTCCGTCGCGGAAGTCCCGTTCCACCGCGTCGGCGCCGGCGGAGGATCCGGTGCGGTCGGCGCCGAAGCCGCCCCCGCCGAGAGCGATCGCGCAGGCCTCCGGGTCCCCCGCGGCCCACGCCGCCTCCATGGCGAGGAACCGCGCTTCCGAGGCCTCCTCGGGCGCCCCGTCGCGCAGCAACGAGGCGGCGAGGAGCAACACCTGATGGGCGTCACCGACCGGACCGTCGCCCAGTGCGGCCAGGCCGCGCGCGAGTTCGGCCCTGCCCCGCACCACACCGGGCATCCCCCGTACGTCCTCCGGCGCCCGCCCCTCGCCGGTCGCCTCGCCCACGAAGTGTGGTGCCCGGAACCGGTCGGACGGGTGGCCGGCCTCGCGGACCGGATCTCCTGCTGTCGGGGCGCCGGGAACTCCGGCCGTCTCGGATTCCGCCGACACTCCAGGAGGGCGGGGCGGCGGGGCCGGCATCCCGGCACCGTGCCCGGCGGGGTGCGGCGTACGCGCCGCCGCGGCACCCTGGCCCTTCGAGACGTCGTCCCCGCCCGCCGGCCCGCTCCCGGCGTCGGATCGGCCTCCGGCGGGAGGGACGAGGAGGGCGTACAGCTCCCGGCGCCGGGACGGCGGCACGGCACCCAGGACCGCGCGCCGCAGGAAGGGGTCGTCGAACCGGAGTGCTCCCCGTGTCCCGCGCAGGAGCCCGTCGGCGACCAGCCGGTCGAGCGCCTCGGGCGACGCGCGCACGGCGCGGGCCACCGCCAGGACCGCGTCCGCGCCGACCGGGCGCGGGGCGTCCGGTCCCCCGGCCGCCGGACCGGGCCGCCCGGCGTCGGGACACGGCTCCCCGGCGACGGCCACCAGCGTCAGCACCCGCCCGCACTCCGCCGGCAGGGAGTCGAGGAGCCCGCGGTACACCTCGGACAGCGAGGCGTCGGCGATGACCGGACCCGAGGGACCTTCTCCGCCCCTCGGCTCGGCGGGGACACGAGCGGCCGTCGCCGCCAGGACACCGGGATGGCCCGCGGCCTCGTCGAGCAGCCGCGTGCGGAAGGACGCCGTCAGGGGCACCGGGCACACGTCGTCGAGCAGGCGCCGCGCTCCCTCGCGGCTCAGTCGCCCGAGGGACAGCAGCCGGGCACCCGGCACATCGGGAGGCCGGTGATGGGCGGCGAACGAGACGACCCACGCCCACGGTCCGGTGTTCCCGCGCCAGGCCGCGTCGAGCGCGGTGCGGGAATGGGCGTCCCAGAGGTGGTGGTCGTCCAGGCAGAGCAGCAGCGGCTCGCCGGGGCACAGGGCCGCGAGTGCCCCGGGCACGCCGGCCGGGCCACGGGCCGCCCGCAGGGCACGGCGGGCGGCCGAAGGGGTGGGGGCGAGGGCGGACAGGAGGGCGCGTATCCCGCTCCAGGGGACGCGGTTGCCGCCGGGCGCGGCCACCCGGTGCGCGCGCACCCGGGAGTCCCGTACGGCCTGCTCCAGCAGGGCGGTCCGACCGGTGCCCGGGCCCCCGGTGAGCAGCAGGACGGCGCCCCTCCCCTCGGCGGCCCGCGCCGACAGCTGCGCGACGGCGGCGAGTTCGGACGTACGGTCGTACAGCCGCGGAGCAGCGGCGACCCTCGGCGCTCCACTCACGCCGTCACCGTACTGGCCGGTAAGAGGCGAGGAAAGAGGGAGGCGTTGGGCCGGGGTCCACACCTCGGGCCGGTCCTCTGTGCACGCGGACAACCCGAGCGGTCCGGCCGGGCGGCCCGCGGAGACCGGGCCCTTGGCGGGCCTTCGCGGGCCGTCGGGGCCGAACGCGGCCGAACGGCCGGTCCCGAGGTCCTCGCCCCACCCGCGGCGAGACCTCGGCACGTCAGGAGCCGAGGGGGCAGGTGCCCCGGTACTCCTCGATCGTCAGGCTCGGCCGTGGCAGGGGGCAGAGGAACTGGTCGTAACGGGTGTCGTCGTCGATGAACCGCTTCAACCAGGAGATGCTGTACTTCGCGATCGTCGTGTCGGAGCTGTTGGGGGTGAAGTGGGTGGCCCCGTTGAGCTCCAGGTAGGCCTTGTCCAGTGAGGCGGGCAGGCTCTCGTAGAACGGCTCCGAGTGGGTGGCGACCGGGGCGATCGTGTCGCCGTCGGCGCCCACGACCAGGGTCGGGGTGCTGATCTCGGGCCAGGTCTTGTCGGTGTTCCAGCCGGTGAGCGGGATGGCCGCCTTGAGCGAGGGCCGGCTCTTCGCGGCTTCCAAGGTGCCTCCGCCGCCCATCGAGTGGCCCATGACGCCCAGCCGCGAGGCGTCGACGCGGCCGCGGACCGCGCTGCGCTGGGTCAGGTAGTCGAGTGCCGCGAGGAGTTGGCGTCCCCGGCTGTCCGGCTGGTCGAGCGTGGTGAGGGTGTCGATCGTGAAGACGACGAAGCCCTGCGAGGCGAGCCGCGGTCCGAGCCACGAGATCGAGGACTCGTACGCGGTGAAGCCCGGCGAGATCGCCACGGCGCCGAACGTGCCGTCGCTCGTGGAGGTGGGGTAGTAGATGGTGCCGCCGCCGAACCCGGTGACGGCGAGGGAGGAGACGCTGGTCTGGGAGACCGCGTACGACCCGCGGGCCGCCTCGATGGAGGCCACGGTGGGCGCCGGGCCGCGCTGATAGGGGTTGTCCGCGGCGGTGGCGGCGGGCGCGGCCAGGAAGGCCAGGGATGCCAGGGCTGCGGCGGCAGCGATGTGTCGTTTCACGACGGAGTCGTCCTCTCGAGTCGTGTGCCGTCATGGCGTGGGCTGCGCGGCGCCGACCGGAAGACGGCCGGCGCACCGGTGTGGACCGGCCCCGTCACTGTCGGGGCGACGACGGAGGAAGGCATCGGCGAAATGACCGGTTCCCCGTTCGCGGGCGTTCCGGTGGGCGCGACGGCGAACCCGCACCGCGCCGGCCCGTCGAAGGCGCCTTGGGCCCGCAGTGGACGACGGGTGCGGGACCCACGGCGGCGTCCCCGATCGCACCCCGTGTCTCCACGGCGGTCCTCGTGTCCTGACGGCGGTTGCCGACGGCGGCCCGGCTGTCCCCGGCCCGTACACCAAACGGTGCAGCCGGCCCGGACGATGACACCGGCCGGTGTACGACCGGATGTCGGCATCGGGACGACGCGGCGGCCCTCACCTCCTCCGTAGGTTCTGGATCACCGGAACGACACCCAGGAGGACGGTATGACGGCGACGCACACGGCACCGGCGGCGGGAGCGCGGGCTCCGCTCGCCCTGATAGGCACCGGGGCCCTGGCGATGGCTGCGGTGGAGACGCTCAACCCGGGGTACGACCTGGTGAGCGAGACCCTCAGCCGGTACGTACACGGCACGGCCGGCTGGCTGCTCCCGGCGGCACTGCTGGCCGTCGGAGCCGCCTCGGCCGTCCTCGCGGTACGGCTGGGTGCCGGGAGCCGGCGGGCGGGCCGGGCCGCGCTCGTGGTGTGGACGGCCGGGATCCTGGTGGCGGCCCTCTTCCCGGCGGACCCGCCCGGCCACTGGAGCCGCCCCTCCCTCTCCGAACTCGTCCACGGCAACGCCGCCTTCCTCGCCTTCGCCGCCCTGCCGACCGCCGCCGTGCTGCTTCGCAGGACGCTCGCGGCCCACAGGCCCGCACTGAGCACGGCGCTGAACGTCCTCACCGTGGCCTCGGTCACCGCCACGGCGGCGCTCGCGGTCTTCCTGGCCGACGTGATGGACGGCGGTCCGTCGCTGGGGCTGGGCGGCGCTCCCACGCTCGTCGGTCTCGTCGAACGCCTGGTGCTCGCCGCCGACTTGGGATGGATCGCGCTCGCCCTGGCCGCGGCGCGCCCCCGCGGCGGGCAGAAGCGGGGCCCTCGTGCATGATCGGCGGATGGACCGACCTTCCGTCCCCGCCTCCGCCGACCCCCGCACGGCGCGGCTGATCGACGGGCTCCTCGCGGCCGGCACCGCCGTCGCCGTCCTGGCGGGCACCGCCTGGCTCGGCGGCCGGCCGGACGCCGCCGGGGCCCTGCCGCTCGCCCTGTGGCTGGGCCTGCTCCTTCCGGCGCGCCGCCGCCTGCCGCTCGCCGTGCTGCTGCTGAGCGTGCAGGCCGTGGCCGTGTTCCGCGTCTCGGGGCTCACCGACGTCGGCTGGGTGTGGCCGGCCTCGGCCGCCTACGCCGGCCTGGCCGCCGACGACCGGCCCGGCCGGCCCGGCCTCCCGTGGGCCGCCGGCGTCGGCCTCGCCGAACTGGCCCTCGCCGCGACGTGGGAGACGACGGCCGGTGACGCCACCCCGCGGGAGATCCTCGTACCCCTGGGAGCCGAGGCGCTGTGGCTGGCCGTGCTCCTCGCCGCCGCGACGGCCTACCGCAACCGCCTCCGCTGGCGCGCCGAACTCGACGAGCGCCTGCTGCGGGCCGCGCGGGAACGGGACCTGGAGGCCGGCCGGCGGATCGCGGAGGCCCGCCTGGAGATCGCCCGCGAACTGCACGACGTCGTCGGCCACACCCTCACCGTCGTCGGGATCCAACTCCGCGTCGCGGCCGAGGCCCTGAACGACTCACTGGAGGAGGCGCGGACCGCGCTCACCACCGCCCAGCAGGTCCGCACCGAGGCCGTACGGGACCTCCGCGCGCTCGTCCACGTGCTGCGCGCGCCGGGGGAGGTCCCGGAGGGCCCCGCGGCCGGGGTTCCGGAGGTCGCGGCGCTCGTCGACCGGATGCGGTCGGCGGAGCTGGACATCCGGCTGGAGACGGCCGGCGACCTCGCCACCGTCCCCGCGCCGGTGTCCCTCGCCGTCCACCGGGTCGTCCAGGAGGCGCTGACCAACACGGCCCGCCACGCGGGGGCGTCACGGGCCGACATCTCCGTCCGGCTCGTCGACGGGCGGGTGGAGGTGAGCGTCACCGACGACGGTCGCTCCGCGGTGCGGACACCCGGGGCGGTCGGGCACGGGGTGCGCGGGATGGACGAACGGGTCCGGGCGCTCGGCGGCCACTTCTCCGCCGGACCGCACGGCAAGGGCGACGGATGGCTCGTGCGGGCCGCCATCCCTCTGCCAGGCTTCCACCCATGACGATCAACGTGCTCATCGCCGACGACCAGGCCCTGGTACGGGCCGGATTCAGCAGCCTCCTCTCCCGGGCCGAGGACATCGAGGTCGTCGGCGAGGCGGGCACGGGTGACGAGGCGGTCCGCTCCGTCCGCTCCGTCCGCCCCGACGTCGTCCTCATGGACATCCGCATGCCCGGTACGGACGGACTCACCGCCACCCGGACGATCGTCGACGACCCGGATCTGACGGACTGCCGGGTCATCGTGCTCACCACCTTCGAGACCGACGAGTACGTCTTCGCGGCCCTGCGCGCGGGCGCGAGCGGCTTCCTCACCAAGGAGATCGAACCGGACGACCTGCGCCAGGCCGTCCGGGCGGTGGCGGCCGGCGACGCGCTTCTCTCACCGGGCGCGACCCGAAGGGTGATCGGGCAGTTCGCGCACCGCCCGGCAACCCCCACGGACACCGCCGAACGGCTCGCCGTGCTCACCTCGCGGGAACTCGAGGTGACCCGCCTCATCGCGACCGGCCTGTCCAACGACCAGATCGCCGCACAGCTCTTCATCAGCCCGCTCACCGCCAAGACCCACGTCACGCGAGCGATAGCCAAACTCGGCGTCCGCGACCGCGCCCAACTGGTGATCCTCGCCTACGAGACGGGCCTGGTCCACGCCGGCGGCTAGGACGTTTCCTTACGGAGGGAGCGTCCTTGACGAGCGCGGTGCCAGAAGACGGCTACCGGATGCCGCGGCCGGCGGCCTGCGCGGGTCCGCGGGACCGGGCCGGGCGCCAATGGAGGGCGAACAGGTCGCGGGTACCGGTCAGGTCCAGCACGTGCAGCGCCTGGCGGGGGACGTCGATGAGCTCCAGGCGGCCGCCTTCGGCCTGGGCACGTGCGCGCAGGGTCAGCAGCACGTTGAGACCGGTGGAATCCATGAAGACCAGTCGGGACAGGTCCAGGACCAGGACGTGCCCGGCCAGGGGCGGGAGGGCGTCGGTGGCGTTGGTGACCTGCGCGCAGGTGTCGAGGTCGAGTTCGCCGGCTACGGCCACCACGGTCGTGTCGGCGTGCGTGCGGACGTGCACGGTCAGAGCGGGACGCATGGTCTTCCGCCTCCGTAGAGGAGCCCATCACGGTCGGCTCCCACGATCAGGGGCAGAAGAGGGCCGTCAAGCGCGCGGCGCCGGGCCGCGTATAGCCGAGTAAGACCACCCGTACCGGCCGTCAGCCACTTTTGGTGACCGGTTGGTAGCACGGGGTCTCCCACCAGACCAGGCTGGTTGACACCAGTATTCCCCCTCCGCACCGCGTTCACCCACCGTGGGGCCCCGGTCGCGGCGGTGATCGGCGCGAGGACCGTCGTCACGACCGTCAGGCCGGCCGGGACCGCTGCTGATCCAGGCCTGACTTCCCGGGGAGCGGGCGCCGGACAGTCGGGAGGTGCTGACGGGCGTCGGGAGTGGCAACCTGAATACGGAGCCTCCGACCAGGTCGCCCGACGTGGCGACGAGGTGCTTCTCGAAGGAGCCCGAACCATGGCCAGCAACGTCAGTGGGGCACCGAGAGGGGCCCAGACCACTCGAAGGCCGTTCGCCACCGGCTGGACGGTCTTCGCCGCCGTCATGATGATCTTCGGCGGTGCCATGGCGATATTCGAGGGGATCGCCGCCATCGCCAAAGACGACCTGATCGTCGTCGCCCGCGACTACACCTTCAAGATGAACACCACTGGATGGGGCTGGATCCACCTGATCCTGGGCATCCTCATCGTTCTGGCCGGCATGGCCCTCTTCTCCGGCGCCATGTGGGCGCGCGTCGTCGGTATCGCCCTCGCCGGACTCGGGATGCTCGCCAACTTCCTGTGGATTCCCTATTACCCGTTCTGGGCCATCATGCTGATCGCCATCGACGCTGTCGTCATCTGGGCTCTGTGCGCCGGAACGACCAGAACAGCCGGACAGGATTGAATGCGCAGCCGCCGGCCCGCGACACGCGGGACCGGCGGCGCGGCACTGAGCAGGAGACCGTGGCTCAAGGAACCTTGCCCCTGAGGGGCTACGGGCGGACCTCGGATGCTCGATCGGGGGTACGAAGCGGTCCGGCCGGAGATCCTGCGACGGCGGAAGGAGCCCGGCCTGCTCCCGGGGGACACCGAGCTCGCGCTGCCTCAGTGGTGGAAGCCGACGCGGTCGGCGTCGTGCGGGTGGCCTGCGTCGAGGTGCTTGATCGCCCTGCGGATGTCGTCGGCGAGGAGTTCGATCTCGTCGCGGCCGACGCCGTGGCGGACCAGCACGCGCTGGACGACGGTTTCCTGGCGGTCCGGCGGCAGGGGGTAGGAGGGGACCTGCCAGCCGCGCAAGCGGAGCTGGTCGGAGAGGTCGTAGAGGGTCCAGTCGACGGAGTCGGGGTCGGTGAGGGTGTAGGAGACGGCGGGCAGAGCGCCAGCTCCGTCGTAGAGCAGGGTGAAGGGGCCCATGTCGGCGATCCGGCGGGCGAGGTGCTGGGCGGTGTCGGCGCAGGCCTGGTAGACGCGGCGGTATCCCTCGCGGCCCAGGCGCAGGAACATGAAGTACTGGGTGATGACCTGGCCGCCGGGGCGTGAGAAGTTGAGGGCGAGGGTGGGCATGTCGCCGCCGAGGTAGTCGACATGGAAGACCAGGCCGTCGGGCAGGGCGTCCTGGTCCCGCCACAGGGCCCAGCCGACGCCGAGCGGGGCCATCCCGTACTTGTGGCCCGAGGCGTTGATGGAGGCGACCCGCGGCAGCCGGAAGTCCCACTCCAGGTCGGGGTGGAGGAACGGGGCGATGAACCCGCCGGAGGCGGCGTCGATGTGCAGGGGGACGTCGATGCCGTTCTCGGCCTGCATGCGGTCGAGTTCGGCGGCGATCTCCGCGACCGGCTCGTAGGTGCCGGTGTAGGTGACCCCGAGGATCGCGACGACGCCGATGGTGTTCTCGTCGACGTACTCACGCAGCTGGTGTGCCTGGAGGCCGGTCGCACCGGGTTCGACCGGGACCTGGCGCAGTTCCACGTCGAAGTAGCGGGCGAACTTCTCCCAGCACACCTGCACGGGTCCGCACACCAGGTTGGGCCGTTCGGTCGACTGCCCCGCGGCCTGCCGGCGGTTGCGCCAGCGCCATTTGAGGGCGAGGCCGCAGAGCATGGCCGCTTCGCTGGAGCCGGTGGTGGAGCAGCCGACCGCGTTGACCTGGTCGGCACCGGCCGGGGCGTGCCAGAGGTCGGCGAGGATGTTGACGCACCGGGACTCGATCTCCGCGGTCTGCGGGTACTCGTCCTTGTCCACGATGTTCTTGTCCAGGCACAGGTCCATCAGGCGGCGGACCTCGTCGTCCGTCCAGGTGGTGCAGAAGGTGGCCAGGTTCTGCGCGGCGTTGCCGTCCAGGAGCAGCTCGTTGTGCAGCAGCTGGTAGACGACGGGAGGGGGCGACGGCAGGTCGGGCATGGATCGTTTGGGCAGGGGCTGTTCGCTCAGGGGCGAGGCGAAGATGTCGACGGCCGGGTCGGCCGCCGGTTCCTGGGCGTTGTGGAGGGCCACCGGGTACCTCTCATTTCGGTCCTTTGGTCCGAGTAGGACCTTACGGACGCGGCTGAGGGGTCGGCATGTGGACGTACGCCATCTTGGGACTTTGCCAGGAGGGCCCTGAGGCCGGCTGACGGGCGGACACTCGGCCGGCCCTGTCTCCGTCGCGGTGCGACCGCTGAGGTGACAGCGTGACCCTGGATACGTGTGTCGCCGCAGCCCGAGGGTTTCCAGGCGATCATCGACCCAGGCGGTCATTGCCGGGAGGGTGCATCATGCGGTCGAGGGATCAGTCCCCCGGTGATTCGCGAGACGACCACGGGTCCCGGACCACCCACGGGGGCGGACCGCCGCGCGGAAACCCCGGGCGTACCCGGCGGGCCGCCCAGTGGGGCAAGGCGAAGTACGCCGGGTCCTGGGCCGAGAACCTGTGGCACCGGCTGGACGCGGTGGACTTCCTGAACCGGGCCATGCTGCTGGCCGCCACACTGCTGCTGTGCGCCGTCCCGTTCATGCTGATCGTCGCCGCTCTGGCCGGGCGGTCGGCGGTGTCGTATCTGAGCGAGCGGCTCGGCCTGAACCACGAGGCCGCCGCCGAGGTCGGTGACCTCTTCGCCTCTTCCACGGCCACCACCTCGGCGGTGACCGGCCTGTCGTGGGCGTTCTTCATCCTCGGCGGCATCGCATCGGCTTCCGCCTTCCAGACCCTGTACCAGCAGGTGTTCGAGGTCCGCCCGCACGGCGCACGGGACAGGCTGCGCGCGCTGGTCTGGCTGGCCGGGGTCGTGGCCTGGACCGCCGCGGGCACCTCTGCCGGGCACGAGTTGCACGCCGCTGCACCGGTCGCGTGGTGGATCGTCAACATCCCCGCGAGCGTCGCCTTCTGGTGGCTCACGATGCGGCTCCTGCTGGGTGGCGAGGTCGCCTGGCGCAGGCTGCTGCCGTGCGCCGTCGCCACCGGCGGGTTCTGGGTCAGCATGCTGGCGGTCTTCCACTTCGTCTTCTCCGACATGGTCATCAGCAACGACCAGAAGTACGGGCCGATCGGGGTGGTGTTCGCCCTCATGTCGTTCTTCATCGCGATCGGGGTGGTGATCACGCTGGGCGCCGCCGTCGGCATGATGTGGCACGACCGCGGCATGTCCTTCCGGGCCGCGGTCAAGAAGATGCGGAGGGCATCGTGACCCCTGCCACCGGCGCAGCGCGCCGGAACCGAGCCGGCGCCCCGCCCTCGTTCGGCCGCATCACCTGGACCGTGCTCCGCGTCGTCGGCACGGTCGCCGCGCTCGCCGATGACCCGGGCGCGGAGCACCGCGAAGGACCAGGGGCGGGGTCGGCTTCCGCCGCGGGGTGTCGCCGCTTCCTGCCCGTGCAGCCCGTCGCGCGTGCGAGACCGACAGAGGCCACGCTCCCCGATCGGCCCCGAGCAGGAGGACAGCGGGGACAGGCCGTCGGCCGGAACGACGCGGGCCGTCGTCCGGTGCCAGAATGGAGGGAAAGGGGCCTCGTTGCCGGGCGCTTCAGGGAGGCGATCATGGGCCGCGAGTACCAGTTTCATTGCGAGTACGCCGGCTGCTCGGTCACTGTGGGCCTGCGGACGGGCGGGACGCGGGAGCTGGAGCTCCTCGTGGACGGGAAGCAGGTCGCCGCCGCCAGCGTCCATGGCCGCCGCGCCCGGACCACGGTGATGGCCGCGGTCCTGCCCACCGACCCGCCTCGCGACATCGAGGTCGAGGTGGCGCTTCCGGGCGCTTTCGGCGGCGATCCGGCAAGCACCCTGCTCGCGGGTGGCGAACGCAGGCCCATGCCCGAGCGGGAGGTGCCCCGGCGGACGCGGCCGGCGGAGGCGACCTGGTACTCCTAGACCACCCCGGACGGCGCCGCACTCACCGCCCGCCTCAGCGCGCTCCGCGCTCGCGCTCCCCGGTTCCTGCCGAGCCGGATCGTCGTGGCCCGCTGACGCGGGGGGGCAAGGCGGGCTGGTCCCCCAGTGGTCCCCAGTGGTCCCCAAAAACGATCAAGGGGCCGTGTCAGATTTCTCTGACACGGCCCCTTGATCTGCGACTCTTTCGAGTCGGGACGACAGGATTTGAACCTGCGACCCCTTGACCCCCAGTCAAGTGCGCTACCAAGCTGCGCCACGTCCCGATGCCCGTCCGTCCCGGTTTGACCCCGGCGGCGGCGTGCAAGAGAACATTACCTCACTTCACGGGGTGGATCACCACACGGGGTGTCACCGGGCGTCCGGGCGGAGAATGGGGCGATGGACAGGGACTCGGGACGAGAGCGGGGCAGGGACAGGGACGCGGAGGGGCGGGCGCGGAGCGCGCGGCCCCGGGACGGGCTAGGGCGGGCGCGGAGCGCGCGGCCCCGGGACGGGCTAGGGCGGCCGCTGGCGTACGGGGCGGAGGGCGTGGCGCGGCAGCCGGAAGGGGTCGTGCGGTCACCGGACGGGACGGTGCGGGAGGCGCAGCGGCTACTGGACGCCGGAATGCCGTTCCACGCGCACGAGGTGTTCGAGGACGCCTGGAAGTCGGGGCCGGACGGCGAGCGGGATCTGTGGCAGGGCCTCGCGCAGACGGCGGTCGGTCTGACGCACGCGGCGCGCGGGAACGCGGCCGGCGGGGCGCGGCTGCTGCGACGCGGGGCCGGGCGGGTCGAGGAGTACGCGCGGGGCGGTGCCGAGACGTACGGGATCGACGTCGCCGGGGTCGTCGCCTGGGCGCGCGGGCTCGCCGCCCGGGTGGAGGCGGGCGGCGGCCCGAGCGCGGCCGGTTCCGTGGACGCGGCGGCGGAGGCACCGCGACTGCGCCGGCTCAGCAGGTGAGGAGGAGTTCCTCCGGCGAGCGGTGGATGAGGGTGGGCCGCATCGGGACGTGACGGCCTTCGACGAGCCGCAGTCCGGGCAGCCGCCGCGTGAACACCGCGAGGGTCGCCCGGAGTTGGACCCGGGCCAGCTGGGAGCCGGGGCAGCCGTGCGGGCCGTGGCCGAAGGCGAGGTGGTGCCGCGCGTGCGCCCGGGCCCTGGTGATGTCGAAGACGTCGGGGTCCGGGTGGCGGGCCGGGTCGCGGTTGGCGGAGCCGTACGCGACGAAGACGGTGGCGCCGGCGGGCAGTTCGGTGCCCGCGAGGGTCACGGGGCGGGTGGTGGTGCGGCGGAAGCCCTGGACGGCGCTGTCGTAGCGGGCGGCCTCCTCGACGGCCGCCGGTATGAGGTCGGGCCGGGCGAGCAGCCGTTCCCACTGGTCGCGGTGGCGGAGCAGGTGGAGCACCGTCGTGCCGATGAGGGCGGTGGTGGTGAGATGCCCCGCGATCAGCAGGTTCTGGAGGTTGGCTACCAGTTCGCAGCGCTGGTCGCCGGTGAGGGCCCGCGGCCCGGGCCCGAGCCCCGCGTCGGGCGCCAGGGCGGTGACGAGGCCGGTGATCAGGTCGTCCCCGGGGCGGGCCCGGCGGTCGCGGGCATAACGGTCGAGCAGGTGCTGGAGGGCGAGGACGTCCTCGGCTGCGGCGATCTGCTCGGGCTCGGACAGCGGTCGGTACAGGAGTCGTTCGGCGCTGTACGAGCAGTGGACGGCGGTCGGCACGTCCGCCGGGTCCAGGCCGAGCAGCCGTCCGACGACCGCGCCGGGCAGCGGGCGTGCGTAGTGGGCCATGAGGTCGGCCCGGCCGTGTTCGGCGACGGCGCCGGCGAAGGCCTCGGCGAGCCTCTCGGCCTGCTGGGTGACGTACGCCGTGAGCGCGGCGGTCCGGGCGGCGGACAGGCCGCTGTTGAGCGGGGCGCGGTGGCGGCGGTGGGCGGGACCGTCGGTGGAGACGACGGTGGGCCGGGGCGCGAAGCCGCCGCCGAGGACGGCGAGGGCGGCGGGCGAGGGCTGGACGTCGGGGCGCAGGGACTGGGCCGAGGAGAAGTCCTGGGGTCGCAGCAGCACCTCCCGGATGTCGGCGTCCCGGGCGACCAGCCAGGCGTCGAGCAGTGGGACGAAGGTGAGCCCGGCGGTGCGCCGGGCCCGGTCGTAGAGCGGGTAGGGGTCGCGCTGGAACCGGTCGAGCCGGGCGTGCCGCTCCCGCCGGGCCTCCTCGGCCGCGGCCGTGTCCGCGTCAGCGGTCGAGTCAGCGGGCCGGCGCAGGGCTCCCGGCCGGGGCGGGAACGCCGTCGGGCCGCCCGCGGTCGCGGCCGTGGCCGCGTCAGCCGTCGCGGCCCCGGTCCCCTCGGCGGGCGCGGCCGTGGGCGGCTTCCCGGGCGCGTCCGGGGCCGCCTCCGCGGTCTGCTCGGGCTGTCGGGCCTGGTCCATGTGCGCCTCCTCGCCGGGGCGGTCGGTCCTTCGGGGCCGTTGCGTCCGTCGGGCCGTCGGGCCGTTGACGTCGGGCCGTTGGTCCGTCGGGGCCATGGTGGGGCGGGCGGGTGCGGGTGAACAGGGCCGTGCGGGGAGGTGGCGGGAAAGCGACGTGCGGAGGCGGGCGGGGTGTGGCGTGGTCCCGCGCTCTTCCCCCGCCCGTGGGCGGGCCCTGATCCGTCGGGTGTGCCCTATCGCGCTTCCAGGGCCGCCGTGAGGACCGTGGTGTGGCTGGCCGACGGGTCCTTCGCGGCGGTGAGGAGCGTGACCGGTCCTTCGGCGGCGCGGGCGCGCAGCTCGGAGAGGGCCTCGGCGGCGGCCGGTTCGGCGAGCTCGCGCTCGTAACGCCGGCGGAACTCCTCGAACTCGCCCTCGGGGCCGTGGTACCAGCGGCGCAGTTCGTTGGAGGGCGTCAGGGCCTTCGGCCACTCGTCGATGTGCGCGTCGGCCTTGGCGATGCCACGGGGCCAGAGCCGGTCGACGAGCACCCGCAGGCCGTCGTCGGGCTCGGGCGGCTCGTAGATGCGCCGGACGCGGAGCCGGGGCGGTGGGGTGTGGGGCATGGCTTCAGAGTGCCGGACGGGCCCGGGCTTCACATCCGGGGGTCGGTCACCTGCGGGGTCGGCCAGGAACCGGGGGTGGTCCCGACCGGAGGGTCAGGGCCGGGGGTCGGCCAGGACCCGAGGGCGGTCCCGACCAGAGGGTCAGGGCCGGCCGGGGTTCGGTCACTCCCGACGGTCGGTCAGGGCCGGAGGGCGGTCGCTCCCGAGGGTCGGCCAGGGCCGGGGTTCGGTCACTCCCGACGGTCGGTCAGGGCCGGGGTTCGGTCACTCCCGACGGTCGGCCAGGGCCGGGGCCGGTCACTCCCGAGGGTCGGCCAGGGCCGGGAATCGGTCACCGGGCGGTCACTTCCCGGGGCCGGTCACTCGCGGGAGTCGGTCACGTCCACGCGGAGGGCCGGCAGCAGTACCGCGTCCACGAAGGTCCGCATGGTCGCCTCGTCGACGAACCGGTCCTCGAAGAGGCGCTCGATGCGGAGCATGCCCAGGAAGCAGGGGGCGACGAAGCCGATCGCCGGGTTGTCGGCGGCGATCTCGCCGCGCTCGACGGCCCGGCCGAGCATCGCGTCGAGCGCGGCGACCTCCGGCTCGATGACGGTCTCGCGCAGGGCCGCCCGCAGGTCCGGGTGCTGGATGTACGCCTGGCTGACCGCCTCCATCAGTTCGGCGTCGCGCTCCCGCCCGGAGGCGGCGATGCGGGCCACCTCGCGCAGGTCGCCGACCAGCGAGCCGGTGTCGACGCCGGTGAAGACGGCGCAGCGCCGCTTGTCGAGGGCCGCGGTGACGAGCCGGGGCTTGGTCCCCCACTGGCGGTAGAGCGTGGCCTTCCCGCACTTGGTGCGGGCCGCGACGCCCTCCATGGTGACGGAGTCGTAGCCGCCCTCGCGCAGCAGGCAGATGACCGCCTCGTACAGCTCGGCCTCCCGCTCGGGGGTCAGCTTGCTGCGACGGGCGGCGGCGGTCGCGGCCTGCGTGGACATCGGTTTTCCTCCCGGACACCCCGTACCCCAGCGGATCTGTTTCCGCACATCCGAGAGTAGGGGGCGCACAATCGAGACGCAAACGTATCGAGACGCTTGCGTCTCGATAGATTCGGATCTAGAGTTCCTCCGTTTGCTGTCCGCTTTGGCGGAGAATTCGACGGAAAACGAGGGCCGCGCCATGGCTTCCGGGATACGCGGGATACGAAGAACTCGTCCTGCAGGACCGGGGGCGACGGCTACCCCCGCACGCCCGCCGCTGGTGCGCGAGCTGCTGCTCGTCACGGCGCTGTTCCTCGTCTACAAGTTCGGCCGGCTCTTCGCGAACGGCCACGAGACCCGCGCCTTCCACAACGCCGACCGCGTGTGGGACCTCGAGCGCGCCGTGCACCTGCCGGGCGAGGGCGCGGTCCAGGAGCTGCTGCTGCACGGCGAAGGCCTGGTCAGGGTCGCGAACACCTACTACGCGGCCGTGCACTTCCCGGCCACCCTCGCCTTCCTCGCCTGGCTCTACTGGCGCCGCCCGGGCCACTACCTGTGGTCCCGCCGCGTGCTCGCCCTCCTCACCGCCGCCGCGCTCGCCCTGCACCTGCTGCTGCCGCTCGCGCCGCCCCGGATGCTGGCCGCGAGCGGTCTGATCGACACCGCGCGGGTGTACGGGCCCTCCGTGTACGGCGCGACGCCGGAGACGGACTCGATGGCCAACCAGTTCGCCGCGATGCCCTCGCTCCACTTCGGCTGGGCGCTGATGGTCGCGATCGGGCTGATCGCCGCCACCCGCTCGCGCGGACGGTGGCTGTGGCTGCTGCACCCGCTGCTCACCCTGTTCGTGATCGTCGGCACCGCGAACCACTACTGGTTCGACGCGCTGGTGGCCGCCGCCCTCCTGGCGCTCGCGCTGCTCGCCGTACCGGCACCGGACCGGTGGCACAGACCCCACGACGACCCCCGGCCGCTCGCGCCGCACACCCGGCCCGCCCGGCCCACGCAGGCAGCCCCGGCAGCCCCGGCCACTCCTGACCCGGTCGCCTCCACCCCGGTCACTCCGTCCCCGGCCACCCCTGTCCCGACCACCGCGGTCACGGCCGCCGCCACCGCGGGAGCGCTGCGATGAGCGCCGACGGAGGGGCGGCCGGGACGGCGGTCGCGGTCCTGCTCTCGCTCGTCTCGGCCGCCGGTTACGCGCTCGCCGCTGTCGCCCAGTCACGGCTCGCCTCGGCGTCCGCCGACGGGCGCGGGGCGCTGCGCCGGCTGCTCGCCCGCCCGCAGTGGTGGTGGGCGGTCGGACTGAACGCCGGCGGAGCACTCGCCCATGTCGCCGCCCTGCACTACGGGCCGCTCACCCTCGTCCAGCCGCTGGGCGCGCTGACCCTCGTGGCGGCGCTGCCGATCGGCGCGTACGGGGCACACCGTCGGGTCAGCAGGGTCGAGTGGCGGGGCGCGCTGTGGACCCTGGCGGGCCTGGTCGGGCTCGTGGCCGTGACCGGCCCGGTCGCGCCCGACGAGGTGCTCGACCTGCGCGAGACCCTGGTCGTCACGGCGGCCACGCTGCTGCTCATCGCCCTGCTCGCCGCGCGGGGGCGGAGTGCCGGCCGTGAGCGGGGCCGCGGCCTCGGGCACGCGACGGCTTCCGGGGTGGCCTCGGCCGTCGGCTCGGCGCTGACGCAGACGCTGACCGTCGCGCTCGCCCGCGACCTGCCCGGTGGACTGACGGGCGGGCCGACGGGCTGGTGGCAGACGACGCTGCTCGCCCTCCTCATCGCCGCGTTCGCGGTGGGCGGGCTGCTCCTCTCGCAGGTCGCGTACCGCGGCGGGCTCGCCGCTCCGCTCGCCGTGGTCAACCTCTCCAACCCGGCCGCCGCCGCGGTGATCGGCGTGGCCCTGCTGGGCGAGACCTTCCGCGCGGGCGCCTGGGGCTGGGCAGTGGCCGCCGTCGCGGCGTTGGTCGCGGCCCGCGGGGTGGTCCTGCTGACCACGGGCCTCGGCCCGGAGCAGTCGCCGGAGCCCGAGCCGCCGACCGGGACCGCGTCCTCGCTTCCGGCCCGCTCCCCGAGCGCGTCCTCGGCCACGGGGCCGGGCCCGGTCCTGTCACCCCGCACCCCGGCACCCCACGCCCAGCCGGCCACCCAGCCGGCTTCCGAGTCGGCCGCCGAGCCGGTCGGCCGGCCTCTCGCCCCACCGCTCGGAACACCGCTCGACGAGCCCGCGCTGCTCGCCGTACCGGCCGGCCTGACCAGTCCCGACCCGCTGCCGGAGCCCGCCCGCTAGAGCGTGACCCGCCGACCGGCCGAGGCGCGCCTCACCTCCCCCCTCCGCCTCCCTCCCCTCCCCGCCTACGCGCCCTTCGGCGCGCCCGTGGCGCGCCGTCGCGGACGCCGAGCTGCACCCGAGCGGGAGCTGCGGGACGAGGTCGCGCAACCGCCGCCGGCCTGAGCCGCCCCTCCTCTCCTCACTCTCGGAAACACCCGCGCGGGCCGTCACCCACCCGGACGCGGTCGGCGATCGCTCCCGGGGCCGCGTTCGTACAGTGACGGACATGGCATGCCGCATCAGTGAGCTGGTCATCGACTGCGCCGACCCCGAACGGCTCGCCGCGTTCTGGAGCGAGGTCCTCGGCTACGTCGACCTCGGCCGGGAGGCGGACGGAAGCATCCAGATCGGGCCGCCCGGCGTGGGCTTCGGCGGCCCGCAGCCCACACTCGTCCTGAGCCCGAGCAGCGACCCACGGACGGGCAAGCTGCCGCTGCACATCGACGTCAACGCCACCGACCGCGACCAGGACGCCGAGCTGGAGCGGCTGATCGCCCTCGGCGCCAAGCCCACCGACGTCGGCCAGACCGGCAGCGAGAGCTGGCACGTCCTGGCCGATCCGGAGGGCAACGAGTTCTGCCTGCTGCGGGAGCGACTGCCGGCCCTCTGAGCGCGCTCCCACCTCTCCCTGGTCCGACCTCCACTCATCTCGTCATCCCGTCATCTCGTCATCTCGTCATCTTGACGACAACTCTCACGACCCCCTATCGTCACACTGACGACAAGGAGGGTCCCATGGCCGACATCACCCGCCGCGCCGGCTGGCGACACCTGCGCTCCGCGCCCACCGCGCACATCCGCCACCAGCGGCGCGGGAAGCTCGCGCACGAGGGCGTGGGACTGAGCTTCTGGTTCCGCCCGCTCTCCGCCGCACTGTCCGAAGTGCCGGTGGACGACCGGGAACTGGCGATGGCCTTCCACGCCCGTACCGCCGACTTCCAGGACGTGAGCGTCCAGTCGACCGTCACGTACCGGATCGGCGACCCGGCCGCCGCGGCCACGCGGCTCGACTTCTCCGTCGACCCGGACACCGGCGCCTGGCGCGGAACCCCGCTGGAGCAGATCGGCACCCTGCTCACCGAGACCGCGCAGCAGCACGCCCTCGCCGTGCTCGCCCGGATCCCGCTCGCCGAGGCGCTCGTCGACGGCGTGGGGACGGTGCGGGACCGGATCGCGGCCGGGCTCGCGGCCGAGCCGCGGCTGCCCGACACCGGCATCGAGGTCGTGGCGGTACGCGTCGTGGCCGTACGCCCGGAGCCCGAGGTCGAGCGCGCGCTGCGCACTCCCGCGCGCGAGCAGATCCAGCAGGAGGCGGACCGGGCGACGTACGAGCGGCGGGCCGTCGCCGTCGAGCGGGAGCGCGCCATCGCCGAGAACGAGCTGGCCAGCAAGATCGAACTGGCCCGCCAGGAGGAGCGCCTGGTCGACCAGCGCGGCATCAACACGCGCCGCGAGGCGGAGGAGAGCGCCGCGGCCGACGCCGTGCGGGCGGAGGCCGAGGCCGCACGTACGGTACGGCTCGCCCACGCCGAGGCGGAGGCCGCGCGGGAGGTCGGCGCGGCGCGCGCCGAGGCGCAGAGCGCGTGGCTGCGGGCGCACGCCGAGGTCGCCCCCGCGACGCTGCACGCGCTGGCCGCCACCCGGGCGGCCGAACAACTGCCGCGGATCGAGCACTTGACGCTCTCGCCGGACGTCGTGACCGGGCTGCTGGCCAAGCTCGGCGGAGGTGCGGGCGCGTGAGCCTGGCGCCGCGGGCGGTGCTGGTCCACCGGACCACGGAGTACGAGGAGTTGCTCGCCCGGCACGGTACGCACGGCCAGGCCGCCTTCCAACTGGCCGCGCGCGGGCGCTCGGTGACGGAGGTGCACGAGCGGCACGAGCGGAACCGGCGGGCGCTCGCCGAGGTGGCCGCGGCGGTGCCGCTGCGCTGGCGGCAGGCCCGGGTCGAGCGTGCCGACCTCGACCGCTTCCTGTTCGGTCCCGAGGACCTGGTCGTGGTGGTCGGGCAGGACGGCCTGGTGGCGAACGTCGCCAAGTACCTGTCGGGGCAGCCGGTGGTCGGGATCGACGACGATCCCGGGCGCAATCCGGGCGTCCTGGTACGCCACCGGCCGGCGGACGCACGCCGGCTGCTGCCGTCGGCCACGGGCGCGCGGACGGCGGCGGAACCGCTCACCATGGTCGAGGCGGTCACGGACGACGCGCAGCGACTGCTCGCCCTCAACGAGATCTACATCGGCCCGCCCGGGCACCAGACGGCCCGCTACACCCTGCGGGCCCCGGGCGCGCCGCCCGAGGCGCAGGCCTCGTCGGGCGTGCTCGTCGGAACGGGCACGGGGGCCACGGGCTGGCTCCGCTCGCTCTGGCAGCAGCGTGGCAGCACGCTCCCGCTGCCCGGGCCGACCGCGCCTCGGCTCGCGTGGACGGTACGGGAGGCCTGGCCCTCGCCGGTCACCGGAACGGCGTGCGTGGAGGGCCTGTTGGCGGCAGGGGACGCGCTGGGTCTCGTCGTGGAGTCGGACCGGCTGGTCGCCTTCGGGGACGGGATGGAGTCGGACGCACTGGAGCTGACGTGGGGCCGGTCGGTACGGATCGGGGTCGCGGAGACCGTGCTGCGGCTGGTGGGCTGAGCGGCCGGCCGCCTGGGCGGAGTCCGCCCCCGCCCGGACCTCGCGCGACCTGCGGCCCCGGGCGAAGCCCACCCTCCCCTGCCCCGCCCGGACCTCGCGCGGGCCGGTGCCCCCGCCCTCGCCCGGACCTCGGCGGCCGGCAGCCCGGGCGGGGCCCGCCCCTCCCCCCTCACCTCCCGCCCGGACCTCGCGCGGCCGGTGGGCGGGAGGGCAAGCAGGGCTCACCCACGTCGCCCAGCAGAAGAGCGCCGGCAGCGGCCCGGCCGGAAAACGCCGACGACGGCGCGGCCGAAACGCGACGACGACGGCGCGGCCGGAAAGCGACGGGGACGGACGGGACCCGCCTCCGACGCCGCTATGCTCGGCCGCTCCACTCCCCCGAAGCCGTCGAAGGGACCCCCATGACCCTCCACGTGTCCCGCGCCTCTCTCCAGGACTGGTCACTGGTACGTGACTGGTGCGCGGCGGAGGGCTGGAACCCGGGTGCGGCGGACGCCCCGGCGTTCTTCGCGCAGGACCCCGAGGGCTTCTTCATGGGGCGGGTCGACGGGGAGCCGGTGTCCGCGATCTCGGTCGTCAACTACAGCGACGACTATTCCTTCCTGGGGTTCTATCTCGTTCGCCCGGATCTGCGCGGTCTCGGTCACGGCCTGGCGACCTGGCGCACCGCGCTCGCGCACGCGGGCGGGCGGACGGTCGGGCTCGACGGGGTGCCCGCCCAGCAGGACAACTACCGTCGCTCGGGCTTCGCCCCGGCGTACCGCACCGCCCGTTACGTGGGCGAAGTGCCGCTTCCCGACCGGCCGGTGACGGGCGTGGTGGCGGCGGAGCGGGTGGATCCGGCCGAGCTCGCCGCGTACGACAGCGCGTGCCATCCGGCCGACCGGCCGCGCTTCCTCGCCGCCTGGCTGAGCGCGCCGGGCCATCGCGCCCTGGTGCGGCTCACCGAAGGGCGCCTCAGCGGCTACGGCGTGGTGCGGCCGGCCGAGCAGGAGGCCCGGATCGGGCCGCTGTTCGCGGACACGCCCGCCGACGCCTCCGCGCTGCTCGACGCCCTCGCCGCCGAGGCCCGCGCCTTCGGCGCCCCGCGCATCGCCGTCGACATGCCGGAGGCGAATCCGGCCGCGGCCCGCCTCGCCCTGTCCCGCGGCCTGGAGCCCACGTTCGAGACGGCCCGGATGTACACGGGCCCGATCCGGCCCCTCGCGAAGGACCGGGTCTTCGGTGTGACGACCCTCGAACTCGGCTGAACGGTACGGTTCCTCCCGACCGCGCACCTACCGGGGCAAGCCCACCCCAACCGCCGTCATCGACACCCTCCCGCGGGGCCGCGGCGGGAGCGGGCGGAGGGCGGGGCCACCGTCCCGCCCCTGCGGCCCTTCCACCCTTGTCACCAGGCCTAACGCCCGCCCCCGCCCCTCCCCCTCCCTCCCCCTGGGGGTGACAAGGGTTTTCCCCGTATCGAGTTCACCTCGGCGTTCCCTACTGTCTGCCGCACCGGCAGATCCTTCCTTCCACCTCAACCTGTCAGGTCCATGAGGACGGGTGGGTGGTGTCCGCCGGGGACGGCCTTGACCCGGGCCGTCGCGCCGGTGGCGGCGCACGGGCCCCCACGCCCAGGGAACGGCGGATCGCGACCCCACTTCGCCCCGCGGTTTCCGCGCCGCCGCCACTGCTCCACTCACGTCGTACTCGAAAGGGCCCCACCTTGAACGGTTCCAGGCGGAGAGTCATATCCGTGGTGGTCGCGAGCGCCGCTATCCTCGGCGCCGCTGCCACCACCTCCGGGGCGTTCGCCGCCGTCCCGGCCGCACCCTCCCCGAAGCCGGCTCCGGCTTCGCAGTCGATGACCGCGCTGCCCAGCGCCCCCGTCGAGAAGGTCATCGTCACCTACAAGTCCTCGTCCGCCGAGGCCGGCTCCAACGCCGCCGCGAAGAGCGACGCGGCCGACAAGGCCGCCGCGACCGGCGAGAAGCTCGCCTTCGAGCGCCGCCTGGCCGGCGGTGCCGCGCTGGTGGACCTGGGCGGTTCCGCGTCCCAGCAGGACGTCGCCGAGGTCATGGCCGCGTTCAAGGCCGACCCGCAGGTCGCCTCCGTCGAGCCCGACATCCGCGCGTACGCCATGGCGGTCGCGCCGAACGACACCGACTACGCCAAGCAGTGGGACCTCTTCGAGGCCACCGGCGGCATGAACGTCCCCACCGCCTGGGACAAGACCACCGGTTCGGGCGTCACCGTCGCCGTCATCGACACCGGCTACGCCGCCCACTCGGACCTGGCGACCAACGTCGTCTCCGGTTACGACTTCATCTCCACCTCCGCCGACGCCCGTGACGGCAACGGCCGCGACGCCGACGCCAAGGACGAGGGCGACTGGAACGCCACCGACGGCGAGTGCGGCACCGGCTCCAAGGCCTCCAACTCCTCCTGGCACGGCACCCACGTGGCCGGCACCATCGGTGCGGTCACGAACAACACCAAGGGCATCGCGGGCATCGCGTACAACGCGAAGATCCAGCCCGTGCGCGTGCTCGGCAAGTGCGGCGGTTCCTCCGCCGACATCGCCGACGCGATCACCTGGGCCTCCGGCGGCACCGTGCCGGGCGTCCCGGCCAACCCGACCCCGGCCAAGGTCATCAACCTCAGCCTGGGCGGCGCCAGCGCCTCCTGCCCGAGCGTCTACCAGACCGCGATCAACGGCGCCGTCTCGCGCGGTACCACCGTCGTCGTCGCCGCGGGCAACAGCAACGCCAACGCGTCCGGCTTCACTCCCGCGAACTGCTCGAACGTCATCACCGTGGCGTCGACCAGCCGTGAGGGCAACCGGTCGTACTACTCCAACTACGGCACCATCGTGGACGTGGCGGCCCCGGGCGGCGAGACCCGCCGCGCGACCGACACGCCCGGCACCGTGACCACGCCCGAGAACGGCATCTACTCCACGCTGAACTCCGGCACGACGGTCCAGTCGACCGAGAACTACAAGCCCTACCAGGGCACCTCGATGGCGGCCCCGCACATCGCCGGTCTCGCCGCGCTCCTGAAGTCGGCCAAGTCGACCCTGACCCCGGCCGAGATCGAGTCTGCGATCAAGACCAACGCCCGCCCGCTGCCCGGCACCTGCACCGGCGGCTGCGGCACCGGCATCGCGGACGCCGCGAAGTCGGTGGAGGCGGTCACCGGCACCACCACGCCGCCGACCGGCTCTGTCTTCACCAACGCGAACAACGTGACGATCTCGGACAACACCACCGTGTCCTCCTCGATCGCCGTCACCGGCCGCACCGGCAACGCCCCCGCCGCCCTCAAGGTCGACGTGGACATCAAGCACACCTGGCGCGGGGACCTGGTCATCGACCTCGTCGCCCCCGACGGCACCGTGCGCAACCTGAAGGCCTCCTCCGGGTCCGACAGCGCCGACAACGTGCTCGCCACCTACACGGTGGACGCGTCCAGCGAGGTCGCCAACGGCACCTGGAAGCTCCAGGTCCGCGATGTGGCCTCGGGTGACACCGGCTACATCGACTCGTGGAGCCTGACCTTCTGAACCGGCTGATTCGCTCGCGAATCGCCGCCTGATCACCCCCCACACACCAGCATCACCGCTGGTCAGCGAAGCGCCCGTGGTCTACACCACGGGCGCTTCCGGCAGTTGGGGGCGCCCGGTTCCGGGACGGCTTTCCGGGGCTCGTTGTCCGTATGCCGGACAAGGGGCCTGGACTGGGGCGCCCTGCTCCGTATTCTCTGCGCAACGGGCTCACGGGCAGGGCCCGAGCGCCGGAGGGGTGGTGGACACATGACGACAGCGCCGCTCCGGCCTGCTCCAGTGGGCCGGGAGGAACTCCTGGCCCGGCTCGAACGCGTGCTCCAGGCCAGGGGCCGTGCCCTGCTGACCGGTCCCGCCGGCGTCGGCAAGACCGAGGTCGCCGTCGCGGCGGCCGCCCGCGCCGAGGCGCGCGGCGAGACGGTCCTGTGGCTCGCCACGCTCCCCGCCGACCGCGCGATACCCGGCGCGGCCGCCGCCGCGCTCGTCGCGTCCGTGGCCGCGACGGTCACCTGGCCGGGCCTGGCGGCGCCCGCGACCGTACCCGCGCCCAGGTCCGCGGCGGCCTCGATGGCCGCGACCGGAGGGTCCACGGGCGCCGGTGAGCCCCTGACGGCCGAGGGCCGTCCGCCCGCCGCCGGCGGCGCGACGGGCGGCACCGACCGGCTCGCCGGCTCCTTCGCCGGACCGGGGTCCGCCGGACCCGGATCCGCCGGTCACGTTTCGGCCGGCTCCGGGTCCGCGGGTGGGCACGACGGCGGGTGCCCGCACGCCTCCGCCCCCGGCCTGGGCGTCATCGCCTCCGGGGTCTTCGACGGGCTGCCGGGGCCGCAGCGGGCGGCCGTGGCGATGCTGTGCCGGGAGGCGCCGCCGGAGGAAGGCGGCTGGGACCCGATCGCGCTGCGGCTCGGGCTCGCGGGCATCCTGCGGGCGCTGACCGTCCGGGGCCCCGCGCTGCTCGTGGTCGACGGTATGCAGCACATCGACCCGGAAAGCGCCGATCTGCTCCGCTTCGCCCTTCATCTCGCCCCGCCCGCGCTGCGGGTGATCGGCGTCGAGACGCCCGAGGCGTACGTGGCGTACAGCTCGAACTACGGCATCACCGGCGGCGTGGGCGGCACGGGTGCCGCCGGTACCGCGGGCGGGCCCGCCGAGGCCTCCTCCGGCCCCGTCACGGGCTCCGTGGCGGACTCCTCCGGCGGCGCCGCGGCCTACGGCAAGGACCCGCACGAGACGCGGCTGTGGGTGCCGTCCGAGGCGGACGTGCTGCTCGTACCGCCGCTGCACGCCGACGAGATCGCCGAACTGCTCATCCACCACCGGCTGCCCTCCCGGATGGCCGGCCGCATCCACAAGGCGAGCGGCGGCAATCCGCGGCTCGCGCTCGCCGTGGGCCGCTCGCTGGCCGACGCGAGGACGCCGGTGCACCACGCGGAGGCGCTCACCCTGTCCGGGCGCGCCCGGGACCTGGCCCGGCAGCTGCTCGGCGCGGCGCCGCCCGAGGTGCGCGCGACCCTGCTCCTGGCGGCCCTGGCGCTGCGGCCCACCGCGGCGCTGGTCCGGCGGGCCGGGCGGCCCGGCGCGGAGGCCGACCTGGCCGCGGCCGAGCGGGCCGGTCTGGTGTCGATGTCCGAGGACGGCACGGTCGCGTTCACGGCCGGGCTGCTGCCCTCGACCCTGGTGCACGACGCCTGCTGGGCCGAACGCAGCGCCGGTCACGCGGCGTTGGCGCGGGTGGTGGACGACCCGGTGGAGTCGGTGCGGCACCGGGCGCTCGCCACCGACGCTCCGGACGAGGACCTCGCCGCCGAGGTCGCCGAGGCCGCGGACCTCGCGCGGCGGCGCGGCAACAGCGCGCTGGCGGCCGAACTGGCCCTGCTCGCGGCGGAGTCGACGCCGGGCCGGAACGGCCGGCAGCGGATCGCGCGTCTGGTGGACGCGGCGGAGGAGGCGGCCCGGGCGGCCCGCGCGGATCTGGCGATGCGCGCCGCGACGGATCTGCTCGCCCGGGACGCGGCGCCCGCGGACCGGGTCCGGGCCAGGCTCGCCGTGCTCGACACGGCGGGGCAGGGCCTGACCGGCCTCGACGAGATGTACGTGCACGCGATGGAGGACTCCGAGGGAGACACCGCGCTGCGGGCCGCCGTCCAGCTCCGGCTGGCCGTCAAGTACGTGCTCGCGGACGGCGATCCGCTGCGTTCGCGGGCCGCCGCGATGGAGTCGGCCGAGCTGGCCGCCTCGATGGGCGATCCGCGTACGGCCGCACAGGCCCTGACCGTACAGGCGCGCATGGAGCGGGCGCTGGGTTCGTCGGACGCGGAGGCGGTGCTCGCGCAGGCCCGGGCCCTGGAGACGGCCGAGCGGCCGTCCGGGATCCGCAACGCCGCACAGATCCTGACCATCCGTCACGCCCTGTTCGACGGGCGCCTCGTGGACGCCAGGGCGCAGCTCAACGCGCTGCTGCCGCTGGTGCAGCGGCGTGGTTCGGTGGAGGACGCGATCGAGCTGCTGAGCACGCTCGCGGAGATCGAGTCGCGGATCGGCCCGTGCGCCTCCGCGCTCGCGCACGCCGGGCAGTCGCTCGCGCTCACCCTTGAGGCCGGCCTCTCGCCCGGGCCCGCCTGGTACGCCCTGGCGCTTGCGGAGACCGCAGGCGGCAGCTTCGCCCGGGCGGCCAGCTACGCGCGGCGCAGCGTGCAGGCCTCCGAGGAGGAGGGCGACCGGGTCTTCCTGTCCCGCAGTCTGTACGCGCTGGGCCGGGTGCAGCTGGTGAACGGGGACGTCGCGGCGGCCCTGGAGACGCTGCGCCGGGTGGAGGCCAACGAGCGCGCCCAGTCCACGGTGGACCCGTCGATGCTGCGCTGGCACGAGGAGCTCGCGGAAGCGCTGCTCGCGCACGACGCGGTGGACGAGGCCCTGGCGGTCCTCGCGGAGGTGCGGCCGGTGGGCGAGCGGCTCGGCCGGACGACGGTGCTGCTCGGCTGCGACCGGGCGTACGCGCTGTGCCTGGCGGCGGAGGGCCGTACGGACTCGGCGGCGGAGCTGCTCGCGGGCACGGCGGCCCGGTTCGGCGAGGCGGAGCTGCCGCTGGAACAGGGCAGGGCGCTGATCGCGCTGGCCCGGGTGGAGCGCCGGCGGCGGCGCCGTTCGGCGGCGCAGGCCGCGCTGCACTCGGCCGCGGCGGCGTTCGAGCGGGTCGGCGCGGTGCCGTGGCTCGCGCTCACGAGCGAGACGCCGGCCGGTCCGGCGGGCGAGGGACCGGTGGGCGAGGACGCCCTGCCGGGTCTCGCCTCGCTGACGGAGGCGGAACTGCGGCTCGCGCGTCTGGTGGGGCAGGGTGCCAGCAACCAGGAGGCGGCGGCGAAGCTGTACCTGAGCGTGAAGACGGTGGAGGCGCGGCTGACGCGGATCTACCAGAAGCTGGACGTCCGCTCGCGCGCGCAGCTCGCCACCGCCCTCCGGCCGTGAGCCCTGTGCGCCGTTCCCCCGTGACCCGTTCGGCTCACACGGTGAACGGACGCTGCCCCAGGAACGCCGCGGAGGGCGCTCCGGTCGTGTAGAGGTTCGGGCTCTGACTGGGCGGCAGCCTGCGCTGGATCGCCCGGTGGAAGGTGCGGTAGTCGCCGCGGAAGGTGCCGTCGCCCCAGACCGCGAGCAGTGCCTCGGTGAAGGCGCCGTTGACGGGTCCGTCGGCGGCGGTCTGGTTGTCCTGGCAGGCGGAGATCAGGATCACCGGGGGCCCCTGTCCGTCGCCCCCGGCGACGGCGTCCTTGGCGAGCGTGCGCTGGAGGTCGTCGTAGAAGTCGCGGTCGCGCTCGTAGAGTTCGACCTGTTTCGGTTCGGGCAGGTAGCGGCCGGTGATGTCGGCGGCGCCGGGGAGTTCGACGCTGCTGCCGCTGTGGCAGCAGTCGAAGAACGTGACGATCCGTACGCCGTCGTCGAAGCGCAGGAACTCCTGGTGGACCTCGTCGTCGAGGAACTGGCGGTCGTAGAGGACCAGGGTCTCGTCGCGCCGGTCCGGTTCGTCGTCGGGGCCGGTGACGTCCGGGACCTGGCCGCCGTGGCCCGAGTAGGTGAAGAGCAGGACGTCTCCGGCGGCGAGCCGTTCGGCCGCCGCGCGCAGCTCGGTGACGACCCGGTCGACGGTGCCCTCCTGAGTGAGGACGACGGTGTCCGCGAAACCGGCGGCGCGCGCCAGGCGTGCCATGTCGCGGGCGTCGTTCTCGCAGGCCAGAAGGGTGCCGTCCCAGCCGCCGTAGCGGTCGGGGTCGACGCTGTTGAGTCCTACGTGCAGGGAGATTCCGGTGGGCATGGGTGCCTCCTTGGCCGGATCGGAGGGGGGCACCGGGGGCGTCTGATCGAGTGGCCTGCGGGTCCGGTGCCGTGGGCGGCCCTCTTCCGCGCGGTACTTACATCGTATGAACCCAAGCGACACCCGGCACGGCCGGCCGTCGGACGACCGCACCGGTTACGACGAGAACTTCCTCGGCCCGACCGTGCCGCTCGCCCTGCCGGCCCGCACCTCCGTGGAGACGGTGGTCCTGCCGTACACCCACTTCACCGTCGTCTTCCGGCCCGACCGGCGGCTCGCCGCGTCGACGGCCGTCTGCATCGAGGGCGGCGAGCTGCTCGACGACGTGCCGCGCGACGACAAGTGGCTGTACGACCCGCGGCTGCCGCGCGAGCAGCAGGCGGGCGACGACATCTACCGGAACAACAGCCTGGACCGCGGCCATCTGGTGCGGCGGCTCGACCCGGTGTGGGGCGCCGCGGCGGTGGCGGGCCGGGCGAACACGGACACCTTCCACTTCACCAACGCGGCTCCGCAGGCGGACGTGTTCAACCAGGGCAAACAGCTGTGGCAGGGCATCGAGAACTACCTCCTCGACCACGCGGCGCAGTACGACCGCAAGCTGGTGGTGCTGACGGGGCCGGTGCTCCAGGACTCCGATCCGCCGTACCGGGGCATCCAGGTGCCGTTGCGCTTCTGGAAGGTGGCCGCGTTCATGCAGGACGGGGCGCTGGCGGCGACGGCGTACGTGCTCGACCAGAGCCCGGATCTGAGCCGGGACGCGGACCGTGCGTTCGCCGGGGCGAAGGCGGGCGCGCCGCCCCCGCTCGGGCCCTTCCGCACGTACCAGGTGCCGGTGTCGGACGTCGCCGAGATCACCGAGCTGGAGCTCGGACCGCTGCCCGACGTGGACCTGATGCCGCCGATGCGGGCACCGGAGGAGCGCTGGCGGCGTCTGGAGTCGTACGAGGACATCGCGATGGCGGACTGAGCCGACGGGGCCCGGCACGACGCCAGCGCGGCCGGAGGCACGCCGCCCCGTGCGGCCCGCGGCACGACGCCCGCACGGCCCCGCGCGACACCCGCACGGTCCCGGGCACGACGCCCCGCGCGGCCCCGCGCGGCCCGGCGCGGCACCCGCGCGGCTCCGGCGCGACGCGCCTTGGGTGGAGGGTGCGTGGTGCCCGCAGCGATTGCGGGCACCTGCGCCCGGCGGGACGATGACAGCAGCGAGCAGGTGTCCCCCGTCGGCGCAAGGACACCCGGGCAGGTGTGTCATGCCGCTCACCGAAACGGAGTGGGGCCTCGTCACCAGCTGGGTGCGGGACCATCTCCTCGACGACCCCGATCCCCGGGCCAGGCTGTTCCGCACCGCTCTGACCACGGACTTCGTCACCGATCTGCCGCTCACTCCGGACCGGGACGCCAACGCCCGGGTCGTGGTGGGCGCGGCACGCCGGGACATCACGCACCAGCGGAGGCTGCTCGACGCGCTGGCCCGGCTCGACGTCCTCGACCGGCTCGACGCCACCGACGCCGTCGGGCGCGGCATGGAGGTACGGGCGCTGCTCGGCCGGCTGCGCGAGGACGAGGAGGTCCGGCACTCGGCGCTCGACCCGTTCGAGGCGGTGGTCCTGCGGCACGGCACCGAGGTGTTCATCGACCGCGCGGAGCTGCGCGGCACGCTGCGCAGGTTCGTGGCGGACCCGGAGCAGACGGTCCTGGTGGTGGACGGCGAGCCGGACAGCGGCCGCTCGTACACCTACCGGCTGATCCGGCACCTGGGTCAGCACAGCGGGTTCCGTCCGGTGCGGGTGACGCTGACGCGGACGTCGACGGCGGAGCGGCTCGTGGCGCGGCTCTGGGAGTTCGTGGCGGGCCCGGAGGCGGACGGATTCCCGTTGAACCCGACACGGTTGAACGATCCACTGCCCTCGATCGACGACGCGGTGCACCGGATCGTGAGCCGGGCGACTGCCGCCGAGGACCGTTTCTGGCTGGTGCTCGACGAGTGCGACGCGCTCGATCCGAACTCCGACGTCTGGGACTGCATCGGCAAGCTCGCCCTGGCGATCTACGAGCACACGCCGGTGCGGAAGGAGACCGTGCCGCGCCTGGTGCTGCTCGGCTACTCCACGACGCTGCACCAACTCCCTTACGACATCAGGCTGAACGAGTGCCATGACACGGCGGTCCCGGCCGGTCCTGACGAACTGCGGGACTTCTTCGGCCGGTTCTTCCGCGGGAGCTCCGGCGCTCCGGACGCCGAGCTCCCGCCCGGGCTCGTGGAGAAGACCGTGGCGGAGGTGCTGCGGGCGGTCGACTCCGCCGATCCCGGGGAGAGTTACATGCGGCGGGTGTGCACGGCGGTCGAGGAGGCGGTACGGATCCATCTGAGCCTGGGCCCCGGCGAGGACTTCCCCGCCCGGCTCCACACCGGGCTGCACTCGCCCGCGGCGCCCGTCGTGTCCGCCCTGCCCGAGCTGCGCCGCGCCTACCGTGAGGCCGCCTGCCTCCTGGACGCCTTCGACCCGGCGGCGCTGCGGCTGCCGGGCGAACGCGAGGCGAGCGGCCGGGCCGCCCTGGAACTCGTCGACGACTGCACGGCCCTCGCCACCCCGCAGCGCTCGGTGCGCTGGGTGCTGACCCCGGAGGTCCGCGCCGAGGCCCTGCGCGGCCTCGCGGGCCCGCGGGCCGCCCGTACGGCACTCGCCGCCAACGCCGACGCGCTGCCGGCGGACGCGGGCGTGGCACGCGCCGCGCTGGCCCTGCTGGCGGACGCGGAGGCGCCCGGCACCGCGTCCGGCGCCCGGGCCGACACCGCGTCGGCCGCCCTGCCGGCCGCCCTGCCGGGCGACCCGTCCGGAGCCGCGGTCGCCGCGCCCTCCGCGGCTCCCCCGTCCGCCGCGGCGGACGCCCTGCTGGTCGAGGCCGACGTGGAGGAGCTGTCCGACGTCCTGCAGGCGGTGCTCTGGCTGAAGCAGGTGCCGGGCACGGCCGGGCTCCTGCCGTCCGTCGAGGACCTCCAGCGCCGCCTGGAGCGCGCCCGGCTGCTCCAGCCGCTGCGGCTGCTCGTCCGCGACACCTTCCACGGGCGCACGCGCGAACTCGACGCGCTGCGCGCGTACATCGCGCTGCCGACCGAGCCCGCCGAGCCGCCCGTGCTGCTGCACGGCATCGGCGGCATCGGCAAGAGCACCCTGCTCGCCCGTTTCCTCCTGGACAGCCTGCGCGAAGCCGCTCCCGACAGATTCCCCTTCGCCTACATCGACTTCGAGCGACCGACGCTGTCCATCCAGGAACCGGCCACCGTCATCGCCGAGTCGGCCCGGCAGCTGGGCATCCAGTACCCGGACCACCGGGAGGCCTTCGACTCGCTCGCCGACCGGTGCGGCGAGACCGCCAGCGTCCAGCGCGGCGAGCGCAACGAGCTCGACGAGCTCTCGCGGCTCTCGGCGACCCGCGCCACCTACGGCCGCGACTACTCGGCCGGTTTCCACGCCCGGGCCAGCGCCCGCGAGCAGGACCTCGCCCGCGAGCTGGCGAGACTGGTCGCGAAGGCGGTCGCCACCCCGCCGGGGGTGATGGACCCGCCGCTGGTCATCGCGGTCGACTCGTTCGAGGAGGCGCAGTACCGCGGTTCGCCGCTCATCTCCCGGATGTGGGCGGTGTGGACGGCGCTGCGCTCCGCCTATCCGCGGCTGCGTTGGGTCACGGCCGGCCGGGCACCCATCGACCACCCGGCCCGGGTCCTCACGCCCCGCACCATGGAACTCACCGAGCTCGACGAGCAGGCCTCCGTCGACCTCCTGACGTCCTCGGGCGTCGACGACGAGACCGTGGCGCGCAGTCTGTACGCGCACGTCGGCGGCCACCCGCTGAGCCTGCGGCTCGCGGCCCGTACCGCGGTCTCGCTCGGCCAGGACGCCGAGTCGCTGGGCGAGCTGCTGCGCGGCCTGACGGGGCGGCGGCGGCTGCACAGCAGCGTGGACCAGATGCTGATCCAGGGCACGCTGTACGACCGGCTGCTCAAGCACATCGCCGACGGGGACGTGCGTGCCCTCGTCCAGGCGGGTCTCGCGCTGCGGGTCATCACGCCGGAGCTGGTGCGCGAGGTGCTCGCGGTGCCCGCCGGGCTCGCGGAGCCTTCAGTCGCGGAGGCGGGACGGCTGCTCGGGCTGCTGACCTCACGGATCGACCTGATGGAGTCGGCGGGACCGCGGGCAATCCGGCACCGGCCCGACCTGCGCTCGATCATGCTGCGGCTCTCCGACGGCGCGCGGACCGATCTGATGCGCGCGGTCGACGCCCGCGCGGTCGGCTGGTACGCGGCCCGCGACACCGTCCGGGACCGGGCCGAGGAGATCTACCACCGGCTGCGGCTCGGCGAGAACCCCCGTACGGTCGACGCGCGATGGCTCCCGGGCGTGGAGCAGTACCTGGCGGGCGCCGAGCGCGACATGGCACCGCGTTCGGCGGCCTTCCTGCTCGGCCGGATCGGCGGGCACGTGCCGGACCAGATCATGGCCGAGGCCGACCAGGAGGACTGGGAGCGGATCACCGCCCGCGAGGTCGAGGACCTGCTCACCCAGGGCTATGTGGAGGCCGCCGCGCAGCGGCTCGCCGCGCGGCAGCCGTGGACGCCGTGCAGCAGGCTGCACGCCCTGCTCGTGGAGACCCTCGCGCGCTCGGGGCGGGCGGAGGACGCGCGGGAGACGGCCGAGCGGGCGGTCGACCGGGCGGAGGAAGCGGGCTGCGCGGAGGCCCGTCTGGAGCTGCTCCAGCTGTCCGCACGGCTCGCGCAGGACGCGGGCGACTTCGCCGAGGCCGACCGGGACCTCCAGGAGGCGGAGGCCGTGGCGGCGGGTCTCGGGCTGCCCTACGAGTCGATCGGCGTCCTCGTGGCCAGGTCCCGGCTGGCCACCATGGCGAACGCGGACTCCGCGGAGACGGACGCCCGGCTCGCCCGGCGGCTGCGCGGGCTGCCCGACGAGGATCTGGCCCGGCAGCCGGCGCTGGCCCGCGCGGCGGCGGTCTCGGCCTGCCGGGTCGACCCGCCGGCCCTGGCGCGCACGCTGCGCCTCGTGGGGCTGCCCGAGGACGACGAAGCGGTGGTCTCGGCCCTCGCCCGCTGGTTCGACACGGCGATGGCCGACGAACCCCAGCTGCGCGAACCGCTGGCCCGCATCCTGGAGTCGGCCGCGGCGGGCGCCCCCGCGGCCGGAGGCGGCACGGGCGGCGGGCCGGCCCGCGCGCCCGCCGTGCCCGGGTACCCGTCCGCCTCCGTGTCCACGTCGGGTGTCCACGCCGCGCCGATGCCGCCCGACCGGGTCGAGGAAGCACTGCGGGAGGCGCGGCGCCACGGCACCCTGGACAGTCTGGCCTGGCGGGCGCTGACACTTGACGACCGCAGCGGCGATCTCCTGCTCGGTGTCGCCGCCGCCGTCGAAGCGGGCTCGGCGCTGCGGGACCGCGGCAGCGGTCCGGGGCGCGGACCGGTGCCGGGCGGGACGGACCTGGTGGGCCTCACGCCGCCGCCGGACCAGGCCGAGGCCGCGTGGCGGGAGGAGCCGTACCTGACCTCGGACGAGCTGCTCGGCGTGGAGAACGCGGCCATGGAGGCGGGACTCGCCGACCGGTCGCTGCGCGGCCGGCTGTTCGCGGGCATCAAGGACCACTTCTGGATGGCGCTGCTGCCGCAGCCGACCCCGTTCCGGCAGCTCCAGTCCGACCTGCGGACGATGAACCGGGTCGAGCGGCTGATGGAGGGCGAGGTGCCGCTGGAGCTGTGGCTGCGCAACGCGATCGGCCTGGCCGCCGACCTCGGCGCGGTCGCCGTCTTCCAGCGGGCCCTCGACCACGTGGTGCGGGACGCGGCGGGCGAGCCCGACCTTCCGGACGAGTTCCTGTCCGCGGAGTTCAAGGAGGAGATCGTCGTCCGGGACGACATGGTGCCCTTCGAGTTCCTGTACGAGGGCTTCGTGGCCGGCGCGGCCGTCGCCCGCGTGACCGTGCCCCCGTACGAGTCGGGGCAGCAGCTCCACCCCGCGTACCCGCACGTCGGCACCGGCTGGCTGATCGCCCCCGGGCTCCTCGTCACCAACCACCATGTGGTGAACGCCCGCAACGGCATCGGCGGCGGGCGCAAGCGGGCCGCGGAGGAGGACCTCCAGCTCCAGGTGCGCAACTCGCGCACGCGCTTCGACTACGGCGCCGACCAGGCCGAGACCGAGGAGGCCACGGCCTCCGGCCTCGTCGCCTGGGACGAGGAACTCGACTACGCCATCGTGCGTCTGACGGCCGCCCAGCCCGGGCGGATGGTGCTGCGGGTGGCCACCGCGCCCTGCGAGGCCCGGGGGAACGCCCCGCAGGCGGTCAACATCATCCAGCACCCCAAGGGCATGCCGAAGCGGGTCGCACTGCGCAACAACCTGGTGTACCAGGCGGACGAGAAGAACCTCGCGTACTTCACCGACACCCAGGGCGGTTCCTCCGGCTCGCCCGTCTTCACCGACCGCTGGACGGTCGTCGCACTGCACCGCGGGGCGCGCCGGGTCAGCGACCTCGACTACCAGGGACGGACGACGGCGGTGGTCAACGTCGGCACCCAGATGAGCCGGATCCTCACCCATCTGCGGGAGAACCGGCCCGAGTTGTACGAGGAGATCATGGCGGCGCAGGCGGCGCTGCCGCGGGAGCCCGACCTGTGACGAATGACGGATGACGGATGACGGGCGACAGGCTAGGCGACAGGCTAGGCGACAGGCAGCGGAGGTGACGGGAGATGCGCTACGGATCACGCAGCGGCTCGCACAGCGGGTCGCCGGTCGCGACCGGCCCCGAGCAGGTCTTCGGCGACCTGGGCGAGGTGGCCGCCCGGGTGCGCGGCCGGCTCGAAGAGGAGCTGGAGATCCAGGAGTCCGCCGAGGAGCTGCCGCCCGGCGCCGCCCCGGCCGCCGAGATCGGCCGCTTCGCCCAGGAGGAACGGGCCCGGGTCCTGGAGGCCGGGGTGACCGGCCTGGAGAAGCTGGCCGAGGGACGCGCGGAGGAGATCGACGAGGACGAGTACTTCGGGGTGGAGGCGATCGTCCTCCTGGAGGGCCGGCCCGCCATCCTGGTGCAGGGGCAGGACTTCGCCCCGCAGGAGGGCGACTGGTCGGTGCTCGACGCCGGCCGGGCCGCGATCCACGAGTCGATCGCCCGGGTGGGGCGGGTGGAGGTCACCGGGCATCCCAGCCTGGAATGGATCGGCACGGGCTTCCTGGTGGGCCCCGAGGCGGTGATGACCAACCGGCACGTGGCGGCCGAGTTCAGCCGCGCCGAGGACGCGGGCTGGACCTTCCAGCAGGGCATGACGGCCCGGGTCGACCCCGGCGAGGAGCTGCCGGCCCATCAGGCGCCCGGCCCGGTGCCGGCCGCCGGCCCCCTGCCGTACGAGGTCACCGAGGTGATCGGGATCCATCCGGACGTGGACCTGGCCCTGCTGCGGATCGCCCCGCCGGACGGCGAGCCGCTGCCGACGCCGCTGGCGGTCGCCGCGGACGCCCCGGCGAGCCTGCCCGGCAGGCCGGTGTACGTCATCGGGTATCCGGCCTGGGACGGGCGCCGCAACGAGCCGGAGTCGATGCGGCGGATCTTCATGGACGTCTACAACGTGAAGCGGCTGCAGCCGGGGATGGCGACCGAGTTCACGCCCGGCGGTCTGGTGATGCGCCACGACTGCTCCACCCTCGGCGGCAACAGCGGCTCCCCGGTCTTCGACCTCACGGACCACCGGGTCCTCGGTCTCCACTTCGGCGGGCGCTACCGGATCGGGAACGTGGCCGTGCCGTTGTGGGAGCTGGTGGACGATCCGCTCCTCGCGCAGGCCAAGGTCAACTGGGTCTGAGCCGCGCGCCGGGGACGGCCGCTACGCCGTGCCGCCGAGCAGCCCGAAGACCGGGAGCAGCCCGTGCGGTCGGCGGTCGACGGGAAGGTGGTCGACGAAGTGCACCCGGGCGCCGAGCGCCTCGGCGCCCCCGTCGGCGCGCCGGTCGTCGCCGACCATCAGGGTCTCGGCCGGAATCAGGCCCAGCCGTTCGCACGCGAAGCGGAAGATGGCGGGGTCGGGCTTCTGGACGCCGACCTCGAAGGAGAGGGCGTACACGTCGACCCATTCGTCGAGGCCGTGGGCGCGGAAGACCGGGCGCAGGTCCCAGCCGATGTTGCTGACCACGGCGACCGAGACGCCGCCGCGGCTCAGCTCGCCGAGGGTGCGGGCGGTGTCGGGATAGGGGTGCCAGGCCTCTGGGCACTTGTGGCGCTCGTAGAGGGCGTCGGCCAGCGCCGGATCGGTGACGCCGGCCTCGTGGATCAGCGCGGTGTACGCGGCACGGTGCCGCTCGGCGTCGAGGTCCCGCTCCCGCCACAGCTTCTCCAGCCGCCGGGGCACCCGTTCCGGCGACGGGCCGCCGGGCAGGGCGCCGTAGTGGGTGAGACGTTCCACGGTGTGGGCGAACTCGTCGCCGGAGAGCCGGACCTCGGCCCCGGCGAGGACGGCGTCCAGCCAGTGGGCGATGGACTCGACGCGCAGCAGGGTGCCGGAGAAGTCGAACATGACGCCTTTGATCACCCCTCGATCGTAGAACGCCCCGCCGGGAACTCCCGTACCGACTCCGGCGTTATACCCCCTAAGGGTATGCAGACTTCGTGGGTACGACCAGGAGGCAAGGTGCGACGACTGACCGCGCTCGAACCCGGGCAGGCGACCGGCAAGGCGCGTGAACTGCTCGCCGACATCGTCGAGCGGCACGGCTCGGCCGGCGAGATGGTGTCCACGATGGCCCACTCTCCGGCCGTCCTGGAGGGCTATCTGAGCCTGTCCCGGGCGATGAGGCGGGTGAAGATCCCGCGGCCGCTGAGCGAGAAGATCTCGCTCGCCGTGCAGGAATGGATCGGCTGCGGCACCTGCCGCGAGGCCCATGTGGCGGCGGCCCGCGCCGCGGGCCTGACGGACGACGACATCGGACTGGCCCGCCAGGGCACCTCGACGGACGCCCGCGAGGCGGCGCTCATCGCGGTCGCCCTGCGCGTCCTCGCCGAGCCGGGCACGCTGGCCGACGAGGACGTGGCGGAGCTGCGGGCGCACGGCTGGAGCGACCGGATCATCGCCGAGGTGGTCGGCGTGGTCACCCTCAACCTCCTGACCGGCGCCTTCAACCTGCTGGCCGGCATCCAGCCGGAACCGGCCGAGGCGGACGCCTGACGGGACGGCTCCCCGGGCGTCCGGGCGGGCCCGTGGCCCCCGGCACCGGATTGCCGGGGGTGACGGGCGGTGCGGTAATGGAGACGCCGGCCCTTCGGCCGCGCGTCCCACCGGCGACACCGAGCAGGGAGCAGGTATGACCGACGGTCCCGAGCCCATCAGTGCCGACGCCCTCCGGGCACTCCGGCAGGAGCTCGCCGAGCTGCGGGCCGAACGCGGGGCGGTGGCCGCCACCCTGCGGGACGAGAACCCGGTCGGCGACCGGGCCGACGAGGCCGACGAGTTGCAGCGGGCCGACGATCTCGCCCGGCTCGACCGGCGGATCGCGGCGATCGAGGCACGACTGGGCGAGGGCGCCGCCGCGTCCGCGCCGTCCACCGTCGAGGTGGGCGTCGGCAGCACGGTCACCGTGCGGTTCGAGGACGGCGGCGAGTCGACCGTCCACGTCGGCGAGCTCGCGGACGCCGACGACCCGGCCCTGGTGACCTCGGACAGCCCGCTGGGCTCCGCTCTGCTGGGCAGGCACGCCGGCGACACCGTCACGTACCGGACGCCCGGGGGCCCGATGAGCGCGGTCGTCGTCTCCGTCGGCGACTGAAACGACCGGAGGCCGAGCAGGCGAGCAGCCGTTCACGGGGCGGCGGTACGGGCGGAACTCCGGCTGCCCTCGGGTCCGAGCCCCACGCGGGTCTGCCGCCGGCCCGTGTCTTCCTGGGAGGTGCCCACGTCGTTCACCCTTCCGCCGAGCGAGCACGTCGCCGCGCGCGCCGTGACACACGGTGATACATGGCCTGATATGCGCGTTTTCGCCCAGCGTGGGGCGGGGCACCACGGCCCGCCGTCGCAGGCCGCGCTCCGGCCCGGGATCCCGCTTGCGGGGCGGGAACGGCCGGGTTTGAGTGGGTGTGCCCGCCCCGGACAGTGCGCGCGGTGGGTCACCCCCACCCCGTCAGGAGCTTCAGATGTCGATGGCGTTCGGTTCGTCCTTCGGTTCCTCCGATCCGTTCAGCGACCTGCTGAACCGGTTCTTCGGTATGTCGCCCGCGTCCTCGCCCCCTGCCGTCCAGCGCGTGCCCATCGGACGCCTCCTCACCGAGTCCTCGCACGAACTGCTCAACCAGGCGGCACGGAAGGCGGTGCTCGACGGCACGAGGGACCTCGACACCGAGCACCTGCTGTGGGCGGCGACGCAGGTGGAGCCGTCCCGCCGGATCCTCGAGGAGGCCGGGGTGAGCCCCGAGAAGCTGGCCGAACAGATCGCCCAGGTGCTTCCCCGCGAGTCCCGCGAGCCGTCCGCCGAACCCGGGCTCACGCCGGCGGCCAAGCGCACGCTCGCCGCCGCCCACGCCTACGCCCAGGCCTCGGGCGTCTCGTACATCGGCCCCGAACACATCCTCGGCGCCCTCCTCCGCGACCCCGACTCGGGCGCCACCCGCTTCCTGCGCGCCGAGGACCTGGACGTCCAGAAGCTGCGCGGCCTCGCCGAGCAGGCCTCGCGCCCGGAGAGCGCGCCCGCCGCGCCCCGGGAGCCGGCCACCGCCCTGGACGAGTTCGGCCGGGACCTCACGGAGGAGGCGAAGGCGGGCAGGCTGGACCCGGTGGTCGGCCGGGCCGAGGAGATCGAGCAGACCGTGGAGATCCTGTCCCGGCGGTCCAAGAACAACCCGGTGCTCATCGGCGAGCCCGGAGTGGGCAAGACCGCCATCGTCGAGGGCCTCGCCCAGCGGATCGTGGCGGGCGAGGTGCCCGACACCCTCAAGGACAAGCGCGTCGTCTCGCTCGACCTGTCCGGCATGGTGGCGGGAGCCCAGTACCGCGGCCAGTTCGAGGAACGCCTCAAGAAGGTCATCGAGGACGTCCAGAGCGCCGAGGGCGAGATCATCCTCTTCATCGACGAGCTGCACACCGTCGTCGGCGCGGGCGCGACCGGCGAGGGCGCGATGGACGCGGGCAACATGCTCAAGCCCGCCCTCGCCCGCGGTGAGCTGCACGTGGTCGGCGCGACCACCATCGACGAGTACCGCAAGCACGTCGAGAAGGACGCCGCCCTCGAACGCCGCTTCCAGCCGGTCCTGATCCCCGAGCCGACGGTGGAGGAGACCGTGCAGATCCTCGAAGGACTGCGGGACGCGTACGAGGCCCACCACCAGGTCCGCTTCGCCGACGGCGCCCTCGCCGCGGCGGCCGAGCTGTCCGACCGCTACATCAGCGACCGCTTCCTGCCCGACAAGGCGATCGACCTCATGGACCAGGCGGGCGCCCGGGTCCGGCTGCGCAGTGCCGGACGCTCCACCGAGGTCGTCAGCCGCGAGGACACGCTCGCCAGGCTGCGCCGCGAGAAGGACCAGGCGGTCGCGGGCGAGGAGTTCGAGAAGGCCTCGGAGCTGAAGCAGCGGATCGCCGAGGTGGAGGGCGAGCTGGCCGGCATCGAGGAGCGCCGTGAGGGCGTGGTGTCGGTCACCGCGTCCGACATCGCCGACATCGTCTCCCGCCGCACCGGCATCCCCGTCTCCCAGCTCACCACCAGTGAGAAGGAGCGCCTCCTCAGGCTGGAGGAGGAGATGCACGCCCGGATCGTCGGCCAGGACGAGGCGGTCACCGCGGTGTCCGAGGCGGTCCGCCGCAATCGCGCGGGCATGGGCGACCCCGACCGCCCCGTCGGCTCCTTCCTCTTCCTCGGCCCCACGGGCGTCGGCAAGACCGAACTCGCCAAGACCCTCGCGGAGCTGCTCTTCGGCGACGCGAACCGCATGGTCCGCTTCGACATGAGCGAGTTCCAGGAGAAGCACACCGTCGCGCGGCTGGTCGGCGCGCCTCCCGGATACGTGGGGTACGAGGAGGCCGGCCAGCTCACCGAGAAGGTGCGCAGGCAGCCGTACAGCGTCGTGCTGTTCGACGAGGTGGAGAAGGCGCACCCGGACGTCTTCAACACCCTGCTGCAGATCCTGGACGACGGCCGGCTGACGGACGGTCAGGGCCGGACGGTGGACTTCCGCCACTGCGTGGTCATCATGACGTCCAACATCGGCGCCCACCGGATCCTCGCCCACGAGGGCGACGCGGCGGAGCTGAAGGACGTGCTGATGGAGGACCTGCGGGGCCGGTTCCTGCCGGAGTTCCTCAACCGCATCGACGACATCATCGTCTTCCACAGCCTCACCGAGCAGGATCTGACGCAGATCGTCGAGCACCTCCTCGACCGCAGCGAGCACCGGGTCCGCGCCCAGGGCCTCAGGCTCGAGGTCACCGAGGCGGCGAAGAAGCTCCTCGTCGCCCACGGCTACCAGCCCGAGTTCGGTGCCCGCCCGCTGCGCCGCACCATCCAGACCGAGTTGGACAACCGGATCGCCTCGCTGCTGCTCGGCGGGGAGGCCGAACCCGGGGACACGATCGTCGCCGACGTGATCGGGGACTCGCTGCACTGCACCATCCGCAGGAACGAGGATTCCGGGGCGGTGTCCGGAGCGGCCGCCGGCTGACGGAGCAGGCGGCGGACGGCGGAGCAGGCGCCGGCTGACGGAGGACGCGGCAGTAGCCGGAGTCGGTGCCGGTCGACGGAGCAGGCGGCGGACGGGGGAACAGGTGCCCGTCGACCGAGCAGCCGGCGGTCGGCGGACTAGGTGCCCGTCGACCGAGCAGCCGGCGGTCGGCGGACTAGGTGCCCGCCGACGGGGTAGCCGCCGGATGACGGGGCCGATCCCACGCCGTGAGGAGGAGACCGTGGGTCCCACGCACGCGCTGAACGAGTACCACCGTCGCCGGGACTTCTCCCGGACCGCCGAACCGCGCGGCGGAGACGCGGCCGCGGCACCCGGCGAGCCGCCCTCGTTCGTGGTCCAGATCCACGACGCGACGGCGATGCACTTCGACTTCCGGCTGGAGGTCGACGGGGTGCTGCGGTCCTGGGCCGTTCCCAAGGGCCCGTCGACCGATCCGCAGGACAAGCGTCTCGCCATGCCCACGGAGGACCACCCGCTGGAGTACCGCGAGTTCGAGGGCGTGATCGCCCCCGGGGAGTACGGCGCCGGCACCGTCATCGTCTGGGACGAGGGCACCTACCGGAACCTGTCGGAGGACCGGCGCGGCCGGGAGGTCCCGTTCGCCGAGGCCCTGGACGGCGGGCACGCCTCGTTCTGGCTGGACGGCCGGAAGCTCCACGGCGGCTACGCGCTGACCCGGATCCGCGGTGACGGCGCGGGCCGCGAGGCGTGGCTGCTCGTCAAGCACGCCGACCGGCGGGCCCGGGCGGCGGGCGGCACCGACCCGCACCGCGCCAGGTCGGCCCGCACCGGCCGTACCCTCCGTCAGGTCGCCGACGACGGCGACGGGAACGGGAACGGGTCATGAGCGCGGCGAGGGGCACGGCGTCCGCCGTACGGGTCGGGCGGCGCACGGTCGAGCTGCCACGGCCCGACAAGGTCCTCTTCCCGGCCGACGGACTGACCAAGGCCGACCTGGCCGACTACTACCGGCGGGTGGCCGGGCAGATGGTGCCGCAGCTGCGCGGCCGTCCGCTGATGCTGGAACGCCACCCCGACGGCATCGACGACTCCGGCTTCATGCAGAAGGACGTCCCCGAGCACTTCCCGGACTGGCTGGCCCGCGCCGAGCTGCCCAAAGCGGACGGCACGGTCACCTACGCCCTCTGCGACGACGCCGCCTCGCTCGTCTACCTGGCGGGCCAGGCCTGCGTCACCCCGCACCGCTGGCTGTCGCGCGCCGACCGCCCCGACCGCCCCGACCGGCTGGTCTTCGACCTCGACCCGCCGGGCGACGACTTCGGCTCCGTGCTCCGGGCCGCCCGTCGGCTGCACGCGCTCCTCGACGACCTCGAACTGCCCTCGCTGCCGATGACGACCGGCTCGCGCGGGCTGCACGTCGTGGTGCCGCTGCTGCGCCGCGACACCTTCGACGAGGTACGGGCCTTCGCCCGCGACCTCGCGGAACTGCTCGCCGCCCGCCACCCGGACGAACTGACCACCGCGGCGCGCAAGAAGGACCGCCGCGGGCGGCTCTACCTGGACGTCCAGCGCAACGGCTACGGCCAGACCGCCGTCGCCCCCTATGCCGTACGGGCCCGGCCAGGGGCCCCGGTCGCGGCTCCGCTGGACTGGGCGGAGCTCGACGAACCCGGCCTCACGGCCCGCCGCTGGACCCTTCGGGACGCCGAGGAGATGCTCGCCCGCACTCCCTGGAGCGACGCGCCGCGCGGCCGGTCCCCCGCGGCGGCGCGGCGGCGGCTCGCCGAGCTCGGCGGAGGAGGGTGATGCCGTGACGCGCGTGACGGTCGAAGAAACCGAGATCGTGGTCCGGCTCGGACTGCGCGAGGCCCTGGCCGCCCGGCGGCGTACGGTCCGGCTGCCGGTCTCGGCGCTGCGCGACGTCGGCGTCGAGAACAGCTGGTGGCGCGTGCTGCGCGGCGAGGCGGCCCGTGGCGTCTGGCTGCCGGGTCGCTGCGCGGGCGAGCGGCGCGGCCCTGCCGGGACGGACTTCGTCGCGGTACGGGCCGAGACTCCGGCGCTGCAGATGGATCTGGGCCCGGCCTCCCCCTACGCCCGGGTGGCCGTGTCGGTCCCCGACCCCGAACGGACCGAACGCGCGCTGCGCGGGCTCATTCCGGAGGACGCCGTGGAGCCGCCCACCGAGGAGTCCGACACGCCGTGACGGACGAGACGCGCACCCGGTCTCCCCAGGGGTCTAGGCGGCCTGCCGGCCGGCCTGCTCCAGGGCTTTGATCAGCTCGTCCCGCTTCATGCCCGAGCGGCCGGGGATCCCGGCGGCCGAGGCCCGCTCGTACAGCTCGGCCTTGGTCAGCTCCGAGAGCCCGGACTCCTTCCGCCCCTGCCGCCTCCCCGTCCTGCCCTGCTTCCCGCCCTTGCCCTGCCTGCTCTGCTCGCCCGTGCGCTGCTTCCTCTCCTCGCCCTTGCTCTGCTCGCCCTTGCTCTGCTTCCCCTTGCTCTGCTTTCCCTTGGCGCGGGCCCGTTCGACGCTCGCACGCAGCGCCTCGGTCAGGTCGATCACGTTGGTGGCCTCCGCCGCCGGTTCGGCCTTCTCGACGGTCTCGCCGGCCTGCTTCGCCTTGATCAGGTCGGCGACCTTGTCGCGGTAGGTGTCGTGGAACTCCTCGGGATCCCAGTCCATCGCGAGCGTGTCGATGAGCTGCTCGGCCATCCGCATCTCCTTCGCGCCGGCCGAGACGCGCGAGCCCGGCAGGTCGGGGACCTCCTCGCGGGGGTCCCGGATCTCGTCGGCCCAGTGCAGTGTGTGGAGGGTGAGGATGCCCTCCTCGGACTTGAGGGCCACCAGGTACTCGCGGCCGCGCATGACGAAGGTGGCGACACCGGCCCGGTTGCTCTTCGCCAGGGCCCGCTCCAGCAGGGCGTAGACCTTCGCGTAGTCCTTGCTCTTCGGCCCGAGGTAGTAGGTCCGGTCGAAGAAGATCGGGTCGATGGCGTCCAGGTCCACGAACCCGTTGATCTCCAGCGCCTTCGAACGCCCGGGCGCGATCTCGTCCAGCTCGTCGGGCTCGACGAGGACGTACGCGTCGCCCGCGTCGAAGCCCTTGACGATGTCGTCGAGCTCGACCTCCTCACCGGTCCGCTCGTTCACCCGCCGGTTGCGGATCCGGTCGGAGGTCCCCCGCTGCAGCTGGTGGAAACGCAGCGTGTGCGCGGAGGTTGCGGTGTACAGCCCGACGGGAATGCTGACGAGCCCGAAGCTGAGCACCCCGGTCCATATCGGTCTGGCCATCCCGCTCACCACCACCGCAGCCGTACGGCCCCCGCTGCTCCGCGACTGCCCCACCGGGACCGAGCGGAAACGGCCGGGAGCAGGCCCTGGCTCACGTCCCCGATCCGGAGGAGACGGCCTAGCCGCGCAGGCGCACGGCGAGGGACGTGAGCCAGGCACCGGGAGTGAGGGAGGCCGGCGGCACCACCTCGGCGCCGAGGGCGGCCAGGGCCAGGGCGAACTCGTCCTCCTCGAGGGGAAGGGCCAGCAGGTCGTGCAGCTCCCCCGTCAGCTGGGCGACGAGCCCCGGGTCGGTGCCCTCCAGGTAGTCGGCGAGGGCCGCCTCGTGGTCGCCGAACTCCTCCGGCATGTCCTGCGAGAACCAGCCGCCGAGCAGCTGCGCCAGCTCGGGGAAGCGGGCCCGCCATTCCCACGGCGTCGCGGGAGGCGCCGGCGGCGGCGCCTGGCCGTTCGCCAGGCTCTCGTCGAGCCGGTCGGCCAGGCCCGTGAGCCAGTCACGGACCTCCTCGGGCGGCAGACCCACGTCGGGCAGCCGGTAGTACTCGCCGAGCCGCAGCCGCAGCCGTCCCGGCGGATTGTCCGCGTAGACGCGCAGCTGCTCGGCGGCGACGGCGATCGCCCAGGGCCGGGTGCGCCAGGTCTGCCGCAGATATCCGGACACGGCCTCGGGGGCGTGCGGGCCGAGGCCCAGGTGGGCGCGGACGACCTGGTCGAGCTCGCCGTACTTGCGGTCGTGCTCGGCGGGGTTCAGGGACACGGGGGCCTCTACAGGACGACGGGCAGGGAGGAGTGCACGGTGAACGGGTACGCGCCGGGCTCGGCGGAGCCGTTCCGGCGGAGCACGACCCGCACGGCGCGCACCGGGATGGGCTCCTGGCCGACGAGGGCCATTCCGGTGGTGAGCAGCGTGCCCACGGGATCGGGCCGCGAGGGCCAGGCGGCCTCGATCACGAGTCGCTGCCGGGTGGACTGGGCCAGCCAGCGGTGGATGACCTGCTCGTTCAGGGCGATCACCTGCTGGGTGGCCCACTGGGCGGTCACCCGGTCGGGGAAGGTCGCGGCACGGTCGGCGCGGGCCGGGACGGAAGGCGCGGGCGGCTTCGTCATGTCAGGCGTCGGGTCAGCGGTCATGTCAGGCTCCGCCCCAGCCGCGCAGGATGGCCCGGTGGGCGGCCGAGTAGTTGGCGTGCCCGGTGGTGACGACGGCGTGCAGCCACTTCTGCGCGGCCTGCAGGTCCTCCATCTGACGGTCCCAGCGGTCGAGCTCGTCCACGAAGGCCTCGCGGGCCTCGCCCTGCCAGGTCAGGACGACCGGCACCGTGCGGTCGTACAGCGCGCCCAGTTTCTCGTTGAGCTTCTTGACGATGTCCTCGAGGTCGCCGGCTATCTCGCGCAGCGCGACCAGATCGACGGAGATTGAGCCGTCGTCGTTCACGATTCCCCCTGCCTTACGGACGTGCGGATGTGCAGATCTGCGGTCTGCGGACGTGCGGTGTGCGCACGCGTGGTGCGCGCACACGTGGTACGCGGTCGTGCGTCAGATGTCATTGATCTTGCTGGTCGGCGCCGCTGCCCCGCCGGAGCCCGGGCCGCGGCCCGGTCCCTCGCCGGACAGCTCGCGCACCTCGGCGTCGATGTCGACCTTCTTCATCTCGGCCCGGAACTGCCGCAGCATGTCCAGCTCCTGGCGCGTGAACCCGTCCCGGCTCATCCGCACCGCCTTCGCCAGGACCCCCAGGATCTCCCGGACCCGCACGGCGTCCGCGCCGGCCTCCCGGTGCAGCTTCCGGTACGCCGTCGCCGCCTCGCTGCGCCACCGCGCCTCGGCCCGGTCGACGATGGCGTCCATCCGGCGCACCTGCCCGTCGATGTGCGTCCGCATGGCGTCCAGGTCGTCCGCGAGACGCTTCAGGTCCTGGTCCGTCACGTCGAGGTTCGGCTCGGTGGCCATGGCGGCGGCTCCTTCCGTGGCGATGGGGTGGTGGTTCAGTGCTGCTCGGCGAAGTGGGCGTGGACGGCGTCGAGGAGCAGTCGCAGCCGGGCGCTCGTCACCGACGGCATCACGGGCGCGAAGGCCGCGTCGAGCTCGGCGGGCGAGCGGAACATGTACAGGACGCGCTGGAGCTGGCCGGCGAGATCGGCGATCCTGCCGTGGCAGTCGGGGTGGTCCATGGCGACCAGCTCACGTGCCTCCGCCTCCGGGTCGCTGCCGTACTCACCGGTGGGCAGCTGGGACGCGAACTCGTTGACGACGCCGAAGCGGGCGAGCGCCTCCCACTGCGAGAGCGGCAGCTCCTCGTAGCCCGGGCAGTCGGCGAACCACGGGTCGCGGACGAGTTCCGCCAGGGAACGCAGGAAGGCGTCGACGGGTTCGTCGCCGGCCGCCCGGGCGAGCCGGTCACGGAACACGGCCGGCCGGGTGCCGAACCGCTCCGTGCCGTACTCGTCCGCCAGTCCGTCGAGGAGCGAGGCCACCACGTCGAAGGGCATGACCCAGGCGATCGCGTGCGAGTCCTGCATCAGCCGGGAGAAGCGCTGGAGTTCGTCCTCCAGCGGGGCGGCCCCCGGGTTCCGCGAGGTCACGGCGAGATCGACGAGGCGGGCCAGTACCCCGCTGGTGAGGACGGCGTCGGTGGGTTCGGTCACCTGACGCATGTTAAGGGGCCTTCGGATAGGCGGTGAGCACGTAGAACGACTTGGACTCGGGCGAGTAGGCGAGGACCACGTGCACCGTGTGGACGTTCTTGGCCTGGGCCGAGTAGCCGGACGCGGCGAAGTCGGCCTGGCTCACGGAGGTGCCGACGGCCACCGGCTGCCCGTTCGTGTCCGTGACGGGGAAGTCCCAGGCCTTGACGGATCCGGGCTTGAAGGTGCCGTCGGCGACCTTCCGCTCCTGGTTGCGCATCCAGGTCTCCAGCTCGGTCTTCCTCGCCGGGTCGTTCACCGCGGTCTGCACGTACTGCTCGGCGGACGAGAGGTCGCGGAACGTCGACGCGTCGGCGCCGCCCTGGTCGCGCAGCCGGTGCATCAGCTGCTCGGGGGTGAGCCCGATGTGCTTGTCGATCGTGTGGGCCTCCTTCCCGGGCCGCAGCGCCTCGGGGGGCGGGGGCTGGAAGTCGTTGCGCTCCCACTCCATCGACGCGAGGTCGATGCCGAACCGGGCGTTCGGGTCCCGCGACTGCTCGTTGAGCGGGACGATCGACCGGTCGAACTCGAAGAGCGAGCGCGCTCCGAACGCCTCGGCCCGCGCCGACTGCGACTGGAAGGTCGGCACCGCGCGCGAGGCCTCCCGGAGCGGCTCCAGCAGCTTCTTCACCACGTCGATCTGCGTCCGCAGCGAGGCCTCGTAGGTGTCGACGGCCTTGTTCACGGCGTCCGTGTCGATGCTCGCCATCACCGCGGCGCCCAGGCCCTTCCACAGCTTCTTGAGGCGCTCGCCGAAGTTCTTGAAGAAGTCCTTGGGGTCGGTCAGGTCGAGGAGGGCCAAGGCGTCCTTGATGGCCTTGTACAGGATCCCGCGCAGCTCGGTGCGGACCTTCTCGGCGGCCTCCGCGTAGGAGCGGATGGCCTGGGCCAGCATCTGGGCCGTGGTGCTGAGGACGCCGAAGACCGGGAGGCTCGTGCCCGCGCCGGTCGGCGGCTTGTGCCCCCACTCGTAGCCGACCGTGCTCTTGCCCCAGGCCGTCGTTCCCCACAGCGACGACACGAACTGCAGCATCGCTCCGTGCCAGTCCCCGTTGGAGTGGTCGGTGATGGCGTTGATGGTGCCGTTGAGCTGCCCCTGGATGGTGCCGATGCCCGTCTGGTACGGCAGCCACGCCTGCGAGAGCTCGTTCACCCGCAGGTAGTTCGGGAGCGGCAGGATCTCCAGCGCGCGGCCGGTGCGCAGGGCCTGCTCGATCACGGTGCGCATCAGGGAGCCGGGGATGTCGCCGTCGTCGAAGATGTCGGCGAACTCGTCGACGGCGTTGCCGTCGCGGACGCCGAACGGCGGCGGGGCCGCGTACGCCGGCGGCGCGGTGATGACCTGCGGCGGCGCCTGCGGCGTGAAGGGCAGGTTGAGGGGGTGGGTGGCCGCGTCGGCCTGCCGGAAGTTGTTGGCCGTCGTGGTGAAGCCGACCGCCGCGCCGCCGATGGCGACCACGGCCTTGGCGTGGACCTCCAGGAGGAGGGCGAGGACCGCGGCGTACTGGGTGGCGAACTCGGCCGTGACGGTGCCGGAGCCGCCGACCTTGGAGTAGCCGGCGTGGACGTCGAGGAACTGCGTGAGCGCCTTGTGGAACGACTGCTGCTCGACGGCGAGGGCGTTCGACACCTGGTAGAGGTGGAGCGGCTGAACGTCGAAGCCGCCGGGGCCCGTGAACGGGTTGGTCACGGGGGGCGGGGTCGCCGGAGGCAGCTGGGGCGGCGGGCCGGACTGCGGCGGGCTCGGCGACGCGTTCGGGCTCGGCGACGGCGTCGGCTGGGGGCTGGGCGTGCCCGAGGACGGACTCGGCGACGGCAGGTGCGTGGTGCCGGGTGTCGGTGTCGTCGTGGGCTGGGGACTCGGACTCGAGCTCGGGCTGGGACTCGAGCTCGGGCTGGGACTCGAGCTCGGGCTGGGACTCGGCGACGCGGTGGCGGTCGGGCTCGGCGTGGGCGTGCTCACCGGCGGGTCCCGGCCGTGCCGCCCGTTCCGTACGCCGCGCGGAAGCGCGCGTGCGTGGCTGTGCCCCGTATGTGTCCCATGAGTCCCCCCGGCTCCGTATCAGACTGGGGCCGAAGCTAACAAGGAAGCCGGCGAAATCCCAAAAGCAAAGAGGATGTTGGCCGGATCTGGCGTGCGACGGAGCCGGACCCGGCCGAAAATCGGTCGGGCCCGGCTCCTTTCCGCCGGTGGGGCGGCGGTCAGACGCGGTCGGCCGCGATCAGGAGGTACTGGAAGGAGCCGTCCTTGTACGACTCGATGAAGGCCTCCTCGATCCCGGTGACCAGCGAGGACGTGGCGCGCAGTTCCCAGTAGGGCAGGGTCGCGGCGGTGAGGTCCACGACGGCCTGGGGCACCAGACGGTTGTCGGCCATGGCGCGCAGGTATTCGCGGCGGGAGTGGATGTTGCACTCGAAATGCGCGTTGATCTGGGAGACCCACTTCGAGGGCTGGCCGTAGCGCGGGTTCCAGCAGCCGGTGATGGTGACGTAGCGGCCGCCGACCGCGAGGACCCTGGAGTGCTCGGCGAAGAGGTCGTGCAGGTCGACGTACATGCTGGACTCGTTGTTCCACGAGCCGGCCATCTGCCCGGTCTCGAACGGGGTGGCGAGCATGTTGCACACCCGGGCGTGGACGTGGTCCTCGATGCCGATCTCGCCGGCCCGCCGGTTGGCGAAGTCGGCCTGCTTGGCGGAGAGGGTGACGCCCTCCACCTTGCAGCCGAAGCGCTGATGGGCCATCACCATCGAACCGCCGCGCCCGCAGCCCGCGTCCATGAGGGTGTCGTCGGGGTTGATGGTGCCGAGGTGGTCGAGGAGCACCTCGGCCTGCGCCGACTCCAGCCGGTGCAGCTCGGCGATCAGCTTCTTCTCGTACTCGCTGTCCTCGGGGTCGCCGAGGGACGCGTGGTCGATGTCGCCGATGCCGTAGTGGTGGTGGTAGAGCCCGTCCACATCGCCGAGACGCAGGTTCACGGGCCTGGCCTCGTTGTTCCAGTAGCGGGCGATGTCGCCCTGGTAGGGCGTCGCGGGCGAAGGGACGAAGGTGGCGGTGCCTTCGGCGGTGGTGAACTCGGTGCTGGTCACAGATAAAAGTCCGTTTCTTACCAGAAGTCGGGCAGGCTGTATCGATAGGTGTTGGTCTGGTGCCAGTAGTGGTTGCCGTCGACCCACACGGCCACGCCGCGGAGGAAGCGCAGCACGACGGGGGCCGGGCAGGTGGCCGCGAGGGCGGCGGCCGCGGCCTCGAAGGCGTGCATGAGGTCGTTGTGGACCTCGACCGCCTTCAGATAGCCCTCCTTGGCGGAGAGGCCCTCGCGCTCGGCGATCACCACGGGCAGGTTGAGGTGCGTGCCGGGACTGTCGAGCTCCTTGGTGTAGGAGTACAGGTCGTTCACGATGGTGGTCGCGTTCCCGGCGAGCGCGATGACCCGCTGCATGGCGGGCTGGGCGTGCAGGTCGGCCGGCAGCTCGTAGCCGCCGACGGTGTCGGTGATGGTCGGGCAGGGGCGGAAGTTGTTGAACTGGCGCATCGCCAGGTACTCCCACACCTCCGGCACGTGGTCGGTCTCGGCCCACGCCGCCTCGGCGAGGTACCCCATGTGCAGCCGTGCCATGTCGTGCCGGAAACGGTCGGCCTGGGACGGCGTGGCCAGTCGGCAGAAGTAGTCCATCGCCGAGCGGTAGGCCCGTCGCGGGGCGTCCGATCCGAGCGACTCCCGCCAGGCCGGCGCGTACTCCTCCGTGGTGTGCACCGGGTCGAGCGCCGTGTGCGCGAGGAGGAGACGGCTGCCGAGCCCGACGGGCGAGCCGCCGTGGTCCTCGCAGTAGACGTCGTCGACCGCGTTCTCCGCGACCATCAGGCGCGTGGCGGCCATCAGGTGGTCGACCGTCGGCGCGTCCGGGTGGCAGGCGACCATGTAGCGCCCGACGGAGAAGCCGTCGAACTGGTCCTCCCACTCCGCCGGGACCGCCTGGACCTCGTCGACCGCCCACTCCTTGATCCGGCGGCTGACCTCCGCCACCCGGGCCGGGTCGGGCTCGGCGATCGGGTGGTGGTAGAGACCGGGGATGGGCGTGCCCTGGACGGCCGTGGGCGCGTCGGCGGGCGGCGCCGCCGGTGCGGCCGGCGGCTCGGCCCTCGGGACGAGGGACAGCGCCGTCGTGCCCAGACCGCTGGGGCCGCGCAGAACGCGCTCCAGTGCGGACTCCGGCGGTACGGGGGCGAGGCCGCCGTCCGTGACGGGGGCCGCGGGCACGGCGGGTGCGGGCGGTGCTTCGACGGTCGCGGTCCCCGCGGCACCGAACGGGGCGGAGGGCGGACCGGGCAGTGGTGGACGGGCTGGCGCCGCGGCCGGACCCGGGGGCAGGGAGGAAGGCCCGGGATCGGGCATCCGTGGCTCCTTGGTGGGATGGTGGGGCCGTCCCGGCCAGGGAAGCCCGGCCCGGCGCGGCCCTCGGACGAGTCCTCGCCGCTCGGGCGCTAGTCGCGCCTGCGGGCGATCTGCACGTTCTCCAGCACGCCGAGCGCGTCGGGCACGAGGATGGCGGCGGAGTAGTACGTGGTGACCAGGTAGGAGATGATCGCCTGCTCGTTGATGCCCATGAAGCGCACCGACAGGCCCGGCTCGTACTCCTCGGGCAGGCCGGTCTGGCGCAGACCGATGACGCCCTGGTTGTCCTCGCCGGTGCGCATGGCGAGGATCGAGCTGGTCTGCTCCTTGCTGATGGGGATCTTGTTGCAGGGCAGGATCGGTACCCCGCGCCAGGCCGGGACGGACTGGCCGCCCACGTCGACGTGGTCCGGGTAGAGGCCGCGGGCGTTGAACTCGCGCCCGATCGCCGCGATCGTCTTCGGGTGGGCGAAGAGGAACTTGGTACCGCGGCGGCGGCAGAGCAGTTCGTCGAGGTCGTCCGGGGTGGGCGGGCCCGAGTGGGTCTGGATCCGCTGCTTGAAGTCGGCGTTGTTGAGCAGACCGAACTCGCGGTTGTTGATCAGCTCGTGCTCCTGGCGCTCGCGGAGCGCCTCGATCGTGAGCCGGAGCTGTTCCTCGGTCTGGTTCATCGGGCCGTTGTAGAGGTCGGCGACCCTGGTGTGGACCCGCAGCACGGTCTGCGCGACGGAGAGCTCGTACTCGCGCGGCTTGAGCTCGTAGTCCACGAAGGCGCCGGGGAGTTCGGCCTCGCCGACGTGGCCGGCCGACATGGCGATCTCGGCCTCGCCGTGCTTGTTCTGCCGCTGCTCGGGCAGCGAGCTGAAGTTCCGGATGTGCTCCGCGAGCGCGGGCGCCTGGGACTGCACGGCGGCGAAGTCGGCGCGGGAGAGGGTGAGCAGGGTGCCGGGCGTCTCGGCGGTGGCGGTGTAGTCCCACATGGCGTCGGCGTCCAGGAGGGCGTTCTCGCCGAACCGGTCGCCGTCGGCGAGGACCGCTACGGCGACCTCGTCTCCGTACTTGCCGACCGAGGTCTGGCCGATCCGGCCGTGGGCGATCAGGTGGATCTGCTCGGCGGGCGTGCCGCGCTCGACGATGACCTCGCCGGCGCGGAAGTCGCGCTGGACGCACCGGTCGGCGAGGGCCCTGAGCACCTCCTCGTCCTCGAAGTCGCGCAGCAGGGCGAGTTCGCCGAGTTCCCGGGGGATGACCCGGACGGCGGCACCGTCCTGGACGAACTCGATGACACCGTCGCCGACGGTGTAGGTCAGCCGGCGGTTGACCCGGTAGGCGCCGCCCTTCGTCTCCACCCACGGCAGCATCCGCAGCAGCCACCGGGAGGTGATCTCCTGCATCTGCGGGGCGGACTTGGTCGTGGTGGCGAGGTTACGGGCAGCCGCGGTGCTGAGGCTGGACTGCGGCCGCGACGGCTCCAGCTCCGTGTCCGGGCCGGTCTCAACGGTCATGGGACGAGCGCTCCTTGAAAAGAGGAAAAACCGACACAATCTCTGGGAATCCGTCCAGATCCGTGGGAACAGTAGCGGCCTGAGGACGGCGTCCGCCCAGCTGGAACGGGGGCATTACCTCGAAGCAGTGATCTTGTTCGACGCGGGGTTTATCCGGGCCGACGACGACATTCGAGCCACCCGGGGAGAGCCCGCGGGGGCGCGCGCTTCCGGCTTTGCGCCCCTGCGCAACTCCGTTAGCGGAAATCCACTTTGACGATCCCTCAGGTCATGACCCGGGAGACGGGTGCGCGACGGCGCACGACGGCGTCCGCCGAACGGGCGGCCCCGCACGCCGGAGGCGAGACGTTTCAGCCACACCGCCCGCGCGCCCGCGCCGACGGACCCGCGGCAGGCGGGTGCGGCCACCCGGGGTCGAACAGGAGTCCACACGAACGGGCGCCCGGCGGGCGGCCCGATGGATGGAGAAGAGGGCGGCCGGAGGGGCGACGGCGTCTGATGTAATCGTCGACGGACGGTCCCCGGACGTGGGATCACCGGCTGGGGGGACGTTGGAAGAGCTGGGCGCCGCAGACCCGCGGCAGGTGGGGCGCTACCGGATCCTCGCGCGCCTCGGCGCGGGCGGCATGGGCCGGGTGTACCTGGGACGCTCCACCAGCGGCCGGATGGTCGCCGTGAAGGTGGTGCGCGCCGAACTCGCGGAGGACCCCGACTTCCGGCGCCGCTTCGCCCGGGAGGTGGAGGCGGCCCGCCGAGTGACGGGATTCTTCACCGCGGCCGTCGTCGACGCCGACCCCGAGGGCTCCCCCGCCTGGCTCGCCACCGCGTACGTGCCCGGCATGCCGCTCGACGCGGCGGTCCGCGCCCACGGCGCCTGGCCCCGGCGCCCGCTGCTCGTCCTGGGGGCCGGCCTGGTCGAGGCCCTGGAAGCCATCCACGGCACGGGGCTCGTCCACCGGGACCTGAAGCCGTCGAACGTGCTCCTCGCCGCCGACGGTCCCCGCGTCATCGACTTCGGCATCTCCATCGTCGCGGAGGCGAGCGTCCTCACCCGGACGGGCATGGTGATCGGCACTCCCGGTTTCATGTCCCCGGAGCAGGTGACCGGACGTCAGGTCGGGGCGGCTAGCGACGTGTTCTCCCTCGGGGCGGTGCTGGCCTACGCGGGGACCGGTGCGGCACCGTTCGGCAGCGGCTCTCCGCACTCGGTGAACTTCCGCGCCGTGTACGAGCCTCCCGCTCTCCAAGGCCTGCCCACCGACACCGACTTCGTCGGCCGGTGCCTGGCGAAGGATCCCGAGCAGCGGCCCACCGTTCCCGAACTCCTCGCCGAGTTCGCCCGGTTGCTCGGCGAGACCGGCGGCCACACGTACGGCGGCGGGCTGCCCAAGGAAACCGACTGGCTGCCGGACGCGGTGGCCCTGGCCCTCACCCGCCCGACGGGCCCCGAATCCCCGGCGGCACCGTCAGCGGATCCGTCGCCGGATCCGGCCCCCGCGCCGGACCCGCGCACCTCCGGTTCGGGCAAGGAGGACGGTGCCGGACCGGCGCCGACGCCTCCGGACCCGCGGGACGCCCTGATCAAGAAGCCCGCGCCGGCACCGGATCCGGCCCCCGCCCCGGCGCCGGACCCCGCCACGGCCACCCCGGCCACCGCTCCCCCGGCCACGCCGCCCGCGCCTGTGCCGCCCCCGCCCCTCCCGCCGACGCCGCCTCCCACACCGGCACCGACGTCCGGACCGGTGGCCGGCACGACGGCGCCGCAGCGGCCCGGCGGCGATCCGGTCCTCGTCTCCACCTGGACGTCCGGCTCTCCCGCGACGTCACCGTCCCGCCCCGCCGGCGCCCGTCCGGGCGGACGCGCGCGGACCCGCCGTATCGTGGCGATCGCCGTCGCGGCGGCACTGGTCACCGGCGGCGGCGTCACCGCCCTCGTCGTCAATCTGGGCAAGGACAAGGACAAGGGCGGGAACACCGCGGCCACGGGCGGCGGCTCGGGCTCGCCCTCCGGAGGAACCGCCTCCGGCGGCTTCGACGCCGCGGTCGGCAAGGTGGTCAACGCCTCGGCCCGGAAGGGCGGCACCCTGCGCCTCGCCAGCGGCGTCGACGCCGACTCCTGGGACCCGGCCCGCTCCTACTACGGGTGGGTCTGGAACATGCAGCGCCTCTACAGCCGGACGCTGCTCACCTACGACACGAAGCCCGGCAAGCAGGGCCTCGAACTCGTCCCCGACCTGGCCGAGGCCCGGCCCGAGGTCTCCCCGGACGGAAGGACGTACACCGTCAGGCTCAGGACCGGGGTGACGTTCGAGGACGGCACTCCGATCACCTCCCAGGACGTCAAGTACGCGATCGAGCGCGTCTTCGCGCAGGACGTCCTCTCCGGTGGTCCCCTCTACATGACGGAGCTCCTCGACCAGGGGCAGAACTACCTGGGCCCGTACAAGGACGGCGGCACCGGTCTGAAGTCGGTCGGGACACCGGACGAACGCACCCTCGTCTTCCGCCTCGCCGCACCGGACTCGCGCTTCCCGCACCTGCTGGCCACGGGTGCCACCGTGCCCGTGCCCAAGACCAAGGACACCGGCAGCCGCTACGGGACGAAGCCGGTCTCGTCGGGGCCCTACAGGTTCGACTCGTACAAGCCCGGCACGTCGCTCGTCCTGGTGCGCAACACGAACTGGAGCCCGGCGACCGACCCACTGCGGAAGGCACTGCCGGACCGGATCGAGCTGAACGTCTCCTCCGATCCGGAGCAGGTGGCCCGGCGGCTCGTCGACGGCAGCGTCGACCTCGACGCCTCGCAGGCCGGGCTGACCCAGGCCTCCTCCGTCAAGGTGCTCCGGGACCAGAAGCTGAAGGCCCATGCCGACGCCCCGTACTCCGGCTACCTCCGGGCGTACGCGCTCGTCTCCAAGACGGCTCCGTTCGACGACGAGCACTGCCGCAAGGCCGTCCTGTACGCGGCCGACACCACCGCGCTGGAGACCGCCCACGGCGGTCCGGTCGCCGGCACCCGCTACGGCAACATGCTGCCGCCGACCGTCCCCGGCAGCGACGCCTACGACCCCTTCGGCCTGACGACGGGGAAGCCCCGGCCGGCGAAGGCGAAGGAGGAGCTCGCTGCCTGCGGACGGCCGAACGGATTCACCACCAGGATCGCCGTGCGCGAGTCCAGGCCGAAGGACGTCGCGGCCGCCGAGGCGCTCAAGGCCGCCCTCGGGAAGGTGGGCATCACCCTGGAGATCGAGAAGCTGGAGATCTCGAAGTTCTTCGAGACCGCCGGCTCTCCCAGCCAGGTGAAGAACAAGGGCTACGGCCTGATCTCGACCAACTGGGTCGCCGACTTCCCGCACGGCTCGGGCTTCCTGCAGCCGCTGGCCGACGGACGTCAGATCCTGCCGAGCAGCAACACCAACTACGCCCAGGTCGACGACCCGGCGATCAACGCCCTGTTCGACCAGGCCAGGGCCGAGAAGGACGGCACGCGGGCCACCGAGCTCTACCGCCAGATCAACCACAGGCTCACCGACGGCGCCTACTACCTGCCGGCGTCCGCCGTGAAGTCCCTCAACTACCGCAATCCCCGGCTCACCAACGTGTACGTCAGCGAGGCCTACGGCATGGTCGACATCCAGTCCCTGGGCGTCACCGGCTCCTGAGCCGCACCCGGAGCCGGCACCTGAGCCGGCTCCGGCACCGAGCGGCACCTCCGTGGCCTCCGTGTCACTCCGGATGGTTCCGGATGGTTCCGGATGTTATGCCCGACGCCCTCGGCACCGCCTTGTCGGCGACCTCCGCCAGTCCGACCGGTCCGGGCGTCGGTCCGCACGCGGACACGCTGGGGACGGCCGATGAAATCCCGATGACGCAGCCGCTCGTCCACCCGGGCGCGATGATCCATGTCACTGCTCGGGTGCCTTCAGAACGTCACCGGGCAGCCCTTAGCGTTGCCGAAACGAGCCGGGCGAAGGGATCAGAAATGTTCCGCAAGGTGTTGGTGGCCAACCGCGGCGAGATCGCGATTCGCGCGTTCCGCGCCGGCTACGAACTGGGCGCGCGCACGGTCGCCGTCTTCCCCCACGAGGACCGCAACTCGCTGCACCGGCTGAAGGCCGACGAGGCGTACGAGATCGGCGAGCCCGGGCACCCGGTGCGCGCCTACCTCTCGGTGGAGGAGATCATCCGGGCGGCCCGTCTGGCGGGTGCCGACGCGGTCTACCCGGGGTACGGATTCCTGTCCGAGAACCCGGAGCTGGCGCGCGCGTGCGAGGAGGCGGGCATCACGTTCGTGGGCCCGTCCGTGCAGACCCTGGAGCTGACCGGCAACAAGGCGCGTGCGGTGGCCGCCGCCCGCGCGGCCGGGGTGCCGGTGCTCGGTTCCTCGGCGCCGTCCACCGACGTGGACGAACTGGTCGCGGCCGCCGAGGACATCGGCTTCCCGGTGTTCGTCAAGGCGGTCGCCGGCGGCGGCGGGCGCGGGATGCGGCGGGTCGAGGAGCCGGCGGCCCTGCGCGAGGCCATCGAGGCGGCGGCCCGCGAGGCCGAGTCCGCGTTCGGCGACGCCACCGTCTTCCTGGAGAAGGCCGTCGTCGACCCCCGGCACATCGAGGTGCAGATCCTCGCCGACGGCGAGGGGAACGTCATCCACCTGTTCGAGCGGGACTGCTCGGTGCAGCGCCGCCACCAGAAGGTGATCGAGCTGGCGCCGGCCCCGAACCTCGACCCGGCGGTACGGCAGCGCATCTGCGACGACGCCGTACGGTTCGCCCGCGAGATCGGCTACCGCAACGCGGGCACCGTGGAGTTCCTCCTCGACCCCGAGGGCAACCACGTCTTCATCGAGATGAATCCGCGCATCCAGGTCGAGCACACGGTGACCGAGGAGGTCACCGACATCGACCTGGTGCAGTCGCAGCTGCGCATCGCCTCGGGGGAGACCCTCGCCGACCTCGGCCTGGCGCAGGAGTCCGTCGTGCTGCGCGGCGCCGCGCTGCAGTGCCGGATCACCACCGAGGACCCGGCCAACGGCTTCCGCCCGGACACCGGCATGATCAGCGCCTACCGCTCTCCGGGCGGCTCGGGCATCCGGCTGGACGGCGGCACCACCCACGCCGGTACGGAGGTCAGCGCCCACTTCGACTCGATGCTGGTCAAGCTGACCTGCCGGGGCCGGGACTTCAAGGCCGCCGTCGGCCGTGCCCGGCGCGCGGTGGCCGAGTTCCGCATCCGGGGCGTGTCCACCAACATCCCGTTCCTGCAGGCCGTGCTCGACGACCCGGACTTCCAGGCCGGGCAGGTCACGACGGCCTTCATCGAGCGGCGGCCGCACCTGCTGACCGCGCGCCACTCGGCCGACCGCGGCACGAAGCTGCTCACCTATCTCGCCGACGTCACCGTGAACAAGCCGCACGGCCCGCGGCCCGAACTGGTCTCCCCGGTCACCAAGCTGCCGGCGCTGCCCGCCGGCGAGCCGCCCGCCGGCTCCCGGCAGCGGCTCACCGCGCTCGGCCCCGAGGGCTTCGCGCGGAGCCTGCGCGAGTCGCCGACCATCGGCGTCACCGACACCACCTTCCGCGACGCCCACCAGTCGCTGCTCGCCACCCGGGTCCGCACCAAGGACCTGCTCGCCGTGGCCCCGGCGGTGGCGCACACCATGCCGCAGCTGCTGTCCCTCGAGTGCTGGGGCGGCGCCACCTACGACGTGGCGCTGCGCTTCCTCGCGGAGGACCCGTGGGAGCGCCTGGCGGCGCTGCGCGACGCGGTGCCGAACATCTGCCTGCAGATGCTGCTGCGGGGCCGCAACACCGTGGGCTACACCCCGTACCCGACCGAGGTGACCGACGCCTTCGTACAGGAGGCCGCCGCCACCGGGATCGACATCTTCCGGATCTTCGACGCGCTCAACGACGTGGACCGGATGCGGCCCGCGATCGACGCCGTACGGGAGACGGGGACGGCGGTCGCCGAGGTCGCGCTGTGCTACACGTCCGACCTCTCCGACCCCGCCGAGAAGCTGTACACGCTGGACTACTACCTGCGGCTCGCCGAGAAGATCGTCGACGCCGGCGCCCACGTGCTCGCGGTCAAGGACATGGCCGGTCTGCTGCGCGCCCCCGCCGCGGCCAGGCTGGTCTCCGCGCTGCGCAGGGAGTTCGACCTGCCGGTGCACCTGCACACCCACGACACCGCAGGCGGCCAGCTCGCCACGTACCTCGCGGCGATCCAGGCCGGGGCGGACGCGGTGGACGGCGCGGTGGCGTCCATGGCCGGCACGACGTCGCAGCCCTCGCTGTCGGCGATCGTCGCCGCGACCGACCACTCCGACCGGCCCACCGGCCTCGATCTGCAGGCGGTCGGCGACCTGGAGCCGTACTGGGAGAGCGTCCGCAGGATCTACGCACCCTTCGAGGCGGGTCTGGACTCCCCGACCGGGCGCGTGTACCACCACGAGATCCCCGGCGGCCAGCTCTCCAACCTGCGCACCCAGGCGGTCGCGCTCGGCCTCGGCGACCGCTTCGAGGACGTCGAGGCGACGTACGCGGCCGCGGACCGGATGCTGGGCCGGCTGGTGAAGGTCACGCCGTCGTCGAAGGTGGTGGGCGACCTCGCGCTGCACCTCGTGGGCGCCGGGGTGGCGCCCGAGGACTTCGAGGCGGCGCCGAACCGCTTCGACATCCCCGACTCGGTCGTGGGCTTCCTGCACGGCGAGCTGGGCACGCCGCCGGGCGGCTGGCCGGAGCCGTTCCGCAGCAAGGCCCTGGAGGGCCGGGCCGGGCCCAAGCCGATGCGGGAGCTGACCGCGGAGGACCGGGCGGGCCTGGAGAAGGACCGCCGGGCGACGCTGAACCGCCTGCTCTTCCCCGGGCCGACGCAGGCGTTCGAGGCCCACCGCCAGGCGTTCGGCGACACCAGCGTGCTCGACAGCAAGGACTTCTTCTACGGGCTGCAGCCCGGGAAGGAGTACGCCGTCGACTTCGGCCCCGGCGTGCGGCTGCTCATCGAGCTGGAGGCGGTCGGCGAGGCCGACGAGCGGGGCATGCGGACCGTGCTGTCCACCCTGAACGGCCAACTGCGCCCGACCCAGGTGCGCGACAAGGCCGCGGCCGCCGACCTGCCGGTGACCGAGAAGGCCGACAGGTCCGACCCGGGGCACGTCGCGGCACCGTTCGCCGGCGTGGTCACGCTGGCCGTCGCCGAGGGCGACGAGGTCGAGGCCGGTGCGACGGTGGCCACGATCGAGGCGATGAAGATGGAGGCCGCGATCACCGCGCCGAGGAGCGGCCGGGTCTCCCGCCTGGCCATCGCCCGCATCCAGCAGGTGGAAGGCGGCGACCTCCTCGTAGAGATCGCCTGAGACCTCGCGCGAGACCGGCGGCCGGGACACCTCTCCAGGTGTCCCGGCCGCACTGTCGTTCCCTCAGGTTCGCTATTAACGATAAGCAGCGATCAATTCGATCGCTTGATGTCATTTTTCGAGCGAATTCCGGCCGCCTAATGACGCCGTTTGACCGATGGGCGCCTTCCCTTCATCGAGGTCACACGCCAAACCCGAACTGACTATGCTCCCCACATGTGTTGCGGCGCGCTCACTGCGAGTGATGGACGCTGCCATTCGAGCACGTGTGCGCGGCCGAGCGACGTCGCTGTTCCTTCCTGACGGCGCGTCGCATCACTTCGCATCACTTCGGTCAGCTCGTATTCCCGACTGTTTAGGGACGCCCTTGATGGTTCGCGCAGGTTCAACTTCCAGAGCCCGGCCCCGTGCGACAGCTCCGGTGTGGCTCGTCCCGCCGGGGCTCCTGGCCGGCGTCCTCGTCATAGGGCTGGCCCTCTCCCCCGCGCAGATACGGCCCACGATCGCCTGGTGCGGCCTCGCCGCGGTGTCCCTCACCGTCGTCAGCTCGATGGTGACGGTGCGCCTGTCACGAGCGGCGGAGGCGGCCCGTCACGCACGGGCGTCCGCCGAGGCCCGGGAAGCGGCCGCCCAGCGCGAGGCCGCGCTGCTCGGGCGCCTGGCCGACCAGCGCACCGCCACCACGTGGATGGCCGAGAAGCTCCTCCCCGCGGCCGTCGCCCGGCTGCGCAAGGGCGACGCCACCTCGGACATCCTGTACTCCGTCTCCTTCGGGGAACACCTCGACGACGAGTTCACCAAGGCGCTGCGAGGCGCCCTGCGGACGCTTCTCGAGGCCGTGGAGGCCGAGGAGAGCACACGGGACTCCTCCCAGCGGGCACTCGTGGCCGTCGCACGCCGGGTCCAGGCGATCGTGCACCAGCTCGGCAAGGACCTCCACACCATGCAGATCGTCCACGGCACGGACCTCCTGCTCTCCCGCGACCTGCAGAAGGTCGACCACCGCAACGCGCTCATCGGCCGCCTCGCGGCCAGCATCGCGGTCATGGGCGACGCCCGGCCCGGGCGCCAGTGGTCGAAGGCCATTCCGCTGTACGACGTGCTGCGCGGTGCCATGTCACGCATCGTCGACTTCCCCCGCGTGAAGCTGCAGTCGGTCACGCAGGTGGCGGTGATCGGTCCCGGAGCCGAACCGCTGATGCACCTGCTCGCCGAACTCCTGGACAACGCCACGTCGTTCTCGCCCCCGCACACACCGGTGGAGGTGAGCGCGAGCGAGGTGCCCTCCGGCATCGCGATCGAGATCGAGGACCGCGGCGTCGGACTCACCGAAGAGGTCCGGCAGCGCATCGCACGCGTCATGACCCAGTCGACGACCGGCATCTTCCTGGCCGGCCTCGGCGAGGTGACCCAGCTCGGCCTGCCGGTCGTGGCCCGACTGGCCCGTGAGCACGGCTGCGACGTCGACCTCCGCACCTCGGCGTACGGAGGCGTGCGCGCCGTCGTCCTGGTGCCCAGACGCCTGATCACCACGATGGAGGGGCCCGTCGTGAAAATCCCGGAGCCCGTCCGCAAGCGCATGGGCGGCCCGAACCGTCCGCTCCCCCCGCCCGCGGCCCGGCCAGCGGCCCGGCCCGTGGCCCCACCCGCGGCCGAGCCCGTCGCCGAACCCCTGTCCGAAGGCCCGTCGCCCTTCGTCGCGGCCGAGAAGACCGTGAACGGGCTCCCCCGCCGGCGCCGGGAGTCGCCCGTCCCGCCGCCGATCGTCCGTACGGGCCCCGAGCCCTCCGCCACCGGCACCTCTCTGCCGGCCCGCCAGCCGGGTCTGATGTGGGAGGCGTTCAACGGCACGAGGCGATCGGGCGCCGAATCCCCCACTCCACACAGCGAGCCGTCTGATGAGGTCGACTAACATGCAGCCACTGCCCAACATTGACTGGATGCTCAAGGAGCTCGTGGGCGGCGTTCCGCACGTACGACACGTCGTCGTCCTCTCCTCGGACGGCCTGTGCATCGGCCAGGCCGAGACGGCTCCCGACCGGGCCGACGCCATCGCCGCCGCCTGCTCGGGCATCCAGAGCCTGGCCCGGGCCATCGCGCAGATGTTCCCGCACGGGGACGGCTCGACGCACATGGTCGGGATCGAGGCCGACGCCGGCTACTTCTCCCTGATGGCGGCCGGCCCCGGGGCGTACCTCGCGGTCCTGGCGGACCCGGAGGTGGACGCGGGCCTGCTCGGCGACCGCATGCGCACGCTCGTGGTCCGGATCGGCCGGAACATGACCAGTCCGCCTCGTGATGACGTCCGGCAGGCGATGTGACGTCGGAGAACCAGGATCCCTGGGACGAGGCCCAACCCGTTCCGCTCTACGTCATCACCGGCGGCGCGGAGTCCTCGGCCAAGAGCTTCGACCTCGTCACCCTGATCGCGGCGAGGTCCGAACCGGAACCCTCGATGTCCCCCGAGCCGGCGGCCATCCTCTCCATGTGCCAGTACCCGCTGTCGGTGGCCGAGGTGTCGGCCTACCTCACCCTTCCGTTCAGCGTCGTCACCGTGCTGCTCTCCCAGCTCGTCGCCGACGAACACGTGGAGGCGATTGCACCCGTGCCCGTCGCGGCCTATCCCGACCGCGGCCTACTGGAGGCGGTGATCCATGGACTACGCAAACTCTGACGCGCCGCCCAAGGCAGGCCCGCGTGACACCGACCTGCTGCTGCCCCACGGCGCCAGGGGCGTGAAGGTCGTCGTCGTCGGCGGCTTCGGTGTCGGCAAGACGACCATGGTCGGAGCGGTGAGCGAGATCCCTCCCCTCACCACCGAGGAGACCATGACCCAGGCCGGCGTCGGCATCGACCACAACCCCGGCGCCGCGGGCAAGAACACCACGACCGTCGCGATGGACTTCGGCCGCATCAGCATCAACGAGGAGCTGGTGCTCTACCTGTTCGGGACGCCCGGACAGGAGCGCTTCTGGTTCCTGTGGAACGGGATCTTCGAAGGCGCGCTCGGCGCCGTGGTCCTCGTCGACACCCGCAGGATCGAAGTCTGTTTCGAGGTCGTCACCCGCCTGGAGGACCGCCGCGTCCCGTTCGTCGTGGCCGTCAACGCCTTTCCGGAGGCTCCGCACTACCCCGTACCAGAACTGCGCACGGCTCTGGCCCTCAGCGATTCCGTCCCCATCGTCACCTGTGACGCGCGCGACCGGGCGTCCTGCCGGGACGCCCTGCTCTCGCTGATGGTCTACCTGTGCACCCTCGCCGCCCAGGAGACCGCATGACCCTTCCATCCTCCGAACACGCCACCGAGGAGCCCGGGGTCCTCCCGCCGCCGGGCTGCCCGGCCCACGTGGGCACGGGAACCGGCGGCCGGACCCGGCTGCACGGCCCCGTCGCGGAGACGGACCCGATGGGCCTGTACGAGGAACTCCGCGCCGCCCATGGTCCGGTGGCGCCCGTCCTGCTCGAGGGAGACGTACGCGCCTGGCTCGTGCTCGGGTACACCGAGAACCGGGACGTGGCCACCCGCTCCACCCAGTTCTCCCGCGACCCCCGGATCTGGCACGGCTGGACGAGCGGGGAGATCGACGCCGAGACCTCGCCGCTCGTGCCGATGATCGGCTGGCGTCCCGACTGCGTGAACGCGGACGGCGAGGAGCACCAGCGGCTGCGCGGAGCCGTCACGGCCTCGCTCGACCAGTTCGACCACCGTGGCGTCCGGCGCCACATCAACCGCTTCGCGCACGAACTGATCGACTCGTTCTGCGAGAAGGGCGAGGCCGAGCTGGTCGACCGGTTCACCGAGCAGCTTCCCATGCTCACCCTCACGCACCTCCTCGGCATGTCCGAGGAGGGCGCTCCGCGGCTCGTGCACGCCGCACGCGACCTGTTCAAGGCCACCGAGACCTCGCTCGCCAGCAACGCGCTCGTGGTCGAGAGCCTCGAACAGATCGTCAGGGACAAGAAGGTGAGCCCGGGGCACGACATCGCCTCCGCCCTGCTGGCCCATCCGGCGAACCTCACCGACGAGGAGGTCATGCAGCACCTGCGCCTCATCCTGCTCGCCGGCTACGAGACCACGGCCAACCTCATGTCCAACGTCCTGCGCATGGTGGTCACCGACCCGCGGTTCCGCGGCTCGCTGGCCGGCGGGCAGATGACCCTGCCCGAGGCCGTCGAGCAGGTCCTCTGGGACGAGCCCCCGCTGATGGTGTGCCCCGCCCGCTTCGCGAACGGGGACACCACGCTCGGCGGTCAGCACATCAAGGCCGGGGACATGCTCCTCTTGGGCCTCGCCGCCGGGAACGTCGACGAGACGATCCGCCCGGACCCCGCGACCCCGGTGCACCACAACCGCGCGCACCTGTCCTTCAGCGCCGGCAGCCACGAGTGTCCCGGCCAGGACATCGGCCGCATCATCGCCGACACCGGCATCGACATCCTGCTCACCCGGCTCCCGGACATCGTCCTGGCCGTTCCCGAGGAGGAGCTCAGCTGGCGCTCCTCCACCTGGGCCCGGCACCTGACGGCGCTGCCCGTCACGTTCGCCCCCCGCCCGCCCAGGGGCGAACAGCTTCCGGCCCCGCTGCCGGCCCCGCCGCCGCAGACCAGCGGGAAGCCCACGCCGGCGGCGCCGACGGAGACGGTCCGGGCGAGCGGCCCGGAAACCGGCCGGCGGCCCGAGGTGCGCGCCGGGTGGTGGACGCGCCTCGGACGCCTCCTGCGCCGACGCCGGACGACGCGGGCGGACGGGCGGGACTAGAGGGAGGGGGGTGCCGGAGCGCACATGCCGGTGCCCCCTTCGCATCGTTCCTCGGCGTATCGGGGGGCTCCGGTGTACCAGGCGTGGAGACCGGAGAGGAAGCCGCAGGCTCCGTTGATCCAGGTGTCGAGCTCGGCCCGCTCGTCCTGACGTAAGCCGAACTGGCGGGCGAGGCGCGGGATTTCGTCCCGCCGTAGGTCCTCGAAGTCGCGCATGCGGGAGTTCACCAGATGGACGGCGGCGGGAACGGCCTCGTGGAGGGGGATTCCCATGGACGTCCCTATGACCACGACCAGGTTGTTGACGTCTCGTTCCTCGTGGACCTCCCGTTCGTAGGACGCGATGTCGTTGGCGAGTCCCATGACGTCCATGAAGGCGGCCAGCAGTCCGTGGACGGTCCGACTATGTCGGACCCGCTCGGGTATTCGTGCACCCGTGGAGAGTTCGACGGAGTAGGGCGCGGTGTGAGCGGCGAAGCTGTCGCGCCGGAAGGGCGCGTAATCGATCAGGTGCGGCACTCGGCCGGCGCGGCTGTTGGCCAGTTCCTGGACCCCCGCGTCGACGTACCGCGCCAGAGCCCGGTTGAACTCCTGCCGCCAGTGCGCCAGCCTCGGCGGGAACAGGTGCTGCTGGAGGTCCGCGATTCCCCGCTCGACGGCGTTCGTCGGTTCCGGCAGCCGCACGCCCGGCTCCGGCCGCAGGAAGGCGTGGAGCCGGGCGGTGAACTCCAGGGCGCCCTGGAAGTCACCCGTGCGTTTGAAGGCGGAGGCGAAGTAGTCGTCCCACGCCAGTGCCCATACGTTGAACCGGTGGTTGAGCCGGAGGTCGTCCGGGGCCGCGTCCGGAAGTGTCCAGGCGGTGAGCTGGTCGACCGTCATGGCCCTGAATTGGGGCCGGGTCCAGATCGCGCGGCGGTCCGGCCCGTCCGGCCGTCCTTCCGCGCCGCTCAGCATGCCCATCTCGCGCGCCCAGGTCTCGCTCTCGGCGCGCAGACCGGGCAGGTGCGGATTGACCCGCAGCGGATGAGGCATCCACAACTCGGGGAGCTCGACGGCGGGCATGGTCATGGTCACTCCACCTCCCCCTCAGAATCAGCCATCAGTTCGACGGCGCGACTGAATTTGCCCGTGCCACTGACCGCCGTCCATTCCCTCCGGAGGGTGCCCCAAACCTGCCGCCCTGGCCCGATCCGCACCCATGCCCCCGCGCACCCGCGATCACCGGGGCGCCCGCCCCGGCTCCGAACGCGCCGAAGGCCGCCCTCTCGATCCCGAGAGAACGGCTTCCGACCTGCGTTTCCGCAGGGCCGGGACGACAGGTGTGAACCCGCGCCCCCTTGACCACAGGAGTGGGTCGGGGAAGCGCCTTCGCGGCGGCGACCGGAGTCGGCCACCCCGCGCGACGACGAGCGTGCGCTCCCACGGCCCCTCCTGGGCGCCGCCGTCGGAACCGTAGGCGCGCGAGGGCGCTCGCGCCGGAGCGTACGCCCGGCACACCGGCGCGCGGGGACAGCGGGCGGGCATCGAGTACCGGCCGCTATACGGACCGTGGACACCGGCGGCGCAGCATCGGCGGACAGCGTCAGGGAGCCGACGGTCCGCTGCTCGCCCGTCGCCGGGTCGGGAGCGGTGCGGAAGACACCCGCGTCGCCGCTTTCGCCGGCCGGCACCCGTGCGCCCGGACCGTGTGCCTCCGATTGGCCGCATCCGCACCCCGGTTGCGGCCGGTGTGTCGCGGGTATCCCTCCGGCGCGCTCATCCGAGGGGGGACCATGAACAGCGAAGAGGACAACGAGGAGACCGGCGGCGAGCCCGGCAAGCGCCTGCGCGGCCGCGCCGAACTGCTCTGGCGCATCGGCACGGTGGTGGCCCTGGTGGCCTGGATCGCCTTCCTGATCTCGATCTACGAGGATCCCGGACCGGTGTGCGGCACGGGCCAGGACAAGGGCCCCTGCTGACGCACGGAGGGTTTCAGGCCACGCCACGGATGCGGCTGACCAGGAGGCCGCCGATGAGGATGACCAGGGCCGCGGCGGTGTAGAGGCCGGTGTAGCCGCCGAGGTGGGCGATGACCGGCGAGGCGAGGGCGGGAGCCAGCACCTGGGGGCCCGAGTTGGCGATGTTGATGACGCCGAGGTCCTTCGCGCGGTCCGCGGCCTCGGGCAGGACCTGGGTGACCAGGGCCTGGTCGACGGCGAGGTAGACGCCGTAGCCCGCGCCGAGGACCGCTGCCGCGGCGAGGGTGGACGGCCAGGTGCGGAACAGGGCGAGGAGCAGCGCCGCGGCGGCCATGACCAGCGCACACAGGACGACGAAACCCTTGCGGCGCCCGACGCGGTCGGACAGCACCCCCACGGGAACGGCGGTGAGCGCGGCGCAGGCGGTGTAGACCAGCGTGAGGACCAGTACGCCGGTGCCCGGGTCGCCGTAGTGGACGGCGTCGGCCAGGAAGTAGAAGAGGTAGAGGGTGCCCAGGGCGTTGCCCAGGTTGATCAGGAACCGGGTGAGCCAGGCCCAGCCGAAGTCGGGGTGCCGACGAGGACTCAGCCACAGCGAGCGCGCGAAGGCGCGGGCGTCGAAGGCGGGGCGCAGTTCCGACGGAAGCGGCGGCTCGGCGTACCGGAGCACGAAGGGGAGGGCGAGGGCGACGGTGAGCACGGCCAGGGTCACGTAGCCGGACAGGACGCCGGTGACCAGGAGGGTGGTGACCAGCGCGCCCAGCACGAGGCCGACGGACTGCATCAGGCCGGTCCAGCCGGAGACCTGGGCGCGTTGGCCGAGCGGCACGCGGTCGGCGATCGGGGTGGTGACTCCGGCCAGCATCGCGTTGAGGCCCGCCTGCGCGAGGCACCAGCCGACGGCGACCCCGGCCACGGTGTGCTGCGAGGCGGTCACCGCGAGCCCCGCCGCCCCGGCCAGGGCGCCCCCGAGGATCCAGGGCCGCCGGCGGCCGAAGCGGCTCGTGGTCCGGTCCGACCAGGCGCCCGCGAGCGGATTGGCGATCACCGCCACGAGCGCGCCGAGACCGGTGACGAGCGAGAGCGCGGCGTTCTTGTCGTGCGGGTCGATGTGCTCGAGCTGGAGCGGCAGCAGGATCTGGATGGGCGTCATGAACGCCATGAAGACGGCGAGCGTGGCGAGCGAGAGGCTCGCCGTCCACGGGGCCGTGACCGGGACGGTGGGCTCGGCCAGGACGGCGGCGCACACGGCGTCCGCGTCGTCCGCCGCGGGGGCAGGGGCCATGGTGACTCCGTCGCTCAGGACCGCTGGGAGGCGATGAGGTCGCGGTACCACGCGAAGCTCGCCCTGGGCGTGCGACGCAGGGTGGCGAAGTCGACCTCGACCAGGCCGAAGCGCTGGTGATAGCCCTCCGCCCACTCGAAGTTGTCCAGCAGCGACCAGGTGAAGTAGCCACGTACGTCCACCCCTCGGTCCATGGCGCGCCCGACCGCGGCGACGTGTCCCGCGAGGTAGTCGATGCGCTCCTGGTCCTGGAGTCCGGCCGGCTGCGAGCAGCCGTTCTCGGTGATCCACACCGGCGGCAGGGCCGTGCCGTAGCGGGTCGCGAGACCGGTGAGCAGCTCCGTGAGCCCGTCGGGGACCACGGGCCAGTCGAACGCGGTGCGCCGGTAAGCCTCCTGCGGCTCGGCGAGGTCGAAGGGCAGTCCGGCGGCGGGGTCGGCGGGAGCGGTGACCCAGGTCGGGTTGTAGTAGTTGATGCCCAGACCGTCCAGCGGTTCGGCGACCGTGGCCAGATCGCCGTCGCGCACCACCCCTCCCCACTCCGGGTCGGTCATGCCGTAGGCGGACAGGTCCGGGTAACTGCCCAGCAGGATAGGGTCGTTGAACAGCCGGTTGTGCAGGACGTCGTAGGCCGAGGCCGCGGCGGTGTCCTCGTCCGACCGGGCGTCGGGCCGCAGGCGCACCGGCGTGCAGTTGTTGGCGATCAGCACCTGCGCGTGCGGAACCGCGGCCCGCAGGGCGGCGGTCGCCAGCCCGTGGCCGAGCAGCTGGTGGTGGGCGACAGGCAGCGCGTCCAGCATCAGCGCGCGGCCCGGCGCGTGGACGCCGAAGCCGTAGCCGAAGGACATGTGCACGAAGGGCTCGTTCAGGGTGATCCACCGCTTGACCCGGTCGCCGAGCCGTTCCGCGGTCACGGCCGCGTACTCGGCGAACCGGTGCGCGGTCTCCCGGTTCAGCCACCCGCCCTCGTCCTCCAGGGCCTGCGGCAGGTCCCAGTGGAACAGGGTGGGGGTCGGCTCGATCCCGGCGTCGAGCAGCGCGTCGACCAGCCGGTCGTAGAAGTCGAGGCCGCGCGGCTCGACCCGCCCCGCACCGGCGGGGAGCACGCGCGGCCAGGAGACGGAGAAGCGGTACGCGTCGAGGCCGAGCCGGCGCATCAGCGCGACGTCCTCGGCGAGCCGGTGGTAGTGGTCACAGGCGACGTCGCCGGTGTGGCCGTCGCGCACGGCCCCGGGGCGTCGTACGAAGGTGTCCCAGACGGAGGCACCCTTGCCGTCCTGCCCACCCGCGCCCTCGATCTGGTACGCGGCCGTGGCGGCGCCCCAGACGAAGCCCTCCGGGAACCGAGGAAGCCGTACGGGGTCGGTGGAGCTCGTGGTCACAGGCACCTGCCTCCGTTGCCGGTACGCGGAACGCCCGTGCGGGGCCGCCCCAACGACGCGTAAGGGGACGGCTGTTGGTGTCCGCGCCGCCGTCCGAGTGGGCCGCACCCTAACATGAACCGATGTTCGTGTTCTATGGGTCGGAGGGGCGCGAGGTGGGGCTTCGCGGGCGGGCTGGGCGTGAGGTGCTCCGCGGGCCGACGGGCCGGCCGGGCGTAAGGTGCTCCGCGGGCCGACGGGCCGGCCGGGCGTGAGGTGCCCCGCAGTCCGACGGGGCGGGGGGCGTGAGGTGCTCCGCGGGCGGGCCGGGCGGGCAGGCGAGCGAAGGGAAGGCCGTGCAGGGCAAGGCAGGGAGGGCAAGGCTAGGGAGGGCGGGGCAAGGCTAGGGAGGGCAGGGCAAGGCGGGGCAAGTGAGGTCAGGAAGGTCAGCTCAGAGGGGCCGGCCGTCCGACGGCACTCCCGTGGCGCCCGGGCACGACGAGCAGCGGAACGCCCCCGCTCACCCTTCCGCGGCAGACAGCCGGCCGCGCAGATCCTCCCAGTAGGCGTCCAGCATCCGCTTGAGCTCGTCGACCGTCTCCAGGTCCGGCTCGCCGCCGCCCTTGAACACCTCGTGCAGCACGGCGTTGGCGGCCCACACCACCATCCGCGTCGCCCGTCGCACCTGCTCGCCGCCCGCCCGGCCCGTCAGGTGCTCCACGATGCGCTGCAGCCCCTCGGCGATGAGGGCGTTGCTCGCCTCGTCGGCGCGGGCGAGCTCGGGACTGAGGTGCCGCCCGGCCCACAGCGCCATGCCGCCCGGCTGGGTGCGGAAAAGATCGGCGTAGACATCCACCATGGTGCCCACCAGGTCGGGCAGCCCGCGTGCGACGGCCCGCTCCACGAGGTCGTCGATGGCGGTCCGGAACGCCTCGAGGTACCGCCGGCCCAGCGCGTCCACGACGGCGCTCTTGTCGGGGTAGAACTGGTAGATGCTGCCCACCGGCGCGCCCGACTCCTCGGCGATCCGCCGCATCGTCAGCGCCTCGTACCCCTCCTGGGACAGGATCCGGTCGGCCGCGGCCAGGACCGCCTCGACCCGGGCCCGGCTGCGCGCCTGCTGCGGCTGCCGCCGCAGGCGCGCCCGCGACGCCGGCTGCGGTCCCGTTGTTTCCGTCACCCCACGCTCCCGGTCGTCCGACGCAGGGAACCTAGCACGCCCTCCCGCACGGACCGCGGGCCCAGCCGGGCCCCGGCACCCCGAGCCGCCGCCGCTCATCAGCGGCACGATGCCCCTCGCGAGATATTCGCCAGTATGTTCGGTTCCTGGGTGTCGGTGACGGGCGCCCCCGCTGCGCTCCGGCCGTCTTGCGGTCCAGAACAGGCGGAGGCCTCTGGATTCGCCAGAGCGCTGCGCCTTCATCGCGCAGATATTCTGTGAAGTGTGATCGAGTCTGGACGGCCGCGGCTCCGTCGGCTCCCCGGCCCGGGAAGACTTGTGCGGCTGTCGCCGGTCATCCTGACCATCGTCATTGCGAGCCTGGCCTACGCCACTCCGCCGGAAATGGCGTTCAGCCGCCTCCTGCCCGCCGCGCCGGCCCTGGCCGCCGCCATGTGGCCGGTGCTTCCGACCGTGCTGCTCGGGACGGTCTGCCTCTTCCTGATGATCGGCCTCAGCCTCGTCTTCCCCGACCTGGGAACGTGGTGGACGGCCGCGGGGATCATCGCGGTCACGGTGGCCGCCGCGTACGGGAGCCATCTCCGGCTCCAGCGGGAGCGCACCCTCTTCCAGGTCCGGCTCGTCGCCGACGCGGCACAGCAGGTGGTGATGAGTCCCATGCCCCGCCGCTTCCGGAACGTCGAGATCGAGTCGCTGTACCTCGCGGCTGCGGCGGAGGCGCGCATCGGCGGGGACTTCTACGAGGCGGCCGACACGCCGTACGGGCTCAGGCTGCTCATCGGTGACGTGCGGGGCAAGGGCCTGCCGGCGGTCGGGGCGGCCGCGGCGATCGTCAACGCCTTCCGGGAGGCGGCCTACAGCGAGACCGACATGGTCGACGTCGCGCGCAGGCTGGACGCCAGCAGCACCCGCTACAACGCCGCCTTTCCGCCCGAGGGGCCGATGGAGCGCTTCGCCACCGCTCTCCTCGTCGAGATCCCGCACGAAGGCAGACGCATCCACCTCCTCAACTGCGGGCACCCTCCGCCACTGCTCCTGAACCGCGGGACGCTCCGTGTCCTCGAGCCCGCCGTCCCCTCGCCGCTGCTGAGCCTCGCGGAGCTGATCGGCGATCACTACAACGTCGAGACCTACGACTTCGCCCCCGGTGACCTGCTGCTCCTCTACACCGACGGGATCGCCGAGACGCGCGCGCACGACGGCGAGTTCTTCCCGCTGGCGACGTGGATGAGTCGACAGGCCCCGGCGCAGCCACGCGAACTGCTCGCCGCTCTTCACCGCGACCTCCTCCGCTACAGCAGAGGGCGCCTCGACGACGACATCGCCGCCCTCGCCGTACGCCTGCGCGAGCACGAAGCCACGGAACCGCGGTGAACAACCCCGCGGGACGCGGCGTCGGATGCTTGGGCCAGGGCCTCTGACCTGCGTCACAGCGGAGCACTCCCGCCTGGTCGCCCGTCTCCGCCGCCCCTCGGAGCGGACACCCTGTGAGGCGACCCCGCCGCTTACCGTGAGCACGGGAGACCTGGCGGCGGGGAGGTGTTACAACTGGGGTTGTGAGCCCCTCCTGTCTCTCGTCTCCGGCGTGCCGGTGCGGTCGAGCCTAGGCAGAAGATTCGGAAGCGTCGCCGGGCAGGTCTTCGTCCTACAGGTGGCGATCGTGGTGCTGCTCGCCGCCGGGGCCCTGCTGGCCCTGGTGCTGCAGTCGCGGAGCGACATCGACCGGGAGGCGCGCAACCGGTCGGTCTCCGTGGCGCAGACCTTCGCGAAGTCCCTGGGCCTCCAGGACGCGCTGAAGGCGCCGGACCCGTCCTCGGTTCTGCAGCCCCTGTCCGAGGAGACGCGCAAGGCCGCAGGGGTGGACTTCATCGTGGTGATGGACACCCAGGGCATCCGCTACAGCCACCCCCAGCCCGATCGCATCGGCGAGCGGTTCGTCGGCACGATCGAGCCCTCGCTCGCCGGGCGGGTGCACACCGAGAGCGTGCAGGGACCCCTCGGCAAGGAGATCCAGGCGGTCGTGCCGGTCACCTCGCCCGAAGGCGAGGTCGTCGCCCTCGTCTCGGCGGGTCTGACGGTGAAGAGCGTGACCGGCGTGGCCAACCGGCAGCTTCCGGTCATCCTCCTGTCCATCGCCGGCGGTCTGGCGCTGGCCACCGTCGGCACGGCCCTGATCAGCCGGAGACTGCGCCGACAGACCCACGGGCTCGGCACGCAGGAGATGACCCGCATGTACGAGCACCACGACGCGGTGCTCCACGCCGTCCGCGAAGGGGTGCTGATCACCGACGGCGAAGGACGGCTGCTCCTCGCGAACGACGAGGCCGGGAGGCTGCTCGACCTGCCGGACGACGCCGAAGGGCGCCCGGTCGACGAGGTCGGCATGGACCGCCGGATGGCGGACCTGCTGCTGTCCGGCCGCATCGCCACCGACGAGGTGCTGGAGGCCGGGGACCGGCTGCTCGTCGTCAACCAGCGGCCCACCAGCCCCGGCGGCCGCCCGCAGGGCTCGGCGGTCACCATCCGTGACTCCACCGAGATGCAGCTCCTGAGCAGCCGGGCGGAGACGGCCCGCAGACGGCTCAAGCTGCTCTACGACGCCGGGGGCGACATCGGCACCACGCTCGACGTGGTGCGGACCGCGGAGGAGCTGGCCGACGTCGCCGTCCCCCGGTTCGCGGACTTCGTGACGGTCGACCTGGCCGACCCGGTGCTGAAGGGCGACGAGCCCGGCCCGGGCGCCGACATGCGGCGCACGGCCGTCAACGGCATCCGCACCGATCACCCGCTGTACCCGCTCGGCACTCTGATCGACTTCCTGCCGTCCACGCCGCAGGCCCGCGGTTACGGCACGGGCGCGGCGGAACTCGTACCCGATCTGCGTGACGCGCCGGGCTGGCACGCCCAGGACCCGCCCCGGACATCGGCGATCGTCGACTACGGGATCCACTCGCTCATCGCCGCTCCCCTGAAGGCCAGGGGCGTCGTGCTCGGCGTGGTCAACTTCTGGCGGTCGCAGAAGCCGGAGCCGTTCGACGAGGACGACCTGTCCTTGGCGGAGGAGCTCGTCGGCCGCGCCGCGATCACCATGGACAACGCCCGCCGCTACACCCGCGAACACCATCTCGCCGTGACGCTCCAGCGCAGCCTGCTGCCGCAGGACCTGCCCGAGCAGAGTGCCGTGGACGTCGCGCATTTCTACCAGCCGGCCCAGCTCGGCGTGGGCGGGGACTGGTTCGACGTGATCCCGCTGCCGGGAAGCCGCGTCGGTCTCGTCGTCGGAGACGTCGTAGGCCACGGTCTGCACGCCGCCGCCACCATGGGGCGGCTGCGCACGGCCGTGCACAACTTCTCCTCCCTGGACCTGCCGCCCGACGAACTCCTCGCCCGTCTCGACAACCTCGTCCAGCGCATGGACCAGGAAGGCGACGGCATCGCCCCCGAAGGCGGCGTTCTGGGCGCGACCTGCCTGTATGCCGTCTACGACCCGGTCTCCCGGAACTGCAGCATGGCACGGGCCGGACACATGCCACCCCTCGTGGTCGCCCCGGACGGCACGACGACGATCTCGGAACTGCCGGCCGGCCCCCCGCTGGGACTGGGAGGCATGCCGTTCGAGGCCACGGAACTGCGCCTGGCGGAGGGCAGTCAGCTCGTCCTGTACACCGACGGGCTGGTCGAGGAACGCAGCCGGGACATCGCGGAGGGCGTGGAAAGGCTGCGCACGGCACTGAGCCACCCCGACCGGGACCCGGGCGCCAGCCGCCGCGCCGTACTGGACGCCCTGCTCCCCAGTCAGCCGTCCGACGACATCGCGCTGCTCATCGCCCGGACCCGCACCCTGGGGCCCGGCCGGGTCGCCGAGTGGGACGTTCCGTTCGACCCGAGCGAGGTCGGTGTCGTGCGCAGCCGCGCGGCCGAGCAGCTCGAGGAGTGGGGGCTGGAGGAGCTCGCCTTCAGCACGGAACTGATCCTCAGCGAGCTCGTCACCAACGCCATACGGTACGGCGCGGCGCCGGTTCACGTGCGACTCCTGCGCGACCGCACCCTGACCTGCGAGGTGTGGGACAGCAGCAGTACCGCCCCCCACCTGCGGTACGCGGCGGGCATGGACGAGGGAGGCCGCGGGCTGTTCCTGGTGGCACAGATCAGCGAGCACTGGGGCACTCGGTATACGCCCGAAGGCAAGGTCATCTGGGCCGAACAGCTCCTGCCCGCCGCCGACCGAACCGTCTCCTAGGTCCGCTGCCGTCCGGACTGCCAGTCGCTCCCAGGGCCTGTGCCGACCCGACGGCCGGTCACCCGACCGCAACTGGTGTGCGCGCTGCCCGCCCGGGAAGGGCGAGCCGGCCCCGGCTCCGGCGTGCGACCGCACTCCGGCCCCCACGGCCGAGCGCGTCGACGTTGCCGCCGCGCGCGTCAGCGCAGGATCTGGTCCGTCAGCCGCTTCCGAGTGCCACGCCCGCGTACGCCACCGACGTCAGGGCAAGGACGACGGCGGGCAGGGCACGCGCGGGCGGGTCGCCGTGGCGCAGGTGGACCACCGCCGCCCCGGTCATCAGCAGCGCCAGCCCGATCGCGGCGGCCATCCCGAGGGGCGTGGAAGCCAGTCCGAGCACCAGTCCGACGGCTCCGGCCACTTCCAGGGCGCCGACGAGGCGGTAGAAGCCCGGCGACATGCCGAGGTGTGCTGCCGCCCGGCGCATGAACGGCACCGCGGCGATCTTCGCCGCTCCCAGTGGCAGGAAGACCAGGGTCAGGAGGGCGGCGAGGGCGATCTGCGCGGCTGTCATGTCGACCGGTCCCGGCGTTCGGCGCCCAGGCGGGCGAAGTGGTCGATGAGGTCGGGGGCGTCCACGGCTGCCGGGTTGACGACCTGCTCGACCGGGGCGCCCTGAAGGAGGCGTTTGACGGGGACTTCGAGTTTCTTGCCGGTGCGGGTGTGCGGGATGCCGGGGACTTCGAGGATCTCGTCGGGGACGTGGCGGGGTGAGGCGCCGGTCCGGATCTGCTCCTTGATCTTCTCGCGGAGCGGGTCGTCCAGGGTCGCGTCGGCGGCGAGGACCACGAACAGGGGCATCCAGTAGCCGCCGTCGGGTTCTTCCGCGCCGATGACGAGGGCCTCGGTGATCTCGGGGAGGCGTTCGACGACGTCGTGGACGTCGGCGCTGCCCAGGCGGACGCCGTTGCGGTTCAAGGTGCTGTCGGAGCGGCCGTGGACGATCACGGAGCCGTGTCCGGTGACCGTGATCCAGTCGCCGTGCCGCCACACGCCGGGGTGGGAGGAGAAGTAGGCGTCGCGGTAGCGGGTTCCGTCGGCGTCGTTCCAGAAGTACAGCGGCATGGACGGCATCGGGCGGGTGACGACCAGTTCGCCGACCTGGTCCACGATCGGGAGGCCCTCGGCGTCGTACGCGGCCAGGGCCACGCCCAGGTGGGGTGCCGAGAGCTCTCCCGCCCAGACCGGTGTGTTGGGGGCGCTGCCGGCGAATCCGGAGACGACGTCCGTGCCGCCGCTGATGGAGGCGAGCAGGACGTGGTCGCCGACGTGGTGGCGGACCCAGGGATAGGCGGAGGCCGGCAGTGCGGAGCCGGTGCAGCCGACCACACGGACCGACGACAGGTCGTGCGCCGAGGGGTCGATGCCGTACTTGGCCATGCCCAGCAGGTACTGGGGGCTGGTGCCGAAGACGGTCACCCGGTGGCGCGCGGCCAGCTCCCACAGGACGTCGAGCCTGGCGGAGGGCGCCGGGCTGCCGTCGTAGGTGCACGTGGTGGCGCCGGTGAGCAGCGTGGAGGCGACCAGGTTCCACATCATCCAGTGGGTGGTGGTGTACCACAGGAGGCGGTCGCCGGGGCCGAGGTCGGAGTGGAGGCCGAGGGTCTTGAGGTGTTCGAGCAGGACGCCGCCGTGGCCGTGGACGATGCCCTTGGGCAGGCCGGTGGTGCCCGAGGAGAACACGACCCACAAGGGGTGGTCGAAGGGCACGGGCGTGCAGGTGAGTTCCTCGGTGCGGGTGGCGGCGTCCTCCCACGGCACCACAGGTGACGGGTACGTCTGGGGCGCCCACGGCAGGCCCACGTGGTCCACGAGCACGGTGGCCTTCAATGTCGGCAGCGCGCCGGCGAGTTCGAGGGTGGCGTCTCGGCGGTCGTGGGTGGTGCCGTTGAAGAGGTAGCCGTCGGCGGAGATCAGGACGGTGGGTTCGAGCTGGGCGAAGCGGTCGGCGGCGGCCTTGGGGGCGTAGTCCTGCCCGCAGACCGACCACACGGCGCCCAGGCTCGCGGCGGCGAGGAAGGCGACGATCGCGTGCGGGGTGTTGGGCAGGTAGCCGACGACCCGGTCCCCCTTGCCGACGCCCACATCGCGCAGGGTGGCGGCGACGGAGGCGACCTGCGCGCGCAGCCGGCCGCCGGTCACCTCGTGGCTGGAGCCGGTCTCGTCGAGGGCGATGATCGCCACGGTGTCGTCGGCGAGGTTGCGCAGGGCGTGGTGGGTGTAGTTGAGGGTGGCGCCGGGGAACCAACGGGCGCCGGGCATCCGCTCCTCGGCCAGTACCTGCTCGTACGGGGTGTCCGCGTCGATGTCGAAGTACTTCCAGACCGCGCCCCAGAAGCCCTCCAGGTCGGTGACCGACCAGTGGTGCAGGGCGGCGTAGTCGGTGCCGTCCACGCCGGCGTGCCGGGCGAAGTCCATGATGCGGCTGTCGGCGACGGCCTGCGGATCGGGCGCCGCGAAGGGCTCCGGGTACGGCCTGGTCATCGTGTGGCGCTCCTCGGGAGGCTGTTCTCGGCGGTCCGTGGGGAAGGGTCAGGGCTGCGCGTGGTGTGCAGGAGGGACGCCCAAGCGGCGGTGTCCGTGAAGTCGTGCCTCCCGGCCGGGACGACGTCCATGACGACGCGGTCCGGGCGCAGCAGGACTGCGTCCGCCCGGCCGGCGCGTAGCCAGGCGGCGAGCGTGCCGTCGTCACGGAGGCCGGTCACGGGGATCGCCGGGACGCCGAGCCCGTGGGCGAGGGCGCCCAGCGAGGGCCAGGGATCGGCGGCGGTCAGGACGGTGAAGGCGTTGCCGAGCAGTTCGTCGAGACGGGTGCGCCGGCCGTCGGGTCCCACCACCCATGGTTGCGGGCAGTGGGTGCCCACGAGGCTCCTGCGCACATGGCGCCGGACGAGGGGCCCGGCGGTCAGGGAGGGGCTGAGGTCGCGGCCCGCCGCCGCGGTGAGGCCGGGTATGCGGCAGGCCGCGGCCAGGATCCTGCGGCGCAGTGCGGCGGCGCCGTCCTGGCCGCCGGTCATGGCCCAGCCCATGGCGACCGCGAGCCGTATCACGTGCCGTGCGTGCGGCTTGCGCTCGCTCTCGTAGGTGTCGAGCAGCCGCTCGTCGCCGCCCTGCTGGAGGACTCGGGCGAGCTTCCAGGTGAGGTTGTAGGCGTCCCGCAGGCCCGAGCAGAGTCCCTGCCCGATGAACGGCGGGGTGAGGTGGGCGGCGTCGCCGAGGAGGAACACCCGTCCCCTGCGCCACCGGTCGGCCACCCGTGCCCGGAAGGTGTACTGCGTCTCCCGTACGACGTCGAAGTCCCCGTCGTACGAGGGCGACAGCCACGGGGCGATCAGCTCGCGGACCGGTTGCTGCCCTTCTTGCAGCCGGAACTCCCAGCGGTAGCGGTCCTCGCCGACGCGCATGAACGTCGCCGGCCGGTGCGGGTCGCAGACCTGGTCGACGCCTTCCCAGCAGCGGACGTCGGCCTTCGTGCGGACGTCGATGACGGTCCAGCGCTCCTCGAAGCGCAGGTCTTCCCATGCGGCGCCGATGGCGTCACGGGTGAGGCTGCCCGCGCCGTCGCAGCCGAGGACCGCCTCGGCCCACAGGTGATGCTCACCGTCGTCGTCGCGGTAGGTCACGCGCACGGGGCCGGCCGGGTCCGGGCCGACGCCGGTGACCTCGACACCGCCCCGCAGCTCGCACTCCGGGCGATCGGCGAGGGCGTCGCGCAGCAGTCGCTCCAGCTCGGGCTGGTCGAACATGCTGGTCTGCGGGTAGCCGTGGTGGCCGTGCTCGGAGCGCCGGAACTCGGCCATGACCCGGTGCCGGGCGTCCAGCAGCCGGAGTCCGTTCGCGGGGCGGGCGATCGCGGCGAACTCCTCGCCCACGCCCGCGGCCTGGAGGATGCGGCGCACCTCGTCGTCGGTGGCGACGGCGCGCGGGAGCGGGTAGACGTCCTGGTGGCGTTCCAGGACGACGGTGCGGATCCCGCGCCGGGCGAGGAGGAGGGCGGCGGTCACGCCCACCGGCCCGGCACCGATGATCACGACGGGTACGGGGTCCGTCTGTGCGGGCCCGGTTGCGGTGTCCCGGGGTCCGGCCTGGTCGGCGGTCATGTGCGGCTCACCTCGGGTCCTTCCCCCAAGCTCTTCGAGCGGGAGGTACCCCCAGCGTCCGTGACGGGCGTGCGCTGCTCGCCGAGGTCGATCCGCCCGTCCGCGGTCGAGATCGTCGCCGTGATCACGTCACCCGTGTGCAGGTAGTGCGGGTTACGGGCCTGGCTCTTGAAGAACGCCTTCCACTTCACGGCGGGCGGCAGCAGCGCGCCGATCTTCTCGACCGCCTTGGGCGGGGCCTTGAGGGCCGTGCCGCCGGGGGTCCCGGTCAGCAGCAGGTCGCCGGGGTCGAGGGTCTGGAAGCGGGCCAGCAAGGTCAGCGCCTGTGCCGGGCGGACGATCATGTCGGCGAGGGTGCGGTCCTGGCGCAGCTCGCCGTTGACCGACAGCCGCAGCCGCAGATCGAGGAGGTGGGCGAAGTCCTCGGGCTCCAGCAGCGCCAGGTAGGGCCCGGTCGGTGTGAAGGTCGGGTACGACTTGCTCTCGTAGAACTGCGTCTTGGTCAGCTGCACCTCACGGGCGCTGACGTCGTTCGTGATCACCAGCCCGGCGACGTACGACGGCAGGTCGCGCTCCTCGACCACGGTGCCGACGGGCAGGGGTGCGCCCACGACGAGCCCGAGTTCGATCTCGTAGTCGAGGAACTTCACGTGCGACGGCCGGACGATCGCCTCGCCCGGGCCGCTCACCGACCCGGACGCCTTACGGAAGAAGGCGGGCGGGATGTCGCCGGTGAAGCCCGAGTCGCGGGCGTGGCTGCGGTAGTTGACCATCTGCGCGACCACCCGGCAGGGGGTGGTGACCGGCGAGAGGGCGACCAGGTCGGCGACGGGCGTGCCCGGCTCCCCGGAGAGGGCGGCCTCGCGGACGGCCGCCCGGTCGGCGATCAGCTCGGCGGTGGTGGCGGCCTTGCTGTCGACGGGGACGGCCCGGTCGCCGCGGAGGACCCACCAGCCGTCGGCGGTGCGCAGGACGTTCGTGCTCATGTCAGTGCCTTTGTGAGGGGGTTGGGGGTGCGGGGTTCAGGACTTGGCGGCTTTGAGCAGGCCCAGCAGGCGTGCCGGGTCCATCTCGTTGTCGCCTCGCAGGGCTTCGATGACGTCACGGACCCGCTGCGGGGAGGGGCTCGCGCCGAGGAAGTCACGGGTGGCAGGAGGTCCCCACTGGGCGAGGCCGGAGGTCGACATGGGCGCCCAGCCGGGCTCCAGGTCGCAGGAGAACAGGTCGCCGTCGGCGAAGTGCTCCAGCATGAAGCGGTCGGGGTCGCGCCAGTAGTCGAAGAGCTGGCTGCCCTGGATGTGCCGGCCGATGCCCCAGCTGCGCTGGTAGCCGCGCTCCGCCAGGTACTCTCCGCCGGCCGCGATCGAGTCGAGGTCGGTCACCTGGTAGGCGGAGTGGACGTAGCCGTTGCCCGGGCCCAGGTGCATGGCCAGCGTGTGGTGGTCGACGGCCCGGCTGCCCTGGTCACAGCGGATGAACGCCATGGTGGGGCCGCGGTCGCGCTGACCGTCCAGGAACAGGAAGTCGGAGACGATCATCCCGAGGGTGTCCAGGTACCAGTCGAGGGCGCGCCCGAAGACCCTGGTCTCCAGGACCACATGGCCCAGGCGCTGGATGCGGGAGGGTTCACGCGGCGGGCGCTGGGTGACGTTCGTGCGACGGTGACCGGTGCCGAAGTTGAGCAGCAGCGGCTGCTGCTCGGGCAGCGCCGGCAGTTCCTCCGCGCAGTGCACGACCCGGACCGGGAAGCCGGAGGGGTCGAGCAGGTCGACCACCTTGCCGCCGCCGGGCACGTCCGCGTCCCGCACGGACGTGCCCGTGGCGCGGGCCAGCCGGTCCAGGTCGGCCCGCTCGGCGGCGCGGAACGCCGGGCCGATGAAACGGGAGGCCCGGCCGCGCCGGATCACCATGCACGGTGAGCCGGCGAAGGTGCCCCGCAGCCACAGCTCGCTCTCGCTCCGGGCGGCGATGCCGAAGCCGAAGTCCCGGGCGAAGACCTCGGCCCGGTCCAGGTCGGGCTTCTCGAACTCCAGCCAGGCCAGGTCCGCCACCTTGATCACGGGGTTCCGGGAGCGCCCGGGATGCTCGCCGCGCTGGGCGCCCTGCGCGCTGTGGAGGTCCTGATGGGCCGTCCTGACGTCCGGGACGCCGACTGCGTCGACGCGGGTTTCGGACATGGTGTCCTCCAAGCGACATTGCCGTAATGATGAAATCATCAAGTCTGACAGTTCCGTCGTCAAGGTGCTCGCGATGGAAATGATGAATTCATCAGGACTGCGATGGTCATCGCCCGCAGTTAGAATCCGGACATGCCTACGTCAGCCCCGCCCGGCAACCGATTCGAGCGGCGTCGCGCCGAGACCCGCGGGGCTCTCGTCCGCGCGGCTCGCCAGATACTCGCCGAGGACGGCGACACCAGCGCCAGCATCCAGGCGATCGCCGAGCGCGCCGACGTCGGCTTCGGCTCCTTCTACAACCACTTCGAGTCCAAGACGGAGCTGTTCGAGGCCGCGGTGCAGGACGCCCTGGAGGAGTTCGGCCAGAGCTTCGACGAGCACCTGGCCGGCATCGACGACCCCGCGGAGCTCGTCGCGACGGGCTTCCGGCTCAGCGCCCGCATGGCCGACTCGCACCCGGAGCTGATGCAGGTGCTGCGCCGCCGGGGCCTTGGCCACGTCCATGCGGACAACGGCCTCACCCGGCGGGCACTGCGGGACATCGAGGTCGGCATGGCCTCCGGCCGTTTCACCGCCGTCGACCCGACGATCGCCTTGTCGGCACTGGGCGGAACCCTGCTGTCCCTGGTAGAGCTGCGATTCGCCCGCCCCGACGTGAACGGCGACGACGCCGCGGTGAACCTCGCCGAGATGGTCCTGCGCATGCTGGGCGTCCCGCCGGACGACGCCCACGAGGTCGCCCGGCGCCCCCTCCCCGACCCCGCCTGACCGACCACCGACGCCCGCTCGCCACGCGGTGGACGACGCGCCTGAACGGAGGGTGACCGGGCGGCCGGTGAAGCGGACCTCGACCCCGCCCTCCGCGGTAGTGACCGAGCGGCCGGTGAAGCGGACCTCGTCCCCGCCCTCCGCGGTAGTGACCGAGCGGCCGGTGAAGTGGGCATCGTCCCCGCTCTCCCCGGTGGTGACCGAGCGCGGGTGCACTCCTTCGGGGACGTTCCCGCCCAGCGGGACGGGCTCTTCCAGGGCCTTGTCGAGCAGCGCCCTCAAGGGCGGGATCAGCTCGCCCTGGACCGCGCGGACGTTCGTGGAGGCGATGCGGGTTGCCCTTCGCCACGGAGACGGCCGCACTCACGGTGACGTCGCCGACAAGCGGCAGACCGGCCCCCGTTCCCGGACCATCTCGCTCGCGGGAGCATCACCGCCACCATCACCGCAGGCCGGCGCCTCGGAACTCCCACATCCACCGCCTTCGCGCAGCCCTCCACCAGCTCCGCTCCCCCACGCCGCCCGCCGCCAGCACCCTGGCGAACCATCCCCGGCTCGGGCGTGCGACCACTCTGCGACCACCACGGCCCTGGACGCACGAAAGGCCGCCCTCTCGATCACGAGAGAACGGCCTCCGACCTGCGTTTCCGCATGGTCGGGACGACAGGATTTGAACCTGCGACCCCTTGACCCCCAGTCAAGTGCGCTACCAAGCTGCGCCACGTCCCGGCACCCGTCTGACCTGGGGTTTCCCCGGCCCGACGTGCATGAGAACAATACCGCACTTCCACGCGTGGTCACGAACCCGTTTGCGGCTTGACCTCAAGTGCGCTTGAGGTAGCACCGTGTGCGTCATGAACAACACGACGTACACGACGTACACCACGGATGCGACGAACACGACGGACACGGCCGCCCACGGGGCCGGCGACGTGGCCGCTGACATCGCGCGGCTCGGCCGGCTCATGGGGCTGATGACGGGGGACGAGAAGCACTCGACCGCGGCGACCTCGACGCTCGACGCGCTGTGGGTGCTCTACGACCGGGTGCTGCGGGTGTCGCCCGGGACCGCCGGGGATCCGGGGCGGGATCGCTTCCTGCTGTCGAAGGGGCACGGGCCCATGGCGTACTACGCGGTGCTCGCGGAGAAGGGGTTCGTCGACGAGGACCTCCTGACCGGGTTCGGCGGTTACGCCTCGCCGCTCGGGCACCACCCGGACCGGACGCTGGTGCCCGGGGTGGAGATCGGGAGCGGGTCGCTGGGGCACGGGCTGCCGCTGGCGGTGGGGACCGTGCTCGGGCTGCGGGCGCAGGGGCTCACCGATCCGCAGGTGTGGGTGCTGATCGGGGACGCCGAGCTGGACGAGGGCAGCAACCACGAGGCGCTCGCCTACGCCGGGCCCGCCGGCCTCGAACAGCTGCACACCCTGGTGATCGACAACAGTTCCGCCACCTACGGCTGGCCCGGCGGCATCGCCTCGCGGTTCGAGGCGGCCGGCTGGTCCGCCGAGACCGTCGACGGGCGTGATCACGAGGCGCTGTACGCGGCCTTCACCGCCCCGCACCCCGGGCGGCCGCGGGCGGTCGTCGCCCGGGTCGAGCCCAAGCAGTGAGCCTCTCGCACCGGCCCCCTGCACCGGCCTCTGCATCGACCTCCGCACCGATCCCGGCACTGGCTTCCCGCGCCGAGCCGCTCGCACCTCATCACGACATTCTTGAGGAGAACCCCGTCATGGACACCATGCGCGACCGTTTCATCGCCACCACCGGCCGGCTGCTCGACGAGGATCCGCGGCTCGCGCTGGTGCTGGCCGAGATCAGCAAGGACGGTTTCCAGCAGACCTTCGACCGGCATCCCGACCGTGCCGTCAACGTCGGCATCCGGGAGCAGCTGCTCATCGGCGTCGGCGGCGGAATGGCCCTGACCGGGATGCGGCCGATCATGCACACCTTCGCCAGCTTCCTCGTGGAGCGGCCCTTCGAGCAGCTGAAGCTGGACTTCGGGCACCAGGGCGTGCACGGCGTCCTGGTCAGCGCGGGCGGCTCGTACGACTGGCCGGCTGGCGGCTTCACCCATATGTCACCGGGTGACGTGGCACTGATGGACACCCTGGACGGCTGGACGGTGCACGTGCCCGGCCACCCGGACGAGGCGGAGACGCTGCTGCGCCGGGCCGCCGCGAGCGACGAGTCGGTCTACGTGAGGCTGTCGGTGCACGCGAACGCCTCGGCGCACCCGGTCTCCCGGAGCGGGTTCACGACACTGCGCGAAGGCTCTCGGGGGGTCGTCGTCGCGGTGGGTCCGATGCTCGACGCCGTGCTGGCCGCGACCGAGGGCCTGGACGTGACGGTCCTCTACGCCACGACCGTGCGGCCCTTCGACGGCGCGGCACTGCGCAGGGCGGTCGCCGGGTCGCGCCCGGACGTTGTCCTGGTGGAGCCGTACCTCGAGGGGACGTCCACGGCGGCCGCGAACGACGCGCTCGTCGAGCAGCCGCACCGCGTGCTCGGTCTGGGCATCGGCCGGCGCGAGCTGCGCCGGTACGGCTCGATCGAGGAGCACCTGGCCGGCCAGGGCCTCGACCCGGCGGCACTGCGGGCGCGGATCGGCGCGTTCCTGGGATGACCCTGCCGGGCGATCGCCGCTCACGCTCCGTTACGGACCCTTGCGCCCCGCAACTCCCGGGGCGCGCCTCCGCCGGGCCGGCCGGGGCGGGTTCGCGGGGCCGGGAGCCGTGCGGCGCCGACGCGTACGGGAGGAGGGGACGGGTCCGGAATGCCGACCCTTCGGTGATGAAGTGAGGCATGGGGGGATCACGCCCGACTGCATGTCATATGCCCCTGAAACTCTTGCCGTTGGCATGTGGCAGAAAGACGACCATGGGAAATGCCCGTCCGACTCGACTGAGCAGGCCAAGACCACGCGAAACACAGTCAGAAACGAACGTCAACCGTTCCGGTTTCAGACAAACTTGGTGTCGATATTGATCCACCCCGGAAAGATCAACACCATGAAGTGGTCGGCCTGTTCGGGACGGGACCACTGCCGATGCACCACCTGCTCGGACCACTCGACGAGCAGGCGTTTCGCAGAGGAGGACCCTATGGACGGCTACTTCAGCAGCCGGCTGCATCACCAGCTCCGGCAGAGGGTGCGGGACTTCGCAGAGCGTGAGGTTCGGCCACGCATACCGGAGATGGAAGCCGGCCGCACGGTCCACCACGAACTGTCCCGGCTGATCGCCCGACAGGGCTGGCTGGGAGCGACTATCGGCCACGAGTACGGGGGCATGGGCGCCGGCCATCTGGCCAAAACGATCATCATCGAGGAGCTGTCCCGGGTCAGCGGCGCTATGGGCGCCATGGTCCAGGCCTCGCAGCTCGGGACGGCCAAGATCGTCCACTTCGGCAGCGACGAACAGCGCAAGACCTGGCTTCCGGCCATCGCCGCCGGCGACTGCCTGCCGACCATCGCGGTCACCGAGCCGGAGTCGGGCGGACATGTCCTCGGCATGACCGCGAGCGCGGTCCGTGACGGCGACGACTACGTCCTCAACGGCAGCAAGGTCTACGTCGGCAACAGCCACGTCGGCGACCTGCACGGTGTCGTGGTCCGGACCGGCCCCGGTTCCAAGGGGCTCACGGCCTTCCTCGTGGAGTCCGACCGCCCGGGATTCCGGACCGGTCCGCAGCAGCCCTCCATGGGCCTGCACGGCTTCAGCTTCGGTGAGCTCATCTTCGAGAACTGCCGGGTGCCGGCCGCCAACCGGCTCGGCGACGAGGGCGACGGCCTCTCCGTGGCGTACTCCTCCAGCGTCCTCTACGGTCGGGCCAACCTCACCGCCGTGTCCCTCGGCATCCACCAGGCGATCCTGGAGGAGACCACCCGCTTCGCCACCGAGCGCATCCGCTACGGCAAGCCGCTCGCCGAACTCCCCACCGTCAAGCTGAAGCTGGGCCAGATGCAGTCGCGTCTGATGACCGCGCGCCTCGCCGCGTACCACGCCGTCCACCTGCTCGACCAGGGCATGTCGTGCGACACCGAGCTGATGAACGCCAAGCTGGTGAACGTCGAGTCCGCGATCGACTCCGGGCGCAACGCGATGGAGATCCACGCGGCGGCCGGTCTGTTCACCGACCGCCCCATCGAGCGGTACCTCCGCGACGCGCACCACATCTTCGCCCCCGCGGGCACCTCCGACATCCAGCTCCTCCGGCTCGCCGAGGTCGCCCTCGGCCAGGACAAGGGCAGCTGGTCGGAGCGGCTAGCCGACGTGGTCCGCATGGAACCCGCTCACGTCTGACGGCACGTCAACAGCAGGAGAATGCCCCGGAGTCCGGCAAAGGAGCCGAACCCCGGGGCATCCGTACGTCTCGGACGGGGGACCGTACGACCAGGCCGTGGGAGACCGGGCCGACGGATCCCGCCGCCTGAACCAGCCGCCTGATCCCGCCGCCTGATCAATACGTCAGATCAGTACGCAGTACGTCAGATCATGCCGTCCTCGCGGCGGTGGATCTGCTCCACCAGCTCGGCCGCCATCGCCTTGATGGTCTCCAGGCCGGCCCGCCCCCAAGGGCGGACGTCGGTGTCGACGACGCAGATCGTGCCGAGCGCCGTGCCGGTCCGGTCGATCAGCGGAGCGCCCATGTATGAGCGGATGCCGATCTCGTCCACGACCGGGTTGCCCGCGAAGCGCGGGTAGTCGCAGACGTCCTCCAGGACGAGGGCCTTGCGGCGCACCACCACGTGCGGGCAGTAGCCGTGGTCGCGCGCCATGAAGCGGCCGACGCCACCGCTGCCGGCGGCGGTGGCGCCCAGGTCGGTGCCCGAGTGGGTGCCGGCCGGGGTGTGCAGACCGGCGAAGAACTGCCGGTTCTCGTCGATGAAGTTGACCATCGAGAACGGCGCTCCGGTCACCTCCGCGAGCCGGTGGGCGAATTCGTCGAAGGCCGGGTCCGGCTGCTCGCCGAGCCCCAGCTCGCGCAGGCGGCGGACCCGGGCGGGGGCCTCCTGGTCGATCGGGGTGAGCAGCAGATGACCGGTCGGGTCGTAGGTCATGTCGTGGCTCCGTAGGTCGGCACGGCGGCCGGGATGGTGGTGAGCAGATGCTGGACGAGGGTCAGCAGGGTGCGGATGGCGGAGCTGGAGATCCGGGCGTCGCAGAGCACGACCGGCACGTCGGGCTTGAGGTCCAGGGCCGCCCGCACCTCCTGCGGTTCGTAGCGGTAGGCCCCGTCGAACTCGTTGACCGCCACCACGAACCCGATGCCGCGCCGCTCGAAGAAGTCGACGGCCGAGAAGCACTCCTGGAGCCGGCGGGTGTCGGCGAGGACGACTGCTCCGAGGGCGCCCTCGGAGAGCTCGTCCCACATGAACCAGAACCGCTCCTGGCCCGGGGTGCCGAACAGGTAGAGCACGTTGCGGTCGTCGAGCGTGATGCGGCCGAAGTCCATCGCGACCGTGGTGGTCGTCTTGGACTCCACGCCCTCCAGGCTGTCGGTGGCAGCGCTGACCGAGGTCAGCAGCTCCTCGGTGCTCAGCGGTTCGATCTCGCTGACCGCGCCGACGAAGGTGGTCTTGCCGACCCCGAACCCGCCCGCCACGAGGATCTTCAGCGCGGTGGGAAACGGGTCGGCCGCGAGGCTTTCGGGGCCTCGGTCGTGGCGCTCAGAGCCGTTGTCGTAGGCCATCGAGCACTGCCTCCAGCAAGGAACGATCGGTTGGGTTGGCGTGGAAGCGGGGTGCTCGGGCGGTGAGCGCCCCGCAGTCCACGAGGTCGGAGAGCAGGACCTTGGTGACGACGGCCGGAAGCCGTAAGTGCGCCGCGATCTCCGCCACCGAGGTGGGCCCCTCGCACAGCCCGAGGGCCAGGCTGTGCTCGGGACCCATGTGGGCCTGCGGTGCCGTGCCGGTCGCCATCACCATCGAGAGCAGGTCGAGCGCGGCGGTGGGCTGGGTCCGTCCGCCGCTCACGGTGTACGGACGGATCAGCCGGCCCGCCGCGTCGTCGAGCCAGGGCCCTTCCTGATGGGAGGCCATGGTCACTGTCCCGCACTGCCCGCCGCGCCGGCGGCCTGCCTGGCCGGGGTGACCAGATACGGCCGCACGCTCTTGACGAGCATCGCCATCTCGTAGCCGAGCACGGCGGCGTCCGCCTCGCGTCCGGCGAGGACGGCGAGGCAGGTGCCGGAGCCGGCGGTGGAGACGAACAGCAGGGTGGAGTCCAGCTCGACGACGACCTGCCGGACCTCGCCGCCGTCGCCGAAGCGCGCGCCGGCGCTGCGACCGAGCGAGTACAGGCCGGAGGCCAGGGCGGCCATGTGGTCGGCCGCGTCGGGGTCGAGGCCGTGGACGGACTTCACCAGGCCGTCGGAGGAGAGCAGTACGGCGTTACGGGTGTAGGGCACCCGCTGGACCAGGCCGCTCAGCAGCCAGTCGAGATCCGAGGAATGGCCGTGCGGCGCATTGCTCGCCATGTGCATCTACTCCTTGTGCGCGTCGCCGGGACGCAGCGATTCACGGGGGGCGGGCTGGGATTCGGCGAGTCCGATGCCGCGCTGGAAGGCGGCCATCAGACCCGGGTCGTGCAGGGCGTGCTCCTCGGGCTTGCGGACCGTGGGCTCCTCGCGCAGCTGCGGGACGAGGTGTTCCTGGGCGCGCCGCTTGGGGAGGACGGGCCTGCCCGGTGCTCCGCCGTGCGGGGCCGTGGGGGCCTCGGCGGCCGGAGCGGGGTGTGCGGTGCCGGGCCCGGCGGGCGCGGCGTGGGCGGGCTGGGACGGTACGCCGGGTGCGCCGGCGACGCCGGCCGCTCCGGGGGTGGACACCGCGGGCCGCTGCGCCGTCGGGGGAACGGGCGCCGGGGCGGGGACGTGCGGGGCCGGGAGGTGCGACGACGCGTGCGCCGTCATGGGGGCGGGCGCGGGCGCTGCCGGGGTATGCGGCATCGGGAGAGGGGTGCCGTGGGCGGGAGTGCCGTGGGCCGGGGCGCCGTGACCGGGTGCGCCGTGGGCCGGCGTGCCGTGGAGCGCGGTGCCGTGGGCCGGCGTGCCGTGGGCGGGTGCCGGGCGGTCGGCGGCGGGGACCGCGGACAGGGGCGCCGTACGCGGATCGGTCGCGCCGACGCCGGCGGTGTGGTGCTGGGGCTGGGGCTGCGCGTGGGGCTGGGGCTGCCCGTGGCCCTGGGCCTGACTGTGGGACTGGGCCTGGTGCTGGACCTGCTGGGCCTGGCCCTCGCCACGGGCGAGGCCCTCGGGGTCGGAGCCGAGCAGACCCTGCGGCAGGACGAGGACGGCCTGGACGCCGCCGTAGATGTTCGACTGGAGGCGTACGGCGATGCCGTGGCGCCGGGCGAGGGCGGAGACCACGAAGAGTCCGATGCGGCCGTCCTGGAGCAGATGGGCGACGTTGACCTGGTCGGGGTCGGCGAGCAGGGCGTTCATCTTGTTCTGCTCGGCGACGGGCATGCCGAGGCCGCGGTCCTCGACCTCGATGGCGAGGCCGGCCGTGACGTACTGGGCGCGCAGCAGCACCGTGGTGTTCGGCGCGGAGAACAGCGTGGCGTTCTCGACCAGTTCGGCGAGGAGGTGGATGACGTCTGCCACGGCATGGCCGCGGAGCGTACCGTCGATCGGCGGGACCAGCTTCACCCGCGGGTACTGCTCGACCTCGGCGATGGAGGAGCGCAGGACCTCGGTCATCGTGACCGGATTCGACCACTGGCGACGGGAGATGGCGCCGCCGAGGACGGCGAGGTTCTCCGCGTGGCGGCGGATGCGGGTGGCGAGGTGGTCCACGTGGAAGAGGCCCTTGAGCAGCTCCGGGTCCTCGACCTCGTTCTCCAGTTCGTCGAGGAGCTGGATCTCGCGGTGGACGAGGGACTGGAGGCGGCGGGCGAGGTTCACGAAGACCTCGACCTTCTGCTCGTTGCCGACGCTGCTGGAGAGCTGCGCCGCCTGCACCACGGCGGCCACGGCGGCCTCGTGAGAGCGGGTCAGTTCCAGTGCGAGCAAGTCGAATTCGTCACCGGAGGGCGAGGCCGCGGGGGCTGCGGGGCGCGGCGCAGGGCTCTCACCCCTGCGCAACTGTTCGACGATCGTCCCGAGTTCGCTCTGACCGCGGGCGCTGGAGCGGCGCAGGGCGTTGGCGCGGTCGAGCACCGCCTTGGCGGCGCGGTCCGCGCCGAGGGCGGCGGCGGTCACCGAGGCGACCGTGATCGCCGCGGCACCGGTGAGCGCCGCCCACAGGCCGGGCGTCGCCTCGGCTCCGGTGGAGCGGATCGTGAACAGGACGGCCGCGGCGCCACCAAGGGCGACGGCGACCGCCGGGAGGACGGAGGTACGCAGGAGTTGGGAGCGTATGCGGGCCTCGGCCGGGAGCGGCGTGGGGGAAGGAGCGGAGCCGGCGCCGGTCGGGCCGGCGGCGGTGCGGGCGCCTGACCGGCCGTGCCGCCCGCCCTCGCGGCGTTCGGACCGCGCGGCGGGTGCGCGAAGTTGAGACATGAGTGTCCTTGGTACGTGCCCAGGAATCGGCGTACTACGGGGGTGGCACTACGGGGGAGTTGTTGCGTGAGTGAGTTGAGCCTACCGATGATCACCAAGCACCCACGATAGTCGTCAACCGTTCACGTGCGGTGCGCAGTTGGCAAACTTACCCGTAGACCTGGCCGGTCTGGTATCGCCCCGTACACGACAGGCCGGGAACAGTTGGCCGAAACTCGCCGTACGCTCGGCGCGGGTCGGGAGCGGAGGGGGACGGACGGGCACGCCTGCCCCGGTCCTCCGCGTTTTTCCCCTCTGACCGGAATCCTGTCGCGGGTGTACGGGCCAGGGAGCGCGCGCCCGCTCCGGCGCGCGCCGTACCACGTCCGCGCCTCGGCCCCGGGACGGAACCGTCAGGTCCGGATTCGCTTTCGCGTCCTTCGCGGCCTTTGCGGGCGCGGCGTCAGCGGCCGCCCGCGAGGTCGAACTCGTCGCTGCGGCCCTCGGCGGCGGGCGCCTGCGGAGGCCGCGGGCTGTGCCAGGGCCGCTCGAGCGGGTGTGCGATCCCGGTCCACCAGGGCTCGGCCGGGAGGGCTCCGGCGGGCTCGAAGGGCTCGCCGGGCCGCGGCAGGGCGACCGCCTGGCCGGCCTCGTCGGCGGCGTCCTTGGTCCACTGCCCGGGCTCTGCCCACGGGTGCGGAGCCAGGTTGAAGGTGCCCCAGTGGATCGGCAGCAGCACGCCGTGCGGCCGGCCGCCCTGGAGGTCGAGGTGGGCGCGCAGCCCCTCGGCGGGGGTCATGTGGATGTCGGGCCAGTACTCCGAGTAGGCCCCGATCTGGATCATGGTGGCGTCGAACGGACCGTGGGCGGCGCCGATGTCCTTGAAGCCGGAGAAGTAGCCCGTGTCGCCGCTGTGGTAGATCCGGTGGTCCGGGCCCTCGACGGCCCAGGAGGCCCAGAGGGTGTGCTGCTGGTTGCGCAGTCCGCGGCCGCAGAAGTGGCGGGCCGGGGTGGCGGTCAGCCGCAGGTCGCCGACCTCGGTGGACTCGGTCCAGTCCAGCTCGCGCAGCCGGGAGGCGGACACGCCCCAGTGCTCCAGGTGGGCTCCGACGCCGAGCGGCACGGCGAAGAGGGTGTCGGTGGTGGCGAGCGCCTTGATCGTCGGCAGGTCCAGGTGGTCGTAGTGGTCGTGGGAGATCACCACGACGTCGACCGGGCCCAGCGCGGCCAGCGGCGCGGGCACGGGGTGCAGGCGCTTGGGGCCCACGAAGGCGAAGGGCGAGCAGCGGTCGCCCCAGACCGGGTCGAAGAGCACGCGGCGGCCGTCGATCTCGGCGAGGACGCTGGAGTGGCCCATCCAGGTGAGGCGCAGTCCGGTGGCCGCGGGCCGGGCCAGGTCGGCGACGGTGGTGGGGTGCACGGGAATCGTGCCGGTCGGGGCCCGGCGCGCCCGTGCCTCCTTCTCGAAGTAGACCTTGGCGAACTCGACGGTCGAGCCGGACGGCCGGTGCCGGGCCGCCTCGGGGTTCTGGAAGACCCCGTCGGCGAAGTTCGGAGAGCGCCGGATGCGCTCCAGACGCGCTCCCGTCGGGTCGGCGCCGAAGGCCGCGGGGCGCAGGGCGCGCAGGCGTGCCCGCAGCGCGTGGTCGGAGCCGGTGCCGGTCACAGGGCCTCCTGAAGTCGGGGGGTCCCTTCATTATGGGCGGCCCGCCGGATAAGGCGCCGTGGCGATCATGTCTTTGTCATGTGCTGTGTAGGGTCAGGACGTGGCGAGAGAGCGGTTGAGCGTGACCGAGCGGCGCGAGGCGCTGCTGCGGGCGGCCGTGGCCCAGATCGAGGCCCGCGGCGTGGCGGCGCTGCGGATCTCCGACGTGGCCCAGGAGCTCGGGGTGAGCAACGCGCTGGTCCTTTACCACTTCGCGACCAAGGAGCAGCTGGTCTCGGCAGCCTTCGCGCACGCGGCCGAGGGGGACCTGGCCCGGCTGCGCAGCCTGCTCGGGCGGCGGACCTCGGCGGTGCGGCGGCTGCGGGCGGCGGTCCGCTGGTACGCCCCGACCGGCCAGGCCAAGGGATGGCGGCTGTGGATCGAGAGCTGGGCGGCCGCGCTGCGCGACCCCGGGCTGCGCGAGGTCGCCGGTTCCCTGGACCAGGCGTGGAAGGCGGCGCTGGCCTCGGTGATCGCCGAGGGTGTGGAGGCCGGCGAGTTCCGCTGCCCCGACCCGGCCGCCGCGGCCTGGCGCCTCACCGCCTTCCTGGACGGCCTGGCCGTCCAGATGACCTCGTACAGCGGTTCCCTCTCCCGCGCCACGATGCTGACCTGGGCGGACGCGGCCCTCGCCCGGGAACTCGGCCTCCCCGGTACGGACCCGGCGGGTGCCGCGGAGGAGGCCGCGCCGCCGGCAGGGTGACCGGCTCCGCCGGGCCTGGCAGCGCCCTTCCCGGGGCTCGGACCAGAGCCCCTTTCCCGAGGCTCGGACCAGAGCGCCGAGAGCCCCTTTCCCGAGGCTCAGACCAGCTCGAACACGGCCGTGACCGTCACGTGCTCCTCGATCTCGCCCGGCGCGAGCGGTACGCCCTCGCCGCCGTCGGCGGGTGCGCTCGGGACGGCACCGGGGCCGGGGCGGCTGCTCTCGCCCTCGGTGAGCGAGACGAGACGGCCCAGCCTGTGGCCGCTCAGACGGGCGTGCTGGGCGGCCTTGTCGTGGGCGTCGCGGTAGGCGGCCTCGCGGGCCTTGGCGCGCAGTGTGGTGGGGTCGGCCACGTCGAAGACGACGCCGTTGATCCGGCCCGCGTCACCGGTGGCCTCGTTCACGGCGCCGATGATCTGGCCGGTCCGGTCGATGTCGCGGACCTTCACGGAGAAGCTCTGCCCGGCCTGGTAGCCGGTGACCTTGCTCTCGCCCTCGGGGGTCTGGGTGTAGACCGGCGACAGGGAGAGGCTCTCGGTGCGGATGTCGCGTTCGGCGATGCCCTGCGCGTGCAGCGCGTCGACCAGCGCCTTCGCCGCCTCGCTCTGGGCGGCAAGGGCCTCCTTCGCGGTCTTGCGGGTGGCCTCGACACCGACCGAGAGCGCCGCGAGGTCGGGGGCCGCGGCGGCCCGCCCGCTGCCGCTGACGGTGACGGTGGTCGGCTGCGGAGCCCGTACGGCGGCCGCGGACGCGGTGGCCCCCGGCGCGGCGGCGAGGGCGGGAGCCGCGGCGCCGAGGAGGAGCCCGCCGAGCGCGGCGCCTGCCAGGGCGCCGGCGACGCCAAGCGTGCGGAAGGGGCCTCCGGACCACCGGCCCGGGGAGCGGCGGCGACCGGTCGCGGCAGTGGCGTGCCCTTTCCCGTGCGCTTCGTCCGGCGCTCCGTCCAGGGCCTCGCGGACGGCTTCGTGGAGGACCTCGTCCCGGGCTTCCGGGAGGGATCCGGGGTGGGTGTCGGCGTGACGAGGCGTCATGGGCGGTCCCTTCGGCGGTGGTTGCCGGTGATCGTCCGGCGCGCACATCCCACCAGCCGCCGCCCGTCGCGCCGCCGCGCCACTCCTGGACGGCCCTCTCCTTCACCTCTCCGTACCAGGGCCGCGGGCCTTCAGCAGTCGAGTCTGAGCGGCGGCCGCCAGAGCTGCCCGTCGCCCGCGACGCCCGGTGTGGGCGTGTAGGCGAGCGGGACGAGATGGGTGGCGGCGGCGGCCTCGTTGCGGGTGCCGAGCCACAGGTCGATGATCTGCCAGGGCCGCCCGTCGAGCACGGTCACGGTCCTGGGCTGGCCGCCGCAGCTGTTGCCGTTGAAGATGCGGCGCCCGAACGCGGGCGCGTTCCAGCCGAGGTTGTCGGGCGCGGCCCAGCCGGAGTAGAGCGAGGGCGCGGTGGCGTAGCCGATCGGGGTGCCGGTGCAGTAGCCGCAGGCGGGATCGGCGTAGGTGAGCACGTAGAGCCGCTGCACCGGGTCCCAGTAGCCGCCGGGTCCTTCGATCTTCTTGAGCCCGGCGACCTTGCGCACGCCGACGCCGGTTCCGCCGCTCCCCCAGGCGTCGAGCTCCTCGATGTTGAGCTGCGAGGAGCCCGGGAGCGTGCAGACGATCGCGGGGTGGCCGCCCGGCGTGCCGGACTCGATGATGCCGAAGTCGCCGTTGCCCTTGCAGACGGAGAGCGCGGGCTTGCGGTAGAAGCCGTCGGTGACGGGGGCGGGCCCGCACGGTCCCTCGGCGGAGGCACAGCCCATCGCGTTGTAGGCGTGGGACCCGTCGGCGGAGTAGTGCTGGGGGCTGTTGAACCAGAGGACGAAGGCCCCGTCGTCGCGGCCCCAGCCGGAACGGCGGATCATCCGCGGGTTGAAGCAGCCCCGCCCGGAGGCACCGCAGGTGTCCTGCCAGGAGTCGTCGGTCCACGGGTCGACGGTCGTCGGGTCGAACAGCGCCTTGGGCGCAGTCCACGGGCCCTGCGGCGCGGGCGCCGTGGAGACGCCGAAGCCGCACCAGGGCGTGCTCTTGACGAACCATTCGAAGCCGCAGCCGTACATCGAGCCGTACATGTAGTAGGTGTCGCCGAACCTGGCGATCTGGGCGTCGTGGAGGTCGGTGCCGGAGATCGTGAACGAGGCCGGGGGCGCGGCGCGCGGCGCGGAGGCGGTGTCCCCTCCGGCGGTCGCGCCGCCTCCCTCGCCCGGGTCGGCGCCGGCCGCCGGTGGGACCGTGGCGAACAGGGCGGCGGTGGCGAGCAACAGGGCCGTGAGGATGCGACGGACGTACACGGATGATGATTATCAGACAAGTCATCACATTCCGGAACGGACACGCGCGGTACGGGTCTTCGGCCTCCTCGCCCACCCGGGAGCCGCCGGCCGAGCCCGCCCCACCGCCCGCGCGGCCGCAGGTTCCGGCCCGGTCCGGGCGTTGTCAGTGCCGCTTGGTAGAACTTCTGCCATCAGCCGATCAACGCCGTCCGGCGGCCGCACTGGTGTCTGGAGCAGCCATGACCATCGGGAATTACCTGCGGGTGTTCCACGACCTGCCCGTGTCCGAGTTCCCCGCTCCCGGGTCGCCGGCCGAGCTGCCCGACCCCGCGTCGGTGGCCTGGCGGCTGTCCGCGCCGACGTACAGCGAGGCGGAGGACGAGCCGTGGGAGGAGCTCTTCCAGCGCTTCCTCGCCACCGTCGACACCTCCGGGGTCAGGGCCCTGGTCGTCGGCGGCTGGGACGAGGCGTACGACACCTCGTCAGCCCCCATCGTCGAGGCGCTGGTGGCCGCCGCGGACCGGCTGCCCGCGCTGGAGGCGGTGTTCCTCGGCGACATGCTGTCCGAGGACTGCGAGATCAGCTGGATCGTCCAGTGCGACGTCACCCCGCTGCTCACGGCCTATCCGCGCCTCGCCACGCTGGCCGTCCGCGGCGCCAGCGAGCTCGCCTTCCCGCCGCTGCGGCACGAGGGGCTGCGCCGGCTCGTCGTGCAGACCGGTGGCCTGCCCGCCGCCGTGGTGCGGGACATCGGCGCCTGCGACCTGCCCGCCCTGGAGCACCTGGAGCTGTGGCTCGGCACCACCTGGTACGGCGGCGACAGCACCCCCGAGGACCTGGAGTCCATCCTCTCCGGCACCCGGCTGCCCGCGCTGCGCACCCTGGCGCTGCGCAACTGCGTGACCCAGGACGCCGTCGCGGCCGCCGTCGCGAGCGCCCCGGTCGTCGCCCGTCTCTCCGAACTCGACCTGTCCCTGGGCACGCTCACCGACACCGGCGCCGAAGCCCTGCTCGCCGGGCAGCCGGTCACCCACCTCAAGCGGCTCGACCTGGAACACCACTACCTCTCGGAGGAGATGAGCGAGCGGATCGTCGCCGCCCTCGCGCCGCACGGCGTGGACGTGGACGTCACCGACCGGCAGACGCCGGACGTGTACGACGGCGAGATCAACCGCTACACCGCGGTCGGCGAGTGACCTCCGCCGCGGGCCTCCGCCTGGCCGTCGTCGGGAACGCGGGGAGCCGTCGGGTCCTGCTGTTCCTGGAGGCGGTCCGCGCCGCCGGGCTGCCCGAGGCGCGCGTGGTGCCGTGGATCGACGTGCTGCGCGGCTCGGCGGAGTTCCGGTCCGGCGAGACCGTCCGCGTCGACACCCCCGGGGAGGACCCGGAGGTGGACCGGCTGCTGCGCGGCGCGGACGACCCGACGCGGGTGGAGGGCTCGCGGCGCTGGTACGAGCGGTTCACGGGCGCCCTGCCGGGACTCGCCGCGCGGGTGGCGGATGCCGGAGCGGCGCTGGTGGACCAACCGGCCGAGACCGCCGTCCTGTTCGACAAGCGGCTCACGCACGCGCGGCTGCGGGCGGCCGGCGTTCCCGTGCCCGGTTCGCCCACGTCGGGAGCCGGCGCACCGCCCGTGCGGGGCTGGGCGGACGTGCGGGCGCTGATGGCCGGTGCGGGGCTGCGCCGGGTGTTCGTGAAGCTCGCCCACGGCTCCTCCGCCTCTGGCGTCCTGGCCGTCGAGACGGCCGGCGGCGGACGGGTCCAGGCCACCACCTCGGTGGAACGGGATCCGGACGGGCGCCTGTTCAACTCGCTGCACGTGCGGCGCTACCGCACCGAGGCCGAGGTCGGCGCCCTCGTGGACGCCCTGGCTCCCGACGGGCTGCACGTCGAACGCTGGGTGCCCAAGGCCGCCCTCGACGGCCGGGCGGCCGATCTGCGGGTGGTGGTGATCGACGGCCGCGCCACCCATGCCGTGGTCCGCACCAGCCGCTCCCCCATGACCAACCTCCATCTGGGCGGCGCCCGGGGCGATCTGGAAGCGGTCCGGGCCGCGACGGGCGCGGCCGGCGGCAGCCTCGCGGACGCGCTCGCCGTCTGCGAGCGGGCCGCCGCGGCCTTCCCCGGCACCCGCTGCGTCGGCGTCGACCTGCTGCCCTCCGGCGGCTGGCGCCGCTTCTCGGTGGGCGAGGTCAACGCCTTCGGCGATCTGCTGCCCGGGCTCACCGGGCTGCCGGGCAGCGGCGCCGAGGGCCGGGACACCTACGCGGCCCAGGTCGCCGCCCTCGTCCGTACGCGAACCACAGGAACGAGCACTTCGTGAACCCCCCCGTCCGCTGCCCCACCCGACATGAACGAGATCGTCGGCAGCCACGACATCCTCCTCGTCACCCTCGACACGCTGCGCCACGACGTGGCGGCCGAGCTCGCCGCCGAGGGCCGCACACCCCACCTGGCCCGTCATCTGCCCGGCGGCGTCTGGGAGCGACGGCACGCGCCCGGCAGCTTCACCTACGCCGCCCACCAGGCCATCTTCGCCGGATTCCTGCCGACGCCGGCCACACCCGGGCCGCATCCCCGTCTCTTCGCCGCCCGGTTCGCGGGCAGCGAGACCACCGCCGACGGCACCTACGTCTTCCACGACGCGCCCGACCTGGTCTCGGCGCTCGCGCACGAGGGCTACCGGACCGTGTGCATCGGCGGCGTCGGCTTCTTCAACAAGCAGCCGCCGCTGGGCTCGGTGCTCCCCGGCCTGTTCCAGGAGAGCCACTGGGAGCCCTCCTTCGGCGTGGCCTCGCCGACCTCCTTCGAATCCCAGGTGGCCCGCGCCGAGGAGGTCGTCGCCGCGCTCCCCCGCGACCGCCGGCTCTTCCTCTTCGTCAACGTCTCCGCCCTGCACCAGCCCAACTGGTTCCACCGGCCGGGCGCGACCCTCGCCGACGGCGACACCCGGGAGACCCACGCCGCCGCCCTGGAGTACGTGGACCGCCACATCGGCAGGCTGTTCGCCGCGATGAGCAGCCGGCGCGACTGCTTCGCGATCGTCTGCTCCGACCACGGCACGGCATACGGCGAGGACGGCTTCACCGGCCACCGCCTGGGTCACGAGAGCGTGTGGACGGTGCCGTACGCGCAGTTCGAACTGACCGGCCCGGACCGGGACACGAAGGAGACGGCCGCATGAGCCCCGCGACCACGACCACGGCCACGGGCATCACCACGGCCACGGCCCGGAACGGCCCCGTGCCCTCGACCGGGAGCGCGGCCGGCCTCCCGCGCCCGTACCGGAGTTACGTCTACGCCTACCCGCACAAGACGGCGTACCGCCCGCTGGCCGACCGGCCCGCGCTCGCCGGGCTCTGGGCCGACGAGCCGAAGGACGCGCTGTCCCTCTACGCGCACATACCGTTCTGCGAGGTCCGCTGCGGCTTCTGCAACCTCTTCACCCGCATCGGCGCCCCTGACGGGCTGACCACCCGCTACCTCGACGCGCTGGACCGGCAGGCCGCGGCCGTACGGGAGGCGCTCGGCGACGACGGCCCGGTCCGCTTCGCCACCGCCGCCTTCGGCGGCGGCACGCCGACCTTCCTCACCGCCGCCGAGCTGTCCCGCCTCTGTGACATCGCCGAGCTGCGCATGGGAGCCGATCTGCGGGCGGTACCCCTGTCCGTGGAGACCTCGCCGGCCACGGCGACCGCCGACCGGCTCGCGGTGCTCGCCGAGCGGGGCGCGACCCGGCTGAGCATCGGCGTGCAGAGCTTCGTCGAGGCCGAGGCAAGGGCCGCGGTGCGCCCGCAGCGCCGCGCGGACGTCGAGGCCGCCCTCGGCCGCATCCGGGACACCGGCGTCCCGGTCCTCAACATCGACCTGATCTACGGCATCGGGGGCCAGACCGAGGAGTCCTGGCGCCGCTCGCTCGACGCCGCACTCGCCTGGCGTCCCGAGGAGCTGTACCTCTATCCGCTGTACGTGCGCCCGCTGACGGGTCTCGGCCGGGTCCAGGACCCGGCGGCGGCCGACCGGGAGTGGGACGAACAGCGGCTCCGCCTCTACCGGCACGGCCGCGACCACCTCCTCGCCCACGGCTACGAGCAGGTGTCGATGCGCATGTTCCGCCGGGCGGACGCGCCCGCGCTGGGTCCCGACGACCACGCCTGCCAGACGGACGGCATGATCGGGCTGGGCTGCGGCGCCCGCTCGTACACCTCGCGGCTGCACTACTCCTTCGACTACGCGGTGGAGATGCGCGAGATCCGCTCGATCATCGACGGCTACACGGAGACGGCCGACTTCTCCCGTGCGGAGGTGGGCCGCCGGGTCGACGCCGACGAGGCGCGCCGCCGTCATCTGCTGCAGTCGCTGCTCCAGGCCGAGGGCATGCCGGTGGACGGCTACGCGGCCCGGTTCGGCGGCTCGCCGTTCGCGGATTTCGGGGCCGAGCTGGCCCGGTTCGAGCAGTGGGGCTGGCTGGACACCGACGCCCCGGACGGGTTGCTGCGGCTGTCGCCGGAGGGACTGGCGTACTCGGACGGGCTCGGCCCGGAGCTGTTCTCGCCGGCGGTGCGGGCGGCGATGGCCGCGTACGAGGCGAAGTAGCGGGGCCGGGATGGATCTGACCCTGCTCTACCGGGGGCCGCTGGCCTCCTGCGACTACGACTGTCCGTACTGCCCGTTCGCGAAGCGCCGCGACAGCCGGGAGCAGCTGCGGGCCGACCGGGCGGCGCTGGAGCGCTTCGCCGCGTGGGCGGCCGGACGGACCGGGGACCGGCTGCGGATCCTGTTCACGCCCTGGGGAGAGGGACTGGTGCGGTCCTGGTACCGGCGGACGATGGTGGAACTGTCCCGGCTGCCGCACGTGGAGCGGGTGGCCATCCAGACCAATCTGAGCTGCCGTACGGAGTGGCTGGCGGAGGCCGACCTCGGCTCGCTGGCGCTGTGGTGCACCTACCACCCGGGCCAGACGCCGTACGAGCGGTTCCTCGGCAAGTGCCACGACCTCGCCGCGCGGGGCGTCCGCTTCAGCGTGGGCGTCGTCGGTCTGCCCGAGCACCGGGAGCACGCCCGGCGGCTGCGGGCGGAGCTGCCGGAGCAGGTGTACCTGTGGGTGAACGCGGCGGAGGGCCGTACGTACACGGACGAGGAGGCCGAGGACTGGACGGCCCTCGACCCCCTCTTCCCGTACAGCCGGCATCCGCACGCCTCGGCGGGGCTCCCCTGCCGCACCGGCGAGTCGGTCGTCTCGGTGGACGGCGACGGGACGGTGCGGCGCTGCCACTTCGTCCGCGCCGAGCTGGGCAACCTGTACGACGGCTCGTACCGCGCCGCGCTCCGCCCGCGCCCCTGTCCGCTCGCCGTCTGCGACTGCCACATCGGCTACGTGCACCTGGAGACGCTGCCGCTGTACGACGTGTTCGCCGGCGGCGTCCTGGAACGGATCCCGGCCCTGCCCTAGAGGGGGATGAGGTCGGGCCGCTTGGCCTCGACGTGGTCGCCGGAGCTCTCGCCGCGCAGTCGGCGCCCGATCCACGGCACCAGGTACTCCCTGGCCCAGTGGATGTCGTCCTTGCGGACCTCCAGGGTGCCGCGCGGCGGCCGCGGCGGCCACGGCTGCTCCGGGTCGGCGGGTACGGGCCTGCCGAGGACCTGGGCGGCGCGCAGCGCGACCCGGGTGTGGCCCTCGGGCGACAGGTGGAGCCGGTCCTCGTCCCAGGCGCGGCGGTCCTGGACGGACTTCAGCGACCACAGGTCGAGCACCGGGCAGCCGTACCGGTCGGCGATGGCGCGGACGTGCCCGTTGTACGTGGCGATCTTGCCCCTCAGGTGCTTGAGGAGGGGCACGTCGCGGGTGTCGAAGCCGGTGGTCACCATGACGGTGCCGACGGCGGAGGTGAGGTCGGCCACCGCGCGCTCGAAGCGCTCGGCGACGTCGTCGGGGTCGGTGCCGGGGCGGATGATGTCGTTTCCGCCCGCGCAGAAGGTCACGAGGTCCGGGGCGAGTTCCTTCGCCCGCGGGACCTGTTCCACGACGATCTGGTCGAGTAGGCGCCCCCGTACGGCGAGATTGGCGTACCGGAAGTCCTCGTGCTCCGGCAGTTCGTCGGCCAGCAGGACCGCGAACCGGTCCGCCCAGCCGACGAAGGTCCCGTCGGGCCCGGGGTCTCCGACGCCTTCGGTGAAGCTGTCACCGATCGCCGCGTACGACCCGAATGCGTTCTTGTCTGTTGATCTCGAATCGTCTGCCACGGGAGCACATCCTTCCCCTCGGGATGTGACCTACGCGACCGTAAGGAGGGGTTGACGGTGGGTGACATATGCCACCGATAAAGATTCCACCAAGCCGGAATACGCCGGAGGCCCGGCACTGGTGTGCCGGGCCTCCGGAGTGCCGCCGCCCGTGACGACGGGGTGCTGACGTGAGGTCAGATGCCCACGCCGTGCTGGCGGAGGTAGGCCAGCGGGTCGATGTCGGAGCCGTAGCCCGGGCCGGTGCGGATCTCGAAGTGGAGGTGCGGTCCGGTGGAGTTGCCGGTCGAACCGGAGAGACCGATCTGCTGGCCGCCGCTCACGGACTGGCCGGCGGAGACGGACAGCGAGGAGAGGTGGGCGTACTGGGAGTACGTGCCGTCGGCGTGCTGGATGACGACCTCGTTGCCGTAGGCGCCGCTCCAGCCGGCGGAGTGGACGGTGCCGGGGCCGACCGCGCGGACGGAGGTGCCGGAGGAGGCGATGAAGTCGACACCGGTGTGGTAGCCGGAGGACCACATCGAGCCGGAGGCCCGGTACGGGGTGGAGATGCCGCCGCCGACGGGGGCGACCCAGCCGGAGGAGCTGGCCGCGCCGGCCGACGAGGAGCCGGCGGACGAGGACGAGGAGGAGGCCGAGTCCGAGGAGGCGACGGCCGGGGCCGAGGCGCGCTCGCTGCCGCGGGAGGCGCGGGCGGGCGCGTCGTCACCGTTCTTGGCGGAGCTCTTGGGCGCGGCGGCCTTGGGCGCGGGCGTCGCCTTGGCGGTGTTCTTGGCGCCGAGGGTGAGCTTCATGCCGGGGAGGATCAGCGAGGGGTTCTCGCCGACGACCTGGCGGTTGTCGCGGTAGAGCTTCTGCCAGCCGCCGGCCAGGTGGTGCTCGGTGGCGATCTTCGACAGGTAGTCGCCGCGCACGACGGTGTACGTCTTCGCCTTGGCCGGGGCCTTGGCGGGGGTCGCGGCGGCCGGGGCAGCGGCGGCGACGGCCTGCTGCGGGGACGCGGGGGCGTTCTGCTCGGCGGCGTGAGCGCCGGTGGCACCGATCAGCGGGAGGGCGACGACGGCGCCTCCGGCGCCGGCGGCCACGAACCCGCGGGTGATCGGGTTGACCTTGGGACGGCGGTGCTTACCCTTCGCGGGCATGGCGAATTCCTCTCCGTCGCCTGCGAGGTGAGCTGTCGGGTTCGGACTGGAGATGTCCGGCCGCGTGGTCGCGCGGCTTCACCCCGAGCCGTCCTTTCGAGGGGTCGGCGTCATACCTGGGTCCCCCGCTCCTGCCGTGTACGGGTGGGTGCGGATTCCGGTCGGCGGCAGGATTAGGCGGTCCGTCCGGAGTGAGCGCGACGCTAGACGAGCGAGGACGACGGGAACAACCCAGGGGTTCCATGAATTCGATTGCCGTGTGAATTGCGGCCGGAATTCCGGTCACCCTCCGTGGATGACGGTCCCTCGATTTCCCTTTGCCCAAGGGAATTTGGGAAAGACGATCAGCCACGGTCCGTCACGGGTGAGACGCTGCTCACGCCCCGGCACCCATCTCCCCTACAACCAGGGCGCCTTATGTCCAATCAGTCAATTGGGACAGATCGCCCATTCCATCCCGATGGGGTGTGTGCGGAGCGTTCCAGCCATGATGATTGCCCCAGGAACCGATCTCGAGAGCAGGAGCAACCGTGACGCAAGCGACGACCGAGCCCGAACTCACCGGCGTACGCAACTTCCGCGACCTGGGCGGACTGCCGACCGTGGACGGCCTGTCCGTGCGTCCCGGGCGGCTCTTCCGCAGCGGCCACCTGGCGCACGCCACGACCGAGGACGCGCAGTTCCTCGCCACCCTGGACCTCCACACCGTCTTCGACTTCCGCAACGAGGCCGACCGGAACGTCGAGGGCCCGGACGTCGATCTTCCCGGCGTGCGGAACGTGAACATACCCCTGAGCGACCCGGCCGACGGCAAGGAGTTCTGGAAACTGGTCCGCAGCGGGGACGTGGCCCAGCTGCGCGAGCTGCTCGGCGAGGGCAAGGCCGCTGCCCGGATGTCCGATTCGTACCGGAAGATGATCGTCGGGAAGACCGCGGAGCACAGCCGGATCCTGCACGCCATGGCCGAGGACAGCGTCCCCGCCCTGATGCACTGCGCGGCCGGCAAGGACCGGGCCGGTCTGGCCATCGCGATCTCGCTGCTCGCGGTCGGCGTGGAGCGCGAGGCGATCGAGGAGGACTACCTGAAGTCCAACGCCCCGCACCGCCGCTACAAGGTGCAGCGCAGCTCCACCGCCCCGGACGCCATGTCGCCCGAGGTGATGGAGCTGCTGAGCCCGCTCTTCGATGCGCGGGTGGAGTACCTGCGGGCCGCCTTCGACGCCATCGGGGCGACCTGGGGCTCGGTCGACGCCTATCTGACGGAGGGGCTGCGGCTCGCCCCGGAGACCCGAGAGCGGCTGCGCGAGCGGCTGCTCACCGGCGCGTAGGCCCCTGAGGAGGTTCCCCTACTGGTTCTGCGCGCCCATGGCGAACAGCAGGTAGAGGAACGCGGCGAAGAGGTGGCCGGCGACCAGGTAGGCGAAGAGCCGGAGCACCAGGCCCTTCGGGAACTTGCCGCCACCGCGCTCCTCGCCGGTGACCGGTGCGGACTTCTCGGACATGTCGATCCTCTCGGGGGGGTCAGCGGCGGTGCGGAGTGCCGTCGCCGAGGCACAGTTCGGCGGCGGGGCTCTGCAGCAGCGTGTGGACGAACAGCAGCTCGGCGCCGCCGCGGGTGGCGGCGCCGATGCGGTGCGGGGTGAGCGAGTCGAAGTGCGCGCTGTCCCCGGGGTCGAGGACGTGCACCGTGTCGCCGAGCGCGAGCCTGACCCGGCCCTCGAGGACGTGGATCCACTCCTCGCCGGGGTGGACCCGCACGATGTCGGCGCTGGTGGCGTACGGCACGTGGACGCGCAGCGCCTGCATGGCGCGGCCCGCCGCTCCCGCGGGACGGTAGAGCCAGCCGTCGGCCTCGACGGCCTCGGCCTTCCCGCCCCGGACCACCGGGTCACGCTCGGGCGGGACCTCGCCGAGCAGCTCGGAGACCGTCGTACCGTAGATACGGGCGAGGGCCAGCAGCATCGGCAGCGAAGGCTGCCGGTTGCCCGTCTCCAGGCGCGACAGGTGCGCCGGGGAGAGGCCGGCCCGCTGGGCGGCGGCCTCCAGCGTGAGGCCGCGCCGACGGCGCAGTCCGCGCAGCTGGGGAGCGACGTCGGGCAGGACGTCGGCAACGGCGGGGACCGGGGCGGAACCCCCGGGGACGTGGTCCATGCGTCCATTCCGCCAGGATCTTTCCTCTGGGGCAAGTTTCTTGCCCCAGAGGCAAAACCCGTGGGCAGGATTCGGTCAGCGCTGCGCGACGGCCTGCTTGACCAGCGTCTTTCCGAAGTCCCACATCAGTCCGCCGCCGCCGTGCGCGTCGTCCATCACCGCGGTGAAGGCGGTCACGAAGCGGTCGACGTCCGCCTCGTCGACGACCAGCGGCGGGATCAGCTTGATCACCTCCAGATGGTCCCCTGACACCTGGGTCAGGATGTGGTGGCGCTGCAGCAGCGGCACCACGACCATCTGGGCGAAGAGTCCCTTGCGGGCCGCCTGGAGCATCGTCCAGCGGCTGCGCAGGCCCAGCGAGGAGGGCCGTCCGAACTCGATGCCGATCATCAGGCCGCGGCCGCGGATCTCCTTGAGGAGCTCGTAGCGCGGTACGAGCTCCCGCAGCCGGGTCGCGAGCAGGTCGCCGACCCGGCGGACGTGCGCCACCGTGCCCTCGGACTCCATCACCGACAGCACCGCGAGCCCGGCCGCCATGGCCTGGGCGTTCGAGCCGAAGCTGGCCGAGTGGACGAGCACCCGGTCCATCGACGAGTAGACCTTCTTGAAGATCCAGTCCTTGCCGAGGGTGGCGCCGACCGGCACGTAGCCGCCGGAGAGCGCCTTGGCGACGCAGACCAGGTCCGGCTCGACGCCGTCCTCGTGCTGGTAGGCGTAGAAGTCCCCGGTCCTGCCGAGGCCGGTCTGCACCTCGTCCGCGATCAGCAGGGCGCCGTGCCGGTGCAGGAGCTCCTGGGCGGCCCGCAGGAAGCCCGGCGGGGCCTCGTGGACGCCCTTGCCCTGGATCGGCTCGACGACGAAGCCCGCCACGTCGCCCTTGCGCAGCTCCCGCTCCAGCGCCTCCAGGTCGCCCAGCTCGATCGCCGTGTCGGGAAGGAGCGGACCGAAGCCGTCCCGGAAGCCGCTCTCTCCGTTGACGGAGAGGGAGCCCGTGGTCAGACCGTGGAAGGCGTGGGAGCAGTAGACGATCCTCGCCCGGCCCGTGGCGTACCGGGCGAACTTGAGCGCGGTCTCGACGGCCTCCGTGCCGCTGTTGCCGAAGAAGACCCGGTCGAGGTGCGGGCTGTGTGCGAGGAGCTTCTCGGCGAGGAGTCCGGGCAGCGGCTGGCAGTCGAAGCGGGTGAGGTCGGCGAGCTGCGCGTCGAGGACGTCGTGCAGCGCCTGCCGGACGACGGGGTGGTGCCGCCCCAGGCCCATGACGCCGAAGCCGGCGAGCATGTCGAGGTGGTCGTTGCCGTCGGCGTCCCAGAAGTGGGCGCCCTCGGCCCGCTCGTACACCTTGTCGAAGCCGATGGTGTGGAGCATCCGCGGGAGCTGGTGGTTGAGGTGGCGGGCGTGCAGCTCGTAGCGCTCGCCCCCGCGCTCGGCGAGCAGCGCCCGCAGGTCGAAACCGCCGGTGCCGGACCCGTCCGTCATGGCCGGCTCACCCGTTGTTCCCGGAGACGGTCTCGCGGACCGCGCGCAGCGACTCCTTGAGCGAGCCCATGGTGGCGAGGACGGCGGTGGGCTCGTAGCCGCAGTGCGCCATGCAGTTGGCGCAGCGCGGGTCCTTGCCGCGGCCGTACTTGTCCCAGTCCGTCTCCTCGATGAGCTCGCGGTACGTCGGGACGTAGCCGTCACTCATCAGATAGCAGGGGCGCTGCCACCCGAAGAGCGAGTAGTTCGGGATCGCCCACGCGGTGCACGGGAAATCGGCCTTTCCTTCGAGGAAGTCGAGGAAGAGCGGGGAGTGGTTGAGCCGCCAGCGCCGCCGGTTTCCGCCCGCGAACGCCTTCTTGAAGAGTTCCCTGGTCTGTTCCACGCCGAGGAAGTGCTCCTGGTCGGGAGCCTTCTCGTAGGCGTAGGCCGGCGAGATCATCATTTCGTCGACCTTGAGGTCGTCGTTGAGGAAGTTGAGGACCTCGATGATCGTCTGCGGGGTGTCGGTGTTGAAGAAGGTCGAATTGGTGGTGACCCGGAAGCCGCGCCGCTTGGCCTCCTTGATCGCCGCGACCGCCTCGTCGAACACGCCCTCCTTCGCCACCGATTCGTCGTGCCGTTCCCGCAGGCCGTCGATGTGCACGGCGAAGGCGAAATACGGCGAGGGCGTGAAATCGTCCAGCTTCTTGCGCAGCAGCATGGCGTTGGTGCACAGGAAGACGTACTTGCGCTTGGCCACCAGCTGGCGCACGATCTCGTCGATCTGAGGGTGCATCAACGGTTCGCCACCGGCGATGGAGACCATCGGCGCCCCGGACTCCAGGACCGCGCCGACGGCCTGGGCGACCGGCATCCGCTGCTTGAGGACGCCGGCCGGGTGCTGGATCTTGCCGCAGCCCTCGCACTTGAGGTTGCAGGCGAACAAGGGCTCGAGCTCGACGATCAACGGGAACTTGTCCCGCTTGCGGAGCTTCTGTTCGAAGAGGTAGGTCCCGACCCGGACGGACTGACGGAGCGGCATGGCCATAACTCGCTCACCTCCTGGGGAGCAGCAAAGAACGGTGCCATTCGGAGAATGCGGGAAGGACCGCACGGAGAACACGGAAGGCCGATATTCCCCCGCGCACCGTGCCGATCCGGACCAGTTCATGTTCTGGAGCGTCCACGACCACCCGGACGGCCGCAACCGGGCGCGGTCCGGCGGCCACGGCGGTGCTCAGCGTGGCGGCGGACTCCATGTCGACGGCGATCGCTCCGCCGGCGAGCAGCGCCGCCCGCTCGGGCCCGCGGACCACGTGGTCGGAGCCGGTCAGCGGGCCGGTGTGGACGGTACGCCCGGGCAGCGCCCGGACGAGCGCCTTCACCAGGAGCCCGGTGCCGTCGCAGGGGATGGTGCCGTCGGGGCCGCGGGTCTCCTCCGCGACGATCAGGTCGCCGGGGTGCATCCCGGGCGCGAGTCCCGCGCAGAATCCGGAGGCGATGACGGCGGCGTCCCGCCAGGGCTCGCGGCCGAGGGCGCGGGAGACCGCCCGGCGCGCGTGCGCCGGGCCCATCCCGGTCCGCACCACGGTCACGGGCGCGGGCGCGGCGCCTCGGTCGCCGCTGCGCAGCGCCAGCTTCTCGATGCCGAGCGCGCAGGCGACGAGCAGCGGCGGTACGGCGGCCCCGGCGGCCGGCTCCCTGTCCATCAGCGGCCCTCCCGGCCGTGCAGGACGGGCTCGCCGTTCACGTAGCGGCCGAGCGCGGTGAGCGGGAAGACCTGGCGGTAGAGGTGGTAGTTGATGGAGAAGTCCCAGGGGAAGCCGGTCCCGGTGAAGTACGGCTCGTCCCAGGAGCCGTCCTCCCGTTGCGTCCGCACCAGCCAGGCGACGCCGCGCCGGACCGCCTCGGACTCCCGCTCGCCGGCGGCGAGCAGGGCGATCAGCGCCCAGGCGGTCTGGGAGGCGGTGGAGGCGCCGTGGCCGATCCACTGCGGCTCCGTGTAGGAGCGCAGGTCCTCGCCCCAGCCGCCGTCCTCGTTCTGTACGGACTCCAGCCAGCCGACGGCCCGGCGGATCGCCGGGTGGCTGCGCGGGATCCCGGCGGCGGTGAGTGCCGGGACCACCGAGCCGGTGCCGTAGACGTAGTTGACGCCCCAGCGGCCGAACCAGGCTCCGCCGGGCTCCTGTGCGGCGAGCAGCCAGTCGACGCCCCGGCGGGTGCGCGGGTGGTCGGCCCGGCCCTCGTGGGCCAGCATCTCCACGACGTGGGCGGTGACGTCGGCCGAGGGCGGGTCGATGACCTCGCCGAAGTCGCAGAACGGCAGCCGGTTGGGGAAGGGGCTGGTGTTGTCGGCGTCGAAGGCGCCCCAGGCGCCGTTCTTCGACTGCATGCCCACGGTCCAGCGGCCGCCGCGGGCGACGGCCGCTTCCACCCGGGCCGGGTCGGGGTGCCTGACCCGGCGCAGCGCGAGGATCACCTCGGCGGTGTCGTCGATGTCCGGGTAGTTGTCGTTGTGGAACTCGAACGCCCATCCGCCCGGCGGGAGCTGGGGCCTGCGGACGGCCCAGTCGCCCTTGCGGACGACCTCCTCGCCGAGCATCCAGTCGGCCGCCTTCACGAGTGCCGGGTGGTCGGGCCGTACGCCGGCGTCGGCGAGCGCGATGGTGGCGAGGCAGGTGTCCCAGACCGGGGACTGGCAGGCCTCGATCATGCGGGCGCCGTCCTCGCGCCACACGGCGAAGCGGTCGAGGGACTCCAGGCCGGCCCGCATCACGGGGTGCTGGAGGTCGTAGCCGAGGAGGTGGAGGGCGATGACCGAGTAGACGGCGGGCGGCTGGATGCCGCCCCAGCAGCCGTCGTTCTCCTGCCGCTCGACGATCCAGCGGGCGGCGACGTTCATGGCCGCCTTGCGGAGCCGGCGCGGCGCGACCTTGCGGTAGAGGTGCAGTCCCTTGTCGACGCGCTGGAAGAAGCCGTCCCAACTAACCGCGGGAGCCAGGGTTCTGCCCGGGTTCGGGCGGGCCGGGTCGGTGTGCAGCTCGTCCAGCGCGAAGGGGGCCGGGCGCACCGGCCGCTTGGCGGAGACCACGGTGAGCGGCACGATCGTCTGCCGGGCCCAGCAGCCGAAGTCGTAGATGTTGAGCGGGAACCAGCTCGGCAGGAACACCAGCTCGGGCGGCAGCTCGGGCAGGTCCTCCCAGCGCCACCAGCCGAAGAGGGCGAGCCAGATCCGGGTGAAGACGCGGGCCTCGGCGATGCCGCCCCGGGCGCGGACCCAGGCGGAGGCGCGGGCCATGTGCGGGGCGTCGGGTGCGTCTCCGGCGAGCCGCAGGGCCACGTAGGCCTCGATGGTCGCGGAGAGTTCGCCGGGCCCGCCGTAGAAGGTGGTCCAGGCGCCGTCCTCGCGCTGTTCGCCGCGGATGAAGAGGGCGGCGGCACGGGTGGTGTCCGGGTCGAGGATCCCCAGGAACTGCCGGAGCAGCAGGTCCTCGGCGTCCATGGTGACGTTGGTCTCCAGGTCGCCCTTCCACCAGCCCTCGGCGTCCTGGCGGCCGAGGAGGTGGGCGACGGACCGTTCCGCCGCTTCGGCGGCGGCCTCGTCGAGGTCCCCTGGAGTGATGGTGGTCGTTTCGCTGGCCGCGGCTGCCCGGGGACCCACGGCCCCGGCGCTCCCGTCGGTCGTCGCTGTCATGGCTTCCCCTTCGTGCAGGCGGTGTACTTCTGCGTACGTTCTGCTTCTTCGGGTCTGCCGTCGTCCGGTGCCGGGCGGCACCGGACGGCGACTGCGAACTCATATCAGAGCGATGGTGATCATCTCTTCCGTACGACGACGAAATCGGCCAGAGCAGTGAGCTGTTCCCGGACATGGGCCGGCAGGTCCACGTCGTGCAGGGCACGGATGGCGATGGCGTGCTGGCGGCGGGCCTCCTGGGAGGTCCACTCCCGGCCGCCGGCCTCCTCGATGAGGGCGGCGCGGGTGGCGAACTCCTCCTCCGAGAAGGAGTCGAAGTCGGTGCTCTTGGCGTCGGCGGCGAGCAGCCGGCCGAGTCGCTCGGAGGCCGGGCCGCCGGCCGCGAGCGCGGCGACGACCGGCAGCGACTTCTTGCGCTGGCGCAGGTCGGACCACGTCTGCTTGCCGGTGGCCTCCGGGTCGCCCCAGATGCCGAGGAGGTCGTCGACGGCCTGGAAGGCGAGGCCCAGGTGGTAGCCGTACTCCTCCAGCTTGTCGGCGGTGCGGTCGTCGGCGCCGCCGAGCACGGCGCCGATGGAGACGGCGCAGGCGAGGAGGGCGCCGGTCTTGTTGCCCTCCATCTCCAGGCACTCCTCGACGGTGACCCGCTCGCGGTGCTCGTAGCTGATGTCCTGCGCCTGCCCGTCGATGAGCTTGCGGGTGGCCGTGGTCAGCCGGCGGGTGGCCCGGCCGGCCTCGACGGTGCCGAGTTCGAGGAGCAGCTCGTTCGCCAGGGCGAACAGGGCGTCGCCGACCAGGATGGCCTGGGCGGGGCCGTGCACCTTCCACACCGTGTCGCGGTGGCGGCGCTGCTCGTCGCCGTCCATCAGGTCGTCGTGGAGCAGCGAGAAGTTGTGCACGAGCTCCACGGCGACGGCGCCGGGGATGCCGACCTCGGGCGCGGCGCCCGCCGCCTCGGCGGAGATCAGGGCGAGCGCGGGCCGGACGGCCTTGCCGCTGTCGCCCTCGGTCGGGTTGCCGTGGGCGTCGATCCAGCCGAAGTGGTAGGCGGCCACGGTGTCCATGGGCGGCGCGAGGCGGTCGACGGCCGCCCGCATGACGGGCGTGGACAGGGCGCGGCCCCGCTCCAGCAGCGCGGCGACGTCCGCGGTGTCGACGGCCGGATTCCCCGGCGGCGCAGTCGGCACGGTCTCTCCTCTAGTTCCGGTACTCACACTCATGCCGCCTCCTGTAGCGGATGGTCGTAGTGGCGGCCGAGGGCGGAGAGTGCGGCGCCCGCGGCGCTGAAGCCGCTGCGGACGGCACCCTCCATGGTCGCGGGCCAGCCGGTGGCGGTCCACGCGCCGGCCAGGTACAGGCCGGGCGCGTGGGTGCGGGCGCCGGGGCGGAGCCGGCCGACGCCAGGGGTCGGGGCGAACGTGGCGGTCCGCTCGCGGGTGACGAAGAAGTCCCGGATCCCGGCGCCCCGGGCGGCGGGCAGCAGCCGCTCCAGCTCCGGGAGGTAGCGCTCGCGGAGCGCGGCGACGGGCTCGTCGATCTCGTCCTGGGCGGCGGACTGGGAGACGGCGAGGTACTGCCCGCCCCCGGTGAGCCCGGAGGACTCGGTGCGGTCGAAGACCCACTGGACCGGGGAGCCGAGAGCGGTGAAGAAGGGCTGCCGCAGCACCTTCCGGTCGTAGACGACGTGCAGGTTGAGGATGGGGGCGGTGCCGATGTCGAGGAGCCGGTCGGGATCGTCGAGGGCGCCGTCGGGCAGGAGCGCGCGGGCCTCGCGCTGCGGCACGGCGAGGACGACGACGTCGGCCTCCAGGGTCTCGCCCGGCACCTGCACGGTCCAGCGCCCGTCGTCGCCGCGGCTGATCCGCTCGGCCTTGGTGCGCAGCTCGGTGCGGACTCCGAGCGAGTCCAGGGCCTTGCGGGCGCGGGTGTCGTGGAGCTCGCCGAGCGGGACGTGCGCCCAGCCGATGTCCGCGGCACCGGGCTCGGAGAGCAGTCCGGTCTTGAAGACCATGGCCGCCAGGCCCATGGAGGCGTGCGGGGCGACGGCGTTGAGGGTGGCGACCCCGACGAGGTCCCAGAGGGCCTCGACGGCCCGCGCGGACTGGCCGTGCCGGCCGAGCCAGGTCGCGAAGTCGATGCCGTCGAGGGCCGGGTCGGCGGGGTCGAGCCTCTTCAGGGCGAGCGCGGCGCGGCCGACGCTCGCCCGCTCGGCGAGCGACAGGTGCGGATAGGTCGCGAGGCTGGCGGCGAGGTGCAGCGGTACGGGCAGGGCGGTGCGCCGCAGCCGCCCGAGCCGCGGTCCGCCGGGGTGCGCGACGTCGAGGACGGGCACGTCGAGCCGCGGCTGTACGGGCGCGAGGCGGGCGCCGTCGATCCGCTCCAGGAACCACCGGTAGGCGGTGCAGCACCGGAGGTAGACGTGCTGCCCGTTGTCGACCGTCAGATCGCCGCGCCGGAACGAGAACGCGAGCCCGCCGAGCCGGGGCCGGCCTTCGAGCAGCGTCACCCGCACACCGCTCTCGGCGAGCTGCAGCGCGCTGGTGACCCCGGCGAGCCCACCGCCCACGACGACGGCGTGCGCGCGCGGACCACCGTGTCCGGTCACGGACCGGCCATCCGCCACCCGGATGTCATCGGCGGTCATCCGGCCTCCTTCGCAGCCTCACGGTCGGGGACGCGCAACCGGCACCCCGGGTTGTCCCGGCGCCCGGGGCGGCACACGACGACGCCCGGACCCCGCGGGTCCCACCGGCACGTACGGACGTCACGCGGGCCTCCTGACCGAGCGACGGGAGATGTGACGGGCGTCGAGCCCGGACAGCCCGCGGACGGCGACGTAGGCCTTCTCGTGCCCGGGCAGCGAGACCCGGCCGCGCAGCACGGCCTCCGGGTCGCGCTCGATCCGGTCGAGGAGGCGCCGGTAGATGCCGGCCATGGCGGCCACGCAAGCGCCGCTGCGCCGGTCGAGCATGGGCAGCAGCCGGTAGCCCTCGGCGAACAGGGCGCGGGCACGCCGTACCTCGAAGTGCACGAGCCCCGCGAAGTCGGCGCCCGCCGCCGGGGAGTCCGAGGCGAAGCCGTCGGAGCAGCCGAACTTGGCCAGGTCGTCGCCCGGGAGGTAGGTGCGGCCGTTCCCGGCGTCCTCGCGGACGTCGCGCAGGATGTTGGTGAGCTGGAGGGCCAGGCCGAGGGTGTCGGCGTACTCGCCCGCGCGGTCGGCGCCGACGGCGCCGGGCTGGGTGCCGAAGACGCCGAGCGAGAGCCGGCCGATGGCTCCGGCCACGCAGCGGCAGTAGACCTTGAGGTCGTCCCAGGTCTCGTAGGTCTCGCCGCGCACGTCCATCAGGACGCCGTCGATGAGCTCGTCGAGCCCGCCGAGCGGGATCGGGAAGCGGCGGGCGGCGTCGGCGAGGGCGACGGCCACCGGATCGGTGTCGTCCTCCTCGACCTCGCCGGCACGGATGCGGGCGAGGATCGCGCGGGTGGCCTCCAGCCGGTCCTTCTTCTCGCCGGCAGCGAGCGGCCCGTCGCCGATGTCGTCGACGCGCCGCGAGAAGGCGTAGAGCGCCGACATGGCATGCCGCTTCTCGGTCGGCAGCAACCGGATCCCGTACGCGAAGTTGCGGGCCTGCTGTCCGGTCACGGCCTCGCAGTAGCTGTACGCGGCCTGGACCGGCGCGGACGGCTGCGACTGTCCCTCCACTGGGCGGCTCACCCCTCTCTCCGCGCCGCCAGCAGGACGGAGCCCGCCCGGCGCATCAGACTCGGTCGGTCGGCCTTGGGCGGCCCGGGCAGGACGTCGAAGCCCGCGGCGGCGACCGCGTCGAGCGCCGCGTACCCGCCGGCGGTGAAGCCGGCGAGCAGCAGCCGAAGCCGCCCGCGGACGCTGCCGACGAGCGGGGCGCCGTCGTCGAGCAGGGCGCGGGCCCGCTCGGCCTCGAAGGCGATCAGGGCACGCACCGAGGCTCCGGCGGTGGACCGGGCCAGGTCGTCCTCGGTCACGTGGAAGCGCTTCAGGTCCTCGGCGGGCAGGTAGATCCGGTCGCGCGCCAGGTCCTCGGCCACGTCCTGGAGGTGCTCGACGATCTGGAGCGCGGTGCAGATCGCGTCGGAGCGGCGGATCCGTTCCGGCGTCGCGGTGCCGGTGATGCCGAGGACGAGCCGGCCCACGGGGTTGGCGGAGAGCTCGCAGTACGCGACCAGGTCGTCGTAGGTCTCGTAGCGGCGGACCAGCTGGTCCTGGCGGTTGGCGGCGACGAGTCCGAGGAACGGCTCCGGGGCGAGCCGGCACCGCTCGACGGTGGGGACGAGGGCGCGCAGCAGCGGATGCCGGGGCGGGCCGTCGGCGGGCTCGAAGACGCGCATGAGGTCGGTCTCGAAGGCGTCGAGCATCGCGAGGCGGTCGTCGGCGCGCCCGGCCGGGACGCCGAGGTGGCGGGCGTCCGCGCCGCCGGGCGCGAGGTCGCCGTCCCCGATGTCGTCGACGAGCCGGGCGAAGCCGTAGACGGCCATGAGGTCGTCGCGCCAGGCGCGCGGCAGGAAGAAGGGGGCCACGGGGAAGTTCTCGTCCGCGGCCTTGCCGAGTGTGCTGCGCGAGGAGGCGTCGGGGCGCACCTGCCGGGTTCCCGTCACCGGCCGCTGCCCGACGCGGGGACGGCGACACCCTCGTGGAGCTGGAGATTCTGCGTCATGGCCGTCACATCTCCCGTTCTACACCGCGGATCCAATCCATCCTATTTCGGACACGCCGCCGAGCCCTGCCCGTGGCTCTCCGCCCCGTGCCGGGGCGCCGAGGGGTATCGCCCCACTTGCCGCGAAACAGACCGGTACAGCTTACGTTGTACGAGGTATCGTGCCGCGCCGGGGGCCCGGGCGCCTGTCGACAACACCGGCGGGTCCGTCAACCTTCCCGGCGAGAGCGGAAGTTCACACTTCCTTGACGTTTCTTTCGAATCGCCGTCCGTCAGGGGACGCGGGTGCCCGAGACCACCATCGCGAGGGTGGAGTCGACCACGTCGTCCCGGCGCTGGGCCGGCAGCCGGCGCAGCGGCCCTTCGAGGAGCAGCAGGGACAGTCCGTGCACGGCGGACCACGCGGCCGCGTCGGCGGCGGGCCGGGAGGCGCGCGGCGGCCGGGCGGTCGCGGCGAGGGCCGTAAGCGCGTCGGTGAGCAGGGTGAAGGCGCGCACCTCGCCCGCGCCACCCTCGGGGCCGGCGTCCGGGTCCCCGGCGGTACGCGGCGCGCCGAAGGCGGACCGGTAGAGGCCGGGCTGCTCGACGGCGAAGGCCACGTAACCGCGGCAGAGGGCGGCGAGCCGGGCCTCGGCGGCGAGCGCCTGGTCGTCGGCTCCGGGGACGCGGGCGGCGGCCCGCTCCATGGAGTCGGCGAGGGCCCGCCTGGCGTGGTCACGGACGGCGGCGAGGAGTTCGCCGCGGCCCTCGAAGTGCCGGTAGGCGGCGGTGGGCGAGACGCCGACCCGGCGGGCGGCCTCGCGCAGCACGACGCGCTCGGGACCCCCTTCGGTGGCGAGATCGACGGCCGCGCAGATGAGGGCGTTGCGCAGGTCGCCGTGGTGGTAGGTCTTGCCTCCCGAGATCGCTGCCATGCGCTCATCCTGCCCGATGTTGACCGCATGAACATTCCGGGCGGGTGCTCGACGCGCGAAAACCGGACGTCTGTGAACACGAAACCGCCCCCACCGATCGGATCGGCGGGGGCGGTGCGCGGTGGTGCGGCTACTTGCCGGTCTCGCGCTCGTAGGCGGCGATGACCTCGTCGGTCGGGCCGTCCATGAGCAGCTCGCCCTTCTCCAGCCAGAGCACGCGGTCGCAGGTGTCGCGGATCGACTTGTTGCTGTGGCTGACCAGGAAGACCGTGCCGGCCTCCTTGCGCAGCTCGCGGATCCGCGCCTCGGAGCGGATCTGGAACTTGCGGTCACCGGTGGCCAGCGCCTCGTCGATCATGAGGACGTCGTGCTGCTTGGCGGCGGCGATGGCGAAGCGGAGCCGGGCGCCCATGCCGGACGAGTACGTCCGCATCGGCAGCGAGATGAAGTCGCCCTTCTCGTTGATGCCGGAGAAGTCGACGATGTCCTGATAACGGCTCTTGATCTCCTCGCGGCCCATGCCCATGGCGAGACCGCCGAGGATCACGTTGCGCTCACCGGTGAGGTCGCTCATGAGCGCCGCGTTGACGCCGAGCAGCGAGGGCTGGCCGTCGGTGTAGACCTTGCCGCTCTCGGTGGGCAGCAGGCCCGCGATGGCCCGCAGCAGGGTCGACTTGCCGGACCCGTTGGTGCCGATGAGGCCGATGGCCTCGCCGCGGTAGGCGGTGAAGGACACGCCGCGGACGGCGTGCACCTTGCGCACCCCGCGGTCGGACTGGCCCTTGCGGCGCCGGATGATGCGGCTGAGCGCGGCGGTGGCGCTGCCCTTGCCGCCGCCACCGCCGTTGACCCGGTACACGATGTGGACGTTGTCCGCGATGACGGTGGGCACCCGGCCCTCGTTGGTGTCAGCCACGGCCGTACCTCTCCTCGGCCTTCCAGAAGTAGACGAAGCCGCCCACGCCGATCACCACGGACCAGGCGAGGGTGACGAGCCAGACGTGCGGCGGGAGGTTGGAGCCGCCGTAGCCGTCGATCAGCGCGAACCGGATCAGGTCCATGTGGAGCGCCGCCGGGTTGTACTGGAGCATGTCGGCGATCCAGGCCGGCTTGTCCTCCAGCATCACGGGGATCGAGAACATGACGCCGGACGCGTACATCCAGGTGCGCATGATGAACGGCATCAGCTGCGCGAGGTCCGGGGTCTTGGCGCCCATGCGCGCCACGATCAAGGCGAGGCCCGCGTTGAACACGAACTGCAGGACCAGCGCCGGGAGGACCAGCAGCCAGCTCGCCGACGGGTAGCTGCCGAAGGCCACCGCGATGGCGATGAGCACGAGCATCGAGAACATCAGCTGCTGGAGCTGCTGGAGCGCGAAGGAGATGGGCAGCGAGGCGCGCGGGAAGTGCAGCGCCCGCACCAGGCCGAGGTTGCCCGAGATCGCGCGCACGCCGGCCATCACCGAGCTCTGGGTGAAGGTGAACACGAACACACCGGTCACCAGGAACGGGACGTACACCGACCGCGACATGCCCCGGTCCGCTTCGAGGATCAGACCGAAGATCAGGAAGTAGACCAGCGCGTTCAGCAGCGGCGTCACCACCTGCCACAGCTGGCCGAGCTTCGCCTGGCTGTACTGGGCGGTGAGTTTCGCCTGGGAGAAGGCCAGGATGAAGTGCCGCCGGCCCCACAGCTGCCGGATGTACTCCACGAGACCCGGCCGGGCGCCGCTGACGGCGAGCCCGTACTTGGCCGCCAGCTCGGCCGGGCTCAGGCCGTCGTCGGCGGACGGTCGGGCGCTCGTCACGACCCCACCGTCCTGGGATGTGTCACTCACAGTCGAAACTTTCGTGTTCGGGATGCGCGGCAAGTCGGGTACCCACGATGTCAGACGACGGGCGGGCGTCCCAGTCGGGTCAGCCGCCACACCGTACGCCACCTCATCGGCTGCCGCGGACCGCACGGAGTCCGCCAGCCGGCCCGGAAACCGCCGAACCACGCCTGGAGGGCGGATGCGGAGGGACGCCGCGCCAGCGTGAGCAGCAGCCAGACGCCGAGATAGACCGGCACCAGGGGTGCGGGAAGATTGCGGCGCGCCAGCCACACCCGGTTGCGGGCCACGTTGAAGTGGTACGTCGCGTGACGGGAAGGCGGGGTGGTGGGGTGCAGCAGCACCATGTCGGAACGGTAATCGATCATCCAGTCGGCGTCGAGGGCCCGCCAGGCGAGATCGGTTTCCTCGTGCGCGTAGAAGAACTCGTCCGGCAGCCCGCCGACCTCCGCGAACACCTTGGTGCGCACCGCGTTGGCGCCGCCCAGGAAGGTGGTCACCCGCGAGGAGCGCATCGGGTCCGAGGCGCGCAGCCGCGGCACGTGCCGGCGCTGGGTGAGCCCGGTCTCCGGGTCCGCGATCCGGAAGCTGATGATGCCGAGCCGGGGGTCGGCGGTGAAGGCCTGGCGGATCAGCTCCGCGGTGTCGGTGTTCGCGAGCAGGCCGTCGTCGTCGAGGAAGAGCAGCGCGTCGACGTCGGTGCCGCCGGGTCCGAAGGCCTCGATGCCGATGTTGCGCCCCGCCGGGATGCCGACGTTCTCCGGCAGGCTCACCGTGCGGACGCCCTCGGGCAGCCCGGTGATCTCCACGCCCTGGCCGACGACGACCACCTCGACCGGGTCGCCGTCCTGCCGGGCGACCGAGTCGAGCAGCGCGCGCAGGTCGTCGGGGCGGTTGCCCATGGTGATGACGACCGCGCCCAGTCTCATCGGCCGGGTCATGACGGCCGGCCTCACTTGAGCCTGCTGGACGCGAGGATCGACACCAGGTGCAGCACGGTCTGCAGCAGCGCGATGCCGGCGAGCACGGCGACGCCGAGCCGGGAGAAGAACAGGTCGCCCCGGACCTGGTCGGCGATCGCCAGGACCAGGATCAGCAGGGAGGCCTCGATCCCCAGGATCAGCCGGTGGAACTTGAGCGCGGCGGCGGCCCGGCGGGCCAGCGCCATGCCGGAGGAGCGCGGCTCGGCGGCCGACTCCTTGACCGGCGCCATTCCGGCCTGGTGACGGGCGACGCCGACCAGGTCGGTCTCGGCCTTGATCAGGATGGCGCCGAGCGCGGCGAGGGTGCCGAGGAAGGCCCACAGCCAGTCGATCCGGCCGCCGCCCCACGGGTCGGCGGCGCGCAGGCCGAAGCCGACGAGCACGGCCGCGTCGCACAGGTACGCGCCGACCCGGTCCAGGTAGACGCCGGCGAGCGAGTACTGCTTCTTCCAGCGGGCCAGCTCGCCGTCGACGCAGTCGAGCAGCAGATAGCCCTGGACCGCGACCACGCCGAGCACGGCGCCCCAGATGCCGGGCACCAGCAGCGCGGGCGCGGCGAGGACGCCGGACAGCGTCATCAGGTAGGTCAGCTGGTTGGGCGTGACGCGGGTGGTCGCCAGGTGGCGGGTGATCCGCAGCGAGATCTCCCGCATGTACAGGCGCCCGCCCCAGTGTTCGCCGCTCCGCCGGTCCTTGACGCCCGGCGGGTGGACGACAGGTCGGAGTTCAGCTACCGATGGCTTTGGCATAGTCGGCGTACGCGTCCCTGATCTGGTCTGTGGACAGGTCGAGGTGTTCGAGGATGGTGAACCGGCCCGGACGGGTCTGCGGGGCGAACTCGACGGCCCGGACGAACTCGTCGACGGTGAAGCCCATCTCCTCCGGCAGCACGGGCAGGCCGTGCCGGCGCAGGGTCTCGACCATCTGCGCGGACTCCTCGCGGGCCCCGCGCAGGTGCATCGCGAAGGCCGCGCCGAGGCCGCACTGCTCGCCGTGGCTGGCCGCCCGGGTCGGGTAGAGCAGGTCGAAGGCGTGGCTGATCTCGTGGCAGGCGCCCGAGGACGGGCGGCTGTCGCCGCTGATCGACATGGCGATGCCGGACATCACCAGGCCCTCGGAGAGGGTGACGAGGAAGTCGTCGTCCCCGACGCCGCCGGGGTGGCGGAGGACCGCCTCGCCGGCGCTGCGCGCCATGGCGGCGGCCAGGCCGTCGACCTTCTCGCCGGTCTCGCGGTGGGAGAGCTCCCAGTCGGCGATGGCGGAGAGGTTGGAGATCGCGTCGCCGATGCCGGAGCGGACGAACCGGATCGGCGCGTCCCGGATCACGTCCAGGTCGATGACCAGCGCGATCGGGGTGGGCACACCGTAGGAGCCACGGCCGTTGTCGTTGTCCAGGGTGGAGATGGGCGAGCAGATCCCGTCGTGCGACAGGTTGGTGGCGATGGCCACCAGCGGCAGGCCCACCCGGGCCGCCGCGTACTTCGTCACGTCGATGATCTTGCCGCCGCCGAGCGCCACGACCGCGTCGTACCGCTTGCCGCGCATGGAATCGGCGAGCCGGACGGCCTCGTCGATGGTGCCGCCGCTGACCGGGTACCAGTCGGCGTCCGGCAGCTCGGGGGCGAAGCGGTCACGCAGCTTCAGGCCGGAGCCGCCGCTGATGGCGACGGCGATCCGGCCGTTGCTGGAGATCCGCTGGTCCGCGAGGAGCGCGGACAGGTCGTCCAGCGCTCCTCCGCGGATGTCGACGACGACCGGCGAGGGAATGAGCCGGGTCAGTACTGGCACGCGATGTCACGGCCCTTCGCGAGGTCGTCGTGGTTGTCGATCTCGACCCACTTGACGTCGCCGATGGGGGCCACGTCGACGGTGAAGCCGCGGTTGACCAGCTCCTGGTAGCCGTCCTCGTAGTACAGGTCGGGGTCGCGCTCGAAGGTGGCCTTCAGCGCGTCGGCCAGCTCCTCGGCGGCCTCGGCCTCGATCAGGGTGACGCCGATGTACTCGCCGGTGGCGTCGGCGGGGTCCATCAGCTTGGTGATCTTCTGGACGCCCTTGCCCTCGGCGGTGACGACCTTCATCTCCTCGTCGGCGAGGTTCTTCACCGTGTCGAGGGCGAGGATGATCTTCTGGCCGCTGCCGCGGGCGGCGAGCAGCGTCTTCTCGACGGAGACCGGGTGGACCGTGTCGCCGTTGGCGAGGATCACACCGCGCTTGAGGACCTCACGGGCGCACCACAGGGAGTAGGCGTTGTTCCACTCCTCGGCCTTGTCGTTGTCGATGAGGGTGAGCTGGATGCCGTACTTGGCCTCCAGGGCCTCCTTGCGCGCGTACACGGCCTCCTTGCGGTAGCCGACGACGATCGCGGCCTCGGTGAGGCCGACCTCGGCGAAGTTCTTCAGCGTGAGGTCGAGCACGGTGAGAGAACCGTCACCCGCCGGGTCCACGGGCACGAGGGCCTTCGGAAGCGTGTCGGTGTAGGGGCGCAGACGCCGTCCGGCACCGGCTGCCAGTACGAGGCCAATCATGCTGTCTCTCCTTCGTCATGTACGGCGGGTGCTCCGGAGGACACCCAGAAGCGGATGGACTCCACGAGCACCACGAGGCCCACGGCGACCGCGAGCGCGGTGAGGGCCGAGGTGAAGTCGTTGCCGCGGTTCGCCAGCAGGGCGGCGAGTACGGTCACCACGAGCGTGCGTCCCTCGTGGCCGCCGATGGTGCGCACCAGCCAGGCGGGCGGCGCGCCGGTGCCGCCGCGGATGCGGTACACCGTGTCGTAGTGATGGTAGGCGACCGCCGCGACCAGCCCGAATGCGGCGGGCAGGGCCTGCGCGGAGTCGGCCTTGGCGGCGAGCGCGAGCACGGTGACGTACTCGGCGGCGCGGAAGACGGGCGGGACGAGCCAGTCGAGGGCGCCCTTGAGCGGGCGGGCGACGGCAAGGCCCGCGGTCATCGCGTAGATCACGGCGACCGGGATCAGGCGGACGTCGCCGAACGGCAGGTACAGCGCGCCGCCGATCATCACGGCGGCGCCGAGCGCGGCGACGAAGAGGGGGCCGACGGCTCCGGCCCGCCCGCGCAGCAGCCGGGCCTGGAACTCGGCGAGCGGGCCCGAGTCGGCCAGGTCCGCCAGGGCCCGGCAGGCGCGCTCGGTGCGGGCCGCCCGGCGGGTGAGCGAGCGCAGCACGCGTCCCGCGGTGGTGTAGCAGGCGCCGAAGGCGCAGCCGACGATCAGCGCCCAGAACACGATCCGGGGGGTGGTGACGGCGGTGAGGACGGCGATCATCGCCCAGCGCTCGCCGATCGGCAGGATGATCATGCGCCGGGCCCACACGGTCCAGCCGACGCTGTCGAGCCTGCTGGAGAGGGCCGCGGTGGGGCTGGTGTTGGCGGTGGCGTCGTGGTTGGCCTCGTTGAAGGAGAAGTCCACGACGTGCCGGCAGGTCATCAGGACCATCGCGCCGAGCGCGAGGGCCCAGACGTCGTCGCCGTTCCGGGCGGCGCCGAGGGCCAGACCGGCGTAGAAGGCGTACTCCTTGGCCCGGTCGAAGGTGGCGTCGAGCCAGGCGCCCATCGTCGAGTACTTGAGCGCGTAGCGGGCGAGCTGCCCGTCGGTGCAGTCGAGGACGAAGGAGACCAGGAGCAGCACGCCCGCGGCGACGTACCCGGCGCGGTCGCCGGTGGCGGCGCAGCCGGCCGCGAGCAGCGCGGTGAGCAGCGAGGCGGTGGTGACCTGGTTGGGCGTGAGGCCCCGGCGCGCGCACCAGCGGGCGATGTAGCGCGAGTACGGGCTGATGAAGAAGGTGGTGAAGAAGCCGTCGTGGGCCTTCACGGCCGACTTCAGGCGTACGGCCTCGTCGTCGACGGCCTCGACGGCGGCACGGGCCTCGTGGCGGGCCTCGGGACCGTCGGGCACGGCGGCGACCAGCGTGCCGAGCTGCGGCCGGTGGACGGCGACGCCGTCGGCGTCGAGCGCGGCGGCGAGGGTGTCGGGGAGGTTGTCGACGACCGTGTGCGTCGCCCGGGCGGCGGGCGCGGCCTCGGCGGGCGCGTCGAGCGCGCGCGCGAGCGCGGGGCGGGCCTCGGGCCGGGCGGTGAGGGCGCCGGGGACCGCGGCGGCCGGGAAGCGGGGGTCGGTGAGCGCGAGCCGCAGGGCGTGGACGTGGCCGACGAAGCGGGGGTCCACGACGGCGACACGCTGTCCGGCGGGTACGGCGGCGAGCAGGGCGCCCGCCTCGTGCGGACCGGAGGCGACCTCGACGTCGAAGCCGAGGGACCGCAGATCGGCGTCGAGCGACGATCCGGGTACCGGCGGACCGGTGAGGATGGCGGTCGACAGGGCGAACTCACTCCTTGGAGCTGGCGGACGGGCCTGCGCGGCCCACGGCACGGCCCCGGGCGCGGTGTGTGCGGCCCGGCACCGGGCGGCGGCACGTCGGCTGAGGCTATCGGATGAACGGAAGCGCGAGTTCATCGAGGTTTCGCGGTGCGGACTCCCCCGGGCCCCCGCGCGTCCCCGCGAGTGCGCCCCGCCCCCGCGGAGATCATCATGGGTGATCGGCGGCCCGCCCTACAAACCGCGTCCGCGCGAGCTCCGGAAACCGCGTCCGCGCGAACTCCGGGCCGGCCGGAAGAACCGCAGGTCAGAGCATATGACAACGGTGTTCAGTACCGTGTTGCACATACCCCCCACCCGTAGTTCACTGGCTGATCGGGGCACAGAGACCGACATCACCGGGAGGCCTTGCATGGGGGCTGGACACGACCACGGGCACAGCCACGGCGGCCCGCCGCCGAGCGGTACCGCGGCCCTGGCGTACAGGAACCGGCTGCGGATCGCGCTCGGCATCACGCTCTCCGTGATGGTCGTCGAGATCGTCGGCGGCATCGCCGCCGACTCGCTGGCCCTGATCGCGGACGCCGCCCACATGGCGACCGACGCTGTCGGGCTCGCGATGGCCCTGCTCGCGATCCACTTCGCCAACCGGCCGCCCGCGGGCAACCGCACCTTCGGCTACGCGCGGGCCGAGATCCTCGCCGCGCTCGCCAACTGTGTGCTGCTGCTCGGCGTCGGCGGCTACGTCCTGTACGAGGCGGTCCAGCGGTTCCTGGAGCCGGCCGAGACCCGCGGCGGGCTCGCCATCGCCTTCGCCGCGATCGGTCTGGTCGCCAACATCGTCTCCCTGACGCTGCTGATGCGCGGCCAGAAGGAGAGCCTGAACGTGCGCGGCGCCTATCTGGAGGTGCTCGCCGACGCGCTCGGCTCGGTGACCGTGATCGTCTCCGCGGCCATCATCCTGGCCACCGGCTGGCAGTACGCGGACCCGATCGCCTCGATCGTGATCGGCCTGATGATCGTGCCGCGCACGGTGAAGCTGCTGCGGGAGACCCTGGACGTGCTCCTGGAGTCCGCCCCGAAGGGCGTCGACATGGCCGACGTACGGGCCCACATACTCGCCCTGCCGGGCGTCGAGGACGTCCACGACCTGCACGCCTGGACGATCACCTCGGGCATGCCGGTGCTCTCCGCGCACGTGGTCGTCGAGCCGGACGTGCTGGACTCGATCGGGCACGAGAAGATGCTGCACGACCTCCAGGGCTGCCTCGGCTCGCACTTCGACGTCGAGCACTGCACCTTCCAGCTCGAGCCGGCCGGTCACGCGGAGCACGAGGCCAAACTCTGCCTCTGAGGCCCGACCCGGCCTGCTAGCCTCGGAACGACGACTTGCCGGACCCGTTGTGGAGAGGAGCTGAGGTTGATGACCGTCGCGATGGAGGCCGCCCGTAGCGGCGCCGCCCGGTCCAGCCTCAGCTCCCGGGTCTCCGGCTGATCTGATCCCCGGTTCTTCCACCGGCACGTCATGACGTCGGCCGGGACCCCCTCACAAAGGGTTTCCCACGTTGTCCGACAACGACATCACCACCGACACCACCACCGCGCTCCACGACGCCTTCTTCGCCCTGCACCACGGTCTGCCGCGGCAGGGCCCCGGCTCCGACTCCACCACCCGGCGCCTGCTCTCCCTCGCGGGTCCGCTGCCCGAGCGGCCGCGCGTCCTCGACCTGGGCTGCGGTCCCGGCCGCTCCGCGCTGCTGCTCGCCGCCGAGGCGGGCGCCGACGTCACGGCGGTCGACCTGCACGAGCCGTTCCTGGCCGAGCTGCGGGCGGCGGCCGCCGCCCGCGGTCTGGCCGACCGGATCCGCACCCTGCGCGCCGACATGGGCGCGCTGGAGCAACTGGCCGACGGTTCCTTCGACCTGGTCTGGGCCGAGAGCTCGGTCTTCGTCCTCGGCTTCGACCGGGCGCTCGCCGAGTGGCGCAGGCTCCTCGCCCCCGGCGGCACCCTGGTGCTCACCGAGTGCGTCTGGAGCACCGAGGAGCCGGGCCCGGAGGCCCGGGCCTTCTGGGCGGACGCCTACCCGCTCCGTACGGTCGCCGGGAACACGGCGGCGGCCGTCGGGGCCGGCTACCACGTCCTCGGCACGTTCCCGCAGCCCGAGGGCGACTGGGACGAGTACTACGGCCCGCTCGCCCGTAACGCGGACGCGGCGGACACCTCGCTGCCCGGCATGGCCGAGGCGGTGGCCGGGGCCCGCGCCGAGATCGCCCTGCGCCGCGACCACGGCGGGGACTACGGCTACGCCGGTTACGTGCTGCGCCCCGCCGATCCCCGCTGGCCGACCCGTGAGGAGACCGCCGCCGACGTGGCCCGTGTGCGGGAGATCAACGCGGCGGCCTTCCCCACGCCCGAGGAGGCCGGTCTGGTGGACGCGCTGCGCGCGGACCCGGACGCGTGGCTGCCCGGCCTCTCGTACGTGGCGGAGGCTCCGGACGGCACGGTCGCCGCGTACGCGCTGATCACCCGGTGCCATGTGGACGGTGTCCCGGCGGCCGCCCTGGGACCGGTCGCGGTGGCGCCGGAGCACCAGCGGACGGGCGCCGGGCAGGCCGTCGTACGGGCGGTGCTCGACGCGGCGCGGCTGCGCGGGGAGCGGCTCGTGCTGGTGCTCGGCCATCCGGAGTACTACCCGCGGTTCGGATTCGTACGTGCGTCCGCGTACGGGATCAAGCCAGCCTTCGCGGTTCCGGACGAAGCCATGATGGCGCTCGGCCTGGACGGTTCCGGGCCCGTCACCAGGGGCACGATCTCGTATCCGGCGGCTTTCGGGGTCTGACGCGCCGGCCGCTCCCGCCGCGCCGGGTGTACTCCGGTGCGGTGGGAGCGGTCATGTCCGGCCGCCGAAGTACGGACAAGCCGGTTTTGTACGGCAGACTGAGGTGGCCCCTCAGGGCGAGGACCGAAGCGAAGGATGGGTATGCCGACCACATCAGCCACCGTGGCTCACAGCTCGTCGAACGGCGTGCGGCCGACCGAGGCCGAGGCGCCGATCATGCTCGAACTGGTCGACGAGGACGGCGTCACGATCGGTACGGCGGAGAAGCTCGCCGCGCACCAGGCGCCGGGGCAGCTGCACCGCGCGTTCTCGGTCTTCCTCTTCGACGAGACGGGACGGCTGCTGCTGCAGCAGCGCGCGCTGGGCAAGTACCACTCCCCCGGAGTGTGGTCCAACACCTGCTGCGGCCACCCCTACCCGGGCGAGGCGCCGTTCGCGGCCGCCGCCCGGCGCACCTTCGAGGAGCTGGGCGTGTCCCCCTCGCTGCTCGCGGAGGCCGGCACGGTCCGCTACAACCACCCGGACCCGGCCTCGGGTCTGGTGGAGCAGGAGTTCAACCACCTGTTCGTCGGCCTGGTGCAGGCGGGCCCGCGGCCGGATCCCGAGGAGGTCGGGGAGACCGCCTTCGTGACCGCGGCCGAACTCGCCGAGCGGCACGCGGCCGCGCCGTTCTCCGCCTGGTTCATGACGGTGCTCGACGCGGCGCGGCCGGCGATCAGGGAGCTGACGGGTCCGTCCGGGGGCTGGTGACCCCGGGCTCGGCCGGCGGTCCCGCGGGCCCCTGACTCGGTACGAACGGGTTCAGGGGCAGCGCCGCCCAGATGATCTTTCCGCCGCCCGCGGTGTGCTCGACGTCGCAGGCGCCGCCGGACTCGCGGGCGATCTCCCGGACGAGGAGCAGACCGCGACCGCCGGTCTGGCCCCAGTCGGCCTCCAGGGCCTTCGGACGGTAGGGATGGTTGTCCTCGACGGACACCCGTACCCATTCCGCCCCGATGGCCACCTCCACCGCTATCTCCGGGGAGAGCAGCGCGGCGTGCTTGACCGCGTTGGTGACCAGCTCGGAAACGATGAGAAGCAGTCCCTGCACGGTGTCGTCGTGGACCGGGACGCTCTGCCGGACCAGCAGGTCGCGGACGGCGTGCCGGGCCTGCGGCACCGAGACGTCGACCGCGGGAGCGGTGAACCGCCAGACCCCTTCGTAGGACGGTGGCCGGGCGGGGACGCTCCCGCGGCTCTCCATAGTCCGGCTCCCGCCCTCGTGCTCGATTGTCGCCACGGGTCGAGTCTTGGGAATCCCTTGGCACACCTCTGGCTACTGACCAGAAGTCGACACTTATCGACCGACTTCTGATCGGGTGAGTATGCCAACGTCAGTTGTTCGACTGCTCCTGATCCTCCGCTGACATCTTCGGAGGAGCGGCCGGCGGTGTGACCATATGCACGATACGACGGCCCCCCACCCCCATCGCGATCAGACCCAGACCGTCGAAGAGCAGCGCCAGCGAGAAGAACACCCCGATCACGTACCGGCTGCTGTCCGGCCAGTCGACGAGCACCAGGATGCCCAGCAGCAGCCCGAAGGCGCCCTGGACCAGGGTCCAGCCGAACTGCGGACCGCGCACCACCACGCTGCCCACCAGCCGGAACAGGCCGCCCGTCAGGAAGAGCAGCGCCGCGAACATCGTCAGCGCCTCCGCCGAGCCCTCCGGGTGCCGGATGACGACCACCCCGGCCGCGATGTTCAGCGCCGCGACCACCACCGCGAGCCAGAAGTAGCTGGATCCGCGCGACTCGACGGCATGCAGCAGACCGACGATCCCGCCGATCAGCAGCAGCCAGCCGAACAGCAGCATCGAGGTGAGGGTGGCCACGCCGGTGTACACCAGGCCGACGATCCCGCCGAGGACCAGCAGGATCCCGAGCGCGGTGAGCCAGCCGAAGCTGCGGCGGAGCTTCTTCCTTTCACGGCGCAGTGCGTTGCGCTCGTCCCCCGTCAGGTGCTCCGGGGGCAGGTCCTCGCGGGCCATGGGCGTCTCCTCCTCGCACCCCCTTCCCGATCGTACGTACGGGGTCCCCGGATAGCATCCGGCGCATGGAGCCGCAGCTGACCGTGAGCGTCGTCGACGAGGTCGCGACCGTCGTCATCGCCAACCCCGCCAAGCGCAACGCCATGACCGCCGGCATGTGGAGGTCCCTGCCGGGGCTGCTCGCCCCGCTGGCCGCCGACCCGGCGGTGCGCGCCCTGGTGCTCACCGGCGCGGGCGACACCTTCTGCGCCGGCGCCGACATCTCGACGCTGCGCGAACCGGGTGACGAGCAGCAGGCCCTCGCCGTGCGCGCCGAGGAAGCGCTGGCCGCCTTCCCCAAGCCGACCCTGGCCGCCGTGCGCGGCTGGTGCGTCGGCGGCGGCAGCCAGCTCGCGGCCGCCTGCGACCTGCGGTTCGCCGAGGAGGGCGCGCGCTTCGGGGTGACGCCGGCGAAGCTCGGCATCGTCTACCCGGCCTCCTCCACCCGCCGGCTCACCGCCCTCGTCGGCCCCTCGGCCGCCAAGTACCTCCTGTTCTCCGGCGAGTTCATCGACACCGAGCGGGCGCTGCGCACCGGTCTGGTCGACGAGGTGCACCCGGCCGGCGGACTCGACAAGCGGGTCGCCGAGTTCACCCGTACGCTCGTCTCCCGCTCGCTGCTCACCCAGGCCGCCGCCAAGGAGTTCGCCGACGGCCGCGCAGGCCGGGAGGAGCACTGGGCGGAGCAGGCGCGCGGCAGCGGCGACACCGCGGAGGGTGTCGCCGCCTTCCTGGAGGGCCGCACGGCCCGGTTCACCTACGGACGCTGAGCCGCTGCTACGACTCCTGGACGAGGACCTTCTCGGCCTGGCCGCGCCAGTGGGCGACGATCTCGGCCGGGGCCTTCTCGGGCGAGCCCGCGTCGTACGGCGGCTGCGGGTCGTACTCGGTGAGCAGCTGGACGGTCTGCGCGGTCGCGTCGCCGGCGATCCGGCCGAGCAGGTGCAGGGCCATGTCGATGCCGGAGGAGACACCGGCGGCCGTGACGTACTTGCCGTCGAAGACCACCCGCTCCCCCGTCGGCTCGGCACCGAGCACCGTGAGCTCGTCGAGGGCCAGCCAGTGACAGGTGGCGCGGCGGCCGTCGAGCAGCCCGGCGCCGCCCAGCACCAGCGAGCCGGTGCACACCGAGGTGGTCCAGGTGCTGGTCGCGTCGGCGGTGCGCAGCCAGGCGAGGAGCTCCGGGTCGTGCATCGCCTCGCGGGAGCCGGGGCCGCCTGGGACGAGCACGATGTCGGGTCGCGGCACGTCCGCGAGGGCCTTGTCGGCGACGAGCGCGAGGCTGCCCTGGTCGCCCCGGACGGGGCCGGGCTCCTTGGCGACGAAGACGGTCTCGGCGCCGGGCAGCCGGGCGAGGAGCTCGTAGGGGCCCACGGCGTCGAGTGCGGTGAAGCGGTCGTAGAGCAGGACGGCGATCTGCATTGCTGGTGGTCCCTCTCGGTTGACGAACGTGTCAGTTGACGGGTGCGTGGAAACGGCGGCGGTAGTCGGCGGGCGCGGTGCCGAGCGCCTTCACGAAGGCACGGCGCATGGCCTCCGGGGTGCCGTACCCGGAGGCCCGGGCCACCTCCTGGACCCCGTCCGTGGAGTCCTCCAGGAGCCGGCGGGCGTGTTCGAGCCGTACGCGGTCGACGTAGCGGCCCGGGGTCGTGCCGGTCTCCGCGAGGAAGGCCCGGGCGAAGTGCCGCGGCGAGAGCCGGGCTCGGGCGGCGAGCGCCTCGACGGAGAGGTCGCCGTCCGGGTGCTCGGTGATCCAGGTCTGGAGGTCCCGGAGCGGTTCCCGGCGGGCGGTCTGCGCGGCGAGCTGGGCGCTGAACTGGGCCTGGTTGCCCGGGCGGCGCAGGAAGACGACGAGGTGGCGGGCGACGCTGAGGGCGACCTCGCGGCCCAGGTCCTCCTCGACGAGGGCGAGCGCGAGGTCGATCCCGGCGGTGACGCCGGCGGAGGTGGAGACGCGGCCGTCCCGTACGAAGATCGGGTCGGGGTCGACGTCGACCTCCGGATAGCAGCGGGCGAGGTGGTCGCAGGCGACCCAGTGCGTGGTCGCACGGTGGCCGTCGAGCAGCCCGGCCTCGGCGAGCAGCAGGGCCCCGGTGCAGACCGAGACCAGCCGTTCGGCCTGCGGGGCGTACCGGCGCAGCCAGTCGACGAGCGCCGGGTCGGGCCTCCGGGTGCCCTCGCCGCCGGGGACGAGCAGGGTGTGCGGAGGCCCGTCGGCGACGGCTTCCGCGAGCGAGGTGTCCGGGAGCAGCCGCAGTCCGCTGTGGCTGCGGACCGGGCCGCCGTCGAGCGAGGCCGTACGGATCGGATAACCGGCCCGACGGCCGCCGGAGCACCGGGCTCCGGCGGAGCGTGAGGCGGAGGGAGCGGACTCGCCCGGACCCGAGGCACCGACGGCGCGTGAGGCACCGGCGAACACCTCGACCGGGCCGGTGACATCGAGGCTCTGCACGTCGTCGAAGAGGACGACCAGGACGGGTCGCTGCGTCATGCCTCCATCCTTCGCGCCCCCGCCGGGCGTCCGCAATGACGAACACCCCACCTTTCCTGCCATGGCCGCGGACGTCACACGCCCCGGGATTCCCACCGTACCGACCGGTAGGTAAGGTGCCGCTCCATGACGACTCTGCCGCCCCGCGCCGCCCGCCGCTGCGCCCACCCGGTCAACCTGCTGCACGCGACCCTGTTCTTCTCCCCCGACCTGGACGTGGTGTTCAAGGAGCTGGGCTTCGAGGACGGCAGCGCGATCCGGCTGGCGGCGCGCAGCGCCCCGCTCGGCGCCGTGGGCGCCGGAACCGTCGCCGCGACCTTCTACAACTACAACCACGGCTTCCTCGCCCGGCACCTGCCGGCCGTCTGGGAGACCGCCTCCCCCGCCGAGGTCCTCGACGCCCGGCTGCGGGCCATGGACACCACCCTGCGCCGGCTGCTCGGCGAGGACGCCGTCGCCTCCCCGGAGATGGCCGAGGCCGCCGACCTCGCGATGCGCGCCGCCGAGGCCTGCACCCGGCACGCCCGCCCGCTGTACTCGGGCAACGCCGACCTGCCCGTGCCGGACGCCGCGCACCTGCGGCTCTGGCACGCCACGACGCTGCTGCGCGAGCACCGCGGCGACGGCCACGTCGTGGCGCTGCTCAGCGCGGGCCTCGACCCGGTGGAGGCGCTCGCCAGCCACACCGCGACCGGCAAGGGCATGTCCCCGCGCTGGGTCCTCGGTACCCGCGGCTGGGGCCGCGCCGACTGGGAAGGCGCCGTGGAGCGGCTGCGGGGACGCGGGCTGCTCGACGCGGAAGGCGAGCTCACCGAGGCGGGCGCGGCCCTGCGCGAGTCCCTGGAGGAGGCGACGGACCGCCTGGACGCCGCGCCGTACGAGCACCTCGGAGCCGAGGGAACCGCCAGGCTGACCGAGCTGACGAAGGGCTTCCTGGTGGCGGCGGTGGGCGCGGGCGCGTTCCCGGCGGACCTCACCGGCAAGGTCTGAGGCACGCGGGGACGAGGCCGGGGCGGGTCGGTTGCCGCGTACGGGTGATCGACCCGGCAGAATGCATCCGCAAGCTTGAGGCACGAGAAGGCGGGTCGGACATCGTGACGACGTCCATCGAGGCAAGGATCGCCGAGGAACTCGGCGTACGCGAGCGACAGGTGAAGGCGGCCGTCGAACTGCTCGACGGCGGTTCGACCGTGCCGTTCATCGCGCGCTACCGCAAGGAAGCGACCGAGATGCTCGACGACGCGCAGCTGCGCACCCTGGAGGAGCGGCTGCGGTATCTGCGCGAGCTGGAGGACCGGCGGACCGCCGTCCTCGACTCGGTGCGCGAGCAGGGCAAGCTGACGCCCGAACTGGAGGCGCAGATCCGGGCCGCCGACACCAAGGCACGCCTGGAGGACATCTACCTGCCCTTCAAGCCGAAGCGGCGGACCAAGGCGCAGATCGCCCGCGAGGCCGGTCTCGAACCGCTGGCGGAGGGGCTGCTCGGCGACCCGTCGGTGGAACCGCTCGCCGCCGCGGCCGCGTTCGTCGACGCCGACAAGGGCGTCGCGGACCCGGCGGCGGCCCTGGAGGGCGCCCGGGCCATCCTCACCGAGCGGTTCTCGGAGGACGCCGACCTGATCGGCGAGCTGCGCGAGCGCATGTGGGGCCGGGGCCGGCTGGTCGCCAGGGTCCGGGAGGGCAAGGAGGAGGCGGGCGCGAAGTTCGCCGACTACTTCGACTTCGCCGAGCCGTTCACGGCGCTGCCCTCGCACCGGATCCTCGCGATGCTCCGCGGCGAGAAGGAGGACGTGCTCACCCTGGAGCTGGAGCCGGAGGAGCCCTCCGACACCACCGCGGCGGCCGGGGCGACCTCCTCGTACGAGCCGATCGTGGCGGCCCGCTTCGGCGTGGCCGACCGGGGCAGGCCCGGCGACAAGTGGCTCCTGGACACGGTCCGCTGGGCCTGGCGCACCCGCATCCTGGTCCACCTGGGCATCGACCTGCGGCTGCGGCTGCGCACCGCCGCCGAGGACGAGGCCGTACGGGTCTTCGCGGCCAACCTGCGGGACCTGCTGCTCGCGGCCCCGGCCGGCACCCGGGCGACGCTGGGCCTCGACCCGGGCTTCCGTACCGGAGTGAAGGTCGCGGTCGTCGACGCGACCGGCAAGGTCGTCGCCACCGACACGATCTACCCGCACGTCCCGGCGAACAAGTGGGACGAGTCGCTGGCGAAGCTGGCCCGGCTCGCGAAGGAGCACGCGGTCGAGCTGGTCGCCATCGGCAACGGCACCGCGTCGCGCGAGACCGACAAGCTCGCCGGTGAACTCATCGCCAGGCACCCGGAGCTGAAGCTGACGAAGGTGATGGTGTCCGAGGCCGGCGCCTCGGTCTACTCCGCCTCCGCCTTCGCCTCGCAGGAACTCCCGGACCTGGACGTGTCGTTGCGCGGCGCGGTGTCGATCGCGCGACGGCTGCAGGACCCGCTCGCCGAGCTGGTGAAGATCGACCCGAAGTCCATCGGCGTCGGCCAGTACCAGCACGACCTGTCCGAGGTGAAGCTCTCCCGCTCCCTCGACGCGGTCGTCGAGGACTGTGTGAACGGCGTCGGCGTCGACGTCAACACGGCCTCCGCGCCGCTCCTTTCGCGCGTGTCCGGGATCGGGGCGGGCCTCGCCGAGAACATCGTGGCCCACCGCGACGCCAACGGCCCCTTCCGCTCCCGCCGCGCCCTGAAGGACGTGGCGCGGCTCGGCCCCAAGGCGTACGAGCAGTGCGCGGGCTTCCTGCGCATCCGCGGCGGCGAGGACCCGCTGGACGCGTCGGCGGTGCACCCTGAGGCGTACCCGGTGGTGCGCCGCATGGTGAAGACGGCGGGCGGCGAGGTCGCGGCTCTGATCGGCAACACCGGCGTGCTGCGCTCGCTGCGCGCGGACGACTTCGTCGACGAGACCTTCGGCCTGCCGACGGTCACCGACATCCTGAAGGAGCTGGAGAAGCCGGGCCGCGACCCCCGTCCGGCGTTCCGTACGGCCACCTTCAAGGAGGGCGTCGAGAAGATCGGCGACCTGTCCTCCGGGATGGTCCTCGAAGGCGTCGTCACGAATGTCGCCGCGTTCGGCGCCTTCGTCGACATCGGCGTCCACCAGGACGGCCTGGTGCACGTCTCGGCGATGTCGAAGACCTTCGTCAAGGACCCGCGTGACGTGGTGAAGCCGGGCGACGTGGTCAAGGTGAAGGTCCTGGACGTCGACATCCCGCGCAAGCGGATCTCGCTGACGCTGCGCCTCGACGACGAGGCGGCGGCCTCCGGCTCGGAGCCGGGTGCGCCGAAGCGCGCCGATCGCGGCGACCGGAACGGCCGGGGCGGCCGCCCGCCGCAGCAGCGCCGTGGCGGCGGCGGTGCTGCCGGTGGCGGCGACCGCAACCGCGACCGGACCCAGGCCCCTGCGCCCTCGAACAGCGCCATGGCCGACGCCCTTCGCAAGGCGGGCCTGCTGAACGAGGGCGGCTCGGGCGACCGCGGCCGCCGCGGGAAGCGCTGACGGCGGCCGGTCCGCCGGGACCGCCACCGCCGGCCCGGCCGGGGCCCGCCGGGGCCGACGCGCTGCCGTGGCAGCGGTCGCCCCGGCGGGCCGTCACGGGTGGGCTTCCGGTCAGCCCGCCGCGCGGTAGGCCTCGGTCAGCCTGGCGACCGCGCCCACCGCGTCACCACTCAGCAGCAGATGGTCCGCGTCGGCGAACGGCTTCGCCGACGCCTCCGCGATGTCCTGCCCGATGCGGTCCTGGACGATCAGCCGGGCCCGGCCGACGAGGTGCCGGGCCGCGGCCGAGTCCCCGCGGCCGGCCTTCTGGAGGACCCGGGCGGCCAGGCCGATCGCCCGCAGGGCGGGCTCCCCGCCCCGCGGTGTGCCGCGGAGCGTGGTCAGGCCCCAGCCGTACGGGAACTGGGGGTCGTAGCGCGCGTCGCCGACGTTCAGCGGCAGCTGGTCCTCCGCCCTCGGCCAGCTGACCGGCAGCTGTCCGGTGAAGGGCTCGCGGCCGTACAGGACGTCGGCCACGCCGTCGCCCTCCGTGCCGGGCAGCCACGACGCCACCAGGGCGTCGATCGCGGGCAGCCGGTCCCCGATGAGCTGGGGACGGCCGGAGACGACGAGGACCGCGCACGGCATGGCGGCGCAGACCCGGTCGACGGCCGCCTTGTCGGCCGCGCCCAGTTCCAGGTCGTGCCCGTTGCCGACGTCGCCCACGCCCTCCGCGTACGGCGTCTCGCCGACCACGACCACGCCGACGGCGTGTCCCGCCGTGGGCGCGGAGGCGTCCTTGGAGTAGGTGACCGTCGTCCCCGGTTCGACGGAGTTCCGCATGGCCTCAAGGATCGTGGTGCCGGTCGTCGTCCGGCCCGGGGCGCCCTGCCAGGTGACGGTCCAGCCGCCTGCCTGGTTGCCGAGGTCGTCCGCGTTCGAGCCCGCCACGTACACGTTCTGGGCCGGCTTGAGCGGCAGCACGCCGCCCGCGTTCTTCAGCAGCACCTGCGAGGCGGCCACCGCCTTCCGTGCCACCGCGCGGTGCTCCGCCGAGCCGACGGAGGCCAGGTGGGTGGTGTCCGCGTAGGGCTTCTCGAAGAGGCCCAGGCGGAACTTCTGCGTGAGGATCCGGGCGACCGCGTCGTCGATCCGGGCGGTGGGGACGCGGCCCGCCTGCGTCTCGGCGACGAGGGTCCGCGTGAACTCCTGGTAGTTCGTCGGAACCATGATCATGTCGAGGCCGGCGTTGACCGAGGTGCGCACGTCGCTCGGGTAGTCCCCGGGGATCTGGTCGATGGCCTGCCAGTCGCTGATGACGAAGCCCTCGAAGCCCATCCGGTCCTTGAGCACACCGTTGATCATCTCGGCGTTGGCGTGCATCTTCACGGGGCCCTGGTCGTCACCGAGGACGTCGAGCGAGGAGTACGAGGGCATGACGGTGCCCACGCCGTGCCGCACGGACTCGGCGAACGGCGCGAGGTGGACGGCCTCCAGCTCCTGACGGGTGACCCGGGTGACGCCCTGGTCGATCGTGTACGAGCCGGTGGTCGACGAGCCGAAGGCCGTACCGCCGTCACCGACGAAGTGCTTGGCGGTGGTCAGCACCTTGTCGTCGCGGTCGAGGTCCCGGCCGTCCGCCGCGCCCTGCATCCCCTCGATCACGGTCTCCATGGCGGTGACGAGCGCCGGGTCCTCGCCGAAGGACTCGTAGGAGCGGCCCCAGCGTTCGTCCCGGGTCACGCACAGGCAGGGGGCGAAGTCCCAGGGCACGCCCGTGGCCCGGACCTCCTTGGCCGTGACGGCGCCGGTGCGGGCGGCGAGACCGGGGTCGCGCGTGGCTCCGAGGCCGATGTTGTGCGGCATGATCGTCGAACCGACGACGTTGTTGTGCCCGTGCACGGCGTCCACGCCGTAGACGAGCGGGATCTGCAGCCGGGTGGCACGGGTGCGCAGCTGGTACGCGTCGACCATCCGCGTCCACGCCTCGGGGGTGTTGGGCGTCGGGACCGAGCCGCCGCCGGAGAGCAGGGAGCCGAGGTGGAAGCCGGCGATGTCGCCGGGCGAGCGCAGGGCGTTGCGCTCGGCCTGGGTCATCTGGCCGGCCTTCTCCTGCAGGGTCATCCGCGAGAGCAGGTCCGCGACCCGCTTCCGCACCGGCAGCCGCGTGTCCAGGTACGGCAGTCCGTGTGCGTTCACCGCGACGACCGGGGTCTCCTCGGGCGCCTTCGCGCCCTGGACCGTCAGCTTCACCGGGATCGTCTCGGCCTCCTCGCCGGTCCGGTCCTTCAGCGTCCGCACGGCGATGGACCGCGTCGTCCCCGAGGGCGTCCCGGCGGGGAAGACGACGGTGCCGCTGACCGGCTCGTAGTCCGTGCCGGGCGTCGCCGGACCGCCGTCGTCCGTCGTGTACGCGACCGTGACCGGCTCACCGGTCGGCCGGGCGGCCGTCGTGGCGACCGAGACGTCGATCCGGGCGGTGCCGCCCTCGTCCACGGGGTGCACCACCCGGCCCGTCACGACCCGGGTGTTCTGGACCGGGTCGGCCTTGCCGTACAGCTCGACGCCGTCGAGGGCGAAGCGGCCCGGCGCACCCGTGGGCAGCGTGAGCGCGTAGCCCCACATCCGGTCGAGGCCGAGGACCTGGTCGATGCCGCCGACGGGCTGGTAGTCCGCGCGGTAGCGGAACTCGGAGAAGGGGATCTCGACGAGGTGCCAGCCCTCCCAGTCGTCGGTGAAGGAGGTCGTCCAGAGCTCGGACGCCTCGCCGTTCGCTCCGCCGTCCTTGATCTCGAAGTTGATCCGCTTGCCGGAGCCGGGCGGCAGCGGGGCGGTGTTCTGGCCGTACCACCAGAACCGGATGCCCTTGTGCGCGGTCCAGTCCCGTGCCGGCTCGGCGAAGGCGAAGTCGTGGGTGAAACCGCCCCAGCCGCTGATGTCGTAGCGGCCCTCGAGGACCTTGGCGCCCTCGGGGGCGTCGGCGCGCTCGGCGAGGGTGAGCGCGGGGTGGTCGTCCGTGTCGCTGCCCCAGGTGAACAGGCCCTCGGCGGGCGGCCCGGCGAACGGGACCTCGCCCTCGAAGCGGTCGACGGCGCGGGGCGCGGGGTCGTCCTCGGCGGCCGGGGCGGCGGCGCTGGGCACCGCGCCGGCGAGCAGCCCGCCGAGGACGGTGGTGGCGAGGGCGACGGCGAGCGTCATGACGCTCGTCCTTCTTCGATGACGCGGGTGCGGGTGCGGCATGCGGTCTCCTGTGGAGAGGGCGAAGAGGGGTGGATCGGGAGGTGGCACCTACCGGTTCTCGGCCGGGCTCGGCAGGAGGGCGCCGGTCACGAGGGCGGCGAGGCGGCGTCGGCGCGGGCGCGCGCGGCGGGCGCCGGCCGAGGGACGCTCGTTTGCAATGCACCTGACAGACCCTTCGACGGGGGTCACCTGCTCCCACGAGACGGCAAGGCTTTCTTCAAGCTGTGAAGTTATGGAGGCGCCCGATTCCCGTCAACCCCTCCTGCGTACAACTCCCGAACACACCAGGCGGGTTGAGGCCGGATTTGACGCAAGGTCTTGTCGACCCGGTCCGGACCATGGCAGCCTTCGTTGCCGTCCACGGCACCCTCCCCCCACTGTCGGCGGTGACAACGATGTCCGCACCTCCCTCTCGACGATCACGCCTGCTCCTCGCCCTCGGCCTCGGATGCGCCACGCTGGCCGCCCTGGTGAGCCCCGCGGCGCAGACCGCCGCGGCCGTGCCGACGTCGCCGTCCGGCGACGTCGCCGTCCAGGCCACCACGTTCAGCGACGAGTTCAACGCCCCGGCGGGCACTCCGGTCGACGGCTCCAAGTGGAACCTGGAGACCGGGGACAACGTGAACAACCACGAGCGGCAGTACTACACCAACTCGACCCGAAACGCCGTGCACGACGGCCAGGGCAACCTGGTGATCACCGCACGGCGGGAGAACCCCGGCAACTACAACTGCTGGTACGGCCGTTGCGAGTACACCTCGGCCCGGCTCAACACGGCCGGCAGGTTCACCCAGACGTACGGCACCTTCGAGGCCCGCCTGAAGATGTCACGCGGCCAGGGCATGTGGCCCGCGTTCTGGCTGCTCGGCAACGACATCGGCAGCGTCGGCTGGCCGCAGAGCGGCGAGATCGACGTCATGGAGAACGTCGGCTTCGAGCCGAACACCGTGCACGGCACCATCCACGGCCCGGGCTACTCGGGCTCCGGAGGCATCGGCGCCGGCTATTCGATCGGCTCGCCCTTCGCGGACGGTTTCCACACCTTCCGTCTCGAGTGGGCGCCGGACAAGCTGGTGTGGAAGGTCGACGGCGTCACCTACCAGACCAGGACCCCGGCCGATCTCGGCGGCCGCCAGTGGGTGTTCGACCACCCGTTCTTCCTCATCCTCAACCTCGCCGTCGGCGGCTACTGGCCGGGCGACCCCGACGGCAGCACGCCGATGCCGAACACCCTGACCGTCGACTACGTGCGGGTCACCGACGCCCAGCCGGCCCCGCCGTCCGGCGGCGGACCGATCACCGGCCTCGGCGGCAAGTGCGTCGACGTGGCCGGGGCCGACCCCGCCAACGGCACGCCGGTACAGCTCTACGACTGCAACGGCACCGCGGCCCAGAAGTGGACCGTGTACGGCGACGGCTCGATCCGCGCGCTCGGCAAGTGCCTGGACGTCACGGCCGGTTCGACGGCGGACGGGGCAAAGCTCCAGCTGTACGACTGCAACGGCACCGGCGCCCAGAAATGGCGCGTCGAAGCGGCCCGGGACATCGTGAACGTCGCCGCGGACAAGTGTCTCGACGTCCCGAACAGCAACACGGCCAACGGCACCCGGCTGCAGATCTGGACCTGCAACGGCACAGCGGCCCAGAAGTGGACGGTGGGCTGAGTCCTCGGACGCGCCTCCGGCCCCCGGATGCCCGGTCACGGACCCCGGGTGCCCGGTCACGGACGTCCGGTCCCGCGACTCTCGTCCCGGAACGCGGGACCGGACCGCGCGAGGGCCCGGTCGACGGCGGTCGACCGGGCCCTCACCGGCTCGCGCGTGTCACGGCACGAAGCGCAGGGCCCAGTCGGCGCGGTTGGCCACCGAGAGGTCGTCGTCCTCGGTGAGGGGGCGGAGCAGGCGCTGGGCGGTGTTCGGGTCGGCCTGGACGAGGTCGACGATCTCGGCGGCCAGGCCGTCCTGGTCGTCGCCCAGGTCGACGGCCGAGGCCCGGACGAGGACCGGGAGCCGTTCCGTACCGCCGAGGGCGGCGACGACACCGCCGAGGAGCTCGCGGGCGTAGGAGTTGCGGTCGGCGACCGCCCGGTCGAGTTCGGCTTCGAGGCGCGGGAGCAGGTCGCGGTCGCCCGTCGCCGCGATCTCGTCGGCGAGGTCGATCGTCTCGTCGACGTCGGCCTCGAGGTCGTCCAGCATCTCGATGAGCCGGGTCACACGGTCGTCGGTCATGGTGCCTCCTGGAATGCGCCGTCCACGAGGACGGGTACCACGGCGGACGCGTCGATCTCGGCGGCCACCTCCACGTCCTGCGGATAGCCGTACGCGTACAGTTCACGGCCCGAGTCGCAGCCGTGCAAGGCGGCGACCGGGTCCTCCGTGGCCGCCCACAGCGTGGCCGCCGCGGTCGCCTCGGGACTCAGGGTGGCTGCGCCCGCCTCGCGCAGGGCGGCCAGGACCGCGCCGGCCCCCAGCAGGTCCTCCAGGGCGGGGCGCAGGGAGCCGTCGGGCCAACGCTCGCCGGAGGCGATCACCGCGACGGGGCGGTCGGCGGTTCCGTAGCCGTGCTGGGCGAGCCAGTGGGCGACGGCGGTGCCGTTGCGCAGTGAGGCGGCCACGACGGCCGTCCGCCCGGCCGCGGCCTCCGCCGCGATGGTGGAGCCGTTCGGCGAGGGCAGCACGAGCCGCTCGGGCGCGGGCGCGGCGCGCAGGGCCGCCGGTGAGAGCGACCACGGGTGCGCCGCGGTTGCCTCGCTCCGGCCGACGGCGAGGGCCGCGCCCTTCTCCCGCGCGTACGCCACGGCGCTCTCGTCCCGCCAGCGGTACGGGAGGACGGCGGTGCCCGCCTCGACGGCGACGCCGACGGCGGTCGTGAACGACAGCACGTCCAGGACGACCACGCAGGCCGCGACGGGGAGCAGGGCACGGGCCTCGACCGGTCCCCAGCCGAAGGAGACGGCGGCCGTGGGGGAAGCGGGCACACCGAAGGCCGTGCCGGAGGGCATGCCTGAGGGCGCGCCGGAGGGCGCGCCGGAGGGCGCGCCTGGCTCGGCGGGCATCAGAGCTCGGTGACCTTTCCGTCCGCGACCTCGACGCGCCGGGTCGTCCGGACGGCGTCCAGCATGCGTCGGTCGTGGGTGACGAGCAGCAGCGTGCCGTCGTACGAGTCGAGGGCCGACTCCAGCTGCTCGATCGCCGGCAGGTCGAGGTGGTTGGTCGGCTCGTCGAGGACGAGCAGGTTCACTCCCCGGCCCTGGAGCAGGGCCAGCGCGGCCCGGGTGCGCTCGCCGGGCGAGAGCGTGGTGGCGGGCCGCAGCACGTGGTCGGCCTTGAGGCCGAACTTGGCGAGCAGGGTGCGCACCTCCGCCGGCTCGGTCTCGGGCACGGCGGCGCAGAAGGCTTCGAGCAGGGACTCGGTGCCGTGGAACAGCTTGCGGGCCTGGTCGACCTCGCCGACGAGGACACCGGGGCCGAGGGCCGCGTCGCCCGCGTCCAGCGGCAGCCGGCCGAGCAGCGCGGCGAGCAGGGTGGACTTGCCGGCTCCGTTGGCGCCGGTGATGGCGACCCGGTCGGCCCAGTCGATCTGGAGCGTGACGGGCCCGAAGGTGAAGTCGCCGCGGCGCACCTCGGCCTCGCGCAGGGTCGCCACGACGGCGCCGGAGCGCGGCGCGGCGGCGATCTCCATGCGCAGCTCCCACTCCTTGCGGGGCTCCTCGACGACGTCCAGGCGCTCGATCATGCGCTGGGTCTGGCGGGCCTTCGCCGCCTGCTTCTCGCTGGACTCGCCGCGCAGCTTCTTCCCGATCTTGTCGTTGTCGGTGGCCTTGCGGCGGGCGTTGCGGACGCCCTTGTCCATCCAGTTTCGCTGCATGAGGGCGCGCGCTTCGAGGGAGGCCTTCTTGTCGGCGTACTCCTCGTAGTCCTCGCGGGCGTGGCGGCGGGAGGTGGCCCGCTCCTCCAGGTAGGCCTCGTAACCGCCGCCGTAGAGGGTGATCTGCTGCTGGGCCAGGTCGAGTTCGAGGACCTTGGTGACGGTTCTGGTGAGGAACTCGCGGTCGTGGCTGATGACGACGGTGCCGGCGCGCAGGCCCTTCACGAAGGCCTCCAGACGCTCCAGGCCTTCGAGGTCGAGGTCGTTCGTGGGCTCGTCGAGGAGGAAGACGTCGTAGCGGGAGAGGAGCAGCGAGGCGAGTCCGGCGCGGGCGGCCTGGCCGCCGGAGAGGCCGGTCATCGGCTGGTCGAGGCCGACGGTGAGGCCGAGGGAGTCCGCGACCTCCTCGGCACGCTCGTCGAGGTCGGCGCCGCCGAGGTCGAGCCAGCGCTCCAGGCTGACGGCGTACGCGTCGTCGGCGCCGGGCGCGCCGTCGACGAGGCCCTGGGTGGCCTCGTCCATCGCGGCCTGGGCGGCGGCGACGCCGGTGCGGCGGGCCAGGAACTCCCGCACGGTCTCGCCCTCGCGCCGCTCCGGCTCCTGCGGGAGGTGGCCGACGGCGGCGGTGGGCGGCGAGAGCCGCAGCTCCCCGTCCTCGGGCGTCTCGAGGCCCGCGAGCAGCCTGAGCAGCGTGGACTTGCCGGCGCCGTTGACACCGACGAGGCCGATCACGTCTCCGGGGGCCACGACGAGGTCGAGCCCGGAGAAGAGGGAGCGTTCGCCGTGGCCGGCGGCGAGGTTCTTGGCGACGAGAGTGGCAGTCATCAGGGCACGAATCCTACGTGCCGGCCACGGGGACGTGGGGGCGCGTGTACGGTCCGGGCATGGACAGCGAGGTGATCGTGGTGGGCGGCGGCGTCGTCGGACTGACGACGGCGGTCCGGCTGGCCGAGCGCGGGCTGCGGGTCAGGGTCTGGTCGCGGGACGAGGCGACGGAGACCACGTCGGCGGTGGCGGGTGCCTTGTGGTGGCCGTACCGGATCGAGCCCGCGGCCGAGGCCGGCGCGTGGGCGCTGGCCTCGCTGCGCGTGTACGAGGAGCTGGCCGCCGATCCGGACGGGACGGGCGTGCGGTTCGTGCCGGGCGTGCACGCCGACACCGAGCTGGCCGGTCTCGGCGGCTGGGCAGGCGAGGTCGGTGGGCTGCGCCGGCTGCCGGCGGAGGAGGTGCCGGGGCCGTACGGGGTCGGGCTCGCGGCCCGGCTCCCGCTGATCGACATGCCGGTGCACCTGGGCTGGCTGCGCGGGCGTGCGGCGGAGCTGGGCGTGCGGTTCGAGCGGCGTACGGCGGCGGGTCCCGCCGAGGCGGGCGCGTGTGCGCCGGTGGTGGTGAACTGCACGGGGCTCGGCGCGCGGGAGTTCGTGGGCGATGCCGGGATGCGGGCGGTGCGCGGCCAGTTGGTGCTGGTGGAGAACCCGGGCGTGGAGGCCTGGTTCACGGCGGCGGACGGGGCGTCCAGCGAGACGACGTACTTCTTCCCGCAGCCGGGGCGGCTGATCCTGGGCGGTACGGCCGAGGAGGACGACGAGCGCACGGATCCCGACGGGGCGACGGCCGAGGCGATCGTCGAGCGGTGTGCCCGCATCCTGCCCGAGCTCGCGGACGCCCGGGTCCTGGGCCACCGGGTGGGCCTGCGCCCGGCCCGGGTGGGCGGGGTACGCCTGGAGTCCGAGCCGCTGGCGGGCGGCGGGACCCTCGTGCACAACTACGGTCACGGCGGCGCGGGCGTCACGGTGGCCTGGGGCTGCGCGGACCGGGTGGCGGAGCTGGCGACGGCGGCGGACCGGATCTGAGCTGACCGGCCCGGCGGAGCCGGCGACGGCAGCGGCGACGGCGACGGCGACGGCGACGGCGACGGCGACGGCGACGGCGACGACGGCAACGGCAACGGCAACGGCAACGGCGAACCGGATCCGACCGGCCCGGCGGGCCGACGGTGACGAACCGGACCTGACCACCCCAGCGACGGCAGCGGCGGCGGCCCTGGCCTGACCGCCCCGGCCGCCGCGCGAAGGCGCCCGCCCCGGGGCCGTACGGCTCCGGGGCGGGCGTCGTGTCACACGAGGTGCGGCCGCGTCGGCTCAGGGCCGACGCGGCTCCGTCCTGCTCAGCGCGGGAACGGCTTGGCCGCGGAGTCGTCCGCGTCCTCGCAGGCCTTGGCCTTCCGCTCCAGGGCGGCGGCCTGGGCGCGGGCCTTGCGGGCGGCGGCCTTCTCGCCCATTCGGTCGAGCTTGGCGGCCTTGGCACGCAGGTCCGCGGCGTCCTGGCGCAGCTCCGCGGGCTTGCAGATGACCGCCCGGCCGGCCGCCTGGGCGGCCGGTGCGGTCGCGGCCTGGCCGAGCAGCAGGCCCCCGGCCAGCAGCGTCGTGGCGGCCAGGGCCGACAGGGTGCGGCGCAGCGGCGTCGCGTTCGTCATGGTTCTCTCCAACTTCCGGGCCCTGCGGGCCCGTTCAGGTATGGTCAATACCGGTGGGTAACCATAACCCGGAATGATCATCGATCACGCCGTGGCTGACGGCGCTCACCGCCTCCTCAACACCTCTCCACAGGCTCTCCGCGAGTGAGTCCGTACCCGGCGCGCGGGTCGAGCAGCAGCGGGACGAGCGCGCGTTGCGACTGACGCAGCGGGACGAGCACCCCGCCGCCGTCCACGGCGCGCACGACGACGCCGTGCAGCTCCAGTTCGTCGGCCACGCCGGCGTACTGAACCGCCGTCAGCCGGTAGGCGCAGGGCGGGTCCTGGAGGATCTCGGTGGGTTCGGCCGGGTCGTTGTCGGCTCCGCCGAGGAGGACCGGGCCGCGGTCGGCGAAGCCCGTCACGCGTGCGTGCGCGGTGGCCGCCGTCAGCCGGCCCCGGCGCTCGTCGAGGTAGGCGAACGCACCCTTGAGGGCGGCCCGTTGGGTGGTGACCCGGCGGCGGTGGTTGAGGGCCGGGTCGTCCTTCTCCGCCGGGTCGAGCGCGTCCTCGCGGGTCTCCACGAGCAGTCCGACCGCGTGCTTGACGCCCGCGGTGTTGCGCAGGATGCGCTCCTGGCCGTCGCCGGCGACCTGCTTGACCGGCTTGCCGGTGAAGGGGTCGGTCCAGATGCCGTAGATGCCGGTGCTGAAGCCGGCGAGTCCGGCGGCGGGGCGCACGTACGACTCGGAGAGGCCCTGGGACTCCTCGTGGACCGCCGGGTCGGTGTTGAGGTTGCGCGGCCAGAGGGCCAGCAGTTCCTTGTCGTAGTAGGGCGGGGTGGCGCCGTACTCGTGGAGGTCGTAGACGAGTTCGGGGCGGCGGTCGCGGATCACGGCGGCGAGTGCCCGGGCCTCGGCGGTGCGCAGGACGAGGTGGTCGCGGTTGATGTCGATGCCGTCGCTGTTGCCCCGGGTGTTCGCCTCGCGGCCGTCGGGGTTGGCGGTCGGCACCACGAGGAGGGTGGTGCGGGCCAGGAAGCGCCGTGTCTCCCGGCCGCGGTCGTACGCGAGGTCGCGCAGGGTGCTCAGACAGGCTTCCCGGCCCGAGGGTTCGTCGCCGTGCTGGGAGCAGATGAGGAGCACGGTCGTCGGACCGGTGCCGAGGGTGGCGAGCCGCAGGGGGCGGCCCTGCGCGGTGCTGCCGATGGTGCGGACGGACAGGCGGGCGCTCGCCCGGTCGACGGCGGCCAGGAAGGCCGTCTCCTCGTCCTCGCCGGTCCACCGGGCGCCGCCGCTCTCCTCGAAGCCGGTGCGCGGCGCGGGCGGCGGGAGCGCGCTGCCTGCCGCCTCGTTGGGGGCGGCCAGCAGCGGCAGACCGAGGGCGGCGACGCCCGCCGTGACAAGGAGCGCGCGCCGGGGGGTGCGGAGGGTGCGGGTCGTCATCGGCATGGGGCGGAACGTACCCCGGTCGACTCCTGCGCAAAAGAGTGCCGTCACGGACAAGCGGTACGGGCGGTTCATGTCGGCCGAATGGCGATCATGTGACGGGCGGTGCTCTGGACGTGACGGCCCGTCGGTGGTCTGAATAGTGTCGCACTAAGGACCGACGACCACCCGTGCGTCTTACGTTTCTTATGACTTGGGGAGCACCTGTGCACCGCAGAATCATCGTCCCGAGCGCCCTCGCGGCCTCCCTGCTGCTGGCGATCCCGGCATCGGCGGCCGACTTCCAGGTGGGCGCGCCGGGCATCGGCGACTCCTACTACCCCGCCAGCGGTAACGGCGGTTACGACGTCTCCCACTACGACCTGCGGCTGAAGTACCAGCCCGCGACGGACCTGCTGGAGGGCACGGCGACGATCCTCGCCACCACCAGGCAGAACCTCTCCCGCTTCAACCTCGACCTGGGCCTCAAGGTCAGCGAGGTACGGGTGAACGGCCGCGTCGCGAAGTTCGCCACGTCCGGCGACCACGAGCTGGAGGTCACCCCGGCCGTCCCGCTCGAGAAGAACAAGCCGGTCTCGGTCGTGGTGCGTTACGCGGGGAAGCCGTCGGAGCTGAAGATCGGTGGCTGGACGGCCTGGCACCGCACTCCGGACGGCGGAGTGGCGGCGCAGGAGCCGGATTCGGCCGTCTGGTGGTTCCCGTCCAACGACCACCCGCTGGACAAGGCCACCTTCGACGTCTCGGTCTCGGTGCCGGACGGCACGCAGGCGATCAGCAACGGCGTCCTGCAGTCGCAGTCCTCCCGGCTGGGCTGGACGCGCTACAACTGGCGCTCCAACAAGCCGCAGGCGACGTACCTCGCCACGCTCGCGGTGGGCAAGTTCGACATCACCACGGACAAGACGGCGAACGGCCTTCCGGTCCTCAACGCCTACAGCAAGGACCTCGGCGACAACGCGGGCTCGGCGCGCGCCTCGATCGAGCGGACCACCGAGGTCGCGGAGTGGCTGGAGTCGGTCTTCGGCCCGTACCCCTTCAACTCCCTCGGGGGCTACGTCCCGAACGTGACCAGCGGCTACGCCCTGGAGACGCAGACCCGGCCGTTCTACAGCCCGCGGCAGTTCGCCAACGGTGCGAACGTCTCGGTCGTCGTCCACGAGCTGGCCCACCAGTGGTACGGCGACAGCGTGTCGGTCGCCGACTGGAAGGACATCTGGGTCAACGAGGGCTTCGCGCGCTACAGCCAGTGGCTGTGGTCGGAGAAGGAGGGCGAGGGCACGGCCCAGGAGCTCGCCGACTACGTCTACCAGACGCGTGCGGCGGACGACCCGTTCTGGACGGTGAAGCCGGGCGACCCGGGCGCAGACGACCAGTTCCACATCGCCGTGTACGACCGGGGCGCGCTGGCGCTCCAGGCCTTGCGCAACGAGATCGGCGACGAGGACTTCTTCGCGATCCTCAAGGGCTGGCCGCAGGAGAACGCGTACGGCAACGCGCGCGTGGCCGACTTCGTGAAGTACGCGGAGCGGGTCTCGGGCAAGCCGCTCGCCGGGCTCTTCGACACCTGGCTCTACCAGCCGGTGAAGCCCTCGGCGCCGACGGCCGCCGAGGCGGGTCTCGCGGCGGCTCCGCAGGCGGCGCCGACCGTCCGCACGGCGCCCGGCGCGAAGGCCGTGAAGCCGGTGCAGCCGAAGTCGTGGAAGAAGATCGCGGAGACGAACACGGTCCACGAGCACGACGCGCACTGACGCGTGACCGGCGCGCACTGACGCGTGACCGGCGCGCCGTGGCGCGCGCGGACCGGCGCCTTCGTCCCGCGGTCGGGCGGGACGGAGGCGCCTTCTCGTCGTCCGGGGTCGCCGGGCGGTACGGGCGCCGACCGGTGTCCGCGCCGCGCCGCCGGTCAGGTGCGACGGGCCCGCCACTCCCGGGCGAGGATGCCCCACAGCTGCTGGTCGTGACGGGTGCCGCCGTAGGGCCAGGACTCGCGCCGGGTGCCCTCCAGCGTCATGCCGAGGCGCTCGGCCACCGCGGAGCTGCGGGCGTTGTCGGCGCGGCAGTGCCACTCGGCGCGGTGCAGGCCGCGCTCGACGAGGGCCCAGTCGAGCAGGACGGCGCAGGCCCGGGTGACCAGGCCGTGGCCCTCGCCCGCGGGTTCGAGCCAGCAGCCGAGCTCGCAGCTGCCGCCGGCGGCGTCGAAGGCCGTGAACATCACGCCGCCGACCAGGGTGCCGTCGAGCCAGATGCCGTAGAGACGGCCGCCGTCGGCCGCCTGGCGCTCGCCGTAGCGGACCAGGGTGCCCCGGGCCCCCTCGACGCCGTCGGTGACGAAGGCCTGCCCGACCCACGGCCGGATGTGCTCGCGCGCCCGGTCCAGGTGGGCGGCGAACTCCTCGGCGTGCCGGGCCTCCAGCGGACGGAGCTCGGCGTTGTCCCGGAGCGGGAGGGCGAACATGAGGACCTCATTTACACAACAAGCGTTATGGCCATTACGGTAGCAGCATGGCACGATCCAAGGGCGACCACGAGGCCCGGCGCCGCGAGGTCTCCGAAGCGGTCTGGCGGGTCCTCGCCGCCCGGGGCTTCGGCGGGCTCACGCTGCGCGCCGTCGCCGCCGAGCTGGGTGCCACCACCGGCCTGCTGACCCACTACTTTCCGGCCAAACGCGACCTGGTCCGGCACGCCCTCGACCTGCTCGACGAGCGCACCACCTCCCGCCCCCGCCGCGCCGGAGGGACGGGGCTCGCCGCCGTACGGGCCGCACTCCTGGACGTCCTGCCGCTGACGCCCGAGGCCACGGCGAGCAACCGGATCTGGGTCTCCTCCTGGGACACCGCGCTCGCGGACCCCGGCCTGAGCGAGGACCACGCCGCCCGGTACGCCCGCGGCCGGGCCCGGCTCGCCGAGCTGATCGCGACGGCGCAGGAGCGGGGCGAGCTCCCGCCGGGCGATCCCGGCCGTCTGGCGGCCGGCGCGCACTCCTTCGCCCTCGGCCTGGTGGTCCAGGCCCTGCTCAGCCCGACGGCCTTCCCGCCGGAGCGCCAGACCGAACTCGTCGACGACTACCTGGCAGCGCTCGGCACGGGGGGATGACCGGACGTCAGGCATCCTGCGGGTACAGGCGTTCGGCGAGGAAGGCGAGGATCTCGTCCCTGGCCCGGAGCGTGGGATGGCCGGCCTCGTCGACGAGATGGGCGGTCACGACGCTGTGCGGGGTGCCGACCAGGCCGGCGAAGAAGGGCGGCGGAGCCGGGTTGGCGGCGGCGTCCGGGAGGACGCGCCCGTCGAAGGAGTCGCCGAGCAGCGCTCGGTAGGCGGCGAAGCGCTGTCCCGTGCACCAGCGGTCGCCCTCGAAGCGGTAGGCGAGGACGGTGAGTCCGTCGCGGGCGAGCCGGTCGCGCACGGCGCGCGCGTCCTCGGCGTCGAGTTCGAGCCCGCCCGGGTCGTCGAGCGGCAGCGACGGGTGGTTCACCACCGGGGCGAGCACCGCCGGCTCCAGGGCCATGGCGAGGGCGAAGTTGCCGGTGAAGCACAGGCCGATCGCCCCCACCCCGGGCCCGCCGCACGCGGCGTGGGCCTGGCGCGCCAGGCCGCGGAGCCACGACGTGACGGGGCTGGTGCCGCCTCCGGCGAAGGCGCGGAACTCCGCGCTGGCACAGGCGCGGCGGACGACCTCCCGGCCGCCCTCGACGGTGGGGTGGGCACCGTCCGTCCCGAACAGGGAGGGCACGTGGACGGTGAAGCCGGCGTCCCGCACCCAGCGCGCGAGCCGCAGGACGTCGGGGCTGATGCCGGGCATCTCGGGCAGCAGCACGACCGCGGGCCCGGCCCCGGCCACGTACACCGTCTTCTCCACCCCCTCCACGGTCATGCTCCGGCGGGTGAAGTCGCTGATCGGATCGTCGGTCATGGGCACAGCGTGGCCCGGTGCCCGGCGGTCCGTTGAGGGGCTGGATCGCCGAGCCCGGGGGTAATCTCGCCACGCGACGACCGGTCGGAGGGGGCGGGCGGGGGGCGGGGGGCGGGAATACGGGCGGGGGGACGGGGTGGCGTTGGCGGGGCGGTGACGGTGACGGTGACGGTGACGGAGGGACGATCACGGAGCGGGGGACGATGAAAGAGCCGACGCGGCGGGCGGAAGAGCGTCGGGGTCGTGACTCCGCGGCGGAGGAGCATCGGGGTCGTGACCCCAGGGCGGAAGAGCGTCGGGGTCGTGACCCCAGGGCGGAAGAGCGTCGGGGTCGTGACCCCAGGGCGGAAGAGCGTCGGGGTCGTGACCCCGCGGCGGAGGAGCCTCGGGTTCCTCGCTCTCGCGCTGAGGAGCGTCCAGCTCCTGGCTCCGGGACCGGGGCGCTGCGGGTCGGTGTCCTCGCCTACCCGGGCTGTTTCGCCTCCGAGGTGTACGGGATCCCCGACCTGCTGACGATGGCCGCGCACGTCGCCGGACCCGACGCGCCCGGCTACCAGGTGTCGGTCCTCTCGCCCCGTCGCCGGGTCACCGCTTCGGGCGGCACGAGCCTGGACGTGCGTCCGCCGCGCGAGGTCGACGTCCTCGTCGTGCCGGGTTTCGAACTCCTCCCGAACACGGACCTCGACGAACGCCTCGCCCGGCTCGCACCCGAGATCGCGGTGATCCGCACGCGGGCCGCCGCCGGCACCGCCGTCGTGTCCCTCTGCGTCGGCGCGTTCCTGCTCGCCGAGGCGGGACTGCTCGACCGGCGCCGCGCCACCACGTCCTGGCTGTACGCCGACGAGCTGGCCCGGCGCTGCCCCGGCGCGGACGTCCGGCCGGAGCAGCTCGTCGTCACCGACACGGGCGTGACGACCACCGCCGCCTTCACCGCCATGTACGACTTCGCGCTTGACCTGATCCGCCGGCACGGCGGCGCCCGGGTGGCCAGGACCACCGCACGGGTGGCGCTCGTCGACGACGCCCGCAGCTCCCAGAGCCCGTACGTCGACCCCAGGCTCCTCCCCCAGCCGGGCGGCGACTTCTCCCAGCGGGTCATGCGGCGGCTCGACCAGAACCTCGCCGAGCGGTACGACCTCGCCGCGCTCGCCGCCGCCTTCCGGGTCAGCAGCCGCACGCTGCTTCGCCGCTTCGCCGAGGAGACCGGGCGCAGCCCGCTGGCACATCTGCAGGCCTCCCGGGTCCGCCGCGCCCGTCACCTCCTGGAGACCACCGACCGCACCGTCGCCGCCGTCGCCGCGGCCGTCGGCTACCGGGACCCCGGCACCTTCGCCGCCCTCTTCGCCCGTCACACGGGCCACCGCCCGAGCGCCTACCGGACGGCCTTCCGCCGCACGGACCGGAATCCCGCAGCCTAGGCCGCTTCTTTCGGGATCGGGGCCGGACAGGCCGCGGACCGGCCAAGATCCGGGAGAGACGGCCTAGGACCGCCGCGCCTCGCGGCGGGCCTTCGCCCGGGCCTCGCGGGCCAGCGGGAGGTAGCGCAGACGCTCGGGGAGCACGGGCACGACGGTTCGTACGACACGGGTGAGGCGGCGCAGCCGGCGCTCCTGGGCCGGGGACCACTCCAGGCCGATGGCGGCGCGGGCCTCCGGCGGCATGAGCCCGACGGTGAGGAAGGCGCGGGCTCGGAGGAAGGGACCGCGGAGCAGCGGCCACAGGGCGGCGAGGGCGAGCCGTACGGGCAGCGGACCGCGGTCCGGGGCAGGTACGGGCACGTCCGTGGCGACCAGTTCGCGGACGACGGCGGTGGCCTCCAGCTCCTCGTCGAGGACCCGGCGGTAGTACGGCCAGAACTCCTCGATCGACTGCGGCATGTCGCGGTCGTGGATGCCGAGCACCCGGCCGACCTGGAGCCACTCCGCGTACAGCCGCCGCTCCTGGGCCTCGGTGAGGGGGCGGGCGAGGTAGCTCAGGCCGTGGCGGTACACGGGGAAACCGGTGGCGTGCACCCACGCGTAGTAGGCGGGGTCGAGCGCGTGGTATCGGCGGCCGTGGGCGTCGGTGCCCTGGATCTCCTTGTGGAGCGCGCGCAGCCTGCGGCCTTCTTCGGCGGCCCGCTCGCCGCCGTAGATCCACAGTTGGAGGGAGCGCAGCGAGCGCTCGCCGCGGCCCCACGGGTCGGTGCGGAAGACGGAGTGGTCGTCGACTCCGGCGCCGATGGCGGGGTGGGCGACCTGCATGGTGAGCGCCGCGGGCAGCATGAGCAGGGCCCGGACGTCCCCGGCGACGGTCCACAGCACGCCGCCGACGGGCGGCGGCACGGGCTCCGGGCGGGCGGCCCGCGGGCGCGCTGCCACTCCCGGTACCGCGGAGGCTCCGGCCCGCCCGGGAGGCGCGGCACCCGCGGGAGCGGCTACCCCGGCTGCCCCGGCGATCCCCGCGACCCCGGCGGGAGCCGGCTCCGGGTCCGGGGACGGGCGCGGGGCGGACGGGGCTCCCGGCGTACGCGAGGCCGCCGGCCCTGCGGGTGCGCGCGACGCCGCCGGTGCGTGCGACTCCGTCGGCCCGGCGGGTGTGCGCGGTGCCGTCGGTCCGTGCGACTCCGTCGGCCCGGCGGGTGTGTGTGCCACCTGCCCGTGCTGCGTCGCCGGTCCGGCGGGTGTGCGCGGTGCCGTCGGTCCGTGCGGCGCGTGGTCGTCGTGGTCCGTCAACGCGGTGTCCCTCTCGTTCTCCCAGGCTGCCCGGGTCCCGCGCGGCGGGCAAGGCGTCCGCTCGCACGGATGCCCGGCCCGCGGCGCACCCCGCCTGGATACGACCCGGGGCCGCGGCCCGGGCCTGTCGGAACGGCCCGGGGCGCGGCCCCTGCGGATGTGCGTGGTGCGTCAGGCGCGGTCGGCGCCGACCGGCTCGCCGACGATGCGGCCGGCCAGGGAGCGGGCCCAGGCGTCGACGTCACCGGCGAGCTCGCGCTCGGCGGCCTCGCGCTCGACGGCGATCTGCTCGTGACCGGAGGCGAGGATGCGCTCGCGCTCGGCGATGCCCTCGGCGCGGGCGGCGGCGATGGCCTGGGAGCCCTCCTCGGTGGCCTGGGCGCGGATGCGCGCGGCGTCGTGGCGGGCCTCGGCGAGCTCGGCCTCGTACTGCTCGCGGATGGCGGTGGCCTCGGCACGCAGGTCGTCGGCACGCTCGGTGCCGCCGTCGATGGCGTCCTCACGCTCGGCGAGCGTGCGCTTGATCTTCGGCAGGATCCCCTTGGCCAGGATCAGGAAGGTCAGGCCGAAGAGGACGGCGCCGAGGATGAGCTCGGCCCAGACGGGGTTGAGCGGTCCCAGGTCGGTGGGGAAGATCTGCGAGTTCTGCGCGAGGGTCATGCGCGCATCCTACCTGGTCGCAAAACTCTCAATTCAGGCAGATACCGGGGAGGCGCCGGAGAGTTGGTGTGTTCGTGCGAGCTGCGCAATATTCGCGGCACCCAAAGGCTACCGGAAGGTAACCACGGCTGATTTGATGTGCGGCGCCCGGTCCAACCCCCCACCCTCATTTGGGAGTTCATCGTGCGTTCCACCGCGCTCCGCCGCATACCCGGCGCCGCACTCTCGGCCGCGCTCGCCGCCACCACCCTGGCCGTCGCCGCCCCCTCCGCCTCGGCCGCCGACACCGCGGCCACCGCCGCGACGCCGAACCTGAAGGTGCTGACGTACAACGTCTTCCTGTTCTCGAAGACCCTGTACCCGAACTGGGGCCAGGACCACCGGGCCGCGGCGATCCCCGCGGCGTCCTTCTTCCAGGGCAACGACGTGGTCGTGCTCCAGGAGGCCTTCGACAACTCCTCCTCCGAGGCGCTCAAGAGCAAGGCGGCCGCCCAGTACCCGTACCAGACGCCGGTCATGGGACGCTCCAAGACGGGCTGGGACGCCACGAGCGGCGCCTACTCCGCCACGACGCCGGAGGACGGGGGCGTGACGGTCCTCAGCAAGTGGCCGATCGTCCGCAAGGAGCAGTACGTCTACAAGGACGCCTGCGGCGCCGACTGGTACTCGAACAAGGGCTTCGTCTACACGGTCCTCGACGTCAACGGCACCAAGGTGCACGTGGTCGGCACCCACGCCCAGTCCACCGACCCGGGCTGCTCGGCGGGCGAGGCGGCGCAGATGCGCAGCCGGCAGTTCAAGAACATCGACGCCTTCCTCGACGCCAAGAACATCCCGGCGGGCGAGCAGGTGATCGTCGCGGGCGACATGAACGTGGACTCGCGGACGCCCGAGTACGACACGATGCTCGCCGACGCGGGCCTGGCCGGCGCGGACGCCCGCACTGGTCACCCGTACTCCTTCGACACGACGCTCAACTCGATCGCGCACGACCGCTACCCGACCGACCCGCGCGAGGACCTCGACTACGTCCTGTTCCGCGCCGGTCACGCCCGCCCGGCGGGCTGGACGAACAACGTGATCCCGGAGCAGAGCGCGCCGTGGACCGTCTCTAGCTGGGGCACGCGCTACACGTACACGAACCTGAGCGACCACTACCCGGTGACGGGCTACTCGGCGGGCTGACCCTGCCGGAAGGCGGAAGGCGGAAGGCAGACGGCTGACGGCTGACGGCTGACGGCTGACGGCTGACGGCTGACGGCATACAGCGGACTGCAGACAGCTGACGGCAGACGCCTGACGGCAGACGACAGACAGCGGCGGCGCCGTGGGCTCGTGCGGAGCTCACGGCGCCGTCGCGCGTGAAGATGCGGGGACGTCCGCAAACATCCGGGGACATCCGGGCCCTTCGGCCCGCCCCGTACGCCGGCGGTCCCCTAGTACGCGCCGCCGAAGACGCTGTACGCCCAGAGGGCGACGACGCCCCCCACGCACAGCAGGATCACCCACGAGCCGACGCCGGTGTGGCGCCCCTTGCCCGGCCGGACCGGCCTGCTCTTCGCGGGCCTCGCCTTCCTCGCCGGCCGGGAGGTCCCGGCCGTCGAGGGCGCGGCCTCGGCGGCGGTCTCCGCGAGCAGCCGGCGGCAGACCGCGGCCAGCTCGCCGGTGCCTGAGGTCAGGTCCACCACGACCTCGAGCCGGGCGGGCGCGGTCGTCCCGCCGTCGAGGATCCGGCCGGCTCGGACCCGCGCCTGGTCCTTGCCTCCGGTCGGCGACAGACTGATCCACCGCCGCACGTGCTCGCCCCGGATCACCACACCGCCGTCGCGTTCGCGGTACACGGTGTGCTCCCGCCACAGGAGTCGGGCCAACTCGGTGGCCGTCTCCCTGAGTTGCGCCTGCATGCGCCTCCCCCTGCCTCGCGCCTGAATTCGAACAGGCGCCTGACTCTAGCGTCCGCCCAGCGCCCTCTTCCCCCGGGGGCCGGACCGGGCCCCGCATACTGCCTACGCCCCGAAGTCGTACACCGTGACCGGTATCCCCCGCGCCACCAGCCGCTCGGCTATCAGCGGCTCGACCCGCGACCACTTCCCGCCCGCGAGCCCGCAGCCGATCCGGGGCATGTGCACGGAGGCCCCGAGCTCCGCCGCCCGGTCGGCGAGCAGCGCGAGCGCGGCGTCGATCGCCTCGTACCGCACCGGCACCCCGCTGCTCCGCCCCGTCCGTATCCCCCGCTGCCCGACCAGGTTGGCCACCCACACGTACGGCTCCACCTGGACGAACTGGGCCGCCCCGAGACCGAAGTCGTTCCCCGCGCGCTCGCGGTGCCAGCGGCGGAAGGCCGCCTCGGGCTCGGGCCAGCGCCGCGAGACGGCCAGCACGAAGCCCTTGCCCCAGCCGCCCAGGTCGTTGCAGACGTGGGCGATGATCTTGACGCCTTTGCCCTGCGGCGCGGTGGCGTCCCCCCGTACGTACTCGATCACGCTCATGGACCCACCGTACGAGCCGCCACTGACATCGCCCCATGTCTTTTACAGCGGTGGTGAGACAGCAATACTGTTGAACCATGGAGCACGCGAGCGACGAGCAGGCCGCAGCGCCGGCCTACACGGTGGACGAGCTGGCCGCGCGGGCCGGGGTGACCGTGCGGACCGTGCGGTTCTACGGGACTCGGGGGCTGCTTCCGCCGCCCGTCATCGGGCCGCGCCGGGTGGGGCACTACGGGCCGGCGCACCTGTCGCGGCTCGCCCTGATCGAGGAGCTGCAGCGGCAGGGCATGACGCTCGCCGCGATCGAACGCTATCTGGAGCAGTTGCCGGCCGATCTGAGCGCCCAGGACCTGGCGATCCACCGGGCCCTGGTGGCCTCGTGGGCGCCGGAGTCCGCCGAGGCGATCACCCGGCAGGAGCTGGAGCGCCGGGCGGGGCGTCCGCTCGCGGACCGCGACGTGGACCGGCTGGCGGCGATGGGCGTGCTCGACAGGGGGCTGGACCCGGACGTGTTCCGGCTCGACGGCTCCCTGCTGCGGCTCGGCGTCGAGCTGCTCGACGTGCCCATCGAGCACGAGACGATCCTCGCCTCCCGGACCGTGCTCCTGGAACACGCGCGCAGCGCGGCGCAGGAGCTGGCCCGGCTGTTCCAGGAGCAGGTGTGGAACCCGTACCGGGAGAGCGGCGCGGACCCGGACCACCTGACGGCGATGAAGTCGCTCTCGGCGCACATGCAGCCGATGGTGGTCCAGGCCCTGGTCACGGCCTTCCAGCGGTCGCTCAGGGAGGAGCTGAGGACCGCCTTCAGGAGCCCGTGACGGCTGAGGCGTCACCCGGCCGCCGGTTCGGGCCGCCCGCCCGTCGGTCAGGGCCGACCCGGCCTTCGGCTCGGGACGCCCGGCCGTCGGGGCAGGCCCAGCCGTCTGTGCGAGCCCGCCCGCCCGTCGGCTCAGGCGTCGGTGAAGACCTCGCCCCGCTGGGCCTTCTCCACCAGGAGGGCCGGCGGGTTGAACCGCTCGCCGTACGTGGCCGCCAGCTCGCGCGCCCGCTCCACGAAGGCGGCGACGCCGACCTCTCCGCCGGCGCCGCCGTCGTAGCCGTTGATGTACTGGAGCACGCCGCCGGTCCACGCGGGGAAGCCGATGCCCAGGATGGAGCCGATGTTGGCGTCCGCGACGGAGGTCAGGACGCCCTCCTCCAGGAGGCGGACGGTGTCCAGGGCCTCCGCGAAGAGCATCCGCTCCTGCATGTCGCGGAACGGGATCTCGACCTCGGGCTTGGTGAAGTGCTCGCGCAGGCCCGGCCACAGCCTGCCGCGCCTGCCGTCCTCGCCGTACTCGTAGAAGCCGGCGCCGCCGCTGCGGCCCGGGCGGCCGAACTCGTCGACCATGCGGTCGATGACGATCTCGCCGGGGTGCGCGATCCAGGTGCCGCCGGCCTCCTCGACGGCCTTGCGCGTCTCGTTGCGGATCTTGCGGGGCAGGGTGAGGGTCAGCTCGTCCATGAGGGAGAGGACCTTCGCCGGGTAGCCGGCCTGGGCGGCGGCCTGCTCGACGGAGGCGGGCTCGGCGCCCTCGCCGACCATGGCGACGCCCTCGTTGATGAAGTGGCCGATCACCCGGGAGGTGAAGAAGCCGCGCGAGTCGTTGACGACGATCGGCGTCTTGTTGATCTGGCGGACCAGGTCGAAGGCGCGGGCCAGGGCCTCGTCACCGGTGCGCTCGCCCTTGATGATCTCGACGAGCGGCATCTTGTCGACGGGCGAGAAGAAGTGCAGGCCGATGAAGTCGGTCTGCCGCTCGACGCCCTCGGCGAGGTCCGTGATGGGCAGGGTGGAGGTGTTGGAGCAGAGCAGCGCGTCGGGCTCGACGACGTGCTGGACCTCCTGGAAGACCTTGTGCTTGAGGGAGGTGTCCTCGAAGACCGCCTCGATGACGGCGTCGCAGCCGGCCAGGTCGGCCACGTCGCCGGTCGGGGTGATCAGGGCGAGCAGCGCGTCGGCCTTCTCCTGGGTGGTGCGGCCCTTGGCGACGGCCTTGGCACACAGCTTCTCGGAGTAGCCCTTGCCCTTGGCGGCGGCCTCGCCGCTGACGTCCTTGAGGACCACCTCGATGCCGGCGCGGGCGCAGGAGTACGCGATGCCTGCGCCCATCATGCCCGCGCCGAGCACGGCGACCTTGCGGACCTTGCGGGGCTCGATGCCCCGGGGGCGGTTGGCGCCGGAGTTGACGGCCTGGAGGTCGAAGAAGAACGCCTGGATCATGTTCTTCGCGGTCTGGCCGACGACCAGCTCGGTGAAGTAGCGGCTCTCGATGGTGAGCGCGGTCTCGAAGTCGACCTGGGAGCCCTCGACGGCCGCGGCCATGATGTTGCGCGGAGCCGGGTAGGGCGCGCCGTTGAGCTGCTTGCGCAGGTTGGCGGGGAAGGCCGGCAGGTTGGCGGCGAACTTGGGGTTCGACGGGGTGCCGCCGGGGATCTTGTAGCCGGGCACGTCCCAGGGCTGCCGGGACTCGGGGTGGGCGTCGATGAAGGCGCGGGCCTTGGCGAGCATCTCCTCCGGCGTGGCGGCCAGCTCGTGGACGAGGCCGTTGTCCAGGGCGCGCTTCGGGGTGTACTGGGTGCCCTGGAGCAGCACCTTGAGCAGGGCGTCGGTGATGCCCATGAGGCGTACGGTACGGGCGACTCCGCCGCCGCCCGGGAGCAGGCCCAGGGTGACCTCGGGCAGGCCGATCTTGGAGCCGGGCGCGTCGAGGGCGACGCGGTGGTGGGACGCGAGCGCGATCTCGTAGCCGCCGCCGAGCGCGGCGCCGTTGATGGCGGCGACGACGGGCTTGCCGAGGGTCTCGATGCGGCGCAGCGAGTCCTTGATCTCGATGGCGGTGTCGAAGATCGCCTGGGCGTCCTCGGGTCCGGCCTTGATCATGTCCTTGAGGTCGCCGCCGGCGAAGAAGGTCTTCTTCGCGGAGGTGTAGACGATGCCGCGGATGGAGTCCTGCTCGGCCACCGCGCGGTCGGCGATCGCCTTGATGGAGGCCCGGAAGGCCTGGTTCATGGTGTTCGCGGACTGGTCGGGGTCGTCGAGGACGAGGGTGACGACGCCGGTCTCGTCCTGCTCCCAGCGGATGGTGGTGCTCTCGCTCATGCTGATGCTTCTCCGTAAGAAGGGTTCGGACCGGGCGGTCAGAAGCGCTCGACGCGCTCGACGATCGTGGCGATGCCCATGCCGCCGCCGACGCAGAGGGTGGCGAGGCCGTAGCGCTTGTCCTGTCGCTCCAGCTCGTCGACGAGGGTGCCGAGGATGATCGCGCCGGTGGCGCCGAGCGGGTGGCCGAGCGCGATGGCGCCGCCGTTGACGTTGACCTTGTCGAGGGAGATGCCCATGTCCTTGACGAAGCGCAGGACGACGGCGGCGAAGGCCTCGTTGATCTCGATCAGGTCGATGTCGTCGATGGTGAGTCCGGCCTTGGCGAGCGCCTTGCGGGTCGCGGGGGCGGGGCCGGTGAGCATGATGGTGGGCTCGGAGCCGGAGACGGCGGCGGAGACGATCCGGGCGCGCGGGGTCAGGCCGTGGCGCTCGCCGACCTCGCGGGAGCCGATGGCGACGAGGGAGGCGCCGTCGACGATGCCGGAGGAGTTGCCCGCGTGGTGGACGTGGTCGATCTCCTCGATCCAGTGGTACTTCTGCAGCGCGACCGCGTCGAAGCCGCCGAGCTCGCCGATGTCGGCGAAGGAGGGCTTGAGCCGGGCGAGGGAGTCGGCGGTGGTGCCGGGACGCATGTGCTCGTCGTGGTCGAGGACGGTGAGTCCGGCGCGGTCCTTGACGGGGACGACGGAGCGGTCGAAGCGGCCGTCCTTCCAGGCTGCGGCGGCGCGCTCCTGCGAGAGGGCGGCGTACTCGTCGACGTCGCGCCGGGAGAAGCCCTCGATGGTGGCGATGAGGTCGGCGCCGATGCCCTGGGGGGCGAAGTTGGTGGCGATGTTGGTCATCGGGTCGGCGAACCAGGCACCGCCGTCGGAGGCCATCGGCACCCGGGACATGGACTCGACGCCGCCGGCCAGGACCAGGTCCTCCCAACCGGAGCGGACCTTGGCGGCGGCCAGGTTGACGGCTTCGAGACCGGAGGCGCAGAAGCGGTTCTCCTGGACGCCGGCGACGGTGTCGGGGAGGCCGGCGGCGATGGCGGCGATACGGGCGATGTCGGAGCCCTGGTCGCCGACGGGGCCCACGACGCCGAGGACGATGTCGTCGATGGCGGCCGGGTCGAGTCCGGGGAAGCGGGCGCGGATCTCGTGGATGAGGCCGACGACGAGGTCGATCGGCTTGGTGCCGTGCAGGGCGCCGTTGGCCTTGCCGCGGCCGCGCGGGGTGCGGATCGCGTCGTAGACGTACGCTTCGGTGGTCACGGTGTTGCCTTTCGGGCGAGTCACTGAGGGTCGGGCGAGGGGTTGGGGGTCAGGCCCCGGTTTCGGGTCGGGCCAGGACCACGGGTCAGGCGAGCAGGGAGCGGCCGATGATCTCCTTCATGATCTCGGTCGTCCCGCCGTAGATGGTCTGGATCCGGCCGTCGGTGAAGGCCCTGGCGACCGGGAATTCGCTCATGTAGCCGTATCCGCCGTGCAGTTGCAGACAGCGGTCGGCGACCCTCTTCTGCAGCTCGGTGGCCCACCACTTGGCCATGGAGGCGTGCACGGCGTCGAGCCCGCCGCCGTCCGGGTCCGTGTGCTCCTCGACGCAGCGGTCGAGGAAGGTACGGGTGACGGCGCACTCCGTGGCCATCTCGGCGATCTCGAAGCGGACGTGCTGGAGCCTGGCCAGCGGGCGGCCGAAGGCCTCGCGCTCCTTGACGTAGGTGGTGGTGAGTTCCAGGAGGTGTTCGGCGCCGGCGATGGCGGCGACCGCGATGGCGAGCCGTTCCTGGGCGAGGTTGGTCATCAGGTGGACGAAGGCCCCGTTGAGCTCGCCGAGCAGGTTCTCCTTGGGGACGCGGACGTCGTGGAAGAAGAGCTCGGCGGTGTCCTGGGACTTCTGGCCGATCTTGTCGAGGTTCCGGCCGCGCTCGAAGCCCGCCGCGCCGCGTTCGACGACGAGCAGGGAGAGCCCGTGGGCGCCGCCCTCCGGGGTGGTCCTGGCGACGACGATCACCAGGTCGGCGAGGATGCCGTTGGAGATGAAGGTCTTGGAGCCGTTGAGGATCCAGTGGTCGCCGTGGTCCTCGGCCGTGGTGCGGATGGCCTGGAGGTCGGAGCCGGCGCCGGGCTCGGTCATCGCGATGGCGGTGACGGTCTCGCCGCTGCAGAAACCGGGCAGCCAGCGGCGCTTCTGTTCCTCGGTGGCGAGCGAGGTGAGGTAGGGCCCGATGATGTCGTTGTGCAGGCCGATGGCGAGGCCGGGCGTGCCGGCCCGGGTGAACTCCTCGGCGAGGACGACGCTGTAACGGAAGTCGGGATTCCCGCCGCCGCCGTACTCCTCGTCGACGGCGAGGCCGAGCAGGCCCTGCCGGCCGGCGGCCCGCCACACCTCGCGGGAGACGATGCCGTCCTTCTCCCACTGCGCGTAGTGGGGCAGCACCTCCTTGGCGAGGAAGGTGCGGACGGTCTCGCGGAAGGCCTCGTGGTCGGCGGTGTAGAGCCGGCGCTTCATGCCTGCTGCTCCTTGGCGGCTGGGTCGGATACGGGGGTGACGAGTGCGGGTACGGCCCAGTCGCGGGCGACCTCCTCGGTGTCGCCGCCCGGCAGGGCGGGCCCGGTGCGGACCGCGCCGGGGGTGACGGAGAAGCGCGGCGCGGGCGCGGGCTGGACGAGCCCCTCGTGCTCGACGAAGGTGCCGCGGGCGGCGAGGTGCGGGTGGCCGGGCGCCTCGCGCATCGAGAGGACGGGGGCCACGCAGGCGTCGGTGCCCGCGAAGACCTCCGTCCACTCCTCTCTCGTACGGGTACGGAAGCGCTCGGCGACGGCGCCGCGCAGCTCGGGCCAGCGGGCGAGGTCGCGGCGGGCCGGGGCGGTCTCCTCGATGCCGAGGAGCCGGACGAACTCGTCGTAGAACTGCTGCTCCAGGGCGCCGACGGCCATGTATCCGCCGTCGGAGGTCTCGTAGGTCCCGTAGAAGGGGCAGCCGCCGTCGAGCAGGTTGACCCCGCGCCGGTCCTGCCAGCCGCCGGCGGCGAGCATGCCGTGGATCATCGTGGCGAGGTGGGCGGCGCCGTCGACGATGGCGGCGTCGACGACCTGGCCCTCGCCGTGCGCGCGGGCGTGCTGGAGGGCGGCGAGGACGCCGATGACGAGGTAGAGGGAGCCGCCCGCGTAGTCGCCGACGAGGTTGGCGGGGATGGTGGGCGGGCCGTCCGGGTCGGGTCCGATCATGCCGAGGGTGCCGGTGAGGGCGAGGTAGGCGATGTCGTGTCCGGCGGTGGCGGCGAGCGGGCCGTCCTGGCCCCAGCCGGTCATCCGGCCGTAGACGAGCCGCGGGTTGCGCGCGAGGCAGGCCTCGGGGCCGACGCCGAGGCGCTCGGCGACGCCGGGGCGGTAGCCCTCGACGAGGACGTCGGCCCGTTCGACCAGGTCGAGCACGGTGTCCGGGCCGCCGTCGGCCTTGAGGTCGACGAGAACCGAGCGCTTGTTGCGGTTGGTGAGGTCGTACGCGGGGTCGACACCGAGGCCGGGGCCGCCGGGCCGGTCGACGCGGACGACGTCGGCGCCGAGGTCGGCGAGCAGCATGGCGGCGAAGGGGCCGGGGCCGATCCCGGCCAGCTCGACCACACGGACACCGGAGAGCGGGCCGCCACGGGACGGGCGCGGAGTCGTCATCGAGTCCCCAGGGTTCGCGGATGGGTGACAGCGGAGCACCGGACGGTGAACATCACCGCGAGTGTGACAGTGATGATGTAACACCGGAGATGCTAGGAACGTGTTCCACTCCGCACAAGCCCCCTGGCCGACCGGGGGCCGGGAAAACGCCCGGCGTCGGGGCGGGCCCGGTCTTCCGCTAGAGTCCGCCGACGACATGCGCGCCGGGGGTGGCGCGGCGACATCGGAGGGGCTGGGCTGGATGGAGACTGGGGCGGCCGTACGGCCGTACGACGTGGTCCTCTTCGGGGCGACGGGATTCGTGGGCGAACTCACCGCCGAGTACCTGGCCGAGCACGCCCCGGCGGACTGCCGCTGGGCCCTGGCCGGCCGCAGTCTCGGCAAGCTCACCGCCCTGCGTGACCGGCTCGCCGCGCGCCGGCCCGGGTGCGCCGGGATCCCGCTGCTCGTCGCCGACTCCACCGACCCGGAGTCGCTGCGCGAACTCGCCGGTGCCGCCCGGGTCGTGGCCAGCACCGTCGGCCCGTACGTCTGGTACGGAGAGGAGCTGGTCGCCGCGTGCGCGGAGGCCGGAACCGACTACCTGGACCTGACCGGCGAGGCGGAGTTCGTCGACAGGATGTACGTGCGGTACGACGCCCGCGCCCGGGAGACCGGCGCCCGGCTCGTGCACGCCTGCGGCTTCGACTCGGTCCCGCACGACCTGGGCGTCTACTTCACGGTGCAGCAGCTCCCGGAAGGGGTTCCGCTGCGGATCGACGGCTTCGTGCGGGCCGGCGCGATCTTCTCCGGCGGCACGTTCGCCTCGGCGCTCACCGCCTTCGGGCGCGGCCGGGAGATCCTGCGCGCCGCGCACGAGAGGCGGCTGCACGAGCCGCGGCTGGTGACCCGGCGGGCGCGGGCGCCGCTCGGCGGGCCGCGGTTCAGCCGCGAGACGGGGACCTGGGCGCTGCCGCTGCCCACGCTCGACCCGCAGGTGGTGGCGCGCTCGGCGCGGGCCCTGGACCGTTACGGTCCGGACTTCCGCTACCGCCACTACGCCTCGGTGAAGACCCTGCCGATGGCGCTCGGCGGTTCGGCGGTGGTGAGCGCGGGCGCGCTGGCGGCCCAACTCCCGTTCGTGCGGAACTGGCTGATGGGCCGTTACGAGCCGGGGCAGGGGCCGAGCGCGGAGCGGCGGGCGCGCAGCTGGTTCACGGTCCGCTTCGTCGGGGAGGGCGGCGGACGGCGCGTCCTCACCGAGGTGTCGGGCGGCGATCCCGGCTACGACGAGACGGCGAAGATGCTCGCCGAGTCGGCGCTGTGCCTCGCGTTCGACGACCTGCCGAAGACCTCCGGGCAGGTCACCACGGCGGTCGCGATGGGCGGCGCGCTGGTGGACCGGCTGGTGGCGGCGGGGCTGCGCTTCCGGGTGGCGCACTCGGGCTGAACGCCCGCGGCGCTCAGTGCCGTACGAGACAGAACGGGTGACCGGCCGGGTCGGCGTAGATCCGCCAGGCCCGGTCGCCGCCCTCGCTGTCGAGGCGCCAGGCACCGAGCGCGACGACGGCCTCGTGGGCCTCGTCGAGGTCCGCGACCCGCACGTCGATGTGGAACTGCTGCTCGGGCGATCCCCACACCGGTGGCCGGTGGTCGGCCACGCCCTGGAAGGCGAGCACGGGAGCGCCGCCGGCGCCGTGCAGGGTGGCCCAGGCGTCGCCGACCGCCCACTGCGGGTCGGGGCGGTTGATCTCGCCGCCGAGCAACCGCTGGTAGAACGCCGCGAGTTCCATGACGTCGGGGCAGTCGAGGACCACGCACTGCAGGGTGCCGACGGGGGCGGCGGGGGTGGTGGGGGTGGTGCGAGCGGAATGGGGGGAAGTCATGCCCACACTCTGCCGCCCCAGGGTCACGGGGCGATATCCGTACGGGTACTCACTCGTCCCGGGTGTCACTCGGGCCTCGTGCTCAGCGCCTCCTGGAGGGCCCGGCGACACAGGGAGTCGGCGTGCCGGGTGGTCTCGGGGAGGCGGTAGCGCGGGCTGAGGTGGAGCGTGTGGGCGCAGGCCCGGTCCAGCGAGACCCGGTGTCCGACGGAGACGAAGACCGGCTTGACGCCGGCGCGGGTGCGCAGCGCGCGGCCGACGGTCTCACCGTCGGCGACGAGGTCGCCGAACTCGCCGCGGTCCTGGCCGGGTTGCTCGTAGGAGAAGGTGAACGGGTTCTTGGCGACGCCGATGGACGGCAGCCCCGTGAGCACGCCGAGATGACTCGCGAGGCCGAAGCGGCGGGGATGGGCGAGCCCGTAGCCGTCGCAGACCAGCAGCCCCGGCCCGGCGGTGAGCCGCCCGAGCGCGGCGAGCACGGTCGGCACCTCGCGGAACGCCAACAGTCCCGGCACATAGGGGAACGACACCCGCCCCACGGCGGTCGCCTCCTCCACCACCTCCAGGGTCCGCCCGTCGAGTACGACGGCCGCGGCCGCGACGAGATCCCGCTCGTCGTCATAGGCGACGTCGACCCCGGTCACGTTCCCCTCCCCGACTCCCGGCCCCTCCTCCCCCACCACGAGCCGCCCCCGCAAGTCCTCCTGTACGGCCAGGGCCGTCTCCTCGTCGACGGGCCAGCCGTCGGGAACCTCGATGATCGTCATGGTGGGGACCCTACGCGCCGCGGGCCGAGGGGGCCGCATGCGTCGCCGGACCCCTGCGTCAGGCGCGCCTCATGAACGAGGACGACCGCGAGTCGCACTCCAACGCCCCTGCCCGGGCGATCCGATGGCCCCGGGAGGGGCGGGGTAGCCTGGCGATCATGTTCGTACTCGAGTTGAGTTACACCGCTCCGCTGGAGCGGGTCGACGCGCTCCTTGACGCTCATGTCGCATGGCTGGAAGCGCGGTACGCCGAGGGCGTGTTCCTGGCGTCCGGGCGGAAGGAGCCGCGGGACGGCGGGGTGATTCTGGCCGGCGGGGTCGGTCGCGCGGAGATCGAGGAGATCGTGGCGACCGACCCGTTCAGCGTCGAGGGCGTGTGTGCGTACCGGATCGTCGAGTTCTACGCCACGAAGACCGTGGCCGGACTCGCGCCGTTCCGGGACGAGTTGCCCGGCTAGGACGCGTCTCCCGGACCGGGCCGGGACGCCGGCAGGATCCGGAAGACACGCGCCTAGGACGTGCGGAGCAGGGCCCGCGCGATGCGGCCCTTCTCGCCCGAGGCCCAGCACGCGCCGTCCAGGGTGCAGTCGACCGTGTCGTACGAGCCGGGGTCGACGGTGCGCCAGGTGCGGCCGCCGTCGGTGGTGAGGTCCGTGCCGGTGGGGCCGACCGCGAGGGCGGAGGACCGGGTGTGCGGGAGCCAGGCGACGCCCGAGCGGTAGGCGGGCGGCGGCGTGGCGGCCGCCGTCCACGCGCGGCCCGCGTCGCCGGTGACGGCGGCGGCCCGCGGCGAGGGCTGGTCCCTGCGGTAGTCGCCGCCGACCGCGATGCCGTGCCGGCGGTCGCGGAAGGCGAGCCCGAACACGCCCTTGGCACCCTCGCCCGCCGGGATGGTGGTCTCGGTGGCGGTCCAGGTCAGTCCCCGGTCCGCCGAGTGCAGCACCCTCCCGGTCGCCCCGCCGCCGGTCGCCAGCCAGACGTCCCTCGGCCCGGCCGACACGAGGCACTGGCCGCTCGCCGCGAAGCCGGCCTCTCCGGGCAGCGCGTCCGGCATGCCGTCGTCCGGCAGGACCTCCCAGGACCGGCCGCCGTCGCGCGTCGACAGGATGCGGTACCGGCCGTCCACCGGGTCGCTCATCGCGAGTCCGTGCCGCCGGTCGAAGAAGGTCATGCAGTCGTAGAAGGCCCGCGGGTCGGTGTTCCGGAAGGACTCCGTCCAGGTCTCGCCGCCGTCCTCGGTGCGGTAGACCCGTGACGCCTCGCCCTCGCCGATGGCGAGGACCACCGCGCGCCGGGCGTCGAAGGCCTCCACGTCACGGAACTCCAGCTCCCCGGCGCCGGCCGGCGAGACGTTTCGCCAGCTCTTCCCGCCGTCGGTGGTGCGCAGCACCGTCCCCTTCGAACCGGCGGCCCAGGCCACGGAGCGGCTGACCGCGGCGAGCCCGCGGAAGCGGGCGTCCGTACCGGTCGCGGTGAGCCGCCACTCGCCGGGCACGCGCTCCCCCGCCGCGGCCGGCACCGCCGTGACGGCCGTCGCGAGCACCGCCCCCGCGAGTCCCGCGGCGAGTCCCGCCGCCCACACGCGGCCCGGCCGGCGCGCCCGCCCCGTCCTGCTCGTCCTGCTCGTCTCTCGCGTCGTTCTCGTCTTCCCCATGGACGTCATGCCGCCGGAAGCTAGCCCACCCCGAAGATCCCGTCCAGAGTGCCGGAGTGCGTACCGGCCGCCTCCTTCCTAGGCTGGGTCGCATGACGGACCGCACCACCGACCCCGTCCCGGACGAGGCGCCGAAGCTCAAGGAGTACGACGGCGAGGGCATCACCGTCACCTTCGAGCCGCGCCGCTGTCTGCACGCGGCCGAGTGCGTCCACGGCCTGCCGAGCGTGTTCGACCTGTCGAAGCGCCCGTGGGTGCAGCCCGACGAGGCGGCCCCGGACCTGGTCGCCGAGGTGGTCCGCCGCTGCCCTTCGGGCGCGCTGCGCTACCACCTGGCGGACGACTCCGCCGAGCCGCCGGACTCCCCCACCACCGTCCGCCGCATGCCGGACGGGCGCCTGGTGGTGCGCGGCGACCTGGTGGTCCGCTCCGGCCGGGGCGAGCGGCACGAGACCCGGGTGGTGCTGTGCGGCTGCGGGGCCTCCGGCAACCAGCCGTACTGCGACCACTCTGGGCCCTGCGCGGGCGGCGACTTCGACCTCGCCGACGAGCGGTGACGCAGCTCACGTACCTCCGCAGTGCACGCCGGCGCCTCCTCGTTCGTCCTTCCTTGTGTCGGGGAGACGCAGGAGAACGTGGCCCGTAGCCGCGCGACAGGAGGCTGGCCCCATGTCCACCGTCATCGAGCAGGCCGTTCAGGCCCGCCTGGTCGCGTCCGCGCCCCGGGCCGAGTCCGTCGCCGCCACCCTGCGGTACGACCGCGAGGACCCGTACGCCGTGAGCATGGCCTTCCCACCGCCCGCCACCCTGGAGGGCGTCGAGGTGTCCTGGGCCTTCGCGCGCGAGCTGCTCGAGCAGGGCGTGGACGGACCGGCGGGCGTCGGGGACGTGCGCCTGCGGCCGTACGGGTACGACCGCACGGTGGTCGAGTTCCACGCTCCCGAGGGCGTGGCCATGGTGCACGTCCGCACGTCGGAGCTGCGCAGCTTCCTGGAGCGCTCGCAGCACCTGGTGCCGAGCGGGCGCGAGCACCAGTACCTGGACTGGGACCAGGACCTGGCGCAGCTTCTGGAGGAGCACTCGTAAAGGGCGGCACCCGTGAGGAGCGGCCCTCGTGAAGGGCGGCCCTCGTCAAGAGCGGCAGCCGTAATTCGGTTGCCCTCCTCCTTCTCCCGGTCGTAACGTCTTTCACGGTCCTGTTGTCGCCAGATCGGAGAAGGCCGTTGCTCGTGTGAGGTCCGAGACACCGTGCCGCGCGTGCCGCCCCGCCGCCGCGCGTGCCGTCCTCGACCTCGGCGTACGAGCGCTGCCCCGTCCCGGTTCTCCCCGGCCGCCCTTACCGGCCTCCTACGGACCGTTCCGGCTTCCGCCCGCGTCCCGGTGTCTCACGCGCTGCCCCTGACCACGCATCGCAACCCGGGAGGCTTCCATGGCGACCCGCCCCACCTTCATCACCTGTACGTCCCTCTCCTTCTCCTGGCCCGACGGGACCGCCGTCCTCGACGACTTCCGCCTGGCGGTCGGCCCCGGCCGGACCGGGCTGGTCGGTCTCAACGGCTCGGGCAAGTCGACCCTGCTCAAGCTGATCGCCGGCGAGCTCACGCCGTCGGCCGGCACCGTCCGGATCGCCGGCGAGGTGGGCTACCTCCCGCAGAACCTGGTCCTGAACACGGGACTGCGGGTCGACCAGGCCCTCGGCATCGACGCGACCCGGACCGCCCTGCACGCCATCGAGTCGGGCGACACGTCCGAGGAGCACTTCACGGCGGTCGGCGACGACTGGGACGTGGAGGAGCGGGCGCTGGCCGTGCTCGACCAGCTCGGTCTCGGGCACATCGGTCTCGACCGCACGGTCGGCGAGATCTCGGGTGGCGAGTCCGTGCTGCTGCGGCTCGCCGCGCTGCTGCTCGCCCGGCCCGAGGTGCTGCTGCTCGACGAGCCGACCAACAACCTGGACCTGCACGCGCGGCGCCGGCTCTACGAGGCGGTGGACGCCTGGTCGGGAGTCCTGGTCGTGGTCAGCCACGACCGTGAACTCCTGGAGCGCGTCGACCAGATCGCCGATCTCCGGGAGGGCGAGGTCACCTGGTACGGCGGCGCCTGGTCGGACTACCGGGCCGCACTCGCCGCCGAACAGGAGGCAGCCGAGCGGATGGTCCGGGTCGCCGAGGCCGACGTACAGCGCCAGAAGCGCGAACTCCAGGAGGCGCACGCCAAGTTGGCGCGGCGCAGGCGCTACGCGCAGAAGAGCTACGAGAACAAGGTCGTGCCGAAGATCGTCGCGAACAACCGCCGCGCGGCGGCCGAGGTGTCGTCGGGCAAGCACCGCGCCCTGCACGCCGACCGGCTGGCCGAGGCCCGCTCGCGCCTCGACGCGGCGGTGGAGGCGGTGCGGGACGACGACGAGATCCGTATCGAGCTGCCGCGCACGACGGTGCACCCGGGCCGGGAGGTACTGCTGCTGCGCGACCTGGAGATGCCGTACGGGGCGCGGGTCGACGGGGAGTTCGAGCTGCGGGGGCCCGAGCGGGTGGCGCTCCTCGGCCGGAACGGGGCCGGGAAGACGACCTTGCTGCGGACGATCGCGGGCGAGCTCGCTCCGGTCGCGGGCGAGGCCGCGGTGCGGGTTCCGATGCGCTTCCTGCCGCAGCGCCTCGACGTGCTGGACGACGAGCGGAGCGTGGTGGAGAACGTCGCCCGGTTCGCGCCGGGGGCCACGGTCAACGAGATCCGGGCGCGGCTCGCCCGGTTCCTCTTCCGGGGCGCCCGGGCCGATCGGCCGGCCGGGACGCTGTCGGGCGGTGAGCGGTTCCGGGCGACGCTGGCGGCGCTGCTCCTCGCCGAACCCGCTCCGCGGCTGCTGCTGCTCGACGAGCCGACCAACAATCTGGACCTGGCGTCGGTGCGCAGTCTGACCTCCGCGCTCGACGCCTACGAGGGGGCGCTGGTCGTGGTGAGTCACGACGTGCCGTTCCTGGAGTCGCTGGGGATCACCCGCTGGCTGCGGCTCGACGGTGAGCTGCGGCCGACGACGGCCGAGGCCGTGCGGGAGGAGGATCCGTCGGCGTACGCCCCTCGGGAGGAGGACTCGGGGGACGTGGATCCTCGGGCAGCGACGCCGCTGTCGGTGGAATAGCGTCACCGGCAGTGGGATGACGCCACGAGCAGTGGGGTGACCCCACTAGCGGTGGAGCAGGGCCCAGGATTTCGTGCCGCCACCGGGCGTGATGACCGGGGCGAGGCCCCAGTCACCGCCGTGCGCCTCGACCGCCGCGGCCAGCAGCCACATGCTGCGGCTGCGGCGGTCGCGGCATTCCTCGGCGCCGGCGGGTGTGTCGTGCGCCGGGTGCTGGTCGTAGAGCACGATGCGCAGCGCTTCGTACTGCCAGCGCACCCGCAGGATCATCTCGTGGTCCGGGGTGAAGCGGTACGCGGCGGAGACCAGTTCCGAGGCGGCGAGCACGGCGGTGTCGACGAGCTCGGCGAGGCCATGGCGGGTCAGCAGGGTCCGGACGTTCTCGCGGGCGAGTCCGGCACAGTAGGCGCCCCCGGGCAGGAGCATCGAGTAGCTGAGGTTCTCGGTGGCGGGGGGTACGGGTCCGGCCGGGTCTAACGCGGCCGGAAGGCAACGCAATGCGCCCTTCATCAGGTTCTGCTCACATTTCCTCTGGTGTGGGGGTGCTCACAGCCGAAAGCGATAGCCCCGTGTGAGACTGGCGCTACCGACCGTAGCGCACGACCGGAGCACAGTGCTACTACTTGCCAGTACTCGCCGGCACTTATGGCATTCCGGCCATTTCTCCGGGATTCACCCGGAACCAAGGGGGAGATCGAGCGTGCCACCCAGGAGCACCCCGACCGCGCGCCAGCAGCGCCTCGGACACGAGCTGCGCAGACTGCGCGAGCAGTCCGGCATGTCGGCCCAGCAGGCTGCGGCCCTCCTGGGCGTCGACCGCACCCGCATCCCGCACATCGAGTCCGGCCGCTTCGGGATCAGCCCCGAGCGGGTCCGCACCCTGGCCTTCAACTACGGCTGCCCGGACACCGTCCTGGTCGACCTGCTCGCCGCCATGGCCCAGGAGCGGGACCGCGGCTGGTGGGAGCAGCACCGCGGACTGCTGCCGCCCGCCCTGCTCGACATCGCCGAACTCGAATACCACGCGCAGGAGTTGCTCACCTCGGTGACCACCCACATCCCCGGCCTGCTGCAGACCGAGGAGCATGCGAGGGCGGTGTTCGACACCGCCGTGCCGCCGCTGCCGGAGCCGGACCTGGAGGCCCGCCTGGCGTTGCGGCTGCGCCGCCAGGAGGTGCTCGACCGGGACCGGCCGACGCGGTACGAGGCCGTGATCCACGAGGCCGCGCTCCGCATGCAGTTCGGCGGCCGGAAGGTCGCGAGGGCCCAGCTGGAGCACATCCTGGAGCGCTCGGAGCGCGAGACGATCACCGTGCGGGTCATCCCGTTCACCGCGGGGGGTTTCCCCGGCGCCGGCCAGTCGTTCACCTATGTGTCCGCGCCCGTGCCGCAGCTCGACACCGTGCAGCTCGACTCCTCGCACGGCTCGACACTGCTCGACACGGACATGCAACTGCGCCGCTACCGGGGCCTGTTGGAGCGGCTGCGCGGACTCGCGCTGCCGCGGTCCGCCTCCCGCGACCTCATCCGCACCATCGCCCAGGACCTGTGAGGGACCTCCACATGAACGCCACCCACGACACCGCCTCGCCCCGGGACATCACCTGGAACGAGGCGTTCTGCAGCGAGGGCGCCAACTGCTTCCGCTTCGGCATCGACGACACGGGACGCGCCTACATCGGCTCGACCCTCGCGCCCGACGCGTACGTCAGCGACTCCGTCGAGGCGCTGCGGGCCCTGATCTCCGCCGTGAAGGCGGGGGCGGCCGACCATCTGCTCTGAGTAGCCGGCCCGGCGCGCGGGGCAGAGCCGAGGGGGGCGCACCGGCGCGTGACCTGGGTCTCCCGCACCCCTCGCGCGCGCCGCGTGACCCGGTCACATAACCGAACGTAACCGGACATCGCCGAGACGGGCTTGGCCACCGCCTTATGGGGCCTTTAACCTACGGTCTCGTAACCTACGAATCCGTAGGTAGTTCCGTATGCCCTTCTCCGTCCCCAGGAGTTCCCCGTGACGCTCACTTCTCCCCACCTCGGCAGCTCGGCAGGGTGGACCGACGCGCGGCTCCTGTACGCCCTGGAAGAGGTCGTGGAGAAGGAGCTGGAGCGGCACCTGAAGGTCACCAAGGACTGGATGCCGCACGAGTACGTGCCCTGGTCGGACGGCCGGAACTTCCCCGGCCTCTTCGAGGACGGCGAGGCCTGGGAGCGCTCGCAGTCGAAGGTCACCGACGTCGGCCGGATCGCGCTCGTGGTGAACCTGCTCACCGAGGACAACCTCCCCAGCTACCACCACGAGATCGCCACCCTCTTCGGCCGCGACGGCGCCTGGGGCACCTGGGTGCACCGCTGGACCGCCGAGGAGGGCCGCCACGGCATCGTGATGCGCGACTACCTGCTGGCCTCGCGTGCGGTGGACCCGGACGAGCTGGAACGTTTCCGCATGGCACACATGAGCGAGGGATTCGAGTCCGACAACCGGCACTCGATGCTTCACTCGGTCGCGTACGTGGCCTTCCAGGAGCTCGCCACCCGCATCTCCCACCGCAACACCGGCCACCAGTCCGGCGACCCGGTGTGCGACCGGATGCTCGCCCGCATCGCGCTGGACGAGAACCTGCACATGATCTTCTACCGCAACCTGCTCGGAGCGGCCTTCGAGATCGCCCCGGACCTCACCATGCAGGCGGTGCGGGACGTGGTCGTCGGCTTCCGGATGCCCGGCCACGGCATGCCCGGCTTCGAGCGCGCGGCGGCCCAGATGGCGATCGGCGAGATCTACAACCTGCGCATCCACCACGACGACGTGCTCCAGCCGGTCCTCCGCTTCCTCAAGGTCCTCCAGATCGAGGGCCTCGGTCCGGACGGGCTGCGCGCCCAGGAGGAGCTGGGCCTGTACATGGACGGCCTGGACGGCGAGGCCCGCAAGTTCGACGAGCGCCTCGCGGCGCGCAAGGCGCGGATGGCGGCCCGGGCCGCGGGCTGATCCGGATGGGCCGCCGGCTGATCAGGATGACGCCGGCGCCGGGGCGGAGCCCGGGTCGGCGCGGGCGCCCGAGCGGGGCGCGGGAGCGGGCACTAGTGGGGCGCGGGAGCGCGGCACCGCTGGAGCGGGCGCTAGTGGGGCGCGGGAGCGCGGCACCGCTGGGCGGACGCTAGCGGGGCGCCGGCTCGGTACTGCCGGGCGGTCAGCCCCGGCGCCGCTTGAGCTTGATCCGCTCCTTCTCCGAGAGCCCGCCCCACACCCCGAACCGCTCGTCGTGCGCCAGCGCGTATTCCAGGCAGGCGACGCGCCCCTCGCACGCCCCGCACAGCAGCTTGGCCTCACGGGTCGAGGAACCGGGCGCGGGGAAGAAGAACTCCGGCCCGGCCTGGGCGCACAGCGCGTCCTGCTGCCAGGAGAGGTCGTCGGCCAGGAGGGTCTGCGGGGCGGAGAACATGGTGTCGGTCTGCATGGAACCAGGCTGGTCGGACGCCCTAAACACGCCATCAACGTCCGATCAACGCGCTTCACGAAAGCCGTCAACGCGGCGCGCCGGGGCGTCCAGCCCTCCGTTTTCGGCCATTTCCCTCCCCCCCACCCCACCTCACGGCGTCACCCCCGACCCCGCTCCACGGCCTCACTCGATGACCCACTCCTTTCCTCACCGGCTCCCACGCCGTGGGACGGCTCGTGAACGGTGTGTTTCCGGCGCCGGATCCCGGCCGGGCGCGCTCCCGTCATATGGCAGCGTGAGGTCATGACCACCCAGGCCCAGCCCGCCCCCGCGTCCCTGTCCGCCTCCCTGCCGGCGCCGGCTCCCACCGGGCCGCCCGCGGGAGCGCAGGCCGTGCGCCGGGCCCTGGACGTCCTGCACTGTTTCCACGACAACGGCCCCGACCCGACCGCCTCCGACCTCGCGCGCCGGCTCGGCCTCTCCACGTCCACCGCCCACCGGCTGGCCAGGACCCTGCTCGCGGCCGGTTTCCTTGAGCAGGACGCGCGCACCGCGCGCTACCGGCTCGGGCCGGCCGTCACGGAGCTCGGCCGGCTCTCGTACCACCAGCGCGGGCTGCACCTGGCCGCCCCCGAGCTGCGCGACCTCGCCGAGCGGACCGGCACCACCACCTCCCTGGCCCTGCGCAGCGGGGCGCACGCGGTGATCGTGGCGGGCGACGCGGTCACTCCGAAGGCGGGCCTGCGGCGCCCGCTGCGCTCCACGGCGCCCGGCAAGGTCCTGCTCGCCTGGCCCGGGGACGGGGAACCCGGCCTGCCGGACGGAGAGTCGGCGCTCGTGCGGGACCGGGGCCACGCCCTGGACGACGACGATCCGTGCCAGGGTGTGCGCACGCTCGCGGTGCCGGTCCTCGACCGCTCCGGCCGCGCGCGGTTCGCGCTCGCGGTACGGGCCGCGTCTCCGGCACTCTCCGACGCCCGCCTCGACCGGCTGCTTCCCCAGGTCCGGGCCTGCGCCCGGGCCCTGGAAGTGCTGCTGCTCCCGCCCGGCGAGCGGCGGGCCCCGCAGGCGTAGGGCAGGACCCGCACCGGACACGGCAACTGTCCGCACGATCGTGCGGACAGTACGATGGGGGCATGACAGGCAGCACGAAGACGGACGGGCGCGTCGAGCGCGGCAACCAGACCCGGCGGCTCGTCCTGGGCCGCACGATGGACATCGCGTCCGTCGAGGGCCTGGAAGGACTGTCGCTCGGGCGGATCGCCACCGAGCTGAAGCTGAGCAAGAGCGGTGTCTTCGCACTGTTCGGATCCAAGGAGGAGCTCCAGCTCGCCACGGTCCGGGCCGCCACCGCCGTCTTCGCGCGCCGGGTCGTCACGCCGCTGGCGGAACTGCCGCCGGGCCCCGGCCGGGTGTGGGCGCTGTGCAGGAACTGGCTGGCGTACTCCTCCGAGCGGGTGTTCCGGGGCGGCTGCTTCTTCTACGCGGTCTCCGCGGAGTACGACGCGCGGACGGGCCCGGTGCACGACGCCGTCGCGCAGGCCCGCCTCGACTGGGTCGCGTACGTGGAGCGGGCGATCGAGGAGGGCCGGACCGCCGGCGGTTTCGTCGGGGACGTCGACGCGCCGCAGCTCGCCTTCGAGATCATCGCCCTCATGGAGTCGGCCAACGCCCAGTCCGTACTCCTCGGCGACCCCGCCGCCTACGCACGGGCCGAGCGCGGGATCGCCCGGCGGCTGCGGGCCGAGGCGAGCGACGGGGCACGGGACGAGATCGACGCCCCGGCGGGTCCGACGGGCCCGGCCTGAACCGGACGAGAGTCCCGGCCGCCCGCTTCAGCGGACGGCGCCCACCGCCCGACGCTCGGTCGTCACGAACTCCACTACCTGCGCGACAATCTGAGGGTCGTTCAGAATCCGCCGGTGGCCGAGGCCTTGGGTGACGACCAGCCGCGCGCGCTCGGCGTGCGCCTCGGCGAGGACGTGCGCGTGGGCGAGCGGCACCATGCCGTCGGCCTCGTCGTGGACGAGCAGCACGGGCGCGTCGAGGTCCCCGGGACGCCATGCGGCCTCCAAGTGCTCCCAGACACCCGGCTCGTCCGGGGCGAGCCGGCGCTCGACATGGCGGCGCATCGCCCTCATCGCACGGTCGCCCATCCCGAAGGCACCCTGGAACCAGGCGGTGAGCAGCGCGAACGAGCCCACGCCGGAGATCCCGACGAAGCGCCGGGCGCGCACCCCGTCGCGCAGCGCGAAGAGGGCCGCGCTGACACCGAAGGAGTGGGCGACGACGGCCTCGAAGTCGCCGTGCAGGGCGTGCAGTTCGCGGATGATCGCGCGGTACTCGAGGATGTTGCCGGTGCGGCCCGGCGCGTCGCCGTGGCCCGGCGCGTCGAACGCGACCGGGCTGTAGCCCCGGTCGAGCAGCGCCTCGGCGAAGGCGGCCAGGCGCGAGGCGCGCGAGGACCAGCCGTGGACCAGCAGCACCGGCCGCCGCCCGTCGCCCCACGCGTAGGTGACCGCCTCCTTGCCGCTCTTGCCGGCCTGGCCACCGATGCGTATCCGGCCGACCCGGGCGGCAGCCATCAGCGGCTCCTCGGCGGGTTTGACGCGGGGCCGGCCGGCCGGGCGGACGAAGAGGTGGAAGACGGCCCGCCCGGCGAGGGCGGGAGCGATGTACGCGGCGGTGTTCAGCGTCGCGCGGACCAGCAGAGCCTTCGGAAACATGCCGGATCTCCTCGATCGTCCTCGATACGAGAAAATACTAGCACGACCGTTCGTGTTGTTTTTGGGCGCAGGACCGAGCTCGAAGAAGCCCGACGGAGTCGGCCACGGCCCGGCGGAGTCCGCCACGGCCCGCCGGAGGGAGCGAGGGAGCGGGGCCCGGCCCCCAGGGCGCCCGGCCGGCCGCCCGACGGGACTAGTCCTTCTTCGCCCTGCTCGGCTGCACCCGCTTGGGTTCGCCCGGCATCTTCGGGTACTCCGGCGGATAGGGCAGGTCGCCGAGACCGTGCTCGGCCTCGTCGCGGCGGGCCAGTTCGAGCAGCGGCTCCAGGCTGAAGCGCTGGTCGTCCATGTCCGCGTGCACGTCGCCGAGTTCGGCGTACCGGGCCGGCATGGTGCGGATGTCGAAGTCCCGCGGCACGGCGTCGTCGATCTCCTCCCAGCGCAGCGGCGCGGAGACGGGCGCGTGCGGGCGGGGACGGACGGAGTAGGCGGAGGCGATGGTGCGGTCGCGGGCCGTCTGGTTGTAGTCGAGGAAGATCCGCTCACCGCGCTCCTCCTTCCACCACTTGATGGTGACCCGGTCCGGCATCCGCCGTTCCAGCTCCCGGCCGCAGGCGATGGCGGCCCTCCTCACCTGGGTGAACGTCCACTCGGGCAGGATCGGGACGAAGACGTGGAGGCCGCGCCCGCCGGAGGTCTTGGGCCAGCCGCGCAGCCCGTGCTCGTCCAGGACGGCGCGCAGTTCGTGGGCGGCGCGGACGGCGTCGGCGTAGTCGGTGCCGGGCTGGGGGTCGAGGTCGAGGCGCAGTTCGTCGGGATGGTCGGTGTCCTCACGGCGTACCGGCCAGGGGTGGAAGGTGACGGCGCCGAGATTGGCCGCCCACAGCACCGCGGCCGGTTCGGTGGGACACATCTCGTCGGCCGAGCGGCCGCTGGGGAAGGTGATGTGGGCCGTGGGGATCCAGTCCGGCAGGTACTTGGGCGCGCGCTTCTGGAAGAAGGACTCGCCGGTCACGCCGTCGGGATAGCGCTCCAGGGTCGTGGGCCGGTTCCGGAGGGCGCGGGTGATGCCGTCACCGACCGCCAGGTAGTAGCCGACCATGTCGAGCTTGGTGTAGCCGGTCTCGGGGAAGTACACCTTGTCCGGATTGGACACCTTCACGGTCCGGTCGCCGACCTCGAGCTCCACCGCTGCCGCCTTGCCTGCCATGCCGGTCAGCCTAGGTCGGGCACACATGACGCGCATATCGGGACGAATCACCCCCGGGCTCCTAGACTCGCGCCATGGACCTGCCGGTGATGCCGCCCGTGAAACCGATGCTGGCGAAGGCCGTCAAGAAGATCCCGCCCGGCATGCACTACGAGGCCAAGTGGGACGGTTTCCGTGCCCTGGTGCACCGCGACGGCGCGGAGGTCTTCATCGGCAGCCGCACCGGCAAGCCGCTGACCCGTTACTTCCCGGAGCTCGTCGACGCGTTCCTCGCCCGCCTGCCGCAGCGCTGTGTCGTGGACGGCGAGATCGTCATCGAACACGACGGCCGGCTCGACTTCGACCGGCTGACCGAGCGGATCCACCCGGCCGACTCGCGGGTGCGGATGCTGGCGGAGACGACGCCCGCCCGGTTCATCGCCTTCGACCTGCTCGCCCTCGGCGACGAGGCCTTCCTGGACACGCCGCTCGCCGAGCGGCGCGCCACCCTGGAGACCGCGCTCCACGGCGTCGCTCCCCCGGTCCACGTCGCGCCCGCCACGACGGACGCGGAGCTGGCCGCGCACTGGTTCGAGCAGTACGAGGGCGCCGGGCTCGACGGCGTGATCGCCAAGCCGCTCGACCTGCCGTACCGGCCGGACGCCCGGCTCATGTACAAGATCAAGCACGAGCGCACGGCCGACGTCGTCGTGGCCGGATACCGATTCCACAAGAGCGGCCCCGTGGTCGGCTCGCTGCTGCTTGGCCTGTACGACGACCGCGGCACCCTCCAGCACGTCGGCGTGTGCGCGGCCTTCACCGCCCGGCGCCGTGCCGAGCTGGTCGAGGAGCTGGCCCCGCTGGTCATGGACCCGCCCGGAGGACATCCGTGGGCGGCCTGGACGGACGAGTCGGCGCACGAGGCCTCCCGGCTGCCGGGCGCGCCGAGCCGCTGGTCCGGGAAGAAGGACCTGTCCTGGGTGGCGCTGCGGCCCGAGCGGGTCTGCGAGGTGGGGTACGACCACATGGAGGGCGACCGCTTCCGGCACACGGCGCAGTTCAAGCGGTGGCGCCCGGACCGCACCCCGGAGTCCTGCGGCTACGGGCAGCTGGAGGAGCCGGTCTCGTACGACCTCGGCGAGATCCTCTCGTAGCCGCGCGGCCCCTCCCGGGCGGTACGGAGATCGTTTCGCCTCGGGGCCGACGTGAGATGCCCCACATCGGGTTTGGTGGCAACGGTCATTTCCCGCCCTGCCGTTCGACGGACTGACGCTCGATCGGACCGGGAGACCCGGTCGCACCTGCGGGAACGTCCGGCGCGCCCGCGGGGCCCTCCGTACGCCTCGCCGAGGGCGGCCCGCGGGTGTTGCCCGGCGGTGACGGGGCCGTGGTCGAACCGCCACCCCCATCCGGTACGTATGGAAGTACGTACGGACGAGAGAAACCCTCTCGCCGCCCCACGAGCCCCACAAGGACCGACCGTGATCGTCTCGCCCTCGACCCTCGTCCCCGTGCCGATCCCCGACCGCGTCGCCGCGCTGATCGGGTCCTGCCTGCCGCTGCACGTGCTCCAGGCCGAGGTCGACGCCGACTGCGCCGCGCGCGAGGTCTACCGCTTCCGCGGACCGCTGTGCGCGGAGGACCGGGCGGACCGGGAGCACGCGCTGGCCGCGCTCGCCCGGGCCAACAAGATCCTGGCCAAGCACCACCCGAAGCTGCCGGTGCGCCCGGACTGCTGACGCGGCGACCGTCCGGCACGACGCCGTCCGGCCGCGCGGCGCACGGGCCCGACGCACCGCACCGGTTCGGGCGTACTCCACATGCGGGACACCGCCACCGGTGTGACCCTGCGAGAGTGACCACCACCAGCGAAGCAGCGCCCGCGCCCCCCGCCGCCGAGCCGCCGGTGCTCGACAGCCGCCGCCGCAACATCGTCTTCGGCACGATCATGCTCGGCGTCCTCCTCGCCGCGCTCGACCAGACGATCGTGGGCACCGCCCTGCCGACGATCGTGTCGGACCTCGGCGGCGCCGCCCACATGTCCTGGGTGGTCACCTCGTACCTGCTCGCGGAGACCGTCGCGACCGTCCTCGTCGGCAAGTTCGGCGACCTGTTCGGCCGCAAGGTGATCTTCCAGATCTCGGCGGTCGTCTTCATCACCGGCTCGTTCCTGTGCGGCCTCGCCACCAACATGACGCTGCTCATCGTGTGGCGCGGTCTGCAGGGCATCGGCGCCGGCGGTCTGATGGTCACCTCGATGGCGCTGATCGCCGATGTGATCCCGTTGCGCGAACGCGGCAAGTACCAGGGCGCGATCGGCGCGGTGTTCGGCGTCTCGACCGTCATCGGACCCCTGCTCGGCGGCCTGTTCACCGACCATCTGAGCTGGCGCTGGGCGTTCTACGTGAACGTGCCCATCGCGATCCTCGTCGTGATCGCCGCCGCCCGCACGATCCCCTCCGTCCGTTCCGCGAGCCGGCCGGTCATCGACTACATGGGCATCGCGCTGGTCGCCGTCGGCTCCAGCGCGCTGATCCTTGCGACGAGTTGGGGCGGCAACGAGTACGCCTGGGGCTCCGCCGTCATCATCGGCCTCTTCGTCGGCGGGCTGCTCGCACTCGCGCTCTTCTGCTGGGTGGAGACCCGCGCGGCCGAACCCATGCTGCCCATGCGGCTGTTCCGCAATCCGGTCTTCACCGTGTGCTCCGTGCTCAGCTTCGTCGTCGGCTTCGCGATGCTCGGGGCGATGACCTTCCTGCCGACCTATCTGCAGTACGTGGACGGGGACTCGGCGACGATCTCCGGCATCCGCACGCTGCCTATGGTCGTGGGCCTGCTGATCGCGTCCATCTTCAGCGGCAACGTCGTCAGCAAGACCGGCCGGTACCGGATCTTCCCGATCCTCGGCTGTCTGGTGATGGGCCTCGGTCTCTACCTGTTGTCGCTGATGGGCCCGGACACCGGCACGTGGCTGGAGTCGCTGTACATGTTCGTGCTCGGCGTCGGCATCGGACTGTGCATGCAGGTGCTCACCATCGCCGTACAGAACACCGTCGACTACGCGGACCTCGGCACCGCCACCTCGGGCGTCACCTTCTTCCGTACGCTCGGCAGCTCCTTCGGCACCGCCGTCTTCGGCACCATCTACGCCAACTCCCTCAAGCCCGACCTCGCGGAGGGCGTCGGCGAGGCCTCCGCGCTCGCGGCGGGTCTCGGGCTGGACCCGGCGGCCGTGGCCGGCGCCGCGCAGAGCCCCGCCGGGGTCCACGGACTGCCGGACCGGGTGGCGGAACCGATCGTGCAGGCCTACGCGGACACGCTGCACACCGTCTTCCTGTGGACCGTGCCGGTGGCGGCCGTGGGCTTCGTCGTGGCGCTCTTCCTCAAGCAGGTGCCGCTCCGCGACACGGCCCGCGCCTCCGCCCCCGACATGGGCGAGGGATTCGCCTCCCCCACCGCCACCGGCGACTCGGCCAAGCTGCTCGAACTCTCCGTGGGCCGGATCATCCGCAGGACCGACTACGCCACCGCCCGGCGCATCGTCGACGCCTCCGACACCCGGCTCGACGTCGCGGGCGCGTGGGCGGTCATGCAGGTGGAGCTGTTCACCCGGGTCGTCGGCCACGCCAGCCTGGGGCTGATCTCGGCGGGGCGGCGGGTGCCGCCGGAGGTGCTGCTGCCGGTCTTCGACCGGATGGTCGACGAGGGCTTCCTCACCCGGCACGGCAACCTGCTGTCGCACACCACCGCCGGCAAGCGGGAGGCGGACGTCATCACCAAGGCGTGGGGCGACTGGCTCAGCGACCGCGTCGAGCAGGAACGCGGCCGGCCCAGCGGTCCCGAACTGCGGGCGGCGACGGACGCCATCGCGAAGAAGCTGATCGCGGAGGACCTTGCGCAGGGGCTGCCGCGCGGCGAGCAGGAGCCGGTGGGAGCGGTGGCACGGTGAGCGGCCCTGCGGGCGGCGGCGCGGTGAGCGGAGCTCCGGGCGGCGGCGTGGTGAGCGGTTCCGCGGGCGGCGGCGCGGTGAGCGGAGCTCCGGGCGGCGGCGTGGTGAGCGGTTCCGCGGGCGGCGCTGCGGTGAGCGGAGCTCCGGGCGGTGACACGGTGAGCGGCCCTGCGGGCGGCGCTGCGGTGAGCCGGACCCCGAACGGTGACCCGGCGAGCGGCTCCGTCGCTCAGTCCAGGAAGTCGCCGTCCACGTACACCCACGCGCCCTCGTGCCGGGTGAACCGGCTGCGTTCGTGGAGCTCGCCCGGGGAGCCGTCGTGCGTGAAGCGGGCCCGGAAGGTCACCGTGCCCCGCTGGTGGAAGGCCGTGCCGTCGCCGGTCTCCTCGATCTCGAGCCCGGTCCAGCGCAGCGCCGGGTCGAAGTCGACGTCGGCGGGCCGGGTCTCCGGTGCCCATGTGCGCAGCAGATAGGGCTCGTCGCCGACGACGAAGGCGCTGTAGCGCGAGCGCATGAGCAGTTCGGCCGTGGGCGCGGTCCCGGGCCCGGCGTGGAAGCGGCCGCAGCACGCGCCGTACGCGGCCGGCAGGCCGCACGGACAGGGCGAGTCGGCGGTGACGGCCGGAGCGGCGGCGGTCCGCGGACGGGCGGAGGAGGCTGAACCGCCCGGGCGGGCGGTTCGTGCGGAGCCGGAGGGGCGGGCGGGGCGGGCCTTGCGTCGGGACATGTGCCCATTGTCGCGTGCCTGCCGCCGCCCGCCCCACCGAGGGCCGGTCCGGCCTGATCCGCCGGACGAGCCCTGGAGGCCGGGCCCGCGCGGGATCAGCGCGGGTCGCGCCACATCCCCCACAGCACCGGGCCGCCGCCCGGCAGCGCGAACTCCTCGCGCACGGTGAAGCCGAAGTGCTCGTACACCGGGATGTTGGCGGCCTTGGAGGACTCCAGGTAGACCGCCTGTCCCGCCGCGTCGGCCTGGGCGAGGCCGGAGCGGAGCAGCGCGGCGCCCTGGCCCTTGCCCTGGGCTGCGGGCGCGGCGCCGATCAGGGCGAGCGACCAGTGGGGCTCGCGCGGCGTGTGCTCGGCGGCGGTCTCGACGGCCTCCTTGAACAGGCCGGCCCGGTCGCCCAGGATGCCGATGAGCTCCTGGATGGTGTCCGCGTCCGGCACCGCCTTCTCCTGCGCCTCCGCGGGGACCCAGAAGGCGGCCGCGGCGTCGGTGCGCTCGCACACGCCGTTGAGCAGGTACTGGCGGGTGAAGATGGTCGAGAAGTAACGGCCGAGGGTGGCCTCGCGGGAGGCGTCCTCGGGGAAGAACCAGCGCATCATCGGGTCGTCGTCGAAGGCCAGGGCCAGCGTGTGGCTGATGTCCCCGGCGTCCTCGATCACTGCCTTCGTGGGCATGTTCGCTATCGCCATGCGGACATTCTGCCCACAAGTGATCTTGAAACGATCACCGGGGTACCCCGGGGCGAAACGGGCTCGCGGGCTTACGGGCGTGGGCCCTTGGGCCCCTTCCGGCCGCCGCTTGCGGGCCCCGCGCTTCCGGCCCGCTTCCGAGGTTCCCCGCTTGCGGCCCCGCGCTTCCGGGCCCCCGGCCTACGGCCGGTACCGCAGTGGGTGGTCCTCCGGGACCTCCACCACGGCGATCCGTACGCCGTCCGGGTCGGCGAGCCACATCTCGATCAGGCCCCAGGGTTCGGTGACCGGTTCGCGCAGCACCGTCACGTCCTTGCCGCGCAGCTCCTCGCGGGCCGCGTGGACGTCCGCGACCTGGAGCCAGAGCCGGATCCCGGGCTCCGGCGGCGGGGCGGCGGCGCGGCCGGAGAGTTCGAGGAAGCCGCCGCCGAGGAAGTAGACGGTGCCGCGGTCCGGGCCGGTGCCGAACTCACGGTAGACGGCCAGGCCGAGGGTCTCGCCGTAGAAGCGCCGGGAGCGCTCGGGGTCGGTCGGGCGGAGCAGAATCCTGCTGCTCAGTACCTGCATCCGAGTAGCGTACGGGCATGAGACTGACGATTCTCGGAGGCGGCGGATTCCGGGTGCCGCTGGTGTACGGCGCTCTGCTCGGCGATCACGCCGAGGGGCGGGTCACCCATGTCACGCTGTTCGATCTGGACCCGGAGCGCCTGTCGGCGATCGCGCGGGTGCTCGCCGAGCAGGGCGAGGGCGTGGCGGACGCCCCGGTGGTGACCGCGACGACCGATCTCGACGAGGCGCTGCGCGGGGCGGACTTCGTCTTCTCGGCCATCCGGGTGGGCGGGCTCGCGGGCCGGGCGGCCGACGAGCGGATCGCCCTGGCCGAGGGCGTGCTCGGCCAGGAGACGGTGGGCGCGGGCGGCATCGCGTACGGTCTTCGGACGCTGCCCGTGGTCGCCCACATCGCGCGGCGCATCGCCGAACTCGCCCCGGACGCCTGGGTCATCAACTTCACCAACCCGGCCGGGATGGTCACCGAGGCGATGTCGCGGATCCTCGGCGACCGGGTGGTCGGCATCTGCGACTCGCCGGTGGGTCTGGGCCGCCGGGTGGCGCGGGTGCTCGGCGCGGCGCCGGACGAGGCGTGGATCGACTACGTGGGCCTGAACCACCTGGGCTGGCTGCGCGGGCTGAAGGTCGGCGGACATGACGTACTGCCGCGGCTCTTCGAGGACGACGCGCTGCTCGGCTCGTTCGAGGAGGGCAGGCTCTTCGGGACGGAGTGGCTGCGCTCGCTCGGCGCGGTGCCCAACGAGTACCTGCACTACTACTACTTCAACCGCGAGGCGGTCCGGGCATACCGCGAGGCGGAGCGCACCCGCGGGGCGTATCTGCTGGACCAACAGGCCGGTTTCTACGAGGAGATGGGCAAGCCGGACACTCCGCCCCTGGACACGTGGCACCGGGTCCTCGCCGACCGCGAGGCGACCTACATGGCGCACAACCGGGAGGCGGCCGGGGTCGGGGAGCGCGACGAGGCGGACCTGGAGTCGGGCGGCTACGAGAAGGTGGCGCTGGCCCTGATGCGGGCCATCGCGCGCAACGAGCGGGCCACGCTGATCCTCAACGTCCGTAACCGGCACACCCTTTCGGTGCTCGACGCGGACGCGGTGATCGAGGTGCCGTGCTTCGTCGACGCGGCCGGCGCCCATCCGGTGTCGGTGGACCCGCTGCCGTACCACGCGGTGGGGCTGGTCACGGCGGTGAAGGCGGTGGAGCGCGAGGTGCTGGCCGCCGCGGAGAGCGGTTCGAAGGCGACGGCGGTGAAGGCCTTCGCGCTGCACCCGCTGGTGGACTCGGTGACGGTGGCCCGCCGGCTGGTCGACGGATACACGGCCGAGCACGCGGGACTTTCCTATCTGCGTCGCTGACATGGACGGCTGACGAACATCTTTACGACGTCGGGGGCGCGGCCTAGGCTCGCGCCCCATGACTTCACTGCGACGCAGGGGTGTGCGAAGAGGAGTTGCCCGGCTCGCCGCGGCCTGTCTGCTGGCCGGAGGCCTCGTGAGCACGGGATCCACGGCCGTCGGCAGCACGTCGGGCGGCGAGGGGTCCGGAGCGACGGTCGTCCCGGTCCAGACGACCGGGCCGGCGGACAAGCGGTTCAACCTGGTGGTCATGGGCGACGGCTACACGGCCGCGGAGCTGCCCGCGTTCCGGGCGGACGTGGAGCGGCATCTGAGCATGCTGTGGAGCATCGAGCCGTTCGCCTCGTACCGCTCGTACATCAACGTGTGGGCGGTGGAACTGCCGTCGAACGAGTCGGGCGTGGACTGCGATCCCTCGCTCGACGCGCCGGCCCGTGACACCGCGCTCGACATGGGCTTCTGGGGCGGCTGCAATCCGGACAGCGTGCAGCGGCTCCTCACGGTGGACGGCCGCAAGGCCGCGGCGGCCGCCGACCTGGTGCCGGGCACGAGCAGCGCCAACCGGCAGATCGTGGCCCTCGCGAACAGCTCCACCTACGGTGGTGCGGGCGGGAGTTACGCGACCGCGTCCGGCGGCAACGCGCTGTCGGCGCTCATCACCCCGCACGAGATAGGCCACTCGCTGGGCAACCTTCAGGACGAGTACGACTACTACGCACGCGGGGTGCCGGGCGGCGTCTACGAGAGCGGCGAACCGTCCTCCGTCCACCACACGCTCCTGACGGAGCAGCAGATGCGCGACCAGCGGGCGAAGTGGTGGCGCTGGCTCGGCGAGGAGAGCGAGGCCGGCGGGGTCATCGGCCGCCACGAGGGCGGTCTGTACAGCACGAAGGGCGTGTGGCGGCCGAGCCGGCACTCGATCATGAAGACCCTCGGCTACGCCTTCGACCAGGTCGAGCGCGAGGTGATGGTGCGGGCGATCTCCGCGAAGGTGAACCTGGTGCAGGACCACACGCCCACCGAGCGGCCGCTCGGGGCCGACCGGACGGTGTGGGTGGACACGCTGCACCCGGTGGGCGGTGAACTGGCCGTGGAATGGCGGCTCGACGGCCGTCCGCTGACGACCGGCGGCGCCCGTACGGTCGACCTGCGCACCCTGGGCCTGTCCCCCGGGCGAACGTACGCGCTGACGGCCACGGTCACCGACCCCACGCCGTTCGTCCGCGACCCGGCGGTGCGCGGCTCGGCGGCCCTGACCCGTACGGTGAGCTGGACGGTGAACCCCGCGCTCGGCACGCCCGAAGACGCCACTCCGGTTGCGTTCACCGGTCACACGGCGACCACGGCTCCCGTGGGGGCGCGTTCGGTGGTGTACGCCGACACGACGCATCCCGTACGCCGCGCCCCGGCCGTGACGTGGACACTGGACGGCCGGGCGGTGTCCAACCCGGGCAACGACCGTGACCTGGACCTGCGTTCGCTGCGCCTGACTCCCGGTACGCACGCGCTGACCGCCCGCATAGCCGGCACGGAGCGGGAGTTGAGGTGGACGGTCGACGCGCTGGCCGCCTCCGTCTCGTACGAGCTGTCGCCGCCGCTGCGCACGGTGCGGCGGCCGGGGCAGCCGGTGGAGTACGTCTACGACGGCGCGTTCACCATGCGGCTGACCGCCCGGGACGACCAGGAGGGCGCCGTGGTGAGCCAGTTCCGGGTGGACGGTGACGGCTGGTACACGTACTACGGCTGGCCGACGGACGCCGGCGCGCCGTTCCTCTTCTCCCCCTCGGGCACGGTGATCGACGATCTCGTGTACGGCAAGCTGGGCCGGAGCCGCGCGGTGCCGTGGGACGACGCCACGCCGGACTACGGCACCCACACGATCGAGTACCGCACGGTGGACGCGGCCGGGAACGTCGGCCGGGCGCAGCGCTTCCTGGTGACGCTGGTCCGGCCATAGCGCACGGAGGACGGGCGAGGCCCCCACCGTGTGCCGGTGGGGGCCTCGCCCGCGTACGGGCGCCGCGGTCAGCGCTTGCGGCCGACCGCCGCCCAGCCCGGGATCGGGTCGTCGCCCTGGACCGGCACGGGCTCGCCCAGCTCCGGGTGCCACTCGGCGGTCAGGGACACGCCCGGCTCGACGAGGTCGAGGCCGTCGAAGAAGGCCGCCAGCTCGTCACGGGAGCGGGGGCGGAGGGTCAGGCCGCGCGCCTTGTACATGGCGGAGGCCTTCGCCGCGCCCTCGGGGTCGAAGTCCCCGGTGACGTGCGAGAGGACGAGGTAGCTGCCCGGGGCGAGCTTGTCGACGATCTTGGCGACCAGGTCGTAGGCGCCGTCCTCGTCCCCCACGAAGTGCAGGAGGGCGAGCATCGACAGGGCGATAGGCTGGTCGAAATCAAGGACCTTTCCGGCCCTTTCGAGGATGACCTCGGGGTCGCGGGCGTCCGCCTGGATGTACTCCGTGGCCCCTTGCGGGGTCGAGCGGAGCAGCGCCGCGGCGTGCGCGAGCACGATCGGGTCGTTGTCGCAGTAGACGATCCGGGACTCCGGCGCCGCCTCCTGCGCGATCTGGTGCAGGTTGGGCTCGGTCGGGATGCCGGTGCCGACGTCCAGGTACTGGCGTACGCCGGCGGCGCTGAGCCAGCGGATGGCCCGGTGCATGAAGGCCCGGTTGACGCGGGCCATGTCCCGGCCCCGGGCGTCGACGGTGAGGAGCTGACGTGCCATCTCCTCGTCCACCGGGTAGTTGTCCTTGCCGCCCAGGAACCAGTCGTACATGCGCGCGGGGTGCGGCTTGCTGGTGTCGATGCGTATCTCGCCGCGCGGGGATGCGGCGGGGTCCTGGCTGGTCATCGGCTCTCCTCGGCGGGACGAACGGTGGCACGTACAGCAAGAGTTACGCGACGGACGCGTGGGGCGGAAGGTTCAGGTGAGCAGGAAGTCAGCCTGACCGGATTTGGCCCCCTGGATGAATGCGGCGATCTCCCCGTGGGTGTAGATGAGCGCGGGTCCTTCAGGGTCTGCGGACTGTCGCACGGCGACCCTGCCGTCGGCCAGCTTCATGGCCTCCACGCAGTTGCCCCCGTTCCCGCCGCTCCACGGCTTGTGCCATCCCTCGGCACCGAGCTCAGCGGCGGGCATGCCGTTGTATATGCGATCCATTCACAGCTCCTTGCGGAGACCCCTGAGGATCTCCTTCGTGCGTTGTGCAGTCGCGGCCTGGGCCGCCATGCGGTCCATGACCTCGAGGTGGGAGGCCACCTCGGGGCGCGCGTCGAGGTAGACGGCGCCGGTCAGGTACTCGCTGTAGACCATGTCCGGGAGTTCGGGCATGGCGAAGCGGAAGAGGACGAACGGTCCGTAGGTGCCGGGGTGGTGGCCGGACGCGTACTCCGCGATCTGCAAGGTGACGTTCGGCAGCTCCGACGCTTCGAGCAGCCGGTCGAGCTGGTCGCGCATCACTTCGGGCCCGTCACCGACCGGTCGGCGGAAGACGGTCTCGTCCATGATCACCCAGAACTTGGGCGCGTCCTCCCTGGTCAGCAGGGACTGGCGCTCCATGCGGAGGGCTACATGGCGCTCGGTCTCCTCGGCGGCGTCCTTGGCGCTGCCGACGCCGACGGCCCCGCTGCGCAGAATGGCGCGGGCGTAGTCCTCGGTCTGCAGCAGACCGGGGACGAACTGGGGCTCGTAGGCCCGGATGAGGCTCGCGGCCCCTTCCAGGCTGACGTACATGGAGAACCAGCCGGGCAGCACGTCATGGAACCGCTGCCACCAGCCGGGGAGGTTGGCCTCCTCCGCGAGGGCGACGAAGCCCTCCGCCTCGGAGTCCGTGATGCCGTACGCCTTGAGCAGCAGCTGGACGTAGGGAATCTTCAGCGCGACCTCGGCGGTTTCCATGCGCCGGATCGTGGCCGGAGCCACTCGGAGGATCTTGGCGGCCTCTTCCCGCTTGAGGCCGGCCCGCTCACGCAGGTCCTGCAGACGCCTACCGAGAACGACCTGTCCCACCGTGGGGGCGGACCGCGGCTCGCTCACTCTCAGACCTCCCCGACGCGCTGTTTGGACGAGTGTGCCACGAGGCCCGTCCAGAGAGAACACCGCACTCTGCAATTTTCAGAGTGCCACTTGCCAAGTGTCCGAGTCGGGAGCACAGTATTCCGGTGAACCAGTACGCATGCCGCCGTGCGCTTCGCAGCGCCGGCATGCGTACGGCAGTCCTGCCCACAGTTGTGAGGATCCGGTCGTGGCTTCTGGTAACGCGCACTCCTCAGGTCTCATGAGCGCCCGCGTCATGACCCAGCGCCCACGGCCGCACGCCGAGTTCCGCCGCTTCGCCTTCGAACTGCCCGCGCGCACCGAGTCCGTCGCCCGCGCCCGCAGGCTCGCCGAGGAACGCCTCATCCTCTGGGGCTGCGACCCCGACATACGCGACACCGTCGCCCTCGTCGTCTCCGAACTGGTCACCAACGCCGTCGTGCACACCGCGAGCGGACGCGTCGTCTGCGAACTGCGCGAGGGCGAGGACCGCCTGCGGATAGCCGTGCGCGACGAGGGCGGCCCCGCGGGACCGCGCATCCGCGACTGCGGCGAGGAGGAGCGCGGCCGCGGACTCATCCTGGTCGACGCCCTGTGCGCCGCCTGGGGCGCGGACCGCACCGGCCACGGAACGGCGCAGGTCGTCTGGGCGGAGCTCGCGCACGGCATGGGAGAGCCGTGCTGAGGTCGATGGCGACGCTCCTGATCCCGCGCGCCCGCAGGAGCCCCGAGAGCCACGCCTCCGGCACCTCCGGAAACCCCTCCTCCCTCTCCCCCGCGCCCGTCGGCGTGACCCGGCTGCCCGTGCCCGTCGACCTCCCGGCCACCCTCGGCTGCGACGCCGTCGGCGTGCCCGCCCGCTACGGCTTCCGCACCCTGTCCCGGCTCCCCGCCAAGGGCTGCGTCTACGCCGACGCCGACTGGTGGTGGTGGCTGGTCCCGGCCGGCTCCGACCTCGACCTCACCTGGCCGCTCCCCGCCTGCTACGCGCCCGGCGCGGTGATCCCGGACCGCGGGCCGCGACTGATCCACCACCCCGACGGGGGCTCCCCGTACACCCCTCCCATCCCCCTCTACCTGCTGATCTGCCAGCTGACCGGGATCGCCCCGGCCTGGAGCGTGCCGCCTCAGGTGAGCAGCGCGCTGTGAGCGGGACACGCGGGTCGTAGGGTCGGGGCATGTTCTCCCCCGAGGGCCCCACGCTCCGCGAACTGACCCGTCAGGCGCTGTCCTCCGTCGAGCACGGCTACGACCTGCTCGCCGCGAAGTTCGACGCCACTCCCTTCCGCACCTCGGACCGCCTCCTGACGGCGGTCGCGGAGACCCTGGAGCCGCTCGGCCCCTTCGACTCGGGCCTGGACGTCTGCTGCGGCACGGGCGCGGGGCTCTCGGTGCTGCGTTCGGTGTGCACGGGCCGGACCGCCGGGGTCGACTTCAGCGACGGGATGCTCGCCGAGGCCCGCCGCGCCCACCCCGCCGCGACGCTCGTCCGGGCCGACGCCCTGGCCCTGCCCTTCGCCCCCGTCTTCGACCTCGCCGTCAGCTTCGGCGCCTTCGGACACTTCCTGCCTTCGGAACAGCGCACCCTCTTCGCCCAGGTCCACGCCGCCCTGCGGCCCGGCGGCAGCTTCGCCTTCCCGCTCCCGGCGCCACCGCGCGTGGGCTCCGCCCCGTACTGGACGCTGTGGGGCTTCGACGCGGTGATGCGGGTGCGCAACGCGCTGTGGCGGCCGCCCTTCGTCATGTACTACCGGACCTTCCGGCTCGCCGACGTCCGCTCCCGCCTGGAGGGCGCCGGATTCACCGTGGAGCTGCTGCCGGTCCGGTCCCTGGGCCTGCGGGAGGACGGCAGCCCGCGGTGCCGGCTGGTGGTGGCACGCAAGGACCTGGACCACGACGAACCGCGTCGATCATGATGCCGGGATGACACCGAACCGGACGCGGCCCCGGACCCGGCCCAGGACACGCGGCCCGGCGCAGGACGAGCAGCGCCGGACGAGGCGCCGGCTCGTCACGCTCCTCGCCCTGTCCGCCGTCCTGCTGCTGCCGCTCGCGGCCGGGCTGTGGGCCGCCGCGCAGAGCGCGCTGGAGCACAAGAGCGCCACCGACTGGCAGGGCAACCACGAGACCCGGCTGGCGCTGGAGCGGGCGGCCATGCTGCTGGCGGGGCTGCCGCCGGCCGGGGCGGCCTGCGGCTGGACCGTGGCGCAGCTGCGCGGGCGGCAAGGCCGGATACCGGCGGCCAAGGGCCTGCTGGCAGGCACCGTCGCGCTCTGGGTCCTCGGCATCGGCAGCGTCTTCGTCGCGCTCCACGACAGCGGGCCGATCTTCGTCTGGTGAGGAGCTGCCGGCGAGACCTGCCGGCCCGGTGGGACGGCCCCGGCGCGCTGCCGGCCCTGGGTGAGACCTGCTGTCGAGCCGCCCCTTCCGACGTGGCGGGACACGAAACGCGGAAGGACCCCGACTGCCGTCGGGGTCCTTCCGTCTTGTGTCCGAGGGGGGACTTGAACCCCCACGCCCGATAAAGGGCACTAGCACCTCAAGCTAGCGCGTCTGCCATTCCGCCACCCGGACGAGGTGTCTCGCCGCCCCGGGTGTTCCCCGCGGCGACATGGATAACTCTACCAGGGGTTCGAGGTGGCTTTCACCAGCGTTTCCCGTGGTCAGTGCGGCGCGGCCGGCCCGTCGCCGCCGATGCCGGCCCGGATCCCTCCCGCTCGTCCGGGTCGGGGTACAGGGTGTCGCCGTCCGCGTACACGGAGTGCGGGCGGCGGCGGGCTAGCCTGCGCGGGGTGAGCCAGCACCCCCCGCTTCCGCCCCTGCCCGCGCCTGCGCCTCGCACCGCCCGCTACCCCAGACCGCGGATGCTCTCACCGCTGCGGGAGCACCTCCGGGACACCTTCTGGTTCGCGCCGGTCGCCACCATGGCCCTCGTCGTCCTGGTGTGGTGGCTGTGCGACGGCGCCGACCGGGCCATCGTCGACGCGCTGCGGGAGGAGGGCGAGTACGAGGCGCTGGGCGACCTCGTCGGGATCGCCGAGGACGCGAAGACCGTGGTCACCACCGTCAGCTCCGCGATGATGACCTTCATCGGTGTCGTCTTCTCCATCTCGCTGGTCGCGGTGCAGATGGCGAGCGGGCAGTTCAGCCCCCGGGTGGTGCGGATCTTCGTCCGCAGCCGGATCACCAAGGCGACCTTCTCGGTCTTCCTCGCCACCTTCGTGCTGTCGCTGCTCGTGCTCACCTCGTACGACAGCGAGACCGACCCGCAATACGTGACGAGCGTGCCGCTGGTGCAGTCGATCGTGACGCTGGCGCTCGTGGGACTCAGCCTGCTGCTCTTCGTGGCGTACGTGAACTCGACGCTGCGCCTGATGCGGGTGGGACACGTGGTGGACCGGATCACCCAGGAGTCGTTCCGGGTGCTGGCGAAGATGCCCTGGTACGAGGGCGGGGGCGGCGACCTCGGGCCGGTGACCGGGCACGTGGTGCACCGGGGGCGGGCCGGGGTGCTGCGGGACGTGAACGTGGTGCGGTTCGTGCGGGTCGCGCGGCGGCACGGTCTGGTGCTGCGCCTGCTGCCGCGGACCGGGGACTTCGTGGTGCCGGGGACCCCGGTCCTCGCGGTGCACGGCGGGGCGGTGCCGAAGGGGCTCGGGATCTCGGTGTCGGTGGGGATCGAGCGGACCTTCCACCAGGACCTGGGCTTCGGGCTGCGGCAGCTCTCGGACATCGGGCTGCGGGCCCTGTCCCCGGCCGTGAACGACCCGACGACGGCCGTGCAGTGCCTGGACCGGATCGTCCAGTTCCTGGCGGCGCTCGCCCACCGGCCGCTGGGCGCGGTGGAGTACCGCGAGGGGCGGCACGGCCGCGGCCCGGTGCGGCTGGTGCAGGACGTGCCGGAGTGGGCGGACCTGGTGGATCTGGGCTTCGCCGAGATCCGGGGCGCCTCCGGGACGAGTCCGCAGGTGTCGCGGCGGATGCTGGCAGGTCTCGACGACCTCCTCTCGATGGTGCCCGAGGAACGCAGGGAGCCGCTGCTGCGGCACCGCGCGCTCCTGGTCGAGCTGGTGGAGCGCGCGGTGCCGACGGCCGCGGACCGGGCCTTCGCCCTGGAGGCCGACCGTCAGGGCATCGGCTAGCCCTTCTCCCTCAGGGAGTGGAGGTGGGCGCTGGAGCGACGGGCGAAGGAGAGCGAGTCGACGGGGTTGTCGCGCTCGGCCTGCCAGTGGTGGCCGGGTCGGCCCTGGTGGCTGCGGGTGACCGCGGAGATGAAGCGCCGGTAGTCGATGTCGCCGTCGCCGACGTCGGTCATGCGGTAGCCGTAGAGGGCGGCGCTGTCGTCGCGCTCGCCGTCCTTGACGTGGAACAGCGGGTAGCGGTGGGGCTGGGTGAGGACGTAGTCGAGCGGGTCGAAGGGCGCGGGGGTGCCGTCGGGGCGGCGGGAGTAGCGGTACTGGCCGACGTAGGCCCAGAAGACGTCCATCTCCAGGTGGACCAGGTCGGGGTCGGTCTCGGCGAGCAGGACGTCGTAGAGGCGCACGTCGGGACGGTCGCTCGCGAAGGAGAACTCCTCGGAGTGGTTGTGCTGGTAGAACTTCATGCCGCGCGCCTTGGCGGCGGCGCCGAAGCGGTTGAACTCCTCGGCGCAGCGCTTCCAGCCGTCGACGGTGGAGCCGTAGCGCCAGGGGCCCGAGGCGGTGCCGACGTGCGGGAGGCCGAGGGCGGCGGCGTCGTCGAGGACGCGGTCGAGGTTCTGGGCGAAGGTGTACGCGGCGGGGTCGGACGAGTAGTAGCCGACGTGGCTGCCGATGCCGCGCAAGCCGTGGTCGGCGGTGAGCGCCTTGAGTTCGGTGAGGCCGATCGGGCCGGCGGAGCCCTGGGTGTAGCCGGCGAACTCGACCTCGTCGTAGCCGTACTTCTTCAGCTCGGCGAAGACGGTGGCGAAGCCGAGGGTCGCGACCTTGTCGCGCAGGGAGTACAGCTGGATGCCGAGGCGGCCGGGCGGCAGCACGGGGCGGCCGTGGCCCTGCCCCTGGGCGGCGGGGTCGGCGGCGCTCGCGGGGTCCGCGGCCGTGGTCGTGGCCGTGACCCCGGTGGCGTGGGCGGGTGCGGCGGCCGCGCCGAGGAGGGCGGCGGCGGTCGCTCCGGCGGCGACGCCGAGCATGTTCCGTCTGCTGAGGCGCTGGGAGAGCTCGGGGTCGGCGGTCCGGAGCGAGGTCCCGAGGGAAGTTCCGGGGGAGGTACCGAGGGAGGTACGGCGGGAGGTGCGGCTCATCTGTGGATAACTCCTTTGTCGTCGGATTCGTCTGCTCTACTGGACGGCGAAGGGGCTCGGGTCAGGACAGCCCGCGAGCCTCAGCAGCAGGGCTTTCACATCGGTGGCCGCGACGCGGCCGGATGCGGCGCGGGGGGTGGAGCACAGGATGAGCGGACCTTCATCCTCGCTCGCGGGGAGGCGGCCGTGGCTGCCGCGAATAGGTGAGGGATCGAGCGGCACGACCGCCATGCGGTAGCGCATGCCGAGTTTCTTGCGGGCGATCGCCTTGGCCGCCTTGAGCCGTACGTACGGGTCGAGCGGGTCCATGAGGAGTTCGGCGGGGTCGTAGCCGGGCTTGCGGTGGATCTCGACGAGCCGGGCGAAGTCGGGGGCCCGGTCGTCGTCGAGCCAGTAGTAGTACGTGAACCAGGCGTCGGGCTCGGCGACGGCGACGAGTTCGCCGGAGCGCGGGTGGTCGGGTCCGTGCTCCTTCTTGCCGGCGTCGTCCAGCAGCCGGTCGAGACCGGGGAGTCCTTCGAGCGCCGCGCGGGTGGCTTCGAGGTCGGCGGGCCGCCGGACGTACACGTGGGCGATCTGGTGGTCGGCGACGGCGAAGGCGCGCGAGGCCATGGGGTCGAGGTTCTCCATGCCGTCCTGGATGCGGACTTCCAGGAGTCCGGCGCGGCGCAGGGCGCGGTTGATGTCGACGGGGCGGTCGGCGCGGGTGATCCCGTACTCGGACAGGGCGACGACGGTGCGGCCCTCGGCACGGGCGTCGGCGAGCAGCGGGGCGAGCGCGGCGTCGAGTTCGGCGGCCGTTCCTTGCCGGCGTTCTTGGCCGCGGCCGCCGCCGGGCCGGCGAGGGCCGCGCCGTCGCCGCCGCCGAGGAGGTTGCTGCCGGACCAGGCGCGTACGGTGAGGGCCCGCTCGCGGAACATCGGGGCGAGCACCGATCGGAGCAGGGTCTGCCGGTCTTGCCGTCCCGGCCGGCGTGGCGCAGGTCGCTCTCCGCGAGCGCGGCCGACAGCCCGGGGTGCCGGAGGCCGGTCGAGGGGGTGAAGTTGACGTACGGGCAGCCGGCGCGCAGCGCGGCCGCGGCGTAGAGGGAGCTGGGTGGGAGCTCGACGCCCCCCGACGCCGGCTCCGTGGAAGCCACATTCACCACCACGACGCGTTCCAGGTCCAGTCCAATGCGGAAGTCCGTCAGGTCGGCGGCGAAGGCGGCGACGAGTTCGTCCTGGGTGCGGGTGTCGCCGGGCAGCGGGCCGCCGGGGCGGATCCGGGTGTCCGTGGCCTCCAGTTCGGTGGCGACGGCCGCGGCCAGTCCGGGCGGGAGCACACCGGCGGAGGTCAGTGTCTCGGCGCGTTTGGGCAGCGGGCAGTCGGAGGTGTCGTGCCCGCCGAAGACCACGTCGACCGCCGCCCCGCGACGACGTCAGTCGCCGCCGCCGAAAGCCGCGTCGAACGAGGCCGCCGGCGGGTCGAAGTCGAACCGCCTGAGGTGGGCGAGCGCCTCGGGAGCACCGGTCAGCCGGTCCATGCCGGCGTCCTCCCACTCCACCGAGACCGGCCCGCCGTACCCGATGGAGCGCAGCATCCGGAACACGTCCTCCCACGGCACGTCACCGTGCCCCGCGGAGACGAAGTCCCAGCCGCGCCGCGGGTCGCCCCAGGGCAGGTGGGAGCCGAGCCGCCCGTTGCGGCCGTCCAGGCGCTTGCGGGCCTCCTTGCAGTCCACGTGGTAGATCCGGTCCCGGAAGTCCCACAGGAAGCCCACCGGGTCCAGGTCCTGCCACACGAAGTGGCTGGGATCGAAGTTGAGCCCGAACGCCGGCCGGTTGCCGACCGCCTCCAGGGCCCGCTGCGTGGTCCAGTAGTCGTAGGCGATCTCGCTGGGATGGACCTCGTGCGCGAAACGCACGCCCTCGGCGTCGAAGACGTCGAGGATCGGGTTCCAGCGCTCCGCGAAGTCCTCGAAGCCCCGCTCGATCATCCGCTCCGGCACCGGCGGGAACATCGCCACCAGATGCCAGATGGACGAGCCGGTGAAGCCGACCACCGTGTCGACGCCAAGGGCCGCCGCCGCCCGCGCCGTGTCGGCCAGCTCATGGGCGGCCCGCCGCCGTACGCCCTCGGCGTCGCCGTCTCCCCAGATCCGGGCCGGGACGATCGCCCGGTGGCGCTCGTCGATCGGGTCGTCGCAGACGGCCTGCCCCACCAGGTGGTTGGAGATCGCCCAGCACTTCAGGCCGTGGCGGTCGAGGAGTTCGCGCCTGCCCTTGACGTAGGCGGGGTCGGCGAGGGCCTTGTCGACCTCGAAGTGGTCGCCCCAGCAGGCGAGTTCGAGTCCGTCGTAGCCGAAGTCGCGGGCCAGCCGGCAGACCTCCTCCAGCGGCAGGTCGGCCCACTGGCCGGTGAACAGGGTGAAGGGACGGGGCACGTCACGGCTCCTGTCGGGATACGGGGGTGTACACGGCGTTCTTCTCCGCGCTCTCCTCCACCGCGGCCAGCACGCGCTGGACCTGGAGGCCGTCCGCGAAGGACGGGGCCGGGGCGGTCCCGGACGCGACGGCCAGGACCAGGTCGCGGGCCTGGTGCACGAAGGTGTGCTCGTAGCCGAGCGCGTGTCCCGGCGGCCACCAGCCCTCCAGGTACGGGTGGCCCGGCTCGGTCACGAGGATGCGGCGGAAGCCTGCCGTGGCGGCGGGCTCGGTGTGGTCGTGGAAGGACAGCTCGTTGAGCCGCTCCAGGTCGAAGGCGAGCGAGCCCTTCTCCCCGTTGAGCTCCAGACGCAGGGCGTTCTTGCGTCCGGCGGCCATCCGGGTCGCCTCGAAGGAGGCGAGCGCGCCCGAGGCCAGCCGCCCGGTGAACAGAGCCGCGTCGTCGACCGTGACGGGCCCGTACGCGCCCGAGCCCGGGCCCGCCGAGAGTCCGGCCGCGGCCCCGGTGAGCAGCGGCCGCCGCCGTACGAAGGTCTCGGTGAGTGCCGAAACCCCCACCAGGAGCTCCCCCGCCAGGTACTGGGCGAGGTCCACGGCGTGCGCGCCGAGGTCGCCGAGCGCACCCGAGCCGGCGTGCTCCCGCTCGAGCCGCCAGGTGAGCGGGAAGTCCGGATCGACGAGCCAGTCCTGGAGGTACGTGACCCGCACGTGCCGCAGCTCGCCGAGCCGGCCTTCCGCGATCAGCGTGCGGGCGTACGAGACGGCGGGCACCCGGCGGTAGTTGAAGCCGACCATGGCGACCTGCCCGCGGGCGGCGGCGTCCTCGGCGGCCGCGGCCATCAGCTCCGCCTCGGCGACCGAGTTGGCGAGCGGCTTCTCGCACAGCACGTGCTTGCCCGCCTCCAGGGCGGCCACCGCGATCTCGGCGTGGCTGTCGCCGGGGGTGCAGACGTCGACGAGGTCGACGTCGTCTCGGGCGATCAGGGCCCGCCAGTCGGTCTCCGCGGCCGCCCAGCCGTGCCGGTCGGCCGCCGCCCGGACGGCGGCGCCGTCCCGGCCGGCGATCGCGGCGAGCACCGGCCGCAGCGGCAGGTCGAAGACGCGCCCCGCGGTGCGCCAGCCCTGTGAGTGGGCGGCGCCCATGAAGGCGTAGCCGACCATGCCGACGCCAAGCGTCTCTTCCATTGGTGTTCCTCCCGTTCGGGTGGTTCGGCTGCCGGCGTCGCTGGTCAGTTGAAGCCGGTGGGCAGGTACTCGTCGACGTTGTCCTTGGTGACGACGGCCGAGTAGAGGGTGATCGAGGCGGGGATCTCCAGCTCGGACATGCCGCCGACGCCCTTCTTCTGGCCGAGGGCGCGGGCCAGGTCGATCGCGGACGCGGCCATGGTCGGCGGGTAGAGCACGGTCGCCTTGAGCACGCTGTCGTCGGTCTTGATGGCGTCCATCGCGGACTTCGCTCCGGCGCCGCCGACCATGAGGAAGTCCTTGCGGCCGGCCTGCGCGATCGCCCGCAGCGCGCCCACGCCCTGGTCGTCGTCGTGGTTCCACAGGGCGTCGAAGCGCGGCTGTGCCTGCAGGAGTTGGGCCATCTTGGCCTGGCCGGACTCGACGGTGAAGTCGGCGGCCTGGCGGGCCACCTTGGTGATGTTGGGATAGTTCCTGAGCGCGTCGTCGAAGCCCTGGGTGCGCTGCTTGGTCAGTTCCAGGCTGTCCATGCCGGCGAGTTCGACCACCTTGGCGCCGGGCTTGCCCTTGAGCTTCTCGCCGATGTAGCGGCCGGCGTTGAGGCCCATGCCGTAGTTGTCGCCGCCGATCCAGCAGCGGTAGGCCTGCGGGGAGGCGAAGATCCGGTCGAGGTTGATGACGGGGATCCCGGCCTTCATGGCCTGGAGGCCGATCTGGGTGAGGGCCTTGCCGTCGGCGGGCAGGATGACGAGGACGTCGACCTTCTTGTTGATGAGGGTCTGGATCTGGCCGATCTGGGTGGCGGTGTCGTTGGAGCCCTCGGTGATCTCCAGGGTGACGTCGGCGTACTTTCCGGCGCGGTCCTTGGCGTTCTGGTTGATGGCGTTGAGCCAGCCGTGGTCGGCCTGGGGCCCGGCGAAGCCGATGGTGACCGGGGTGCCGGGCTTGTCGTCGGCGGCGGGCACGTTGCTCGTGGCCGGGTTGCCCGCGCTCTTCGGCTCGTTGCTGGTGCAGGCGGTGAGCAGGGCGCCGGCGGAGACGGCGGCGCCGCCGAGCAGGAGGGTTCTGCGGCTGGTCGCGGCGGTGTTCTCGGGCATGGCGGATCAACCCTTCGGGCGTGGGCGGACGGGGACGGGCGGGTGCGGGGAGGGTCAGGCGTCGGCGTCGCGGACGGTGCGGCGCTGGACCAGGACGGCGGCGACGATGATCGCGCCCTTGGCGATCTGCTGGACGTCGCTCTGCAGGTTGTTGAGGGCGAAGATGTCGGTGATGGTGGTGAAGACGAGGACGCCGAGGACCGAGCCGACGATGGTGCCGCGGCCGCCGCTGAGCAGCGTCCCGCCGATGATGGCGGCGGCGATGGCGTCGAGCTCGTACAGGTTGCCGTTGGTGTTCTGTCCCGAGCCGGACAGCACGATCAGCAGGAAGGCGGCGATCCCGCAGCACAGGCCGGAGAGCAGGTAGAGGTAGAGGCGCTGGCGGCGCACGTCGATGCCGGCGAGCCGGGCGGCCTCCGCGTTGCCGCCGACGGCTACGGTGCGGCGGCCGAAGGTGGTGCGGTTGAGGACCAGCCAGCCGGCGACGGTCACGGCGGCGAAGACGAGCACCAGCGGCGGGACGCCGAGGACGTACGCGTCGGGGACGCCGAGGTCGAGCACCGACTGCACGGTGACGATCTGGGTGCGGCCGTCGGTGATCTGCAGGGCGAGCCCGCGGGCCGAGGCGAGCATGGCCAGGGTGGCGATGAACGGCACCATGCCGCCGTACGCCACGAGCAGTCCGTTGACCAGGCCGCAGCCGAGCCCGACGACGACCGCGGTGAAGAGGATGCCCGCGAAGCCGTACTCCTGGGTGGCGACGGTGGTGGCCCAGACGGAGGCGAGCGCGACGACCGCGCCGACGGACAGGTCGATGCCGCCGCTGGTGATGACGAAGGTCATGCCGACGGTGACGACACCGATGACGGAGGCCTGGGTGAGCACCAGCTGGAGGTTGGAGGTGGTCAGGAACTCCGCCGGTCTGGTCACGCCGCCGACCACGACGAGCGCGGCGAGCACGCCCAGCAGGGAGAGGTTGCGCACGTCGGGCGTGAAGCCGAGGGCGGGGCGGCGGTGCTCCTGCGCGGGGGACTTGGCGGTGGACAGCGTCATGCCGCGGGGCTCCCTTCCATCACGAGGTCGAGTACGCGGTGTTCGTCGAGGTCGCGGGCGGGCGCGGTGTGCACGACCCGGCCCTCGCGCAGGACCAGGACGCGGTCGGCGAGGCCGAGGACCTCGGGGACCTCGCTGGAGACGAGGAGCACCGCGAGCCCTTCGTCGGCGAGGCGGCGGATCACCGCGTACAGCTCGGCGCGGGCGCCGACGTCCACGCCGCGGGTCGGCTCGTCCAGGAGCAGCACCCGGCAGCCGCGCAGCAGCCAGCGGGCGAGGACGGCCTTCTGCTGGTTCCCGCCGGAGAGGGTGCGGATCCGGGCCTCGGGCCGGTCGGGGCGCAGGGAGAGCTCGCGGGTCGCGGCGCGGGCGGCGTCCCGTTCGGCGCGGCGGTCGATCCAGCCGGCGCGGGAGAAGCGGCCGAGGGAGGAGACGGAGACGTTACGGGTGACGGACTCCAGGAGGAGCAGGCCCTGGGTCTTGCGTTCCTCGGGAGCGAGGCCGAGGCCGGCACGCACGGCGGCACGGACGCTGCCGGGCCGCAGCGGGGCGCCGTCGACGAGCACCTGTCCGGCGGTGGCCCGGCGCGCCCCGTAGATCGTCTCCAGGATCTCGGAGCGACCGGAGCCGACGAGTCCCGCGAGCCCGACGATCTCGCCGGGCCGCACGTCCAGGTCGAGCGGTGCGAACTCGCCCGCGCGGGCGAGCCCCCGGACGCGGAGCACCGGTTCGGTGCGGGGCGGCGGGGCGGGACGGTCGGGGAAGACGTACGGGACGTCCCGGCCGGTCATCAGGGCGACGATCTCGTGGGTGGGCGTGCCGGCGGCGGGAAGGCCGACGGCGACGGCCCGGCCGTCCTTGAGCACGGTGACCCGGTCGCCGATGCGCCGGATCTCCTCCAGGCGGTGGGAGATGTAGACGACGGCGACGCCGTCCGCGGTGAGCGCCTCGACGATACGGAAGAGGTTGGCGACCTCGTCGGGGTCGAGCGCCGCTGACGGCTCGTCCATCACGATGAGCCGGACGTCGTGGGAGAGCGCGCGGGCCATGGAAACGATCTGCCTCTGGGCGGCGGAGAGTTCACCGACGTGACGGGCCGGGTCGATCTCGGGGTGGCCGAGCCGGGCGAGCAGCGCGGCGGTCCTCGCGCGGGCGGTGCGGGTGCGGACGACGAATCCGGCGGTGGTGGGCTCGTGCCCGAGGTGGACGTTCTCGGCGACCGAGAGGCCCTCGACGAGGTCGAGTTCCTGGTAGATGGTGGCGATGCCGAGCCGCACGGCGGCACTCGGGGAGCGCAGGCGCACGGTTTCGCCGCGCCAGGTGATGGTGCCGGTGTCGGGCTGGTGGGCACCGGCGAGCACCTTGATGAGGGTGGACTTCCCGGCACCGTTCTGGCCGAGGAGGCAGTGCACCTCACCGGGCCGCACCTCCAGGTCGACGCCGTCGAGGGCGCGGACTCCGGGGAAGGACTTGGTGATGCCGGACATGGTGAGCAGGGGTGGCTGTTCTGGGGGCATGACGGGGATCCCCTCGGCGGGTGTGACCGTGCGCGGGCGGGGTGGGACCAGGGGGTGGACGTACGGGTGCGGGTGCGGGTGCGGGCCTTGCGGGTGCGGGACGGTGCCCTTGAATCCCGGCGATCCCGACGGACGGCGATGAGGGAGTGCACCGAGGAAGGGAGCACGCCGGTGAAGGGCAGGCGCCGGCGCCGATGGAGGGCTGGCGCTGGTGCAGGGGTGGCGCTGGTGCACGGGGCGTTGGTGCAGGGGTGGCGCTGGTGGAGGAGGTTTGCTGCCGGGGAGGGCGGGTTTACGCCGTGGGGGCGGGTCCACGCCGGTGGGGGCGGGTCAACGCCGGTGAAGAAGGGGCTGTGCCGGTGAAGGAAGGGCTGTGCCGGTGAGGAGAGGTTGTGCCGGTGAAGGAGGGCTTACGCCGGTGAGAAGACGTGGTCGCTGATGAGGCGGGCCGCGCCGATCACTCCGGCGGCGGCTCCCAGCTCACCGAGGACGATGGGCAGGTTGCCGGTGGCCAGCGGGAGGGACCGGCGGTAGACCTGGGTGCGGACACTGGCGAGGAGGTTGTGACCGAGGCCGGTGACACCGCCGCCGATCACCACCAGACCGGGGTTGAAGAAGCTGACGAGCCCGGCGATGACCTGCCCGACCCGGTTGCCGCCCTCTCGGGTGAGGGCGAGCGAGGTGGCGTCCCCGGCGGCCGCGGCCGTGGCGACGTCGACGGCGGTGAGCCGGCCGGCCTCGGCGAGGCGGGTGGCGAGCTCGTCGGACCGGCCCGCCCGCGCCGCCTCCTCGGCGTCGCGGGCCAGGGCAGCACCGCCGAAGTGGGCTTCCAGGCAGCCCGTGTTGCCGCAGGCGCAGGGGCGGCCGTGGGGATCGACCTGGATGTGGCCGATGTCCCCGGCGCTGCCCGTCGTACCGCGGTAGACGTCTCCGCCGACGACGATGCCGCAGCCGATGCCGGTGCCGATCTTGACGCACAGGAAGTCGCCTACGGAGCGGGCGACGCCCGCGTGCTGCTCGCCCATGGCCATCAGGTTCACGTCGTTGTCGACCATGACCGGGCAGCCGAGTTCCTGGCTGAGCGCCTCCCGCACGGGGAAGCCGTCCCAGCCGGGCATGATCGGCGGGGCGACCGGAACTCCCTCGGGGAAGCGGACGGGCCCGGGGACGCCGATCCCCGCGCCGTCGAAGCCCTCGGCGAGGCCCGACGCGCGCAGCTTCGCCGCCATCGCCAGGGCCTGTTCGAAGATCGCGACGGGGCCCTCGCGGACGTCCATCGGATGGTTCAGATGCCCGAGCACCTCCAACTCGGCGTTGGTGACGGCGACGTCGATGGAGGTGGCGCCGATGTCGATGCCGAGGAAGCGGAGTTCGGGCGCGAGCCGGATGTTGTGCGAGCGGCGCCCGCCGCGCGAGGCGGCGAGTCCGTCCGCGACGACGAGGCCGGTGTCGAGCAGCCGGTCGACCTCCACGGCGAGCTTGGAGCGCGAGAGGTCGATCTGATCGCCCAGCTGTGCACGGGAGTTGGGCCCCCCGTCGCGCAACAGCCGCAGGAGTCGCGCCTGGTGGGCGTTGGCAGGTCGTGCCGTCATGCGTCTCACGCGCCCCTCCCTTGACCGTCTTCGCGGAAGCTCCGCGTCGGGCTTTCGAGGGGAACGTAGCAGCGGGGTCCCGGGGTGGGAAGAAGTCGTGCAGGAATCAGCGCCGACTTTTTCCCGAGAGTGGACAAAGAGCGGTTCAGGGGTGGGGAAGTTCATGGAGCCCTACCTGCCGATCGGCGGGTTCGGCTTGTACCCCGAGCGGGCCGGATGGCCACCCTGGGTTCGGCTCCGTGCCTACCGAAAGCCGAGGTGCGCGTCGGTGCCGACCAGCTCGCCGCTGACGGCCCACAGACGAGCGGCGACGGCTGGGGCGGCCATATGAGAGGGGACGGGCTCACGCCTCGGTATGCCACGCAGGCCGAAGGCCCTCGGCCCCCACAGCTGCCCTCCCTGCACCTCCGCGTCGAGGACGGCACGGACGACGGGCCATGCTCCGGCGTCCTTGCCCTGTACCAAGAGCGCGGAGGGCAAGGCGCGCAGCCGCTCGCTGCGGGTTGTCACGCTTACCGGCGGGCGGGACGGGGTGAGGGAGTCCAGTGCGCCGCCGGGGTGGGCCACCACACTGAGCACCGTGCTGCCGACGGCACGCAGGCGGCGATCGAGTTCGAAGCCAAAGCACATCTGCGCCAGCTTCGATCGGCCGTAGGCGCGCTTGGGCCGGTAGTCCCGGGTCGACTGCAGATCGTCGAGGTCCAGGCGTTCGGACCGCGCCGCGAAGCTTCCCACCGTCACGATGCGGCCCGCCGGCGCCGCGGACAGCAGGGGGGCCAGCCACTGGGTCAGCGCGAAGTGGCCGAGGTGGTTGGTGCCGAACATCAGCTCGTGGCCGTCCTTGGTCTCTCGACGCGGCGGGTCGTCGAGCGCGACCCCCGCGTTGTGGACCACCGCGTCGAGATGACCGACGTCCAGCCTGTCTACGGCTGTCTTCAGGGACGACAGGTCGGCGAGGTCCAGTTGAAGGTGCCGCACGTGCGCGCCGGGGACACGCGAGCGGATGGAGGCCATGGCGGAGTCAGCCTTCGCGCGGTCCCGGCTGCCGAGTACGACGACGGCGCCGGTGGCGGCGAGCTGCTCTGCGGCGAAGTAGCCGATCCCGGCGTTACCCCCGGTGACCAGGAAGGTCCTGCCCTCGGCAGACGGCAGCCGGTGAACGTCCCACGGCTGGCTCTGGGATGCGGATGACACGATGACAGGCTCCTTGCGCTCCGGGGCGGCGTGCTCATGGAGAGCACCGACCCTCCCAAGGTCGCAACCGCCACCGACATACCGCCGACAGATCACGCTCACCACCGACAGATGTCCGACACCCCTTCGGACAACTGCAGAGAGCAGAAGGCCACTACGCCCATGACCGGCACGGAACCGAGGGCGAGTGCGGCCAGGTGAAGCACTCAGTCGGTCGACTCGGGCGCACCGTCACACGGCTTGATCACCACCACACACAGTCCCTAGCGGACCTCGGTCAGACGGGCGGAGACGACGACGTTGCTCTCGTAGCCACCGTCCGGTGAGTACCGGCCGCCGCAGGTGATCAGCCGGAGTTCCGGGCTGCCGGTGGAGCCGTAGATCCGCTCGGCGGGGAAGCCGTCCTTGGGGACGACCTCGACGCCGTACACGGTGAACACCGCCGTGCGCCCGTCGGCGCGGGCGATCTCCACCCGCTTGCCCCGGGCGAGCGCGCCGAGGTCGTAGAAGACGGCCCGGCCCCCGGGCGTGTCGACGTGGCCGACGACGACGGCGGTGCCCCGCTCCCCCGGTGTGACCGCGCCCGTGAACCAGCCCGCCAGGTTGCGGTCGTCCGGGGCCGGGGCGTCGATCCAGCCTTCGGCGTCCAGGCCCACCCGGGTCACCGGGGCGTCGATCCGGACGGCCGGCACGCGGACCCGTACCGGCGGCGAGGCGTTGAGCGGGTCGGGCACCGCGCCGGTGGCGGCGGACGGCCGGGCGGGCGCGGCGGCGGCGAGGGGCTGCGGAGGGCCGTCGGCCCACCGGTCGCCGGTCCCGTCGCGGACCAGGTGCACGCCCACCAGGAGGACCACCGCGATCACGCCCCAGGCGCCGCGCCGCCGGTGCCCGTTCGACCCCTCCACCTGCGTCCCGCCCTCTCCTCGTTCCAGTGGCCGGCCCCGTGGTCCGTGTGGCGCCCCTCCGTCCCGGACCTCGTCACACCGGGGCGGAGGGGCTGTTTCGGTCCCGCTCGGCGCCCCGTCAGCGCTCCGTGGTGTCGGCGGGTTCGCGGCGGCGCATCAGGACGACGGCCGAGCCGAGCGCCCCGGCGATGAGGACGGCTCCGGTGACCAGCTCGGTGGTGCCGATGCCGTCGGAGCCGAAGCCGGCCTTCACGCCCTTGTGGGCGCCGGTGGAGGGGTCGGTGTGGTGGCCGCCGCCGCCCGCGACGGTGAGCGTGGTGGTGCCCCGCTCGCCCTTGCAGTCGAAGGTGACCTCGTACTGGGCGCCGACCTTGGCGTCGAGGTCGACGGTCGCGGTGCCCTGGTGGCCCTCGTTCAGGGTGACGGTGTCGAAGACCCCCGACTCGACGGTCACGGTGGGCGCTTCGCAGCCGTCGGACTTGAGCGTCACGGTGCCGCCGGGGGCGACGGTCCGGGGCGTCACGGAGAAGCCGAAGGAGGTGATGCCGTGCCCGGTGCCGTCCTTCGGGAAGCCGCCGCCGTCAGGAAAGCGGCCGCTGTCCGGGAGGCCACCGGCATCAGGGAGGCCACCGGCATCAGGGAGGCCACCGCCGTCAGGGAGGGCGCCGACGTCCTTGGGGAAGCCGCCGCCGTCAGGGAAGCCGCCGTCGTCCGCCGTGCCCGACGGCGCCGCCAGGACGAGCGGTACGGCGGCGAGCAGGGCTGCGGTAGCTACGCGTATCGCGAGCATGACGGGCCTCCAGATCACGCGAGGGCGGACGCGGAGGGTTTCCGCGGACGGCCGGGCTGCGGACCCTCGCCGCGTTCGAAGCTAGGCCCGCCCCGACCGCCCCGCCACCGGGCTCCGCCGATCGGGTCACGACACGGGCCGGCGGGCCCGGGCGCCGCCGCGTCAGGGCGCCGGGTTCGCGGGAGGAAGGGTGTTCCAGCCGCGGGTGATCTCCTCGTGGAGCGAGCGCGCGTCGGGCACCGTGTGGCCTGGGCCTTCGGTGAGGAGGGCGAGGAGGGCCGTGCCGTCGGCGGGGCGGTCCGCGGGGCGGGTGCGCAGGGCCCGGCGGACGGCGGCTCCGAGGGCCGGGTCGACGGCGTCGACGGCGGCGAGCGCGGCCGGGTCCGGGGTGCCCTCCGTGATCCGTCGGTACGCGGCGCCGATGCCGGTCGCGGCGAAGGGGCTGTCGCCGTGTGCGGCGCAGACGACGCAGCAGGCCCAGGCCCACACGTCGGCGGCCGGCCCCGCGGGTCCGTCCTCGAACTGTTCCGGCGCCATGTAGCCCAGGGTGCCCGGCCCGCCGCCGGTCGCGGTGAGCCGCGTACGGTCGACGATCGTGGCGATGCCGAAGTCGAGCAGGCGCGGCCCGGCGCTCGTGAGCATGACGTTGCCCGGCTTGAGGTCCCGGTGGACGAGTCCGAGCCGGTGCACGGCGGACAGTGCCGCGGCGAGTGCGAGCGCGAGGGAGCGGAGTGCCTCGGGGCCGCGCAGCGGGCCGAGTTCGCGCAGGTGCCGGTCGAGCGGCCGGCCGTCGAGCAGTTCCATGGCGAGGTACGGCCGTCCCTCGTCCACGCCGGAGTCGAGCACCCGGGCGGTGTAGGCGCCGGACACCATGGAAAGCACCTCGGCCTCGCGCTCGAAGCGGCTCAGCAGTTCGGTGTTCCCGAGGAGTTCGGGGTGGAGGGTCTTGAGGGCGACCTGGGTGGCGGAGCCGTCCCGCCGGGCGAGGTAGACGGTGCCCATGCCGCCCGCCCCGATCTTCCCCAGGAGCTGGTACGTGCCGATGGTCCGCGGTTCGTGCGCGGCGAGGTCCCGTACGTCGGGCGGTGTGTCGGGCGTTCCCGGCGCGGGGCGGGCGGTCGGCACGAACCCGGCGGCGGCCGGGGCGGCCGCGATCGGGGCGGCGGCCGTCGGTGCGGCGTGCACCGCGGCGGCGGCCGGGGCGAAGGCGGGCATCGGCGGCGCGGGCGGGGCCGCCGCGACGGGCGGGTGACGGCGGCTCGTCACGAGGGCGACGGCCTGGAACACCAGGAACACGGCCGTCGCCCCGACCGGCAGCACGACCACCGTCAGGAGCAGCTGCAGCAGGAAACCGCCGATGACCCGCAGGCGGGTCCGGGACGAGAGCCACAGCTCCTCGGGCATGCCGACGGTCAGCAGGCTCTTCTGCGTCAGGACCCACAGGACGGTGGACGGGACGCAGAAGGCGAGTCCCCCATAGAGCGCGTCGTAGGACAGGCCGTGATGGCCCGAACTCGCGAACTCCAGGAACAGGGTGCCGAGGTCGAGCGGGTTGCCGGCGCTCCCCGGCCAGAGGGCCACCGACAGCTCGTCCTGGAAGTCGAACGGCTCGGAGACGTTGGCGAGGAGGGTCAGCAGGCCGGCACCGAACGCCACCATCAGCGCCCGCTCGAAGAACGGCGCGGCCCAGTCCGCGCCGCCGGACCGGGCGCCCGAGAAGGCCGCCGCCTCACGTTGTCTCACCGCGCGCTGCGTGCGCAGCAGCAGGGGCAGCAGTGCCAGCCGGACGACCAGCGCGCCGACGACGAGGACGAGCCAGGCGGACCCCAAGGTGGACGCCTCTTCCGCAGCCTTGACCATCTCTCCCCCGTCCGGCGGCTCCGCGACGCGCTGGAGTATAGGCGACGCCGGCGCACCGGCGAGGGCCGCGCCACGACCGGCCCGGGCCGCCCTACGGCACGCGGACGACCTGGCCCGCGTACGACAGGTTCCCGCCGAAGCCGAAGAGCAGGACGGGTGCACCGGAGGGCAGTTCGCCGCGTTCGACGAGCTTGGCGAGGGCGAGGGGCACGGAGGCGGCGGAGGTGTTGCCGGAGTCGACGACGTCCCGGGCGACGACCGCGTTGACCGCGCCGATCTTCGCGGCGAGCGGCTCCACGATCCGCAGGTTGGCCTGGTGGAGGACGACGCCGGCCAGCTCCTCGGGGCGGACGCCGGAGCGCTCGCAGGCCTGGCGGGCGAGGGCCGGGAGCTGCTGGGTGGCCCAGCGGTAGACGGCCTGGCCCTCCTGGGCGAAGCGCGGCGGAGTGCCCTCGATGCGGACGGCGTGGCCCATCTCCGGGACCGAGCCCCACAGGACGGGGCCGATGGCGCCGGTGTCGGTGTCGGTGGCCTCGACGACCGCGGCGCCCGCGCCGTCGCCGACCAGGACGCAGGTGGTGCGGTCGGTCCAGTCCGTCACCTCGGTCATCTTGTCGGCGCCGATGACCAGCGCGCGGCGGGCGCCGCCGGCGCGGATCGCGTGGTCGGCGGTGGCCAGGGCGTGTGTGAAGCCGGCGCAGACCACGTTGAGGTCCATGGTGGCGGGCGAGCCCATGCCGAGGCGGGCGGCGACGCGGGCGGCCGTGTTCGGCGACCGGTCGATCGCCGTGGAGGTGGCGACGAGGACCAGGTCGATGTCGCCTGCGCCGAGTCCGGCGGCGGCCAGGGCCTTGCCCGCGGCGTGCGCGGCGAGCTCGTCGACCGGCTCCTCGGGTCCTGCGACGTGCCGGGTGCGGATGCCGACCCTGCTGGTGATCCATTCGTCGCTGGTCTCCACGAGGGCGGCCAGGTCGTCGTTGGTGAGCACCTTGGCGGGCTGGTAGTGCCCGAGCGCGGCGATGCGAGTGCCCGTCATCCCGGGGACCCCCTCGGTGGTTCGATTGCGGCAGGAGGACCCAGTCTTGTCAGCGACTGATGGGTAACCGGTGACGTAAACCACCAAGATTCACCCGAAGTGCCTGTTCGACCGTGACAAGAGGAGAATGGGCCGGTCAGGCCCCTGAGGGCGTTCCGCGGGGACAGAGGCGTCCCGCACGGACAGAAACGGTGCAGCGACCATGGGACGGGTCACGGAGCGACGGCGTGTGGTGCGCGTGCGGGGCGGGGCGGTGAACACGCGGCCGGACACGCTCGTGGCGGAGGAACCGCTGGAGATCCGGCTGAACGGACGGCCGATCGCCATCACCATGCGCACGCCCGGCGACGACTTCGCGCTCGCGGTCGGCTTCCTGGTGAGCGAGGGCGTGCTCGCCGCCGCCTCGGACGTGCGGAACGTGGTGTACTGCGCGGGCGCGACGGCGGACGGCTCCAACACGTACAACGTGGTGGACGTGCAGCTGGCGCCGGGTGTGGCCGTCCCGGACATCACCCTGGAGCGGAACGTCTACACGACCTCGTCGTGCGGGCTGTGCGGCAAGGCGAGCCTGGACGCGGTGCGCACGACGGCCCGCTTCCCGATCGCCGACAACCCTCCGCTGCGGCTGACGCCCGAGCTGCTCGCGGCGCTGCCGGAGCGGCTGCGGGCGGCGCAGCGGGTGTTCGACCGGACGGGTGGGCTGCACGCGGCTGCGCTGTTCTCGGAGGACGGCGAACTGCTCGACGTACGGGAGGACGTGGGCCGGCACAACGCGGTCGACAAGCTGGTGGGCCTCGCGCTGCGGGAAGGGCGGCTGCCGCTGGAGCGGGCGGTGCTGCTCGTGTCGGGCCGGGCCTCGTTCGAGCTGGCGCAGAAGGCGGTGATGGCGGGCGTCCCGGTGCTCGCGGCGGTGTCGGCGCCGTCCTCGCTCGCGGTGGACCTGGCGCTCGAGTCGGGTCTGACGCTGGTCGGCTTCCTGCGGGGGCAGGACATGAACGTGTACGCGGGTGAGCACCGGATCGCGCTGGGGGCGCCCGCCCCGAAGGCGGAGGCGGAACCGGAGGCCACGCCGGAGGCGGCCCCGGAGGCGGCCCCGGAGGCGGAGGCGGAACCGGAGGCGGCCGGTTAGGAGCCTTACGGCGGCGCGCGCTCCTGGTGCCGCAGCGCCGCCGGACGGGACCTGCTTATCCGGCTCGCTCGCCGGTTCGCCCTCCTGCCCGCCCTCCTGCCCGTCCTCCCCCTTGCCCGTCTCCGGCTAGTTCTTCGGCGGGTCGATCATCTGGAGTTCGAGGGTGACCGGCGGCGGGGCGATGCCGGGGCCGCCGGCCTCGGTCCAGGCGAGGATGTCGTCGAGGCAGTCGTCGTCGGCGCTCCAGCCGATCCAGGCGGCCCGGCCGCCGCGGCGGCGGCCTTCGGTGGACGGCTGGACGACGAGGACGTTCGCCTGCGCGCAGGGTCCGAGGCAGTCGCTGGTACGGAGGAGCAGCCGGCCGCCGGAGGCCGCGGCGGCCTCGCGGAGCCGGGTGAGCTGTCCGTCGTGGTCCTGGCCGGGGTTCTTGCCGGCGTCGCCGCAGCAGCAGCCGCGGCAGACGACGAGGGAGCAGGGGCGGGCCCCGTACCGTATCGGCACCCGGGTCACTCGGCGCCGCCCAGGGTGATCGCGGCGACCGGGGCGACGGTGCCGAGGCGCGGGAAGTCCAGCTGGACGGAGGCGCGGTGCTCGTCGGCGGTGAGGGCGGTCATGGCGTCCTCGGCGAAGACGAGCTCGTAGCCGAGGTCTGCGGCGGCGCGGGCGGTGGACTCGACGCCGAGGTTGGTGGCGATGCCGCCGAACACGAGCGTGGTGGCGCCGTGCTTCTGGAGGAGGTCGTGCAGACCGGTGCCCTGGAATCCGCCGATGGTGCGCTTGACGACGGTCTCGTCGCCGGGATGGACGAGTTCGGCGACGAGTTCGCTGCCGGGCGGCTGGGTCTCGACGCCCGGGCGTTCGACGCGGATGTGGACGACGGGTGCGCCGGCTTCGCGGAAGGCGTTGGCGAGGCGGCCGGCGGCGGCGAGGACGTCGGTGCCGGGGCGGGGTGCGAGGGGCAGGGCGACGATGCGTTCCATCAGGTCGACGAGGACGAGCGCGGTGCGGCCGGGATCGAGTGCGGGCATGGGAGCACCGTATCGGCCCTGATGATCATCGCGGGGCGGCCGGGGATGTGATCCCGCCAACGGGGCCGGCGCCGGTCACGGGCCCGGCGTGGCGTCCTGGGGCGCGTCGCCGGTCGTGGACTCGTCGGTGGTGAAGGCCACGCGGCGGAGCAGGGCGAGGAACCGGACGCGCTCGTCGGGGGTGAGGGGCGCGAGGAGTTCGTCGTTGGCGCGGTCGGCGAGGCGGCGGCAGCGTGCGAGGAGGCGGCGGCCGTCCGCGGTGGCGGTGATGGCGTTCTTGCGCCGGTCGGTCGGGTCGGGTTCGCGGCTGATGTAGCCCTCGGTCTGGAGCTCGTTGAGCACGCCGACCATGTCCTTGGGGTCGATGGCGAGGCTGCGGCCGAGTTCGGCCTGGGCGACCGGGCCGCGTTCGGCGACGGCGGCGAGCACCGCGTGGTGCCACATGCGCATGCCCTCGTCGGCGAGCGCGGCGGCGACGAGGCCGCGGCCCCGGCGGCGGCGCGGCCGAGGACCCAGCTGGCCGGCGAATCGGTCCTGGTCACGGGCGCGGCAAGCGGCGTGGGCCAGCTCGCCGTTCCCCTCGCGAAGCTGCTCGGCGCGGGCCGGGTCGTCGCGGCGGCGGGCTCACCGGAGAAGGCGGCGTTCCTGCGCGCGCTCGGCGCGGACGAGGTGATCTCCTACGGCCGGGAATCCTGGGGCGAACCGGTGGACGTCGTCGTCGACGCGGTCGGCGGCGGCCTGCTCCCCCGCCTCGTGGCCGCGCTCGCCCCGGGCGGCCGGCTCGTGGCGTACAGCTCGGGCGGCGGCACGGTCCAGGCACACGACCTGCTGGCCGGCGGCAAGTCGCTCATCGGCTTCCAGATGGCCCGTCTGGCACGCACCCGAGCCGCCGACTACACGGCCTGGCGCGACGAGTTGTGGGCCCTGCGCGCCGCCGGGCGGCTGCGGCCCGCGATCCACGCGCGCGTGCCGCTGGCGGAGGCGGCCGAGGCGCACGCGATCATCGAGCGGCGGGAGAACCTGGGGAAGGTCGTCCTGGTGCCGTGACGAGGCCGGTCGGCGCCACGGCCCCCGGTCCCGCCGCTTCACCCGCCGCCGCTCCGGCAGCTGCTCCCGCTGTTTCTCCCGCCACTTCTCCCGCTGTTTCTCCCTCCGCCGCTCCGGCAGCTCTTCCCGCCGCTCCGGCGGTCGCGGCGTGGCCGGCGATCCCGACGGTCGCTCCCGCCCCGGCAGCCTCGACGGCCCCGGTGCTCGCAGCGGTCTCCGCGGGCCCGGCAGCCTCGGCGGCCCCAGTGCTCCCGGCGGTCTCCGCGGGCCCGGCAGCCTCGACGACCCCAGTGCTCGCAGCGGCCTCCACCGACCCTGCACCCTCGGCGGCCCCAAAGCTCGCAGCGGTCTCCGCGGGCCCGGCGGTCTCCGGGGTCTCGGCAGCCCGCTCCTCCACCGCCTCCGGGTCCTCCGCCCGGCGCCGGGCGACGACGGCACAGACCATCAGCTGCATCTGGTGGAACAGCATCAGCGGCAGCACCGCCAGCGACGCGTGCGCCCCGAAGAGCACGCTCGCCATGGGCAGTCCGGCGGCCAGGCTCTTCTTGGAGCCCGCGAACTGGATCGCGATCCGGTCGGCCCGGCCGAAGCCGAGCCGCTTCGCCCCGTACCAGGTCAGGCTCAGCATCACCGCGAGCAGCACCGCCTCGACCACGAGCAGCAGCCCCAGCCGGGCCGGGGTCACGAGGTGCCAGACGCCACGGTTCATGCCCGCGCTGAAGGCCGTGTAGACGACGAGCAGGATCGAGCCCCGGTCGACGTAGCCGAGCACCTTCTTGTGGCGGACCAGGAAGCCGCCCACCCAGGGGCGCAGCAGCTGTCCGGCGACGAACGGCACGAGCAGCTGGAGCACGATCTTGACCAGCGAGTCGGCCGACATGCCCCCCGCGGCGCCGCCGAGCAGCAGCGCCGCCAGCAGCGGGGTGAGGACGATGCCGGCCAGGGAGGAGAAGGAGCCGGCGCAGATCGCGGCGGACACGTTGCCCCGGGCGATCGAGGTGAAGGCGATCGAGGACTGGATGGTCGACGGCACCAGGCACAGGAAGAGGAAGCCGCTGTAGAGGTCCGGCGTGAGGACCGTCGGCACGAGGCCCCGCGCCGCGAGGCCGAGCAGTGGGAACAGCAGGAAGGTGCAGGCCAGGACGGTGACGTGGAGCCGCCAGTGCTTCAGGCCGTCGAGCGCCTCCCGGGTGGAGAGGCGCGCCCCGTAGAGGAAGAAGAGCAGCGCGACGGCTCCCGTCGCCGCGCCGTTCGCGACCGTCGCCGCCGCTCCGGACGCGGGCAGCAGCGCGGCGAGGCCGACCGTGGCGAGCAGCGCCAGGATGTACGGGTCGACCGGCAGCCAGGCCGGCAGGAGAGGCCTGCGGGGACCACGGGTCACGTGGGACGGTCGGGACGGGCGGGACGTGCGGGAGCTCATGCGTCCATCCTGGTGTACGGCCCGGCGATCGGGAATCCCGTACATCGCACTGACTGTCATCACGAATCGCGATAACCTCGCCCCATGCCCGCCCCGCTGTACGAGCCGAGCCAGCTGCGGACCTTCCTCGCGGTCGCGCAGACCCTGAACTTCACCCAGGCCGCTCGGCGGCTCGGGCTGCGGCAGTCCACGGTCAGCCAGCACGTGCGGCGGCTGGAGGAGGCGACCGGCCGGCCGCTGTTCACCCGGGACACCCACGCCGTGGAGCTGACCGAGGATGGCGAGGCGATGCTCGGCTTCGCCCGCTCGATCCTGGAGGCGCACGAGCGGGCGGCCGCCTTCTTCACCGGGACCCGGCTGCGCGGCAGGCTCCGTTTCGGGGCGTCGGAGGACTTCGTGACGACCCGGCTGCCGGAGATCCTGGAGGCCTTCCGGCGTGAGCATCCCGAGGTGGACCTGGAGCTCACGGTCGAGCTGTCCGGCACGTTGCAGGCGCGTCTGGAGGCGGGCCGGCTCGACCTCATCCTGGCGAAGCGGCGCGGTGGCGAGGACGGAGAGCGCGCTGGGGGCGACGGTGGAGAGGGCGGGGACGGAGGCGGCGGGGACGGCGACGGCGGTGGCGAGCTCGTCTGGCAGGACGTCCTCGTGTGGATCGGCGCGCCGCGGCTGCGGCTCGACCCGGACCGTCCGGTGCCGCTGATCGTCTTCCCGCCGCCGGGCATCACCCGGGCCCGCGCCCTGGAGGCGCTGCAGGCGCAGGGGCGGCCGTGGCGGATCGCGTGCACGAGCACGAGCCTGAGCGCGAACGTGGCGGCGGCCCGGGCCGGGCTCGGCGTGATGGCGCACACCCGCGGCCTGGTCCCGCCCGGCCTCGTCGTAGTCCCGGCCAGGGCCGGGCTCCCGGAACTGGGCGCCGTGGACTTCGTGCTGCGCAAGGGGCGGCGGCGTGGGGCGACCCAGGACGCGGCGGACGCGTTGGCCGCGGCAATCCTGGCGGGCGGCGACCGGCTGCACCGCCCGCGCGGGACCCTGCGGGGCTGACGGCGCGGGATCCTGCGGGGCTGACGACCGCGGGGCTGCGGGCGGGTCCGTCCGGGGATCCCGTCCGGGGATCCGTCCATGGGCCCGCCCGGAAATCCGTCCGAGGATCCCGTCCGAGGATCCGTCCATGGGCCCGTCCGGAAATCCGTCCGAGGATCCCGTCCGAGGATCCCGTCCGGCGATCCGCCCGAGGGTCCCATCCGAGGGTCAGTCCGAGGATCCCGTCCGGGGTCCGTCCATGGGCCCGTCCGCAGGCCCCTCCGCAGGCCCGTCCGCGGACCCCTCCGCAGGCCCCTCCGTGTGGCTTCGCGGAAAACGCCGGAGCCCCATGGACCCGGCCCGGGGCGGCGTGAACGGCCCGTGCTCTCGCGCGGTCGCCGTGATCGCCCCGTACAGATTCCGTGGAGATTCCGGCCACCATGGCTTGCCGACGGTTCGGCAACGGCGGTCGGAAGGCTCGCACTTGCCTCGTCCCCTGCCGCTGACCTGTGCATATGCACAATGTCCCGGCTTGGTGAAGGCCCTCCCGCCCGGCTGCGCCGTGGGGTAGTTTCACCCGCGCCGTACGGAGCGCGACGTCGAGCGGGCGAGGGAGCAGGTCAGTGCGTGAGTTCACCGTGCCGCCCGTCGCGGCGGCGCCTCAGGTCGGCGGTCTGGCCGACGCCGTGTTCGACCATGCCGAGAAGGACCCCGACCGGGTCACGCTGGCCCGCAAGGGCGCGGACGGGCAGTGGCGGGACGTGACCGCGGCCGGGTTCCGCGACGAGGTGCTCGCGCTCGCGAAGGGTCTGATCGCGCAGGGCGTGCGGTTCGGCGACCGGGTCGCGATCATGTCGCGGACCCGCTACGAGTGGACGCTCTTCGACTTCGCGCTGTGGACGCTCGGCGCCCAGTCGGTGCCGGTCTATCCGACGTCCTCCGCCGACCAGGTGCTGTGGATGCTGCACGACGCCGAGGTGACGGCCTGCGTGGTGGAGCACGAGGACCACGCGATGACGATCGGCTCGGTGATCGACCGGCTGCCCCGGCTCCAGCGGCTGTGGCAGCTGGACGCCGGAGAGGGCGCGGTCGCCGAGCTGGTGACGGCGGGTGCGGACATCGACGAGGACGTGGTGCAGCGGCACCGCAGGGCGGTGACGCCCGAGTCCGTGGCGACGGTGATCTACACGTCGGGGACCACCGGCCGTCCCAAGGGCTGTGTGATCACGCACGCCAACTTCATGTTCGAGACGGAGATGCTGGTCGGCCGCTGGGAGTCGGTCTTCCACTCCCGGCCGGGCGACGAGGCGTCCACCCTGCTCTTCCTGCCGCTCGCGCACGTCTTCGGGCGGATGGTGGAGGTGGCCGCGGTACGGACCGGGGTGAAACTGGGGCACCAGCCGGTGCTCGCCGCCTCCGAGCTGCTGCCCGACCTCCAGGCCTTCCGGCCGAGTTTCGTGCTCGCCGTGCCGTACGTCTTCGAGAAGGTCTTCAACGCCGCGCGCCGCAGGGCCGAGTCGGAGGGGAGGCGGGGGCCGTTCGACAAGGCGGTGGAGGTGGCGGTCCGGTACGCGGAGGCCATGGAGCACAAGGCCTTCGGCATCGGCCCGGGCCCGTCGGCGGGACTGCGGATGCAGCACCAGTTCTTCGAGAAGACCGTGTACGTGAAGGTCCGGGAGGCGCTGGGCGGCCGGGTGCGGCACGCCATGTCGGGCGGTTCGGCGATGGACCGGCGGCTCGGGCTGTTCTTCGAGGGCGCGGGCGTGACGATCTTCGAGGGCTACGGCCTGACGGAGTCCTCGGCGGCGGCGACGGCGAACCCGCCGGAGCGCACCAAGTACGGCACGGTGGGTCAGCCGGTGCCCGGCACGACCGTGCACATCGCGGAGGACGGGGAGGTGTGGCTGCACGGCGACCACGTCTTCTCCGGCTATCTCAACAATCCGCAGGCCACGGGCGCGGTCCTGAACGACGGGTGGCTGGCGACCGGGGACCTCGGGATGCTCGACGAGGACGGCTATCTGACGATCACCGGGCGGAAGAAGGAGATCCTGGTGACCTCGGGCGGCAAGAGCGTGTCGCCGGCCGGTCTGGAGGAGCGGGTGCGGGCGCATCCGCTGGTGGCGCAGTGCATCGTGGTCGGCAACGACCGGCCGTACGTCGCCGCCCTGGTGACCCTGGACCAGGAGGCGGTGGAGCACTGGCTGGCGATGCAGAACCGGCCGCCGCTGCCGCCCGCCGAGCTGGTGCACGACGCGACCCTGGAGACCGAGATCCGGCGGGCGGTGGTGGCCGCGAACACCAGGGTCTCGCAGGCGGAGTCGATCCGCACCTTCCGGATCCTGGCCTATCCGTTCAGCGAGGAGCACGGGCTGCTCACGCCGTCCCTGAAGCTCAAGCGGAAGGCGATCGAGCAGGCGTACGCGGCCGAGGTCGAGGCGCTGTACCGCTGACGGCCGCCCCTCGTGCACGATGTGACGCATCATCAAGTGACGGTGCATCAGTTATTGACGGTTCATCAGGCCGGTCACAGAATGCGGTCACCCGACGGAGGGATGACCGACCGTGTCCAGAACGCTCCGCACCCTCGCCGCCGCGGCAGCGGCGCTCTTCCTCGCCACCGCCTGCAACTCCGCTTCCACGGGAGGCACTTCGGCCAAGCCCGGCGCCTCGGGCGGCACCGTACGGGGAGTGACCGCCGACACGGTCAGGGTGGGCGGGATCGTCTCCATGACGAGCGCCAGCGGCTACTCCAAGAAGGACACCGACCTCGGCGCGCGGGCCCGCTACGACCGGGCGAACGCCGAAGGCGGAATCAACGGCCGCCGGATCGAGTACCTCGGCGCGGAGGACGACGGCCAGGACCCGGCGCGCAACCTCGCCGCCGCGCGCAGGCTCGTCCAGCAGGAGAAGGTCTTCGCCGTCGCCCCGATGAGCTCGGTGACCTTCGCGGGCGCCGACTTCCTCGACTCCCAGGCGGTGCCCACCGTCGGCTGGGGCACCCTGCCCTCCTTCTGCGGGCCGAAGCACATCTACGGCTTCAACGGCTGTCTCGTCCCCACTCCCGGCGGCACCCTCAACCAGACCTGGCCCGAGGGCCTGGCCACCGTACTCGGCGGGGCGAAGGGCCGCTCGGTCGCCCTGATCGCGGGCGACAACGACGCCGGCAAGTTCGGCATCCGCACCTTCACCCAGGGCTTCAAGGCGGCCGGCTTCGACCTCGCCTACGCCAAGGCGGCCGTGCCCGCCGGTTCCCTGCCGAGCGACTGGTCCGCGTACACCAAGGAGATCCTGCGCTCCGGACCGGGCGGCAAGGCACCCGACGCCGTCGTGTCCGTGATGCAGACCCCGTACAACATCGGTCTGTTCACCGCGCTCAAGCGGGCCGGGTACAAGGGCGTGCTGTCCGACCCGACCGACTACGACCCGGGGCTGCTCGCCAAGGACGCCACGCGCCAGGCCCTCGACGGCGTGCTCGTGCTGCTCCAGTTCCAGCCCTTCGAGGCGGACGGCCCGGCGATGCGGCAGTTCAAGGCCGACATCAGGAAGGCGGCGGGCAAAGAGGTCCCGCTCAACATGCACATGATGACCGGGTACATGTCGGCCGACCTCTTCCTCGCCGTCGCCGCCAAGGCCGGCAAGGACCTCACCGTCGAGTCCTTCCAGCAGGCGGCGAACGGCTTCTCCGACACCGGCACCCTCGTCGGCGACCGGGCCGAACCCAAGGGCCAGAAGGAGAGCTTCGGCTGCGGCGCCCTCGTCCGGCTGACCGGCGGGCGGTACGAGGTGGCCGTACCGTTCCGCTGCTACCCGCCGATCCCGTTCCGGTAAGGAGCGCGGTGCCGTGGGTGACCTGCTCGGCTTCGTCCTGAGCGGTCTGGTCTCGGGCGCGCTCTACGCGCTGCTCGCGACCGGACTCGTGCTCTCGTCCGCCGCCTCCGGACTCTTCAACTTCGCGCACGGGGCGACCGCCTATCTGTGCGCGCTCGCCTTCCACGAGCTCCACTCCGGCTTCGGCTGGCCCGCCGTCCCGACCGCGCTGCTGCTCGTCCTGCTCGTCGCCCCCGGTCTCGGCTGGGCCCTGGACCGGCTGATGTTCCGCAAGCTGGCCAGGGTCGGCGAGACCGCCCAGATCACGGCCACGATCGGTCTGCTCGTCGCGCTGCCCGCGGCCGGGCTGTGGGCGGTCGAACTCCTGGAGCGGGCCGGAGCACCGGTGAAGCCGGCCGAGAACCAGTTCGGCCTGCCGGGTGTCGGGCCCAGCCCGGCGGTGTCCTGGCAGCCCTTCGAGGGCCTCGGCATCGACGGGGTCGGCGTCGACTCCGACCAGCTGATCACCTGGCTGGTCACGGCCGCGGTGGCGGTCGGTCTCTGGGCGCTGCTCCGGCACACCCGGCTCGGGCTGCGGCTGCGGGCCGCCGTCGACAACCGCGAGCTCGCCGAGCTGCGGGGCGTGGACGCCGACCGGCTGTCCTCCGTCGCCTGGATGCTGTCCTCGGGACTCGCCGGCCTCGCCGGCGTCCTCGCCACCCCGCTGCTCGGGCTCTCCGCGCACGACTACACGCTGTTCCTCTTCGTGTCGGCGACGGCGGCGGTGCTCGGCCGCTTCGCCTCCGTGCCGCTGGCCTTCGCGGGCGGGCTCGGGCTCGGCGTGCTGCAGAACCTGGTGGCCGGTTACGCGAGCTTCGCCGAGGGCGTCACCGGCTTCCGTACCGCCGTGCCCTTCCTCATCCTCTTCGCCGGACTCGTGCTGCTCGCCCGCCGGGAACGGGTCGCGGGCACCGCGGCCGCCGATTCGCCGCCCGACGACCGGCTCGCCGGGCTCGGGCCGGCACCGCGCCGGCTGCCGTGGGCGGTGGCGGCGGTACTGCTCGCCGTCGCCTTCTACACCGTCACCACCCCGTTCTGGAGCGGCATCCTCGCGCAGGGCCTGGCCGTCGGGCTCGTCTTCCTCTCCTTCTCGGTGGTCACCGGGCTCGGGGCGATGGTGTCGCTCGCCCAGGCCACGTTCGTGACCGGCGCGGCGCTGGTCGCCGGGCTCCTGATGAGCCGCGGCTGGCCGTTCGCGGCGGCGGCGCTCGCCGGTACGGCCGTGGCGGCGCTGCTCGGCGCGGTGGTGGCGCTGCCCGCGCTGCGGCTCGGCGGCCGTTCGCTCGCCCTGGCGACCCTCGCGCTGGCCTTCCTCGCCGACCAGGTCCTGTTCCAGTTCGGGTGGCTGCGCAACGGCGACACCGGCTGGGAGATCCCTCGGCCCGTCCTCGGGCCGCTCGACCTGTCGGACGACCGGGCGATGGGCGTCACGCTGGTCGTGCTGTGCGCGGCGGGCGTGGCGGGCCTGAGCCGGCTCCGGGGTTCGCGGCGCGGGCGCGCGATGCTCGCGGTCCGTTCGGCCCCGGCCGCCGCGGCGGCCTCCGGGGTGTCGGTGGTCCGGACGAAGCTGCTGGTGTTCACCGTGTCGGCGGCCCTCGCGGGCTTCGGCGGGGTGCTCTACGCCTCGTACAACACGCGGATCACGGCGACCGACTTCCCGGCGATGGCGGGCCTGGTGTGGCTGGCGGTGGTGGTCGCGGCGGGCGTCCGCAGACCGCAGTACGCGGTGGTGGCGGGGCTGGTCTTCGCGGTCGCGCCCCACCTCCTCGCGACGTACGTCACCGACTCCGCGCACCTGCCGGTCGTCCTGTTCGGCCTCGCGGGCCTGGCCCTGGCCAACGACCCCGACGGCTACGTGGCGGCGCTGCCGACGCGATGGGCGCGGCGGCGCGGCCGGCCGGCGGCCGTCGTCCCCCGGCCCCGCCCGGGTCCGCGGACCGGGCCGGAGCCGGTTGCCGGGCCGGGGCCGGCAGCCGGGCCGGGGCCGGCAGGCGAGGCGGCGCCGGTTGCCGGGCCGAAGCCGCGGGCCGAGACGGCGCCGGGGCCGGGATCCGGTTCGGGCTCCCGGCCCGGGGCGACGCCCGTCGCCGGGCCGGAGGCCGGCTCCGTACCGGCGGCCGCGTCCCCCGCCCTCGAGCTCGACGGCGTACGGGCCGGATACGGCGCCGGTGCGGACGTGCTGCACAGGGTCGGGCTCGCCGTGCGCGGCGGCGAGATCGTGGCCGTGCTCGGGGCCAACGGGGCCGGGAAATCGACCCTGTGCCGGGTCGCGGGCGGGCTGTTGCGGGTCCGGGACGGGGCCGTACGCGTGGGAGGTGCCGAGGCGCGGGCGGACACCGTCGTGGAGCGGGCGCGCCGTGGGGTGCGGCTCGCACCGGAGGGGCGGGGCATCTTCGCCGGTCTCTCGATCGAGGAGAACCTGGCGCTGCAGCTGTCCGCGGCCGAGGACCGGGAGGCCGTCTACGGCCGTTTCCCGGCGCTCGCCGCCCGCCGTACGGTGGCCGCCGGCTCCCTCTCCGGCGGGGAACAGCAACTGCTCGCACTCGCCCCGCTGCTCCAGCGCCCGCCGTCGGTGCTGGTCGCCGACGAGCCGTCCCTGGGGCTCGCGCCGCGCGTGGTCGACGACGTCTTCGCGCTCCTGACGGAGCTCAGGGCGCGGGGCACGGCACTGCTGCTGGTGGAGGAGAAGGCGGCCGAGGCGCTGGGGATCGCGGACACCGTCGCGTATCTGGCGGAGGGCCGGATCGTGTGGAGCGGACCGCGTGCGGAGGCGGACGCCGACCGGCTCGCCGACGCCTACCTGGGGATGGGGGTGCGTACGTGACAGGCGACGCCCTGCTGGAGGCGCGTGGGATCGGCGTCCGCTTCGGCGGAGTCCGCGCGCTCGACGACGTGACGGTCACGGTCCGCCCCGGCGAGATCTGCGGGCTCATCGGACCCAACGGCGCGGGCAAGACCACCCTCTTCGACGTGGTGTCCGGCATCCGCCGCCCGGACCGGGGCCGGATCCTGCTGGACGGCGCCGACATCACCCGCCGCTCCCCCGTCTGGCGGGCCCGGCACGGGCTGCGCCGTACCTTCCAGCGGCAGCAGCTCTTCGGGCAGTTGACCGTCGAGGACAACCTGGTCGTCGCCCAGGAGTGGCGCCGGGGCGGCGGCCGGTCCGTCACCACCGCCCGCCGGGCGCGGGCCGCCGAGGTGCTGCGCTCCTGCGGCCTCGACCCGCTCGCCGCGACGTACGCGGGCGTGCTGCCGGTCGGCCGGGCGCGGATGGCGGAGCTGGCGAGGGCGCTCGCCGATCCGCCGCGGCTGCTCCTCCTCGACGAGCCGGCCTCCGGCATGTCGGCCGGGGAGCGCGGCCGACTCGCGGCCGTGGTGCGGCACATGGCCGAGGAGGAAGGATGCGCGGTGCTGCTCGTCGAGCACCACGTCTCCTTCGTGATGGAACTGTGCGCCCGGGTCGTCGTGCTCGACCTGGGCCGGGTGCTCGCCGAGGGACCGGCGGACGAGGTACGCGCCGACCCGCGGGTCCGGGCCGCGTACCTGGGGACGCCGGCGAACGATTCCGGGCCGGACGGAATGCGATCGGCCCCGTGATCGTTGACGCTGTGAGGAATACCCCCGACGACGTAAGGATCCACCTCTCGTGAGCACGGACAACAAGGTCCCCTACCTCACCCTCAACAACGGCGTGCGCATGCCGCAGCTCGGCTTCGGCGTCTGGCAGGTGCCGGACGACGAGGCCGAGGCGGCCGTGACCACGGCCCTGGAGGCGGGCTACCGCTCGATCGACACCGCCGCGATCTACGAGAACGAGACCGGCACCGGCAAGGCGCTCGCCGCCTCGGGGCTCCCGCGCGAGGAGCTCTTCGTCACGACGAAGCTGTGGAACAGCGAGCAGGGCTACGACTCGACCCTCCGCGCCTTCGACGCCTCGCTCGCCAAGCTGGGCCTCGACCACGTCGACCTCTACCTGATCCACTGGCCGGTCCCGGCCAAGGACGCCTACGTCGACACCTACCGGGCCTTCGAGAAGATCCTGGCCGACGGCCGGGCCCGCGCCATCGGCGTGTCGAACTTCCTGCCCGGGCACCTGGACCGGCTCATCGGCGAGACCTCGGTCGTGCCCGCCGTGAACCAGATCGAGCTGCACCCGCAGCTCCAGCAGGCCGAGTCCCGCGAGGCGCACGCCGGGCACGGCATCGCGACGGAGGCCTGGTCGCCGCTCGGTCAGGGCAAGGGCCTCCTGGAGGTCCCGGCGATCGTGGCGATCGCGCAGAAGCACGGCCGCACTCCGGCCCAGGTGGTGCTGCGCTGGCACCTCCAGACGGGGAACGTGGTGATCCCGAAGTCGGTGACCCCGTCCCGCATCCGCGAGAACATCGACGTCTTCGACTTCGAGCTGGACGCCGAGGACCTGGCGGGCATCGCCGTGCTCGACGAGGGCCGCCGCCTCGGCCCGAACCCGGCGGAGTTCAACGCCGGCGCCTGAGCGGGACACGCCCGAGCCGGGAACGCCCGAGCGTGGACGCCCGAGCCGGGGACTCCCAAGCCGGGAAGAGGAAGCCTGCGGGAAGCGGGGCACGAGGTGGTCGTCCCACCACCGTGCCCCGCTCGCTTTACTCGCCGGGGCGCCGACCGTCAGACCTTGCGCGCCGTGTGGACGGTACGGGCGGTCAGCAGATAGGCGTCCGGGCGCCTGTGGAAGGACAGCGGGTCCGCCGGGTCGAGCAGCCGTTCCACGGCGGCGCGGTCGTCGTCCGCGAGGCGCTCCGCCAGGCCCTCCCGCAGCCGCTCGTAGTGGGCGACGATCTGCTCGCGCACAGGGTCCGGCAGCGGCGCCGGGATGTCGGAGAGGAAGCTGCGGGTGCCGCTGGGCGTGAGTCCGGCGTCGGCGAGGAGGGCGGCCCAGTCGTCGATCTCCTCCTTGCTGTCGGGCAGCGAGGCCCGCATCTCGCCGAACCACTCCGCGTTGACGGCGTCGATCCGGGCCTCCAGGCCGGGGCGGCCGACGCCCGCGTTCCATGGCAGGTGGCGCTGCGGGAGGCCGCCCTCGGCGAGGGCGATCAGACCGCCCGGGTTCAGCAGTTCGGCGAAGGACGCCAGGGCGGCCCGCTGGTCGCCGATGTGGTGCAGGGAGTTGCTGGCCCAGACGAGGTCGGCGGTGCCGAGGCTGTCGAAGTCGCCGGGGAGTTCGGCGCGCAGGGTGGCGACCCGGTCGCCGAGACCGCGCGCTGCGGCGCGTTCCCGGGCGAGCGCGAGGAGTTCCGGCGTGGCGTCCACGGCGACCACCTCGGCCTCGGGGAAGGCCTCGGCGAGCAGCGCGGTGACGACACCGGGTCCGCTGCCGACGTCGAGGACGCGGCGGACCGAACCCGCCGGGACGAGGGAGGCGAGCCAGGCGGCGGCCTCCGCGTAGAGGGGGCTCTGGGTCTCCGCCTGCCGGGTCAGCAGCGGGGCCATCTCGGCCCAGTCGAGGTGGGTGTGGTCATGCCCGTGGCCGGGACCGTGGCCCTTGCCGCCGTGGGTGCCGTGTCCGTGCCCGTGTCCGGAATGCTCGTGTGCGCTCATGGGCACAGCGTGCGGCGCGGCTGCCGGAAAGGCGAGAAAACTTGCCGGTCCGGCAAGCAGCCGCGGCATCGGACGCACCGGATCAGCCGCGTCCGCGATGCTCCTGCGGGCTGATCCCGCGGACCCGCTTGAACGCGGCGCTCAGCGCGAAGGCGCTGCTGTAGCCGACCTGGCGGGCGACGGCCTCCACCGTGGCGTCCGTACGGCGCAGCAGGTCGGCGGCGCGCGCGATGCGCCAGCCGGTGAGGTACGCCATCGGGGGCTCGCCCACGAGCTCGGTGAAGCGGCGGGCGAGCGCGGCCCGTGAGACGCCCGACCGGTCGGCGAGGGAGGCCACGGTCCACGGCTGTGCCGGGTCGTTCTCCAGGAGCCGCAGCGCCCGGCCGACGACCGGGTCGCCCATCGCCCGGTACCAGGCGGGGGCCTCGGCCCCGGGCCGGGAGAACCAGGCGCGGACGGCGGCGATCAGCAGCAGGTCGAGCACCCGGTCCAGGACCACGCTCTGGCCCGGCTCGTCGCGGGAGATCTCCTCTTCCAGGAAAGGCATCAGCGGGCAGTTCCACACCTCGGCGGGCAGGTGGAGCAGGCCGGGGAGCGCGTCGAGCAGCCGGCGGCTGACCTCGCCGGCCAGCAGATAGCTGCCGACGAGGACGGTGGTGCCGCCGTCGGAGGCATTGCCCCAGGTCCGTACGCCCAGGCTCATCGACTCGGCCAGCGGCTCGCCGCTCAGCGTGGCGCACCGGCCGCCGGGTCCGATGACGGCGGTCGGCGGGGCGTCGGAGGTGTGGGCGACCGTGTACGGCTCGGGGCCGCGGGCGATCGCGATGTCGCCCGGCCGCAGCAGTACCGGCGCCCCGCGGTCCGGCACGATCCAGGCCTCGCCGTCGGTCACGCACATCAGGCACAGCGGTGCCTCGTCCGCGATCCGTACGGACCAGGGCGGGGCCATGACCATGCGCAGGACGAAGGCGCCCTTGGCCCGGGGCCCGTCGAGGAGACCGGCGAGTGCGTCCATGGCGGCAAGACTAGGGCGTGCCCGGCGGACCGTGCCGGGGCCGGGGCGTGGACGGTCGCGTATGCGGGTGAGCCGGTGGAGCATGGGCACGCCGGCCCGCGACGACGAGTCTTGAGCCATGACGACGAACACGAACGAGAACGAGAGCGCGACCACGAGCACCAGCACCAGCACCAGCACCAGCACGCGGGCGAACGCGTACCCGTACGGCACGCGGACGGTTCTGGTGACGAGCGCGACCGGCAAGACCGGGCGGCGGGTGGCCCGCGGCCTGGAGGACCGCGGGGCGCGGGTGCGGGCCGGATCCCGTGCCGGCGCGACCCGGTTCGACTGGGAGGACCCGGCGACCTGGGGTCCCGCCCTGGACGGCGCGGACGCCGCGTACGTCGCCTACTATCCCGATCTCGCCGCGCCCGGCGCCGAGGAGGCCATGCGGGTCTTCGGCGGACTCGCCGCCCGGCACGGAGTGCGGCGGCTGACGCTGCTGTCCGGCCGCGGCGAGCCCGAGGCGGTGCGGGCGGAGGAGGCGCTGCGGGCGGCGTTCGGGGACGAACCCACCGTGGTGCGGGCCGCGTTCTTCGCGCAGAACTTCGACGAGGGGCTGCTCGCGGAAGGGGTCGCGGCCGGCACGATCGCGTTCCCGGCCGGCGACACGGCGGAGCCGTTCATCGACGTGGACGACCTCGCCGAGGTCGTCGTGGAGACGCTTCTCGGGGACGGGCACGCCGGCCTGGTGCACGAGGTGACGGGTCCGCGCGCGCTCACCTTCGCCGAGGTCGCGGCCGAGCTGTCGCGCGCCTCGGGCCGGGAGGTCTCGTACGTGCCGGTGGGCGAGGCCGAATTCGCCGGCATGCTGGCCGGGTTCGGCCTCCCGCAGCCCGAAGCGGACTGGCTGGCCGCGCTGTTCACGATGCTGCTCGACGGGCACAACACACCGGTGACGGACGGCGTGAAGCGGGTGCTCGGCCGTGAGCCGCGGGACTTCTCGGCCTACGCGGTACAGGCGTTCGGAGCGGCGGCCGCCCCGGCCGAGCCGTCTCAGGCGTAGCGCGCGGCGCCGTCTCAGGCGTAGCGCGCGGCGAGGGTGCGTACGGTGGCGGCGATCCGCGCGCGGAGGTCCTCGGGTGCGAGGACCTCCACCTCCGTGCCGAGGGCGAGCAGGGTGTCGTGGGCGTGGTCGGGTCCCTCGACGGGCAGCGTGGCCCGGGTCCAGCCGTCGGGCTCCGGGGTGCCGTTCTCGGCGAGCGCCCGGGCGGCGGCGCCGCTGAGCCTGGCGGCGCCGCGCGGGGAGATCCGTACGAGGGCCTCGCCCTGGTGGAGACGCCGGTGGAAGTCGGCCTGACCGGCCCGCCAGTGGGCGGCCAGGTCGAAGTCCTCCGGGACGACGGCCTCTTCGTCGGTGACGGTCAGGCCGAGGATCTGGTCGACCCGGTAGGTCCGCGGCCCCGGCCCGGCGACCAGGTACCAGCGGCCCGCCTTGAGCACCAGTCCGTACGGTTCGAGCCGCCGGTCGACGTCGGTGGGTTCCTTCCAGCGCCGGTAGCGGACGGCGAGGACGCGTCCGGTGCGGACGGCGTCGGCGACCTGTGGCAGGAAGGGCGCCTCGGTGTCCTCCGCGTACCAGCCGGGCGCGTCGATGTGGAAGCGGGTGCGCAGCCGGTCGACGTGGTCGCGCAGCGGCGCGGGCAGCGCGGCCCGCAGCTTGAGCTGGGCGTCGGCGAAGTGCGCGCCGAGCCCGAGCTCGTCGGCGGCGGCCGGCAGTCCGGCGAGGACGAGGGCCTCGGCCTCCCGTGCGTACAGTCCGGTGAGCTTCGAGCGGTACCCGGCGAGCAGCTGGTAGCCGCCGCGGTGACCGGCGTCCCCGTAGAGCGGGATTCCGGCCGCGTGGAGCGCCTCGACATCGCGGTAGACGGTGCGGACGGACACCTCGAGCTCCTCGGCGAGCCGGGCGGCGGTCATCCGGCCGTGGGCCTGGAGGAGCAGGAGGATCGACAGGAGCCGGCTGGACTTCACTGACACAAGATGTCAGTGAAGTGTTCCTACAGTCCAGCCATGGCTTTCGCAGAGAAGTACCTCCTCGCGCTCCCGCCGGTCGACGTGGGCGGCCGGCGACTGAAGCGCTACCACGTCACCGCCGATCCGGCCGGCATCGAGCCGGAGGTGGAGAAGGCGGCGTACGCGCTGCTTCCGGACCTCCTCCCGGAGCCGGACGGCACGGCGGCGGCCGGTTTCGTGGTGCTGCACCGGGGCGGCGACACGGGCGCGTACCTGAACACGTACAGCTGGGTGTGGGACAACGTGCTGCACTTCGCGGGCGCGGCGGCGGGCCAGCCGGCCCTCGACTGTCCGGACACCGACCCCACCCACTTCGTCCGCATCGAACCGGCGGTCCGCAACTGGATCGGCTGTGTCTGGGAGTTGCCGCCGATCGGCCACGAACGGGACGCCTGGGTGCGGCACATGCTGGCGCCGGAGGTGCCGGACCTGGCGGGCTACCTCGGCGACGCGCTGCCGTCCGGCATGACGGGGGCGGGCGCGTGAGCGTTCGGGGCCTGGGGTTGCGGACGGTCCCCACGCCGTCCAGGGACGCGGCCCGTTGGGAGCGGGCCTGCGCGCCGGCCGGTACCGAGGCGTGGGTGGTGAACCGGGTGATGGGGTTCAGCCGCGTGCGGCAGGGCGTCTGACGAAGCACGCGAGGCGGTACGCCGGGTCGGGGCGGGGACGGTCCTGGTCGGGGAGGCCGGCGAGTCGGGCGCACAGGGCGTCCACGTCCGCCGGGGTGCCCGCGAACCAGGAGGCGTAGTAGCCGCGGCGGAGCTTGCGGGCCGTGTCGCGCGGGGTGGTGCCCTGGCCATGGCCGGTGAACACGGTGCCGGGCATCGGGTCGAGGCCGTGGGCGGCGGCGTACGCGGTGACCAGCTCGGCGCGGTCGGAGCCGGCCGCGGCCGCGCGGTGCGGGCGGAGGACGGCGTCGATGTCGCTGTCGACGTCGTGGCAGGCGTCCTTGTCGACGGTCGTCAGGAACGCTCCGCCGGGCCGGAGCACGCGTGCCGCCTCGGCGACGATCTCCTCGGCGAAGGGCACGAGGTGCAGCAGCCAGACCGCGGTGACGGCGTCGACGGCCGCGTCCGGCAGCGGCAGCCGCCGGGCGTCCGCGCGAACCGCCCGCCCGGGCAGGCGGGCGGCGGCGGCGCGCAGCATCCCGTGGGCCGCGTCGGCGCCGAGGACGGTGAGTCCGGACCGGGCGATGCGTTCGGTGACGAGACCGGTGCCGCAGGCGACGTCCAGCAGGGTGCGGGTGCCGGGCGGCAGCAGCCGCAGCACGGCGTCGGCCGCCGCCGCGGCCCGCGGGACGCCGCCGCGGGTCGCGTCGTAGTGCGCGGCCTCGGCGTCGTAGTCGAGCAGCGTGTCCCCCATGCGGGAAATCCTATGCGGGAGCTGCGCGGGACCGGAGCGGACCTGTGCCCCGCACGGACCTGAGCGGGTCCCTGCGGGCGACGCGGGCGGGCATCGGCCGGACAGGGCGGAGGCGCCGGGCCGCTGTCACTCCGCCCCCGTGGCCGGGTGCCCCCGTCGCTGTCACTCCGCCCCGTGGCCGGGTGTCCGGGCCGCTGTCACTCCGCCCCGTGGCCGGGTGCCACCGCCTGGACCCGCTCGGCAAGTTCGAAGTCCTTGCCGGTGACGACGCCACCGGCGGAGTGGGTGTTCACCGCCAGGCCCACCGTGTTGTAACCGAGCGTCAGATCGCTGTGGTGGTCCAGCTCCTGCTGGATCTGGGCGATGTGCACGACGAGCGCGGTGGCGGCGAAGTGGTCGGCGAGACGGTAGTCCCGGGTGAGGCGGTCGCCGTCGACGGACCAGCCGGGAAGCTCCCGCAGGCGGTCCTCGATCTCCTTCTGCGACAAGGGGTCAGTGGGCACGTGGTGCTCCCTCCGGTCGTACGGCTGGTGGCGAGGGTGGTGCGTGATGGCGGAGCGGTCCCCGGGGAGAACGTACCCGGGTCCCCCTCTGAGATACCGTCTGGCCATGACAACTGTCGTGACCGACACGGGTGTGGGTCCACTGCTGCGCGGCTGGCGCGAGCAGCGGCGGCTGAGCCAGCTGGAGCTGGCCCTGAGGGCGGAATCGTCCGCGCGGCACATCTCCTTCATCGAGACGGGCCGGTCACGGCCGAGCGAGGAAATGATCCTCAAGCTCGCCGAGCACCTGGACGTGCCGGTCCGGGACCGCAACGCCCTGCTCCTCGCGGCCGGTTACGCACCGCGCTACACCGAGTCGCCGCTCGACGCACCCGAGCTGGAGACGCTGCGCGAGGGCATCGAGCAGCTGCTGCTGGGCTACGAGCCGTATCCGGCGACGGTCGTGGACGGCTCGTACACGGTGGTCGCCGCCAACCGGGCCGTCCAGATGCTGCTCGCGGGGCTGCCGGAGCACCTGCTGACGCCGCCGCTGAACGCCATGCGGATCACCCTGCACCCGGAGGGCCTCGCGCCGCGGATCCGCAACCTGCGGGAGTGGCGCGGTCATCTGCTCGCCCAGATGGAGCGTCAGATCGGTCTGGCCCGTTCGGAGTCGCTGCGCGCCCTGTACGAGGAGGTGTCGTCCTATCCGCTGCCGGAGGGGACGACGGACCCGGACGACCGGGAGGACCCGGAGCCGTACCCGTACTTCGCGCTGCCGCTGCGGATCGAGCACGACGGGCACGTGCTGTCGTTCGTGTCGTCGATCTCGACCTTCAACACGCCGATGGACGTGACGGTCGCCGAGCTGGCCATCGAGACGCTGCTCCCGGCCGACCCGGCGACGGTCGCGTACCTCCAGTCGGTGAGGGCGTAGCCGGTCGGTCAACGGGTGGCGGCTCGCAGGGCGGCCCACTGGAGCGCGGCGAAGCCGGCGACGGTGCCGGCCTGGAGCAGGGTCCACACCGCGCCCGCGGTGGTGGGGTCCAGCCGGCCGGCGAGTGCCACGACGCTGAGGACCGCCCACAGCAGGTTCGTGTGGACGACGGCCTGCACACCGCGGGCCGGGGGCTGCGGCCGGCCCGCGAGCAGGCCGACGCCCACGGCGTACACGGTGAGGAAGAGCCCGAGCTCGAACAGCAGGCCGCGCTCGATGCCGAGGAGCTCGCCGAGCGGTCCTGGGGCGGCGGCGTAGGCGAGTCCGTTGGCGCCGGTGACGACGGCGTCGAGAGCGAGGAACCGGCGCACCATGGACCGCGGCCGGGTGGTGCGGGAGAGACCGGTGAACAGGGCCTGGGACATGGCGATCACCCTCCTGGGAGGCGTTTCTGACGTTCTGACGGATGCGAGGGTCCGGTGCCCGGGCGGAGTGCGCCGCCCGGGACCCGGTGCTTCGAGAATGCCGGTGGCCGTCGCGAGGGTCGATTACGTCCCAGGTAATGCGGGCCCGGGGTAAGGTTCGCGCCGGATGGCCGGATGGCCGGATGACGCCGGCCCGTTCGCTTTCAGGGGGATGCCGTGGGGGGCAAGGGGCGGTCGCACATGGTGGCGACCGGGGACGACCACAAGGTGACGCCGGCGGAGCTGTTCTTCGACCTGGTCTTCGTCTACGCGATCACCCAGGTGACGGCCCTGATGGCGGCGGCGCCGTCGCCGGTGCGGGTGGTCGGGGCGATGGCGGTGCTCGCGCTGCTGTGGTGGTGCTGGTGCGCCTTCTCGTGGCTGGGCAACGTCGTACGGGCGGACTCGGCCGCGCTGTTCGGGGTGCTCGTCGCGGTCATGGCGACCGTGTTCGTGGTGTCGCTCGTGGTGCCGGAGGTGCTGGCCGACGCGCCGGGCGGGCTGCCCGCGCCTCTGGTGTTCGTGCTCGGCTACGGCGTCGTCCGCGTGCTGCACCTCGTGTCGTACCGTCTCGCCAGCCCTGGTGACAGGGTGCTGCACCGCACGCTGCGGCGCACGGCGCTGCTGTCGGTGGTGCCGCCGTTCGCGCTGCTGCTCGTGGGCTGCGCGTACGACGGGACGCCACGGCTGCTGCTCTGGCTGGGCGCGGTGGCGGTGGACTACGGCGCGATCTACGTGACCGGCGCGTCCGGGTGGCGGGTGAACTCGCCCGGGCACTTCTCGGAACGGTACGGCCTGATCGTCATCATCGCGCTCGGCGAGTCCATCGTGGCGATGGGCGTGGGCATGGAGGGCTTCCCGCTGACCGTGGCCGTGCTCGGTGCGTGCGCGGCGGGCCTGCTGCTCTCGGCCGGGCTGTGGGCGCTGTACTTCCGTCGCTTCGGCGAGCTCGCGGAACACCGGCTCGCGGCCCTGGACGGGGACGGGCGGACCCGTTTCGCCCGGGACGCGTACACGTTCCTCCACCTGCCGCTGGTGGCGGGCGTGGTGCTGTGCGCACTCGGCATGAAGAAGGTGCTCATGCAGGTCGCCGACACCGGCCACTACGGTCTGGCGGAGCCGCTGCACGGCACGGTGGCGTGGTCGCTGACCGGCGGGGTGGGTCTGTTCCTGCTCGGTTCGGCGGCGATCGTGCTGCGCTCCGCAGGGCCGCGGCCCACGGCGCTCCTGGTGGGCGGCGCGTGCTGTCTCTTCGCGGGTCCGCTGGTCGCCCGGGTGCCGGCCCTGCTCGCCCTCGGACTGCTCGCGCTGGCGGTGCTCGGCCTGGTGGTGGCGCACGGCCGACGGGGCCCGGAGCCGGAGCGGCCGGGCGCCGCCGGGGAGCTGCCGCTCACGGCGTGAGGGCGGGCGGGGGGGCCGGTGGACCGGGCGGCGGCGGAAGGCGGCCGGGCGGACGGACGAGGTCGTCCGCCCGGCCCCACGCCTCGCGCCCCGCGTCCGCGCGGTCGCCCGCGCGTCGGTCCACCGGCCCGGTTCGGGGTGGGTCGCGTCAGGTCACTCAGTTCGGGCTTCCGTCTCGGCGGTCCGCGTCGGGGCCGCGGACGTGCCGGACCGTTCCGGTGCGGGTTCCGTCTCGCGGCGCGGGGTGCGGTGTTCGGCGGTGCGGTCGCGGGCGGCCTCGGCGCGCAGCAGGGCGTTGAGCACGGCGAAGTGGTCGACGGGCATGGTGGTGCTCCTTGCGGTGGGGGGTGAGGGGTACGGAGAGGCAGGGCCTCTCAGCACCGCATCACCGCCGACCGGGGAGCCGCGCCGGGTGCCGCGGGTGCGGGAGCGGGCGCGGGAGCGGGGTCGCCCGCGGGTGCCGGGGGGCGGGGGCGACGGGGCGGCGCGGGCCGCCGTTCGCCGCGCGCGGGCGCGCTCGCCTCGGCTCCGGCCGCCTCGTGGGTCTCCGCACAGGGGTCGGCCGCGGCGGAGACGGACCGGCTTTCGCCCTCGGCGGCCGCGAGCCCGCCGCCGGTGCCCGCGCCGAGCAGCGCGGCGAGCACGAGCAGCACCGCGAGCGCGATCCGGGCGAGGGGCCTCATGGAGATCCGTACTGCCCCGCCGGGACGGCGGTGTTCCGGCCCGGGCGGGAGATCCGCCCGCCCGGCCTACGCTCCCGGCCCGGTTTTCACCGCACCGGGTGTCAGGCCGCGGTCCCGGCGGCGCGTCCCTTGCGGGCGGCCATCGCCGCGTACACGAGCACGCCGACGAACAGGAAGAGCACGCCCTGGTAGACGGCCGCGTAGCCGGATCCCGCGACCAGCCACAGCGAGAAGCCGAAGGCGGCGAGGGCGAGGACGCCGTCGCGGGCGAGTCGGGCCCGGGAGACCCGGTCCGAGCGGCCGGAGAGCAGGAAGTAGATCTGGGCGGCCGTGGAGAGCAGGTACGGCACGGTGGCGGTGAAGGTGGTGACGAGGACCAGGATCTCGAAGACGCCCTGGGTGCCGGCCGTGTAGTTGTAGACCGTCAGGAGCGAGGCGAGGACCACCGTGACGAGCACGCCGACCGTCGGGACGCCGCGCCGCTTGACCGTGAACACCTTCGGGAACAGGCCGTCGCGGGCGGCGGCATAGGGCGCCTGGGCGCTGAGCAGGGTCCAGCCGTTGAGGGCGCCGAGCATGGAGACGAGCGCCATGCAGGCGACCGCGGCGCCGCCCCAGGAACCGCCGAACATGACGTCGACGGCGTCGGAGAAGGGCGCGGTGGAGCCGACGAGCTCGTCGTGGGCGACGGTGCCGAACACCGCGAGCGTGCCGAGCAGGTAGACCGCGGCGGCGCCGAGGGTGCCGAGGACGGTGGCGCGGCCGACGTTGCGGCGCGGGTCTCGGACCTCGCCGGCGCTGACGGCGGCGGACTCGACGCCGAGGTAGCTGAAGAGCAGGATCGCGGCCGACGCGGACACGGCGCCGAGCGCGCTGCCGCCGCTCGCCTGGAAGGGCCCGAGGTTGGCGCTGTCGAAGAAGAACAGGCCGCCGACGGCGACGAGGACCAGCGGGACGAACTTGAGCACGGTGGCGACGATCTGCACCGCGCCGACGTAGCGGGTGCCGGCCAGGTTGGCGAGGGCCGGCAGCCACTGGATGAGCAGGGCGGCGGCGATGGTGGCGGCCGTGGACCCGTGGACGGGGACGAGCACGTCGAGGTAGCCGACGGCGGCGACGGCGAGGGCCGCGTTGGAGACCCAGGCCGTGATCCAGTACGACCAGGCGGCGAGGAAGCCGGCGAAGTCGCCGAAGGCGGCGCGGGCGTAGACGTAGGGTCCGCCGGTCTGCGGCAGGCGGTGGGCGAGCCGGCCGAAGACCAGGGCCAGGGCGATCGCGCCGAGGGTGAGGATGCCGAAGGCGACCAGGCTGATGGTGCCGAACGGGGCGACGGAGGCGGGCAGGAGGAAGATGCCACCGCCGATGATGTTGCCCATGACGAGGGCGGTGGCGATCGGGAGCCCGAAGCGGCGGGCGTGCCTGGTGGGCTTCGGGTCCTGCTCCCGGGCCGGTGCGGGGGTGGGCGTGGGGGCGGGAGCCTGCGCGGTGGTCGCGGCGGGGGCCGTGCTCATGGGGGGTGGTGCGCCTCTCGTCGTACAAACGCCACCATGGTCCGGATTCCGAGACGGGCTTCCAAATCACCCGTGTTTGTCCCGTACGGCGGGCCCGTCGGCCGGAAGAAACGCTTCCGCATGGCGCTTCGACGGGGAAATCTCCAGCGGCACCTGCGGTCCCTCGCTCTCCCGGAGCCAGCCGCGCAGCACCTGGTGCACGGCCTCCGCGCCGACCAGTCCGGCGGGCGGCGGCGGCAGCTCACGCGGCCACAGCAGGAAGGGAAGCGCCTGGTCGCCGCCCAGGCCGCCGTGCGAGCCGATCTGCTCCTCGAAGGCGTGGACGGTGCCGGTCGCCGGGTCGTACATCGAGTTGACCATGATGTCGGCGACGTGCGGGAAGCCGTCGGTCCGCCGTACGGCAGCGGCGGCGCCGGGACCGAAGACGGCGAGCGGCCCCTCGTCGGCGCGTCCGTCGGCTTCGGCGAGTTCGGCGAGTTCGGCGACCGGGACCTCGACGCCGTCGCGGGCCAGCACCACCGACCCGTGCTCCTCGCTCGCGACCAGCAGGAAGCCGATGCCGGGATGGTGGGCCAGGGTGCGCAGGAGCGCCGGGTGGAGCCGGTCGATCTCCTCACGGGTCATCCGGTGCGGCACACCGGGGAAGGAGACCAGGCCGAGGTTCCCCGAGGCCAGGACAACCGGCTCGGGAGCGCGCGCCGCGGCGACCGCCGCCGCCTCAGCGCCGTCCTGCCCGGCCTCCGCCGCCTCGTCGACGGGCCGGTGCAGCGCGCTGCGCAGCGCGTCCCGGGCCGCGTCCCTCGCCTCGGAACCTCCCCCGGACTCCGTCCGGGAGCGTCCCCGGGCACGCCGTACGCGGCGGGACACCGGCAGTCCGCAGCCGGCCCGCACCAGGTCGCGCAGGGTGAGCCCGTACGCGGACTCGAAGGTCTCTCCCGGGCTCTGCCCGTGGTCGGACAGCAGCACGATCCGGTACGGGCGGGGCGCGTGCTCGGCGACCTTGGCGATCAGCGCGATCGACCGGTCGAGCCGGGCGAGGACCTGGTCGGTGTCGCGTCCCCGCGGTCCCGAGTGGTGGGCGACCTCGTCGTAGGCGACCAGGTCGGCGTAGACGGCGGTGCGCCCGGCGAGCATGTCGCCCATGACGGCGGCGACCACCACGTCCCGCTCGACGACGGTGGCGAAGGCCCGGACGAAGGGGTAGAGGCCGCCGCGCGAGACCCGCGGGGACTCGCCGCGCAGCCGGGCGCGGATCGACTGCCGCACCTCGCGCAGGACCTCGGCGACGAAGGACCCCGCGGTGCGGACCGCGTTGGCGGGGTCGGAGAAGTACGCGAAGTAGCCGGAGCGCGAGCGGTTGCGGCGGCCGCGCCGGGCGGCCACCGACAGGACGAGCGCGAGCTGGTCGGCGCCGCCGCTGAACAGGTTGCCGCGCGAGGCGCCGTCGAGGGTGAGCAGCCCGCCGTCGCCGGTGCGCTCGACGGCGCGGCGCTGGAGTTCCACGGCGCTCGCGGGCCGGTTGGACACCATGAGCCGGCCGGTGTCCTTCTCGTACCAGCGGAAGGCGGGCACGTCCTCGTTGGAGCCGTGCAGGATGCCGAGCTGGCTGGCGCCGGTCTGGCTCGACCAGTCGGTGCGCCACGGGGTGAGGGTGTGGGTGGTGGCGAGCCAGTCGGCGACCGTCGGCATCCGGCCGTCCGCGACGGCGTCGGACAGCACCCGGTGGCCGACGCCGTCGAGTTGGAGGAAGACGGTGCCGGGGGCGGGCTCGGCGCCGGCGCGGGCGGTCCGCGGCCGCTTGCGGTCGGTGAGCCGGTAGAGCCGGCGCCGGTACGCGCCGTCGTCCCGCACGGCCAGCGCGGTGGAGGTGGCGGAGGCGACGGCGGACATCACGGCGGCGACGACCACAGCGGTCTCGGGCGCGGCGGCGCCCCGCCCGTCGGGGATCAGCCAGAGGGCGACGATCAGCAGCGAGCCGTTGAGGAAGAACACCAACAGGCCGAGCACCAGGGCGGGTACGAGCAGCAGGGCGCGCACGATCAGCGGCCACACGATCGCGCTCAGCAGACCGAAGGCGCCCGCGCCCAGGGCCGCGGTGAAGGCGATGACGGTGAGGCTGTCGCCGTCGTCGGACTGGAGCTGGAAATCGGGCAGGAGGCCGGCGAGGAGCAGCAGGGTGAGCGTGGAGACCGCCCAGACCGTGATCACCCGCAGCAGGGCGCGGCCCGCGCTCCGCCAGCGGGCGGGGATCCTTCCTCGCCGTTCGCCCACGCCCGGTTCACCTTTCGCCCGTTTCCTGCCCCAAGCGTGGCACAACGGCGCCGGGCCGAGCGCGGCGACAGGTGTTCGACGAACGTCCGACGGATGTTCAGGAGCGGCCGCCGTCGGAGCGGCGGGAGGCCCGGCCGGGGCTCAGGAGCCGACGCACCCCGGCCGGGGCTCAGATCCGTCGTACCCCGCCAGGGGCTCAGGAGCCGTCGTACCCCGCCAGGGGCTCAGGAGCCGTCGTACCCCGCCAGGGGCTCAGGAGCCGTCGTACCCGGCAGTGGGCATGGAGAGCCTGCGGTGCACCCCGGCCTTCATCGGCGCGTCGTACGCCGGTTCGTCGAACCCGGCGGTCTCGAGCCGTACGCCGCGCCGCTCGCACTCGGCGTGGAAGGCAGGGACGTCGGTCAGCGCGCGGGCGAGCACCCGGTCGTTCGGCGCGACGAAGAGGTCCACGGCCCCCTCGTCGACGTCGGCCCACAGCGCGTCGTGGTCCGGCCTGATGCCGTAACAGAACAGCTGGCGTGCCACCACGTAGCCCTTGTCCCTGGCCCAGCGGACGCACATGGCGTGCTGGCTGCGGGTGTCGACCAGGAAGGGGTCGTCGTCGAGCTCTTCGAGCGGGGTGAGGCTGGCGATCGCCGCCACCCGAACGTCGTCCATGGACCGACCCTACTGTGTCCGGGGCGCGCCGAGGAGGGGTCCGGTATACCAAGGAGGGCGCTCCGGCGAAGTCCGGCCACACCCGCGGCTCCGGACATTTACCCTCGTTACGGATGGGGAACGGATGGGAAGCGGCGCGGACGGCCGTCCGGCCGGGCCACGACAGGAGAGGGGCGGCGGGCCGGTGGAAGTCACCTGGTGGGGTCATGCCACGTGCACGGTCGAGGACTCCGGGGTCCGTCTCCTGACCGATCCGCTCTTCGCGCGCCGGCTCGCGCACCTGCGGCGCCGGCGCGGCCCGCTGCCGCCGCCGGAGGCCGCGCGGGCCGAGGCCGTCCTGGTGTCCCACCTGCACGCCGACCACCTCCATGTGCCCTCGCTGGCCCTGCTGGCCCCCGGAACGCTGCTGGTCGTGCCGGCCGGCGCCCCCGCAGCCGTACCGGCGCTGCGCCGCCTGGACCGCCGGGGGCTGCGGCTCGCGGAGCTCGCGCCGGGCGAGGAGGTTGCCGTGGCGGGCGTGACGGTACGGGCCGTGCCCGCGCTGCACGACGGCCGGCGGCTGCCGTTCGGCCCGCACCGCTCCCCCGCGCTCGGATACGTGGTGGAGGGCGAGGCCCGTACCTACTTCGCCGGTGACACCGGCCTGTTCGACGGCATGGCGGACGCGGTCGGCCCGGTCGACGTGGCGCTGCTCCCGGTCGGCGGCTGGGGCCCGTACCTGGGCCACGGGCACCTGGACGCGGGCCGGGCCGCGCAGGCGCTCGCCGCGCTGTCCCCGGCCGCCGCGGTCCCGGTCCACTACGGCACGTACTGGCCGATCGGCATGGACGCGATCCGCCCGCACGAGTTCCACGCCCCGGGCGACGAGTTCGTCCGGCACGCGGCCCGGCTGGCCCCGAAGGTGGCCGTGCACCTGCTGGGGCACGGCGAGCGGGTGCGGCCGGAAGTGGCGCGGTGAGGCGGGCCCGCCCGGCGCGGCCGGAGGTCGCCCGGTGATCGACCGGCTGATCACGGCGGTGCGGGAGCTGCCGCCGGAGTCGACGCAGCAGGCGGTCGGCTATCCCTCGCTCTTCCTGCTGGTGGCGCTGGGCGCGCTCGTGCCGGTGGTGCCGACGGGTGCGATCGTGAGCTCGGCGGCCGTGGTGGCCTTCCACCAGACGGATCCGTTCGCACTCCTTTTCGTGTTCCTGGTGGCGTCGTCCGCCGCGTTCGCCGGCGATCTGGGGCTGTACTGGCTGGGGCAGCGCGGGGTCCGCTCCCGCAACGGCTCGCGCTGGCTCGCCGCCCTGCGCTCCCGGGCCACGCCGGACCGGCTGGCCCACGCCCAGGAGCGGCTCGACAGCCACCAGGTGCCGGTGCTCGTCCTCTCGCGCCTGGTGCCGGCCGGGCGGATCCCGGTGATGCTGGCCTGTCTGCTCGCCGGGATGCCGCTGCGGCGGTTCGCCCGCGGCGACCTGCCGGCCTGTCTGGCGTGGGCGGCCACGTACCAGCTCATCGGCATCCTCGGCGGTTCGCTCTTCCCGGAGCCCTGGCAGGGCGTGGTGGCCGCGGTGGCGCTCACGGTGCTGATCAGCGCGGTCCCCGCGGTGTGGCGGCGGCTGCGCGGGCCGTCGCGCTCCTCGCGGTCAGGGGGCGAGCACGCGTGAGGCGCCGACCGGCAGGTCCCACAGGTCCTCGCGGGGCAGGCCGGCCTCGTCCCAGGCGGCCCGGACACGGGTGAGCGGTTCGAGGACGGGCTCGGAGGAGAGCACGAAGGTGGCCCAGTGCATGGGAGCCATCCGCCGCGCCCCGAGGTCCCGGAAGGCGCGGACGGCCTCCTCGGGGTCGGTGTGGACGTCGCTGAGCCACCAGCGCGGCTCGTACGCGCCGATCGGCAGCAGGGCCAGGTCGATGCCGGGGTGTCGGCGGCCGATCTCGGCGAACCAGTGGCCGTAGCCGGTGTCGCCGGCGAAGTGGACGCGCCGCCCGGCGCGGTCGGTGAGCACCCAGCCGCCCCACAGGGAGCGGCAGGTGTCGAGCAGGGTGCGCTTGGACCAGTGGTGGGCGGGGACGAAGTCGAAGCGGACGCCGCGGAGTTCGGCCGCCTCCCACCAGTCGAGCTCGGTGACCCGGGAGAAGCGGCGCCGGGTGAACCAGCGGCCGAGTCCGGCGGGGACGAAGACCGGCGTGCGGCGGGGCAGCCGCTTCAGGGTCGGCGCGTCGAGGTGGTCGAAGTGGTTGTGGCTGATGACGACGGCGTCCACCGGCGGCAGGTCCTCCCAGCGGACGCCGACGGGGGTGAGGCGGGCCGGGGTGCCGAGGATGCGGCGGGACCAGACGGGGTCGGTGAGGACGGTGAGCCCGCCGATGCGCAGCACCCAGCTGGCGTGGCCCACCCAGGTGACGGCGAGGGTGTCGGGCCCGGCCTCGGGCAGCGGCCCGGGGGCGAAGGGCAGCCGTGGGATGTCGCGGAGCCCTTCGGGGCCGGGGCGGACGGCGCCTTCGCGGGCGAGCCTGGCCATCGCGCGGACGCCGGGCAGCGGCGCGGTGAGCCGGTCGGCGAAGCTGCGCGGCCAGTCGTGCCGCAGTCGGCCGAGGGGCTGGAGCGCGGGGGCGGGCTGCGGGGCGTGGGGGGTGCGGGCGGAGTGCGGGGCCCGGGCCGGCCGGGCCGTCTGTTCCGTCATCTCTGCGGCCTCCGTCTGTTCCGTCAACCGTCTGTTCCGTCAACCGTCTGGTGCGTCGACGTCTGATGCGTCGACCGTCTGATGCGTCGACCGGTCCGTCTCTCCGCCGGAGCGGCTCGCCAACCGCTCCCTTCATGTGTCCAGTTCGTCGAGCGCCTCTCCGAACGAGCTCAACGCCCTTGCCACATGGGGCAGTTCCCCGGGCCTCGGCGAGGCCAGCGCTTCGGTCCGCTCTTCCTCGGTGCTGCCCAGGAAGGCGGCCGTGTCGAACCGCGCGCGCAGGGCCCCGAGTTCGTCGCCGAAGCGGTGGCCGCCGGGGACAGGGGTGCCCAGCCGGGCGCTGAGGTGGTTCTCCAGTTCGAGGGAGTCGGTGACGCCGCGGGCGGCGAGCCCGGCGCGCAGCGGGCCGAGGTCGGCGTAGACGTGCCGGCCGGCCTGCGGCGGGCGGGCGAGGGCGCCGGCCGCGAGCACCGCGTGGTGGACGGCGGCGGCCACCCGGCCGTGCAGGTCGGCGGTGCGGCGGGCCCGTACCGTGACGTCCTCGGGTTCGTCGAGGGCGTGCGCGGCGGCGGGCGCGAGGGGGCCGGGGACCAGGGCACCGAGCGCGGTGAGGATGTCGAGGGTGCGGGCCCGGTGGTCGGCGTAGCGGTCGGCGCGCGACGGGGCGGAGGGCGGGAAGCGGGCGACGGCGCAGGGCCAGGCGGCGGGTGCGAGGGCACCGGCCAGGTCGGTGAGGACGGTGACGTCGTCGGGGCACATCTCGGCCGGGCTGAGCAGCACGGTGTCCTGCGGCCGGTGAAGGGTGTCGCGCCAGGTCTCGTCGCTGATGATGTGGAGGCCCTCGGCGACGGCGGCCTCGCAGGCCTCGCGGACGAGCTCGGGCGGGGCGACGGTGGCGGTGGGGTCGTCGGCGACGGAGAGCAGCAGCAGCCGGGGACTGCCGCCCTCGGCACGGACCCGCCGGACGGTCTCCAGGAGGGCGTACGGGTCGGGGACGCCGCCGCATTCGGCGGGCGTGGGCACGTGGTAGGCGGGGCGGCCGATGAGCCGGGCCTGCGGGGTCCACCAGGCGGGGCAGGGACGGGGCAGCAGCACGTCGCCGCCGTGCGCGGCGATCAGAGCGAGCAGCAGGGGCTGGGCACCGGGTGCGGCGACGACGTCCTCGGCGTGGGTGCGCAGTCCGCGGCGCCACCAGTAGCCGGCGGCGGCCTCGCGCAGGACGGGCCCGCCGCCGGGCGGCTCGGGCTCGGTGCGGTCGACGGCCGCGGCGAGGAGCGCGGCGAGGCCGGGCAGCACGGGCAGGCCCGGTTCCGGCGCGGGCGGCCCGTAGCGCACCGGTCCTCGGCTCTCCGGGGCCGTCTGCCGCATGTCCGGAACCTCCTCGTGGCCGCGCGCGGGCACCGGGGCGCACAGGAGCGGCGCCCCGGTGTCCTTTATACGGAGGTTTGCCGGTTCCCGCCCCTCACACGACGGTGACGGGGTGCCGGACGACCGCGTCGAAGAGGTATCCCTGGGTGTTGTGCACGGTCCGCTCGGGCTGGACGTTCCCGGCCGCGTCGGTGACCCGGGACAGCAGGGTGGCGGGCCCGGTGTCGCGCGGCCGCCAGAAGGTCGTCCAGCGCACCCAGCGGCCGGGCACGGGCCGGTCGACGATCCGGGCGAGCCGCCAGTGGGCGCCGCCGTCGGTGGAGACCTCGACCTTCCGCACGGACGCGTGCGCGGACCAGGCCCGGCCGTCGAGCCGGTGCGTCCTGTCCGCCTCCAGGGTGGCGCCGAAGGGCAGCTCGTAGGCGCTCTTGAGGGTCTGGAGGGTGAGCGGGGCACTTCCGCCGGGCGGGTGGGCCGGGCCGAAGAGCCGGTAGTAGTCGGTGGACCAGGGCGAGGACAGCGGGGTGCGGGAGACCTGGATGTCGCCGAGCCACTTGATCGAGGCGACGCCGACCCAGGACGGCACGACGAGCCGGACGGGGAAGCCGTGGTCGTACGGCAGGGGCTCGCCGTTCATCTCGTACGCGAGGATCACGTCGTCCAGGGCCTTGGCGACCGGCAGCGGGCGGCGGACCCGGCCGAGGTCGACGCCTCCGGTGACGTACGGGTCGTCGAGGCCGCGCGGCATCACGTCGACGGCGTCGGGGGCGAGGCCGGCGAGACGCAGCACGTCGGACAGGCGCGCGCCGCGCCAGCGGGCGGCGCCGACGGCGCCGAGGGTCCAGGAGGTGCCGCTGACGGGCTCGCCCTGCTGGGTGGTGAAGAGGCTGCGGCCGTTTCCGGCGCACTCGATCAGGGCCGTACGGGTGACGGGGAACAGGTCGCGCAGCTGCCCGTAGGTGAAGTGGACGGGCTCGCGGCCGTGCAGGCCGTCGCCCCAGACGGTGAGCCGCCAGTCGGCGGCCTCGAGGACGGGCGTGGAGGTGTGGTTGCGGACGAAGAAGCGGTCCGTCGGAGTGAGGAGACCGGTGTCCCGGAAGGTCTCGAAGCGCGCCTCGGCGTTGGTGCCGCGGATGGTGAAGTACTCGGGCGGGAGCGGCTTGACGATGCCGGGCGCGCCGGCGGCCGCGGAAGCGGTCCCGGCGCGGGCGGCAGGTACGGCCGCGGCGGACAGCGTCCCGGCGGCGGAGAGCACGGGAGCGGCGGCGAGCGCCTTCAACAGGGTGCGGCGGTCGGGCACGGCGGGTCTCCTCGGCACGTCGGGGCGTCGGGGCGTCGGGGCGTCGGGGCGTCGGGGCGTCGGGGCGTCGGCCACACCCTAGGCGCGGAGAGCGGGCGGTGCCCGCCCGTTCACCGGCCTGTCATATGAGTGTTCGTCATGTCCGACCGGAGACCGAGGGGCGGCGGCGGGTGGCAGGCCGAGGAGTCCGGCGAGACTGGCGGACGGCAGGCGGAGGAGTCCGGTGAGACTGTACGGATGAACGCGACCGAACCGACCCGACTCGCCGCCGCTCCGCTGCGCGGAGCCCGCCTGGACCTCGAACCCCTGCGGCCCGGCCACGCCGCCGAGCTCGCCGACGCCCTCGCCGACCCTGCGCTGCACGCCTTCGTCGGCGGAGCGCCGCTCACCGAGCCGGAGCTCCGTGCCCGGCACGCCCGGATGCTCGCGGGCTCGCCGGATCCCGCCGTCTCGTGGTGCAACTGGGTGCTGCGTCTGCGCGGCTCCGGCGAGGCGGTGGGCACCGTGCAGGCCACAGTGGGTCCCGAGGGCGCCGAGATCGCCTGGGTGGTGGGCACACCCTGGCAGGGCCGTGGCCTGGCGCGGGAGGCGGCGGTGGCCCTGGCCGACTGGCTGCGGTCGCGGGGCGTGCCCGCGCTGGTCGCCCATGTCCACCCGGACCACCATGCCTCGGCCGCGGTGGCCGCGGCGGCGGGTCTCGCACCGACGGAGGTGTTGCAGGACGGCGAGCGCCGCTGGCAGTGGCCTCGGTGAACTCCCCTCGCCCTGCGGTCCGTCCAGCGATCGATTCCATATACTGAGAACGGGGTCTCAGGATGCGAATGGTCGGCGTACGGTGACAACGAACGCAGCGCCCGCTCAACGAAGGAGCCCGGTCATGCCGTCGTCCACGCCTCCGCGCGAGACCGCCACGTACACCCACGGCCACCACGAGTCCGTGCTGCGGTCGCACAGTTGGCGCACCGTCGAGAACTCCGCCGCCTACCTGATCCCCGAACTGCGCTCAGGACTGGACGTCCTGGACGTCGGCTGCGGGCCGGGCACGATCTCCGCCGATCTGGCGGAGCGGGTGGCGCCCGGCCGGGTGACCGCGGTGGACGCGGCTGAGGGCGTGCTGGCGAAGGCACGGGCGGCGGCGGCCGAACGGGGCGTGGCCAACGTGGAGTTCGCGGTGGCCGACGTCCACGCCCTGGACTTCCCCGACGACTCGTTCGACGTCGTCCACGCCCATCAGGTGCTGCAGCACGTCGGGGACCCGGTGCAGGCGCTGCGCGAGATGCGGCGCGTGTGCCGGCCGGGCGGCGTGGTGGCGGCCCGGGACAGCGACTACGGCGCCTTCACCTGGTTCCCGGCCTCGCCCGTCCTGGACCGCTGGCAGGACCTGTACCGGCGCGTGGCCGCCGCCAACGGCGGCGAGCCCGACGCGGGCCGTCGGCTGCTGTCCTGGGCCCGCCGGGCCGGGTTCACCGACGTCACCGCCTCCGCCGGCGTGTGGTGTTTCGCGGGCCCGGAGGAGCGCGCCTGGTGGAGCGGCCTGTGGGCGGACCGCACCACCGATTCGGTCTACGCGAAGCTGGCCGTCGAGGGCGGCCACGCGACCAGCGGGGAACTGACGGAGATCGCCGGGGAATGGCGCGCCTGGGGCAAGGAGGACGACGCCTGGTTCATGGTGCCGCACGGCGAGATCCTGTGCCGGGTGTGAGGTGGCGGCGGATGTGAGGTGGCGGCGGGTGCGAGGGATGCGCCGCTCGCCGGAGACGGGCCGAGGACCGGGCGACACCCCGGCAGAGGACCGGGCGGCACCTTTGCCGAGAGCCTGGCCGAGGGAACGGCGACGCTCCGGCCGAAGACCCGGCGACACCCCGGCGGAGGACCGGGCAGCACCCTGGCTGAGGACCCGGCGACACCCCGGCCGAGGGCCCGGCGGCACCCTCGCCGAGGGCACGGCCGAGGGCACGGCGACGCTCCGGCTGAGCGCGCGCGGTATCCGGCCCGGCCTTCGGCTCCCGCCCGGCTCAGCTCGGCCGCATGCGGAACTCGTAGGCGTACGGCAGGGGTTCGTCCGTGAGCCGGGACCACAGCTCGCCCAGCTCCTCGGCGCCCTCCTTCAGGTCGGCCACCTCGAAGCCCTCGTCGAAGACGGCGCGGGCCTCCGCCGTGCGCCCCTCCGCGAACAGCAGTCGCGCCTCCAGGTAGCGGAAGGCGCCACGCGCCCGGACGTCCTCGGGAAGCCGGGACAGCACGGCACGGGCCTCGGCGGTCCGGGAGGCGGCGAGCAAGACGGTGACCGTCTCGCGCCCGAGGGCGGCGGTCACGAGCGGATCGCCTCCGTACTGGTCCTCGAACGCCTCGGCACAGCGCTCGGCGGCCCGCTCCAGGTGCCCGTCCTCCCGGTCGGCCACGGCCAGGCAGTAGAGCAGCGGCCAGCGCTCGGCCGCGTTCTTCAGACCGCGCTCCCAGCTCCGTACCGCCTGGGCCAGGTCGCCCGCCGCCCACTGGGCCACGCCCAGGTGGTACTCGGTCACCGGGTCGGCCGGAGCGGTCTCCAGCATGTCCCGCCACGCGTCGGAGACCGGCGTGGGCCCGGGCGCGGCACCCGGCTCCGGGGCGGGCAGGGCGCCCGTGCGGAGCAGGTCGAGCCACGGCCGCTGCTCCGCGCCCAGGAGCGAGGCTTCGAACGGCGTGCCCGGCAACTCGTACCGACCGCGCAGCACTTCGAGCGCGCCCCAGCCCGAGCCGATCGCGAGCCGCCGGCCCGGCTCGGTGTCGGCGGCGGCACGCCACCGCTCGTACGCCGAATCGACCTCGGCGCGCGGCACGGCCTCGGCGAGGGCCTGCTCGACGCTCGCGCGGGCAGCGGTCCAGTCCTCGCCGAGCGCCGCCGCCGGGTCGGCGGTCAGCGGCCCGTACACCTCCAGCCAGGACACCTCCTCCCCGGCCTCCAGGGTCGGGTGCTCCAGCTGGGTGCGGGCGAGACCCGCCTGGATCTCGGCGTAGCCGGGTGTGCCGGGCTCGGTCAGCCACTCCTGCCAGCGGCGCCCGCCGCGGCCGGTGCCCCACACGAAGAGCTTGCGGCCGAGCAGGCCGTCGGTGGAGGTCTGCACCAGGCCGGCACCGTGCTCGTCGAGCGCGGCGATCCAACGCCGCTGCCCGTCCGGCAGCGCGTAGAAGTAGTCGCCGGCGTGGGTGCTCTCCAGCGGGTACGTGCGGTCGGTGCCGTCGTCGGTGCGCGGCACCGGGACCCGGCGCAGGGCGTGGGCGTAGCCGAAGTGCCAGGCGGTGTCGGCGGGTGCGAGGACCCTGCGGTCCTCGGGGACGGCCGTGTTCGACCACCAGTAGCAGGGCACGGCCCTCTCGTGCGGGTTGCGGATCCGGATCCCGACGCGCAGGTGCTCGGCGTCCTCGGGCAGCCACAGGTCGACCTGGAAGGGCAGGTCGCGCAGCCGCTCCCACTCCCACAGCCGCAGCATCTCGCCGCCGTCGGGCGCGGGGACGACCGCCGCGTGCAGCGGCGCGCAGGACAGGGTGGTGTGGCCGCGGGCGCCGATGTTCCACTCGATGCCGCCGGAGAACCAGGCGCCGTTGAGGGCGAACGCGGCGGGCTGCAGCACCGGGTTCCGGTAGAGGAGTTCACGGCCGGTCGGCTTGTGGAGCAGCGAGTGGACGCGTCCGCCGAGGCCGGGGAGCACGGTGACGCGCAGCCGGTCGTTCTCGAGCTCGATCGCTTCGAGGGCGGTGGGGGTGCGCTCGCGCCCGTACCCGTCGCGCATCCGGGTGGGCAGCAGGGTGCGCAGCGGGGCGTGGCCGAGCTGCCGGGCCATGTCGCGGGGCAGTCCGGCCCGGTCCCGCTCGTCGACCGCGGGGGTTACGGGCCCGCCGATGCGGTGGAGGGCGGGCAGGGGGTTGTCCGGGCCCAACTGCGCCGCGGGCAGGGTGAGTACGGCACGTCGTACGGTCGTCATGTCGACCATGGAACACGGCGGAACCATCCCTGGCCAGAGGGTGGACAACGGCCTCCGAAGGCTTGACCGGGAAATTCCGTTGCGCCCTGCACCGGTCGCCCTAGGGTGGTGCTTTTACCGAGGAGGGCGCCAGGCATGGGCACGCAGCACACGTACCGGGTGATCGTGCGGGGCACGTTCGACGGACTGTCGGAGGAGAGCCGGAGCCGGCTGCTCGCCGAGGCCGACGAGCACGGCATGTCGGCGATGCGCTTCACGGAGGAGGGCTCGCTCGCCTACGACCGGACCCTCAAGCACTTCTCGTACCGCGTGATCGTCGTGTCCGACGCGGAGGACGGCGAGGAGATGGCCGGGGCGATCGCGGAGGACCGGGTGGAGCGGGCCCTGAAGGAGCAGGGACACGGCTTCGGCGGGCTGCGGTCCTCGGTCACCGACATGGACACCATGAAGATCAACTACAAGCGCTGACGCCCGGCCGACGGTAGGCGGACCGGCGGTAGCGATTGCCTGTAGGCGGTTGGCGGTCGCCACGCCGACGTCCGGCTGCCGGCTGCCGGCAGGCTTCGACCTGGGGCGTGTTTCTCAGATCTGTCTATGACATCGTCGTTCTCGTGATCGAGTCATGGCCGACTCGGCGACTTCTAGGGGCAGCGTCGCCTGGCGCAGGGGGAAGGCATGGTTCACAGTCCATTCAACGTTTCTTCGGCGCATGACCAGAGTATGCGCTGGAAGCTTGGCGGGTCTGGGTCGGCTACGTGGTCGTGGTCGGTGAACGATGCCGAACAGATGGTGCGCGCCTCGTACGTAGGGCCTGAGGTCCTGGCCGGGTTCATGAACGGTGTCCAGGCTCTGCTCCTCGGGTGCAGTGCGACCTTCGTGACGTTCTTCGGCGAGCCGAGCGGGACGAGAGTCTTCTTCAACCAGACAGAGAAGGAAGTCTTCGTTCAGATAGTGGAGTTCGCGGACCTGAACGAGCCGGCGTCCTGGTGGTCGAACGCGAGACTGGTCTGGGCAGGTCGGGTACAAACAGAGGCGTTCGTCAGTGCCTTCATGGCCATGATCGAGGAGCTTCTCTCCGAGCATGGGACACACGGGTACAGGAGGCGCTGGGGCTACGAGTTCCCCGTCTTGGAGTGGGCGGCCCTTCAGGCAGCGCACAGCTCCCGCTGACTCGAACCTAGACCCGCGTCCAGATCAGGATGGCTGCGATGTGCAGTGCGGCCTGATAGGCGATGGCGAGCTTGTCCGTTCGCATGGCCAGACCACGCCATTGCTTGAGGCGATTGATGCACCGCTCAACGGCATTGCGCTGCTTGTATGCCTCGGTGTCGAAGCCGGGCGGGCGACCACCGGCGCGACCTCGCCGCAGTCGGTGACCGACCTGGTCAGCGGGCTGCGGGATCACGGCACGGATACCTCGCCGCCAAAGATGCGCACGGATCGCACGGGATGAATACGCGCGGTCCGCCAGGACGACGTCCGGGCGGGTCCTCGGCCTTCCGGTTCCGCTTCGGGGAACACGGATACCGGCCATGACGGTCTCGAAGGCCGGGGCGTCGCCCGCTTGGCCAGCGGTGACGCGGAGGGACAAAGGCCGTGCATGGCTGTCGCTGACGAGATGGACCTTCGTACTCAGGCCGCCGCGGGAACGTCCGAGCGCGTGGTCATCGGGCTCGACACGAAACGGCGCCCCTTTTTCCTGGCTCCGGCGGCGTGCTGGTGGGCCCGGCAGACAGTCGAGTCCACCGACACGGTCCAGCCGATGTCGTCAGCACCGTCGGCCGCTGCCAGGAGCGCGGCGAGGATCTGTTCCCAGGTGCCGTCCACGGCCCACCTGAGCAGCCGTTTGTGAGCGGTCTGGAATGAGCCCAGCTCATCCGGCAGGTCCCGCCAAGGCGAGCCGGTGCGGTACTTCCACGCGATGGCCTCCAGGGTTCGACGATGGTCGGCCCATCGCCGACCACGGACCGGATCGGCCGGCATCAACGGCTCGATCCGGTCCCACATCGCATCAGTGATCACACACCGGACAGACACATCCGATCAACCGACGAGCAGACCAAGGAGACACGCCCTAGCCGTGGGCGGTCGACAGCCTGGTGGTCTTCGGCCGGCGGTCTTCGGGCCGGCGGTCGGCGGTCGTCGCCCAGCGCTCGTGGTCGCGCCAGGCGCCGTCGATGAACAGCATCGCGGGCGAGAAGCCCTCCAGGCGGAAGCCGGCACGCCGGACCAGGGCGCGGGAGGCGGTGTTGGCGGGCTGGATGTTCGCCTCCAGGCGGTGCAGCCCAAGCGGCCCGAAAGCGTACGCGAGGACGAGCCCGAGGCCTTCCGAGAGCAGCCCGCGCCCGGCGGCGTGCGCGAAGGCGCCGTAGCCGAGGGCACCGGAGAGGAACGAGCCCCGGACGATGTTGTTGATGTTGACGAACCCGGCGATGCCGCCGCCATCCCGCTCGCACACCAGGAATCCGGCCCTGGCCGGGTCCTCGATCAGCGGGCGGGCGTAGGTCTCGTACGCCTCCGCCGTCTGCGGCGGGAACAGCCACGGCGTGTGCAGCGCGCGGCTCTCCCGGGCGCGGGCGGTGAACTCGTCGGCGTCGGCGTAACGGAACTGCCGCAGGCCGACGCGGGCCCCGGTGACGAGATACGGGCCAAGATCGTCGGACATGGCCCCAGGCTACCGCCGCGCGGTCCGGTCCGTACCGAGGTCCGGGCCGGGCACCACGGCCGACGACGGCGGTGAGGGGGCGGGGCCGGAGGGTGCCCACCTCGGGCTCGGCGCCGGAGACGCCCGCCCCGGAGCCGGCGCCGGACTGGACCACGCCGGCGCTGAGCCCGGGACCGCCCGCCCCGGCTCACCACCACAACCGACCGTCCCGGCCCAGCACCACCGACCGTCCCGGCCCAGCACCCCAACCGCCCGCGCAAGCCTCGGCGCCGGGCCCAGGCCTCAGCGGCGGGCCGCCGTCACTCGGGCCGGGCAGGTCTCGCCCTTCTTCACCACGCCCACCACCACCCGCCCGCGCGCCGCGCGTTCCGCGCCCGGCGCCGGGTACTGGGTGCAGACCCACCAGTTCGGCGGCCAGAGCACCCGACGGTCCCGGCCACCGACGTCGTGGACGTCCAGCCGGGTACGCGGCGCCAGGACGGTGAAGACCCGCCACAGGCCCCGGCCGAGCAGGTCGGGCATGGGCTGCCGCCCACCGGCGCGCTCCGCGCCCTCCTCCTCGCCCACCGCCGGCTCCGCGGAGCTCACGGCCACCGCCGCGAGCGCGAGCACGGCACCCGCGCCGAGCAGCGCGGCCCGCCTCACTTGCGCCTCCGGGCGGCCGCGTAGTAGCCGCAGCCCGCGCTGAGCAGGGCGGTCACGAGGAGCGCGAGGTAGAGCGGCATCGAGACCTCGGGGACCAGCAGTCTGATCCGTACCTGGTGGGTGTTCTCGAAGATGAACACGAGCAGCAGGACCGCGACGACCGCGATCGCGATCCGGCCGGGGGTGAGGACTCCACCCGCCCGGGTCCCGTCCGTGCTCGATGTCTCCCTGCGACTCATGGCCGGCCTCTCCTCCGTCGTGCGTCCCCCCAGGATGGGCCGATTCCGCGGGTTCGGCGGCGGCGAAGGCACCCGTCCGAGTGACTTGTCAGACAACAGCGGGCCGCTACGGTAGACGCGGCGGACGTGACCGCGCACCTCACGGGTGCGGGCGCCAGCACGAGGAGGACCGATCCGTGGCAGCCGGCGGACAGCGACGACGCCCCGTCGTCGCACTCTACGAACGGATCGCGGACGCCATCCACGACGGCACCTATCCCCCGGGCTCCACACTCCCCTCCGAGCCCAGGCTCGCGGGCGAACTCGGCGTGAGCCGCCCCGCGCTGCGCGAGGCGCTGCTGCTGCTCCAGGAGGACGGGCTGCTCACGGTGCGGCGCGGGGTGGGCCGGACGGTCAACGCCCATCCGCCGCGGCGCGGCTTCGAGCACGTCCAGGCACTGGAGGAGCTCCTCGGCACCGCCGTCCCGCTGCGGGTGCGAGGGCTGCTGCGCACCGTCGAGGAACCCACCGACTTCACGACGCAGCACCTGCTCGCCCCGGCCGGCGCGGAGCTGCGCTTCTGGGAATCCGTGCTGACGGGCGAGGCGGGTCCGGCGGTCCTGAGCCATGAGTGGGCGGCGGCCGACGAGGTCCTGGAGCGGGCGCACCCGGCCTTCGCGGAGGCCCTGCGCACGGCGGTGGCGCCCGAGCGGACGTCGATGCTGGGGATCCTCGCGGGCGCCTCGCGGGGTGTGCCGCTGGGCGCGCACAGCGCGGTGACGGCCACGTTGCTCGGGCGGCGCAGGGGCGAGCAGTTGGGGCGGCCGGCGGACACTCCGGCGGTGCTGGTCACGCAGGTGGTGCGGGTCGAGGAGACACCGGTCCTGGCGGCCAAGCACATGCTGCCGACGGGCGCGCCCGCGCTGCCGGTGCTGCAGTCGAACTGAGCCGCGGGGCCCCGGCCGCTGGGCCCGGGAGCTCGACGACGTCCACGCCGGGCACTCCCCGGCCACGGCGAGTGGGCCACCGACGGCACTCCCGGGGTGACGCCGCCGTGCGGTGGGTGCGCCGGCGGGCGGGCGGCCGGGTGGTGCCGGGATGCGGCGCCTCCGCGAGCCCCTTCCCGCCGCCGCTGTCCCCGTCGCCGCAGGCCCTGTCGCCACCGTCACACCATCGGGTGCCTGCGGTGGCGTACACTTCCCCGCCATGCACTTGTCTGACAACCCTGCCTCCCCTGCCGTCGCCGACTGGATCCGCAAGGCTCCGAAGGCCGTCCTGCACGACCACCTCGACGGCGGGCTGCGCCCGGCCACGATCATCGAGCTGGCCCGTGAGTGCGGCTACACCGCGCTGCCCACCGAGGACCCGGCCGCGCTGGCGGTCTGGTTCCGGGACGCCGCCGACTCCGGATCCCTGGAGCGGTACCTGGAGACCTTCGCCCACACCTGCGCGGTGATGCAGACCCGCGAGGCGCTGGAGCGGATCGCGGCCGAGTGCGCCGAGGACCTGGCCGCCGACGGGGTCGTCTACGCCGAGGTGCGCTACGCCCCCGAGCAGCACCTCGAGGCCGGTCTCACCCTCGACGAGGTCGTCGAGGCCGTGAACGCGGGCTTCCGCGAGGGCGAGCGCCGCACCGGCGGCCGGATCACCGTCCGCGCCCTGCTCACCGGCATGCGGCACACCGACCGCTCCCTGGAGATCGCGCAGCTGACCGTCGCCCACCGTGACAGCGGCGTGGCCGGCTTCGACATCGCCGGCGGCGAGATCGGCAACCCGCCGGGCCGCCACCTCCCCGCCTTCCAGCACCTGAAGCGGGAGAACTGCCACTTCACCATCCACGCGGGCGAGGCCGTCGGCGCGGAGTCGATCCACGAGGCCGTGCAGGTGTGCGGCACGGAGCGGATCGGGCACGGGGTGCGGATCACCGACGACATCGCCGAGGACGGCACGCTGGGCCGCCTCGCCTCGTACGTCCGCGACAACCGCATCGCCCTGGAGGTCTGCCCGACCTCCAACCTCCAGACGGGCGCGGCCAAGGACTACGCCTCGCACCCGATCGACGAGCTGCGCCGGCTCGGCTTCCGGATCACGCTCAACACCGACAACCGGCTGGTCTCCGGCACCACCATGAGCGAGGAGTTCCAGCACATGGCGGACGCCTTCGGTTACGGCCCGGAGGTCTTCGAGGAGTTCACGGTCGCCGCCCTGGAGGCCGCCTTCCTGCCGCTGCCGGAGCGGCAGCGGCTGATCGACGACCTGGTCCGCCCCGGCTACGCGGCGCTCTGACGACGACGTCAGTTCACGACCGGAAGCTCCAGCGTCCCCGTGTCGTCGGGGGCGCTGGTGATGGTCACCGGCTTGATGCCACGGTTGCCGAAGTACGCGGTGTCGCTGCCGGCGATGACGAGCTGGAGCCGGTGGCCGGTCTCGTACCGGTGCACGATGGCGGGCAGCTCGACCGTGAACGGCCGGGTGACGTCGGGCACCCGTACCGGTGCGACGAGCCGGTTGACCAGGGTCTTCGTGCCGTCCGGGGCGATGTCGTAGACCTTGGCGAAGAGCACCAGCTTGTCGGCGGCGTCGCCGGAGTCCTGGACGGCCTCGGTGCGGGGTGACTCCACCCGCAGCCGGGCCTTCGGCGCGCCGACGACGTCGACCGGCTCGCTCAGCGGGCCGCTGGTCCAGGCGGCGTAGGTGCCGGGTGTGTCGTACGGCTGCGGGTCGGGAAGGCCGATCAGGCCGGTGAGCGAGCTGCCCGAATGGCTGGTGGGGACGAGCCAGTTGGCGTAGGAGCGGCTGCCGAGGGCGACCTTGTTCCGGTTGTCGACGAGCTTGCCGTCTCCGGAAAGGTAGAGCTTCCGGTTGTGGGCGGGGACGGCGCCGGCGGTGCCGTAGCCGCTCTGCCAGGAGCGGTAGTAGGCGAACTCGGGGCCGGTGTCGGCTGCCGTGTTGCCGCGCAGGTGGCGGTCGAACCAGGCGAGGACGCGCCGGCCGACGTAGCTCGCCTCCAGGTCGCCGCCGCCCAGGTCCAGTTCGCCCGGGGCGGCACCGCCGCTGTGGCCCCAGGACTGCCAGATCATCTTGGTCTCGGTCCCCTGGGCCTGGAGCCTCCGGTAGGTGTCCGTGGCCTCGTTGAGGTCGAACAGGCTGTCGGACTGGCCCTGGACGACGAGGGTCGGCGCCTTGACCCGGTCGAGGTACGAGACGGGCGAGACGCTGCGGGCGTAGGCGAGCATCTTCTCGGTCTCGGCCTGCGGGTAGCGGCCCGAGTTGAGCAGCCGGACGGTGTCGCAGGCGTCGGTGACGAAGTGCAGACAGCCGATCGAGTTGATCCGGCTCGGGTCGAGGGAGGGCACGAGCAGCGGCTGTCCCTCGCCCATCAGGTAGAAGCCGTTCGCCCACTGCCATTTGAAGACCCCGGGCGTGGCGCGGTCGGCGCTGTTCGGGGCGAGGGAGTAGGCGAGGTCGTTCCAGGTGACCAGGGGGACGAGGGCGTCCAGGCGGGGATCGGTGGCGGCGGTGGCGAGCTGGACGGCCCCGCCGTAGGACCCGCCGATCATGCCGACCCGGGGGTCACCGGCGCCGTCCTGGCTGACGAAGTCGGCGCGGGTGCCGTCGTCGGCGGCGCGGGTGCCGGCGAGGAAGTCGACGAGCCGGGCGGCGGCCCGGCCGTCGCTCCGCGGGTCGTCGAGGGAGATCAGGCAGCCGCTCTTGCCGAACCCGAGGCCGGAGTAGACGAGTCCGACGTAGCCGCGGGCGGCGACGGCCTTGCCGATGGCGTCGGTGGAGCCGTCGTTCTTGCTGCCGCCGAAGCCGTTGGTGGCGAGGACGGCGGGCGCGGGGTGGCCGGCGTCCACTCCCGCCGGGCGGTAGAGGTCGGCGTCGACGGCGCAGGTCCTGCCGCCCGCCTCGACGGTGAAGCGCAGCGGGGTGACGGTGTACGGGGCGGGCTCGGCACCTCGCGCGGGGGCGGCGAGGGCGAGCGGCGCCGCGAGCGCGGCTGCGGCCGCGAGTGCCAGGGCCTTGCGGGATCTGCGGGATCAACGGGATCCGCCGGTTCTGGGCAGGGCACGGGCACGGGACACGAAGACCTCCACACCGAGGACGCGCGAACGACCTACCAACTGGTAGGTACGGGGCCGCGCTCATGGTGTGACACGTGTCAGAGGGTCGTCAACGAGCAGGACAAACGTTGTTGACGGAGATTCAGTGAAGGTGCGGCAGGACACTGCGGCACGGTGAGGTCGGGGCGTGGTCGCCGGCCCCGCCCTGCCTCGGCGTCGCCCGGCACCCGGCACCCGGCACCCGGCACCCGGCACCCGGCACCCGGCATCGTCCACCCCACCCCGCCTCGGCGTCGTCCGGTCCCCCGGCCACAGCGTCGCCCGGCACCCCAGCCACAGCATCGTCCGCCCCGCCCCGCCGCAGCGTCCTCCGGTCCGCCCGGCCACAGCGTCGCCCGGCACCCCGGCCACAGCGTCGTCCGCCCCGCCTCAGTCTCGTCCGGCATTCACGGCCTCAGCTCAGTGCCGGCACGTCCAGGGTGAGCGTGCCCGTCTCCGTGTCCAGGACGCCCGGGATGCCGAGGGGCACGGTCGGCGCGCTCTCGTGGTGGCCGAAGCCCATGTTCTCCAGGACCGGGACGCCGAGGCCGCCGAGGCGGTCGGCGAGCACCTCGCGGACCTCGTCGTACGGCCCGCACTCCTCCCAGGATCCGAGGCCGATCGCGGCGACGCCGTCCAGCCAGCCGGAGCGGAGCAGTTGGGTGAGCATCCGGTCCAGGCGGTACGGCTCCTCCCCCACGTCCTCCAGGAGCAGCAGCCCCCCTCGCGCGGAGGGGCGGGCGTGCGGCGTGCCGAGGTCGGCGGCGAGCAGGGCGAGACAGCCGCCGAGGGTGACGCCGTGGGCGCGGCCCGGTGCCAGGGCGGTGGCGGTGTCCAGGCCGATGGTGCGGACCGACTCGGGTGCGAAAAGGGTGGCCCGGAGGGACTCCTGGGTGCGGGCGTCCTTGAGGAAGGCCGCGGCGGCGACCATCGGGCCGTGCAGGGTGGCGAGCCCGAGGCGGACGGCGAAGGCCTCGTGGAGGGCGGTGACGTCGCTGTAGCCGACGAGCACCTTGGGGCCCGCGGCCCGTATCGCGGTCCAGTCGAGCAGGTCGACCATGCGCTGGGCCCCGTAGCCGCCGCGGGCGCACAGCACCGCGGAGACGTCCGGGTCGCACCAGGCCTCGGTGAGGTCGCGGGCCCGGTCGGCGTCGGCGCCGGCCAGGTGGTCGAGGGCGGGGTGGGTGTCGAGGACGTGCGGGGCCACGACCGGGTCCAGGTCCCAGCCGCGCAGGATGTCGAGCCCGGCCTGGAGGCGGTCTTCCGGTACGGGCCCGCTGGGCGCGACGACGGCGACGCGGGCGCCGGGACGCAGCCGGGGCGGCCGGACGAGTCCACGGGGCGGGAGTCCGTGGGTCATGACCTGAGCTCCAGTTCGGCGACGTCGGCCCGGTCGATGCCGAAGGTCCTCGCGTACAGGGCGAGTTCGGCTTCCAGGGCCCGGGTCATGGTGTCGGCGCGGCGGAAGCCGTGGCCCTCGCCGTCGAAGGCGAGGTAGCCGTGCGGGACGCCCCGCCCGGCCATGCGGGCGAGGAACCGCTCGGCCTGCGCGGGCGGGCAGATGACGTCGTCGAGTCCCTGGAGCAGGAGGAAGGGCGCGGTGATCCGTTCGGCGTGCTCCAGCGGGGAGCGGTCCCGGTAGCGGGCGGGGACCTCGTCGAGCGGGCCGATGAGGGAGCGCATGTACTGCGACTCGAAGTCGTGGGTCTCGTCGGTGGCCCAGGCGGCCGGGTCGAGGATGGGGTAGATGATGGTGCCGCAGGCGTACACGTCGCTGTGGGTGAGCGAGGCGGCGGCGGTCCAGCCGCCCGCGCTGCCGCCGCGGATGGCGAGCCGTGCGGGGTCGGCGGTGCCCTCGTCGGCGAGGGCGCGGGCCACTGCGGCGCAGTCCTCGACGTCGACGACGCCCCACTGTTCGCGCAGTCGCTCGCGGTACTCACGGCCGTAGCCGGTGGAACCGCCGTAGTTGACCTCGGCGACGCCGATGCCCCGGGAGGTGAAGTAGGCGATCTCCAGGTCGAGGACGAGCGGGGCGTGGCCGGTGGGGCCGCCGTGGGCCCAGATGACGTAGGGCGGGAGCTCGTCGCAGGGCGGCGTGCGGTCGGGGTTGTGCGGCGGGTAGACGTGGGCGTGGACCTCGCGGTCGTCGGGTCCGGTGAAGGTGCGGATCTGGGGTTCGGGGTAGTAGACGGGGTCGACCGGGTCGTGGTGCGGGGAGCCGATGACGCGGGCGCGGCCGGTGCGGGTGTCCAGCTCGACGACTTCGTAGGCGCTGCGCGGACTCGCGGCGACGCCGACGACCCGGGTGCCGTGGACGGCGAGGTCGGCGGTCCATTCGGTCCAGGGTCCGGCGGCGTCGACGAGTTCGCCGCTGTCGGGGTCGAGTATGCCGAGGGCGGTGGCGCCCTTGCCGTGGACGACAGCGATCAGTCCGCTCTCCAGCGGCTGGAACCAGGCGAGGCCGATCTTCCACAGCGGCCCGCCGAACTCCTCGGCCCGGGGACAGAGCGGGACCGGCGCGTCGGCGGCCTCGCCGTCCTCGCCCGTGGTGCGGTAGAGGTTCCACCAGCCGGTGCTGTCGCCGAGGTGGAGCAGCTGTCCTGCGGCGGTCCAGGCGATCTGGGGGACGGACTCGTCAGGGCCGCCGGCGACGACGCGCGGGGCCGTGAAGGCGCCTTCGGGGGTGATCTCGGCGAGCAGGACCTCGGTGCCGTCCCAGGGCATGCGGGGGTGGTCCCAGGCGATCCAGGCGGCCCGTCGGCCGTCCGGTGAGACGCGCGGTGCGGTGACGAACCGGTGGGCGCCGTCGGTGAGTTCGCGGATCCGCGCGCGGTCGTCGGCGGCGGAGCCGTCGAGCGGTACGGCGGCGATGACGCGGCGCACGTCGGTGGGCGCGGGTCCGGTGAACTCCTCCAGGACGCACCAGACTTCGGCGCGCTCGGGCAGCAGCACCGGGTCGGCCCAGCGCAGACCGTCGCCGGTGCCGGAGACGGGCGTGAGCGGGCGCGGCTCCGGGCCGCCCGGCGCGTCGGGCTCGAAGGCGTAGAGCCGCTGGTCGGAGTGGTGGCAGAAGACGACGAGCGGGGTGCCGTCGGCCCGTACCGTGCCGGCCCACGGCCGGCCGCCGTACTCGATGACCCGGCTGCGGACGTTCCACGGGGCGGGGAGCATCGACTCCTCGGTGCCGTCGTGGCGGCGGCGCACCAGGGCGCGCCGCCCGCCCTCGGCCGGCCGTGGGGCGGTCCACCACACCTCGTCGCCGACGAAGCCGACGTACTCGGGCCGTCCGTCGTGTGCGGCGGCGAGCGCGGCGCCGATGGGTGACGGCCAGCTGCCGTAGGTGGCCGTGGGTGCCATCAGGATCCCCCCTGTACGGGTCGTGCGGGTGTGACGGGTGGAGCGGGGCGCGGTGCCGTCAGGCGTCCCGCAGGTAGTGGTCGAGGACGCGGACGCCGAAGTGCAGGGCGTCGACGGGTACGCGTTCGTCGACGCCGTGGAACAGCGCGCCGTAGTCGAGGCCCGGCGGCAGCTTCAGGGGCGAGAAGCCGTAGCCGGTGATGCCGAGGCGGGAGAACTGCTTGGCGTCGGTGCCGCCGGACATGGAGAAGGGGATGACGTGTCCGTCCGGGTCGAAGCGCTCGACGGCGGCCCGCAGTCGGGCGAAGGTCGGGGAGTCGACCGGAGCCTCCAGCGGCACTTCGCGGTGGTGGAACTCCCAGTCCACGTCGGGGCCGGTGAGCAGGTCCATGGTCTCGGCGAACTCCTCCTCGCCGCCGGGCACCATGCGTCCGTCGATGTAGGCGACGGCCTGGCCCGGGATGACGTTGACCTTGTAACCGGCTTCCAGCATCGTCGGGTTGGTGCTGTTGCGCAGGGTGGGCTCGACGAGGGCGGCGGCCGGTCCGAGCTTCTCCAGGAGCCGGTCGGCGTCGAACCCGGGGGCGTCGAGGTCGGCGTCGATGCCGTACAGCGCGGCGAGTTCGGTGAGCGCGGCCCGCACGGTCGGGGTGATCCGGACCGGCCATTCGTGGTCGCCGATGCGGGCGACGGCCGAGGCGAGGCGGGTCACCGCGTTGGCCGTGTTGACCTTGGAGCCGTGGCCGGCCCGGCCGCGGGCGGTCAGCTTGACCCAGGCCGTGCCGCGCTCGCCGGCGGCGATCGGGTAGAGCGTGGTGGCCGGGTCGGGATGGAAGCTGAAGGCGCCGGACTCGCTGATGCCCTCCGTGCATCCCTCGAAGAGGGCTGCGTGACGGTCGGCGAGGAAGCCCGAGCCGTCCTCGGCGCTGGCCTCCTCGTCGGCGGTGTAGGCGAGGACGATGTCACGGCGCGGCCGGAGGCCCTGCCTGGCCCAGGAGCGGACGACGGCGAGCACCATCGCGTCCATGTTCTTCATGTCGACGGCGCCACGGCCCCACACGGTCCCGTCGCGGACCTCGCCGGAGAAGGGGTGCACGGTCCAGTCGGCGGGCTCGGCCGGCACGACGTCGAGGTGACCGTGGACGAGGAGGGCGTCGGCGGAAGGATCGGTGCCCGGGATCCGGGCGACCACGTTGGTGCGGCCCGGGGTCCGCTCCAGGAGGGTGGGCTCGATCCCGGCGTCGGCGAGGCGCTCCGCGACGTACTCGGCGGCGGGCCGCTCACGGCAGTCGCCGCCGCCCCGGTTGGTGGTGTCGATGCGGATCAGCTCGGAGGTGAAGGTGACGACCTCGTCGAGGGCCGTCCCGTCCGGGCCGTGGTGCTGCTCAGCCATACTGTTCCTCCACGGCGGCGGACACGATCGTGGTCACCGCCTTGAACGTGCGGATTGCCTCGTACATCGTCTCGCTGGTGTAGGCGGCCCGCCGCTCGCCACTCCGCTCGGCGCCGGGGACCACCGTGGCGGCGGCGGCCAGGTGTTCGGCGTCGAACTCCAGCTCCACCGTGAACGGCCCGCCCCGCACCGGCTCGTGCCGCACGGCCAGGGCGGTCGCCTCCTTGGCGGCGGCGCGGATGTCGGCGGCGGTCCTGGCGGGCGTGCGGCACACCGCCGCGTACCGCGAGACGTGGTCCTTGACGGCGACCTTGTGTGCCTCCGGCGCGTATCCGAGGGCGTCCTCGCAGGTCAGGTCGTCGCCGGTGACGAGGATGACGGGGACCCCGAACTCGGCCACCACGCGCGCGTTGAGCAGGCCCTCGCTCGCGCGCACCCCGTCGAGCCAGACGCCGGTGATGGAGTTGGCGAGATAGGTGTGGGCGAGGACGCCCTCGGCGCCCGCGCCGGTGTGGTAGCCGACGAAGGCGATGCCGTCGACGTCCCCGTGCTGCACGCCCTCGACCATGGACAGCGACTTGTGGCGGCCGGTGAGCATCTCGGCCCGCTCGTCGAGCCGCTCCAGGAGCAGGTTGCGCATGGACCAGTGGGCCTCGTTGATGAGCACCTCGTCGGCGCCGCCGTCGAAGAAGCCGAGCACCGCCGCGTTCACGTCCGAGGTGAACATCGAGCGGCACCGCTCCCATTGCGGGGTGCCGGGCAGCACGTCGGCGGGCCAGGTCACGCCCGTGGCCCCTTCCATGTCGGCGCTGATGAGGATCTTCATGCCTGGCACCGTACGCGCCGTGCCGTGACCCTCACCACCCCTGTGGAAAAGTGTCGAAGGCGTGGACCGGTGGCGGTGACGGGTGCCGGTGATTCGGGCGAATCCTTTCATCACGTACGTATAGGCTGACGGCCGCAGTTTTCGTCGTCCGCGGCCCGGACTCGGACCCTAGCCCGGTCACGGGCTGCCCCGATCCCGACCCGGCCCCGACATCGATCCGACCGTTCCCGACCCGGCCTCGATCCCGACCCCAGGAGACTTCTCGGTGACCACCTCGCTCGTACCGTCCGGCATCCCCGCTCCCGTCGACACCGGTGAGTGGGTCGAACCCGCCGCGCAGTCCGTCGCCGAGGCCGTGGTGCGCGACGCCCGTGACTTCGGGGTGTACGCGCGGACCGGCGGCTGGGCCTTCGCGCTCAAGGTGGCCCGCAGCGTGCGGCCCGGCGGCCAGCACGCCGAGGGCTCCGAGAAGGTCTCGGCGAAGGCCTTCGCCGAGCTCGCCGGCTGCTCCGCCGAGCGGGTCATGCGCTACTACAAGGCCTGGGACATGGCCGCGGACGACGGCTTGGTGCCGCAGTTCGAGGCGCTGCTGCCCGGCGAGGACGTCGACCTGCCGGACGCCGACGTCTGGCTGTCCTACTACTCCTCCCGCAACAGCGCCACCTCCGTGCGCGGCCACGCGATCACCGCGGCGGCCGAGGCCGAGGGCATCAAGGCGACCAAGGCGCTGGAGGTGGCGGAGAACCCGACCGCGCTGCGCGCCGCGATCCTCGCCGACCCGGGCACCGCGGAGGCCGCGCGGGGCGCGCTGCTCGACCGCATGAAGGAGGACCCGGCGCTGCAGACCGAGATGGCCCGGGCCATCGCCCGCGCCGGCGACCTGAAGAAGGCGGTGGCGCAGGAGGCGAAGGCGGCGGACCGGATCGAGTACGTCCGGCAGATCGCCGAGGGCGGCCAGATCAGGACGCCCGCGGGCCGGACCGTGGCGGCGCCGGCGGAGCTGCGCGCCGAGGCCGAGCGGCACCTGTCGCTGATCGACGAGCTGGACGACTCGGAGGAGGCCGGCGAGTGGGCCGGCGAGGCCTACGACTCCGTGAGGACGCTGGTCGCCGAGGCCGTCGAGGCGGACCCGGAGCTGCGCGTCCAGGAGCGCCGGACGAAGTTCTACAACAGCCTGCAGAAGGCGACGAAGGTCTTCGAGGAGCTGACTCTCGACGAGGTCCTGGAGGAGGACGTCGTCGAGGAGGACATGCTCCAGCGCCTGGAGGCCCTGCAGGAGGCGATCGGCGCCTGCATCAACGCGCTGCGCAAGGCGACCACCGCCTCCTGAGGCCACTCCGGCCGGCCCGGCGGGGCGCCGCCTTCCGACCGCCCCGCCGCCCGGCGGTTCCACCACCGGGCCGTTCCGCCTCCCGGCTGCCCTCAGCCGCGGCCTGCCCGTTCCGTCACCGGCTGCTCCGCCGCCCCGCCACCTGGCCGCCCGGCCGCCCCGCCCGCCTGACCGTCCCGCCTCCTTCCGCCTCGGGGGCCGTCCGGCCGCCTGGCCGTCCCGCTTCCCCGCTTCCCCGCTTCCCCGCCGCCCCGCCGCCCGGCCGTCCCGCCTCCCCGCCCCCCGTCTGCCCCGCCCCCCGTCGGCCCTCAGTCCTCGTGGCCGAGGTGGAGGTCGCGTTCCGTGCGGCCGCCGCCCGCGATCTGGAGGACAGTGGCCACCGGCGGGTAGCCGGCGGTGATCACCGTGTACTCGCCGGAGGACAGGTCCACGAAGCGGAAGGTGCCGTCGTTTCCCGTGGTGAGGGTGTCGACGACGTTGCCGGCCGCGTCCAGCAATGTGACCCGGGCGTCCTCCACGGGGCGGCCGCCGCCCGCCCGTACCGTGCCGCGGAGCACCGCGCCGCCGGCCAGCTCGATGTCCTGCCGGGTCTCGCGGGAGGACTGCACGCTGACCGGGAGCGCGGCGGGCCGGAAGGCGGGGGCGCTGGCCGCCAGGGTGTACTCCCCCGCGACCAGTTCGTCGATCGCATAGCCGCCCTCGCGCCCGCTGCGCGTAGAGGCCACGACGTCGCCGCGCACGTCGGTGAGGGTGACCGCCGCGTCCCGTACGGGCGTGCCGTCGGCGGTGACGACTGCGCCGGCGAGCCGCCCCGCGCCGCCGAGGACGACGTCGAGCTCGACCGGGCGCTCCCCCACGGTGACCGACACGGCCTGCGGCTGGTGGCCGCCGGCGGCGGCGATCAGGACGTACGGACCGGGGCCCGGCACGCTGAGCGCGTACCGCCCGTCGTCGCCGCTGCCGCCGCGGCCGACCTGGCGGCCCTGGACGTCGATGAGGGTGAGCGCGGCGCGCGGCACGCAACTGCCGTCGTGGTGCTGGACGGTGCCGCAGACGGGGACGCCGGCGAGCGGCGGGACGGTCCGCCGTCCTGTGGTGGTGGTGGCGGTGGCCGTCGTGGCCCGGGCGTGCGGAACGGGAGGGGCCGGGGCCTCGGTGGCGGGGGCGTGGTGGGACACCAGCGGTTTCTCCTTGAGAAGGAAGGCGAGGGCGAGGCCGAGCGCGAGGACCGGCACGAGGTAGAGGAAGATCCGGGGCATCGCGTCGGCGTACGCCTGCACGAAGGCGTCGCGCAGGGCCGGCGGCAGCGCGTGGACCGTCTGCGGGGTGATGGAGTCGGCGGGCGGCAGCGCGGCGGCGGCGCCGTCCGTGGGCAGCCGATCGGCGAGCGCGTCGTCGAGGCGGGCGGCGAAGAGGGTGCCGAAGACCGCGGCACCGACGCTGCCGCCGATCTGCCGGAAGTAGTTGTGGGCGCTGGTCGCGGTGCCGAGGTCGGCGGGGCGCACGGAGTTCTGCACGGCGAGCACCAGGACCGGCATGACCAGGCCGATGCCGACGCCGAGGACGGCCTGCCAGAGGCTGTGCTGGAGGCGCGGGGTGTCCGCGTCCATGTGGGAGAGCAGCCACATGCCGAGGGTGGCGACGGCGCCGCCGGCGATCGGATAGGCCTTGTAGCGGCCGGTACGGCTGATGAGCTGGCCCGACACGACGGAGGCGACGACGATGCCGCCCATCAGCGGGAGCATGAGCAGACCGGACTCGGTGGCGCTGGCGCCCTCGACCATCTGCAGGAACGTGGGCAGATAGCTGGCCGCGCCGAACAGCGCGATGCCGACGACGGCCCCGACCAGGCTGGTGACGGTGAAGACGGAGTCGCGGAACAGCCGCAGCGGGATGAGGGGCTCGGGCGCGAAGCGCTCGACGACTAGGAAGAGGACCGCGGCCGCGGCGGCGGCTGCGCCGAGGCCGAGGATGACGCGGGAGTCCCAGGCGTACTCGGTGCCACCCCAACTGGTCAGCAGCACCAGGCAGGTGGAGGCCGCGGCGAGCAGGAGTGCGCCCAGTACGTCGAAGCGGGCGCGGGTGACGGGCTTGGGCAGCTTGAGAACGGCGGCGACGACGGCGAGGGTGACGAGTCCGAACGGCACGTTGAAGTAGAAGCACCAGCGCCAGGAGACGTGGTCGGTGAAGAAGCCGCCGAGCAACGGCCCGGCGACGGAGGCGAGTCCGAAGGCGGCGCCGATGAGGCCCATGTAGCGGCCGCGTTCCCGGGAGGGGACGATGTCGGCGATGATCGCCTGGACGCCGATCATCAGTCCGCCGGCGCCGGCGCCCTGGAGCGCGCGGAAGGCGATGAGCTGGTCCATGGTGCGCGACCAGCCGGCGAGGCCGGATCCGATGACGAAGACGACGATCGCGAAGAGGAAGACGCCCTTGCGCCCGAGGAGGTCGCCGAGCTTGCCGTAGACGGGCAGGCCGATGGTGGCGGTGAGCAGATAGGCGGTGATCGCCCAGGACATTCGGTCCAGGCCCTGGAGTTCGCCGACGATCTTCGGCAGGGCGGTGGCGACGATCATCTGCTCGAGCGCGGCGAGCAGCAGCGCGAGCACGAGGCCGCAGAAGACGAGCCGGACGCGGCGCGGGTCGAGGGCGGCCGGGGGCTCGTCGGGCGGTGGCGTCCGGCCGTCGGGCGGGTCGCCCGCGAGGAGCGGGGCCGTGCCCTCGGCGGCCGCTGTGCCCTCGGCGTGCTCGGCCAGCGTGATCGCACCCACGTACTGCTCCCCTCGTCGCGGCGTCTGCGCGCGTCATTCTTCGCATTGGGCGCGAAGGGGGAGCAAGTCGGGCGGTACGGGAGGAGCGTGGGCCGTCCGGGGCCGAACGGGCCTATGGGGCGGCGCACTTGGGGCGCTCATCAGGGCATTTGCCGGGCGGCGCGCGACCCCCGGGTGCGCCGGGCACTCTTGCGGGGGTCGCGCGGAAACCACTCGAATCGGTGAGGGATCCGGGCGTTACTTCCCGGTTCCGGTTTCCCGAGGCTACTTACCGGGAGGGTTTCCCGGGCTACTTCTCGACCTCGGCGGCGAGCTTGTCGAGCACCGCGTCGTAGATGCGGCCGAGACCCTTGGGCGCGAAGGTCCTCTCGAAGAAGCCGCCGATGCCGCCGGCGCCGTTCCAGACCGTGCTGACGACGGCCTTGGACCGGCCCTCGCCGGCCGGCGTGACGGTCCAGGTGGTGACCATGGAGGAGTTGCGGTCCTTCTCGACCAGCTGACCGTCGGTGGGCTCACTGACCTCCAGGAGGCAGTCGCGGACGCGCTTGCTGGTGGCCTGGAGCTTCCAGTGGACGAGGGTGCCCTCGCCGTCGCCGCCCTCGCGCACCTCGTACTCACTGAAGTGCTCGGGGAGCAGCTTCGCGCGCGTCCCGGAGTAGTCGGCGAGGGTGTCGAACACCGTCTCCGCGTCGGCGGCGATGATCCGCTCCGTCGTGGCCTCGACCTGCGCCATTGCACTTCCTCCAGCTTGATCTCTCGGGGATGTGCCCCAAGCCAATCACCTGGGGGCCGGGGCGCGAAATCCGGGTTGCGGCGATCAAGGGAACATGTGTTCTAATCTGGGACCACCCGTCACCGAGGAGGCGTCCATGCGCTGGGACCATCTGGCCGGCTCTCCCGCGGCTCCCGCCGCCCCCGCCGACATCGCCCTGTTCGGCACGGACGCGGTCACCACCCGTACGTTCGACACGCCCGAGTTCCGCGGCATCACGTTCCACGAGGTGCGGGCCCGGTCCATCGTCAACCGGGTGCCCGGCGCCTCCCGCATGCCGTTCGAGTGGACGGTCAACCCGTACCGGGGCTGCACGCACGCGTGCGTGTACTGCTTCGCCCGCAAGACGCACAGCTATCTGGACCTCGACACCGGCATCGGCTTCGACTCGCAGATCGTGGTCAAGGTGAACGCGCCGGAGCTGCTGCGCTCCCAGCTCGCCTCCCGCCGCTGGCAGGGCGCGCACATCGCGATGGGCACCAATGTCGACTGCTACCAGCGCGCGGAGGGCCGCTACCGGCTCATGCCGGGGATCCTGGAGGCGCTGCGGGACCACGCCAACCCGTTCTCGATCCTCACCAAGGGGACGCTGATCCTGCGCGACCTGGAGCTGATCCGGCAGGCCGCCGACGTCACCGAGGTCGGGGTCTCCGTCTCCGTCGGCTTCACCGACCACGAGCTGTGGCGGACGGTCGAGCCCGGCACCCCGGCCCCCGAGCGCCGCCTGGACGTCGTGCGCACCCTCGCCGGGCACGGCATCGGCTGCGGGGTCCTGATGGCCCCGGTCATCCCGTTCCTCGGCGACCGGCCCGAGCAGCTGCGCGCCACGGTGCGCGCCATCGCCGAGGCCGGCGCCACCTCCGTCACCCCGCTGGTGCTCCATCTTCGGCCCGGCGCCCGCGAGTGGTTCATGACCTGGCTGGGCCGCCACCATCCCGGTCTGGTCGGGCGCTACGAGCGGATGTACGCGGCCGGGGCCTACGCACCGACCTGGTACCAGCGCCGGATCACCCGTCAGGTGCACGAGCTGGCGGACGAGTTCGGCATAGGTCCCGGCAGACGGGAGGCGTCGCGGTCGCACCGCGGGACGCCCCTGCCCGACCACCACGCGCGCGCGGCGGAATCCGGGCCCGAGCAGCTCACCCTCCTGTGACCGCCACTCCCTTGACGGTGCGTCACGTCCGCCGAATGGGTCAACTCTCGGCGAAGACGGTCCTGGTGAGCCGTGTACGGGGCACGGACGCCGTATGAGACCCCGCGCAGGAAAGCTGATCGCCGCTGGGGCGCTGGTCGCCGGGACGGTCACCGTCCTGCCCGCCACCGCCACTGCCACCGCCGCGGCCGAACCCGGGCCGGCGGCCCGTCCCCACGCTCCGCTCGCCTGGGCGGACTGTCCGACCAAGGCGTACCCGAAGCTGCAGTGCGCCACCCTGAAGGTGCCGCTGAACCACGACGAACCGGCCGGGCGGAACATCACGCTCGCCCTGACCCGGGTCGCGCACACCGCGAAGACCTTCCAGGGCCCGCTCCTCGTCAACCCCGGCGGGCCCGGCGGCAGCGGGCGCGGCATGGCGGGCTACGTGGCCGCCGCGCTGCCCGCGAAGGTGGCCGCGCAGTACGACGTCATCGGCTTCGACCCGCGTGGCGTCGGCAAGAGCGAACCCGCCCTGAACTGCCTCCCCGGCCACTTCGACCCGGTCAGGCCCGACTCCGTGCCCGGCGGCGCCGACGGCGAGCGGGCCGGCGTCGAGCGCGCCGAGGCCTTCGCCGAGGCCTGCGGCGACAAGTACGCCGACGTGCTGCCGTACATCGACACCGTCTCCACCGCCCGCGACATGGACGCGATCCGTGCGGCGCTCGGCGCGCCGAGGCTCAACTACCTCGGCTACTCCTACGGCACCTACCTCGGTGCCGTGTACGCCCGGCTCCACCCGGAGCGGGTGCGGCGCATGGCCCTGGACTCCGTCGTCAACCCGCACGGAGTCTGGTACGAGGACAACCTCGCCCAGGACTACGCCTTCGACACCCGGCACAAGGACTTCGCGGCCTGGGTGGCCCGCAACGACGACGCCTACCGGCTCGGCACCGACCCGGCCGCCGTCGAGGCCGCCTGGTACGGGATGCGGGAGGAGCTGCGCACCAGGCCCGCGAGCGGCAAGGTCGGCCCCGGCGAGCTGGAGGACACCTTCCTGCCGGGCGGCTACTACAACGGCTACTGGCCGAAGCTCGCGGCCGCGTTCTCCGCGTACGTCAACGAGCGGGACGGCGCTCCGCTGGTGAAGGCCTACGAGGACTTCGGCGCCGCGGACGCCGCCGCCGAGAACGGCTACTCGATCTACACGAGCGTCCAGTGCCGGGACGCGGCCTGGCCTCGGGACTGGAACGTCTGGCGGAAGGACAACTGGGACGCCCACGCCAAGGCGCCGTTCTCCACCTGGAACAACGCCTGGTACAACGCGCCGTGCGCGTTCTGGCCGGTCGACCCGCTGACCCCGCCGGACGTCACCAACGACAAGCTGCCGCCGGTGCTCGTCCTCCAGGCCACCGACGACGCGGCCACGCCGTACGAGGGCGGGGTCGCCCTGCACCGGATGGTCCGCGGCTCCAGCCTGGTCGTCGAGGAGGGCGGCGGCAACCACGGCGTGACGCTCGCCGGGAACGACTGCATGGACGAGCACCTCGTCGCCTACCTCTCCACCGGAAAGGTGCCCCGCGGTGCGGACGGCGCGGAGGCGGACGCGGTCTGCGAGACCCTGCCGGAGCCGGAGCCCGCGAAGGCCACGGCGACCCGCGGCACCGCCCCGGATGCCGGAGCCACGCTGCACGGGATGCTCGGGCACGTGCGCTGAGGCCGCTCGGCCGGCTCGGCCGGCTCGGCCACACGGCCCAGGAGGTGTCTCCCCGATCCAGGTACCAGGAGGTGTCTCCCCGATCCAAGTGATCGAGGGGACACCTCCTGGCTCGTCCGCGGGCCGGCCGGGGGCGGGCCGGAGTGTCAGTGGCGTGGGTCAGGATGTGAGGCATGAGCACGCACCTGACCCATGTCCCGGCCCCCGCGGGCCTGGCCCCCAGCCCGCAGTACAGCCATGTCGTGTGGGGCACCGGCCGGTTCGTGGCCGTCTCCGGCCAGATCGCCCTCGACGCCGGGGGCGCGGTGGTCGGCGCCGGGGACCCGGACGCCCAGGCCCGCCAGGTGTTCGCGAACCTCGGCCGCTGTCTGGCCGCCGCCGGCGCGGACTTCGGGGACGTCGTGAAGCTGACGTATTTCGTCACGGACATGGCGCACCTGCCCGCGGTCCGGGCGGCCCGCGACGCCGCTTTCGGCGCGCTCCCGCTGCCGGCGAGCTCGGCGGTCCAGGTGAGCGCCCTGGTGCGGCCCGAACTCGTCCTCGAGATCGAGGCCTTCGCGCTGATACCCGAGGACCGGCCGACCGTCTAGCCTCTGTCGCCGAGCCGTCCCAGCGCCTCTCGCGCCGCTCCCCCGAACCTCGGGTGCGGCAGGGCCGCCTCCAGGACCCCGCGGGCCTCCGGGTCGCCCAGCGCACCGAGCCCCTCGACGCAGGCGAGGCCGACCCGCCAGTGCGGGTCGCCGGGCGCGAGCCTGCGGCGCAGGACCGCGACGAGGGCCGGCACGCTCTCCGGCGCCCGGAGGCCGGCGAGCAGGCGGACGGGCAGCAGCGCGTAGGCGACGCGGAGTTCGTTGGTGGCGAGCGCGGCGGCGGCCCGCGCGGTCCGTGGGTCACCGAGGCGGGTGAGGGCGTGGGCGGCGGAGACGCAGCGCTCCGGGTCGCGGTGGTTGAGGAGGAGGACGAGCGCCTCGAAGGCGCGCGGGTCACCCGCCAGGCCGAGTCGGAAGGCGGCGATCTCACGGGCCCAGAGCGGCTGCCCGGGAGCGGTGAGCGCGCGATGGAGTTCCTCGGTGCCGAGCGGCCCGGCGAGTTCTTCGAATGCGGCGGGAACGGCCCCTTCTGCATTCCCGATCTCTTCACGCAAACGATCGATCATCGAGCAGAATTCGGGATCCTCGGGAAGTTCCTCGGCGATTTCCATGAATCCGAGGCTATCCGCGATCCAGATCACACTTTCCCAACTTCCCAGGACTGGCGCGCTCGTTACCGGGCAGTTAATCTCAGGTGAGCGGGCCACCCCCCGCACTTCTCACGACGGCCTGGTGACGCAGCCGTCTTGGGGTACCCCCATCCCGAAGGTTTGGGGGAGTTCGTTCGGTTCGGCAGTTTCGACGTGACTCCGGGACAGGGTCCGTCCTCGCTTTTTCCGCGCCCCCGGGCTCTCATCCGCCCTCCGGGCCCATCGCGCCTTCCCCTTTTTCCGCGCGCTGCCTTCAGTCGTCACTCTTCCTCCCAGGAGTCCCCTGATGGACATCCCTCTCTCCACCATCGCCGTCGTCGGTCTCGGCACCATGGGCACGGGCATCGCCGATGTCCTGGCCCGGGCCGGCCGCGAGGTCATCGGCATCGACATCGACGAGACCGCGGCCGCCAAGGCCGTCGCCGCCCTGGAGGCCTCCACCGCCCGCGCGGTGGCCCGTGAGCGCATCACGGAGGAGGAGCGGCAGGACGTCCTCGCCCGGTTCCGTACCTACTCCGAGCTCCAGGCCGCCGCCGACGCCGACCTCGTGATCGAGGTCGTGCCCGAGTCGTACGAGACCAAGCAGGAGGTCTTCCGGGCCCTGGACGGCATCGTCCGGCCCGGCACCATCCTCGCCACCGGCACCAACGCGCTCTCGGTGACCCGGCTCGCCGCCGACTCCGCGCACCCGGAGCGGGTCCTCGGACTGCACTTCTTCACCCCGGTCCAGGCGATGAAGCTGGTCGAGGTGGTCTCCTCGGTGCTGACCGACCCGCGGGCCGTCGAGGCCGTCACCCGGCTGGCGCAGGAGCTCGGCAAGGAGCCCGTCGCGGTCGGCGACCGGCCCGGCTTCGTCGCCGACGGACTGCTCTTCGGCTACCTCAACCAGGCCGCCGCCATGTACGAGGCCAAGTACGCCTCCCGCGAGGACATCGACGCGGCCATGCGCCTCGGCTGCGGCCTGCCGATGGGCCCGCTGGCCCTGCTCGACCTGATCGGCATCGACACCGCCCGTACCGTCCTGGAGGCGATGTACGCCTCGTCGCGGGACCGGCTGCACGCCCCGGCCCCGATCCTCAAGCAGCTCAGCGAGGCGGGCCTGACCGGCCGCAAGTCCGGCCGCGGCTTCTACACCTACGAGGCCCCCGGCTCGGCCACCGTCGTGCGCGACGCCCTCACCCCGCCGGACTCGGTCGCCGCCGGCGGCGGCCGTGAGGTCCGCTCCGTCGGCGTGGCCGGCTCCGGCACCATGGCCTCCGGCATCGCCGAGGTCTTCGCGAAGGCCGGTTACGAGGTCGTCCTGGCGGCCCGCTCGCAGGAGAAGGCCGACACCGCCAAGGCGCGGATCGCCAAGTCCCTCGGCCGCTCCGTCGACAAGGGCCGGATGACCGGCGAGGCCCGCGACGAGACGCTGGCCCGGATCGTCCCGGCCGGCTCGCTCGACGCCTTCGCCCAGGTCGACCTGGCGGTCGAGGCGGTCGCCGAGGACCTGGAGATCAAGCAGGACCTGTTCGCCCGCCTGGACAAGATCTGCAAGCCGGGCGCCGTGCTCGCCACCACCACCTCCTCACTGCCGGTCGTCGCGTGCGCCAGGGCCACCTCGCGCCCGCAGGACGTCATCGGGATGCACTTCTTCAACCCGGCGCCGGCCATGAAGCTGGTGGAGATCGTCCGTACCGTCCTGACCGCGGACGACGTCCACGCGACCGTCCGCGAGGTCACGGCGAAGATCAAGAAGCACGGCGTGGACTGCGGCGACCGGGCCGGCTTCATCGTCAACGCGCTCCTGTTCCCCTACCTCAACAACGCGATCAAGATGGTCCAGGAGCACTACGCGACCCTGGACGACATCGACGCCGCGATGAAGCTGGGCGGCGGCTACCCGATGGGTCCGTTCGAGCTCCTGGACGTGGTCGGGCTGGACGTCTCGCTCGCCATCGAGAAGGTCCTGCACCGCGAGTTCCGCGACCCGGGTCTGGCCCCGGCGCCGCTGCTCGAGCACCTGGTGGCCGCCGGCTGCCTGGGCCGGAAGACGGGGCGTGGCTTCCGCGAATATGCCCGCCGCTGAGGCCGCCGACGGGTCGTACGGGGGATGGGGAGGGCTGCTCAGCCCGCCGGGTACCGCCGGTGCCGGGCCGGGCTCCCCTCCCCCACCTGGGCACACTTCCGCTCCGATGCAGTACGTTCGGGACATGTCCAAGGCCGCGAAGACACCCCGTGCCACGTCCACGCCCGACTCTCCCGAGAGCGCGGCGGGGACCCGCGCCGCCGCGCAGCGGCTGAAAATGCGCCGGGAGCTGGCCGCCGCGGCCATGGAGCTGTTCGCCACCAAGGGCTACGAGGCCACGACCGTCGACGAGATCGCGGCGGCGGCCGGGGTGGCCCGGCGGACCTTCTTCCGGCACTTCCGCTCCAAGGAAGAGGCCATCTTCCCGGACCACGACGACACCCTGGTGCGCGCCGAGGCGGTGCTGAACGCGGCCCCGCCGCACGAGCACCCGCTCGACACGGTGTGCCGGGGGATCAAGGAGGTCATGAAGATGTACGCGGGCTCGCCCGCCGTCTCCGTGGCCCGCTACCGGCTCACCCGTGAGGTGCCGACGCTGCGGGAGCGCGAGATCGCCTCGGTGGCCCGCTACGAGCGACTCTTCACCCGCTATCTGCTCGGTCACTTCGACGAGCGCGACCACCACGACGGCAACGACGACCCGCTGCTCGCGGAGGTGGCCGCCTCCGCGGTGGTCACCGCGCACAACCACGTGCTGCGGCGCTGGCTGCGCGCGGGCGGTCAGGGCGACGTGGAGGCCCAGCTCGACCACGCCTTCGCGATCGTGCGGGAGACCTTCGGCACGGGCATAGGCGCGCGGCCGGCCGCGCCAGGCGGCACGACCACCGAGCCGGCCCCGTCGGCCGCCCCGGCCGCCCCGGCCGCCACGGCGTCCACCACGGGCGACGTGGTGGTCGCCGTCGCCCGGACGGACGCATCGCTCGACGAGGTCATGCGGACCATCCAGCAGGCACTCAAGAAGGGCTGAACCGCCCCGACACCGCTCCACGGCGAAGGCCGCTCCCGGATTCCGGGGGCGGCCTTCGCCGTATCCGAAGGCTCATACGCCCAGTTCAGGCGCATTTTCGATCGATCATCGCTCATCCGTGACGAGCAGATTGCATCTGAGTGAAATTGTTGGCACGCAGTGCCTTGTCAGGTGACACGGCGTGCCATACGTTGATGCTGTCCGGGCGGCCGGCGCGCAGAGATCACCTCGTGCGCCGGCTGTCCCCACAAGCGATCCTGCTCGTGCGCCCGGACGCCTGCGTCACAGGCACCCTCGCGCCACGGCTTTGCTTCCTCGGCGCCTTTGTCACGAGCAGAGGCGGAACGAAGCAAAGCCCGGCGCCGCCACAGCACCACCTCGCCGAACCGACGGCACACCTCCACAGCAGCAACCCCGACGTAACCCTCAGCGCGTCCCCCTCAGACGCCGCACCGCCGGAGGCATCCCGTGAAGGACATCCTGGACGCGATCCAGTCGCCCGACTCCACCTCGGCCGACTTCGCCAACATCAAGCTCCCCGAGTCGTACCGCGCCGTGACCGTCCACAAGGACGAGGCGGAGATGTTCGCCGGGGTCGCCAGCCGTGACAAGGACCCGCGCAAGTCGCTGCACCTCGACGACGTCGCCCTCCCCGAGCTCGGCCCGGGCGAGGCACTGGTCGCCGTCATGGCCTCCTCCGTGAACTACAACTCGGTCTGGACCTCGATCTTCGAGCCCGTGTCGACCTTCGGCTTCCTGGAGCGCTACGGCCGTCTGTCCGAGCTCACCAAGCGCCACGACCTGCCGTACCACGTCATCGGCTCCGACCTCGCGGGCGTCGTCCTGCGCACCGGCCCGGGCGTCAACTCCTGGAAGCCCGGTGACGAGGTCGTCGCGCACTGCCTGAGCGTGGAGCTCGAGTCCTCGGACGGCCACAACGACACGATGCTCGACCCCGAGCAGCGCATCTGGGGCTTCGAGACCAACTTCGGCGGCCTGGCCGAGATCGCCCTGGTCAAGTCGAACCAGCTGATGCCGAAGCCGGACCACCTCAGCTGGGAGGAGGCCGCGGCCCCGGGCCTGGTGAACTCCACCGCGTACCGCCAGCTGGTCTCCCGCAACGGCGCCGGCATGAAGCAGGGCGACAACGTCCTGATCTGGGGCGCGAGCGGCGGCCTCGGCTCGTACGCCACCCAGTTCGCGCTGGCCGGCGGCGCCAACCCGATCTGCGTCGTCTCCTCCCCCGAGAAGGCCGACATCTGCCGGTCCATGGGCGCCGACGCGGTCATCGACCGCAACGCCGAGGGCTACAAGTTCTGGAAGGACGAGCAGACCCAGGACCCGCGCGAGTGGAAGCGCTTCGGCTCGAAGATCCGCGAGCTGACCGGCGGCGAGGACATCGACATCGTCTTCGAGCACCCGGGCCGCGAGACCTTCGGCGCCAGCGTCTACGTCACCCGCAAGGGCGGCACCATCACCACCTGCGCCTCGACCTCGGGCTACATGCACCAGTACGACAACCGCTACCTGTGGATGTCGCTGAAGCGCATCATCGGCTCGCACTTCGCCAACTACCGCGAGGCGTGGGAGGCCAACCGCCTGATCGCCAAGGGCAAGATCCACCCCACCCTGTCGAAGGTCTACTCCCTGGAGGAGACCGGCCAGGCCGCCTACGACGTCCACCGCAACCTGCACCAGGGCAAGGTCGGCGTGCTCGCCCTCGCCCCGGAGGAGGGCCTCGGCGTCCGGAACCCGGAGATGCGCGCCCAGCACATCGACGCCATCAACCGCTTCCGCAACATCTGACACCGCAACCTCTGACCCAGGGACCATAGATGACAGAGCGTCAGAAGGATCGGCCGTGGCTCATGCGGACCTACGCCGGCCACTCGACCGCCGAGGCGTCGAACGAGCTCTACCGGCGGAACCTCGCCAAGGGCCAGACCGGCCTCTCGGTCGCGTTCGACCTGCCCACGCAGACCGGCTACGACCCCGACCACATCCTCGCCCGCGGCGAGGTCGGCCGCGTCGGGGTGCCCGTCTCGCACGTCGGTGACATGCGGCGGCTGTTCCAGGACATCCCCCTGGAGCAGATGAACACCTCGATGACGATCAACGCCACCGCCATGTGGCTGCTGGCGCTCTACCAGGTGGTCGCCGAGGAGCAGGGTGCGGACATCACCCGGCTCCAGGGCACCACCCAGAACGACATCGTGAAGGAGTACCTGTCGCGCGGGACGCACGTCTTCCCGCCCGGCCCCTCGCTCCGCCTCACGACGGACATGATCGCGTACACGGTCAACCACATCCCGAAGTGGAACCCGATCAACATCTGCAGCTACCACCTGCAGGAGGCGGGGGCCACTCCGGTCCAGGAGATCGCGTACGCGATGTCCACCGCGATCGCCGTCCTCGACGCCGTCCGCGACTCGGGACAGGTCCCGGAGGAGCGGTTCGGCGAGGTCGTCGCCCGCATCTCGTTCTTCGTGAACGCGGGCGTCCGCTTCATCGAGGAGATGTGCAAGATGCGCGCCTTCGGCCGCATCTGGGACACGATCACCCGCGAGCGCTACGGGATCGAGGACGCCAAGCAGCGCCGCTTCCGTTACGGCGTCCAGGTCAACTCGCTCGGTCTGACCGAGGCCCAGCCGGAGAACAACGTCCAGCGGATCGTCCTGGAGATGCTGGCCGTGACGCTGTCGAAGGACGCACGCGCGCGTGCCGTCCAGCTCCCGGCCTGGAACGAGGCGCTCGGACTGCCGCGCCCCTGGGACCAGCAGTGGTCGCTGCGCATCCAGCAGGTGCTCGCGCACGAGTCCGACCTCCTGGAGTACGAGGACATCTTCGCCGGCTCGCACGTCATCGAGGCCAAGGTGGACGCCCTGGTCACCGAGTGCCTGGCGGAGATCGAGCGGATCCAGGAGATGGGCGGCGCCATGGCCGCCGTCGAGTCCGGCTACCTGAAGGCCCAGCTGGTCTCCTCGCACGCCGAGCGCCGCGCCCGCATCGAGTCGGGCGAGGAGAAGATCGTCGGCGTCAACATCTTCGAGACGACCGAGCCCAACCCGCTCACCGCCGACCTGGACACCGCGATCCAGACGGTCGACCCGGCCGTCGAGGCCCGGGTGGTCGGCGCGCTGAAGACCTGGCGCGACACCCGCTACCAGCCGCCCTTCAACCACCCCCGGCCGTGCAAGGCCCTGGAGCGGCTGAAGGAGGCGGCCAAGGGCAGCGACAACCTCATGGAGGCCACCCTGGAGTGCGCCCGCGCCGGCGTCACCACCGGCGAGTGGGCCGGGGCGCTGCGCGAGGTCTTCGGTGAGTTCCGGGCCCCGACCGGTGTCTCCTCCGCCCCGGTGGCCGTTCCGGCCGAGGCGGGCTCCCCGCTGGCCGAGGTGCGCGGCAAGGTGGAGCGCACCGCGCAGGACATGGGCGTGGGCAAGCTGCGCTTCCTGGTCGGCAAGCCGGGCCTCGACGGGCACTCCAACGGCGCCGAGCAGATCGCCGTGCGGGCCCGTGACGCCGGGTTCGAGGTGGTCTACCAGGGCATCCGGCTGACGCCGGAACAGATCGTGGACGCGGCCCTGGAGGAGGACGTGCACGCGGTCGGCCTGTCGATCCTCTCCGGTTCGCACGCCCAGCTCGTGCCGGACGTCCTCGACCGCCTCAAGGTGGCCGGCGCGGCCGACATCCCGGTCGTCGTCGGCGGGATCATCCCGAACGCCGACGCCGAGGAGCTCAAGGCGGCGGGCGTGGCCGCCGTCTTCACCCCGAAGGACTTCGGGATCACCGGGATCATCGGACGTATCGTCGACGAGATCCGCAAAGCCAACCAGCTCAGCCCCCTTGAAAGTACGGAGGTCCCCGCATGACCAGCCCCGTGAACCGCCTGCGCCCGCGTCGTTCGTGCCTCGCGGTGCCCGGCTCCAACCCGCGCTTCCTGGAGAAGGCCCAGGGTCTCGCCGCCGACCAGGTCTTCCTGGACCTCGAGGACGCCTGCGCGCCGCTGGCCAAGCCGGAGGCCCGGCACACCATCGTGAAGTTCCTGAACGAGGGCGACTGGACCGGCAAGACCCGGGTCGTGCGGGTCAACGACTGGACGACCCACTGGACGTACCGCGACGTCGTCACGGTCGTCGAGGGCGCCGGCCAGAACCTCGACTGCATCATGCTGCCGAAGGTGCAGAGCGCCGAGCAGATCGTCGCGCTCGACCTGCTGCTCACCCAGATCGAGAAGACCATGGGCTTCGAGGTCGGCAAGATCGGCATCGAGGCGCAGATCGAGAACGCCCAGGGCCTCACCAACGTCAACGCGATCGCCCAGGCCTCGCAGCGCGTCGAGACGATCATCTTCGGCCCGGCCGACTTCATGGCCTCCATCAACATGAAGTCGCTGGTCGTCGGCGAGCAGCCGCCCGGTTACCCGGCGGACGCGTACCACCACATCCTGATGAGCATCCTGATGGCCGCCCGCGCCAACAACCTCCAGGCGATCGACGGCCCGTACCTGCAGATCCGCAACCAGGAGGGCTACCGCGCGGTCGCGCAGCGCGCCGCCGCCCTGGGCTTCGACGGCAAGTGGGTGCTGCACCCGGACCAGGTCGCCGCGGCGAACGAGATCTTCTCGCCCTCGCAGGAGGACTTCGACCACGCCGAGCTGATCCTCGACGCGTACGACTACTACACGTCCGAGGCCGGCGGTAAGAAGGGCTCCGCGATGCTCGGCGACGAGATGATCGACGAGGCCTCCCGCAAGATGGCCCTGGTCATCTCCGGCAAGGGCCGCGCCGCCGGCATGCAGCGCACCAGCAAGTTCGAGATCCCGGAGGCCTGATCCCCGATGCAGTTCGGCCGCACCTACGAAGAGTTCGAGATCGGCGCCGTCTACAAGCACTGGCCCGGAAAGACGGTCACCGAGTACGACGACCATCTCTTCTGTCTGCTGACGATGAACCACCATCCGCTGCACATGGACGTGAATTACGCGGAGAACACGACGGACTTCAAGAAGAACGTCGTCGTCGGCAACTACATCTACTCGCTGCTGCTCGGCATGTCCGTGCCGGACGTCTCCGGCAAGGCCATCGCCAATTTGGAGATCGAGTCGCTGCGGCACGTGGCGCCGACCTTCCACGGCGACACCATCTACGGCGAGACCACCGTCCTCGACAAGACGCCGTCGAAGTCGAAGAGCGACCGCGGCATCGTCTACGTCGAGACCAAGGGCTACAAGCAGGACGGCACCCTGGTGTGCGTCTTCCGCCGCAAGGTGATGGTCCCGACCGCCGAGTACATCGACGCGCGCGGCGGCGAGCAGCCCGGCCGCCCCGAGCTGAAGGAACAGGGGAAGTAGTCATGGCGCGACTCGCCCAGACCCACGGTCTGACCGACGTCCAGCAGGAGATCCTCTCCACGGTCCGTGACTTCGTGGACAAGGAGATCATCCCGGTCGCCACGGAGCTCGAGCACCGTGACGAGTACCCCCAGCAGATCGTGGACGGGCTCAAGGAGCTCGGCGTCTTCGGTCTGATGATCCCCGAGGAGTACGGCGGCCTGGGTGAGTCGCTGCTCACCTACGCGCTGTGCGTGGAGGAGATCGCGCGCGGCTGGATGTCGGTGTCCGGCATCATCAACACCCACTTCATCGTGGCGTACATGCTGAAGCAGCACGGCACCCAGGAGCAGAAGGAGTACTTCCTTCCGCGGATGGCGGCCGGCGAGACGCGCGGCGCGTTCTCGATGTCGGAGCCGGGTCTCGGCTCGGACGTGTCGGCGATCACGTCGAAGGCGGTGCAGGACGGCGACGAGTACGTCCTGAACGGCCAGAAGATGTGGCTGACCAACGGCGGCACGTCAACGCTGGTCGCCGTGCTCGTCCGAAGTGACGAAGGACACCCCGAGGGCACCGCCCCGCACAAGTCGATGACGACCTTCCTCGTCGAGAAGGAGCCCGGCTTCGGAGAGGTGCGCCCCGGCCTCACCATTCCGGGCAAGATCGAGAAGATGGGCTACAAGGGCGTCGACACGACCGAGCTCATCATGGACGGACTGCGCATTCCGGCCAATCGTGTCCTCGGCGGGGTCACCGGCCGAGGGTTTTACCAAATGATGGACGGCGTCGAGGTCGGCCGGGTCAATGTGGCGGCCCGTGGTTGCGGCGTCGCGCAGCGTGCCTTCGAGCTGGGCGTCCAGTATGCCCAACAGCGTCACACTTTCGGAAAGCCGATCGCCCAGCACCAGGCGATTCAGTTCAAGCTGGCCGAGATGGCTACCAAGGTCGAGGCCGCTCATGCCATGATGGTGAACGCAGCACGCAAAAAGGACTCCGGGGAACGAAACGACCTCGAAGCAGGGATGGCGAAGTACCTCGCCTCCGAATACTGCAAGGAGGTCGTCGAGGATGCCTTCCGTATTCACGGCGGCTACGGGTTCTCCAAGGAGTACGAGATCGAGCGCCTCTACCGTGAGGCACCGATGCTGCTCATCGGCGAAGGTACCGCCGAGATCCAGAAAATGATCATTGGTCGTCGGCTGCTCGAGGAGTACCGCTTCCAGGGTTGATTGTCGCATTTAGGTCGGTATGGCCGCGAAGAAGATCACACCCTGTGTTCGGCTTCCGGCCTCCGACTCGGCTTCTCGCTTGCCCAGTTGCGGCTCGCAACCGATAGCATCGCCGGAAAGCCGCCGTCCCCCGTTGCCAGTGCGGCATCATCCGCTACGAAGGTCATCCATGCCCCACAGCCAAACCTCTGCACACCGCGACAGCCTCAAGGGCGCACGCATCGCACGCGGAGCATCGCCGTGGCTTCTGCCGACCGTCGCCACCGCGGCGCTGAGCCTTGCGCGCGCTCGCAAGTCGACCGCCGCCAAGGCCGTCGCCGTGCCGGCCACCGCTCTCGCGGCCGGCATGCTGTGGTTCTTCCGCGACCCCGAGCGCGAGATCGCTCAGGGCCGGGTCATCTCGCCCGCCGACGGCGTGGTGCAGAGCATCATGCCGTGGAAGGACGGACGCACCCGCGTCGCCATCTTCATGAGCCCGCTGAACGTGCACGTCAACCGCGCGCCGCTGGCCGGCACGGTGACGTCCGTGGAGCACGTCCCCGGCGGCTTCGTGCCCGCGTTCAACAAGGAAAGCGAGAACAACGAGCGCGTTGTCTGGCACTTCGACACCGAGCTCGGCGACATCGAGATGGTCCAGATCGCGGGTGCCGTGGCCCGGCGGATCGTGCCGTACATCCCGCAGGGGACGAAGGTCGAGCAGGGTGACCGGATCGGACTGATCCGCTTCGGTTCGCGCGTCGACATCTACCTGCCGGAGGGTGTCGAGGTCGCGGTCGAGGTCGGTCAGCCCACGACCGCGGGGGTGACTCGCATTGACCGTGATTGATCCCGACACTCGGGCGGCCGACTGGGTCGCCGAGGCGGAGGCGGACGGCGTCGACGAGGCCGAGGAGATGCCGCTGTCGATGAGGCTGTCCATAGCGGACGCCCTCACGCTCGGTAACGCCACGTGCGGCTTCATGGCGGTGTACTTCACCACCACGGGGATCCTCATCCCTCACCTCACGGGCAGCTCGGAGACCGGCATGGCGCGCAACAGCGCCGCCACCGCCGTGATCCTGATGCTGGCCGCGGCGATCTTCGACCTGTTCGACGGCATCGTGGCGCGCAAGCTGCGCTCGTCCCCGATGGGCGCCGAGCTGGACAACCTGTCGGACCTGATCAGCTTCGGTCTGGCCCCGGCCTACTTCGTCCTCGTGTACGGGATGGTCACGCCCGGCGCGCAGCAGAAGGTCTCGGCCGTGGCCGCGATCGTCGTGCTGCTGGCGGTGGTGCTGAGGCTCGCGAGGTTCTCCTGCGTGACGATGAAGGACGGCATGTTCCAGGGCATGCCGAGCCCCTTCGGCGCGCTGACGGTGGTCTCGATCGTGCTCCTCGAGCTGCCGTTCATCCCGACGCTGCTCGCGATCATCGGTGTCGCCTGGCTGATGGTGAGCCGGGTCGAGTACCCGAAGCCGCGGGGCATCCTCGCGGTGGCGATGCTCAGCTGGATCGTCGGCGCCATGGGCATGCTGGCGGCGTGGGCCTTCGACGCGCCGGGCGGGGCCTTCCTGCTCCAGACCGGCTGTGCTCTCCAGGTGGTGCTGGGCGCCGTGATCCCCCTCTTCGCGACGGCCCGGCGAGTGAACACCTTCCGCGACAACCGGCGCGAGAGCCGGGAGGCGCGGCAGGCGCAGGCGGCGCAGCTGCCGTAGCAGGACCGACGGAAAGGGCCCCGGACGCGGACAGCGTCCGGGGCCCTTTCCTGTGCCGTCGACAGCGCGCGGGGCCGTCAGCGGCCCAGGCGCTTGTAGTAGAGGGTCGTGGGGCGGAGGGTGCCGCCCGGGTCGGCGGCGAAGTCCGGGATGACGCCCGCCGCGGTCCAGCCGGCCGCGCGGTAGAGCCGTTCCGCGGGGCTGTCGGTCTCGGTGTCCAGGACCAGGAGGCCGAGGCCGGTCGCTGCGGCGTGCGCCTCGGCGGTCGCGAGCAGCCGGGCGCCGAGGCCCTGGCCGCGGGCGTCACGGTGCACCACGAGCCGTGCGATCTCGCCGCGGTGCCGCCCGTTCGCCTTGGCGTCGCGTACGAGGGTCACGGCGCCCAGGACCGCGTCCCCGGCGCCGTACGCGGCCCAGACCTCGCGCCCGTCGGCCACCTCGGTCCACCAGGCGGCGGCCTCCGCAGGGTCCAGCGGCGCCAGGAAGCCGATGGAGGCCCCACCGGCGACCGCGTCCACCAGGAGCGCGCCCAGACCGTCCGAGGCCCGCTCACGGACCTCCTCGGCCGTCAGGCGCCGGATCTCCGCCCCGCCGCCGAGCCGCTTCTCCCCCGGCCGCTTCTCCCCGAGCCGCTCCTCGCCGAGCCGCTTCTCTTCGCTTCGTGCGTCGTTCATGCGCCCGAGGCTCGCACCGGCGTGTTACGCGGGTGTGTCGCCGAGCGCACGGTGCCGCGCACAGGGCCGCGCGCACAGGGCCTCGCGGGTCACCACTCGCCGACGAGCGGCGTGTCCGGCTCGTGGGTGCGCCAGGCATCGTTGAGGCGGGTGAGACGGGCCGGGGCGGCGATGCCCCGTACGGTGGCGATCCTGCCGTCGGCGATGTCGAAGGTGACGGCACCGATGACCTGGTCCCCGACGACGAAGAGCATGGCGGGGGCGCCGTTGACGAGCGCGTAGTGGACGGTGGGCGTGCCGCCGGCGAGGCGCCGCTTCGCGCGCGTGGGGGTGAAGCCGGCCCGTGCGACGGCGGCGACGCGCTCCGGGGTGTCGAACCGCAGCAGCTTCGCGGTCAGGCCCGCGCCGTCGGAGACCGCGGTGACGTCGTCGGTGAGGAGCGCCACGAGCCGTTCGGTGCGGCCCGAGGTGGCCGCGGCGAGGAACTCCTCGACGATCCTGCGGGCGGCGGCGGGGTCGGCCGCGCCGTCCCCGCCACGACGGCGCGCGGTGGCGACGTGCCGCCGGGCCCGGTGGAGGTGCTGCTGGCTCGCGGCCTCGCTGACGTCGAGGATGTCGGCGATCTCGGCGTGGCTGTACGAGAACGCCTCGCGCAGGACGTAGACGGCCCGCTCGAAGGGCGACAGGCGCTCCATCAGCGTCAGCACGGCCAGGGAGACCGATTCGCGCTGCTCGAACGTGTCGGCCGGGCCGAGCATCTGGTCACCGTCGAGGAGCGGTTCGGGCAGCCAGGCGCCGGCGCTGCGTTCGCGGCGGGCCTGGGCCGAGCGGAGCCGGTCGAGGCACAGGTTGGTGACGACCTTGGTCAGCCATGCCTCGGGCACCTTGATCCGCTGCCGGTCGGCTGCCTGCCAGTGCAGGAAGGCGTCCTGCACGACGTCCTCCGCGTCGACGGCGGAGCCGAGGAGACGGTACGCCAGCGAGGCCAGCCGGTTCCGGCTGGCCTCGAACCGGCTGGTGTCGAAGCGGTCGGCGGTGGTGCTGTCCACGTGGGTCACCTTAGTGGCCGGCTACGCGGCCCGCCTGCTCGGCAGGGATCAACGCGGTTGCCACGAGGCGGTGTTGGCGCTTGGGGATGCCGAAGGTGGGGTGCGAGGTGGTCCACAGCGACATCCTGAGGATGCCCGCCTTGATCCGGGCGGCCTTCCGGCCGCCGAGGTACTTCGGCTTCGCGGTTCCCTTCCCGTCGACCATCTGCAGGATCCCGTCCCGCCGTCCGAGGCTGATGTGGTTGCCGAGGTAGGCAAGGCTGGTGCTACCGGTACTGCGGCCGGTCAGGCGCCCGAGGATCGCGTCGGTCGCCCGCATGCCGGTGTAGCCGGCCGAGGCGCAGGACATCGGCAGCGGCAGGCCGTTGTCGCCGATGGCGTACGCGGCGTCGCCGGCGGCGTACACGTCGGGGTGCGAGACCGACCGCATGGTGCCGTCGACGACGATCCGGCCGTCCGGGGTGACCTCGAGCCCGCCGGCGGCGGCGACGGGGCTCACCGCGAACCCGGCCGTCCACACGGTCGCGTCGGACACCAGGACGGTGCCGTCGGCGCACCGCACCCGCGTCGCCTCGACGGCTTCGACGACGGTGTGCTCCAGGACCGTGATGCCCAGCCGGCCGCAGGCCCGGCGCAGATGGTCGCGGGCTCCGGCGGAGAGCCGGGCGCCCAGCTCGCCACGGGCGACGAGCGTCACGGACAGGCCGGGCCGGGACTCGGCGACCTCGGTGGCGGTCTCGATGCCCGTCAGCCCGTCACCGACGACCAGCACGCTCCGGCCCCCGCCCTGCCCGGCCCGGCTCTCCAGACCGTCCAGGTGCTCGCGCAGGCGCTGCGCCGAGGGCCGGCCGGTGACGTCGAAGGCGTGCTCGGCCACACCGGGGACGCCGTGGTCGGCGACGCGGCTGCCGAGCGCGTAGACGAGCGTGTCGTAGCCGAGCTCGCCTGCGTCCCCGTCGGCGTCGGCCACGGCGACGACCCGGCGCTCGGGGTCGACGGCGGTGACCCGGCCCAGGCGCAGCCGTGCGCCCGTTCCCTCGAAGACGTCGGCGAGCTTCGGAGCCTCGATCTCCTGACCGGCCGCGTACTGGTGCAGCCGCAGCCGCTGGACGAAGTCCGGCTCGGCGTTGACGACGGTGATCTCGGTGTCCGCCGGGGACAGCCGGCGGGCCAGGTTCCCGGCCGCGTAGGCGCCGGCGTAGCCGGCGCCGAGGACGACGATGCGGTGCTTCATGCGTCTTCTCCTGTCGTTTCGCTTGCTCCCGGAGGTTGAGCGGGACAGCGAGGCGATTCCTGACAGGATCGGGGTGTGATGCGGGTCACATCTCGGGAAGGTCCGGCGGGGCGGGCCGTCCGCGGGGCCGCGGACGGTCCTCGCCCGGTGCTGCGAGCTGCCGCTACGCCAGGAAGTCCCGGGCGATGTCCGAGGCGACCTGCTCCAGGAGCGGGCCCGCGTTCGGGATGGACTTCGCGGGGTCGGGCTCCAGGGCGGAGAGCGGGTAGACACGGCGGATGCCGGCGGCGCCCAGGGTCTCGGGAGCCAGCGCGAGGCGGCCGCAGACCGCGACGACGTCCTTGCCGGCCGCGCGGGCGGCCGCGGCGACGCCCGCCGGGGCCTTGCCGTGCAGGGTCTGCTCGTCGAGGGAGCCCTCGCCCGTGATGACCAGCGTGGCGCGCTCCAGGGCCGGGGCGAAGCCCAGGACGTCCAGCATCAGCTCGATGCCGGGGCGGAAGCTCGCGCCGATCAGCAGCGCGCCGTAGCCGATGCCGCCGGCGCCGCCCGCGCCCGGGGAGGCGGCGAGCTCGGCGGCCTTGGGACCGATCGCCTTCTCCAGTACCTGCGCGTAGTGCGCGAGGGCCGCGTCCAGGGTCTCGACGTCCTGCGGGGAGGCGCCCTTCTGCGGGCCGTACACCGCGGCGCAGCCCTTCGGGCCGGTCAGCGGGTTGTCCACGTCGCTGGCGAGGACGAGGTCGACGTCGGCGAAGCGCGGGTCGACGTCCGACAGGTCGGCGGACGCGAGCCCGGCGAGGGCTCCGCCGCCGGGGCCGACCGGCTCGCCGTCGGCGTCGAGGAAGCGCGCGCCCAGCGCGGCGAGCATGCCCGCGCCGCCATCGGTCGTGGCGCTGCCGCCGACGCCGAAGACGATCGAGGTGGCGCCGGCGTCGAGGGCGGCGCGCAGCAGCTCTCCGGAGCCGTAGGTGGTGGCGGTGAGCGGGGCGAAGACCCCGGCCGGGAGCAGCTGGAGGCCGGAGGCCTCCGCCATCTCCACCACCGCGGTGGTCCCGCGCAGCGCGAACGCGGCCGTGACGGGCTCGCCGACCGGCCCGGTCACGGTGACCTCGCGCCGCTCGAACCCGGCCGCGACGGCCGCCGCCACGGTGCCGTCGCCGCCGTCGGCGACGGGCAGCGTCTCCACCTCGAGCTCCGGGACGACCCGTCGCAGTCCTGCTGTGACCCGCTCCGCGACCTGTACGGCCGTGAGCGAACCCTTGAACTTGTCGGCCGCGACGAGCACGCGTGCGACCTCAGTTACTGCTCCGTCCGTCACCTTGCATCCCTTGCTTTCGAACAGGCAGTCGCGCCGTGGCCGACCCTATCCGTACGGGAAGACGGCGTGCCACCCCCTGATAAGGCGATATTCCACACCATAGTGGGGCCACATGAGCACGGAACCGATCGATCAGAGACCCGGGCCACGCCCCGTCCAGGACCCCGGACCGGACCCGAAGGTCATCGGCATCGGGATGGCGGCCGTCGTCGCGGTGGTCGGCTGGGCGGCGCTCGGCGAGGACTCCTTCGACGACGCCTCCTCCACGGCCCTGCGCTGGGTCCTCGGCAACTTCGCCTGGCTGTTCGTGACGGCGGCGGACGTCTTCCTCGTGCTGTGCGTGGTGATCGCGCTGAGCCGCTTCGGCCGGATCCGGCTCGGCGCGGACGACTCGGAGCCGGAGTTCACCAACCTCGCGTGGATCGCGATGATGTTCAGCGCGGGCATGGGCATCGGCCTGATGTTCTACGGGGTGGGCGAACCGCTCCAGCACTATCTGAGCCCGCCGCCCGCGACCGGCGTCGAGCCGGGGACCGGCGCCGCGGCCCGGACCGCGATGGAGTACTCGTTCTTCCACTGGACCCTCACTCCGTGGGCCATCTACGGCATGGCGGGCCTCGCCCTCGCCTACGCCGGCTTCCGCAAGGGCCGCGGCAACACGCTGAGCGCCGCGTTCGTTCCGTTGCTCGGCGAGCGCAGGGCGCGGTCCTGGCCGGGCAGGTCGATCGACCTGCTCGCGGTGTTCGCGACGGTCTTCGGCACGGCCACCAGCCTGGGCCTCGGCGCGCTCCAGGTGGCGGAGGGCCTGAACATCACCGCGGGCGTGAAGGACTCCACGGCCACCGAGCTGATCATCATCGTGTCGCTCTCCGCGGCGTTCGTCCTGTCGGCGTTCTCGGGCCTGCACAAGGGCGTGAAGTGGCTCTCGACGCTGAACATCGTGCTCGCCGCCGCGCTGATGCTGTTCGTGTTCCTGCTCGGCCCGACCGTTTACGTGCTGGACACGATCCCCGCCTCGGTGGGCGGCTACCTGCACCAGCTGCTGCCGATGGCCAGCCGTACGGGCGCCTTCTCGGACCGCGCGTGGCTCGGGGCCTGGACGATCTTCTACTGGGCGTGGTGGCTGTCCTGGGCGCCGTTCGTCGGCACCTTCATCGCGCGGATCTCCCGGGGCCGAACCGTGCGCGAGTTCCTCTTCGGGGTGCTGCTCGTGCCCTCCGGCGCCACGGTGGTCTGGTTCTGCGTGATGGGCGGCACGGCGATCCGGCTCGACTCGACGGGCGCCGCCGACCTGGCGGGAGCGGTGAAGGACGGCGCGGAGGCCTCGCTGTTCGCGATGCTGGACGCCCTGCCGATCGGCACGGTCACCTCCTACATCGCGATGCTGCTGGTCATGACGTACTTCGTCACCAGCGCCGACTCGGCCTCGCTGGTGATGGGCTCGCTCACCAGCCGCGGCGCGCTGAACCCGCCGACCTGGCTGGTGGTCGCCTGGGGCGTCCTGATGGCCGCGGTCGCCGCCGTCCTGCTGGTCGCCGGCGGTCTGAACTCGCTGCAGACGGCGACGATCCTGGTGGCGCTGCCCTTCGTGCTCGTCATGCTGGGCCTGTGCTGGTCGCTCCTGAAGGAGCTGCGTGAGGACCCGGGCGCGGGCCCCGCCCGGCACCACGCGCCGCACGGCGTCGGGGACGCGGTACGGGCGATGGTCGGCGAGGCGGTCAGCCAACGGGCGGCCGGGACGGGAGCCGCCCGCCACCACCGGCTGCGCCGTGCGGCCGCGCGGTCGCGCACCGAGGGCGACGAGGAGCGGGAGCGCGGGGAGGTGGCGGCGGGCAGGGGCGAGGGCGGGGAGGAGTGATCGCGGAGAGCCGGGCGGGCGGGTCGGCGCGCGGCCCGGCGTCCCGTCGGTTACACCGTAGACATGGGTCAGCTCAAGCACAGTGAACTCGCCGACCGGATCCTCGGCGGCTGGACGGGGCGGATCGCCGGGAACATGCTCGGCAAGCCGGTCGAACGCGGTGACCACTGGACGACCGAGCGGATCGACGCCTATCTGCGGCTGACCGACGCCCTGCCGCTGACCGACTACCTGCCCCCGCCGCCCGCCGCCGGTGCCGACGGTTTCGAGCTGCGCCCCGAGTGGCCGCAGTGCGTGCGCGGCCGGATCAACGGCAGCTGCCGGGACGACGACATCGACTACACGATCCTGGGCCTGCACCTGCTGGAGACCCGCGGCTTCGCCTTCAGCACCGAGCAGGTCGGCGAGCACTGGCTGCTGCGGCTGCCGTACCTGCAGACGTTCACGGCGGAGCGGGTGGCCTACCGCAATCTCGCGAACGGCCTGAAGCCGCCGCTGACCGCCACCTACGACAATCCGTACCAGGAGTGGATCGGCGCCCTGATCAGGGCGGACGTGTACGGCTGGACCTCGCCGGGCGACCCGCGCCGGGCCGCCTCGCTGGCCCGCCGCGACGCGGTGCTCTCCCACACGGGCAACGGGGTGTACGGCGCGATGTGGGCGGCGGCCCTGATCGCCGCCGCGTTCACGGCTCCCGACGCGCGCTCCGCGCTGTCCGTCGCGCTGGAACGCGTCCCGGCGAGCAGCCGCCTCGCCAGGACCGTGCGGCACACGATGGCGCTGCACGAGGCCGGAGTGGAGTGGTCCGATGCGCTGGCCGAGCTGTCCCGGGAGACCGGTTCGCTGGGCTGGATCCACACGATCCCGAACGCCGCGGTGCTCACCGCCGGACTCCTCTACGGCGAGGGCGACTTCACTCGTACCCTCGCGCTGACCGTGCGCGGCGGCCTGGACACCGACTCCAACGGCGCCACGGCCGGCTCCGTCGCGGGCGTGCTGTGCGGCGCGGCGGCGATCCCGCCCCAGTGGTCGGAGCCGCTGCGGGACCGGGTGCACAGCGCGGTGGCGGGCTTCGACGGGTCCCGGATCAGCGAGCTGGCGGAGCGGACGGTACGGCTGGCTACGCTGACGGGATGACGACGTCCGACTACGCCACGTACATCGCCGGCCTGCCCCGGGTCCTGGCCGGGGCCGCCGCCCTCTTCCGGGACGCGGCCGGCCGCGTCCTGATCGTCGAGCCGAACTACCGGGAGGGCTGGGCCCTGCCGGGCGGCACGATCGAGTCCGACGCGGGCGAGACGCCCCGGGCGGGCGCCCGGCGCGAGACGGCCGAGGAGATCGGCCTCGACGTGGAGCTGGGCGCGCTGCTCGCCGTCGACTGGGTGCCCGGTCCGGGCCGTCCCCCGCTGGTGGCGTACCTGTACGACGGCGGGGTGCTGTCCGGTGAGCAGCTCGCGGCGATCCGGCTCCAGGAGGAGGAGCTGGTCTCCTGGAAGCTGGTGGAGCCGGCGGAGCTGCCCGCGTACCTGCCGGGCGGCCTGGGGCTGCGGGTGGTCGCGGCCCTTGCCGCGCTGGACGGCGGCCGCGGCCCGGTGGAACTGGAGAACGGCCGCCCGGTGCGGGTCGGGTCACGCCCTGGCGCCTGAGCACCCGGACGGGCGCCAGCCGTGTCCGGGTTCCGGTGGCGTGAGGCGGCCGGTGCGCGCGGACGTGTCGCGGGAGGCGGTGCGGGCCCCGGTGCGGCGGCCGCGGGCGATGAGGTCGCGGACGACCGCCTCGACGGCGTCCTGGGGCCTGCCGAGGCCGGCGGACCATGGCCTCGACCACGAGTTCGGCGTCGAGGGAGATGCTGACCTTGGCCGTGGGGGCGGACCCGGCAGCAACAAATCGGATCGCGGGAGGTCCACCGGCCCGCCTACGCTCGCCACATGACCATGGTGGCGATTCTCAGCGGAGCCGGTATCTCCACGGACTCGGGCATCCCCGACTACCGCGGACCCGACGGGGTGTGGCGGCGCGACCCGGAGGCCGAGCGGCTCGTCACCTACGGGCCGTACATGGCCGACCCGGAGATCCGCCGCCGCTCGTGGCGGATGCGGCTCGACCTGCCGGTCCTCCGTGCCGAGCCGAACGTCGCGCACCACGCCGTCGCGGCCTACGAGAAGAGCGGCAACGCGCTGCGGGTGATCACCCAGAACGTCGACGGGCTGCACCAGGCCGCCGGCGTGTCCGAGCGCAAGGTGCTCGAACTCCACGGCTCGGCGCGGTCGGTGGTGTGCACGGCCTGTCACGCCCGTTCGTCGATGGACGAGGCGCTGGATCGGGTGAAGGCCGGCGAGGACGACCCGGCGTGCCGGACGTGCGGCGGCATCCTGAAGGCGGCGACGGTGATGTTCGGGCAGCGTCTCGACCCGAAGGTGCTGGGCGACGCGATGTCGATCGCGAAGGCCGCGGAGGTGTTCGTCGCGGTCGGCACCAGCCTCCAGGTGCAGCCGGCGGCATCGCTCGCCGGGATCGCGGCCGAGCACGGCGCCCGGCTGATCATCGTGAACGCCGAGCCGACGCCGTACGACCCGATCGCGGACGAGGTCGTGCGCGAGCCGATCGGCACGGCGCTGCCCGCGCTGCTCGAACGGCTCCGCTAGAACAGGGCGTCGGGGGCCGCCGCGCCCGATTCGAAGGCCAGCAGCCGCTGCTTGCGGTCGAGGCCGCCGCCGTAACCGGTGAGCCCGCCGCCCGCGCCGATCACGCGGTGGCACGGGACGACGATGCTCACCGGGTTCTTGCCGTTGGCGAGGCCGACCGCGCGGGAGGCGCCGGGATTGCCGAGGGCCTCGGCGAGTTCGCCGTACGTCCGGGTCTCGCCGTACGGGATGCTGCGCAGCTGCTCCCACACGCGGAGCTGGAACTCGGTGCCGACGAGGTGCAACGGCAGGTCGAACTCGGTGAGTCGGCCGGCGAAGTACGCGTCGAGCTGCCGCACGGCCTCGGTGAACGGCCGCGGGTCGGGGCTGCCGAAGGTCTCCTCCGGCGGGCGGTGGCGCTGGCCGGTCATGTGGATGCGGCTGAGGACGCCGTCGACGGCGACCAGGGTCAGCGCGTCGTAGGGGCTGTCCACGACCGTGTGCCGGACGGTGGGAGGCATGGCGGAACTTCCTTACGCGGGCAGGTGGTTGATCGGGTGCTCGTCGGTGGCCCACAGGTACTGCACGGCGTACGCGCGCCAGGGCCGCCAGCGTGCCGCCCGGTCGGTGAGCGCGGCGGGCGTGGCCGGCAGCCCGAGGCTCTGGGCGGCGCGGCGGACGCCGAGGTCGCCGGGGAGGAAGGCGTCGGGGTCGCCGAGCGCCCGCATGGCGATGACCTCGGTGGTCCAGGGCCCGAAGCCGGGCAGGGCGAGGAGCCCGGCCCGGGCCTCGGCCCAGTCGCTCTCGGGTCCGAGGGCGAGGCTTCCGTCCGCGAGGGCGCCGATCAGGGTGATCAGGGTGGTGCGGCGGCTGCGCGGCAGGGCGAGGGTCTCGGGATCGAGCCCGGCGAGGGCCTCGGGCGTCGGGAAGAGATGGGTGAGGCCGCCCTCCGGGTCCTCGACGCGGACGCCGTGCGCCGTGACCAGGCGGGCCGCGTGGGTGCGTGCGGCGGCGGTGGACACCTGCTGGCCGAGCACGGCCCGTACGGCGAACTCGGCGGCGTCGACGGTGCGCGGTACCCGCCGGCCGGGCGCGGCGTCGACGAGCGGCGCGAGCAGCGGGTCGGCGCGCAGCTGGTCGTCGACGGCGACGGGGTCGGCGTCGAGGTCGAGGAGCCGGCGGCAGCGGCTGATGGCGATCGGGAGGTCGCGGGGATCAGTGAGCGAGAGCCGGCACAGCACGTGGTCGGGGCGCGGGGTCAGCGCGACGATGCCGTAGCCGTACGGGAGGGCGAGCGTCCTGCGGTAGGCGCCGTCGCGCCACTCCTCGACGCCGGGGACGGCGGTCGCGGCCAGGTGGCCGAAGAGGTTGGACGGGTCGAGCGGGGCGCGGAACGGCAGCCGGAGGGTGATGGTCCCGGGCGTGGTGGACACCCGGGATCCGTCGGCGCGGGGGCCCCTGGCGCGGGCCCGCAGCTCGCCGGGGGTGAGCGCGAAGACCTCGCGGACGGTGTCGTTGAAGGTGCGGATGGAGGAGAAACCGGCCGCGAAGGCGATCTGCGCCATGGGCATGGGGGTGGTCTCGATGAGCAGCCGGGCGGTCTGGGCGCGCTGGGCGCGGGCGAGTGCGAGGGGGCTCGCGCCGAGCTCGGTGAGCAGCTGCCGCTCGATCTGCCGCGTGGAGTAGCCGAGCCGCGCGGCGAGGCCGGGCACCCCCTCGCGGTCGACGACGCCGTCCTGGATCAGCCGCACGGCGCGGGCGACGGCGTCGGCCCTGACGTGCCAGTGGGGCGATCCCGGGCTGGTGTCGGGCCGGCAGCGCTTGCAGGCCCGGAACCCGGCCCGCTGGCAGGAGGCGGCGGTGGGGTGGAACTCCATGTTCTCGGGCTTGGGCGGCACGGCCGGGCAGCTGGGCCGGCAGTAGATCCGAGTGGTGCGGACGGCGGTGAAGAAGACGCCGTCGAAGCGGGCGTCCTTCGACTGGACGGCCCGCACGCAGCGCTCGGTGTCGGTGTGCATGCCTCAAGGATCGGTGATCGCGGGCGGGCCGGGCTGGCGAGAAAACGACATCAACGTCCGACGACCTGGCCGGCCTCCGCGCTCCGGGAGGGGCAGCGCCGGGCAGGCAGTGCGGGAAGAAGACCTGGGCGACGAGTTCGCGGCGGGACCGGACGCCGGTCTTGGTGAAGACCGTCTTGAGGTGGTCCCGGACCGTGAACGGGGACAGCCGGAGCCTGGTGGCGATCTCCGACGTGGGCGCGCCGCCGACCACCTCGGCGAGGACCTGGCACTCGCGCGGGCTGAGGGCGTAGGTCTCCATCAGGGCCGCGATGCGGTCGGGCAGCGAGGCGGGCCCATGGACAGGGCTTCCTGGGGCCGCTCCCCCGTGTCGAGCCGCCAGCCCTCGATGGCGGCCCAGCCGCCCGACCGGGTCGGCACGCAGACCCGGCTGCCACCGGTGGGACTGCATCACAGGGCGCGCTGAATGCCTGATCAACGTGCAGGCGCGGCCGGATCGTGACGGGCGGCGGACGCCGGGCGTCCGAGGGACGGGGGCGGCGACCGGTGGGCGGGCGGGCCGGAGGGTCAGCCCAGGGCGGCCTCGAAGGCCGCGTACGCGTTCTCGTCGAAGAGCACGAAGCGGACCTCCGCCACCGACGTGGTCGCCGCCCGGACGGTCTCGACGGCGATGCGGGCGCCGTCGTCCATGGGCCAGCCGTAGACGCCGGTGGAGACCGCCGGGAACGCGACGGAGCGCGCGCCGAGTTCGTCGGCCACCCGCAGGGACTCCCGGTAGCAGGAGGCGAGCAGCTCGGAACGGTCCTCCTGGGCGCTGTGGACCGGGCCGACGGTGTGGACGACCCAGCGCGCGGCCAGGTTTCCGGCGGTGGTGGCGACGGCCTTGCCCGTGGGCAGGCCGCGGCCGTAGTGGCCCGCGCGGAGCTTGCGGCACGCGTCGAGGACGGCGGGTCCGCCCCGGCGGTGGATCGCCCCGTCGACCCCGCCTCCGCCCAGGAGGGAGGAGTTGGCCGCGTTGACGATGACGTCGGTGTCCTGCCGGGTGATGTCGCCGCGGACGAGCACGATCTCGGGTCGGGTGGTCATGTCTCCATCGTCCCGCCGACGGGTGGGCGGGTCATCCGGGTTTTCGCCGCCTCATCTCCCCGCGGGCACGCGCAGCCGGCGCCAGACCGCCTTGGCCGCGTTGTGGCCGGACATGCCGTGGACGCCGGGGCCGGGCGGGGTGGCGGAGGAGCAGAGGAAGACCGCCGGGTGGGGCGTGCTGTAGGGGAAGAGGGAGAGCTTCGGCCGGAGCACGAGCTGCAGGCCGCGGGCGGCGCCGCAGGCGATGTCGCCGCCGACGTAGTTGGCGTTGCGCTCGGCGAGCTCGGGCGGTCCGGCGGTGGCCCGGGCGAGGATCAGGTCGCGGAAGCCGGGCGCGAAGCGCTCGATCTGCCGTTCGATGGCGTCGGTGAGGTCGCCGCGCCAGCCGTTGGGGACGTGGCCGTAGGCCCAGAAGACGTGCTTGCCCTCGGGGGCACGGCTCGGGTCGACCAGACTGGGCTGGGCGGTGATGAGGAACGGGGCGTCCGGGGCGGTACCGGAGGACGCCTGGTGCAGCGCCGTGTCGATCTCCCCCATGGTGGGACCGACCTGGACGGTGCCGGCCCGGCGCGCGGCGTCGGCGGTCCACGGTACGGGGCCCGACAGGGCGTAGTCGATCTTGAAGCAGCTGGCGCCGTAGCGGTAGCCGTCGTAGGCGGCGCCGAGCCCGGCGATCCTGGCGAGGGCGGTGGGCGAGGTGTCGAAGACGTAGGCGCGGGCCGGCGGCAGGTCGTCGAGCCGCTTGACCTCGAAGTCGGTGTGGACGGCGCCGCCGAGCTCCTTCAGATACGCGGCGAGGGCGTCGGAGATCGACTGGGAGCCGCCGCGGGGCAGCGGCCAGCCGCCCGTGTGCGCGGCGAGCGCGAAGACCAGGCCGACGGCCCCGGTGGCGAAGCCGCCGAGCGGGGCGATGACATGGCCGACGAGCCCGGCGAACAGGCCGCGTGCCTTCTCGTCCCGGAAGCGGCGCATCAGCCAGGTGGACGGCGGGAGTCCGGCCAGGCCGAAGCGGGCCAGCGTGACCGGGTCGCGCGGCAGCGCGGTGAGCGGCAGCTGCATGAAGTCCCCAACCAGGCTGTCCCACTTGCCGAGGAAGGGCGCGACGAGCCGCCGGTAGGTGCCGGCGTCGCGCGGTCCGAAGGAGGCGGCGGTCTCGGCGACGGAACGGGAGAGGACGGCCGCGGTGCCGTCGTCCCAGGGGTGGGCCATGGGCAGCTCGGCGTGCAGCCACTCCAGCCCGTGCCGCTGCAGCGGCATGGTCTTGAATACGGGCGAGCCGATGCCGAGCGGGTGCACGGCAGAACACGGGTCGTGGCGGAAGCCGGGAAGCGTGAGCTCCTCCGTGCGGGCGCCGCCGCCCACGGTGGACTTCGCCTCGAACACGGCGACCGAGAAGCCGCGGCGGGCCAGTTCCACGGCGGCGGTCAGTCCGTTGGGCCCCGCCCCCACGACGACGGCATCGAGCATCGACGGCACCTGGACTCCTTCGTCGGTCGGCGGGCCAGGTAACCCAGCATATTCCCGGCCTCGTACGGGACTTACCGGGCCCCGAGGAGTGACCGGATCCGTTCGGCGGTGGCGGCGTCGCGGGCCGCGGTGAACGGCAGCGTGTTGCCGCCGGTGATCCGGAAGCGCTCGCCGGTCAGGGTGAGGTCCGCGCCTCCGGCCTCCGCCACCAGCAGCAGCCCGGCGGCGTGGTCCCAGGCGTACTCCCAGGAGAAGGCGACCGCGTCGAGGCGGCCGCGGGCGACGGCCAGGTACTCCAGTCCCGCCGAGCCGCAGGGGCGCGGGCGGACGCCCTCGGTGCGCAGTCCGAGCAGGGCGCGCTTCTGGTCCGGCGTGGTGTAGTCCGGGTGGGAGGTGGCGACCTCCAGGACCGCACCGGACGCGGGCGCGCCCGACCGTATCGGCTCGCCGTTCAGGGTGGCGCCGTGGCCGCTCACCGCGACGGCGAACTCGTCGAGGGCGGGGGCGTAGGTCCAGGAGGCGAGGACCTCGCCGCGCCGGGCGAGGGCCACCAGCGTGCAGAAACCGGCCTCGCCGCGCACGAACTGACGGGTGCCGTCCACCGGGTCGACGATCCACACCGGGGCGTCGCCCTTCAGCGCCTCGTAGACCGCGGGGTCGGCGTGCACCGCTTCCTCGCCGACCACCACCGAGCCGGGAAGCAGCGCCGTGAGGGAGGCGGTCAGGTGGGCCTCGGCGGCCCGGTCGGCGACGGTCACCAGGTCGTGCGGCCCGTTCTTCTCGACGATCTCGTCCTCGTCGAGCTGCCGGAAGCGCGGCATGATCTCCGCGGCGGCGGCCTTGCGCACCGCCTCCTCCACCTCGGTGGTGCCGCCGGCGAGGACGTGGGCGAGGAAGTCGTGGGCTCCGGTCTCGGTCACGGTCTGTTCCGTCATGTGTCCATCCCACCACACCCGTCTGACAACGCGGGGGCTCCCGGGCGACCTGTGGACAACCGGCGGACGACCTGCCGGCCACGAGTACGCTTTGGTCGAGTTCACCCCCAAAGCTCCGTGCTCACCATCCAGGTAGGGCCCGTGCACGGCGAGTACAAGGTCCCGGGCGGCAAGCTGGTCGTCGTCGACCTCGACGTGGAGGACGGCGCGCTGCGCCGGGTCCGGGTCGCGGGCGACTTCTTCCTCGAACCCGACGAGGCGATCCTGGCGATCGACCGGGCCCTCGAAGGCGCCCCCGCGGACACCGACGCCGCCGGTCTCGCGGCCCGCATCGACCAGGCGCTGCTGCCGGGCACGGAGATGTTCGGCCTGACCACGGAGGGCATCGGCGTCGCGGTCCGCCGGGCGCTCGCGCACGCCACGGACTGGACGGACTACGACTGGCAGCTGGTCCACGACGCGCCCCAGTCCCCCGCGCTGCACATGGCGCTCGACGAGGTGCTGACCGCCGAGGTCGCCGCGGGCCGGCGCCCGCCGACGCTGCGGGTGTGGGAGTGGGGTTCGCCCGCCGTGGTGATCGGGAGCTTCCAGTCGCTGCGCAACGAGGTGGACCCGGAGGCGGCCGAGCGGCACGGCATCGAGGTGGTCCGCCGGATCAGCGGCGGCGGTGCCATGTTCATCGAGCCGGGCAACACGATCACGTACTCGCTGTCGGTCCCCGACGCCCTCGTCCAGGGCCTGTCCTTCACCGACAGCTACGCCTATCTCGACGACTGGGTGCTCGGCGCGCTCGGCGACATGGGCGTAAAGGCCTGGTACCAGCCGCTGAACGACATCGCCACCGACGCCGGCAAGATCGCGGGCGCCGCCCAGAAGCGCGTGGTCGCGGGCGAGGGCGCGGTGCTGCACCACGTGACGATGGCGTACGACATCGACGCCGACAAGATGACCGAGGTGCTGCGGATCGGGCGCGAGAAGCTCTCCGACAAGGGCACCAAGAGCGCGAAGAAGCGGGTCGACCCGCTGCGCCGGCAGACCGGTCTGCCGCGCGAGGCGGTGATCGAGCGGATGATCGACTCGTTCCGCGGCCGGTACGGCCTCACGGAGGGCCGGGTGACCGAGGAGGAGCTGGCGCTGGCGAAGGACCTGGCGGAGTCCAAGTTCGCGGCCCGGGACTGGACGGCCCGGGTCCCGTAGCGCCGCCCCGCCGGTGGCCGGCCGGCCGCCGCGCCCGTCGGCCGGACTGCGGGCCGTCCGACGGGTCACGGACCGTCGGACGGGCTGCGCGCCGTCGGACGGGCCACGGGCCGTCGGACGGGCCACGGAGATCACCCGCGCCCGGGTTGGCGTTCCGCGGCGGCACACGTGCCGGGCCGGGGGCCGTGGCCCGTCCCCTGACAGGACGGGTCACGGCCGGCCGGCCGCGTCAGGCCTCCGCGGGAACCCGGGCGACCAGGACGAACTCGTTGTACGGGAAGACCTTGCCCACGGACCGCGGGAACGGGAACGAGTAGGTGCGCTCGACGCCGAGCCCGACCTTCTCGGCGTGCGCGCGCATCCCGTCGAAGTCGACGAACCGCACGTGCGTGGAGTCGGTCTTGTAGCCGGCCTCCTGCGGACAGATCAGCACGACCGAGCCGCCCGGCTTCACCAGCGGCAGGTACTGCTCCAGGACCGAGTTCCCGAACGTCTCGTCCATGTGCTCCAGGACGTGCGCGCAGAGCAGGCTGTCGAAGGAACCGGGACCGCAGTCCGGGGCCTCGGCGAGCTCGTCCGGCGTGTAGGCGGTGAGACCGCGCTCACGGCAGGTGGCGACGGAGTGGGCGTTGTGGTCGACGCCCACGCTGTCGGGTCCGCAGTTCAGCAGGTTGCGGCCGAGACCGCAGCCGACGTCGAGCACCCGCCCTAGTCCGAGCCTCTTCAGGTTCCATCGATAGGGAGCTTGCGTGGGGAGCAACCGCTTGATTCCCGAGGTCTCGAGCCGCGCGAGACGCTGGGTGTAGTCGGAGGACTCCGTGCCGGACATTGACGACCGCCTTCGTTGCGTTGTGTAAACGCAAAACGACACCGTGATGGGCGAGTTACGGGGGCGCGAACACGTCCGGGCAGGTTGGGAGGGACCCGAAGTAGGCGACGCTGCCCCGCTTCTCGGTGTCTGCGAGGCTAGGGCATGACGCCGCCCCGGGTCCAGGGCTGCAGGCGGCGGCCCTGACGCGCCATGAGATCGGTGCACGGGAGCGGCTGGCCGACCGGTGGTGGAACGACTCCGAGCAGGGACCGCAGGGTGTCATGCCTGCCTCAAACGGGCGGGCCCGGACGGCGGGACCGCCGCCCGCTTGTCATCAGCGTCGTGCAGAGCGGGGAGGCGGCGAGCCCACCGCCCGGCCGTGGCCGGCGAGCGGCTCGAGGAAGGGATGGGGCCGCCCTCCGGGATCGGGCCCGTGCCGGGCGGCTATCCAGAGCCCGGCGGCCCGTACACACCGGCCAGCTCGACCGCCAGACGTGCGAGCCGCTCCCTTGCCTCCGGCGGATCCAGCACCTCGATGCGTGCCCCCAGCCCGGCCAGCTGTGCCGCGACGACCTCCGGCGTCGGCCCGTCGACCCGTATCTCCGTCCACCCGTCGTGGAGCACCGGACCGACGTGCAGACGCCCGCCGAACAGCCGCTCCAGGTTCGCCATGGCACCCGGCTCGACCCGGGCCCGAACCGTCGCCGCGTACAGCCGCTCCTCCAAGCGCGCGGCGAACGAACGCCAGACCGTGGGAAGGTCGAAGCCGGGCGGCCGTACGACGGGCTCGCCGGTTGCCTGGACCGAGGTGACCCGGCTGAGCCGGAAGGTCCGCAAGCCCCGCTCCGTATCGGCGACGAGGTAGTCGTGACCGGCCTTGGCCACGAGCCCGAGCGGATGGACGGTTCGCTCGCCGACGGGCTTGCCCGGCCCGGCGTACCCGAGCCGCACCTGGATCCCGTCCACCACGGCCCGCCGGAGCGCGTCGAGGTGCGGCCCGGTGGCCGTGACGTCGGCGCGCGACCAGTCCGTGCCGTCGGTAAGGCCGGCCCGCGACGCGGCCTCGGCTCCCGCACGCAGGGGTGCGGGCAACGCCCGAACCAGCTTGCGCAACGCCGCACGGAGTTCGGGCGTGGTCGACGACGGGCCCGCGAGCAGGAACAGCGCCCGGATCTCCCCGGCGGTCAGCCCGGTGAGGTCCGTACGGGCGCCGCCGACCAGCGACCAGCCGCCGCCGCGGCCACGCTGCGAGTAGACGGGGATGCCCGCGGTGGACAGGGCCTCCAGGTCGCGGCGTGCGGTCCGCGGCGACACTTCGAGTTCGGCGGCGACCTCGGCCACGGTCACACGGGTACGCGTTTGGAGGAACAACAGGGTTGCCACCAGGCGATCGGCTCTCATGCCGACGATTCTCTTCCGGAAAGTGGCCAGAAGATGACCTGTTCGGCTTCCAGGATGAGGCCATGACACACATCGAGAACACCGCGCGCTCCACTGTCACCCCTGACCTCACCGGCGACCCTCGTCAGGCCCTGCTCAAGGCGATCGCGCTGGCCGGACGCACCATCGCCGCAGTCCGGCCCGAGCAGTTCGACGCGCCCACGCCCTGCACCGAGTTCACCGTCCGGCGGCTGGCCGGACACCTCGTCGCCGTCCTGCGCCGGATCGCCCTCGCCGGGCGCGGCGGCGACGTGACGAGTCTCCCCACGGTCGCCGACGACCTCGCGGACACCGAATGGCAGGAGGCGTGGGACGCCGCGGTGCGTGAGGTCGAGGCGGCGTGGGCGGATCCCGCGGTCCTTGACCGGATCCTGACACTGCCGTTCGGTAGCCTTCCGGGTGCTGCCGCCGCGGCCGTCTGGACGTCGGAGTTCACGGTGCACACCTGGGACGTGGCCACCGCGACGGGACAGCTCCCGGACTGGGACCCCGAACTCGTGGCGATCTCGTACGCCGCCATGAAGCGCGGGCTGCCCGCCGGGCCGCGTGACGGTGCGCCGTTCGGGGCCGCGGTGGACGTCGACGCGGACGCGCCGGCCATCGACCGCCTCGTGGCGTGGTGCGGACGCAAGCCGTAATCAGCATCCGGAACAGGGAGGGCGGCCCCATGGCCGGGGTCGCCCTCCCTGTCACGTTCGGGCAGGACGGCGCCACGGCCCGGCGCCCTGCGCTGACGTTGCGCTCCTTCTCGCGCCGCGGCGGAATGCCGCCCTCCGACCAGCTGTCGCACTGGTCAGAGGGCGGGATCCCCTTGCGGCCGGCAGGCCGGCGCGGACGTCAGCCGCGTGTCCGCTCCGGTGGCGGCGTCAGGACGGGTCGCCGTACTGGAGGCCGCGGCCGTTGGTGCCGACGTAGACCCGGCCGTAGGTGTCCGGGTCACCGGTGATGACGCCGACGCCGCCGATGCTGCCCCACTGGTGGGCGTCGTCGTTGACGCGGAGCCAGGTGGCGCCCTTGTCGGTGGAGCGGAAGACGCCGGTGACGTCCTTGACGGTGCCGATCAGGTACAGGGCCTGGTAGGAGGCGCCGGGCGCGGCCTTGCCGAAGCCGAGGGCGGAGGCGGACTGCACCGTGGTGAGCGTGGTGAAGGTGCGGCCGCCGTCGGTGGAGTGCCGGAGCCCCTGGCCGCCGCCGGCGATCCACAGGTCTCCGGCGACGCCGGGGACGGCCGTGAGCCGGCCGGCGGGCAGGCCGGTCGCCCGGGCGGTGAAGGTCGCGCCGCCGTCGGTGCTGGCGTGCAGCGTGCCGCCGGCCAGTGAGTAGAAGGTCCTGGCCGAGGAGCGGTCGGCGACGACGACCGCGTCGGTGCCGAGGCCGCCGACCCTCGACCAGCTCGCCCCCTTGTCGGTCGACCGGTACGGGACCTGGCCGGCCTGGGTCCAGACGATGGCCGAGCCGTCGGCCGCGAGCGCGACACGGCCGTCCCGGGCACCGGCCACCGGCTCGGTCTTGAAGCCGTTCCAGCTGATGCCGCCGTCCGTGGAGTAGGCGCCGTCCTGTGCGCCGCCGTGGCCGACGCGGACCATCACCGAGGGATTGGCCTGGGCGAAGTCGATGTCCGTGCTGTTGGCCATCATCGGGTTGTCAAGCCGCCCGGCCGGGACCTTGGTGAGGTCCTCGTGGCGGAAACCGCCCTGGTCGCCCATGGCGGTGACGACGGCGGCACCCCCGGGCGGGGCGATCGCGTCCATCAGCGCGGTCTCCTCGAGGCCCCGCGCCCCCGCGGTCCAGTGGCTGGTGCCGCCGCTGTCGGTGGCGTTGGCGTCCTTGCTGCGCCAGATGCCGTTGCCCGTGCCGTACAGCACGTGCCCGGAGTCGAAGGGGTCGATGGCCAGGGCGGTCATCCAGTGCCCGGTGTGGGTGCCGACGTAGGGGGCGGCGGAGGCGTTCCGCACCGACCTGTCCGCCAGTGCCTTCCAGGTCGTGCCGCCGTCGGTGGTGCGGTAGATCTCGTCCTCGGGCCACCAGCGGTCGAGCGTGGTGACCATCACCGTGGACGGCTTGCGCGGGTCGACGGCCAGGCCGGAGAACCCGTAGCCGCCCTGGGACGGGGAGACGTTCTTCCACGTCCCGCCGGCCGGTGCGTACTTCCAGACCGAGCCCGCCGTCACGCCGTTGGGTCCGAGGGCGTTGGTGTACGTCAGGTACAGCGAGCCGTCACCGGAGAGCACTCCGTGCTGCGGCAACTGGCCCGTGGGCTGCCCGGGGACCGCCTGCCAGGTGCTGCCGCCGTCGGTGGAGCGGTAGAGGGAGGTGGACCTGTCGGCGACGCCGACGTAGACCGTCCTGCTGCCGGCCGGGCCGTACGTCACGAAGGAGATGCCCGCACCGCTGCCCGCACCGTCCTTGACGGGGAACGAGGAGACCTGCCGCCACGTCGCACCGCTGTCGGTGCTGCGCCACAGGCCGTTCTTACGGGTACCCAGCAGCAGGGTGCGGTTGTCCGAGGGGTCGATCGCCAGGCGTTCGCCGGCCCCGCGGCCGTCCTCGTTGCCGCCCAGCTTGAACGGCAGATCGGTGCGCTGGAAGGTGCGGCCACGGTCCGTGGAGCGCAGGACCGCGCCGTTGCCGGCCCACTCGTTGGTGTAGGTGCCGGTGGCGAGGTAGAGCCGGTCGGGGTCGACGGGGTCGGTGGCCAGCGCGTCGATGCCCAGCAGGTTCCAGTCCTTCTCGCCGAGCCAGTCGGTCAGCGGGATCCACTGCTCGGCCGCGGCGTCCCAGCGGTAGGCACCGCCCATGTCGGTACGCGCGTACAGCAGCCCCCTCTCCCGGGGGTTGAACACCAGCCCGGTGACGTAACCCCCGCCCACCACCTGGGCGTTCTTCCACACGTACGGTCCGGTCCCGGTGGCCGGGGCCTCGGCCGTCTTCACCAGCCTCCACTGCTGGTTGGTGCTGCCATGGCCGCCGTACTGGATGACCGCCGCGCCGTCGGCCGTGGACCCTCCCCGGACGTCCAGGACCTGGCCGCTCCTGCGGGAGGTGAAGGTGACGGCGCCGGAACCGCTCACCTCGTCGATCCGCCATTCCTGGGAGGCGGAGGAGCTGTCGGTCTGCTGCTCGGCGGCAGCCGCCTGCGCGGTCGAATCGCCCGCTATGCCGAGCACTTTGCCGCTGTTGCGGTTCACCAGCTCGTAGTAGCCGTCGCCGGTGGACCTCAGCCTCCACTGCTGGTTGGCGGTGTTCTGATCGGTCCACTGCTGGATGCGGGTGCCGTCGGCGGTGGAGAAGGCGTTGACGTCCAGCACCTTGCCGCTGCGCACCGAGACCAGCTTGTAGTAGGCGCTGTCGTCGACCGTCGCGGCCTGCGAGTCGTCCTGCACGAACAGGAGGTACGGCACGACGGTGGCGGGCACGCCGAGCAGCAGGGCGGTGGCGGTCCCGCGACGGCGGTGACGTCCGCGGCGCCCGGCGTTGGTGGGGTTGTTCATGGGGGGTGTTTCTCCTTGTACGACTGTGGATCGGGCAGGTCAGCGCTGCAGGGTGAGGACGCCCGGCCGGTAGGGCAGCCCGTCGTAGGGTCCGCCCGCGGTGGGGGACTTGCCCTGGTACAGGAACCGCAGGTTGCAGGGGTCGACGGTCATGGTCTGGTCGGGGTTGGTGCGGATCAGGTCACCGTGGCTGATGTCGTCGGTCCAGGTGGCGCCGCTGTTGGCCTTGCCCGCGAAGGGGTTGCTCTCGGTCGCGGCCTGCGGGGTCCACGCACCGCTCAGGCTGGAGGCCGTGAACGAGCGGAAGTAGCGCCGCTCGTTCGCACCGCGAGCCTCGACGATCATGAGGTACTGGTTCCGGCCCTGGACCTTGTAGACCTGCGGCGCCTCGAAGAGATTCTTGGCGGTGTCGCTCATGACCGTGGTGTACGACGAGCCGAAGTTGCCCGGGAAGTTCCCGATCGGCATGCTCGCCCGGTAGATCCTGCCGTTGTCGCCGGCGAAGAACAGGTACATGTTCTTCTCGTCGGCGATCAGGGTCTGGTCGATCGGTCCGGTGCCGGATTCGGTACGGGGGATGCTGCCGGTGAACAGCGGCCGCGGCGCGGACCAGCCGTCGGGGTTGGTGGGGTCGCTCGACGTGCGGTAGCTGAAGGGCGAGGCGCCCCACTGGTAGGCCAGCACCCAGATCCTCTTGGGTGCGAAGTAGAACAGGGTGGGCGCCACCGCGTTCTGGCCCATCCGGATCTGGCCGGCCGACGCCATGTCCGACCAGTTCGTGAAGGGGCGGAACGCCATCGAGCCGTACGAGGTGCCCGACGCGCTCGACGCGTAGACGAGGTGCTTGCCGTCGTGCATCACGTGGGTGAAGTCCTTCAGCGCGGCCCACCCGTTCGACGGCTGCGCGAGGGGACCCGTCGAACTCCACTTGTACGCCGTCGGGAGATCACACGTGCCGCTGCCCGTCCCGGACGGGGTGGTCCAGGTCCACTTCTGGTTGCCGACGGACGCGCAGGCGTACAGCTGGATCGTGGTGCCGTTCGCGGTGGCGGCGCCGACGGCGTCGAGGCACAGCCCGGACTGGACGCCGGTGATCGAGCCGTTGGAGTTGACGTCCCACTGCTGGTTGGCGCCGCCGTTGCAGTCCCAGACGATCACCGGCGTGCCGTTGGTGGTGCCCTTGCCCTTGGCGTCCAGGCACTTGTCGCCGTGCACCTTCAGCTGCTTGGCGGCGGTGTGGGTCCAGCGCTGGCCGGCCTGTCCACCGCAGTCCCACAGGTGCGCGCGGGTGCCGTTGGCGGTGGCGGAGCCGGGGATGTCCACACAGCGGCCGGAGGCCACGCCCTTGATCTCCCCGGTACCGCCGGTCGGCTTGCCCGGGGTCGTACCGGAGGCGGACGTGAGAGCGTTCATGACGGCGGTGTACGCGGGCTTGGGCCTGCCACCGCTGTCGAACAACAGCGGGCTCTCGCCGCTGCGCCAGGAGTCGCTGTCACGGACGCCCCACACCGTGATGCCGGTGCACCGGGCCACGGACAGGCAGGTGCTGACCGTGTTCGCGTAGTGGGTGGGTGACGCCTGGGCGATGTCCAGCTCGGTGATCTGGACGTCGACGCCCAGGTCGGCGAAGCCGGCCAAGGTGGTCCTGAAGCTCGCCGGCGGGCCGCCCGCCCCGAAGTGGCTCTGGAACCCGACGCAGTCGATGGGCACGCCGCGGGACTTGAAGTCCTTGACCATGCGGTAGACGCCCTGGGTCTTGGCGTCCGACCAGTTCTCGATGTTGTAGTCGTTGTAGCAGAGCTTGGCCGAGGAATCGGCCGCGCGGGCGGTGCGGAACGCCTCCTCGACGAATCCGTCGCCCAGCACCCGCTGGAAGACCGAGTCGCGGAGCCGGCCGCTGCCGCCGTCGGCGAACGCCTCGTTGACCACGTCCCAGGCGTAGATCTTGCCTTTGTAGTGGGTCATCTGGGTGGTGATGTGGTGGTTCATCACACCGCGCAGCGTCTGCGCGTCGCGGATGGAGCCGACCCAGGAGGGGAGCTGCGAGTGCCAGACCGTGGTGTGGCCGCGCAGGCGCTGGCCGCGTGCCAGGGCACGATCGACGATCCGGTCCGCGGGACCGAAGTTGAAATTGCCGCGGGACGGTTCGACGGTGTCCCACTTCATCTCGTTCTCCGGGGTGACCATGTTGAACTCCCGGTCCGCGATCGCGGTGTACGCGGAGTCGCCGAGCCTGCCGGCTGCCACAGCCGTCCCGAAGTACCTGCCCGAGGGGCCGGCCTGGGTGCCCAGGCCCGCGGCTCCGGCGGAGCTGGGGAGGAGCGTCACGACGCCGGCCACCAGCGCCGTGGCCGACAGTCCTATCGCCCATGTCCGGCGGCGCCGGTGGAGCCGGTGCAGGCCCTTCATGATTCTCCTCGGGGGCCCTGCGTACCGGTCGTTCTGGGCTCGTGGGTGTGTTGCGTCATGTGAGGGGCTTTCTTCAGGGGATCGTCGGTGGGGGAGGTCGGGACCCTGCCGCGTCGGCGCGTCATGACGGGCGGCGGGAGGGACACCCCTGAAGTGGAGGCTTCCGGGCACGCGGTCTCGTAACGGAAAAGCGGCGCCGTTCGCGGGATCGCCCGGTGATGCATCTCGCAGGCAGAAAGCGTTATGCCGGGCGCCGTGGCCTGGTCGCGCCCGTGGAAGAGGGGCGCCGCAGTGATCTGCGGTGGACGCCGGTCACGGCGTGGGGCGGGAACCGTGGGGGATCGGGCTGGAGGAGCACCAGCCGTGACGGTGCGGCTCGGTCGGGATCGCCCGAGGAGCGGTGCTCAGGCCCCGGAACCGCGCACGACGAAGGAAGCCTGGCCGGCGAAGGCCCGCGTGCCGTCGGAGCCGTCGAGCCAGATTCCGCCGTCGCGGTGGCGGAGGACCGATCCCGGATAGTTGTGCGCGTGCAGGGTCACGGACCCGGCGACCGCCCCGGGACGGGGACAGAAGGTGGCGTCTTCACGGAACAGTGCGCTGCCGTCGTCGGTGCTCAGCCGCAGCCGCAGGTAATGGTGGCGAAGGTACCGGCCGTCTGCGGCGCGGAAGGTGACGCACCGCGTGTCGGCCAGTCCCCCGACGACCGTGAAGGTGAACCGCTGGCGTGCCTGCGGGCCGCTGGACGCGGCGACGCTGCCGAGCGCCGCGAAGTCGCCGGTGTACGTGACGAACAGGCCGGGGCTGTCCGCGGACTCCAGCGACCGTGCGCCCAGCGGAACGGTGCCCGCGACGGCGGACGGGCTGACCGAGGGCGGGCTCACCGGGGACGGACTCGCCGGGGACGGTCCGGCCGACGTGGGGGTGCGCGAGGGAAGGGGCGTGGGAGTGCCGGCCGTGGGAGCGGCGGTGGCGCCGGGCACGCGAGGCGCCGGTTCGGGCCAGGTCGCGTAGGTGGCGGTCCCGGCGATGAGCACCGCGCCGGTCGCGAGGCTCACCAGCGGATGAGCCGTCACCGCCTGGAGTTTGCCGATCAGCGCGCCGTGGAGACCGCCTCCCCCCGTCGCCGCGCCGACGGCGACGGGGGCCGCGGCCAGCCCGGCGGCGCTCGCTGCCGTACTCGGCAGAAGGCCCTTGGCGGCCAGCGCGGCGATGAGTGCGGCCGGGACGGCCAGCGTCGTGAGGCTGAGGGGGAGCAGTTCGGCCGGAACCCGTTCTGGCGACGTCGTCGTGCAGACCGGGCAGTCACGTGTGTGCCGCGCGATCCGCTTGCGCCACACCGATGCCGGAAGGCCGTCCCAGCCGGCGACGGTCTCCCCCAGCTGCGGACAGCGCGGGTCGGCCTCCAGCGCGGCGACGATCGTCCGGCACGACTCCAGCTGCTCCCGCATGCGCTGGATGCGCACTCCGACGTGCGCGACCGTGAGCCCCATGGCGGCGGCCATGTCCTCCCGGCTGAGCAGGCCGACGCATTCCTGCCACCACAGCGACAGCAGCACCCGATGGTCCGGGTCGAGCCACCGGCCGGCTTCGACCACCCGTCGGCGCTCGTCCGACACGTGCAGCCGCAGGATCGTCACGTCCAGGGGCTGGGCGCCGGCGTCCGGCATCCGGCGCGCCTCGTCGATGACCGTGGTCCGGTCGGCGAGGGCGTGTTGCCGGTGCCAGTGGGTGTTGATCTGGCGGAGTGTGATCGACACCAGCCAGGACCGGAAGCTCTCCGGGGCACGCAGGGTGGGCAGGTCGCGCACCACGCGCAGCAGGGTTTCCTGGACCACGTCGTCGACATCCGCATGTCCGCCCAGCGCTCGCCCGACGATGTTGTACAGCAACGGCAGGTACGCGGCGATCAGCTCCTCGCGCGCCCGGTCGTCACCGGCCCGCGCCGCGACGACCAGCCCCACGTGGTCCGCATCGATGAGCCCCATTCCCACCTCCGTCAGGGGAGCGATCCGCCGAGTACGCGGCGGCACACCCTAGCCTCGACGACGGCATACGGCCAAAGCCTGCGCCAGGGGCGGACGGTCGGCCCCTGACCGCCGGCCGCTGCGAACGGGTCGGCGAGCAGGGTCTCCGCATACCTGGAGAAGGCAGCACAGCGGACAGATCGAGCGGGGCGGCGTCCTGGACGAGCTGATCACCGGCTTCGACGAGACCCACGTCCCCGCCGATCCGGAGGCCGTGGCCCCGGCCCGGGCTCTGCGTCAGCGAAGGGCGGGGATGATGTCGGTGCCGTAGGCGTCGATGGTGCCCTCGCGGTTGTCGTGCATGTCGTAGACCGCGAACTGGTCGACGCCGAGGTCCTTGAGGTGGCGGAGCTTGTCGAGGTGGGCCTCGGCGGGGCCCAGGAGGCAGAAGCGGTCGACGATCTCGTCGGGGACGAAGGTGGTGTCGGGGTTGTCGGCGCGGCCGTGGTGGGAGTAGTCGTAGCCCTGCCGGTCCTTGATGTACGCCGTCAGCTCCTCGGGGACCATCGAGGAGTGTTCGCCGTACTTGGCGACCAGGTCGGCGACGTGGTTGCCGACCATGCCGCCGAACCACCGGCACTGGTCGCGGGCGTGGGCGAGGGCCTGCGGGGAGTCGTCGGCGGTGACGTAGGCGGGGGCGGCGACGCAGATCGTCAGGGCGTCGGGATCGCGGCCCGCGTCGGCGGCGGCCTGCCGGACCGCCTTGACCATCCACTCCGTGAGGAACGGGTCGGCGAGCTGGAGGATGAAGCCGTCGGCCTTCTGCCCGGCCAGGGCCAGTGCCTTCGGGCCGTAGGCCGCCATCCACACCGGCAGCTTCCCCTCCTTGATCCACGGGATGCGGATCGGGTTGCCGTCCACCGTCGCCTCGCGGCCCTCGGCGAGGTCGCGGATGACGTCGATGGCCTCGCCGAGGCGGGCCAGGGTGTTGGGCTTGCGGCCGGCGACGCGCATGGCGGAGTCGCCGCGGCCGATGCCGCAGACGGTCCGGTTGCCGTACATGTCGTTGAGGGTGGCGAAGGTGGAGGCGGTGACCTCCCAGGTGCGGGTCCCCGGGTTGGTGACCATGGGGCCGACGTGGAGCTTGGTGGTGTGTTCGAGGATCCGGCTGTAGATGACGAAGGGCTCCTGCCACAGCACGGCGGAGTCGAAGGTCCAGCCGTAGCGGAAGCCGTTGCGCTCCGCCCGGCGCATCAGACCGACGACCTCCGAGGCGGGCGGGTCGGTCTGCAGGACGAGTCCGAAGTCCACGCGGGACCTCCAAGTTCAAGTCGGTGCGGCGAGATCCTGGGGTGGTTCAGCCCAGGTACTGGCAGGTGGAGCGGGGCACGAAGCTGCCGTGGCCGGCGCGCCCGGTGAACTTCCGCTGTTCGATGACGGGTTCGCCGCGGGAGAGGACGGTCTCGACCTGTCCGGTGACGGTCTTCCCCTCGTACGCGGAGTAGTCGACGTTCATGTGGTGGGTGGCCGCGGACAGGGTCTGCGTGGCGTGCGGGTCGTAGATGACGACGTCCGCGTCCGCGCCCGGCGCGATGGTGCCCTTCTGCGGGTAGAGGCCGAACATCCGGGCCGGGGTCGCGCAGGCGATCTCGATCCAGCGGCGGCGGCTGATGTGCCCGTCGACGACGGCCTGGTGGAGCAGGTCCATGCGGTTCTCTACGCCGGGCAGCCCGTTGGGGATCTTGGAGAAGTCGCCGACGCCGAGCTCCTTCTGGCCCTTGAAGCAGAAGGGGCAGTGGTCGGTGGAGACCACCTGGAGGTCGTTCGTCCGCAGGCCCCGCCAGAGCGCGGCCTGGTGTTCCTTCGGCCGCAGGGGCGTGCTGCACACGTACTTGGCGCCCTCGAAGTCCGGCTCCGCCAGGTTGTCGGTGGAGAGGAAGAGGTACTGCGGGCAGGTCTCGCCGAAGACCGGCAGGCCCTTGTCGCGGGCCGCGGCCAGCTCCGCTACGGCCTCCTCCGCCGACACGTGGACGACGTACAGGGGCGCGCCCGCGACGCGGGAGAGCTGGATCGCGCGGTGGGTCGCCTCCGCCTCCAGCAGGGCCTTGCGGACCTCTCCGTGATGGCGGGGATCCGTCTCGCCCCGGGCCAGGGCCTGCTCCACGAGGACGTCGATCGCGATGCCGTTCTCCGCGTGCATCATGATCAGTCCGCCGTTGGCGGCCCCGCGCTGCATGGCCCGCAGGATCTGTCCGTCGTCGCTGTAGAAGACTCCCGGATAGGCCATGAACAGCTTGAACGAGGAGATCCCCTCCTGGACGAGCCGGTCCATCTCCTTCAGGGTGTGCTCGTTGACGTCGGAGAGGATCATGTGGAAGCCGTAGTCGACGGCGCAGTTGCCGTCGGCCTTGGCGTACCAGGCGTCCAGGCCCTCGCGCAGGCTGTGCCCGACGGTCTGGACGGCGAAGTCGACGATGGTGGTGGTGCCGCCCCAGGCGGCGGCGCGGGTGCCGGTCTCGAAGGTGTCGGAGGCGAAGGTGCCGCCGAAGGGCAGCTCCATGTGGGTGTGGGCGTCGACGCCGCCCGGGATGACGTAGCGGTCGGTGGCGTCGACGACCCGTCCGGCGGTCCAGCCTGCGGCGACGTCGGAGCCGTGGGCGGCGAGGGCGGCGATCCTCCCGTCCTCGATCAGGACGTCGGCGTGCAGTTCGTCGGCGGCGGTGATGACGAGACCGCCGCGGATCAGGGTTCGGGTGCTCACGGACTTCTCCCTGCCGACTAGATGGAGCGGAAGGCCTGTTCGAGGATCGCCGCGCCTTCCTCGGCCTCGGCGACGGTGAGCGAGAGCGGCGGCGCGACGCGCAGGGCGGTGGTGTTGTGGCCGCCGCCCTTGCCGATGAGCAGGCCTCCCTCGCGGGCGGCCTCCAGGACGGCGCTCGCGGCGTCGGGGTTCGGCCGGTCGGTGCCGGGTTCGGTGAGCTCGACGCCGATCATCAGGCCGCGCCCGCGCACCTCGCGTACGGCGTCGATGCCGGCGGTGATGCCCCGGAGCCGTTCGAGGAGCAGGCCGCCGACCCGGCGGGCGTTGCCCTGGAGGTCGTGTTCCAGGAGGTAGGACAGGTTGGCGAGGCCGGCGGCCATGGTGACCGGCGAACCGCCGAAGGTGGAGATGGAGTTGGCGTCGAGACAGTTCATGATCTCGGCGCGGGCGACGACGCCGCCGATGGACATGCCGTTGCCGATGCCCTTGGCGAAGGTGAGCATGTCGGGCGGCCCGGCCTGGCCGTGGGCCTGCCAGCCCCAGAAGTGTTCGCCGGTGCGGCCCCAGCCGGTCTGCACCTCGTCGGCGATCCAGAGGATGCCGTGCCGGTCGAGGACGCGGCGGAAGGCCGCGTAGAGGCCGTCGGGCGGGGAGGTGAAGCCGCCGACGCCCTGGATGGGTTCGGCGATGAGGGCGGCGACTCCCGCGCGGGTCTGGCCGAGCACGTCCTCCAGGTCGGCGACGCAGGCCTCGGTGAACCGCTCGTCGGTGTACTGGGCGAAGGGGCCGCGGGAGCGGACTCCGCCGTGCACGTACAGGGTCTGGAGCGGGGAGAGGCTCGTCGGGGACCAGGCGCGGTTGCCGGTGATGCCGACGGTCGAGAAGGAGCGGCCGTGGTAGCTGTTCCGCATCGCCAGGAGCTGGTTGGAGCCCGTGTACGTGGTGGCGAGGAGGAGCGCGGCGTCGTTGGCCTCGGTGCCCGAGGTGGTGAAGAAGACGCGGGCGTCCGGGATGCCGGACAGGGAGGCGATCCGCTCGGCGAGCTCCACCATGGGGCGGTTGAGGTAGAGGGTGGAGGAGTGGATGATCCGCCCGGCCTGCTCGGCGACGGCCTTGGTGACCTCGGGGAGGGCGTGGGCGGTCATGGTGGTGAGGATGCCGCCGAAGAAGTCGAGGTAGCGCCGGCCGTCGGCGTCCCAGACGTGCCGGCCCTCGCCGTGGGTGATCTCGATCGGGTCCTTGTAGTACAGGGCGACCCAGTCGGGGATGACGGCGCGGTGGCGGTCGTAGAGGCTGCTCACGGCTGCACCAGCCCGTCGTACGCGTCGGGGCGGCGGTCGCGGTAGAACGCCCACTGCTGCCTGACCTGCTCGATGAGGCCGAAGTCGAGGTCGCGGACGATCAGTTCCTCCTCCTTGTCGGAGGCGACGTCGCCGACGAACTGCCCGCGCGGGTCGACGAAGTAGCTGGTCCCGTAGAAGTCGTTGTCGCCGTACTCCTCGATGCCGACGCGGTTGATGGCGGCGACGAAGTACTCGTTGGCGACGGCGGCGGCGGGCTGTTCCAGCTGCCAGAGGTAGGAGGAGAGGCCGCGGTGGGTGGCCGACGGGTTGTATACCAACTGGGCGCCGTTGAGGCCGAGTTGGCGCCAGCCCTCCGGGAAGTGCCGGTCGTAGCAGATGTAGACGCCGACCTTGCCGACGGCCGTGTCGAAGACGGGCCAGCCGACGTTGCCGGGCCGGAAGTAGTACTTCTCCCAGAAGCCCTTGACCTGGGGGATGTGGTGCTTGCGGTACTTGCCGAGGTAGCTGCCGTCGGCGTCGATGACGGCGGCGGTGTTGTAGTAGAAGCCGGCTCCTTCGACCTCGAAGACGGGCACGACGACCACCATCCCGGTCTCCCGGGCGAGCGCCTGCATCCTGCGCACGGTGGGCCCGTCGGGCACGGCCTCCGCCCAGCGGTAGTGCTCGGGCTCCTGCACCTGGCAGAAGTACGGGGCGTTGAACACCTCCTGGAACCCGATGACCTTCGCCCCCTGCCGGGCCGCCTCGCGGGCGTGTTCCTCGTGCTTGGCGATCATGGATTCGGTGTCGCCGGTCCAGGTGGCCTGGACGAGCGCGGCGCGTACGACGTCGGTCATGAGCTGCTCCTTCGGCGCGGCGTGGAGAGCCTCTACGCACGTAGACGCGATGCGTAGGAGGAGAACGTAAGCCCCGTCACACCCCGGAGCAAGACCACCGCCGTGAAGTAGCGGAGTCGATCATGTTTCATACCCGAGTGGTCCACGTCGGACACGTACCGACACGTCCCCGTGCGTCCGGAAGCGCGTTCGGGACCGCGCCCGCAGCCACGGTGGCGCCCGCGGGCCCCGCCGGTCCGGCGCCGCCGACGCTCCTACGCGAGTCCGGCGACCCTCAGCGCGTGCGCCAGGTCCCGCTCGCGGGCCGGGGAGGCGGCGCGGGCCGCGGCGAGCAGTCCGGGAACGAGGACGGCCGGGTCGGCGGCGGCGAGCCGGGCCGCGTCCTCGGGCGTACGGGCCCGGAGGAAGGCGGCCAGCAGGGCCTGGGCCTCGGCCCGGTGGCCCTCGGTGCACAGCGCCGCACAGGCCCCGGCCAGCTCCTCCACCGGGCGGGCGACGCCCTGCCGGAGCAGCTGTTCGCAGTCGTGCGGGCGGCCCGCGTCGGCGAGCGCTCCGGCGACGGCGGCGAGCCGGGCGGGCGGCAGGGTGGCCGCCTCCCAGAGCAGCGTGGCCCAGTCGGCGCCGAGGCCTGCGGCGTGCAGCTCCGCGGCGAGCACCGGAAGCCATCCGGGCGGCCCGGCCAGGGCCTCGCAGAGCAGCGCGTGCGCATCGCCGCTGCGCCCCTGGGCGCGCAGCCGCCGCAGCGCGTAGACGGCGTTGCCCGCGGCACGGGCGGCCTGCGCGGGATCACCGGCGGGCGCCGCCGGCCCGGCGGCGGGCGCGGCGGAGACCGGGGCGCCGCCGAAGCGCGCGCCGCGCGGCGCGGCGGCGGGCCCGACGGGCAGTTCGGGCGCGGGGAGCGGCTCGGGCACGGGAAGCGCCTCGGCCTCGTCCACGTACGCGTAGCGGGCTCCGCGCGGACGCCGCCGGGGACGCGGGGCGGGTTCGGCGGGCGAGGCGGGCAGGGTGGGTGCGGCGGGCGGGGTGGGCCGGGTGAGGGCGGAGGGCGCGGCGGGCGGAACGGGCGCGGAGCGATCAGTGCCGCCGATGCGGTCGAGTCGCTCCGTGAGCTCCGTGACCCTCGCCCGCGCGCGGGTGAGGTCGTCGCGGGCCCAGGACAGGGCAGCGGCGTGGCCGGTCGTCCCGGCGAGGTCGCGGATGCGGGACTCGGCGTAGCGGGCCTCGCGTTCCATCAGGTCCCGGCGTTCGAGCAGGGCCGCCGCGCCTCCGGGGCCTCCGTCGTGGACGGCGGCCGCGGCCCGGTGCAGCGCCCGGCCCCGCAGGCCCCGGGGGCCGTCCGCCGGCTCGCCGAGGTCCTGGAGCAGCGACTCGACGACGTCCCAGGGCAGGATGTCCGTACCGTCGAAGCAGGCCCGCATGCCCTCCGGGTCGCGGTCGGCGAAGACGCCGTACCAGCCACGTCCGGGGTCGAGCCGGCCGGCCAGTTCGCTCAGCCAGCCGGTGAACGCGGCCACTTCCGCCGGGAGTTGATGCACCGTCATTACACTGCCCCTTCGGTCCACCGGCATTGGACCGCAGGCGTGTTACGGGACGGCTACGCAGGGTTTTCGGTCTCGCTCACACCCTGGGTGAAGTTCACGACGATGCCGGTGTGCGGGCGCTTGCCCAGGCGGGCGATCGTCGCGGGCCAGTCGACCGCCCAGAACTGCCACGTGTACTTGCGGGACAGCAGCCGCCGCACCCGGCGCAGCTCCTCCCCCGTCACGAGCCGCGCGGTGCCCTCGGCCCGTACGGCGCCGTCGGCCACGTTGCCGCGCACGTCGCACACGGCGGCCACGACGCGGGGGTCGCGGCGCAGCCGCTTGACCTTCCAGGAGTCGGTGCGGGTCCAGGCGTACAGCTCGTCGCCCTCGACGGCGTACCAGACCGGCGTGGCGACGCCGGTGCCGTCCCTGCGGAAGGTGGTGAGGCTGACGTAGCGGCCGTGCCGCAGCTCTTCGGGTATCACGGCTCCCGAGCTTACGCAGCGGATGGATCGGCGGCGTGCGTGAGGGTCTCCCAGGCCGCGAACACGAAGAGGTCGTCGGTGCCGCCGGGCCGCCGGCCGCGTGCGGGCTTCGCGGTCTGCGGGAGCCGGCAGCGCATCCGCCGGGGCCTGTCAGGCTGGTCGGGTCCGTGACCGCGCCTCCCGCCGCTCGCGCGGGGGCGGGCCGGCGGATCAGGGCCGGACATGCCCTAGGCCGGCGTACCGGCGGCGGTGTCGTAGGTCTCGCGTGCCTCGGTGACGGCGGGTGCGTGGGCGCGGGTCCAGGCGCAGGCGGTGTCGAGCGGGGCGATGAGGGAGTGGCCTAGGCCGGTGAGGGCGTACTCGACGCGGGGCGGGTTCTCGTCGTGGACGGTCCTTGAGACGAGGCCGTCGCGCTCCATGGCGCGCAGGGTCTCGGTGAGGACCTTGGGGGTCACCATGTGGAGCGGGACGCGCAGTTCCGTGAAGCGCCGGGCCCTGCCGTCCTCCAGGCAGCGCAGCACCATGGCTGTCCACTTGCCGCCGAACACCCGGACGGGCTGGGGGCGGTCGGCGCACCCGGGGTCGTCGAACAGGGTGGGGCTCAGGGGCGGCTCGGTCATGGACCCGACGCTAGCCCACCGCCCCCAGTACCGTTGAAGTAACCGGGCACCCCGGTTCTACGGTCCCTGCCATGAACGACGTGACGAGCAACAGCAGCGGCAACAACGGCGGCGGCAGCGGCAGGAAGATCATCGTTTTCGGGGCGGGCGGCCGGGTGGGCCGCGCGGTGGTGGCCGAGGCGGTGGCCCGTGGCCACCGGGTGACCGCGGTGGTCCGGGACCCGGCGAAGTACCCGGACCTGGAGGGGACGGGCGTGGCGGTCGTGGGCGGCGACGCCACGGACCCGGACGCGGTGGCGGATCTGGCCGCGGGGCACGACGCGGCCGTGAACGCCTCGGCCCGGCTCGACGTCCCCTCGGAGCAGTACTTCACGGCCGCGGCCCGGGCCCTGGTCACGGGCCTGAGGAAGGCGCGCGTGGGGCGCCTCGTGGTCCTGGGGATCGCGACCACGCTGGAGACGGCGCCGGGGACACGACTGATGGATGCGCCCGGATTCCCGGCGGAGTGGCGGGCGTTCGCGCAGGGGCACGTGGCGGAGTTCGCGCTCCTGACCGCCGAGGCGGGCGACGGGCTCGACTGGCTGATGGTGGTCCCGCCGCTCGACCTGGACCCGGAGGCGCCGGTGACGGGCGGGTACCGCACCGCGGTCGGCAGGGTCCTGGACGGCCCGGGCCGCATCGCCCACGGCGACCTGGCCCGGGCGATCGTCGACGAGGTCGACGGTCCGCGGCACAGCCGGGTGCAGCTGGCGGTGTCGGTCTGAGGACCGCGGACGGACCGACGCGCTGGTCGGCCGGACGGGTCCGGGAGCTTGCCGGTGGCTGCGGGCCGGTCGGGGTTGCGGACCAGCGGGGGCCGGCCGCAGGTCGCGGGCCGGCCGGAGGTTACGGGCCGGCCGGGGCCGGCCGCAGGTTGCGGACCAGCGGGGGCCGCTCGCAGGTTGCGGGCCGGTCGGGCGCGGGACGCGGGCCCCGCGCCCCGGCACCCGGCGGGGCCGTGGCCGCCCCTACACCGGCACCAGCGCGCAGCGCGTCACGAGCTCGTCCATCGACAGGCCGAGCACGCCGGCGAGCGCGGCGACCGTGAAGAAGGCGGGGGTCGGGGCGCGGCCGGTCTCGATCTTGCGGAGGGTCTCCGCGGAAAGGCCGGCGGAGGCGGCGATCTCGGCCATGGAACGGTCGCCGCGGGCCTCGCGCAGCAGCTGACCGAGGCGTTCGCCGCGCTCGCGCTCTTCGGGGGTGAGGGGTGTACGCACCATGGCGCCCATTCTAATACCGGTATAGTAATTGGCATGGTGGAGATCAAGACCGATGCGACCCTGCTGGTGATGCGCGAGGCGGGGCGGGTGGTGGCCCAGGCCCTCGAGGCCGTACGGAACACGGCGGTGCCCGGGGTGACGCTCGCCGAGCTCGACCGGGTGGCGCGGGAGGTCCTGGCGGCCGCCGGGGCCGGCTCGCCCTTCCTGGACTACCACCCCGACTGGGCCCCGACGCCCTTCCCCGCGGTGGCCTGCCTCTCCGTCAACGACGCGATCGTCCACGGCATCCCGGACGGCACCCGCCTCGCCGACGGCGACCTGGTGAGCGTGGACTGCGGGGCGGTGCTCGACGGCTGGGTCGGGGACGCGGCCGTGAGCTTCACGATCGGCCGGGCGCGCCCCGAGGACGCCCGGCTGGTCGAGACGGCGTACGAGGCCCTGGAGGCGGGCATCGCGGCGGCCGTGGTCGGCAACCGCGTCGGGGACATCGCCCACGCCGTCGGCCGGGTCTGCCGCAAGGCCGGCTACGGCATCCCGGACGGCCTCGGCGGCCACGGCGTGGGCCGCACGATGCACGAGGGCCCGGACGTCCCCAACGAGGGCCGCCCGGGCCGTGGCATGCCGCTGCGGCACGGGATGGTGATCGCGATCGAGCCGATGCTGATCGGCGGCGGTCGCGACGACCACTACACGGCACGGGACGGCTGGACGATCCGCACGATCGACGGCTCCCGCGCGGCGCACACGGAGCACACGGTGGCCGTCACGGACGACGGCCCGAGGATCCTGACGGCGCTGTAGGGACGGTCCGGCGGATCACGGCCGATGCCGTGACCGCGCACCCCGCAGAGCCCGGCGCGGACACTGCGCGGACACTCCGCGGGCTCCGGGATACTCGGCGCCATGACGAGCATCCCGGAGCCCGCACCCTTCGACAGGCTGAAGATCCGCGTCAGCGCCCTGGTCTACTGCGAGGACGAGGTGGCCCTCATCCGCCGACGGCGCCCGGGCTCCGTCCACTACACGACCATCGGCGGCAACGTCGAGGCCGGTGAGGCACTGCCGGACGCCCTCGCCCGGGAACTGCGCGAGGAGTTGGGCCTCGACGTCGCCCGGGCGGAGGGCGGCGAGCTGGTCTGGGTGGTCGACCAGCGCGTCAGCCGTCCCGGCCCGACCCCGCCGCCGCGGAAGCTGCACCTGGTCCACCGCTTCCGCGTCACCCCGGAGGTCCGTGCCGGCCTGGCCACCGTGGAGTACGACGAACTGCCGGGCGGCGGCACGGAGGAGGGCCGGATCGTCTGGGTCGACCACCGTCGCACGGCCGACCTGCCGGTCTTCCCGCCGGTCGGCCCCCAGCTCGCGCGCCTCGGTCCCCGCACCGCCGTCACCGACGCGGCGCTTCCGGCCGTCACCGACGACAACTACCGCTGGGTGTGACGACGTGACCGGGCGAGGACGTGACCGGGTGAGGACGTGACCGGGTGACGGCCTGACGGACTGGTCGCGTGACGGACCGACGGAGTGACGACGCGATCGGTGGTACGGCGCCGTGGCTACGGTGCCGGCCGCACCACCATCGCCGATCCGCCGCCCCTGCGGACCGTCTCCGCTGCGGCCAGCCAGCGGCCGTCCGGGAGGCGCTGGACGCCGGTGGCCGCGCCGATCTCGGGGTTCTGGCGGAAGCCGTGGCCGATGGACTCGAGGGCGGGCTTCAGGGGGCTGTTCCAGAGGCCCGGTTCGAGTTCGGTGGTGGTCTGGTTGCGCTGGCTGGCACGCGGGGCGGCGATGGCGTCGACCAGGGGCAGGCCGCGGTCCACGACGCCGGTCAGGGTCTGGAGGACGGTGGTGATGATGGTGGCGCCGCCCGGGGAGCCGAGGGCGAGCACCGGGCGGCCGGTCCCGTCGAGGACGATCGTCGGCGACATCGAGGAGCGCGGGCGCTTGCCGGGGCCGGGGAGGTTGGGGTCGTGCACGGCCGGGTTGGCCGGTGCGAAGGAGAAGTCGGTCAGCTCGTTGTTGAGCAGGAAGCCGCGGCCGGGGACCGTGATGCCGCTGCCGCCGGTGGACTCGATCGTCAGGGTGTAGGCGACGACGTTGCCCCACTTGTCGGCGACGGTGAGGTGGGTGGTGTTCTCGCCCTCGTAGGTGGTGGGGGCGGCGATGCCGCCGCTCGCGCAGCCCCCGGCCGGGTCGCGCGGGTCGCCGGGCGCCAGGGGGCTGGTCAGTGCGGCGTCGTCGCGGATCAGACAGGCCCGGGAGTCGGCGTACCGCTGGGAGAGCAGGCCGCGTACGGGCACGTCCTCGAAGGCCGGGTCGCCGACCCAGCGGCCGCGGTCGGCGAAGGCGATCCGGCTCGCCTCGATGAAGCGGTGCAGATAGCCGGCCTGCGAGGCGCGCGAGAGGTCGGTGGACTCCAGGATGTTCAGCGCCTCGCCGACGCTGGTGCCGCCGGAAGAGGAGGGCGCCATGCCGTACACGTCGAGGCCCCGGTAGGAGACCTTGGTGGGGCGGCGCCGGATCGTCTCGTACGCGGCGAGGTCACGCTCCGTCAGGTCGCCGGAGCGGACCACCCGGGTGGCGCCCGCGCGGACCGGAGGCTGCTGGACGGTGTTCACGATGTCCCGGGCGAGCGGGCCCCGGTAGAGCGCGCCGACGCCCTCCCGGCCCAGTTTCTCGTACGTACGGGCCAGGTCGGGGTTCTTGAAGACGGAGCCGACCACCGGCAACTGCCCGCCGGGCAGGAAGAGTTCGGCGGATGCCGGGAAGTCGCGGAAGCGGGCCTCGTTGCCCGCGGTCTGGGCGCGGAAGGTGGCGTCCACGGTGAAGCCGTCCCGGGCCAGTCGCTCGGCCGGTTCGAGGAGCTTCGCGAGCGGCTTGCTGCCCCAGGCGTCGAGCGCGGTCTCCCAGGTGGCCGGCGTGCCGGGGGTGCCGACGCCGCGGCCGCTGGTCATGCCCTCCTCGAAGGGGATGGGCCTGCCGTTCTCGACGAAGAGGTTCGCGTCGGCGGAGGCGGGCGCGGTCTCGCGGCCGTCGATCGTGTGCACCGTGCGGGTCTTCGCGTCGTAGTGGACGAAGTAGCCGCCTCCGCCGATGCCCGCCGAGTAGGGCTCGGTCACCCCGAGCGCAGCGGCCACGGCGACCGCCGCGTCGACCGCGTTCCCGCCCTTCCGGAGCACCTCGACGCCGGCGGCGGAGGCGTCCGCGTCGACGCTGGCGACGGCTCCGCCCCAGCCGGCGGCGACGGGCACCTTCGCGGGGGCCGGGTGGTGCGGTGCGGTGGACGGTGGCGCGGCGGCGCCCACCGACAGCACCGTCGCGGCGACGGTGAGGATCGACCCGTGGCGTACGGCGCTGCGCCGCAACCGAAACTGCATCCCTACCTCCAGTCAACGACCGTCCGCGCAGCGTAACTTCCGCCCGTACCTCCCGTCAGGACCGCCACTCGAACAGTCGACCGGTCGCCCAGTAGCATGCGCGCCCATGAACGAAGACCTGCGCAATGTGGTGCTCGGTGTCCTTGCCACGGGCATCAGCGGCTCTCTCGGCTGGCTGACCCGTACCTACGCCTGGCGTCGCCGGCTGCGCAGGAAGCAGTCCTTCTTCGGGCTCCCGAGCGGCTCCGACTGCCTGCTGGTGGTCAACCGCCAGGCGGGCAGCGAACGTGCGGTGCACGCCACCGACGTGTCGGCGCTGCTCGAGCTCTCCGCCCTGATCAAGGACTGCGGGGCGCGGCTGCGGATCGTGCAGCACGACTCGGCCCGGCGCGGGCTCGGCGAGACGGCGGAGTTCTGCATAGGCGGCCCCTACTCCAACCAGCGCATGGCCGCCCATCTGTCGAACCTGCTGCCGGGGTTCACGATGAACGTGGAGTCCGAACCCCGGGAGGACCGGGGGATGTTCACCATCGGCGACCGGACCTACCGCGCGCAGTGGGGCGTCGCCGAGTACGTCGTCCTCGCCCGGTTGACGGGCGGCGAGGGCGAGCGGCCGGTGTTCCTGTTCTGCGGGCAGTCGGCGGTCACCAATCAGGCGGCGGCCCGCTATCTGTCCCGGAACCACGAGGCGCTGGCTCGCACGCACGGCCGGAACGGCTCGTTCGTGCTGCTCCTCAAGGTCGTCAACTCCGATGCGTACGGCCCCGATGTGGTGGAGCTGGTGGCGGACATCACGCGCGAGGCGCGCACGGCTCCAGCCGCAGTGGAAGCGACTTGATCCCGTTGATGAAGTTGGAGACGAGGCGCCGGGGCGGCCCGGCGGGCGCGAGGCCCGGCAGCACGGCGCGCACCTCCTCGTAGAGGACCCTCAGCTGGAGCCGGGCGAAGTGCGCGCCGAGACAGACGTGCGGGCCGTCGCCGAAGGAGACGTGCGGGTTGGGGGTGCGGGCGAGGTCGAGCCGTCGCGGGTCGGCGAAGACCCGCTCGTCGTGGTTGGCGGAGGCGTGGAACACGACGACCTTGTCCCCGGCGGCGATCGGCACCCCGGCCAGCTCGGTGGCGCGGGTCGCGGTGCGGCGGAAGGAGAGGACGGGCGGGTGCCAGCGGAGGAGTTCGTCCACGGCGGTGTCCGTCCCGACGTCCCCGGCCCACAACATGCGCTGCTGCGACGGGTGTTCGGCGAGGGCCAGCAGACCGCCGGGGGCCGCGCTGCGCACGGTGTCGTTGCCCGCGACGGTCAGCAGGAAGAAGAACATCTCCAGTTCGGCGTCCTGGAGTTCGGTCCCTGCGAGCACGGTCATGATGTCGTCGGCGGGGTGCGCCCTTTTGTGGGCGGCGAGTTCCTGCGCGTAGCCGAACATCTCGGCGAGCATGGCGGGTGAGCGCGGGTTGACCGGCCGGCCCCCGGCGTCGAGGACCGGCGGCTCGTCCGGGTCCTGGTAGGCGATGACCCGCTCGGTCCAGGTGTGGAGCAGCCCGCGGTCGGCGGCGGGCACGCCGAGGATGTCGGTGAGGTTGAGCAGGGCGTAGTCGTCGGTCACGGCCTTCACGAGGTCGATCTCGTCTTCGCCCGACTCCCTTGCGGTGGTGAGGAGTTCGCGTGCCCGGGCGCGTGCGGTGGCGGCGAACCGGTCGATCCTGCGGGGAGTGAAGGCGCGGCTGACGAGCCGGCGCAGCCGCCCGTGGTGAGGTGGGTCCTGGTTGAGCATCATCCGCCGGATGAACGGCAGGTCGGCCGGGTCGGGGTCGCGGATCTGGGTGGCTCCGAGGTGCGAGGAGAACCCCTCGGCGTCCTTGAGCACCCGTACGACGTCGGCGTGCCGCGTCACGGCCCAGAAGCCGGGTCCGGCGGGCCAGCCGAGTATCTCGCGTTCCTCCTGCCGGACGACCGGGTGGTGGTCGCGCAGGGTGCGGAAGCGGTCGTGCGGGATCCCGGCGGCGTAGATCCGCGGGTCGAAGACGTCGGGGACGGCCCCGGGTGCCTCGCTGTCGCCCACCGGCCCTCCCGTCGGAGTGAAGACGTCACCATCATGACAGGTCAGAGCCGGTTTTCGTAGGACGGAACGCACAGTTCGGGAGCCTTGTCCGGGCTGTCCCCCGACTCCCAGAATCTCCACTCGTGCATCACACGGAGACAGGGGGCACATGGCGAACGCGGGGAACACGGGGAAGACCGACCAGAACGCGGTGCTGCGGGCGCGGGTGCTGTTGCTGGGGTCGGGCGAGCCGGGCCTGTGGGAACGGATCGGGGCGTACCGGGTGCTGGCGGAGGTGAGCCCGAGGGCCTATCTGCCGAAGCTGGCGGACGCGCTGGTGGAGCGTGGTCAGGAGCTCGGGGATCCGGAGGTGAGGGTGCGGCTCTTCGCCGAGGCGGTGGAGGCGGCACAGCGGATCGAGGCCGGTGCGCCGGGCCGGGCGGAGCGGCTGCGCCAGGCCCTGGACGCCCACCAGGGGGCCCTTTTCGCGCTCGGCCGGCAGGACGAGGGGCGCGCGGCCTGCCTGGAGCCGGCGGCGGCCGGGTGGAGTGGCCGGCCGGCCCGGGTACCGGCCGAGGAGGGGCGGTTCGAGGAGGGGCGGTCCGAGGAGGCCGCGGAGCTCAACGAGCAGGCCGTACGGGACGGCGTGCGGGACGGCGTCCGGGGGCGCCCGACGGCCCGGGACGCCTCGCCCGGGCGCTGACCGACCGCGCGCTGTTCTTCGCCGCGGCGCGGACCTTCGGACCCGCACACGCGGACTTCGCGGAGGCCGTCGCCCTCCTCGACCGCCTCTGACGTCGCCCATCTCACATCCGACATCGCAGGAATAGGGCACATGTACGGAACCATCTCCGGCCGTCGGGACTCTCTCCCCTCGTAAGAGATCACCACCGGAGGTCGTTCCCGTGAGCCGTATACCCGTGCCCGCCGCCCTGTTCGTCACCGCCGCGCTCGCCGTCACCCTCGGCGGGTGCGGTGGCGGGGCGGGGGGCCCGGGCGGGGCGGGAGGGTCCGCGGAGGAGGCGCCGCGGACGCGGGTCTCGGTGAACCTGACCGGCGAGCGGGCGAAGGCCGGTGCACCGGTGGTGGTGACGCTCGCCGAGGGGCCGCGGCTCCAGCAGGTGACGGTGACGGACGACAAGGGCGGGAACCTGGCCGGAAAGGTCGGGGCCGACGGGAAGACCTGGACCTCGCTGCGTCCGGCCGCGCCGGGGACCTCGTACGCCGTCGAGGTACGGGACACGGACGGCGGCAGCGCCAAGGCGTCGTTCGCCACCGCCGAGCCGGAGCGGGTGAACAAGCTGACCCTGGCCCCCGGCAAGAACACCACGGTCGGCATCGGCCAGCCGCTGTCGATCGTCTTCGACCACCCGGTGAAGAACAAGGCCGCCGTGGAGCGGCAGTTGAAGGTGACCACCTCGAACGGCACCGAGGGTTCCTGGGGCTGGATGCAGGACTGGTCGGGCAAGGACCGGGTGGACTGGCGGCCGAAGGAGTACTGGAAGCCGGGCACCAAGGTGACCCTGAACGCCGAGCTCGACGGCATCGACTCCGGCGGCGCCGGCGGCTGGTTCGTGCGCGACTACACGACGGGCTTCACCGTGGGGAGGAACCAGCTCGTCAAGGTCGACCTGGACGCCCACCGGCTGAAGCTGCTGCGGGACGGACAGGTCGTCAAGGACGTGCCCATGTCGGCCGGGACGCCCGGCGGCGAGAAGGCCTCGTGGCGCGGGAAGACGGTGCTGATGGCGAAGGAGGGCACGATCAACATGCGCTCCGAGACCGTGGGGCTCGGGGACGCCTACGACAAGATGGTCGACTACTCGATGCGACTGACCTGGTCGGGGATGTACGCGCACGCGGCGCCGTGGAACGCCGCCTACTTCGGCAACGCCAACAAGAGCTCGGGCTGCATCGGGATGAGCGACGCGAACGCGCGGTCGGTGTACGAAGCGGTGCAGGTGGGCGACCCGTTCGAGATCACCGGCTCCGACGCCAAGGGCACGCAGGCCCTGAACAACGGCTACGGCGAGTGGAACCTGTCCTGGGCCGACTGGCAGACCAAGAGCGCCCTGCGCTGACGCGCCGTTCCCCCAATCGTTACCCATGCGTAACTTACCGACCGGTTACCTCGGGTAAGCGGCCACGGTTACCGTCGGGTCACTTTCACTGCCCCCCATTCAGTGAACCAGTGAGGAGTGACCCGTGCGCACAGCGCTGACCTTCGCCGTCTCGGCCGCCCTCGTGGCCGGCACGACCCTCGGGCTCGCCCCCGCCGCCGGCGCGGCCACCACCGCCGAGTCCGGCGGCACCCTGCGCTTCGTCGACATCGCGGGCGAGGGCGGCATCGTCCTCAAGGCCAACGTCGTCACCCCGGCCGGCGCCGACGGCTCCACCCGCTACCCGGTGATCGTGCTCCCGACCAGCTGGGCCATGCCCCAGGTCGAGTACCTCGCCCAGGCCCAGAAGCTCGCCGACTCCGGCTACGTGGTGGTGAGTTACAACTCGCGCGGCTTCTGGCAGTCCGGCGGGGAGATCGAGACCGCCGGACCGAAGGACATCGCGGACGCGTCCCTCGTCATCGACTGGGCCCTCGCCCACACGCCCGCCGACCCCGCCAAGGTCGGCATGGCGGGCGTCTCGTACGGCGCGGGCATCAGCCTGCTCACCGCCGCCCACGACAAGCGGGTCAGGGCCGTCGCCGCGCTCAGCGGCTGGGCCGACCTCATCGACTCCATCTACAGCGGCCGCACCCAGCACCTCCAGGCGGCCGCCCTCCTCGGCGGCGCCGGATACCTCACCGGCCGGCCCGGTCCCGAACTCCGGCAGATCCTGGGCGACTTCCTCTCCTCCAACCTGGACAAGGAGGACGAGATGATCGCCTGGGGCCGCAAGCGGTCCGCGGCCACGTACATCGACGCGATCAACGCCAACCGGCCGGCGGTCATGCTGGGCAACGCCTGGGGCGACACGATCTTCCCGCCCAACCAGTTCGCGAGCTTCTACGAGAAGCTCAGCGGTCCCAAGCGACTGGAGTTCCGCCCAGGCGACCACGCCACCGCGGAGGCCACGGGACTGCTCGGACTGCCCAACGACACCTGGACCAGCGCCCACCGCTGGTTCGACCACCACCTCAAGGGCGTGGACAACGGCGTCGACCGCGAGCAGCCGGTCCGGCTCAAGCCGCGCTCCGACGCGGGCTACGAGGGCTACCCGGACTGGAAGTCCGTCAACGCGGCCCAGCGGAAGTTCGCGCTCACCGACTCCGAGCACGTCTGGGCGAACATCGACTCCGGCGCCAACGGCGGCGTCGTGATGCTCTCCAACCTCCTTGACCAGTTCTTCCAGGCCCCGCCGACCGCCTCGGTCCCGCTGCTCCCCCGCGCCTTCGCGGCCGTGTGGCAGTCCGGCCGGTCCGACTCCGCGCAGCGGGTGCGCGGCACCGCGCGGCTGCACACCACGGTCACCCCGACCGCGGAGAGCGGCACCTTCGTCGCGTACCTGTACGACGTGGGCCCGCTCGGCATCGGCAAGCTGATCACCAACGCCCCGTACACCTTCCACGGCAAGCAGCCGGGGCAGCCGTTCGCCGTCGACCTGGACCTGTTCTCCACGGCCTACGACGTGCCGGCCGGGCACCGGCTCGCGCTGGTCGTCGACACCGTCGACCCGCTGTACATCGAGCACAACCCGACCGGCGCGCAGCTGACCTTCTCCTCGCCTGCGGCCGATCCGAGCTACGTGTCGGTGCCGTTGCGGGCGGAGTGATCACCGGCTGCAGCCGGGCGGGCAGGGCCCGTGCGGGGCGCCCGGGGGCTCAGAACTCGGCGGACTCCGCGTAGACCTGGGAGAGCTCGGGCGTCCCCGTCGCGGCCCAGTCGAGCCCTGCCGCCACCACGTTGATCTCGCGGCCGGAGGCCAGCAGCACCACCGGCTGGCCGTCCGGCCGGAGCCGCCATCCGGCGCCCGGCACGGTCCGTACGAGCACGGTGCCGAGATAGAGGCCGGCGTCGTTCCCGACCCAGGGCAGTTCCTCCGGGTCCTCCCGCCAGCGCGGCGGCAGCTGGTCGAGCGCCGCGAGCGAGCGCGGCGTGTCGTCGAGCGCCACCCCCGCCTCCTGGGCACGGGCGCGCAGCAGCTCGCACTCGGCGAGCAGTTCGGCGGCTCCCTCCGGATCCCGGTCGAAGACCGAAACCAGAGGGGACCGTTCCGCTTCATGTTTCTTGCGCCAGTTGTCCAGGAAAGGAATGTTCATCCGAACAGCGTCCCATTTCCCCCTTGGAGGGCACCACCCGGCACGCGGAGATCACCGGGCCGTGACGGCGCGGCCGGACGACGCCGAGGTCGCCGGCCGTCGAGGCTCCAGGGCCCGCCCGGCAGGGCCGGCGGGCGGGTCTTCCGGGTCTTGCCGGCGTCCCGACGCCCGCCCGATCCGAAGGAAGCGCCCTAGACGTCGAGGTCGACGACGACCGGGGCGTGGTCGGAGGCGCCCTTGCCCTTGCGCTCCTCACGGTCGACGTAGCTGTCCTTGACCGCGTCCGCGAAGGGCTTGTTGCCGTAGACCAGGTCGATGCGCATGCCCTTGTTCTTCGGGAAGCACAGCTGACGGTAGTCCCAGTACGTGTACGGGTGGTCGTACTTCAGCGGGCGCGGCACCACGTCGCCGAGGCCGGCCTCGCGCAGCCCGGCGAGCGCGGCCCGCTCCGGCTCGGTGACGTGGGTGGCGCCCTCGAACAGGGAGATGTCCCAGACGTCCTCGTCGGTCGGGGCGATGTTGAAGTCGCCGAGCACCGCGAAGGGCCGGTCGCCGGCCGCGTCCTCGGCGACGGCGGCCTTCAGGGCCTCCAGCCAGCGCAGCTTGTACGCGTAGTGCTCGTGCGCCACCTCCCGGCCGTTCGGCACGTAGACCGACCAGAGGCGGACCGGGCCGCAGGTCGCCGAGATGGCCCGCGGCTCCTGCAGGCTGTCGTAGTCGGGTCCGCCGGGCAGCCCCGTGACGACGTCCTCCAGGCCGACCCGGGAGACCAGGGCGACCCCGTTCCACCGGCCGGTGGCGTTGACCACCGACTCGTACCCCAGCTCGCGCAGCTCGTCGGCGGGGAACTGCTCGGCGGTGCACTTGGTCTCCTGGATGCACAGCACGTCGGTGCCGGTGTTCTCCAGCCAGGCCAGGAGCCGGGGCAGCCGGGCGGTGATCGAATTGACGTTCCAGGTGGCGATGCGCATGTGCGCAAGCCTAACGGCGGGGTGTGACAACCGGCGGTCCGCGGCGCCGGGCCGGTCAGAGCTCGGCGGAGTCGCCCGGGGCGAGCCTGCGGTGGTCGGTGCCGCCGAGGGCGCCGATCTGGCGGTCGTAGATCGGCCGGGCCAGGTCGGTGAGGAGCGCGTCGTGGATGTCGTACGCGCGGACCGGCTTGACCTCCCGCACGTAGTCGATCACCTCGGAGATCTTGTTCCACGGGGCCATGACCGGCAGGAACAGGGTCTCCACCGGCCGGTCGGGCACGGTGAGCGCGTCGCCGGGGTGGAAGACGGTCCCGTCGACGAGGAAGCCGACGTTGGTGATCCGCGGGATGTCCGGGTGGATCACCGCGTGCAGCTCACCGTGCACCTGTACGTCGAAACCGGCGGCGGAGAACGCGTCGCCGTCGCCGACGGTGTGGACGCGGCCGGGGAACGCCGCCGTCAGCTGCTCGGCGACGCTCCGCAGCGCCCACAGCTCGGTGGCCGGGTCGGCGTCGAGGGCCGCCCGCAGCCGTCCCTCGTCGAAGTGGTCCGGGTGCTCGTGGGTGACGAGGAGGACGTCCGCGCCGAGCGCGGCGTCCTCCTCCGTGAACATCCCGGGGTCGATGACGAGCGTCCGTCCGTCCTTCTCCAGGCGGACGCAGGCGTGGGTGTTCTTCGTCAGCTTCACGGCCGCAGCCTAGGGCCTGCCCGGTGCCCGGGCGGTGGGACGGAACCAGGGCGTGTCTTGCGGATCCTGGCCGGCGTTCCGGCGCCCGGCCTGATCCGCAGGACACGCGCCCAGGCCGTCCCTTGCGGATACCGGCCGGGTCCGCGGCGTCCGGCACGGCGACCTCGCCGGCCTGTCCGGCCCTGATCCGGAAGAAGCGGCCTAGGCAGGCGGTGTGGTGTCCTCCTCGATCACGCGGCGGACGACCCGCAGGGCGCTCTCCGCCGCGGGCAGCCCGCAGTAGACGGCGGTCTGGAGGAGGATCTCGCGCAGCTCGGCCGGGGCGAGGCCGTTGCGGAGCGCGGCCCGGGTGTGGTCGGCGAGGGCCTCGTGGTGGCCGCCGGCGATGAGGGCCGCGAGGGTGACGGCGCTGCGGGTGCGGCGGTCCAGGCCGTCCCGGCTCCACACCTCGCCCCACGCGAAGCGGGTGACCAGGCTCTGGAAGTCGGCGCCGAACGGATCGGCCAGGGCCTCGTCGACATGGGCGTCGCCGAGCACCTCCCGGCGCAGCTTGAGGCCGCTCTCGTACGGGTCGGGGCGGGTCTCCTCGTCCTCGTCCGGCGACGCCGGCTCGATCTCGGCCACCGGGACGACGGGGGCGGAGACCGGCGGCATGCCGGGCGGGGTCAGGGCGCCGTGGGTGTCCTGGGCGAGCGGCGCGAAGTGGCCGGTGAGCAGCTCCGTGACGGCGGCGGGCTGCTCGACGGGCGCGAGGTGGGAGGCGCCGGGAACGACGGCGAGCCGGGCGTCGGCGATGCCGGCGACGAGGGTGCGGGCCTCGGCGGGACCGGTGATCCGGTCGTCGGCGCCGACCAGGACCAGGGCGGGCACGCCGATCCGGTCCAGGGCCTCGCGGACGTCGAAGACGGCGAGTGCCTCGCAGGCGGCGATGTAGCAGCCGGGGTCGGTGGTGCGGACCATCTGTACGGCCCAGTCGACGATGGCGGGCTGGGCACCGGCGAAGGCGGGCGTGAACCACTGCTCGGGCGCGGTACGGGCCATGGGCTCGAGGCCGTTGGTACGGACGAGCACACCGCGCTGCCGGAACTCGTCGGCGCTGCCGAAGCGCGGCGAGGTGGCGACGAGGGCCAGGGACGCGACCCGCTGCGGCGCGCGCAGCGCGAGGTCGAGGCCGACGGCGCCGCCGAGGGAGCAGCCGGCGTAGCAGAAGCGCTGGATGCCGAGCTCGTCGAGGGTGGCGAGGAGCCGGTCGCCGAGCTCCGCGACGGATCCGGCCGGCTGCGCGGGCGCGCCGCCGTGGCCGGGCAGGTCGAAGCGGACGACCCGCCAGGTCCTTGTGAGCTCGGGTATCTGCCGGTCCCACATGTGCCAGGTGGTGCCGAGCGAAGGTCCCAGGACCAGGACCGGGGCGTCGTCTCGGCCGTCGACGCGGTATTGGAGGGTGTTCGTCGGTGTCTCACTCACCCGCCCGACCCTCTCATCTCCCGCCGGGGCCCCTGCGGCTGGGGTCGGAATGGCACGGTCCGTCCCGGGCCCCGCCGCGCGCGGCCGTTCGGCCTCCTCGGGGGCGTCGGTCCCCAACGGGTCGAGGGGGAACGGCGGGTCGGACGGATCCATGGCGTGCTCCTGGCGGATGCGGGCGGTCGCCGGTGGCGGTCAGCCCAGCGGGGGCCAGGTGAGGACCGCCTCGTTCTGGCTGGTGAACCTGGACAGGGGTGCGAAGCGGAAGTAGAGGTCGCGCATCCGGGCGGCGACCGGGCCCTCCAGCTGCTCGGTCTCGCTGAGCGCGCGGGCGGCGGCGACCAGGGCCTCGGTCCGCGGCCTGCGCTCGTCCTCGTAGCCGCGCAGGGCAGCGGACGGGTCCGTGGCTCCCCTGAGGTGCTCGGCGAGGACGACGGCGTCCTCGATGGCGAGCGCCGCGCCCTGGCCGAGGCTCACGAGCATCGGGTGCGCCGCGTCCCCGAGCAGGGTCATGCGTCCGCTGCCCCACCGCCGCAGGAAGGGGCGGTCCTGGGCGGTGATGCGGACGATCGTGTCCTCGGGCGTGACCCGGATCGCCTGGCGCACCTCGTCGGCCCAGCCGGCGAAGAGTCCGGCGATCTCCTTCTTGCCGAAGTCCTTGCCGTACGGGCGGCCTTCGGGGGTTCCCGCGGGGACGTTCTTCGTGCCCCACCAGTACGCCCGGCCGTGGCCGATGTCGGCGAGGCCGAAGCGCTGGCCCCGCCCCCAGTAGTGGGCGGCGTAGCCCTTGGTCAGCCGCGGGTGGCTGAAGGGCACGGTCGCCAGCCAGCAGACGTAGTTGCCGGGCCGGGGTTCGTCGGCGGACGCCACCTGCCGGCGGATCGCGGAGTTGAAGCCGTCCGCGCCGATCAGGATGTCGCCCGCGGCCTTCCGCCCGTCCTCGAAGGTCACCTCGACGCCGTCGTCGCCGGTGACGAACTCCTTGGCCGCGGCGTTCAGTTCGACGGCCTGGTCGCCGCCGATCGCGTCGAGGAGCGACTGCTGGAGATCGGCCCGGTGCACGGCGTAGTTCGGCGCGCCGAGCCGGTCCGCGAGGTCGCGGAACGGGATCGCCCTGATCGGCCGGCCGCGCCTGGTCAGGAACTTCAGCTCGTCGAAGACCTCGCCGCGCTTGTCCAGGCTCGGGGCGATGTCGACATCCAGGCTGCGCAGGGCCAGGATCGCGTTCGACATCAGGGAGACCGCAGTGGTCCCCGGACGCAGCTCGGGAGCCCGTTCGAAGATCTGGACCTCGACACCGACCCGGCGCAGCGTGGCCGCGGCCGCGAGACCGCCGATCCCGGCCCCGACGACGAGGGCCTTGAGTGTGGGGTGCTGCGTCATTTTCCCGCTCCTCTCGGCCGGCCGCCGGTCGGGCGGCCGGCCATCGCTTCGGCGACTTTCCGGGGCTTACCGCTCAGCCGGCCACGGGCTTGCGGGCGCGGAGGATGACGTCGAACCGTCCGGGGTGCAGGCGGTCCACCGGCTCGAAGCCCGCCTCGGTGAACCACTGCTCGAATTCCCGGGGCGTGTACGTGCGGCCCTCGGGCGACGCGACGGTGTGGACGTACGCCGACATGAACGCGGCGTGCGCGGGGCCGGTCTCCTCGTCGTCCTGGGCGACGGCGACGATCACCATGTGACCGCCCGGCTCCAGCGCGCGGTAGGTCTTCGCGAAGAGGTCGCGGACCTGCTCGGGGGACCAGATCTCGAGGAACCGGGAGTACACGACGCAGTCGTGGGACGACGTGGGGAACTCGTCCGCCATGATGTCGGTGCCGACCGCGCGGACCCGGTCGGACAGACCGGCCTCGGCGATCCGCTCGTTGGCCATCTTCGCCACGTTGGGCAGTTCGAGGATGGTCGCCCGGAGGTGCGGCCAGCGCTGGGCGAAGCCGATGGAGTTGGTGCCGGTGCCGCCGCCGACGTCCAGGACGCGCTGGTACGCCGAGAAGTCCACGGCCTCGACGAGGTCCTCGACCACCGAGCGGCTCTGGTGCTCCATCATGGCGGTGAACACCTTCTCGAGGTTCTCGTCCTCGGCGAGGCGCTCGTAGAGCGTGGTCGCCGACGAGCCGGCGAGCAGTTCGCGGTGCAGACCCAGGTTCTCGTTGTTCACCAGCGACTCGTAGAGCCAGGCCACCGGCCGGTACAGCATCTCGTGGGTGTAGCGGACGATGACGGGCATGAAAGCGTCCTGATCACCCGCCAGGAGATCGGTCGCGGGCGTGTTGTGGTACCCGTCGCCGTCCTTGCGTACGAGCTCGAAAGCGCTGCAGCCCAGCATCAGCACATGACCCGCGCGTTCTTCGAGACCCAGCTCAGTGGTGATCTCGTCGAGAGTGCTGCCCGGCCGTTCCTTGAGCAGGGTGAACAATTCCAGGCGTTGTGCGGCATGCAGGAACGGAAACCGGAAACTTGTGTACACCAGTTTCCACAGCTCGTCCATGGCGGTCGCCGACGGTTCGGTCATGGTGATCCCCTTCAGGTTTCGACGCCGAAGAGGCAACAACAAACTCCGGTGGTCACACAAGGCCCCTCGGGCCGGGGACTTCTCCGTCGGTGGCGTGAATCGTGTGGTGCTTCCTCCCGCATCCCTGCACTTAGCGGCGCCGGAGCCGCACCTGCGACCCGTAACCCGTTCGCCCACAAGACCGAAAAGCTTTCCCGGAAAAGCCCGCCAGCCAAGTACTCCGACTACCAGGATTCCCGCGCTCTGGATGTGTTCCGCACGGCCGGGCAGGATCGGGCGCGGATCAGCAGACTTTGTGCGTGCGAGGGGACCGAGCTTGTGAATGCCATGGCGCATATCCCACTGACGGCGTATCAGCGTGACGTCTGGGCGGCCAATTCCAATTTTCCGGAGAATCCCCAGTTCAACTGCCAGATCTACGACAGCTTCCGGGGCTCCGTCGACCTCGGCGTCCTGGCGGAATGCCTGCACCGGGCGGCCGGGGCCGCCGACGCCTTCCGGCTGCGTTTCGGCGAGGTGGAGGGCACGCCCCACCAGTGGCTCGCCGACGCGCCCGAGGTCCGTACCGTCGACCTGAGTGCCGAACCGGATCCGGCGGCCGCCTGCCGCCGGTGGATACGCGACTCCTTCGACCGGCCCTTCGACCTGGGCGGCGGACGGACGTCCGAGCTGACGCTCCTCGTGGAGTCCGGCTCCGTCGTCCACGCGCACGTCAAGGCCCATCACATCGTCGCCGACGCCTGGGGCCTCAACCTCTTCATGACGCGGGTCCGTGCCGACTACGAGCACGTCCTGCGCACCGGTCTCCCGCTCACGGCCGACGCCCCGCAGTACGCCGACTTCGTCCGCGCCGAGAGCGCGTACCGCGCCTCTCCGGAGCACCAGGCGGACCGGGACTTCTTCCGCGCGTCCATGGCGGGCGTCGTCCCCGAGTTCTTCCCCCGCAAGGAGGCCAGCGGCGCACGCCGCAGCGCACGCCACAGCTTCGTCATCGAGCGGGCCCTGGTGAACCGCATCCGCGAGCGCGGCGAGTCGGTCTTCGCGTTCGTATCGGCCGCCTTCTCCGTCTACCTCTCCCGCGTGCTGCGCACCGACGAGGTCGTGCTCGGCGTCCCCCTGCTCAACCGGCCCGCCGACGAACAGCGACGCACGGTCGGCCACTTCGCCAACACCCTGCCGCTGACGGCCCGCCCGTCGGGCCGCAAGACCATGACCGAGCTCGTGGCCGAGGTCCAGGGCGCCACCCGCGCCCTCAAGCCGCACGAGCGGCTGGCCCTGGGCGACGTGCTGCGGGACCTCGGCCCGCACGGCGGCGACGGGCCGCGCCGCCTGTTCGACGTGACCGTCGCCCACCTGCGCTGGCCGCGGCAGCAGGAGATCCCCGGCCTGTCCTATGGGACCGTGGTGCAGGCCCGCGCCCACGACACGGACGCCCTGGCGGTCGTCGTCAACGAACTCGACGACGTCAGCGACCTCCTCGTCGACATGGACTACGGCTGCGACGTCTTCGACGAGGACTTCCCCGTCGAGGCGGTGGGCCGCCACCTGAAGGCCATCGTCGAGCGCACCCTGGACGCCCCGGACCGGCCGCTCGCCGAGATCTCCATGCTGGGCGCCGACGAGCGGGCGGCCCTCGTGGACGGCTGCAACGACACGGCCCGGGACTACGCCGCGGACCGGACGCTCCACGGGCTGTTCGAGGAGCAGGCGGCCCGCACCCCGGACCGTACGGCCGTCGTCGACGACGTCACCGGGCAGTCGCTCACCTTCGCCGCGCTCGACGAACGGGCCGACCGGGTCGCGCGGGTGCTGCGGGAGCGCGGCGTACGGCCCGGTGACCGCGTCGCGGTGCTCATGGAACGCTGTCTGTCCCTGCCGGCCGCCATCCTCGGCGTACTGAAGTCGGGCGGCGCCTACACGCCGGTGGCCCCGGACTACCCCGCGGAGCGGATCCGTTTCCTCGTCGAGGACTCGGGCGCCAAGGCCGTCCTGGTCGCAGGCGGCGCGGCCGGTGCGGCGGTGGCCGGCTTCGGCGAGGTCCCCGTCCTGGACGTGGAGGAGCTCCCGCGGCTCTCCGGCGCGCCCCTGGAGCCGGCCGCCGGGCCGCGCGACCCGGCCTACGTCATCTACACCTCGGGCTCCACGGGCAGGCCGAAGGGCGCGGTCGTCGAGCACCGTTCGGTGATCAACCGCCTGGCCTGGATGCAGCGCCGCTACCCCCTCGGCGAGGGGGACGTCCTGCTGCAGAAGACGCCCGTCTCCTTCGACGTCTCGGTGTGGGAGCTGTTCTGGTGGGCCGTCGAGGGGGCCTCGCTCGCCCTTCTGCCGCCGGGCGGCGAGAAGGACCCGCGGGAGATCCTGCGCACGATCGCCCGCCGTCGGGTGGGCGTCGTCCACTTCGTACCGTCGATGTTCGCCGGCTTCCTCGACCTCCTCGAGGACTCGCCCGCGCTGCTCGACGACGCCCGCTCGCTGCACCACGTGTTCTGCAGCGGCGAGGCGCTCCCGCCCGTCCTGGTCGACCGCTTCAACCGGCTCTTCGCCCGGGACGGGAGGACGGCGCCCCGCCTCGTCAACCTGTACGGGCCGACCGAGGCCACCGTCGACGTCTCCTCCTTCGACTGCCCCGCCGACCCCGCACGGCCGGTGGGCCGGGTGCCGATCGGCCGGCCCATCGACAACACCCGCCTGTACGTGCTCGACGCGGACGGCGGCCCGCAGCCGGCCGGCGCGCCCGGCGAGCTGTGCATCGCGGGCGTGGGCGTGGCCCGCGGCTACCTGAACCGGCCGGAGCTGACCCGGGAGAAGTTCACCGACGACCCGTTCGTGCCCGGCGGCCGCATGTACCGCACCGGCGACCTGGTGCGCCGCCTGGCGGGCGGCGACCTCGAGTACCTGGGCCGGATCGACGGACAGGTGAAGATCCGCGGCAACCGCGTCGAACTGGGCGAGGTCCAGGACCGCCTGGCGACCTGCCCCGGCGTCCGGGCGGCGGCCGTCACCGACCACCGGTCGGACGGCCGCGGCACCTTCCTCGTCGGCTACTACACCGCCGACGAGGAGCTGGACCCGGCGGTGCTGCGCGGTCACCTGGCCGCCACCCTGCCCGGCTACATGATCCCCGCCCACTTCCGGCGTCTCGACGCGATCCCGCTGACCCCGAACGGCAAGACCGACCGCCGCCGGCTCCCGGCGCCCGAGCTGTCCGCGGCCGCCGACGAGGCGCCGCGCGACGAGGTCGAGGCCGCGCTGGCCGCCGTCTGGTCCGAGGTGCTCGGCGTGGAGCGGGTGGGAATCCACCAGAACTACTACGCCCTGGGCGGCGACTCCATCCTCATGCTGAGGATCCGCGCCCTGGCGGAGAAGCGGGGCGTCCACTTCACCCTGGCCGACCTGGTGCTCGACCCCACGGTGGCCGGTCTCGCCGGACGCGTGCGCGGCTCGGCCGCCCCGGCGGACGCGGCGCCGCTCGAACCCTTCGCCCTGGTGCCGGCCGTGGACCGGGCCCGGCTGACCGGTCTGGCCGACGCCTATCCCGCGACCCGACTCCAGCTCGGCCTGCTCTACCACAGCCGCGAGCACGAGAACTCCGCCGTGTACCACGACGTGTTCCGCTACTCACTGCGCCTCCCGTGGCAGGAGGAGGCGCTGCGCACGGCGTTCGGCCGGCTCACCGCGCGCCATCCGGTGCTGAGGACGGGCTTCGCCCTGGCCGGCTTCTCCGAGCCCCTGCAGACCGTCCACCCGCAGGTCGACGGCGGGCTCGAGACCGTCGACCTGCGCGCGGCCGGTGCCGAGGAGGCCGAGGCGGTCATCCAGGCGCACATCGAGGAACGCCGCCACCACGCCTACGACTTCGAGCGCCCGCCGCTCCACCTCTTCCGCGCCCACGCGCTGCCGGACTCGGTGGAGCTCGTCCTCAGCTTCCACCACGCGATCCTCGACGGCTGGAGCGTGGCGACCCTGGTCCGGGAGCTGATCCAGGACTACCTGCACGAGCTGGGACGTGACGTGGAGCCCGTCGCGGACGGTCCGATTCCGTCCGCCGCGCACTACGTGCTCGACGAGCGGCGGGCCCTGGCCTCCGAGGCCGGCCGGAGCTTCTGGCGGCACAAGCTCGCCGGGGCGGAGCCCGTGCAGTTCGACGGCTTCCGCCCGTACGAGGCGCCGGGCTCCGAGGGCGTCTTCGCGCACCGGGTGGAGCTTCCCGACGGGCTCGGGGAGGCGCTGCGGCGCCTCACCCGGGAGCGGTCCGTTCCCGTCAAGTCCGTGCTGTTCGCGGCGCACTGTCTGCTGCTGCGGCTGTTCGGCGGCACGGACGACGTGGTGACCGGCCTGGTCATGCACGGGCGGCCGGAGCTCGCCGGTGCCGACCGGGTCGCGGGCCTGTTCCTCGGGACGACGCCCATCCGCATCGGTCCGGGCCGGCGCAGCTGGCTGGACGTGGTGCGCGAGGCCCATCTGCAGGAGCAGGAGGCGCACCCCCACCGCCACTACCCGCTGAGCGCCATCCAGGAGGACCTCGGCGGCGACACCGTGGTCGAGACGGCCTTCAACTACGTCAACCCGCGCGTCCTCAGCGAGCTGCTGCAGAACACCGGCGTGGAGCTGACGGACTTCCGCACCTACGAGGAGACGAACTTCAAGCTCCTGGTCAACGCGGTCGTCGACCCCGCGGACAAGCGGATCTGGCTGCGCATGGACCACGACGGCCGCGTCTTCACCCGGACGCAGGCCGAGCAGCTGGGCCGGGTCTACCTGGATCTGCTGCGCCGGATCGTCGAACGGCCCGACGAGGCCGTCGACTTCGGCTTCCTCGCCGAGGCCGTCGCGCCGGCACCCCGGGACGCGCTGCCCGCCCTGGTCACCGACCGTTTCGACGAGCGGGTCGCCACGACACCGGACGCGATCGCCGTGGCCTTCGAGGACCAGCGGTGGACCTACCGGCGGCTCGGCGAGGCCGCGGACCGGGTGGCCCGGCGCCTGGTGCGCCTGGGCGCCGGGCCCGGGGCACACGTGGGGCTGGCGATGGACCGCTCGCCCGAGGTGATCGCGGCGGTGCTCGGCATCGCCAAGGCGGGCGCGGCCTGCGTCCCCATGGACGTGACGTATCCCGCGGAGCGGCTCGCGCTGATGGTCGACCGCGCGAAGCCCTTCCGGGTGCTCGCTCCCGAGCGGCACGCCGCCCTCTTCCCGGGCGCCGAGGTGCTGCCGCTGGACGAGGCGCTCGCCGCGGACGACGGCCGGGAACCGGTGGCGCTGCCCGCCGTCGACGGGGAGACGACCGCGTACATCCTGTTCACGTCCGGGTCGACCGGTGAGCCCAAGGGCGTGATGCTGCCGCACCGGACGCTGGCCAACTACATGGAGTGGCAGATCCCGGCGGCCAGCGGGGCGGCCGGCGGGAAGACGCTGCAGTTCGCGCCGCTGAGCTTCGACGTCTCGTTCCAGGAGATCTTCTCGACGCTGTGCGGCGGCGGGACCCTCCAGCTCGTGCGCGAGGAGGAGCGGCGGGACATGCCCGCGCTGCTGCGGCTGCTCGACCGGGAGGCGGTCGAGCGGGTGTTCCTGCCGTACGTCGCGCTCCAGCAGCTCGCCGAGGCGTCCGAGGCCCTCGGCATCCGTCCGGCCGCGCTGCGCGTGATCGTGTCCTCCGGCGAGCAGCTGCGCGTCACGGACGAGATCCGCCGCTTCTGCGCCGCCGTGCCGGGAACGGTGCTGGAGAACCAGTACGGCCCCACCGAGACGCACCTGCTCACCAGCTTCACGATGTCCGGCGACCCGGCGGAGTTCCCGGCGCTGCCGCCGATCGGCAGGCCCCTGGACGGCATCGACCTGTACGTGCTCGACGCCGACATGCGGCCCGTGCCGCCCGGCGCGAAGGGCGTCATCCACATCGGCGGCGTGTGCCTGGCCCACGGCTACCTGGGGCGGCCCGACCTGACCGACGAGCGCTTCGTCCCCCATCCCTGGGGCCGGCCGGGCGAGCGCCTGTACCGCACCGGCGACCTGGCCCGCCTGCTGCCGGGCGGCGACCTGGTCTGGCTCGGCCGGGAGGACTCCCAGGTCAAGGTGCGCGGCTTCCGCGTCGAACTGGCGGAGGTGGAGCTGGCGCTGACCAAGCTGACCGACGAGTACCCCGGCGTCCGGGAGGTCGCGGTCGTGGCCCGCCACCGGGACGGCGCCGACGCCTTCCTCGCCGCCTTCCTGGTCGGCGAGGAGGGAGCGGCACCGGTCGACGACCTCAGGGCGCGGCTGCGCGGGCTGCTGCCCGACTACATGGTGCCCTCGCACTTCGCGTGGCTGCCCGCGCTGCCGCTGACGCCGAGCGGGAAGCGGGACGACGCGCAGCTGCGCCGCACGGCCCTGGCCTCCCGCGTGGGCGCCGGCCGGGTCGCGCCGCGCGACGACCGGGAACGCGCGCTGGCGGAGGTCCTCGCCGAGCTCCTGCACGTGCCGGAGGTCGGTGTGCACGACGACTTCTTCGCGCTCGGCGGCACCTCGTTGACGGCGATGCGGCTCGTGGTGTCGATCGAGAAGCTCTTCGGGGTCAACGTCCCGCTGTCGGCCCTCATCGCCACTCCCACCGTCGCCGGGCTCGCGGAGCGGTTGCGGGAGCGGGAGGCGGGCGTGGCCTACGACCCGGTCGTCCCGATCCGGACGACGGGCAGCCGCCCGCCGATGTTCCTCGTCCACCCGCTGGGCGGCAACGTGCTCTGCTACCTGGGGCTGACCCGGCACCTGCCCGAGGACCGGCCGGTGTACGCGCTCCAGGCCGCCGGCACCCACCCGGGCGTCGAACCGTCCGACTCCGTACCGGAGATCGCCGCCCGCTACCTGGAGGCCGTCCGGCGGGTCCGGCCCGAGGGCCCGTACGTCATCGGCGGCTGGTCGTTCGGCGGGTTCATCGCCTTCGAGATGGCCCGCCAGCTGCGCCGTACCCATCCCGAGGACGTCGCCTCCCTGATCCTCATCGACCCGATCGCCGTCGCCCCCGGTGAACGGCCGGACATCGCCGACGGCTCACTGCTCGAGTGGTTCTTCTGGGAGCTGCTGTGGATGGAGCAGGGCGGCCAGACGCCGCTGGAGGCCATCCCCGAGGGCCTCGACGCCGACGGCAAGTTCGACTTCGTCGTGGAGCGCGCCACGGCCGCGGGCATCCTGCCGGCGGAAGGCTCGCGGAGTGCGGTGCGCCGTCTCTTCGCGATGTTCAAGGCGCACTGGCACGCGCTGCTGACCTACCGTCCCGAGCGGAGCCACGAGGACCTGGTGCTGCTGCGGGCCACCGCTCCCCTGCCCGAGGTGCTGCAGCCGATGCACGGGGCGGCCCACAGCCTCCACGAGGACCCGTCGAACGGCTGGCGGGAACTGACCACCGGCCGGGTCGAGGTGGTCGAGGTGCCCGGCGACCACCTGGTGCTCCTGGAGGAGCCGCACGTCGCGGCCGTGGCCGAGCACGTGGCACGGGCGGCGGAGGGTCTGTAGCAGGACGAGCGGCGGAGCCGGCTGCCCCGACCGGCTCCGCCCTCCCTGCCGCGCCCCTCCATGGTTTGCAGCCGGAATTACACAGAAAGGACGGTCCCGGTACCCGCCGAGCACGGCCTCCAAACGTTGACTTCTCCTCAATTCATCCGCCACGTATGCCTTAAGGCTGCCTTAGGACATGCGTAGAACATGGACACACGGCGGTTGTATTGGAATTCTCAATCGGGGAAGAAGAAGTTTGATGAATGGCGTTGCTTTTGACAACGAAGTCAGCAGGCAGGAACTCGCCAGTTTCTTACGGACTCGACGCGAAAGCCTCAGCCCGGCGGACGTCGACCTCCCGAACGGACCCAGGCGGCGCACACCCGGCCTGCGCCGGGAGGAAGTCGCGGCACTCGCGGGGCTGAGCCTCACCTGGTACACGCTGCTCGAACAGGGAAGGAACGTTTCTCCTTCCTCCAAGGTCCTGGACAGCCTGGCCGGTGCGCTCAATCTGGCCGAACACGAGCGCGAGTACATCCACCAGCTCGTCCACAGCAGGACCTTTCCCCAGCGCATCGAAAGGCGGCACGCCCCCACCGAGGCCGCGCTGCAGCAGGTGGCCGACTCGCTGAGCCCCAACCCCGCCTACATCGTCAACAAGGTGGGTGACGTCCTCGGCTGGAACGAGGCCACCGCCGAGTGGTACACGGATTTCGGGCGCATGCCGGAGACCCGCCGGAACCTGCTCTGGTGGCTGTTCACCACGCCCGAGGCGAGGGTGCGACTGGCCGACTGGCGGCGCGACGCCCGGGACCAGGTGGGCCGGCTGCGCGCGGTGTCGGCCGGCCACCCCGGCCGCAGCTACGTCAGCGAGATGGTCGAGGACCTCAGGCAGGTGAGCGCCGACTTCCGGACCTGGTGGGACGAGTACCGGGTGCTCAACACGGGGCCGCAGTTCCGGCGGCTGCGCCACCCGAGGCGCGGCACGGTCCCGATGCGACTGGTCATCCTCGCCGACGGCATGCATCCGTCGCTGGAGGTCGTCTACCACCTGCCGCAGCTGTCCGGCCGCTGAGCGGCGACGAGCACGGGCAGCGGCGGGCCGGAAGGGAGACGGGCGGAACAGGGACGGACCGGAGCACGGCAACCCGTTACGGGGACGGACCGGAGCAGGGCAACCCGGGACGGAGACGAGCCGGGGCCGGGGAGCGGACTCCCCGGCCCCGGCGGACGGGAACGGCTCAGCGGGCGCCGACAAGAGAGCGCGGGCTGATGACGTGGTCGATCAGGCCGAACTCCAGGGCCTGCTCGGCGGTGAGGACGTTGTCCCGCTCGACGTCCTCGCGGATCTGGGGCAGGTCCCGCCGGGTGTGCGCGGCGAGCATGCCCTCCACCAGCTCGCGCTGGCGCTGCACCTCGCCGGCCTGGATCACCAGGTCGGAGATCTGGCCCTGCGTGCCGTGGCTGTGCGGCTGCTGCAGGGTGATCCGGGCGCTGGGCAGGGCGGTGCGCTTGCCGGGCGTACCGGTGGCCAGGATCACGGCGGCCACCGAACTGGCCTGCCCGAGGCAGACGGTCTGGATGTCGGGCTTGACGAACTGCATGGTGTCGTAGACGGCGGTGAGCGCCGTCAGCGACCCGCCGGGCGAGTTGATGTACAGGGAGATGTCCCGGTCGGGGTCGATGGACTCCAGGCATAACAGCTGGGCCATGACGTCGTTCGCCACGACGTCGTCGACCTCCTGGCCGAGGAAGATGATGCGCTCCTCGAAGAGCTTGGCGTACGGGTCGTACTCCCTGGTGCCCTGCGACGTGCGCTCGATGAAGCGCGGCACGATGTAGCGGCTCTGCGGGAGCATGGCGCCGGAGCCTGCCGGACCGGGTGCCGGGGAAGAGGTGGGCGTGCTCATGGGCGGGGTCCTCCGGGTGGGATGGGTGCTGGATCCGCCGGGAGGCGGGAGAGGGTCAGCGGGGCAGGACCGCGCCCACGCCGGGGGCGTCGGACGTCGCCTGGATGACCTCGTCGATCAGGCCGTAGTCCTTGGCCTCCTGGGCGGTGAACCAGCGGTCGCGGTCCGAGTCGCGGGTGATCGTCTCGGTGGTCTGCCCGGAGTGCTGGGCGATGAGCTCGGCCATCTCCAGCTTGGTGCGCTTGAGCTGGTCCACGTAGATCTTGATGTCCGAGGCGGAGCCGGCGAATCCGGCCGAGGGCTGGTGCATCAGGATCTTGGTGTGCGGCAGCGCGAAGCGCTTGCCGGGCGTGCCCGCGGTGAGCAGGAACTGGCCCATGGAGGCGCAGAACCCCATGGCGATGGTGACGACGTCGTTCTTGATGTACTGCATCGTGTCGTACACGGCCATTCCCGCGGTGACCGAGCCGCCGGGGGAATTGATGTACAGATAGATGTCACGGGTCGGGTCCGTGGCGAGCATCAGCAGCTGAGCGGTGATGCGGTTCGCGATTTCGTCGTCGACTTCCTTTCCGAGGAAGACGATCCGGTCGTTCAGAAGCCGGTTGTAGACGGCGTCACCGCCGTGGCTGTCACCGGGTCCTTCGAGGCCGTAAGGCGGCATCCGGTGTGACGCGAGCGGGAACTGCTGAGCGCCCATCTGATTTCACTCCTCTTTCCTTGCGAGGCCCCGGTCCGGCCGGGCTCCGTCCGTTCGGTCAGCGAAGCGGGAGTGAACACCCCCACCCTCACATATGGCGAAGCTAACACGCGCTCAAGCCGGTGGCGCCGTGGCTGCCGATTCGTTCGCTGAGAGCGGAGACAGTCCCCGGTTGTGAGTTCCGAATGGCTTGAAAGGGTGTCTGTTTGCGCTTGCGACAGGGCTGGTGGCCACAGGTCACCGGCCGAGGTCCCACCGAGAACGGTGCATACCGAAAGAATGGGAAAACAAATTCGGCCAGGTCCGGTGCGGCCCGCTCACCATGGCGCCGGCTCGACGATCACTAGAATCCGGCCACATGACGACGGTGACCACGCGGACGATCGCGTACCCGGCGGACGGCCTGACGATGGTCGGGCACCTCGCGCTCCCCGCCGGCGCCGACCGCAGGCCCGCGGTCCTGGTCGGACCGGAGGGGCCGGGGCTCAACGACTTCCAGCGCCGCCGGGCCGACGCCCTCGCAGAGCTGGGGTACGTGGCGCTCGCCTTCGACATCAACGGCGGGCGCTGGTACACCGACCCCGAGGAGATGCTGGCGCGCGTGCTGCCCCTGCTCGCCGACCCCGACCGGATGCGGGCCATCGGCCACGCGGCGCTCGACGTGCTGCGCGCCGAGCCGCGCACCGATCCCGACCGCATCGCCGCCGTCGGCTACGGCACCGGGGGCGCCATCGCGCTGGAACTCGGGCGCGACGGCGTCGACCTGCGCGCGATCGGGACGGTCAACGGCCTGACCACGGGCAGACCGGGCGAGGCCGCACGCATTCGCTGCCCGGTCTGGGCCGGCGTCGGATCCGCGGACCCGATCATGCCGTCCGCGCAACGGGAAGCGTTCACCGCGGAGATAGAGGCCGCCGGCGTCGACTGGCGGCTCGTGGTCTACGGCGGCGCCCTGCACGCCTTCCACCACCCGCCCGTCGACCAGGCCGTGGTCCCCGGCGTCGGGTACCACCCACGGCACGCGCGGCGGGCCTGGCGCGACGTCGTCGACCTGCTCGCCGAGTGCGTGCCCCTGACGGAGTGCCCGCCCGTGACCGAGCGGCCGCTCGTGCCGGAGTGAGCGGGGATCCGGAGTGATCGGGGATCCCGTCGGCGACCGCGGTCCCGGCTCCTGCCGGGACCGCCGCGCCGTCCTAAGGTGGGCCGATGCACGCTCAGCGAATTGACCGGCCGGCCGATCTCGACGTCGTACGCGAGTCCTACGACCGGGTGGCCGACAACTACGCCGACATGGTCGTGACCACGGGAATCGGCGACATCCGCCGCCATCCCTGGCTCAAGGCGTCGATCGACGCCTTCGCCGACAGCGTGGGCGGCCTCGGCCCCGTCCTCGACGTCGGCTGCGGCCCCGGCACGGTGACCGCCTACCTCGACGAACGCGGTCTCGACGTGTCCGGGGTGGACCTGTCCCCCCGCATGATCGAGAACGCACGCCGCCTTCATCCGCAGTGCCGCTTCGACGTCGCCTCCGCCACCGACCTCGAGCTCGGGGAGGCGTCCCTCGGCGGCGTGCTCGGCTGGTGGTCGCTGTTCAACCTGCCCCGTGACGTGCTTCCCCAGGTCCTCGCCTCGTTCTCGCGCGCGTTGAAGCCCGGCGGGTTCCTCATCGCCGCGACCCACGTCGGCGACGGCGACCTGCTGCGCACCGAGGCCTACGGAGGCGTACCCGTCCGCTGGACGACGCACCGATGGCAGCCGGAACAGCTCGTGGACCTGATCGAACGGGCCGGACTGCACACGGTGGCCGAACTCCGGATCCCGGCGGACGAGCACACCGGGCCGGGCGTGGTCGTCATGGCCGGAAAGGAGGTCTGAGATCCCGGTCCCTCCGGCGGCCCGGCGGAAGTGGTAGTCGGACTACCACCATGGCGACGTTCTGGTTACGCGCGCTCCCGCCGTGAAGGGTGATCCCCGAACAGCTGTCAGTTCGAGGGAGCTTCCATGCAGGAACGCCTTGCCGTCGTCACCGGGGGGACCAAGGGAATCGGGGTGAGCCTCAGCCGGCGGCTGGTGGCGACGGGCCACCGGGTCGTCGCCCTCTACCGGAGCGACCAGGAGTCCGCCGACCTCGCCGCGAAGGAACTGGGCGACGGTTTCACGGCGTTACGGGCCGACGTGGCCGACGCCGACGACGTCGCCCGGGTGACCAGGCTCGTCCTGGCGGACCACGGGACCCCGGCCGTGCTCGTCAACAACGCGGGCCGCAACATCGACGGGCCCTTCCTCGACATGACCGTCCCGGACTGGGACCAGGTCATCGCGGCGAACCTGTCCGGCCCCTTCTACATGACCAGGGCCCTGGCCCCGGCCATGCTCGAGGCCGGCGGCGGATCCGTGATCAACGTGGCCGCCACCACCGGCATCCGGCCGCGGCTCAACGGCGCCAACTACTGCGCCAGCAAGGCCGGTCTGCTCCACCTCACCAAGTGCCTGGCGCTGGAGCTCGCCCCGGCCGTCCGCGTCAACGCGCTGATCCCCGGAATGATCGACACCGAGGAGATGCGCACGCGCTTCCGTACGGACGAGCCCGAGCACCTGGACCGGCTGCTCGCCGAGATCCCCCAGGGCCGGATCGGCAGTCCGGAGGAGATGGCCGACGCGCTGGAGTTCCTGGTGGGCCCGAAGGCCGCCTACATCACGGGCCAGAAGTTCATCGTCGACGGCGGCCAGTTCATGTGGTAGCGGCGCACCCGTCGCGAACCCCCGAGGTCCCCCACCCCCAGGACCTCACCCCTCACGGACAAGCGAAAGGGAACACCCCCATGCAGTCGCGCATCGATCGGTACGAGGAGTTTCTGACCAAGCAGTACCGGGACGGCTTCCGCAAGCCGGACGAGTACTCGATCGCCGAGATCACCCCCGCCCTCCGGGACCGGATGAAGAACGGTCACTTCAAGCGGGTCGTCTTCACCGGCATGGGCTGCTCGGCCATCGTCTCCGACGTCGTGCGGGCCTTCTTCACCTCCGTCGACACCGAGCTCGAGTTCCACGTCTTCAACGACTACGACTTCCGCTACCTCATACCGGAGTCCGTCATCGAGGACGAGCGCACCCTCGTCATCCTCAGCTCCTACAGCGGCCACTCCAACGAGCCGCTGCACGTCTTCCACCGGCTCGCGCACGCCCACGACCGGGTACTGCTGCTCACCTCGGGCGGCAAGCTGGGAGACCTGGGCAAGGAGCACGGAGTCTCCATCGCCCGCTGGCAGCTCAGCGAGCCGGACCGCGAGTACCCGCTGTTCCACGTCGGGCAGTACTTCGCGATCCTCCTCGACATGTTCTACGAACTGGGCCTGATCTCGCAGGACTTCCGCGCCGAGGTGGCGGCGCTCCCCGACCACCTGGCGAGCGACTTCACCCCGGCCCACCGCGAGCTGGCCCGCGCCGCCGCGGCGCGCAGCGAGAACGCCAACGTCATCATGGTGGCCTCCCCCAAGTGGCACGAGAGCCTGCTGAAGCTGGCCAAGATGCACCTCAACGAGATCGCGATGGTCCCGGCCACGCGGAACTACTTCCACGAGTTCTGCCACAGCGAGGTCGCGACCCTCTCCGACCCCTCGCGCAAGCACAGCGTGCTGATCCTCCAGGACGACGAGGACGACGCGTACACGAAGGAGAAGATGGCGAACCTGATCGGCCTGCTGACCAGCGACCTGCCGCAGAACCGCAACATCGAGGTGACCGCGGTCCCGCTGGACCAGCCCACCTTCATGCGGAAGTACTTCACCGCGCTCGAACTGATCCAGTACCTGACGCTGGACCTGGGCCGGGTGTACGACACCGCGTCGCGCAACCTGATCTCCGAGGCCGCCGGCAACCCCTGGTACCACGGGGACACCATCCGCGCGGAACTGGCCCGGGACTAGGACGGAGGCCCCGGACACCGTGCGCGAGCCCGACCGCCCGCCGGCCCCGGTCCGTGACCGGGCCGACCGTATACAGCACTTCCGGCCCTCGGTCTTCAGCGAGATGAGGGAACTGGCCGTCCGTACCGGGGCCGTCGACGTGGGACAGGGAGCGCCCGCCATGGCCGCTCCCGCCGGCCTGACGGCCGCGGTCACCGCGGCCGTGGAGCAGGGACTCAACCAGTACTCCCCGGCGGCCGGGCTCCCCGAGCTCCGTGAGGCCGTGGCCTCCTACCGGCGGCGCACCACCGGTGTCCGGTACCGGCCGGACACCGAGGTGGTCGTCACCGCCGGCGCCACCGAGGCGCTGTCCGCCGCGATGCTCGCCTTCTGCGACCCGGGGGACGAGGTCCTCACCTTCGACCCCTGCTACGACGCCTACTCGGCCTGCGCCGACCTGGCCGGCGCCCGGCTGGTGACCGTACCCCTGGCCGCGGCGGACGAGGGCTTCGTCCTGGACGAGGCCGCCCTGCGGGCCGGCTTCGGGCCGCGCACCCGGGTACTGCTCCTCAACACCCCGCACAACCCGACCGGAAAGGTGTTCACCGACGAGGAACTCGCCGTCGTCGCCGGCCTGTGCAGGGAGCACGGGGTGGTCGTCGTCGCCGACGAGGTCTACGAGCACCTGACCTACGACGGCCGGCGCCACCGCACCATCGCCGCGCTGCCCGGCATGCGGGAGCGCACCCTCGTCGTCTCCGGGGCGGGCAAGACGTTCAACGTCACCGGCTGGCGGATCGGCTGGGCCTGCGGGCCGGCCCCGCTGGTGGACGCCCTCCTCTCCGTCAAGCAGTTCGTCACCTTCGCCGCCGGCACGCCCTTCCAGGCCGCGGTGGCCGGGGCGCTGTGGGACGTCGAGGAGTGGGCCGGCGAACTCCGCGAGGAACTGTCCTGCCGCCGCGACCTGCTGAGGAACGGCCTCGAGGCGGCGGGGCTGCCCGCCTTCCCCGGCGAGGGCGGCTACTTCGTCCTGGCGGACGTGCGGGGCTGGGGCTACACCGACGACGTGGAGTTCTGCCGCGACCTTCCGGTGCGCGCCGGAGTGGTGGCGATCCCCTGCTCCGCCTTCCACCGGCGGGCCGACGCGCCCCGGTGGCTGGCCCGCTTCGCGTTCTGCAAGTCCGCGGAGGCCGTCGCCGAGGCGGTGGCGCGCCTCGGGGCGGCGGCGAAGGAGGGCGCGGGGGCGAGGTCCACGGGCGCCGCGGAGCGGTCCTCCTGACACTCGAAAAAAAATCTTCGCCGGAGGCGAATCCTTTCCGGACCTCCCCTCCTCCTATGTGTGTACCGGCCGAACGGGCCGGCCGAACCGGGAGGAAACACCAATGATCACTGCGCTCATCGTCGTCGGAGTCCTGGCTGTGGGCGCTTGCAGCTGGCACCTGCTGCGCCGCTTCAAGAAGAGCCGCGCCTGACCCGCGCCCTGCGCGCGGGGCGCCTTCCGGGTATGAGTTAGCACATGAATCCACGCTTCCAATGGCCGGACGATCGCTTGATCAAGGCCGCGCAGGACGGTGACGTCTCGTCGCTCACCACCGTCGTCATGGAGTCGCAGCCTCATGTGCGCAAGTTCGCCATCTCGCTGTGCGCCTCGCCGCAGGACGCGGAGGACGCGGCACAGGAGGCGTTGATCATCCTCTACAGGAAGATCGGCACCTTGCGGGCCACCGGCGCGCTTGCCTCATGGATGTTCCGGATCGTGCGCAACGAATGCCTCCGGCAGGTACGGCTGCTCGTCTCGCGGAGCGACGAGACGTCGGCCGAGCCGGAGGTCTGCGCGGAACCGTCCGCCGAGGACGCGGTGCTGCACCGGCTGGAGGTGGAGCGGATCGCCGCGGCGGTCAGCGCCCTTCCGCGTGACCAGCGACAGGTCCTGATCATGCGTGACATCCAGGGCCTGCCCGGCAAGACCGTCGCCCATGCGCTCGGTCTGAGCACCGCCGCGATGAAGTCGCGGCTGCACCGGGCCCGCGCCACGCTGCGCCAGTCACTCACCGCGACCGAACAACCACTCGACCAAGCCGCCGATCGGGCGTCGGACGACGCCGTCGGCCAACAAGTCGGAGGAGAACCACGACCGTGAACACCGTGAAGACCGCTCCCACGCAGCTCCAGGTCACCACGCCCGCGAAGCCCGCGGCGCCCAACTTCGCCAGCAAGTCCGTCCCGCGCCACCTGGCGCGCGGTGTCATCGGCTTCGGGCTGATCATCGGCTCGATCGCCATGGTGCCGGTCGCCGGCCCGGCTGTCCTGCTGGCGGCCCCGCTGTCCCTGATCGCCTTCAAGGGCTGCCCCACCTGCTGGATGGTCGGCCTCGCGCAGACGATCTCCCGCGGCCGCCTCGAGCGCCAGTGCGTCGACGGCGTCTGCACCATCACCAAGGCCAACCCGGCGGCGAAGGCCGGCGAGGGCCACACCGCCGACACCAAGGTGCCGGCCGCTTCCCGGTGACCGGTCCACGGCCTGCGCCGTGGACCGCCCGCCGGAGAACACCCGTCCCGTCGGCATCAACCCCTTGCGGGGACGCGCCGTTTACGCATCGTTGACGGGATGGTTACGAGAATCACCGACACTCCCCCCGGCTGTCCGGAATGCCTATTTCCGCAGGCCGACTCCATGCCGTGGCCATTGGTTTACGGAGCGCCGACTCGGTGCTAGGGTCCGAATTGAATCTGGCTGGACCGCCGAGTCGGCCGCGCCGTTCAACGTGCTTCACGGGGGGAGCAAGAACACCATGATCCGCCATGCCCGAATACCGGCGGCAGCACCAACACCTGATGGTATCGACGACCGGACCGTTGCCGTCGTCGGACTCTCCTGTCGCTTTCCCGGCGGGGCCAACCCCGCCGAATTCTGGGACCTCCTCAAGAACGGCCGCGACGCCATAGCGGAACCGCCCGCGGATCGTGCGCATCTCGCCACTTTACCGGACGGCTCGCCGCGCCCCGGCGGCTTTCTCCCGCGTGTCGACGCCTTCGACGCCGAGTTCTTCGGCATATCGCCGCGGGAAGCCGCCGCGATGGACCCGCAGCAGCGGCTCGTCCTCGAACTGGCCTGGGAGGCGCTCGAAGACGCCCGCATCGTGCCGGCCGCGCTCGCCGGCACCAGCACCGGCGTCTTCGTCGGCGCGATCGCCGACGACTACGCGGCCCTGACCCACGCGGCCGGACCCGACGCCACCTCCGCGCACACGGTCACCGGCCTGCACCGCGGCATCATCGCCAACCGGGTCTCCTACGCCCTCGACCTGCGGGGCCCCAGCATGGTGGTCGACACCGCGCAGTCATCGGCGCTGGTCGCGGTGCATCTGGCCTGCGAGAGCCTGCGCCGTGGCGAGTCCGTCGTGGCACTGGCCGGCGGGGTCAACCTGAACCTCGCCCCCGAGAGCACCCACGCCCTGGAAGCCTTCGGCAGCCTCTCGCCCGACGGGCGATGTCACGCTCTCGACTCCCGTGCCAACGGGTACGTACGCGGCGAGGGCGGCGGGGTGGTGGCGCTGAAGCTGCTCCGCCAGGCCGTCGCCGACGGGGACCGCGTCCTCTGTCTCCTGCACGGCGGCGCCGTCGGCAGCGACGGCGCGAGCGACACCCTCCCCACACCCAGCGGGAAAGCGCAGGAACGCGTCATCCGAGACGCGTGGGAAGACGCGCGAATTCCACTGGAACAAGCTCAGTACGTCGAAATCCACGGGTCGGGCACCCGGGTCGGTGATCCCATCGAAGCCTCTGCTCTGGGCGCCGTTTTCGCCTCGTCCCGCACTCCGGACAATCCACTCCGCCTCGGTTCCGTCAAGACGAACATCGGTCACCTCGAAGGCGCCTCCGGTATAGCGGGACTCGTCAAGACCATTCTCTGCCTCAAAGAGCGGGAACTCGTCCCGACCCTGAATTACCGCGCTCCTAATCCGCAGATTCCCTTTGAGGATCTACGGATCACCGCCATCACCGAGAACAGGCCATGGCTCGATTCCGACGGTCCGCTTGTGGCGGGTGTGACGTCGGTCGGAATGGGCGGAACCAACTGCCATCTGGTACTCGGCGAGTGGGCCGGAACTCCGGTTACCGCCGGAAACGATCAGGAATCGCGCGAGGAATCGGCAACCGGTGAATCCGTCGCCTGGGTGCTGTCCGGACGCGGCGAGAAGGCCCTGCGCGCCCAGGCGGGGCGACTGCGCGAGCACCTCGCCGCCCACGAGGACCTCGGCGCCGCCGAGGTCGCCCGGGCCCTCGCCCACGACCGCACCGCCTTCGGCCACCGGGCCGTACTGGTCGGCTCCGACCGGAGCGAGCTGCTGGCCGCCCTCGACGCCGTCGCCGACGCCAAGGTCACCCAGTCCGCCGTCCAGGGCAGCAGCCACCGGAACACCCGCGAAGCGGTGTTCGTCTTCCCCGGCCAGGGCTCCCAGTGGGCCGGCATGGCCGCCGGACTCCTCGACAGCGCCCCCGTCTTCGCGAAGGTCATCGAGGACTGCGAGCGCGCGCTCCGCCCGTACCGCGACTGGTCGCTCACCGACGTGCTGCGCGGCCGCCCGGGCGCGCCCGCCCTCGACCGCGACGACGTCGTGCAGCCCGCCCTGTGGGCCGTCATGGTCGGGCTCGCCGCGCTGTGGCGGGCGGCGGGCGTCGAACCCGCCGCGGTCGTCGGCCACTCCCAGGGCGAGATCGCCGCCGCCACCGTCAGCGGCGCCCTCACCCTGGACGACGCGGCCCGGCTCGTCGCCGTGCGGAGCGCCGCCCTCGGCGAACTGGCCGGACGCGGCGGCGGCATGCTCACCGTGTCGCTGCCCGCCGACCGGGTGCGCGCCGACCTCGCCGCGTACCCGCAGCTGAGCGTCGCCGCCGTCAACTCCCCCGGCATGACCGTGGTGGCCGGTGACGGGGACGCCCTGGACGCGTTCGCCGCGCAGTACGGCGAGGACGTCCGCACCCGGCGCGTCCCGGTCGCCTACGCCTCGCACAGCCCGCACGTCGACGCCGTGCGCGACACCCTCCCGGCCGCGCTCGCCGGGATCGCGCCGCGCGCCGTAAGCGTGCCCCTGCACTCCACGGTGACCGGCACCGCACTGGACGGCTCCGAGCTCGACGTCGACTACTGGTACCGCAACCTGCGGGAACCCGTGGGGTTCGAGCCCGCCGTACGGGCCCTGCTCGAAGCGGGCCACGAGCTGTTCATCGAGATGAGCCCGCACCCGGTGCTCGCGCTCGCCGTCCAGCAGACCGCGGAGGCCGCGGACCTGCCGGTGACGGCGCTCGGCACCCTGCGCCGCGAGGAGGGCGGTCCGCAGCGGCTGCTGCTCGCGTTCGGCGAGGCGTTCTGCCACGGCGCGGAGGTGGACTGGTCCGCCGTCCTGCCCGCCGGCACCACGCACGCCGACCTCCCGACGTACGCCTTCCAGCGGCGCCGCCACTGGATCACCGGAAAGCCCGGCGGCGCAACGGCCCCGACGGCGCGCGCCACGGCGCTGCCGGACCTGACCGTGGACGCAACGGACGGCGCGGACGACGCGTACGCCGACGAGGCCGGGGCGCACGGCCCGCTGACCGGACCGGCCGCCCTGGAACTCGTGCGGGCGCACACCGCCGCCGTCCTCGGCTACGAGTCCGCCGCCGAGATCGAGCCGCGGCGGACGTTCAAGGAGCTGGGCATCGACTCGGCGACCGTGGTCGAGCTGCGCAACCGGCTCGTCACCGCCACCGGGCGCAGGCTCCCCACCACGGTCGTGTACGACCACCCCAGCCCCGCCCGGCTGGCCTCGCTTCTCGCCGACGCGCGGAGCGACGAGGCGGCGCCCGAGGCCGGTCCCGACCAGGACGACCCGATCGTGATCGTCGGCATCGGCTGCCGCTTCCCGGGCGGGGTGGACTCGCCCGAGGCGCTGTGGCAGGTCGTCGCGCAGCAGCGTGACGTGATCTCCGGCTTCCCGGCCGACCGCGGCTGGGACCTCGACGGCCTGTACCACCCGGATCCCGCCCACGTGGGCACCACGTACGTGCGCAACGGCGGATTCCTCGAAGGCGCCGCGGAGTTCGACGCCGAGCTGTTCGGGATCTCGCCGCGCGAGGCGCTGGCGATGGACCCGCAGCAGCGCGCCTTCCTCGAGGTGTCGTGGGAGGCCCTGGAGCGGGCCGGCATCGCCCCGGACTCCCTGCGCGGCACGCAGACCGGTGTGTTCGCCGGTGTCATGGCGCAGGAGTACGGGCCGCGGCTGGGCGAGGCGGGTGCGGGTGCCGCCGGGTTCGGCCTGACGGGTACCACGTCGAGCGTCGCGTCGGGCCGCGTGGCCTACACGCTCGGCCTCCAGGGCCCGGCCCTGACCGTGGACACGGCGTGCTCGTCGTCCCTCGTCGCGCTGCACCTCGCGGTCCGCGCGCTGCGCTCCGGCGAGTGCTCGCTGGCCCTGGCCGGCGGCGTGACCGTCATGTCGACGCCGGGCATCTTCGTCGAGTTCTCGCGTCAGCGCGGACTGGCGACTGACGGCCGCTGCAAGTCGTTCTCGGCCGACGCGGACGGAACGGCGTGGGCCGAAGGCGTCGGCGTGCTCGTCGTCGAGCGCCTGTCGGACGCCCGGCGCCGCGGCCACCAAGTCCTGGCCGTCGTCGCCGGCTCGGCCGTGAACCAGGACGGCGCGTCCAACGGGCTCACCGCGCCCAGCGGCCCCGCCCAGGAGCGCGTCATCCGCGCCGCCGTCGAAGACGCCGGTCTGACCTTCTCGGCCGTCGACGCCGTCGAGGCGCACGGTACGGGCACGGTGCTCGGCGACCCGATCGAGGCACAGGCCCTCCTCGCCACCTACGGCAGCCGGCGCGACGGCGGCGAACCGCTGCGGCTCGGCTCCCTCAAGTCCAACCTGGGCCACGCCCAGGCCGCCGCCGGCGTCGGCGCCGTCATCAAGATGGTCATGGCGCTGCGCAACGGCGAACTGCCCGCCACGCTCAACGTCACCAAGCCCAGCGAGCTGATCGACTGGGAGTCGGGCGGCGTGGAACTCCTCACGGAGCGGCGTCCGTGGCCCGCCAAGGACGACAGGATCCGCCGCGCAGGCGTCTCCTCCTTCGGCATCAGCGGCACCAACGCCCACGTCATCCTCGCCGAAGCCCCCGACGACACGGACTCGCCCGAGGACACGGCAGAAGCACCGCTCGACGGCGCGACCCCGCTGTGGGTGCTGTCCGGCCGCACCGAGCCGGCGCTGCGCGCCCAGGCCACGGCACTCGTCGAGGCCCTCGACGAGCTCGGCGACGTGCCGGCCCGTGACCTCGGCCGCGCCCTGGCCACCACCCGTACCGCCCTGGACCACCGCGCGGCGATCACCGCCGAGGACCGCGCCGAGGCCGTCGCGGCGCTGACCGCACTCGGCCGCGGCGAGCCGCACTCCGCCCTGGCCCTCGGCACGGCCCGCCCCGACGACGGGCTCGCCTACCTGTTCACCGGACAGGGCAGCCAGCGCCTCGGCATGGGCAGCGAGTTGTACGCGTCCGAGCCGGTCTTCGCCGCCGCCCTCGACGCGGTGTGCGCCGAACTCGACGCCTGCCGCGGCTCCGTACCCGGTACGCCGCCGATCCTCGACGTGATGTTCCACGACGCGGAGGCGCTCGACCGGACCGAGAACACCCAGTGCGCGCTCTTCGCGCTGCAGGTCGCGCTGTTCCGGCTCCTGGAGCACCGGGGCCTGGCGCCGGACGCCGTACTCGGCCACTCCATCGGCGAGTTCGCCGCCGCGCACGTCGCCGGGATCCTCACCCTGTCCGACGCCTGCACCCTGGTCACCGCGCGCGGCCGGCTCATGCAGGCCCTGCCGGCCGGCGGTGCGATGACGGCGGTGCAGGCCTCGCAGGACGAGGTCCGGCCGCTGATCGAGGGCCGCGAGCACGAGGTGAGCATCGCCGCCGTCAACGGCCCGACGGCCGTCGTCGTCTCCGGCGACGTCGAGGCCGTGGAACGGGTCGCCGCCGTCTTCGCCGAGGCCGGCCGCAAGACGCGCCGCCTGGTCGTCAGCCACGCCTTCCACTCGCACCGCATGGACGGGATGCTCGACGCGTTCGCCGCCGTCACCGCGGGAGTCCGCTACGCGGAGCCGCGCATCCCCATGGTCTCCACCGTCACCGGGCGGCCGATCGAGGTCACCGCCGACTACTGGATCCGGCAGGTGCGCCAGGAAGTCCGGATGTCCGACGGCCTGGCCGCCCTCCACGAGCTCGGGATGCGGACCTTCCTCGAACTCGGCCCGGACGGCGTGCTGTCGGCGCTGGGCCAGGACTGCCTGGACGACGACGCGCTGGCCTTCGTGCCGGTGCTGCGCCGCAACAGGCCCGAGGGCCGCACCCTGGCCGCCGCGCTCGGCGCGCTGCACGTGCGCGGCCGGAGCGCGGACTGGCAGGCCGTGTTCGGCCCGGGCCGGACGCCCGTCCTGCCCACGTACGCCTTCCAGCGGGAGCGCTACTGGCTGACCGCGCAGGGCACCGAGGGCCCGGCCGGCCACCCGATGCTCGGCCCCGCCGTCGAGCTCGCCGAGTCCGGAAAGACCGTGCTGACCGCGCGGCTCGGCCGCCGTACGCACCCCTGGCTCGCCGACCACGCCGTGCTCGGCTCGGTCCTGCTGCCCGGCACCGCGTTCCTGGAACTCGCCGCCCGCGCGGGCTCGCGGACCGGTACGCCGCGGGTCGCCGAACTCACCCTGATCGCGCCCCTGGTGATCCCCGAGGACGGCCGCACCGAGGTACAGGTCGTCGTGGCCGCGCCCGGCGAGGACGGGCAGCGCACGCTGACCGTGCACGCCCGCGTCGAGACGGCGGACGGCGCCACCGAGCCGTGGACGCTGCACGCCACCGGCGCGCTCGCCCCGCACGACGGAACGCCCGCGACCGCCGCGGGGCTGCCCGTCGCCGAGGCCGAGCCGCTGGCCGTCGAGGGCTGCTACGACGGCCTCGCCGCCGCGGGCTACGCCTACGGCCCGGTCTTCCAGGGCCTGCGCGCCGCGTGGCGGCACGGGTCGGACCTGATCGCCGAGGTCGCCCTGCCGTCGTCCGTCACCGACGCCGCCTCGTACGGACTGCACCCCGCGCTGCTCGACGCGGCCCTGCACCCGATCGTCATCACCGCGCTGGACGACGGCGACCGCCGTCTGCTGCCCTTCTCGTGGCGCGGCGTGACCGTCCATCAGCCCGGCGCCCGCGCCGCCCGTGTCCTGATCGCCTCCACCGGACCGGACGCGGTGTCGCTGACGCTGCTCGACGAGTCGCACGCGGTGGTCGCCGAAGTCGAGGAACTGGTGCTGCGCCCGGTCAGCGACGAGGTGACCGTGCCGCGGTCGCTCCACCGTCTGGACTGGAAGCCGGTCGGCGCGGACCGGACGGCCGGCGCGGAGCCGGCTCCGTCGGCCGCCGCGCTCGGCGCCGCCGACCTGGGCGTCGGCCCGCGGTACGCCGACCTCACCGCCCTGGGGCAGGCCCTCGACGCGGGGCTTGCGGCCCCCGCCGTGGTCTTCGCACCGGTGACCGACCTGGGTGACCGGGCCGACCCCGCGGACGGTCCGGACGGCGGCACCCGGTCCGCCGTGCACCGCGCGCTCGCCCTGCTCCAGGCCTGGCTGGCCGACGACCGGTTCGCCGACTCACGGCTCGTTCTCGTCACCCGGGCGGCCGTGGCGACGGCACCGGACGCCGACGTGGAGCCCGAGGCCGCGGCCGTCTGGGGCCTGGCGCGCTCCGCGCAGACCGAGAACCCGGGCAGGGTCGCACTGCTCGACGCGGAGTCGGCGGCGGACTGCCTCACGGCACTGCCCGTGATCGGCGCCGAGACGCAACTCGCCGTACGGGACGGGGCTTTGCTGGCGCCCCGGATCGGCCGGGCGACGGCCGACGGCGCGCTGGTTCCGCCGGCCGGAGTGGCCGCCTGGCGGCTCTCGGTGCGCGACCGCGGCACCCTGGACCACCTGGCGCTCGAACCCTGCCCGGAGTCCGAGGCACCGCTCGGCGACGGCGAGGTGCGCATCGCCGTACGCGCCGCCGGCGTCAACTTCCGCGACGTCCTGAACACCCTCGGCCTCTACCCCGGCGACCCCGGTCTCCTCGGCCTCGAAGGGGCCGGCGTGGTCACCGAGGTCGGTCCCGGCGTCACCGGATTGGCCGTCGGCGACCGGGTCATGGGCCTGCTCTCCGGGGCGTTCGGCCCGGTGGCCGTCGCCGACCACCGACGGGTCGCCGTCATGCCCGCCGACTGGACGTACGCCCAGGCGGCGTCCGCGCCCATCGTGTTCCTGACCGCCTACCACGCCCTGGTCGACCTCGCCGGACTCGCGGCGGGCGAGCGCGTCCTGATCCACGCCGCCGCCGGCGGTGTCGGCATGGCCGCCGTCCAGCTGGCCCGGCACCTGGGCGCGGAGGTCTACGGCACGGCCGGCCCCGGCAAGTGGGACGCCCTGCGGGCCATGGGTCTGGACGAGGCGCATCTGGCGTCGTCCCGCACCCTGGACTTCGAGACCGCGTTCGGCGCGGCCACCGAGGGCCGCGGCATGGACGTCGTACTGAACTCCCTCGCCGGTGAGTTCGTGGACGCCTCCCTGAGGCTGCTGCCGCACGGCGGCCGCTTCGTGGAGATGGGCAAGACCGACCTGCGCGACCCGGACGTGGTCGCGGCCGATCACGCCGGGGTGGCCTACCGCTTCTTCGACCTGCTCCAGGAGCCGACCGAACGGATCGCCGAACTGCTCACGGCCGTCCTCGGGTTGCTGTCGTCGGGCGCGCTCACCCCGCTGCCGGTCAGCACCTGGGACGTCCGCCGGGCGCCGGAGGCGTTCCGCCACGTCAGCCAGGCACGGCACATCGGCAAGGTCGTCCTCACCCTGCCCGCGGCCATCGACCCGGACGGTACGGTCCTGATCACCGGCGCCACCGGCGCCCTCGGCGGTCTGGTCGCGCGGCACCTGGTCACCGAGCACGGTGCCCGCCGGCTGCTGCTCGTCAGCCGTCGTGGTCCCGACGCGCCGGGCGCGGCCGAACTCGCCGCCGAGCTCACCGGGTCGGGCGCCGAGGTCACCCTCGCCGCCTGCGACACCGGCGACCGCGACGCGCTCGCCCGGCTCCTGTCGGACGTACGGCTCACCGCCGTCGTCCACGCCGCGGGAGTGCTCGACGACGGCGTGATCACCGCGCTCACTCCCGAGCGGCTCGACACGGTGCTCGCGGCCAAGGCCACCGCGGCCCGCAACCTGCACGAACTGACCGTGGACCAGGACCTGGCGGCCTTCGTCCTCTTCTCCTCCGTCATGGGCGTCATCGGCGGTGCCGGACAGGGCAACTACGCCGCTGCCAACGCCTACCTGGACGCGCTGGCGCAGCACCGGAAGGCCCGGCGCCTGCCCGCCCTGTCCCTGGCCTGGGGCATGTGGGCGGACACCGCGGGACGGCCGGGAGCCGCCGGAATGGCGGGCTCGCTGTCCGAGGCCGACCGTGGACGGATCGCCAGGACCGGTCTCGCGCCCATCGACCGGGCGGAGGGCCTGGCCCTGCTCGACGCGGCCATGCGCACGGACGCCGCCGCGCTCGTGCCCGCGCCCTTCGACCGTGCCGCCCTCGGCGCGCTCGGAGCGCAACTGCCCGCCGTGCTCCGTGATCTGGCCCCGGCCGCACCGCGACCGGCCCAGGAAGCGCAGGCCACCGCCGCCGCTCCGGCGACGGCGACCCTGCGCGACCGGCTCGCCGTGCTGAACCCGGCCGAGCGGCAGGACCTGCTCCTCGACCTCGTCCGGGTGCAGACCGCCGCCGTGCTCGGCCGGTCCGACGCGGCCGGCGTACCCGCCGACCGGCCCTTCAAGGACATGGGCTGCGACTCGCTCACGCTCGTGGAGCTGCGCAACAGGCTGCAGACCAGTGCCGGTCTGCGGCTGCCCGCCACCTTCCTCTTCAACTATCCGACGCCGCTCGCGGTCATGGCCCACCTGCACGAGGAACTGGCCCCGGACGAGGCGGAGTCCGCCGACCCCGCCGTCCCGACGGCCGAGACGACGGCGGGCCTCGGCACCGCACCCGGACTGGTCGAACTCGACCGGCTGGAAGCGGCACTCGGCAGCCTGCCCGACGACACCCAGGACGACGTCAGGGACGAGATCGTCCAGCGCCTCCACGCGCTGGCCGCCCTCACCCTGGTGCCGGCCCAGCGGGTCCGGTCCGACGACGAACTGACCGCGCGGGTCGAGTCGGCCTCGGTCGACGAGCTCCTCGCGTTCATCGACTCCGAACTCTGATCCCGGTCCGCTCCGGCGGACCTCTCACTCTGCTCGTCCTGTTCGCCGCGCGCGGCTCGAACGGGCACGTCGCGCGGACATCCGCGCGACGTGCCCCGCCCGCGCGCACGCACGGCTCCACAACGCCTACGGGGGCATCAAGACCATGACAACTTCGGACAACGAGAAACTCGTCGCCTACCTCAAGCGCCTCACCGTCGACCTCCACCAGTCCCGTCAGCGGGTCCGTGAACTGGAGGCGGGAGCGGCAGCCCACGCCGACTCCACGTCCGACCCCGACCCCCACGCCGACGACCCGATCGTGATCGTCGGCATGGGCTGCCGCTTCCCGGGCGGGGTGGACTCGCCCGAGGCGCTGTGGAAGGTCGTCGCCGAGCGGCGCGACGTGATCTCCGGGCTGCCGGCCGACCGCGGCTGGGACCTGGACGGCCTCTACCACCCCGACCCGGAGCACCCCGGCACGTCCTACGTGCGCGACGGCGGTTTCGTGACGGGCGCCGCCGAGTTCGACCCCGAGTTCTTCGGCATCTCGCCGCGCGAGGCGCTGGCGATGGACCCGCAGCAGCGACTGCTGCTCGAAGTCTCGTGGGAGGCCCTCGAGCGGGCCGGCATCACGCCCGGTTCCCTCCACGGGTCGTCGACGGGCGTGTTCCTCGGCGCGATCGCCCAGGAGTACGGTCCGCGCCTCGGCGAGTCGGGCACCAGTGCCACCGGCTTCGCGCTCACCGGTACGACCTCGAGCGTCGCGTCGGGCCGCGTGGCCTACACGCTCGGCCTCCAGGGCCCGGCCCTGACCGTGGACACCGCGTGCTCGTCGTCCCTCGTCGCACTGCACCTCGCGGTCCGCGCGCTGCGCTCCGGCGAGTGCTCGCTGGCCCTGGCCGGCGGCGTGACCGTCATGTCGACGCCGGGCATCTTCGTCGAGTTCTCGCAGCAGCGCGGACTCGCGGCCGACGGCCGCTGCAAGTCGTTCTCGGCCGACGCGGACGGAACGGCGTGGGCCGAAGGCGTCGGCGTGCTCGTCGTCGAGCGCCTGTCGGACGCCCGGCGCCGCGGCCACCAGGTCCTGGCCGTCGTCGCCGGCTCGGCCGTGAACCAGGACGGCGCGTCCAACGGCCTGACGGCGCCGAGCGGCCCCGCGCAGGAGCGGGTGATCCGTGCGGCCGTGGAGGACGCCGGGATCTCCTTCGCCGGTGTCGACGCCGTCGAGGCGCACGGTACGGGCACGGTGCTCGGCGACCCGATCGAGGCCCAGGCCCTCCTCGCCACCTACGGCAGCCGGCGCGACGGCGGCGAGCCGCTGCGGCTCGGCTCGCTCAAGTCCAACCTGGGCCACGCCCAGGCCGCCGCCGGCGTCGGCGCCGTCATCAAGATGGTCATGGCCCTTCAGAAGGGCGAACTGCCCGCCACCCTCAACGTCACCAAGCCCAGCGAGCTGATCGACTGGGAGTCGGGCGGCGTGGAACTCCTCACGGAGCCGCGTCCGTGGCCCGCCAAGGACGACAGGGTCCGCCGCGCAGGCGTCTCCTCCTTCGGCATCAGCGGCACCAACGCCCACGTCATCCTCGCCGAAGCCCCCGACGACGCGGACTCGGCCGAGGACGCGGCGGAGGCCCCGCTCGACGGCGCGGCCCTGCCGTGGATCGTCTCGGGCCGTACGGCCGACGCCCTCGCTCAGGCGGCGGGCGAGCTGGCCGCGTTCGTCCGGGCGCGGCCCGAGCTGAGCCCGGCCGACGTGGCGCACTCCCTGGCCACCGGGCGCTCGTCCTTCGAGACCCGCGCCGTGATCCCCGGTACGGAAGGACGTGACGGGCTGCTCGCGGGCCTGGACGCCCTCGCCTCCCGCGAGGTCGACCCGGTGGCCGCGGCCGTGTCCGGTGCGAAGCCGGGTCGTGCGTCGGGTGCCTCCGTCGTGTTCGTGTTCCCGGGGCAGGGCTCGCAGTGGGTGAGCATGGGATCCGAACTCCTCGACTCCTCCCCCGAGTTCGCCCGCGTCATCGCCGAGTGCGAGACGGCCCTCGAACCGTTCGTGGACTGGTCGCTCACCGCCGTCCTCCGCGGTCAGGAGGACGCGCCGGGTCTCGACCGGGTGGACGTCGTCCAGCCCGCCTCCTGGGCCATGATGATCGGCCTCGCCGCCCTCTGGCGCGCCAACGGCGTCAACCCCATGGCCGTCGTCGGCCACTCCCAGGGCGAGATCGCCGCAGCCGTCGTCGCCGGCGGCCTCTCCCTCGAAGACGGCGCCCGCGTCGTCGCCCTGCGCTCCAAAGCCCTGCGCGTCCTGTCCGGCGGCGGAGGCATGGCCTGGCTCGGCATCCCCGAAACCCAGGCCGAAGAACTCCTCACCACCTGGTCCGGCCAGATCTCCATCGCCGCCGTCAACGGCCCCTCCTCCACCGTCGTCGCCGGCAAGCCCGACGCCCTCGACGCCCTCCTCGCCCACTGCGAGGCCACCGACGTCTGGGCCCGCCGCATCCCCGTCGACTACGCCTCCCACTCGGCGCACGTCGACGAGATCCGCGACACCCTCGCCCACGAACTGGAAGGGGTCAGCCCGCAGTCGGGCCGCATCGCCTTCCACTCCACCGTCACCGGCGGCCCGATCGACACCCGCGAGCTGGACGGCACGTACTGGTTCCGCAACCTCCGCAGCCGCGTGAGGCTCGCCGAGGTCATCGAACAACTCGCCGCACCCGACGTCGTCTTCATCGAAGTCAGCGCCCACCCCGTCCTCATCAACGGCATCACCGAGACGTTGGAGGCCGGGGGCGGGACCGGCGCCGCCGTCGGCACCCTCCACCGCAACACCGGCGGCCTCCACCGCTTCACCGAATCCGCCGCCCAGGCCTGGACCCACGGCGTCACCGTCGACTGGCCCACGCTCCTCAAGCCCTACCGCGCCGGCACCGTCGAGCTGCCCTCCTACCCCTTCCAACGCCGCCGCTACTGGCTCGAGACCGAACCCGCCTCGACCGACGCGCGCGGGCTCGGCCTGGCCTCGGCCGGGCACCCGCTGCTCGGCGCGGTGGTCGAGCTCGTCGAGGAGGACCGGCTGGTGTACACGGGGCGGCTCGCCCTGGACACGCAGCCGTGGCTCGCCGATCACGCCGTGCACGGCACCGTGCTGCTGCCGGGCACCGCGTTCCTCGAGCTCACGATGGCGGTGGGCGCCCGGACGGGCTGGCGACGGCTCGCCGAACTCACCCTCCAGGCACCGCTGGTGCTTCCGGCCGGCGAAGCCGTACAGCTTCGTGTGACCGTCGAGCCGCCCGCCGCCAACGGGCAGCGGGAGCTGGCCGTGCACTCCCGGTCGCAGGACGCCGACCCGGGTGACCCGTGGACGCGGCACGCCGCCGCGGTGCTCGACATCGACGACGACGCGGCGGACTTCGACCTCGTCGAGTGGCCGCCCCCGGGCGCCCAGGAGATCGACGTCGAGACCCGTTACGACGCGCTCGCGGAGGCGGGCTACGACTACGGCCCCGCCTTCCAGGGCCTGCGCGCCGCCTGGCGCTCCGGTCGCGACGTGTTCGCCGAGGTCAGCCTGCCCGCCGAACTCGACGCCGCCTCCTTCGGGCTGCACCCGGCGGTGCTCGACGCGGCCCTGCACGCGGTCGGCCTGCTCCGCGAGGACAGCCGTACCGTCCTGCCCTTCTCCTGGTCCGGCGTCACCCGTCACGCCGACGGCGCGGACGCGCTGCGGGTGTGGCTCGGCGCCCGGGGCGAGGACGGCGTGACCCTGCGCGTCACCGACAGCTCGGGCAAGCCCGTGCTGTCCGCGGAGTCCGTCACGATGCGGCCGTTCACCGCCGCTCCGGACGCCTCCGGTGGCGCCGACTCGCTGTTCCGGCTGGACTGGCAGCCGGTCCCGGCCGGCCCGGGCGGCCTCGACGTGTGCCTGGTCGCGGACCTGTCCGAGGTGCCGGACCCGGTGCCGCAGGTGGTCGCCGTCCGATGTCCGGTCGACGAGCGATGTACGGACGCGTCGCAGCACCCCACCCACACGGGCGCCGGCCTCGCCGGTGCCGCGCACCGGGCGGCGGGCTGGGCGCTCGACCTGGTCCAGCAGTGGCTGGGCGACCCCCGCTTCACCGGCTCCCGCCTCCTGGTGCTGACCGAGGGCGCCGCGGGCCCCGAGGTCACGAACCCCGCCCAGGCCACCGTATGGGGTCTGATCAGGACCGCGCAGTCCGAACATCCCGACCGTTTCGCCCTGCTGGACTCCGACGCGGAGCACCGGGCGGACACCGTCCCCGGGGCCGTGCTCACCGAGCCCCAGCTCGCCCTCCGGGCGGGCGCGACCCTCGCCCCGCGACTGGTCCGGCACACCGACGTCGCCGGTCTCGACGCCGTCCGGCTCGACCCCGAAGGCACCGTCCTGATCACCGGCGGCACCGGTGTGCTCGGCGCGTCGGTCGCCCGCCACCTGGTCACCCGGCACGGCGCCCGCCACCTGATGCTGGTCAGCCGCCGCGGCGCCGACGCACCGGGCGCCGGAGAACTCTCCGCCGAACTCACCGGGTTGGGTGCCGAGGTCACGCTGGCCGCCTGCGACACCGCCGACCGGGAGGCCCTCGCGCAGCTCCTGTCGGGGGTACGGCTCACCGCCGTCGTGCACACCGCGGGTCTGCTGGACGACGGCGTGATCGGCTCCCTCACCGGGGAACGGCTCGCCGCCGTGCTGCGGCCCAAGGTGGACGCCGCCGCGCACCTCGACGAGCTGACCGCGGACCAGGACCTCGCCGCCTTCGTCCTGTTCTCCTCGGTGGCGGGCGTGCTCGGCAACCCGGGCCAGGCCAACTACGCCGCCGGCAACGTCTTCCTCGACGCGCTCGCCGCCCGCCGCCGGGCCGCCGGCCGTCCGGCGACCTCGCTCGCCTGGGGCCTGTGGGCCGAACGCACGGGCCTCACCGGCCACCTGGACGACGACACGATCTCGACCCGGGGCATCGCCCCGCTCTCCACCGACGAGGGCCTCGAACTCCTCGACCGGGCGCTCGCCGACGACCAGGCGCTGCTCGTGCCGGCCCGTCTCGACCCGGCCGGGCTGCGCTCCGACGCGCTCGCCGGCACCATGTCGCCGGTGCTGCGCTCGCTGGTGCGGGTCCCGCAGCGCCGGGCCGGCGAGTCCGGTCTGCGTCGCAGGCTCGGCCGGATGTCCGAGGAGGAGGGCCGCCGCCTGCTGCTCGACCTGGTGCGCACCCAGCTCGCCGCCGTCATCGGGCGCGACTCGGCGGACGGGATCGACCAGGACCAGCCGTTCAAGAACCTCGGCGTGGACTCGCTGCTCGCGGTGCAGCTGCGCAACCGCCTCAACTCCGCCACCGGTCTGCGGCTTCCGGCCACCCTCGTCTTCGACCACCCGACGACGGCCGCCGTCGTCGACTTCACGCTCGCGCTGGCGCTGGAACGCGCCGAGACCGCCGCCCCGCAGCCCGCCGCCGTCGCGGTCGCGCCGCGCACGGACGAGGACGACCCGGTCGTGATCGTCGGCATGGGCTGCCGCTTCCCGGGCGGGGTGGACTCGCCCGAGGCGCTGTGGAAGGTCGTCGCCGAGCAGCGCGACGTGATCTCCGGTTTCCCGGCCGACCGCGGCTGGGACCTCGACGGCCTCTACCACCCCGACCCGGACCACCCCGGCACGTCCTACGTGCGGCACGGTGGCTTCCTCCACGAGGCCGCCGAGTTCGACCCCGCGTTCTTCGGGATCTCGCCGCGCGAGGCGCTGGCGATGGACCCGCAGCAGCGACTGCTGCTCGAGGTGTCGTGGGAGGCCCTGGAGCGGGCCGGCATCGCGCCCGGATCGCTCCACGGCAGCGACACCGGCGTCTTCACCGGTGTGATGTACCACGACTACGGAGGCGGCGGCCGGCTGCCGGAGGAGGCCGAGGGCCACTTCCTGACCGGCACCGCCGGCAGCGTCGCGTCGGGCCGCGTGGCCTACACGCTCGGCCTCCAGGGCCCGGCCCTGACCGTGGACACGGCGTGCTCGTCGTCGCTCGTCTCCCTGCACCTCGCGGTCCGCGCGCTGCGCTCCGGCGAGTGCTCGCTGGCCCTGGCCGGCGGCGCCGCCGTGATGTCCACTCCCCACACCTTCGTCGAGTTCTCGCGTCAGCGCGGGCTCGCCGAGGACGGCCGTTGCAAGTCGTTCTCGGCGGACGCCGACGGCACCGCCTGGGCCGAGGGCGTGGGTGTCCTGGTCGTGGAGCGGCTGTCGGACGCCCGGCGCCTGGGCCACCGGGTCCTGGCCGTCGTCGCGGGCTCGGCCGTGAACCAGGACGGTGCGTCCAACGGGCTCACCGCGCCCAGCGGTCCCGCCCAGGAGCGCGTCATCCGCGCCGCCGTCCAGGACGCCGGTCTGACCTTCTCGGCCGTCGACGCCGTCGAGGCGCACGGTACGGGCACGGTGCTCGGCGACCCGATCGAGGCCCAGGCCCTCCTCGCCACCTACGGCAGCCGGCGCGACGGCGGCGAGCCGCTGCGGCTCGGCTCGCTCAAGTCCAACCTGGGCCACGCCCAGGCCGCCGCCGGCGTCGGCGCCGTCATCAAGATGGTCATGGCCCTTCAGAAGGGCGAACTGCCCGCCACCCTCAACGTCACCAAGCCCAGCGAGCTGATCGACTGGGAGTCGGGCGGCGTGGAACTCCTCACGGAGCCGCGTCCGTGGCCCGCCAAGGACGACAGGGTCCGCCGCGCAGGCGTCTCCTCCTTCGGCATCAGCGGCACCAACGCCCACGTCATCCTCGCCGAAGCCCCCGACGACGCGGACTCGGCCGAGGACGCGGCGGAGGCCCCGCTCGACGGCGCGGCCCTGCCGTGGATCGTCTCGGGCCGTACGGCCGACGCCCTCGCTCAGGCGGCGGGCGAGCTGGCCGCGTTCGTCCGGGCGCGGCCCGAGCTGAGCCCGGCCGACGTGGCGCACTCCCTGGCCACCGGGCGCTCGTCCTTCGAGACCCGCGCCGTGATCCCCGGTACGGAAGGACGTGACGGGCTGCTCGCGGGCCTGGACGCCCTCGCCTCCCGCGAGGTCGACCCGGTGGCCGCGGCCGTGTCCGGTGCGAAGCCGGGTCGTGCGTCGGGTGCCTCCGTCGTGTTCGTGTTCCCGGGGCAGGGCTCGCAGTGGGTGAGCATGGGATCCGAACTCCTCGACTCCTCCCCCGAGTTCGCCCGCGTCATCGCCGAGTGCGAGACGGCCCTCGAACCGTTCGTGGACTGGTCGCTCACCGCCGTCCTCCGCGGTCAGGAGGACGCGCCGGGTCTCGACCGGGTGGACGTCGTCCAGCCCGCCTCCTGGGCCATGATGATCGGCCTCGCCGCCCTCTGGCGCGCCAACGGCGTCAACCCCATGGCCGTCGTCGGCCACTCCCAGGGCGAGATCGCCGCAGCCGTCGTCGCCGGCGGCCTCTCCCTCGAAGACGGCGCCCGCGTCGTCGCCCTGCGCTCCAAAGCCCTGCGCGTCCTGTCCGGCGGCGGAGGCATGGCCTGGCTCGGCATCCCCGAAACCCAGGCCGAAGAACTCATCACCACCACGTCCGGCCAGATCTCCATCGCCGCCGTCAACGGCCCCTCCTCCACCGTCGTCGCCGGCAAGCCCGACGCCCTCGACGCCCTCCTCGCCCACTGCGAGGCCACCGACGTCTGGGCCCGCCGCATCCCCGTCGACTACGCCTCCCACTCGGCGCACGTCGACGAGATCCGCGACACCCTCGCCCACGAACTGGAAGGGGTCAGCCCGCAGTCGGGCCGCATCGCCTTCCACTCCACCGTCACCGGCGGCCCGATCGACACCCGCGAGCTGGACGGCACGTACTGGTTCCGCAACCTCCGCAGCCGCGTGAGGCTCGCCGAGGTCATCGAACAACTCGCCGCACCCGACGTCGTCTTCATCGAAGTCAGCGCCCACCCCGTCCTCATCAACGGCATCACCGAGACGTTGGAGGCCGGGGGCGGGACCGGCGCCGCCGTCGGCACCCTCCACCGCAACACCGGCGGCCTCCACCGCTTCACCGAATCCGCCGCCCAGGCCTGGACCCACGGCGTCACCGTCGACTGGCCCACGCTCCTCAAGCCCTACCGCGCCGGCACCGTCGAGCTGCCCTCCTACCCCTTCCAGCGCCGCCGCTACTGGCTCGAAGCGGCTGTCGAAGCCGGGCCCGCCGGCCGGCACAGCGCCGCGCGCGCCGATTCGCCGTCGGCTCCGCAACCGGCAGAGGCTGGAGGCCTGTTGGGCGTACGGCTGCCGTCGTCGCCGCTCGCGCAGGCGCAGTTCGCCCCGCGACTCGACCCGACGGCGCACCCGTGCCTCGGTGACTTCGTGGTCGGCGGTCGGCCGGTGGTCAGCGCCGGTGTGTTCCTGGCGTCGGTGATCGAGGCGGTCACCGAGATCGCCGGGCCGGGTCCGGTGTCCGTCGAGGACCTGGAACTGCCCGTCGACCTGGTGCTCGAACCGGTCGGTGCCGAGGGTCCGGCACCCGCCGGCGAGCGGGCCGCCCAGCTCGTCGTCGACGACGGCCGGTTCCGTCACTACGCGCAGGACCGGTCCGGTGCCTGGCAGCTGCACGCGCAGGGCCGGGTCCAGCCGGGTGCGTCCGCCGCGGCCACGGTGACGCTGGCGCCGGTCGGGTCGGGCCGCGAGCTGACCGGCGACGAGCTGTACCGGCTGCTGTGGCAGCGCGCGATGTACCTCGGTTCCGCCGCCCGCTGGGTGGAGCGGATCAGGCTCGGCCGGGGCGAGGCCACGGCCGAGATCCGCCCCGCCCTGCCGGGCGAGGCGGAGCCCTACCTGATCCACCCGGGCCTGGTCGACGCGATGTTCCAGACCGCGCTGGCCTGCTTCCCCATGGACGGCCCGGCCCTCGTGCCGGTCGGCGTCGAGCGCTTCGTCCACTACGACCGCGGCGGTCTGCGGGACGGGCTGCGATGTCACGCCGAACTGTTCGACGGCGGCACTCGGGCGCGCATCCGGCTCGTCGGCGCGAACGGCCGGCTGGCCGCGGAGGCGGACGGCGTGCGCTTCGCCCCCGCCCTGGCCCGCCCCGCGACCGAGCCCGCGGCCGGGCCGGCGCCCGCCGCCGAGCCCGTACGCACGGTGCTGCCCGAGCCGCGTCGCCAGGTCACCGCCCCGGCGGTCCCGGCCGACGCGCCCGAGACGGCTCCCGCGACGACGGCGACCGCGTCGCGCGCCGCGGCGCCCGAGGCCGTGCGGGACCTGGTGGCCCGGACCGTCGCGCAGGCGCTCGGCATCCCGGCGGCCCGGCTCGACGCCCGGCAGTCGCTGCAGGCGCTCGGTCTGGACTCGCTGATCGCGATGAAGATCCGGACGACGCTGAACCGTGAGTTCGAGGTCCAGCTGCCGATGAAGGCGTTCCTCGACGGCCGTTGCACCGACGACATCGCCGAGGACGTCCTCACCGCCCTCGGCGCCGGAGCCGAGGGCGAGGGCGGGAACGAGACCGGAGCCGCAGCGGAGGCGGAGTCCGAGGCCGAGGCCGACGACGCCGACCGCTACGAACCCTTCGCCCTGACCGACCTCCAGCAGGCCTACCTCGTGGGCCGCGGCGACGCCTTCGAACTCGGCAACACCTCCACGTACTTCCAGATCGAGATCGACCTGGAGAACGTGGACCTCGAGCGGCTCGGCGCGTCCTTCCGGGCGATGATCGAGCGTCACGACCAGCTGCGGGCCGTCTTCACCGCCGAGGGCGAGCAGCGCGTGCAGCGTGAGGTCCCCGCCTACGTGATCCGTGAGACCGACGTCTCCGGCCTGGACGAGGCCGGGCGCGAGGCCGCGCTGGCCGCCGTCCACGAGGAGATGCGCCACCAGGTCTTCGACACCGCCCGCTGGCCGCTGTTCGACGTGCGGGTGACCCGGATCGACGACCGCGCAATCCGGCTGCACGCCGGCTTCGACGCCCTGATCATCGACGGTTTCAGCACGTCGATCCTGTTCAAGGAGTGGGCCGCGCACTACCGCGGCGAGACGCTGCCCGAACTGACGCTGCGCTACCGGGACTACGTGCGGCAGGCCCGCGCGCTGGAGTCCGGCCCCGAGTACGACCGGGCGCTCGCGTACTGGCGTGACCGCTTCGACACCCTGCCGGGCGCGCCCCAGCTGCCGCTGGCCGTGAGCCCGTCGAGCCTGGAGCAGCCGGTGTTCACGCACCGCGGCGCGACGCTGGCGAAGGAGGACTGGCAGCGGTTCAAGGAGCACGCGGCGGCCGCGGGCATCAGCCCCTCGGCGGCCCTGTGCACCGCGTACTCGCAGGTGATCGCGGAGTGGAGCGCCACGCCCCACTTCTCGCTGAACCTGCTGTACTTCAACCGGCAGCCGCTGCACCCGCAGGTCGGTGACGTCATCGGCAACTTCTCCACGACGCTGATGCTGGAGATCCGCGACCGGGCGGGCGACGCGTTCGCCGCCCGCGCCGCGGACGTGCAGAGCCAGCTGTGGAGCGACATGGAGCACAGCCAGGTCAGCGGCGTGCAGGTGCTCAGGGAGCTGAACCGGGCCCGTGGCGCCTCGATGCGGGCGGCCGCGCCGGTCGTCTTCACGAGCCTGGTGAACTTCGCGGGCCAGCAGGACACGGAGCAGCGCGGGGTCGTCCAGTACCTGGGCGGCATCGGCGAGAACGGCCGTCAGGTGAGCAGCTCGGTCCGCACCCCGCAGGTGTGGCTCGACCACCAGGCGGTCGAGGAGGCCGGTGAACTCGTCCTGAACTGGGACGTGATCGAGGAGCTGTTCCCGGAGGGCTGCGTCGACGCCATGTTCGCCGCGTACCAGGGTCTGCTGCGGGAGCTCTGCCGTGACGCGGGTGCCTGGCAGCGGCCGAGGCCCGTGCTCACGCCGGCGGCCGACATGGAGGTACGGGCGGCTGCCAACGCGACGGACGGTCCGGTGCCCGACGGGCTGCTGCACGACGCGGTGCTCGCGCAGGCCGCGGCCACGCCGGACGCGCCCGCGGTCCTCACGCAGGCGCTGAGCCTGACGTACGCGGACCTCGACCGCAGGTCCAACGAGGTGGCGCACCGGCTGCGCGACCTGGGAGCCGGCCCCGGCGACCTGGTGGCGATCGTCATGGACAAGGGCTGGGAGCAGGTCGTGGCGGCCCTCGGCATCCTGCGGGCCGGGGCGGCGTACGTCCCGATCGACGCGAAGGTGCCGGCCGAGCGGCTGCACGTGCTGCTCGACAGCGCCGGGATCGGCCGTGTCGTCACCCAGCCGTGGGTGGACGGGTCGGCGGACTGGCCGCAGGACGTGGCCAGGATCGTGGTGCGGGCCGAGGACAAGGGTGACGAGCGTCCGTTCGGGCCGTCCGGCGCCAAGCCGGCCGACCTCGCCTACGTGATCTTCACGTCGGGTTCGACCGGACTGCCCAAGGGCGTGATGATCGAGCACGGCGCGGCACTGAACACGATCGTCGACCTCAACGAGCGCTACGGCGTCACCGCGGCGGACCGGGCCCTCGGACTGTCGGCGATGAACTTCGACCTGTCGGTCTACGACGTGTTCGGACTGCTGTCGGTGGGCGGCGCCCTGGTGCTGCCCGAGCCGGCGGCGCACCGCGAGCCCGCCCGCTGGGCGGAGCTCGTCACCGAGCACGGGGTGACGATCTGGAACAGCGTGCCCGCGCTCATGGAGATGTTCACCGAGCACGCCCTCGCGAACGGGCTCACCGGGCTGCCGGTGCGGCTGGTCATGATGAGCGGGGACTGGATCCCGGTGACCCTGCCGGGCCGGATCCGGCTGCTGCTCCCGGACGCCGAGCTGTGGAGCCTCGGCGGCGCCACCGAGGCGTCGATCTGGTCGATCCTGCACCCGATCGGCGAGGTCCGGGACGACTGGGTGAGCATCCCCTACGGCAGCCCGATGCGTAACCAGCGCTTCCACGTGCTCGACGGCGCGATGCGGGACTGCCCCGTGTGGGTGCCGGGCGACCTCTACATCGCCGGTGTCGGTCTGGCCCGCGGCTATCTGAACGACGAGGCCAAGACCAGCGCCGCCTTCATGCACCACCCCGTGACCGGCGAGCGGCTCTACCGCACCGGTGACCTCGGGCGCTATCTGCCGGACGGCACCATCGAGTTCCTCGGCCGGCAGGACTCCCAGGTCAAGATCGGCGGCTACCGGATCGAGCTGGGCGAGGTCGAGGCCGCCCTCACCCAGTGCGAGGGCGTGCGTGCCGCGGCGGTCGTCGCGGCGGGCGAGCAGCACGGACCGAAGCGCCTGATCGCCTACGTGGTCCTGGACGAGGGCCGCGAGGACACCGAGCAGCAGATCTCCGGGGCGCTGCGCCAGGTGGTGCCGCAGCATCTGGTGCCGCAGCGCATCCTCGTCCTGGACGAGTTGCCGCTCAGCGACAACGGGAAGGTCAACCGGGCGGCGCTGCCCGCGCCCGACGAGGTCGCGGCCGAGGGCTCCGGCTTCGTCGCCCCGCGCGACGAGGTGGAGCGCCGGCTGGCGGAGATCTGGGCGGAGTTCTTCGGCGTGACCGAGATCGGGGTGACCGCGAGCTTCTTCGAGCTCGGCGGTGACTCGCTGCTCGCGGTGCGCCTGATGGCCAGGATCGCCCGCGGTCTGGGCCGCAGCCTGCCGCTGTCCAGCCTCTTCTCCCGGCCGACGATCGAACTGCTCGCCCAGGCGGTCCGGGAGGCGGGCGGCGATGAGGGCCGCAGGGCGCTGGTGCCGGTGCGCACCACCGGCTCGCGGATTCCGCTGGTGTTCGTCCACCCGGTCGGCGGCGACGTGCTCTGCTACGCGGAGCTCGCCGAACTCCTCGGTGACGAGCAGCCGTTCTACGCGCTGCAGCTCCCCGACACGGAGCTGCTCAGCGTCGAGGACATGGCCGCGCACTACGTCGCCGCGGTCCGCGAGGCACTGCCGGAGGGCCCGTACCGGCTCGGCGGCTGGTCGATGGGCGGCGTGATCGCCCTGGAGATGGCGGCCCAGCTCACCGCGGCCGGTGCCGAGGTGGATCTGCTGGCCGTGGTCGACCTGATGGTGGAGCCCGGCCCGGCCAAGGGCGAGCCCGTCTCCGACGAGGTGCTGCTGTCGTGGTTCGCCCGGGACCTGGCGGGTCTCGCCGGAGTGGAGTGGGAGCTGGCGCCGGAGGCGTTCGACGGACGTCCGCCGGTGCGGGTGCTGCACTCCGAGGCCCGTGCCGCGGGCGCGCTGTCCGAGGACATCGACCTCGACACGCTGAGCGCGATCGTGGACCGGTTCCGGAACAACTACCGGGCCCTTCTGCGGCACGCTCCCAGCGGCTTCGCCGGCCGGGTGCTGTCGCTGCGGGCGGCGGACGGCGGTGCGACGGTCGAGACCGCGGGCCGCTGGATGGAGTACTTCTCCGGTGACGCCACCCTGGTCGACGTTCCGGGCGACCACTACACGGTGATGCGCGGCGAGCGGCTGCGCGTGCTCGCCGGTGAACTGCGCCGGGCGCTCGACGCCCGCTGACGCGGGGTCGGCCGGCCGAGGGCGGGCCGATCCGACGTCAACCGAACCGAACACCGGCCGGGCCCGTCCCGTACGCGGCCCGGCCACCCCGGACCGGTCCTGCGGGTCGGGGGATCCAGGTCCACGAAGTGAGGACATGCGGTATGCGAATTGATCAGACCGGCCGGAACAGCGCCGGAGCGGGCCGATGAGCGCGCTGCCGGCCGAGGTGCCGGTCGCCGTCGTCGGAGCGGGCCAGTCCGGGCTCGCCGTCGGCTACCACCTGCGGCGGGCCGGCGTGCGGTGCGTGCTGCTCGACGCGGGCGGCGAGGTGGGCGAGAGCTGGGAGCGGCGCTGGGACTCGCTGAAGCTGTTCACGTCCGCCCAGTTCTCCGGACTGCCGGGCCTGCCCTTCCCGGGCGAGGGCGCGCACTACCCCGGCAAGGACGAGGTCGTGGCGTATCTGCGCGACTACGCCGCGCGCTTCGACCTGCCGGTGCTGACCGGCCACCGGGTGCTGTCGCTGCGCAGGGACGGCGACGGCTACGTCCTGACCACCGCGCACGGCGAGTGCCGGGCCGGTCAGGTCGTGATCGCGACCGGCGCGTTCGGCGTCCCCCGGCTCCCGGAGTTCGCCTCCGGGCTGAGCCCGGAGGTACACACGGTGCACACCAGCGACTACCGCGGCCCCGGCCAGGTGCCGCCGGGCACCGTGGTCGTGGTCGGCGACGGCAACTCCGGCCGGCAGATAGCCGTGGAGCTGGCCAAGACCCATGACGTGGTGCTCAGTTGCAGCGAGGCCGCCTCGCCACCGCTGCCGCAGACCGTCGTCGGCCGGGACATGTTCTGGTGGATGAGCGTCCTCGGCGTCATGAGCCTGCCGGTGAACATGCAGGCGCCGGACCCGGTCGTCGGCGACCGGGTGCCCGAGCTCCTCGCGGCGGGCGAGCTGCGGACGGTGGGCCGGATCACCGGCGCCGAGGGCGCCGAGCTGCTGGTCGCGGACGGCGAGCGCGTCAAGCCGTCCGCGGTGGTCTGGGCGACCGGCTACCGCACCGACTGGAGCTGGCTCGACCCGGAGATGCTCGACGAGGACGGGCAGCCCCGGCAGACCGAGGGCGTCGGCGCGGTGCCCGGCAGCTACTACCTGGGCCTGTACCGGATGCGTACGCGCGGCTCGGCGCTGATCGGCTTCGTCGGCCGGGACGCCGAACACGTCGCGGCGGCGATCGTCGCCGCCCAGGGCACCACGACCGCATCCCCCACGGCAGAAGGCGAGCCGTCATGACCGACACCACCACCTCCACCGGCAACGCCGTCTCCGCCGAACTCGACGTCCTGGGCGCGCTGCTGGCGTTCGACTTCATCGGCTTCGCGCAGAAGGGCGGCGCGCTCGACCCGTCGGACCCGCTCTTCGGGCGGGCGGTCGGCGCCGGTTTCGGCATCGTGGCCCGTCGCCGCTTCCCGCAGGGCGCTTCGCCGGAGGAGATCGGCGGCTACGTCGCGGACTTCCTCGGTTCGCTGGAGGCCGGCGCGGAGGACTTCGACCCGGCCTTCCTCGCCGAGCTGATCGCCGCCGGACTGCGCGGGGAGGCGACGCCGCCCGGCGAGCGCCCGGACCCGCGCACGACGATCCAGGCGCGGCTGGTGCTGACGCTGCGGATGGTACGGGAGCTGGGCCTCGGCCCGGACGAGCAGCGCGAGCTGCTGGCCGAGGCGGCCCGGCTGACGGCGGCCTGAGAGACCAGGGCGGAGGCGCCCCGGGAGCCCGGTGATCCGGGTGCTCCGGGGCGCCTCCGCGTGATGCGGGGGCGCCCGGGCGCCGCTCAGCCCTGGGTCGGTCCGGCCTTCGTCGGCCCCTGCGCTGCGGCCCCGCTGGGGAGCCAGACGTCGAGCGCGCCGTCCGCGTACAGCGTGCGCACCGCCCGCTTGTCGTACTTGCCGACGCTGGTCTTGGGCACCGCGTCCACGAACGACCAGCGTTCCGGCACCCACCAGCGGGCCACCCGGCCGGTCAGGAACTCCCGTAGCCCGTCGCCGTCGACCTCGGCTCCGGGCACCAACGACACGCAGGCCAGCGGGCGTTCCTCCCAGCGCGGGTCGGGCACGCCGACCACGGTCACCTCGAGGACCGCGGGGTGCTCGATGATGGCGTTCTCCAGCTCGATGGTGGAGATCCACTCGCCGCCGCTCTTGATGCCGTCCTTGAGCCGGTCGCTGACCACCACCCAGCCGCCCGGCTCGATCACCCCCAGGTCGCCGGTGCGCAGCCAGCCGTCGTGGAACTTCTCCGAAGAGTCCTCGGTGTTGAAGTACGAGCCGGTGACCCACGGCCCGCGCAGCTCCAGTTCGCCCACGGAGGTCCCGTCCCAGGGCTGCTCGCTGCCGTCCTCGGCGATCAGCCGTGCCTCGACGAAGGGCATCAACCGGCCGCTCTTGGCCAGCCAGTCGACCTCGTCCTCGTCCGGTGTGCCGTGCGGCGGGACCGCGAAGGTGGCCAGGGGGCTGGTCTCGGTCAGGCCCCAGCCCTGCTTCAGGCGGACGCCGTAGCGGTCCTTGAGCTGCTGGAGCAGGGCGCGCGGCGGGGTAGCGCCGCCGCAGCCCGCGAGCCGTACGCTGCTCAGGTCGAGCGGGTGCCGCTCGCCGTGGTGCACGAGACTGTTCCAGATCGTGCAGATCGCGGCCACCGCGGTGGGCCGCTCCTCGTTGATGACGCGGGTCAGGTCCTCGGTGTGGAGCAGCCGCCCGTTCATGATCAGGTCGGAGCCCGCCAGCCATGCGGCGTACGGCCAGCCCCAGGCGTTGGCGTGGAACATCGGCACGATCGGCAGGACGCGGTCGCCGTCGTGCATCGCGAAGCCGGCGCTGGCCGAGACGCCGAGCGTGTGCAGGATGATCGAACGGTGGCTGTAGGCCACGCCCTTGGGGTTGCCGGTGGTGCCGGTGGTGTAGCAGAGCGCCGCCGCTTCCCGCTCGTCCAGGTCGGGCCAGACGTAGCCGGGCCGCTCGGCCGCGAGCAGCTCGTCCCAGCGGTGGACGGCGATGTCCGCGGGCAGGTCCAGGTGCGCGACCGGGTCCGCGTCGGGGTTCTGGTCGGGCGCGTCGCCGATGACGACCAGGTGGCGTACGCTGCCCAGCCGGTCGCGTATCGGGGCCAGCATGTGCAGGAGGGTCGCGTCGACCAGGAGGAAGGCGTCCTCGGCGTGCTCGACGATGTAGCCCAACTGGTCCTGGTGGAGGCGCAGGTTGAGGGTGTGGAGCACCGCGCCCATGCTCGGTACGGCGAGGTAGGCCACCAGGTGCTCGGGCGTGTTCCAGGCGAGCGTGGCGACGCGTTCACCCGGCAGTACTCCCAACCGGGAGAGTGCGGCGGCCAGTTGTTCGGCCTGGCCGGCGACGTCGGCGAAGGTCTGTAAGGAGCGGGCGGTCGGCCCGTCGGCACATCGCACCACCCGGCTGGCCGCGTGGACGCGTTGCCCGTGCGTGAGGATGTCGCGGACGAGCAGCTCGCGGTCCTGCATCGTGCTCTTCATGGTGCGGCTCCCTTGGAGGTGCGTGGGAAGAAGGAAGAAGCCGGCCCCGATGGCGGAGCCGGCTTCGACGGCGGGTGACGGCAGCATGCCGTCACCCGCCACTGTCCGAACAGGGCGCGGAATCAGCCCAGGTACTCGATGTCGCCCACCAGCCTGCTGCTGACGTGGTCGTGGTCCAGCATGTTGACAGTGGCGCTCATCTGGCCGCTGCCTCGCGCGAACGCGTAGTTGCCGGTGCTTCCGGTGATCGTGAACGTACCCGTCGGGTACACCATGGTGTCCGAGGTGACCGGCGCCGTGAGGCTGTAGCTGATGGTGAGCTTGTCGCCGTTGGGCTCCGTGATGGTCCCCGTCCCCTTGATGTCCCACTTGCCGGGGATGGTGGCCTTGCAGGCCGTCTCGACCTGGGACCAGGTGCCGCCGTTGCTGAGCGGCTTGCCGAGGGAGGTGCCCGAGCCGGTCACCTTGTAGCCGTTGCAGCCCACGGTGTCCGGGTGCGTGGTGGCGACCACCGCGAAGTTGTTGTTGATCTCGACCGTGGGAAGCCAGGCGGTCTCGGCGCGGACGCCCGTGCCGGTGGTGTCCGCGGCGAACGAGACGCCCGCAGTGCCGCCCGCGACCAGTACCGCTCCCGCCACCGCGCCCGCGACGCGCGCAGCCCATCTGTAGCCGGTTCTTGCCATCCCAAATCCCCCCGTAAATCGGCAGATGTTGTCCAACTGGGCCTGCTCTTCGGCCAGTTGGGGACAGTTTTGCCCACCGGAAGCGCTTCCGTCGAGCCGTTCGGCCGATTGACGGGGTTCCGTTTCGCCGCGGCATCCGCCCGGGTGCCTCAGCCGGTCGGCGTCCGGCTGAACCAGCCGCTGAAGGCCGGGGACTTCGCGTCCGTGCCGCGGCCGTGCCGTTCGGCCTCCGCCAGCATCCGTGCGGCCTCCGCCCGCCAGGTCGCCGCGTCCGCGCGCGGCGTCGGCAGGAAGGGGCCGCGCAGCGGCGCCTCGGCGGCGGCGCCGAAGAAGTCGCCGCCCTTGCGCCTGGCGTCGTCCGTGCCCCACGGACGTCCGGCGCCGCCCGCCGTCACCTTCTGGAGGTGGGGGATGTGCTTGGCGCAGTGGACGTACGCCTCCTCGACGGTGATCTCCACCCACACCAGGGAACGGCGGCCGGGCACGGGATCGGTGCCGAGGCCGTGCCGGGAGCGGCGCATCTCCTCGTCGGCCACGACCCGCGCCCGCCCGTTGACGTGCAGACCGATCCGGTGCCGCAGGAAGTCCACCATGAGGATGCCGACGTGCGGGTTCTCCTCGATGTTGCCCAGGCTCGCGTGCACGCCGTTGCCGCGGTACTCGGGGTAGGCGAGCGTCGCGTCGTCGAGGACGTGGAGGAAGCCCGCCGGCCCGGCGCGGAACGTGTTGTCGCACTCGCCGTGCCGGTCGGCCGTGGCCAGGAAGAACATCTCCTGCTCCCCCACGAACTCCCGCATCCGGGCGTTGAGCCGGTCGAGGACCTGGTCGGCGTAGAACCGGTCGGCGCGCTCGGTGCTGCCCATGCGCCGCTGGACGAGGTGTTCGCCGTCGCTGCCCGGGCGGGTGGTGCGTACGGGCAGGTGGTCGTACCGGTGCCCGGTGTGTTCGAAGGTGCTCAATTCCCTGCCCCGGCCAGTTCTTCGAGGGAGTCGTGTCGTATGCGCTGCGCCGGGATGCCGATGCCGACGAGGGCGTCGACCCCGCGCCGGATCAGACCGGGCGGACCGGACAGGTACGCGTCGTGCGCGTCCCACGGGCCCGAGGTGCGCACGGCCTGCGGCAGTCCGCCGGTGGGCAGCCCGGCCGCGTCGTCGTCGACGACGGGATGGACGGAGAGCCACGGGTGCGACTGCTGGAGGCGCAGCATGGTGTCGATGTCGTACAGGTCGTGGTCCCGGCGGGCTCCGTAGAACACGTCGACGGTCCGTCGGCGGCCGTGCCGGGCCACGTCCTCGACGAGGGCCTTGATGGGGGCGATGCCGGTGCCGCCGCCGAGGCACAGCAGGGCGCTGTCCCGGTTGTGGTCCACGGTCATGGAGCCGGTGGGCGGGCCGAGACGGAGCACGTCGCCGGGACGGGCCCGGTGGACGAGCGCGTTCGACACCCAGCCGGCCGGCACGGCCTTCACGTGGAAGGACAGCAGTCCGTCCGAGCGGGGCGCGGAGGCGAAGGAGTAGTGCCGCCAGATCCTCGGCCACCAGGGCGTCTCGAGGGCGGTGTACTGGCCGGCGAGGAAGGGGTACGGCTGGTCGGGCCTGACCGTGACGACCGCGACGTCCGGTGTCCGCCGCTCGTGCGCGACCACCTCCGCGTGCCACCAGGCGGGGGCGCGCAGCCCGTCCGCGGCCGCCGCGTCGATCATGATCTGGGAGACGGTGGTGTACGCGCCCACCCACGCCGCCTCCGTCCGCGGACCCCAGGTGCCCGGCGCGTACCGGGCCAGTGCGCCGATGAGCGCCTCGCCGACGGCGGGGTAGTGCTCGGGCAGCGTGCCGTACTTGCGGTGTCCGCAGCCCAGCCGGGTCAGGTAGGCGGTCAGGACCGCGGGGTCGTCCGCGTGGGTCGCGGCCGCGAGCAGCGCTTTGAAGAGCCGGTCGCGCTGGGTGTCCATCGCCGCGGGGAAGAGCTCCCGCACCTCGGGGTGGCGGAGGAACAGCAGGGCGTAGAAGTACGAGATCGCCTTGTCGGCGACCGGCTCGAGCTCGGCCATCGTGCGGCGCAGGAGCCCGGCGTCGGAGGTGTCCTCGACGGCGGCGTCCGGCCCCGCCGGGCCATGCCCGAACCAGCCTCCCCCGCCACCGCCCCCGGCCGACGTGCTGGTCGGACCATCCATCGGTGTGCCTCGCCTCGAACGTCCTCGGTCGGTCTTGTCGTGCGAAGTCACTCGGGTGAGTGAACCGGGCAGACCATACCCGTCCGATGCGAACACCAGCGCGGGCCGCCGACACTCCTTCTCGCCGTGTTCTGGCAGGTCAGAGCGGGTTACCAAAGAGTTCGACAAGTGGCGTCCGGCCCGCCCGCACGGTGGACCACCGGGAATCCCCGTCAAAGACTCACGAGCGCGCACGATCTCCTTGGCCGAACCCACGCGGAAGCTTCACAAGCGAGACCGCCGGACGGGATCCGGTTCCGCGGACGTGTCCCACGGCGTGTACGGCGAGCGCGGCGACCACGCAGCAGACGCCGCCCCCGAACAGCACGCCCCGGACTCCGAGCTCCCGGGCGAGCACGCCGACGAGCAGCGCGCCGAGCGGGGTGGAGCCCTGCAGGATCACCGTGTAGAGGGCCAGGACGCGGCCCCGGAAGCCCGGGTCGCAGCCGAGCTGCACGCGGTGGTTGGCGGCCTGGGCGAAGCCGATCGCGGCGAAGCCGGTGAGCGCGAGCAGCACCGCGGCGGCCGCATGGCTCGGCGCCCGCCCGGTCGCGGCCTCCAGCACGCCGAGGCCGAGGGCCGCCGTCGTGACGGTCCGGGCGGACGGGCGCTCCCGGCGGGCCGTACCGGCGAGGGCGCCGAGCAGCGCGCCGCCGGCGAAGGCGGTGGACAGCAGCCCGAAGGAGGTGGCGTCGGCGTGGAACACGGTCTTGGCGAGGAGCGGCACGGTGAGCTGGAAGTTGAACCCGACGACGCCGAGCAGCCCGACCAGGACCAGGCAGTGGAGCACGTCCGGGCGGTCCCTGGCGTGCCGCAGCCCGTCGCGGATCCGGCCCCGCCCGGCGGGCGGAACGGCCCGCAGCAGTTCGCCGGGGCGCATCGCGCGCAGCGCGGCGACGGTCGCCAGATAGCTGGCGGCGTTGAGGGCGATCACCGGCCCGGTGCCCCAGCCGGCGATCAGGAGTCCGGCGAGGGCCGGGCCGAGGACCCGGGCGAGGCTGAAGTACGCGCCGCTCAGCGCCGAGGCGTTGGGCAGCAGCTCGGGGCCCACCATCTCGCCGACGAACGACATGCGCGTGGGCACCTCGACGGAGTTGACGACGCCGAGGCAGAACGCGAGCAGACCGATCTGCCACACGGTGACCGCGCCACGGACGACCAGGACGAGCAGCGCGAGGGCGCACAAGGCGGAGGCGAGGTTGCAGCCGACGAGCAGCCGCCGTTTGTCGTGGCGGTCGGCGAGCCGCCCGCCGTACAGCGTGAGCAGCAGCATCGGCGTGAACTGGAGGGCGGTGACCGTGCCCAGGGCGGTGGCGGAGTCGTCCGTCAGGGACAGCACCAGCCAGTCCTGGGCGACGACCGTCATCCAGGTGCCGGCCACGGAGACGATCTGGCCGGCGACGAAGAGCCGGAAGTTGCGCACGGCGAGCGAGCGGAAGGCGTGCGTCGCGTTCATGGGTGCGGGTCCTCCTGGAGTCGCTCCAGGCACCTTGTACGCGGGAGCGCTCGAAGGCCGCTGTGAGGGGCCTCGGGCCCGGCTCAGGGAGACGTCGTGGAGACCACGTACACGCGCGGGAAGGCCGGGTCCGTCAGGTCGACCGTGATGTCGCTCGTGGGCCGGGGCCGCTCGCGCTTCACCGTGGTGCCGGACCAGCCGCGGTCCGGGGTGAAGTTCCAGCCGACGATGTCGGCGTCGCGCTCGCCGACGGTCACCTCGCCGGGCTGCAGCGCGTTCCGGCCGGCGCCGCTGTCGTGGAGGAAGGTGTCGAGACCGCCCGCGGTGGTCGTGAACTGCACGTACAGCCGGCTGGTCTTCCAGTTGCTGGTCTCGTAGTAGGCGACGTTCCAGGCGTCGGACGGGACCGGGACCTCGAAGACCCGGCGCTTCATCTGGGAGGGCCGGTTGTCCTGGAGCCCGACGACCGAGGACTCGCGTTCCTTGTCGCGCCCGCTGTCGCGGCTCTGGCCGGCGGAGATCATCAGATAGCCGGCCGGAACGCCGATGAGCAGCACGATGGTGAGCAGGGTGAGCACCCGGCGGCGCAGCATGTGCCCGCGGTCCTCGGGGAGCCGGCCGGGCGGCCGCTCGGGCGGGAACGCGGAGTGTTCGGGCGGCAGGGTCGGGTGGGGCACGGTCATGACTGCGGGTCCTGGGTGGCGCGGGGGGCCCGGTCGGCCGCGGTGCCGCGCAGCACCTGCGCGTAGCGCCCGTACCGCTCGTAGCGCTCGACCCGGCGGCGGTTGGCCCGGCGGAAGCGGCGGGCGACGAGCCGGGCGAGGTCGGCGGCGCCGACCATGCCGGCCTCGGGGCCGAGCTGGGCGCGGGCGATCCGGGCCTCGGGGCGGTAGCCACGGCCGGTGAGGTGGCGGCGGAAGGCGTCCCTCGCGGGGCCGATGAGCAGGTCGTCGGCGGCGGAGACGCCGCCGCCGATGACGAAGCAGGAGGGGTCGAGGGCGGCGGCCAGGTTGGCGATGCCGACGCCGAGCCACTGGCCGATGTCCTCCAGGAGCTCGACGCACATGGCGTCGCCCTCGCGGGCCAGCTCGGTGATGAGCGGGCCGGTGATGTCGGGGACGTTGCCCTTGACCCGCTCGATGATGTTGTACGCCACCGGGGAGTCGGCGGCGGCCAGCTCGCGGGCCTCGCGGACCAGCGCGTTGCCGGAGCTGTACTGCTCCCAGCAGCCGCGGTTGCCGCAGGGGCAGCGGTGGCCGCCGGGGACGACCTGCATGTGGCCGAACTCGCCGGCGACCCCGTACTTGCCGCGCTTGACCTGGCCGTCCTCCAGGATGGCGCCGCCGATGCCGGTGCCGAGGGTGATCATGACGAGGTGGTCCTCGCCGCGCCCGGCGCCGAAGCGCCACTCGGCCCAGGCGGCGGTGTTGGCGTCGTTGTCCACCATGACGGGGACGGCGAGCCGGTCCTGGAGGGCGTCGCGCAGCGGCTCGTTGCGCCAGGCGAGGTGGGGGGCGAAGAGCACCCGGGCCCGGTCGGCGTCGACCCAGCCGGCCGCGCCGATGCCGACGGCGTGCACGTCGTGGCGGTCGGACAGGTCCAGGACCAGCTCGACGATGGTGTCCTCGACGACCTTGGGGCTCTTGGACTTGTCGGGCGTCTCGGTGCGGACCTTCTCCAGGATGTTCCCGTCCGCGTCGACGACACCGGCCATCACCTTCGTACCGCCGATGTCGATGCCGACGGTCGGCACCCGGGGCGCGGTCAGGTGCGAGCGCCGCTCCCGGGGGCCGACGGTCCGCAGGACCGTGCCGCGGGCGGAAGCGCGCTGGGTCAGGTCACGGTAGGTACTCATCGGCTCGATTCTGCCAGGTGGGGTGTGAGGGGCGCGTCACGAAGCGGACGACGGGCCGGTCGGCCTCTCCAGTTCGTGGCGGAGGTCCTCCAGCTCGCTGCCGCCGGCCATCTGGCGGGTCAACTCGTCGAGGGTGATGGAGTTCTTAGTGTGGCTGCCCGCCATGACACCGCGCTTGAGCAGCACGAAACGATCTCCGACGAGGTAGGCGTGGTGCGGGTTGTGGGTGATGAGGACCACGCCGAGGCCCTGGTCACGTGCGGCCGCCACGTACTTCAGGACGACCCCCGACTGCTTGACGCCGAGCGCGGCGGTCGGCTCGTCGAGGACGAGGACCTTGGCGCCGAAGTGGACGGCCCGGGCGATGGCCACGCACTGCCGCTCGCCGCCGGAGAGGGTGCCGATGGGCTGGTCGACGTCGCGCAGGTCGATGCCCATGCGCAGCAGCGCCGTACGGGTGGTCTCGCGCATGAGCTCGACGTCGAGGCGCCTGAAGGGGCCCTTGCCGCGGGTGGGCTCGGAGCCGAGGAAGAAGTTGCGCCAGACGGGCATCAGCGGGACGACGGCGAGGTCCTGGTAGACGGTGGCGATGCCGCGGTCCAGGGCTTCGCGCGGGTTGGCGAAGGTGACCTCGTCGCCCTCGATCCGGAAGGTTCCGGCGTCGTGCCGGTGCAGCCCGGCGACGATCTTGATGAGGGTGGACTTGCCGGCGCCGTTGTCGCCGAGGACGCAGGTGATCCGGCCCGCGTCGACCTCGAGGGAGACTCCTTCGAGGGCGCGGATGTTGCCGTAGTACTTGCTGACGTCGTCGAGCTCGACGAGGGGCTTGGCTTCCGTGGTCACTTGGTGGCCTCCACGCGCTTGCGGATCCAGGCGTTCAGGAGCGTGGCGAGCAGCAGCATCGCGCCGAGGAAGAACTTGAACCAGTCCGGGTTCCACTCGGCGTACACGATGCCCTTGCCGGTCATGCCGAAGATGAACGCGCCGACCGCGGAGCCGATGGCGGAGCCGTAGCCGCCGGTGATCAGGCAGCCGCCGATGACGGCCGCGATGATGTAGATCAGCTCGTTGCCGACGCCCTCGCCGGACTGGACGACGTCGAACGAGAAGAGCAGGTGCTGCCCGGAGATCCAGGCGCAGAAGGCCACGCCCATGTAGAGGCCGATCTTGGTCTTGTGGACCGGCACGCCGACCGCGCGGGCGGCGTCGGCGCCGCCGCCGACGGCGAAGATCCAGTTGCCGAAGCGGGTGCGCAGCAGGATCCAGGTGGCGAGGGCGACCAGGCCGAACCACCAGAGGATGGTCACCTTGAGCTCGACGCCGCCGACCGTCCAGGTCGAGGCGAAGAGCTTGCGGGCCGAGGGGAAGCCCTCCATGTCGGCGATCGACTTGGTGGAGACGGTGCCGCTGATCAGCTTGGTGAAGCCGAGGTTCAGGCCGGTCAGCATGAGGAACGTGCCGAGCGTGATGATGAAGCTCGGCAGCTTGGTGCGGGTCAGCATGAAGCCGTTGAACGCGCCGACGGCGAGGGTCACGAGCAGCGAGACGCCGACGCCGACCCACACGTTCGCGGTCATCTGGTAGCTGAACATCGACGAGACCAGCGCCGAGGTGGTGACGAGCACGCCGGCCGACAGGTCGAACTCGCCGCCGATCATCAGGAGCGCGACCGGCACGGCCATGATCCCGATGGTGGAGGCCGCGTAGAGCACCGTGCCGAGGCTGGAGGCGCGCAGGAAGCTGTCGGCGACGGCCGAGAAGAAGACGAAGACGGCGACGGCGCCGACGACCGAGCCCAGCTCGGGCCGGGCGAGGAGCTTCTTCAGCGGGGAGGTGCGCAGCAGCCGTTCGTCGACGTGGTCGAGGCCGTCCGAGGGCGGGGAGGCGGCGCTCATCGCGTACCCCGCTCCGTGTAGCCCTTCAGTGCCGCGGCCTGGTCCTTGGTGATGATCTGCGGGCCGGTGAGGACCGGCTTGCCGCCGCCGAGGACGTCGGCGTTGTACTTGTACAGCCAGAGCAGGTCGACGGCCTCGTAGCCCTGGAGGTACGGCTGCTGGTCGACCGCGAAGCCGAGGGTGCCGGACTCCAGGCCGGAGGCCACCTTGGCGTTGAGGTCGAAGGTGTCGACCTCGGCCTTGCTCCCGGCGCTCTTCTTCGCCTGGGCGGCGGCGTCGGCGAAGGGCGCCCCGAGCGTCACCACGGCGTCGACGGACGGGTCCGACTGGAGCTTGGCGAGGATGGAGGCCTGCACGTCGGGCATGTTGGTGCCGTCGACGTAGAGGTTCTGCAGCTCGCCGCCGAAGGTCTTCCTCGCGCCGGCGCAGCGCTGCTCGTGGCCGACGTTGCCCTGCTCGTGCAGGACGCACAGGGCCTTCTTGCGGCCGCGCTTGTCGAGCTCCTCGCCGACGGCCTCGCCGGCGACGGTCTCGTCCTGGCCGATGTGGGTGAGCGCGCCGAAGGCCTTGGACTGCTCGGCGCCGGAGTTCACCGTGATCACCGGGATGCCGGCCTTCACGGCCTTCTCGACCGCCGTCCTCATCGCGTCGGGCTTGGCGAGGGTGACGATGATGCCGTCGACCTTCTTCGCCACGTACGAGTCGATGAGCTGGGCCTGCTGCTGTGCCTCGTCGCTGTGGGCGTAGAGGAAGTTGACGTTGTCCTTGACGGCGGCCTGCTTGGCGCCGTTCTGGACGATGTCCCAGAAGGTGTCGCCGTCGCCCGAGTGGGTGATCATGGCGAAGGTCCAGCGGGGGGTGTCGACGGCCGCCCGGCCCTGGGCCGCGGCCGCCTTGCGGGCGTCCTCCGCGCGCTTGCCGCCGGTGCTGCTGCATCCGGCGAGCGCGGCGGTCAGCGCCACCGCGAGCACGGCGCCGACCGCCGCGCGTACCCCTCCTGTGCGAACCCTGGTCACGAGGCCGTGCCCTCCTTTGTGTCCTTCTGCGTGCATTGCAGTATCGGTCATGGGGGTGGCACCGATCTTCGGCGGGGCCCGGGACCGGCCCCGTCCGTCCTACCCGCGGGAGAGCGGCTGGAACGCGCGGGCGGTGGCTCGTCGATCAGGCCGGATCAGGGAGAGGCGTCCGGTGCCGTGCATCGCAAGGCGCCGGAGCATGCCGATAGCGGGGCCATCGGGATGTTTCGGCAACGCGGCGAGGTGCGGTTCCAGACACCGCGAGCCCGGCCTGATCGACGAGCCACCCCCTGGGGGGCGTCCTTGACACCCGGTCCGTTCCGAACGACCTTGGGGCCATGCGGATCGGACTGGTCGGGACGGGACGGATCGGGGCGTTTCACGCCGGGGTGCTGGCACGGCATCCGGAGGTCGGGGCGCTGGTCCTCGCGGACGCCGACGCGACGCGCGCCGCGCGGGTGGCCGGAGCGCTCGGGGCGGAGGCGGCGCCGACGGTCGAGGCCCTGTTCCGGCACCACGCCCTGGACGCGGTCGTGATCGCCTCGGCGACGGCCGCGCACGCGGAGCTGATCGGGCGGGCCGCGACGGCCGGGCTCCCGGCGTTCTGCGAGAAGCCGATCGCCCTCGACGTCCCGGGGACGCTCGGGGCGCTGCGGGCCGTCGCGGCGGCCGGGACCGAGTTGCAGCTGGGGTTCATGCGGCGGTTCGACGCCGGGTACCGGGCGGCGCGGGAGGCCGTCGCGGCCGGACGGCTCGGCCGGCTGCACACCGTACGGGCGGCGAGCTCGGACCCGGCGCCGCCGCCCGTCGCGTACCTGCCGCTGTCGGGCGGGCTCTACCGGGACTGCATGGTGCACGACTTCGACATCGTGCGCTGGGTGACCGGGCGGGAGGTCGTGGAGGTGTACGCGACGGGCTCGGACGCGGGTCCGGCGATGTTCCGTGAGGCGGGCGACGTGGACACGGCGGCGGCGCTGCTCACCCTGGACGACGGCACGCTGGTGACGGCCACCGCGACCCGCTGCAACGGCGCCGGGTACGACGTACGGATGGAGCTGGCCGGGGAGCTGGCGCAGCTGGCCGTCGGCCTGGACGAGCGCACTCCGCTGGAATCGGTCGAGCCGATGGGCCCGCCGCCGCCCGGCAAGCCGTGGCCGGGCTTCCTGGAGCGGTTCGCCCCGGCGTACGAGGCGGAGCTGGACGCCTTCGTACGGCTGGTGCGCGGGGAGCGCGAGAACCCCTGCGACGGGGCGGAGGCGCTGGAGGCGCTGCGGGTCGCGGAGGCGTGCGTGCTGTCGCGCCGTGAGCGGCGGCCGGTGCGGCTCGCGGAGATCCCCGCGGCCTGAGGGGCGCGCCGTCGAAGGCCGCGGGGCGGGGTGTCACCGGACTGAAGCGACCGGACGGCTGTCACCGACGGCCGTCACCGGACGGCTGCCACCAGGCGGCTGCCGTCGGCGGGCCCTCATCGGACCGCCGTCACCGGACCGCCGCAGCCTGGCCCTGCCGTCGCACGGCCCTCATCGGGCGGCCGTCACCGGCCGGCTGTCACCAGACGGATGCCCGTCGGACGGCCGTCACCGGACGGATGTCCGTCGGGCGGCTGTCACCAGACGACGGGGAGCCGGCGCGTGCCGCGGATGAGCATGCCCGGGAGCCATGCGTACGGCCCGGCCTCGGGGTCGAGCTCCAGTCGCGGGAAGCGCTCCAGGAGTGACCGGATCGCGATCTTGCCTTCCAGGCGGGCGAGCGGGGCGCCCAGGCAGTAGTGGATGCCGTGGCCGAAGGCGAGGTGGCCGCGCGGGTCGCGGCGGATGTCGAAGCGGTCGGGCTCCGGGAAGCGGCCCGGGTCGCGCCCTCCGGAGGCGATGCCGACCACGACGACGGCGCCGGCCGGGATGACGGCCCCGCCGATCGGGACGGGCTCGGCGGCGAACCTGAGCGTCGCCGTCTCCACCGGCCCGTCGTAACGCAGGCCTTCCTCGACGGCGCCGTCGATCAGGCCGAAGTCGGCGCGCAGGGCCGCCAGTTGCTCGGGGTGGGCGAGCAGGGCGCGGACGGTGTTGGCGATGAGGTTGACGGTGGTCTCGTGGCCCGCGATGAGCAACAGGTAGGCGAGGGCCCGGAGTTCGGGCAGCGAGAGCCGGTCGCCGTCCTCGGCGCGGGTGCCGATGAGCGCGGACAGCAGGTCGTCGGCGGGACCCGCGGCCCGCTTGTCCTCGATGAGTTCGTCGAGGTAGCCGCCGAAGCCCTCGACGGCCTCCCGGTCGGTCATGGCCCCGGTGGGTGCGACGAGTTCGTTGGACCAGGCCCGGAAGGAGTCCCGGTCGGCGGCCGGGACGCCGAGCAGCTCGCAGATCACGGTGATCGGCAGCGGGAAGGCGAAGGAGTCGACGAGGTCGGCGCGGCCGGCCGGCGCCATGGCGTCCAGGAGTTCGTCGGTGAGCTGCTGGATCCGCGGGCGCAGCGCCTCGACGCGGCGGCCGGTGAACTCGCCGGCGACGAGCTTGCGCAGCCGGGTGTGGTCGGGCGGGTCGACGATGAGCAGGTTGGGACCGACGACCTCCTCCTCCGGCAGCGGTATGCCCATGGACGAGAAGGACTTGGAGAACCGCTGGTCCGCGAGGGCGGCGCGGGCCTCCTCGTAACCGACGACGAGCCAGGCCGGCATGCCGTCCGGAGTGATGACCTCGTGGACCGGACCGGCCTCGCGGAGCTTCGCATAGTACGGGTACGGGTTCGCGGTGAAGTCCGCGCCGTATTCCCCCAGATCGATGACGGACATCGGCCCAGCCTATGCGCCGCCCTCACCGTCGGGGAGGTCCAGGAGTCCCGCGTCGTGGACGAGCAGCGCGATCTGGACACGGTTGTTGAGGTCGAGTTTGGCCAGGATCCGCGAGACGTGGGTCTTGACGGTGGGGACGCTCATGTAGAGGGCCGCGGCGATCTCGGCGTTGGAGCGGCCCTGGCCCACGGCGACGGCGACCTCGCGCTCGCGCCCGGCGAGCGGCGCGAGGCGTTCACGGGCGGTGGCGCGGCGGGGCCGCTGCCGTGGGGTGGCGTCGGGCCCGGCGACGTGGCTCATGAGCTGGCGGGTGACGGCGGGCGAGAGCACGGGATCGCCGGCGGCGACCCGGCGGACGGCGGCGACGATCTCGGCGGGCGCGGTGTCCTTGAGGACGAAGCCGGCGGCCCCGGCACGCAGGGCGCGCAGCACCTGCTCGTCGGCGTGGAAGGTGGTGAGCACGACGACCTCGGGGGCGCCGGGCCGGGAGCGCAGTTCCTCGGTGGCGGTGAGGCCGTCGACCGCGGGCATGCGGATGTCCATGAGGACCACGTCGGGGGCGAGCCGGTCGACGAGGGCGGGGACCTCGGAGCCGTCGGCGCCCTCGCCGACGATCGTGATGTCCTCGGCGCCGCCGAGCATGAAGGAGAGGCCCGCGCGGACCAGGGGGTCGTCGTCGACGATCAGCAGCCGGATGGTCATGCGGGCCACGGTAGCCAGGCGTGGAGGGCGAAGCCGCCGTCGGGGGCCGGTCCGTGGTCGAGACGGCCGCCGGCGAGCGTGGCGCGTTCCGTGAGACCGATGAGGCCCTGCCCGGAGCCGGGGACGTGCGGGACGGGTCCGACGGGCGCGGGGTTGCGGACGTCGACGGTGAGGCCGTCGCCGGGGCGGCCGCGCACGGTGACGGTGACCTCGGCGCCGGGGGCGTGCTTGCGGGCGTTGGTCAGGGCCTCCTGGGCGATCCGGTAGACGGTGCGGCCGGTGGCGACGGGCACCGTGTCCGGGTCGGTGACGGTGGAGTCGAGGACGACCTTCATGCCGGCCTCGCGGACCTCGGCGACCAGGGTGTCGAGGGTGGCGAGGGTGGGCTGCGGCCGGTCCTCCGCGCCCTCGCCGGGGGACCGCAGCACGCCGATGATCTGCCGCAGGTCCTGGAGGGCCTCGTGGGCGCTGTCCCGGATGACCCCGGCGGCCCGGGCGATCTGCTCGGGCGGGGCGTCGGGCCGGAACTCCAGGGCGCCGGCGTGCACGCTCAGCAGGGTGAGCCGGTGGGCGAGGACGTCGTGCATCTCGCGGGCGATGGCCTCGCGGGCCGCCCGCTGCGCCTGCTCGGCGCGCAGCTCGGCCTCGGCCTCGGCGCGCAGGGCCCGGTCGCGCAGCGCCTCGACGAGCCGGCGGCGGGAGCGTACGAGCATGCCCCAGGCGGTGACGAGGAGGATGAGGACGGCGCTGAGGCCGATGCCGAGGGGGACGCCGGTGTCGGGGTCGGGGCGGACGAAGGCCTGGACGGTGGAGGCGGCGATGGCGAGCAGCCCGATCCAGGCGACCTGCCGGAAGGGGCGGCGCACGGCGACGCTGAACAGGCTCGCGAGGAGGGCGCCGCCGGCGGTGGGCGCGACGGCGCTGACGACGGACAGGGTCACGGCGAGCCCGACGGGCCAACGGCGGCGCAGCCAGAGCGCGACGCAGGCGAGCCCGCCGGCGATCTGGTCGGCGAGGGCGACGGCCTCGCTGTTGTACCGGGCGCTGGTCTCGGCGGCGAGCAGTCCGACGAACGCGGCGAGCAGGAAGAGGCAGGTGTCCACCACCCAGTCCCGCGCGGTCCGCCGAGGCCGCGGCCCCTCCGTCCCGTCGAGCGCGCCGGTCCGGGCGGCCTCGACCAGATGGGAGGGCAGCAGCCAGGTGCGTGTCATACCGGAAATGTACGCAGGTGAGAGCCCTGTCACGGGGTGGAGGCGGCCGCCCGATACCAAAGTCGCACAGCCCGGGACTTCCGTCGTACGGTTCCCCGTGACGCGATACCGGCGGCCGACGCGGCACGGCCCGCCCGGGGATCACGCTCGGACCATGAAGAAACTTCTCGAGGTCACGGGCTTCCTGTTGACGGTCTTCGGCATCTTCGGCGTGATCCGCGAACTGACCGACGGCTGGTTCCGCTTCATGGGGGTGACCCGCTTCCTGACCGAGAACGTCTGGTTCCTGGAGGACCACGCCCTGTTCGCGAACATCGTGATCGCGGCCCTGGGCTTCGCGCTGATGGTGATGTCGGACCGGGTGAAGAGCTGAGGGGTCGGGGCGCGCTGGGTCCTGCGGCTCGGGACTCGGGGCCGGGAGACGAGGAGGGAGACGGTCGGGTCGGCCGTGACGCGGCACCGGTGCCACTCCCCCACGTCACGGACAGGGCCGCGGATTACCGTCGGGTAGCCGCGGAGTGGCAGCCCTGGGTCCCCGTGCGGCCCTCACCGCCGGTCGGCGGTCCGGTCGGCGGCCCTGCGGCCCCATCCCGTGCCCGCCAGCACGAGCACCGCGCCCGCGAGGCCCACGAGACCCGGGCGGTCGCCGGCCAGGGCGATGCCCGCCGCGGCGGCCCACAGGGGCTCCGTGCCGAGGAGGAGGCTGACCCGGGACGGGGAGGTGCGGCGCACCGCCCACATCTGCACGAAGAAGGCGAAGAGGGTGCAGAAGACGGAGAGGAAGAGCAGGCCCGCCCACTCGCCGGCTCCGAAGTCCGCTGCCGCCGCCCAGGGCGGTGCGCCGGTGCCCGGAAGGGCGACCAGGACGGCGAAGACGGCGACGGCGGAGCCCAGTTGGACGGTGGTGAGCGACAGGGAGTCCGCGCTCTGGACGGCCTTGATCCGCGCCATCGCGAGCACGTGGACGGTCCGGGCGAGGGCCGCGAGCAGCATCAGCAGGTCGCCGGAGGACGGCGCGGTGAACCCGCCGCCCTGGGTGAGCATGACCACGCCCGCCACCGAGAGCCCGGCGGCGGCCAGGAAGGCGCGGGGTGGCCGCGTCCGGTTGACGGCCGCCTCCGCGAGCGGCGTGAAGATCATGGTGAGGCTGATGATCAGGCCCGCGTTGGTGGCGGAGGTGTGGACGACGCCGTACGTCTCCAGGAGGAAGATCCCGGCGAGGACGAGGCCGAGGACGGCGGCCCCGCGCCACTGGGCGGCGTCCAGCGCCCGCAGCCTGCGCCATCCGGCGGCGACCAGGACCGGCAGCACCACGGCGAAGCGCAGGACCAGGACGGCGAGCACGGTGTGGGCGGTGGTGATGCCCTTCGCCGCGAGGTAGCTGGCGCCCCAGACGACCGCGACGAGCAGGACGGGGAGGTCGGTGAGCCAGGCGCGGCGGGGCGCGCCGAGGGGTACGGGGACGGCGGCGGTCGTCATCGGCGAGCGGTCTCCGACTCGATGGGGACGGGGTGGAGACTTCGTCGGCTCTCACACGGGGGAGATCACCGTATCCGCCGGAGAGGGTGGTGGCTACACCTTTCCCCGGGCCCTACTCGCCGATGGTTCCGAACGTGGGCCGGCCCGCCGGTTCGTACGTCTGGATGGTGACGCCCTTGCTCGTGAAGCGGGACTCGGCGAGCCGGAAGGCGCTCGGCGTGGCGCCCTCGGCGAAGAGGCGACGGCCCTTGCCGAGCACGACCGGGAAGACGAGCAGGTGCAGCCTGTCGATCAGGTCGTGCTCCAGGAGGGTGCGTGCCAGACCGCCGCTGCCGTGCATCTGGACCTCACCGTCGAGCCGCTGTTTGAGCGCCGCGACCGCGTCGGCGGCGTCGCCCCTCAGGACCGTGGTGGTGGGCCAGTCGGCGCTGGCGAGCGTGGTGGAGACGACGTACTTGGGGAGGGCGTTCAGCCTGCCCGCGATCGGGTCGTCCGGGTCGGTCTGCTTCGGCCAGTAGCTCGCGAAGATGTCGTACGTGCGGCGGCCCAGGAGGAAGGCGGTGGGCCGCTCGAAGACCTCGTTGACGAAGCGGCCGAAGTCCTCGTCCAGGTACGGGAAGACCCAGCCGCCGAGGTCGAAGCCGCCGGTGGTGTCCTCCTCGGGGCCGCCGGGGGCCTGGTAGACGCCGTCGAGGGTGAGGAACTGGGTGAGGCTGAGGGTGGCCATGAGGGGTGCCCTTTCTCTTCCGGACCATGCTGTCCCACTCCTTCCGACCCTGCCGCTCGACGGAACTCATCGGTGCGGGTCGGCGTCCGATTCCCGCCAGCGGCAGCGCCCCCGCCCCCGTTTGATTGAACTCGCAACGACAACCGACGCACGAGGAGTTACGCGATGTCCACCATGAGCGGCAAGGCGGTTCTGGTCACCGGCGGCAGCCGGGGCATAGGCGCGGCGACGGCCGTCCGCCTCGCCCGGGAGGGCGCGGACGTGGCCTTCACCTACGTCCGGGGAGAGGAGCGGGCCCGCGAGGTCGCGGCCCGGATCGAGGAGGCCGGCGGCAAGGCGCTCGCGCTGCGGGCGGACGCCGGGGACGCGGGCGACGCGGCGGGCGCCGTGGACTGGGCTGCCGACGCCCTCGGCCGGCTCGACGTGCTGGTCAACAACGTCGGCGTCGGCGTCCTCGGGCCGCTGGAGTCGCTCTCCCTCGCCGACGTGGACCGGGTGCTCGCGGTGAACGTCCGCTCGGCCTTCCTGGCCTCGCAGGCGGCGGCCGCGCGCATGGAGGCGGGCGGCCGGATCATCACCATCGGCACCTGCATGACCCAGCGGGTGCCGGGTCCGGGCGGCACGCTGTACACGACCAGCAAGGCCGCGCTGGTCGGTCTGACGAAGGCCCTCGCCCGCGAGCTCGGCGGCCGGGGCATCACCGCGAACATCGTCCACCCGGGCCCGACGGACACCGACATGAACCCGGCCGACGGCCCGTACGCGGAGGGCCAGGCGCAGATGACCGCGCTCGGCCGCTTCGGCACCGCCGATGAGGTCGCGGCCATGGTCGCGTTCCTGGCCGGGCCGGGCGCGCGGTACGTGACGGGCGCCGAGTTCTCGGTGGACGGCGGCCACGCCGCATGAGCACGAGGGCGCACCGGTGCTGTCATGCCGGTGCGCCCTCGCGGGCCGAGCGGGGTGTCGTACCCGCTCAGTACGGGGTGGAGCGGGGCGTCGTCAGCCGCCCAGCTCCTGGTGGCGGGCGGTCAGCCGCGCCGTGCCCGCCTCGGTGAGCGAGCCGAAGAGACGGAGGCGGGAGATGCCGCCGTCGGGGTAGATGTCGATCCGGACCCGGGAACCGACGGCCGGCGCGTCGAGCACGAAGCGGTGGTTGGTGTCGGGCTGCAGGCGGGTGCGGGGCAGGATCTCGGTCCAGTCCTCGGAGCCTTCGGCGGCCACGGACAGCGCGGCCCAGCCGGCGCTGTTGCCCTTGAGGTACGCGGTGTCGATCTCGACGGCGCGGATCTCGGACTCGGCGGCGAGGCTGTAGCGGATCCAGTCGTTGCCCTTGTCGCGGCGGCGGCGGGTCTCCCAGCCGTCGTCCATCTTGCGCGAGCGGCCGGGCTGGATGGTGTTGGTGGCCGGGGAGTAGAAGCGGTCGGAGGCGTCCTCGACCTGGCCGCCGTTCTCCAGGGCCGCGAGGTCGAAGGTGCCGAGCACGCCGAGCCACTGCGGGTCCGGGGCGACCTCGCCGTACACCCGGAGGCGGGCGATTCCGCCGTCCGGGTGCTGGTTGACCCGGAGGTGGGTGAAGCGCTGCTCGACGTCGACCGCGAAGCCGTTGGCGGCGTGGCCGCCGATGGCGGTGCGCGGGACGAGGGTCGTCCACTTCACGTCGTCGGCGAGCAGCTGCTCGGGCGAGGGCGAGCCGGCGACCGACGTGGCCTCCACGGAAACGGCCTGCGGGTAGTTCCCGCGGAAGTGGGCGGTGTCCACGACGATGCCGCGGATCACGCCGGGCGCGCCGAGGCGTACGAGGGCCCAGTCGTGGTCGTCCTCGGTGGGGTGCGGCTGCTCGGCGGAGACACCGCGGCGGCGGCGGGTCTCCCAGCCGTCCATGATCTTGCCCTTGTGGCCGAAGTGCTCGGGGTCGAACTCGGCGGCCTCGGGCTTGAGCAGGTTCTCGCGCTCGGCGAAGAACTCGTCGTTGGCGGCGATCACGCCCGCGCCCAGGCGGCGGTCGGCGAGATCGGCGTACTGGGTGAAGGGGAAGTCGGCCGTGCGGTAGTCGGCGTACGGGTCGCCGCCTCCGTAGGGGCTGGCGTCGCCGGTGAAGGAGGGTATGCCGGTCACGGTCAGTTGTTCCTTTCGAGAAGGCGGCCGGAGGGCTCGGCCAGGGTGCCGCGGTCGTTGATGCGTTCGCCGCGCAGCCAGGTGGAGGTGACGACGCCGTACAGGGTCCGGCCCGCGTAGGCGGTGATCCGGTTGCGGTGCTGGAGCTCCGCCGGGTCGACGGTGAAGGTGGCGTCCGGGTCGACCACGGCGAAGTCGGCGTCGCGGCCGGCCTCGATGGCGCCCTTGCGGGACAGGCCGGCGAGCTCGGCCGGGGCCTGCGACATCCAGCGGGCGACGTCCGTCAGGTCGTGGCCGCGGCGGCGGGCCTCGGTCCAGATGGCGGGCAGGCCGAGCTGGAGGGAGGAGATGCCGCCCCAGGCGGAGGCGAAGTCGCCGGTCTTGAGGTCGGCGGTGGACGGCGAGTGGTCGGAGACGATGCAGTCGATGGTGCCGTCGGCGAGGCCCTGCCAGAGCAGGTCCTGGTTGGCCGCCTCGCGGATGGGCGGGCAGCACTTGAACTCGGTGGCGCCGTCGGGGACCTCCTCGGCCGTCAGGGTGAGGAAGTGCGGGCAGGACTCCACGGTGATCTTCACACCCTCGGCCTTGGCGGCGGCGATCAGCGGCAGCGCGTCGGAGGACGACAGGTGGAGGACGTGCACGCGGGCGCTCAGCCGCCGGGCCTGGTTGATCAGGTTCTCGATGGCCGTGTTCTCGGCGACGCGGGGCCGGGACGCGAGGAAGTCGGCGTACTTCGCCCCCTTCCTCTGCGGGGCCGCGTCGAGCTCGTGCGGGTCCTCGGCGTGGACGATCATCAGTCCGCCGAAGCCGGCGATCTCGGCGAGGGAGGTGGCCAGCTGCTCCTGGTCGAGCTGCGGGAACTCGTCGACGCCGGAGGGCGAGAGGAAGCACTTGAAGCCGAAGACGCCCGCGTCGTGCAGGGGGCGCAGGTCCTTGACGTTGTCGGGGAGTGCGCCGCCCCAGAAGCCGGTGTCGATGTGGGCCTTGGAGCGGGCGACGTCCTGCTTGATCCGCAGGTGCTCGACCGTGGTGGTGGGCGGCAGCGAGTTGAGCGGCATGTCGAGCAGGGTGGTGATGCCGCCGGCGGCCGCGGCGCGGGTGGCGGTCCAGAAGCCCTCCCACTCGGTGCGGCCGGGATCGTTGACGTGGACGTGGGTGTCGACGAGGCCGGGCAGGACGACGTCGTCGCCGACGTCCTCCAGCCGGACCCCGGCCGGCACCTCGGCGTCGTAGGGCAGCACGGCCGCGATCGTCCCGCCGGCGACGGCGATCGACGCCGCACGCGTCCCCTCGGGAGTGATGACACGCGTCGAACGCAGGACCAGGTTGACGTCCACCCGTACCCCTTCTTCCTCGACTGCTTCCACGAAGCAGAAATTCAACGAACTGTTGAAGGAGTTTGCGTCCGAGACGACAGGTCGTCAAGGGCACACTTCCAGCATGAGACGCGGACCAACCGCGCTTGGACGTTTCCATGAAGTGGAATGCGAATTTCGTACAGTAGAACGTAGCTCCGCACATGCGGGGCGGACCAGGAGCCCTCCGGGCAGCCGCCGACAACGGACAAACACCCCCCTGACCGGCCCGGACGCCCGGACCTGGGCCGTGTGCCCGACGCGACGGCCCGGTAGGCTGCTGCCTTGCCCGCCTGCCCCGAAAGGACCGTTGCCGTGCCGACGTCCAGCGCCAGCACCACCGACGCCGCCAAACCCGCCGCGAGCGGGGGCGTCCAGTCCCTTGAGCGTGCCTTCGACCTCCTGGAGCGGATGGCCGACGCCGGGGGCGAGGTCGGGCTGAGCGAGCTCTCCGCCAGCAGCGGCCTGCCGCTGCCCACCATCCACCGCCTGATGCGCACCCTGGTCGCCTGCGGCTACGTGCGCCAGCAGCCCAACCGGCGCTACGCCCTCGGCCCCCGCCTCATCCGCCTCGGCGAGTCCGCCTCCCGGCTCCTCGGGACCTGGGCCCGCCCGTATCTGGCGCGGCTCGTGGAGGAGACCGGCGAGACCGCGAACATGGCGCTGCTCGACGGCGACGAGATCGTGTACGTGGCGCAGGTGCCGTCCAAGCACTCGATGCGCATGTTCACCGAGGTCGGCCGCCGGGTGCTGCCGCACTCCACCGGCGTCGGCAAGGCACTGCTCGCCCACACCCCCGCCGACGAGGTGCGCGCGCTGCTCGCCCGTACGGGCATGCCGGCCGCGACCGAGAAGACCATCACGACGCCCGAGGGCTTCCTGGACGCGCTGGCGACCGTCCGCGAGACGGGTTACGCGGTCGACGACAACGAGCAGGAGATAGGCGTCCGCTGCCTCGCGGTGCCGGTGCCCAACTCCCCCACCGCGGCGGCCATCTCCATCTCGGGCCCGGCCGGCCGGGTGACGGAGGCCGCGACCGAGAAGATCGTCCCGATCCTCCACCAGGTCGCCGAGGAGCTCTCGACGGCCCTCGCGAACACGGCGGGCAACGGCCAGGGCTGAGGACGCACGCGCGAAGGCGCCCGGAACCCCGTGGTTCCGGGCGCCTTCGCGTACGCCGTCAGACCGCCACGGCCGCGTCGGTGAGCCGCCCGTCCCGCACGGTCACCACCCGGTCGGCCCGGCCCAGGTGCGTCCGGTCGTGCGTCACGAGGACCGTCGCCGTCCCGCGCTCCGCCGTCAGCCCGGCGAGGAGCTCCATGACCGCCGCGCCCCGCTCGTGGTCCAGGGCACTGGTCGGCTCGTCCACCAGGAGCACGGACGGCTCGTTCATGAGTGCCCGCGCGATGTTGACGCGCTGGCGCTGACCGCCGGAGAGCTGGTGCGGGCGCCGGTGGGCCTGCTCGGCCAGGCCCACGGCGTCCAGCAGTCCGGCGGCCCGCTCGCGCACGGCACGGCTCTTCCGGCCGGACAGATGGGCCATCACCTGGAGCTGTTCGAGCGCCGTGAGCGAGGGCAGCAGGTTCGGCTGCTGGAAGACGATGCCGATCCGCTCCCGCCGCAGCCCGGCCTTCTGCGCCTGGCTCAGCTGCCCCGTGTCGGTACCGGCCACCTCCACGCGTCCGCTGTCCGGCGTGACCAGGGTCGCGGCCACCGCGAGCAGGCTGGACTTGCCGGAGCCGGAGGGGCCGACGACCGCGGCGAGCGATCCCGCGGGCACCTCCAGGGAGACGGCGTCGAGGGCGGTGAGCCGGCCGTCGCCGTCCGGGTAGGTCAGGGTCACGTCTTCGAGCAGCAGGCTCATCGGGCACTCCCGAGGGCGGTCAGGGGATCGACGGCGGTGATCCGCCGGATGGACAGGGCCGCGCCGAGCACACCGAGCACGACGATCACGGCCGCGGGGCCGAGCACGGTCAGCGGCTGGAGCACGAAGGGCACGTCGCCGCCGCTGATCAGCGCGCCGATGCCGACGGCGAGCCCGGTGCCGAGCAGGGTGCCGGCGGCCAGCATCACCACGGCCTGGCCGAGGGCGTCCTTCAGGAGGTACGGCGTCGAGGCTCCGAGCGCCTTGAGGACCGCCACGTCGGCGCTGCGCTGGATGGTCCAGACGGTGAAGAAGGCTCCTATGACGAGCGCGGAGATCGCGAAGAGGAAGCCGCGCATCAGCTGGAGCGAGCCGTTCTCGGCCTGGTAGGACCCTATGGCGCCGAGCGCCTCGTCGATCGTCTTCGACGAGGTCTTCAGGGCCGTGTCCCCGGCCGCCCAGTCGGCACCCGCACCGCTGAGCGCGATGACGGTGGCCTGCGCCTCCGGCGTGGTGCCGCTGTGCCCGAGCTTCTGCCAGTCGTCGAGCGAGGTCCACACGACGGGCGTGTGACTGTACGAGGCGTCCCCGGAGACCGCGGCGACCGTGGCGCCCAGGGTGCCGAGGCGCACGGCGTCCCCCGTCGTGGCGTCCAGCTCCTTCGCCGCCGACTCCGAGAGGACCACCCGGCCGGGACCGACGGCGGCGGGCGCGAGTCCGGACCCGGACGCGGTGCCGAAGGCGGACACGGCCGCGGTGCGCCCGCCGGCCGCCGCGTTGAGGGTGCGGATGCCCAGCGGCTCGGCGCCGCGCACGCCGGGCCTGGCGGCCCAGTCCCGCCACTGCGACTCGGTGACGGTCGAGTTGGTGAAGGAGACCGACTGGCCGTCGGGCGGGGCGGCGAAGGCCAGCCGGTCCGCCGGCAGGCCGGTGACCGCCGAGACGTTCTCCCGCGCGAGCCCGGCGGTCAGCCCCGACAGCAGGCCGACGAGCAGGGTGATCAGGACGATCACCGTGCCCATCAAGGTGAATCGCCCCTTGGCGAATCTGAGGTCTCTCCATGCCACGAACATGGGGCCAAGCCTGCTCGGCGAGGGCCGCCGCGGGCATCGCGCCACGGATTGCTCCGTAATCAAACTTTCGGTTGAGTCCGGTTCGCCCGGTCCGCCCGCGGCGCCCGCCTACCCTGGACAGGTCATGGATCCCCGCTCGCTCACCCCCGCACTGCGCCTGCTGCGCCTCTGCCTCCATCTGCTGATGGCGGGCCTGCTGGTGCTCGCCGCGCTCCGCTCGCACACGACCGCGGGGATCGCGGCCGCCGTGGTCACCGGCGCGGTGTACGCGGCGGGGTCGCTGGTGCCCTCGGTACGGGCCTCCCAGCGGGCCGCAGCGGTGTGGCTCGGGCTGCTGTGCCTGAGCTGGCTGGTGCTGCTGTGGGTGACGCCCGAAGGACTGTGGATCGCCTTCCCCCTGTACTTCCTCCAGCTGCACCTGCTGCCGGCGCGCTGGTCGCTGCCGGCGGTGGCGCTCACCGCGTGCGCCGCGATCCTGTCGTACGTGCGGCACGGCGCGGCGCTCAACCCGGGGGTCTTCATCGGGCCGCTGCTCGGCGCGGCGGTCGCCGTCGCGACCGTGCTCGGCTACCAGGCGCTGTACCGCGAGAGCGAGCGGCGACGGCGGATGGTCGAGGAGCTGATCGCCACGCGGGCCGAGCTGGCGGCGGCCGAGCGGCACGCGGGGACGCTCGCCGAGCGGGAGCGGCTCGCCCGGGAGATCCACGACACCCTCGCCCAGGGACTCTCCTCGATCCAGCTGCTGCTGCGGGCCGCCGAGCGCGCCCTGCCGGAGGGCTCGCCGGCGGCGGGGCACATCGACGAGGCCCGGCGGGCCGCGCAGGACAACCTCGCGGAGGCCCGCCGCTTCGTGCGGGCGCTCGCCCCGCCCGACCTGGAGCACGGCTCGCTGGCCGGGGCCCTGGAGCGGCTGTGCGGGACGGCCGGCGCCGACGGGCCGCGGGTGCGCTGCTCGGTGAGCGGGACGCCGGTCGAGCTGCCCACCCCCTACGAGGTGGCGCTGCTCCGGATCGCCCAGTCGGCGCTCGCGAACACGGTCCGGCACGCCTCGGCCTCACGGGCGGAGATCACGCTGTCGTTCATGGGCGGGTCGGTGACGCTGGACGTGGTGGACGACGGCAAGGGCTTCGACCCGGTCTCCGTGCGGCCGTCCTCGGACGGCGGCTTCGGCCTTCCGGCGATGCGCTCCCGGGCGGAGTCGCTGGGCGGCTCCTTCACCGTCGAGTCCGCGCCCGGCCAGGGCACCGCCGTGGCCGTTTCCCTCCCTCTGCCCGGAGCCTGAAGATGACCGTCCGACTGCTGCTCGCCGACGACCACCCCGTGGTACGGGCCGGGCTGCGCGCCGTCCTCGACACCGAGCCTGACTTCGCGGTGGTGGGCGAGGCGGCGACCGCGGAGAAGGCGGTCGAGCTGGCCGCCGCCGGTGGCGTGGACGTGGTCCTGATGGACCTCCAGTTCGGTGCCGGGATGCACGGCTCGGAGGCGACCGCGGCGATCACCGCCGTACCGGACGGGCCGCGGGTGCTCGTCCTGACCACGTACGACTCGGACGCGGACATCCTCGCGGCCGTGGAGGCGGGCGCCTCTGGCTACCTCCTGAAGGACGCCCCGCCGGAGGAGCTGGCGGCGGCGGTGCGGACGGCGGCGGCGGGCCAGTCGGCGCTCGCCCCGGCCGTGGCGCACCGGCTGATGGACCGGATGCGCACCCCGGCGGAGGCGCTGACCCGGCGCGAGCTGGAGGTGCTCCAGCTGGTCGGCGAGGGCCTGTCGAACCAGCAGATCAGCAAGGCGCTGTTCCTGAGCCAGGCGACGGTGAAGTCGCATCTGGTCCACATCTTCGCCAAGCTCGGCGTGGACTCCCGTACGGCGGCGGTGGCGGCGGCGACGGCCCGGCGCCTGATCAGGCGCTGAGCGGCCGCGGCCCAGGACCTTCCGGCGGACCGGACCCGGACACCTCCTAGGAGGCGGCGGGAGGCGGCGGCGGACCGAAGAGCTCGACGGCGCGCCGGAGCGCCGTGAGGCCCTCGGCGAGGGCGCTGACCGAACCGACGGCACCGGCGATCAGGAGGAGCGAGCGGCGCAGCCGCCACACCTCGGGGGCCCCGCTGACGGCCATCGCGTCGAGCGCGGCGAGCTCGTCCTCGGCGATCCCCCGGTCGACGAACTCGGGCCGGTGGCCTGCCAGTTCGCGCCGTAACCGGGACACGGCGGCGCGCAGCTCGGCCACCCTCGGGTCCACGCCGTCAGCGCCCACTCGCCTCTGCCCCACGCTTCGCAACATGGCCGTTCCCCCCTCGCACGTCACTGTGCCGACCCGTCGGGCGGTGGTCAGGCGTCCGGGGTCGCGGGTCAGTTAACTCTTCGTGCGCCCGGCGCGCCAGCGGGCGGACAGAACTTCAGGCATCCGAGTGGTGCGGCCCGATGCGGTATGCAGTCCTCATGACTCATGAGACAGAAGAACCCCTCGTGGCGGGGCTGCTGCTGGCCGCCGGCGGCGGCCGGCGGCTCGGGGGGCGGCCCAAGGCGTTGCTCCCGCACCGCGGCCGGCCGCTCGTCGAGCACGCCGTCCGGGTCCTGCGCGAGGGCGGCTGCGAGGTGGTGCACGTGGTGCTCGGCGCGGCGGCCGACCGGGTGCGGGACGAGGCCCGGCTGCCGGGGTGCGTGCTGGTGGACAACCCGGACTGGGCCGAGGGCATGGGTTCCTCGCTGCGCGTCGGCCTCGCCTCCCTGAAGGCGGAGGCCCTGCCGGTGGACGCGGCCCTGGTGTCGCTGGTGGACCAGCCGGGGATCGGCGCGGCGGCGGTGGCCCGCGTGCTCTCCGCGTACGACTCGCGCGGGACGCTCGCGGCGGCCTCGTACGACGGTAAGCGCGGCCATCCGGTGCTCTTCGGCGCGGACCGCTGGGCGGCGATCGCGGCGGGCGCGGTCGGGGACCAGGGGGCGCGGGACTACCTGAAGGCGCACCGGGATGCGATCACGCTCGTGGACTGTTCGGATGTGGCCGAGCCCTATGACATCGACACGGAGGCGGACCTGGTGCACCTGGAGTGAAGGGCGTGGCACCGAGCGCCACGTTGTGTCGACCCGAAGAATCTCGACATCAACAAACCATTGAACTTCCACCATGAGGAAACTAGTATCCACTGTTCAGAAGCGCCTGATCCCCCGTGACGGCGCTCCCGGCCGTATCCCGGCGCGTGTGGCACTGCGTGCCGCATGACGACGCCCGGCGGCCGGGCTGGCACCGCCCGTGAAGTCCGCTGAAGGAAGTGACAGTTCATGTCCGCACCAGCGCCGTCCTCCCTGGTCGTCGTCGAAGCCGAGCCCCTGCCGCGCCAGGAGGAGGTGCTCACCGACGCGGCCCTCGCCTTCGTGGCCGAGCTGCACCGTCGGTTCACCCCCCGCCGGGACGAGCTGCTCGCCCGCCGCGCCGAGCGCCGCGCCGAGATCGCCCGTACCTCGTCGCTGGGCTTCCTGCCCGAGACCGCGGCCGTCCGCGCCGACGAGTCCTGGAGGGTCGCGCCCGCCCCCGCGGCGCTGAACGACCGGCGCGTGGAGATCACGGGTCCGACGGACCGGAAGATGACGATCAACGCGCTGAACTCGGGCGCCAAGATCTGGCTCGCCGACTTCGAGGACGCCTCCGCGCCCACCTGGGAGAACGTGGTCCTCGGTCAGGTCAACCTGATCGACGCGTACACGCGGAACATCGACTTCACCGACCCTCGGTCCGGCAAGAGCTACGCCCTGAAGCCGGCCGAGGAGCTCGCCACGGTCGTCATGCGGCCGCGGGGCTGGCACCTGGAGGAGCGTCACCTGACCGTCGAGGGCCGCCCGGTGCCCGGCGCGCTCGTCGACTTCGGCCTGTACTTCTTCCACAACGCCCGGCGTCTGATCGACCTCGGCAAGGGCCCGTACTTCTACCTGCCGAAGACCGAGTCGCACCTGGAGGCCCGCCTCTGGAACGACATCTTCGTCTTCGCCCAGGACCACGTGGGCATCCCGCAGGGCACCGTCCGCGCCACGGTCCTCATCGAGACCATCACGGCCGCGTACGAGATGGAGGAGATCCTCTACGAACTCCGCAACCACGCCGCCGGGTTGAACGCGGGCCGCTGGGACTACCTCTTCTCCATCGTCAAGAACTTCCGTGACGGCGGCGCCAAGTTCGTCCTGCCGGACCGCAACGCGGTGACGATGACGGCCCCGTTCATGCGCGCGTACACCGAACTCCTCGTCCGCACCTGCCACAAGCGCGGCGCCCACGCGATCGGCGGCATGGCGGCCTTCATCCCGTCCCGCAAGGACGCCGAGGTCAACAAGGTCGCCTTCGAGAAGGTCAAGGCCGACAAGGACCGCGAGGCCGGCGACGGTTTCGACGGCTCCTGGGTCGCCCACCCCGACCTCGTCCCGATCGCCATGGCCTCCTTCGACGCGGTGCTCGGCGACAGGCCGAACCAGAAGGACCGGCTGCGCGAGGACGTCCACGTCGAGGGCCCGGAGCTCATCGACATCGCGTCCCTGGACGCCCAACCGACCTACGACGGCCTGCGCAACGCCGTCCAGGTCGGCATCCGCTACATCGAGGCCTGGCTGCGCGGGCTTGGCGCCGTCGCCATCTTCAACCTCATGGAGGACGCGGCCACCGCCGAGATCTCGCGCTCGCAGATCTGGCAGTGGATCAACGCGGAGGTCGTCTTCGAGAACGGCCGCAAGGCCACGCCGGAGCTGGCCCGCGAGGTCGCCGCCGAGGAGCTGGCCGCGATCCGCGCGGAGATCGGCGAGGAGGCGTTCGCGGCCGGAAAGTGGCAGCAGGCCCACGACCTCCTGCTGCACGTCTCGCTCGACGCCGACTACGCGGACTTCCTGACCCTTCCCGCGTACGACCAGCTGGTCGGCTGACCGCACAGCAGCCGTCCGGCCCGCCCGGCCCCGTAGACCGACCCCGCCCCCGGTGCTCGCACAGCACCGGGGGCGGGGTCTTTCGCATTCCGTACCGGATCCGTTTGCGCCGTTTTTCGATCCATGGTGTTTCACAAGTCACGTGACGCAACCGAAACACGCAGCTACCTAGCGGTAACAAGCCGGAGCGTGCGAGATTCCGCCATGCCACCGGCCGGCGGCTGTCCCCCACTCACTGCGCACCGCTCACCGCAGGAGCACAGCCATGTCTTCGTCCCCGCACCGCCGCGCCCTGCGCGGACTGCTCGCCCTGTGCGTCGCCGCCGGACTCGTCTCCCTGGCCCCGGCACCCGCCGCCGCCTCCCCCGGCTCCGGGCCCACCGCCGTCGTCTCCATGGGCGACAGCTACATCTCCGGCGAGGCCGGCCGCTGGATGGGCAACAGCCTGACCACCACCGGCAGCCGCAACGGCACCGACCGGGCGTGGACCGGCAGCACGTACGACCCGAGCCGGGTCTACGGCACGTCGGCGGCCAACGGCTGCCACCGTTCGGACTCGGCCGAGGTCAGGAGCGCGGGCGCCATCGCGAGCGAGCTGATCAACCTCGCCTGCTCCGGTGCCACCACGCGGAACGTGTTCCGCAGCGTCGCCGGCGGCGTCTCGTACAAGGGCGAGGCCCCGCAGGCCGACCAGCTCGCGTCCGTCGCCGCCGGCCGCGACGTCAAGCTGATCGCGCTGTCGATCGGCGGCAACGACCTCGGCTTCGCCGACATCATCACGACCTGTGCCACGGACTACATCGTCTGGTACTCGTACTGCCACGACGACCAGCAGGCCGAGGTCGACGCGAAGATCGACGGGGTGATGGCGAACGTCGGCAAGGCCATCGACGAGATCAGAGCCGTGATGACCGGCGCCGGATACGCCAACTCGGACTACCGGATCGTGCTCCAGTCCTACCCCTCCCCCATCCCGCGGGCCGCCGACAACCGCTACGGCGAGAGCGGCTGGAGCCGCACGAACACCGGCGGCTGCCCGTTCTGGAACCTGGACTCCGACTGGGCCCGCGACTCCCTCGTCCCGCAGATCGCGAACCGGCTGAAGGCGGTCGCGACGGCCAAGGGCGCTCAGTTCATGGACCTGCGCGACATGCTGCAGGGGCGCGAGGTGTGCGCGAAGGCCAGCAAGCAGGTGTCGTCGACCGTGCCCGCCTCGGCGACGACGAGCGAGTGGGCGCGCTGGATCGACCAGAACCAGACCCAGGGCCCGCTCCAGGAGAACATGCACCCGAACTACTACGGGCAGCAGGCGCAGGGCCGGTGCCTCGCGCTGATCAGCGCCCAGGCGAGCGGCAACTACAGCTGCCGCAACACGGCGGGGACCGGGGCCTCCGGGATGTACCTCACGGCGGGCTGAGGCCCGGGCCTCAGGGCAGGCTGACGCCGAGGGGGCCGAGGACCCGCGCGGTCTCGTGCGGGTCGGCGGCCGCCATCGCGGCGACCAGCGCCGCCGAACCGCCGGGCCAGCGGGCCGCCGCCGCGTCGAAGGCGGTTCGCCGCTTCTCCAGCGGCCCCTTCTTGCCCGGCAGCCCGTCGAGGACCTGCAGGGCCCGGGCGGAGTCCGGCACCTCGGCCGGTTCCACCCGCCCGCCCCGCGCGAGCAGCGCCTCCTCGGCGCGGGCGCCGGCCACCGGGTCCGGGAGGGCGTCGCGCAGCGCCTCGGCGGGCGCGGCCGACCAGTCGAGGAGGCCGAGCAGGGCACGGGTGGCGGCGGCTTCGGAGGTGCCGGCGTTGACCGTGCCGATCGCGCCGACCAGCTCGCCCCAGGCGCCGGTGTCGTCGCCGCGGGCGCGCAGCCAGTCGGCGAGCACCCGGCCCGCGACGGCCGGCGGCCAGCCCTCGGCGGCCGCCACCAGGCGGGCGGCGCCCCAGCCCGCCGTCTCGGCGGCGTCGGGCACGGCGACCCGGCGCACCGCGAGGAGGTAGCGGACCACGGCGCAGCCGCGCGGGGTCAGCCCGAAGGCGTCGCCGTAGCGGAAGACGAGCCCGGTGGCGGCCAGCCGGTCGACGACGGCGGCGAGTTCGTGCGCGGGCTTGTCGAGCCGGGCCCGGTCGGTGTCGTTGATCCCGGGTGAGCCGAGCAGCCGGGCGAGTTCGCCGGCGGTCGGCGTGGTGTACGCGGGCGAGGCGGGCGGCGGTACGCGGACGGGCGCGTCCTCCAGGGCCGGGTCGACGGTCCAGTCCTCGAACTCGGCGGCGCGGCGGGCGACCGACTCGGCGGAGCAGCCGCGCTGGTAGAGCGTGTAGAGCAGGTGGGCGGCCTCGCCGCCGTAGGGCCCGGCCCCGCCCCCACGGGGGCCGGCCCCGCCGCCGTCCGGCACGGTCCCGGCCGTGCCGCCCTTCTCGGACGGCTCCGCGGTCAACGGCTCCGCGGCCGTCTCGTACGGCTGTGCCTCGGCGAGTTCGTCGACGACGGCGGCGAGCAGGTCGGCGTCCCGCTCCACGTCCTCCTCGGCCGCCTCCGTCTCGGGCGGCGGCAGCGGCACGGACGGGTCGCCGTAGTAGTCGAGGTGCTCGTCGAGCAGGGCGTCGGCGAGGCCGAGGTGGGGGAAGTCGTCAGGGCCGGGCGCGAGGTGCGCGTACTCCCCGGCGAGCCCTTCGGCGAGCCCGGCGGCGGTCCACCGGTCGAGGAGCGCGGCGGCGACGGTCCCGATGCCCTGGGCCACGTCGTGGTCGCCGAGCAGCGGCCCGGCGGCCGGCGGTCGCTCCGCGTCCCGGACGTACGCCCTGGTCAGGACCTCGGCGAGAAGGAGGTCCGCGACGGCGGTGCGGCCCATCAGGTCGGCCCGTCGCACGCCGTCCGGGAGCGGCGGCCCGTCGAGCGCGGCGAGCCAGGTGCGTACGGCCTCGGGGTCGTCGGCGTCGGTGCCGTCGGCGCGCAGCAGCTGGGCGTACCAGCGGGGCCAGGTGAGGTTCCCGGGGTCGCCCATGGCCCGCTCGAAGTCGGGCAGGGCCTCGCCGATCACGCCTTCCACCCGGCTGCGTCGCTCGCCGTCGAACCGCCCGGCGAGCGCGCGGAGCACCGCCGGATAGGTCCCGAGCTCACCGGGTGCCGCGCACACGAACGCGGGCAGGTCCTCCAGGAGGAGCTCCTTGGCGAGTGCGGGCGTCGGCTCCGGCACCCCGGTCCCCCGGTCCGCCCCGCGCAGCGCGAGCAGACTCAGCACGGCATCCGCGGCCCTGACGGCTCCTGGTCCCCGGAATTCGGGGTTCGCTTCCAGGAAGGCGTCAAGACCGGTGTTGGTGAGGGCGATCTCGGCCACGCTTCCCAGCGTAGTTCGGGGCGGGGCGGTGTGGCGGGTCGGCGACGCCCGTCAGACCGTCACGACCGTGCGCGGGGCCGAGAAGTCGCCCCAGGTGCCGTCGGGGAGCCTGGCGCGGAGCGTGAGGGCGTAGCGGACGCCGGGGGTGGCGGGAACGGCGAGGGTGTAGCTGACGGGGCCGGGGCCCGGGTCCGCGCCCCAGACGATGGTGGTGGCGAAGCGGCCGTTCAGGTGGAGCTGGTGCTCCTTGACGGGAGTCGGGGTGCGGGGCGGGGTCCAGGTGAGGGTGATGGTGCCCTTGGCTGCGGTGGCGGTGACGCCCGTGGGCGCGGTGGCGGGGCGCCTGCCCGGGGCGGCGAATGTGGTGAGGCCGGCGGGGTCGCTGTCCGGGGAGGAGTTCTCGGCGGCGTCGCGGGCGCGGACGGTGAAGGTGTAGGCGGTGGCCGGGCGCAGGGCGGTGAGACGGGCCTCGGTGACGGTGCCGGGGACGGTGTGGACTCGGGAGCCCGACTGGTAGACGTCGTAGGCGGTGACGCGGGTGTCGTCGCGGGCGGGCCGCCAGGTGAGTGCGGCGGCACCGGGGCCTTCCGGGGTGGCGCGCAGGGCCGTGGGGCGGGTCGGGGGCGTGCGGTCCTCGGCGGTGGCGGCGGGTGTGGTGGCGGTGACGGCGGTGCTGTCCGCGGAGACGTTCCCGGCGGCGTCGCGGGCGCGGACGGTGAAGGTGTGGGGCGTGGCGGGGGCGAGGCCGGTGACGTCGGTCATGAGGGTGGCGGCGGGCAGGTCCTTCACCCGGCGGCCCTGGCGGTAGACGGTGTAGCCGGTGACGGCCTTGTCGTCGGCGGCGGCGCTCCACATGACGTGGACGGTGGTCGCGCTGCCGGCAGTGGCGGTGACGCCTGCGGGGGCCGTGGGGGCGCGGGTGTCCTTGGCGGCCGCGGCGGCGCCGGAGCAGGCCGTGAGCGTGGCGAGGGCGAGAGCGGTCAGGGCCGACAGGGGTGCGGTGAGGGGGCGTTGCATGGGGGTGCCTCCATCCCGTAAAGGTCTGGACCTATATGGCACGGAGGGCGGGGCGGGGGCAAGGGGGCGGGAGGGAGGTGCTGCCGACGGTCCCGGCGAGGCGCTGCCGAGGTGCGGCCGGGGGGTGCCGCCGGAGGCGGCGCGGAAGGCGGCGCGACGCGGGAGGCGGCGCGGGGGACGCTGCCGGAGGGCCGCCGGAGGTGCCGCCGAGGTCGCCTGGGCGCGTTGTCAGTGGGGTGCGCTTCACTGATTCCATCACTCTCCGTAATGGAATCAGGGGGAATCGTGACGGACCGTACGACGTATGTGTCCCTGGCGGGCCTGCGGGGGCGCGGCTGGAGCAACTCCATGGTCGACGAGATGCTCGGACAGGCCGATGTGCAGGGACGCGACCCGCGGCGCTGGTCGCTCGCGCCGGTGCGGCTCTATCTGCTCGCCCGGGTGGAGGCGGTGGAGCGCACGCCGGAGTTCGCCGCGTCCGCCACGTCCGCGTCGAGGGGCGCGGCGGCCGAGAGACGGCGGCGGGCCGTGCTCGCGGCGATCCGCGCCGAGCCCATCGAGGTCCCCCGGCTGCCGGCCGCCGAGCTGGAGCGCCGGGCGGTCCGCCACCGGCATCTGCTCGGCGCACGCGGACCGGGCGGCGTCGCGGCCGGCGCGATGGTCCGCTGGCAGGTCGGCTACCTCCGCCATGCCCTCTCCCGCTACGACACCCTGCTCGACGGCCTCTACGGCGCCACGGGCCGCGCCGAGGCCGAACGCCTGCTGCGCCGTCGGCTGTACGAGGCGATCGCGGCGGTCTATCCGCACCTGGCGCACGAGTGCCGGCGCCGGATGGAGCTGGAGCGGTGACGGAGCGTCAGGGCTTCTCGGCGAGCAGCTGGGTGACGCGGCGGCAGGCGGCGGGGACCGGGGCGACGACGGGGACGGGAAGACGGGTGCGCAGGGCTTCCGCGGCCTCGCCGAGCGGGCCGCCTCCGATGACGACCGCCTCGGCCCCGTCGCGTGCGACGCAGGCGCGGGCGGCGGCCGTCAGCGCCGCGAGCAGCGGTTCGGGGCGGGCGGCGAGCTGCTGCGGGTCACCCGCGGTGAAGCGGGCGCCTGCATACGCGGACGTCAGACCCAGACGGTCCACGTGCGCGGCGATGGCGTCGGCCAGCAGCGGGGTCGTCGTGGCGATCCCGAAGCGGCGGCCGCCTGCGGCCGCTTCGGCGAGCGCGGCCTCGCCGATGCCGACCACGGGCACCGGGAGCGAGCGGGCGGAGTCGAGCCCCGGGTCGCCGAACGCGGCGACGATCACGGCCGCGCAGTCACCCGAGGCGACGGCCGCGCGGGCGGCGGTGACGACGTGCGGGGCGGCGGAGCGCAGGGCGGCCGGGTCGGTGAGCACCGGCGGCCCCTCGGCGACCGTGACGCCCCGGACCCGCAGTCCCGTTCCCGCGAGGGCGCGGCGGGCGATCTCCGTCATCATCCGGGTCGTGGCCGCCGACGTGTTGGGGTTGACGAGCACCACGGCGGGCCGGGCCGTGACGGCCGGCGCCCCGGGCCCCGCGGCGTGCGCGGGAACCGGGGCGGGCGGGAGGGAGGTCGGGCGGTTCAGTGGACGTGCGCCGCCTTCGCCGCCGCCGTCTCGGAGATCTCCTCGCCCGGCTCCATGGGCGCGGTCACCGTGTCGTCGTCCCGGTTCCTGCCCAGGTGGTTGAAGACCAGGTTGAGCAGGACCGCGGCGACACAGCCGGTGGAGATGCCGGAGTCCAGGATGATCTTCGCGGTCTCCGGAAAGGCGTGGTAGAACTCCGGCGCGGTGATCGGGATGATGCCGACCGCCAGCGAGACGGCCACGATCAGCACGTTGTTGTCCTTCTCCAGACCGGCCTTGACGAGCGTCTGGATGCCGCTCGCGGCGACCGAGCCGAAGAGGACGACGCCCGCGCCGCCGAGCACCGGCCGCGGCACGACCGAGATCAGCGAGGCGGCCACCGGCGACAGGCCCATGAGGACCAGGAAGCCACCGCCGCAGGCGACCACGAAGCGGCTGCGGATCCGGGTCATGGCGACCAGGCCGATGTTCTGGGCGAAGGCGCTGCACATGAAGCCGTTGAACAGCGGGCTGATCGCGGAGCCGAGGGTGTCGGCGCGCAGTCCGGCCGCGATGGTCTTCTCGTCGGCGGGCCGCTCGACGATCTCGCCGAGCGCCAGCATGTCCGCGGTCGACTCGGTCATGGAGACCAGCATGACGACGCACATGGAGATGATCGCGGCGAGGGCGAACTGCGGGGCACCGAAGTGGAAGGGCGTCGGGAAGCCGACGACGTCGGCCTCCGTCACCGGGCTGAAGTCGGTGACGCCGAAGGGGATGGCGATCAGCGTGCCGAGGACGAGACCGACCAGGACGGCGATCTGCTTCAGGAAGCCGCGGGTGAAGCGGCGCAGCACCAGCACGATGACCAGCGTGACGGCGGCCAGCGAGAGGTAGGTGGTCGAACCGTAGTCGTCGGCCGCGGGACTGGGCCCCTGGGCCCAGCCGAAGGCGACCGGCAGCAGCGAGACGCCTATGAGGGTGATGACGGTGCCGGTGACGACCGGCGGGAAGAACCGCACGAGGCGGGAGAACCAGGGGGCGGCGACGAAGCCGAGGAGTCCGGCGACGATGATCGCGCCGAAGATGACGGGAAGGGCGTCGGCCTTGTCCTTCGTCGTGTCGACGATCGCGAGCATCGGGGCGACGCCGGCGAAGGTGACTCCGTTGACGAACGGCAGCCGGGCGCCGATCTTCCAGACGCCGAGGGTCTGGAGGAAGGTGGCGAGGCCGGCCGTGAAGAGGCTGGCACCGGTGAGGAAGGTGAGCTCGGTTCCGGAGAGGCCGACGGCCGCTCCGACGATCAGCGGCGGGGCGACGACGCCCGCGTACATGGCGGCCACGTGTTGCAGACCGCTGGTGAGCATCTTCAGTGGGGGCAGGGTCTCGTCGACCGGATGTCTGGTCCGGTCGTCATCGAGGTCCGAGCCTGCGTCTTGTGCATTGCGAACCTGGGGCTTGGCAGCCACGGCGGTCCTCCGGTCGGGTACACGTCGGCGGCGACGAGGGTGTCAGGGAGGTGGTGCGATGCGGTGCGGGTGCAGGAGGTGCGGCTCGTTGCGCTGGTGGAGCGGTGCGCCGCCGGAGAGGGTGCGGCACGGGACGGGGCGCCCGGTGGGGGTGCGGACACGGGTTCACCGATCCGGAGGGTGCCGTACGACTGTGCGTACGCACACCCTCCGGTCCGGCTGCCGCGGACCCCGCTCGGGTCCACGGCGACCGACCGAGGGCCGTCCCCCTCGGTCGGACTCCTTGGGGAGGGATCAGCCCTGGGCCGCGATACGGGCCAGGCGCTGGGCCTCCGTGCGCGCGTCGCGCGCGATCTGGTCCTCGTCGGCGGTGAGCAGTCGGTTGTTCTCGACGATCTGCTTGCCGTTGACGAAGGACGCGGTGACCGGCGCCGCCGCGCCGAAGACGATGGCGGTGACCGGGTCGGCGATCGACGAGTGGCCGAGGCCGTCGATCTTCCAGAGGACGAAGTCGGCGAGCTTGCCGGGCTCCAGGGAGCCGATGTTGTCGGCGCGGCCGAGGACCTGCGCACCGCCGAAGGTACCGAGGCGCAGGGCCTGGCGGGCGTTGAGCGCGGCCTCGCGGTGGGCGCCGAGGCGGTTGATGAGGAGGGCGTTGCGCAGCTCGGTGTGCAGCTCGCCCGACTCGTTGGAGGCGGTGCCGTCGACGCCGAGGCCGACCGGCACGCCCGCCTTGAGCATGTCGGGTACGCGGGCGATGCCGGCGGCGAGGCGCGCGTTGGACGACGGACAGTGGGCGACACCGGTCCTGGTGCGGGCGAAGGCCGCGATGTCGGAGTCGTTCATGTGGACGCAGTGCGCCATCCACACGTCCTCGCCGAGGAAGCCGGTGGACTCGAAGTAGTCCGTGGGGCCCATGCCGAACAGCTCGTGGCAGAACTTCTCCTCCTCCACGGTCTCCGAGCCGTGCGTGTGCATGCGCACGCCGAGCCGGCGGCCGAGGGCCGCGCCCTCGCGCAGCAGCTCGGTGGAGATGGAGAAGGGCGAACAGGGGGCGACGGCGACCTGGGTCATCGCGTCGAAGGAGGCGTCGTGGTACCGCTTCACCGTCTCCTCGGTCGCGGCGAGCGCGCCCTCGGTGGTCTCGACGGCGAAGTCCGGCGGCAGGCCGCCGTCCTTCTCGCTGCGGTCCATGGAGCCGCGGGCGAGGGTGAAGCGGACGCCCATGTCGGCGGCGGCACCGATGATCGCGCCGGACAGGTCTCCGGAGCCCTGGGGGTACACGTAGTGGTGGTCCATCGCGGTGGTGACACCACCGCGCGCCATCATCGCGAGCGAGCCCTGGGCCGCGACCCGCACCATCGACTCGTCGATCCGCGCCCACGTCGGGTAGAGCGCGACCAGCCAGTTGAAGAGGTTGTGGTCGGTCGCGAGGCCCCGGGTGATCCACTGGTAGAAGTGGTGGTGGGTGTTGACCAGACCCGGCGTGATCAGGTGGCCGGTGGCGTCGATCCGCCGGACCACGTTCTCCAGGCCTTCGGGGGCCTTGCCGGCACCGAGGGACTCGATCTTGTTGTCGGCGACGACGAGGTAGCCGGTGGCGTACTCGGTGTCGTTCGCGTCGACGGTCGCGATCGCCGCGTTCTCGATGACGATGCGCTGGGTGGCTGCCGAAGGTGCTGCCATGGCGGTGCTTCCTTCATTCCAGAGGGGATTGGTGGGCACGGCAGGACCCTAGGAGGATTTGAGTGCCGGAGCGGTCTGACGGCTCCGGGTGCCGAGATGATGGAAGAACAGGTTCAGCAGGACGGCCACGAGCGCGCCCGCGCTGATGCCGGAGCCGAGCACGGTCTGTGCCCAGGCGGGGAATCCGGCGTAGAAGGTGGGAGCGGCGAGCGGGATGATGCCCGCTCCGAGCGCGACGGCCACCAGGATGATGTTGGAGCTGTCGTCGAGTCCGGCCTCCGACAGGGTGCGGATGCCGCTGACCGCGATCGAGCCGAAGAGCACGATGCCCGCGCCGCCGAGGACCGGCATGGGCACCAGCGAGACGACCGCGCCGAGGACCGGGAAGGCACCGAGGACGAGCAGGGCGCCGCCGGCGACGGCCACCACGTAGCGGCTGCGCACCCGGGTGAGGGAGACGACGCCGACGTTCTGCGCGAAGGCCGAGGTGGGGAAGCCGCCGAAGACGGGACCGAGCAGGGTCGCGATGCCGTCGGTGCGCAGGCCCCGGGTGATGGTCCGCCCGTCGCTGCGCCGCTCGCAGATCTCGCCGAGGGCGAGCATCCCGGCGCTGGACTCCGTCATCAGGACCAGCATGACGATGCACAGGGAGAGGATCGCGGCGGGCTGGAACTCGGGAGCGCCGAAGGCGAAGGGCGCGGGCAGCGCGGCGACCGGCGCCTCGCGCAGGGCGGTGAAGTCCGCCATGCCGAACGGGATCGCGGCGAGCGTGCCGACGAAGAGGCCGAGGAGCAAGGCGATCTGTTTGACGAAGCCCTTGCCGAAGCGCTGGAAGAGCAGGATGACGACGAGGGTGAAGCCGGCGAGCGCCAGGTACTTCATGGCCCCGAAGTCGGCGGCGTTCTTGTCCCCGCCCTGGGCCCAGCCCACCGGGACGGGCATCAGGGTGACACCGATGAGGGTGATCACGACGCCGGTGACGAGCGGCGGGAAGAAGCGGAGCAGCCGGCCGAAGAAGGGGCCGACGGCGAGGCAGAACACTCCGGCGACCATCACGGCGCCGTAGATGGCGGGCAGCTGGTGGCCCCTGGCGCTGGTCTCGGCGATGGCGAGCATGGGCGCGATGCCGGCGGAGGAGGCGGCGTTGACGAACGGCAGCCGGTTTCCGGCGAAGCGTCCGAGGCCGATGGTCTGCAGGATGGTGGCGCAGCCGGCGATCAGCAGACTGGCGGCGATGAGCCGGGTCATCCCGGCGGCGTCCAGGCCGACGGCCTGGCCGATGATGAGCGGAGGGGTGACGACGCCCGCGTACATGGCGGCGATGTGCTGGAGTGCCGCGGGCACGAGCCGCGAGGCGGGGAGCTTCTCGTCCACCGGGTGGCAGGCGGCCGGGGCCGGGGCGGTGGTGGACGGCGGGGTGGAACACGGGCCTTCGGCGGTTGCCGGCCCCTTTGCGGGCGGTGCCATGGATCTTCCCTCCGGTCAGTGGGCCCCCGCCCGGCTGCGGGGCGGGCGGGGGCGGCCACTCGGTGCCGCTTAGAGGTTGGTCATGTCGACCGGGATCTGCGCCGTGGCGCCGTCCCGCAGGACGGTGGCCTCGATGAGGCCGTACATGCGGTCGGCGGCGTAGTAGACCTCGTTGTCGTTCTTCAGGCCGAAGGGCTCGAGGTCGACCAGGAAGTGGTGCTTGTTCGGGAGCGAGAAGCGGACCTCGTCGATCTCCGAACGGTGGTTGATGATCCGCGTGGCCATCTGGTACAGCGTCTGCTGCAGCGAGTACGAGTAGGTCTCCGCGAAGGCCTCGAGCATGTGCTTCTTGGTCTGCTCGTAGGACCGCTCCCAGTTGGGCATGCGCTGGTCGTCCTCGGTCCAGTTGAACCGCCAGCGGCCCGACACCTGGGTGGCGAGGATCCGGTCGTACGCCTCCTGGAGGGTGGTGTACTTGTCCTTGATGTAGCCCCAGAACTCCGAGTTGGTGGAGTTCATGACGACGAGGTCCTTGAGGCCGGAGATGACCTCCCACTTCTCGCCGTCGAAGGTGATCTGGGTGACGCGGGTCTCCTGGCCCTTGCGGACGAAGGAGTGGTTGACCTCTTCGGCGCCGATGAACTTGGAGTTGGCGTCGGAGCTGGCGATCCGCTCCCAGGCGTACTCCTCGATCCGGATCCGGGCCCGCTTGATGGGCTCCTGGCTCGTCACGAAGTGACGGGCGAGGTGGATGCCGAACTGCTCGGCGGACTCGATGCCGTACTCCTTGGCGAACGCGAAGACCGTGTTCTTCGTCGTGTCGGTGGGGAGGCAGTGGGCGTTCGAACCGGTGAGGTGGACGTCGTCGAGGTCACCGGAGAGGGCGACGGAGACGTTCAGGTCCTTGATGTGGTGCGTGCCGCCGTCGCGCGTGATCTTGACGACGCGGTTCTCTGCTTTGCCGTACTGGTTCTGGCCGAGAATCGTGGGCATGTCTGCTAGCTCCCTCGGTAAACGGAGTAGCCGAACGGGTTGAGCAGCAGCGGTACGTGGTAGTGCTCGCCCGGGACGACGGCGAACGTGATCGCCACCTCCGGGAAGAACGCTCCGGTCGCACCGCTGTCCCGATTCGCGGGGGCGTCCTGCTGCGCCTCGGCTTGCTTGTTCTGCTTGCTCAGGAAGTACGCCTCGGTCTCGAAGTCGAGGCGCACGTGGGTCGTGCCCTCCGGCAGGGCCGGGAGGTCCTTGCAGCGCCCGTCCGCGTCGGTGGCGGAGCCGCCCAGGGCGACCCACTCGGCGTCGGAGCCGGCGCGGGCCGTGAGGGTGATGGCCACGCCCTCGGCCGGCCGGCCGATGCTGGTGTCCAGGATGTGGGTGGACACCGAGGCCGTGGTGTCGGTGCTCATCAGTTCTCTTCCTCGGTGGTCTCGACGAGACGGGTCAGACGGATGCGGTTGATCTTGCCCAGTTCGGTGCGGACGATCTCCCGCTCCTGCTCCGGCGAGTTCTCGATCCGTTCCCGGATGGCGTCGCGCATCTGCTCGCCGGTCTTGCCGGTGGCGCAGATGAGGAAGACATGGCCGAACCTGTCCTGGTAGGCCAGGTTGAGTTCGAGCATCTCGGCCTTGAGTTCCGCGGAGGCGCCGGCCATCCCGCTCTGCTCGCGGGAGGAGGTCGGGTCCCCTTCCTTCGGACGACCGATCGGCGGGTGGCCCGCCATCGCGTCGGCCAGGTCCTCGGCGGTCAGCTCGGCCATGGCGGCGTCGCTGGCGAGGAAGAGGGCTTCGGCGGTGGCAAACGGGCGCTGGGCGAGGATCTTGCTCCCCCACGCCGAACTGGAGCACACCTCGTGGAGCGCGGTGACGGCGTCACCCTCCGCCGAGGTGTTGAACCGGGCGAGGCCCGGTGTCGTACCTGAAGTCACGGGAAGCCTCCGTGGCTGTTTTTCGCTGTGCGTCGGACGGGCTGCGGATAGCTAACGCCCTCCGCAACACCACGTCAACACTTTGTTGAAAACTCGGCTACGCAAAAGCCGCCGTCCCGACATGTGGACGACGGCTTCCGGCACCGAATGATCAACTAGCTGTCCTTGGGAGACTTTTCCCTGTTCAGGGCGGTCTCACGGTTCAGGTAGTTGTACACGGTGAAGCGGCTGACCCCGAGGGCGCCGGCCACCGTCTCCACTCCATGGCGCACCGAGAAGGCACCTCGTGCCTCCAGGATCCGCACGACCTCCTGCTTGTTCTTGCGGTCGAGCTCGGAGAGCGGCATCCCGTGCCGCCGTTCCATGGCGGCCAGGATGTGGTCCAGGGATTCGGACAGCTGCGGCAGCCGTACGGCGAGGACGTCCTCGCCCTCCCACGCCAGCACCACGTCGTCCGTCTCGGCCTGCTCCGGGCCGAGCAGCTCGGCGCCCATCGCGTCGACCAGCGGCTTCACCGCCGCGACCAAGGGATGCTCGGTCATCTGTCCCCCTCACCGTCCTTGCCGGCCCCGCCGCCGATCACGTTCACCTGGAGCGAGACCCGGGTGGCCCCGGCCGCCAGGGACTTGCGCAGCAGCTCGTCGACCGCGGTGAGCACCGCGTCCGCGCCGCCCTCGGCCGTGTTGCCGAAGGGACCGACGTCCACCGCGTCCAGCTCGGCCGACTGGATGACCTCCCGGGCCACGACCGCGTGCGCCGGCGCCTCGTCGAGGTCGAACGGCTCGGTCGTGAACTCCACTCTCAAACGCACCATGCCCCCACGCTACGGCCCGCCCGCGGCCCACGGGAGCCCCGGACCTGCGGGGTCCTCTTGACAAGTCGGCCACCCTGATAGCAACCTTCCACCAGACAGAAACTTACTTCCGCAATACGGAAGGAGCGCCGACCCCTCATGGGATACACGGACCAGCGCTTCGATGTGAACCTGTCGATCCTCTTCACGGAACTCCCGCTCCTGGAGCGCCCCGCGGCCGCCGCCGCGGCGGGCTTCACCGCGGTCGAGCTGTGGTGGCCCTGGATCGACACCGCCACCCCCGACCAGAGCGAGCTCGACGCCCTCAAAAAGGCTCTCGAGGACGCCGGCACCCAGCTGGTGGGCCTGAACTTCTACGCCGGTCAGCTCCCCGGCCCGGACCGCGGCGCGGTCTCCGTGCCCGGCGAGGAGTCGGACCGCTTCCGCGCCAACATCGACGTCGCCGCGGACTTCGCCGCCTCGGTCGGCTGCAAGGCGCTCAACGCGCTCTACGGCAACCGCGTCGAGGGCGTGGACCCGGCCGTCCAGGACGAACTCGCCCTGGAGAACCTGGTCCTGGCCGCCCGCGCGGCCGACCGGGTCGGCGCGATCCTGCTGATCGAGACCCTCAACAAGCCGGAGTCCCCGCTCTACCCGCTGGTGAGCGCGCCCTCCGCGATCGAGGTCGTCGACAAGGTCAACGCGGCCACCGGACTCGGCAACGCCAGGTTCCTGCTCGACATCTACCACCTGGCGATGAACGGCGAGGACGTCAGCGCGGTCATCGCGCGGTACGCCGACAAGACCGGCCACGTCCAGATCGCCGACATGCCGGGCCGTGGCGCCCCGGGCACCGGCGAGCTCCCGCTCGAGCAGCTGCTCGACGAGCTGAAGAAGGCCGGTTACGACGGCTTCGTCGGCCTCGAGTACAAGGCCGCCGACGCCGCCGCGTCCTTCGCATGGTTGCCCGCCGAGGCACGCGCCGCCAAGTAAGTCCGGGCGTTCCGCCAGGTCACCCCCGACCTTTTCGTACGAAGCTTTCAGAGAAGGACCCTCCCCAATGAGCAACCTCGCTGATTCCTCCCAGCCCACCCGCCCGGCGATCGCGTGGATCGGCCTCGGCATCATGGGCTCCCCCATGTCCGAGAACCTGATCAAGGCCGGCTACTCCGTCACCGGCTTCACCCTGGAGCAGGACAAGCTGGACCGCCTCGCCGCCGCCGGCGGCACCGCGGCCGGCTCGATCGCCGAGGCCGTCAAGGACGCCGACGTCATCGTCACGATGGTCCCGGCCTCCCCGCAGGTCGAGGCGATCGCCTACGGCCCCGAGGGCATCCTGGAGAACGCCAAGGCCGGCGCGCTGATCATCGACATGTCGTCGATCACGCCGCAGACCTCCGTGGACCTGGCGAAGAACGCCAAGGAGAAGGGCATCCGCGTCATCGACGCGCCCGTCTCCGGCGGCGAGGCCGGCGCCATCGAGGCCGTCCTGTCGATCATGGTGGGTGGCGAGCAGGCCGACTTCGACGCGGCCCTGCCGATCCTCGAGGCCCTCGGCAAGACCATCGTCCTCTGCGGCCCGCACGGCTCCGGCCAGACGGTGAAGGCCGCCAACCAGCTCATCGTCGCCGTGAACATCCAGGCGTGCGCCGAGGCCGTGGTCTTCCTGGAGAAGTCGGGCGTGGACCTCAACGCCGCCCTCGACGTCCTCAACGGCGGTCTGGCCGGTTCCACCGTCCTGACCCGCAAGAAGGACAACTTCCTGAACCGGGACTTCAAGCCCGGCTTCCGGATCGACCTGCACCACAAGGACATGGGCATCGTCACCGACGCCGCCCGCAACGTCGGTGCGGCCCTCCCGGTCGGCGCCGTGGTCGCCCAGCTCGTCGCCTCGCTGCGCGCGCAGGGTGACGGCGGCCTGGACCACTCGGCCCTGCTGCGCGCCGTCGAGCGCCTCTCCGGCCGGCAGGTCTGATCCTCGCCCGTCCCTGACGGGCCCCTGATTTCCGGACGGCGGCGGCGCTGACAACTGTCCTGTCGCGCCCAGGCGTCGCCGCCGTCCGGAACACCACACTTCATTTCAACAAACTGTTGACGTTGTTCGAGGACCGTCCTTACGCTCCAGAGCACTCCACCAGTCAGCAGTGCAGCTCCCCGTACGGAAGGTCGACCCGACAAGATGCCTCAGCGCGTGCTTACGACCGAGTCCGGCGCCCCGGTCGCCGACAACCAGAACTCCGCCACCGCCGGCGTCGGTGGCCCCATCCTCCTCCAGGACCAGCACCTGCTGGAGAAGCTCGCGCGCTTCAACCGTGAGCGCATCCCGGAGCGCGTGGTCCACGCCCGCGGCTCCGGCGCGTACGGCTACTTCGAGGTGACCGACGACGTCACCGCCTTCACGAAGGCCGCGTTCCTGTCCGAGGTCGGCAAGAAGACCGAGCTGTTCCTGCGCTTCTCCACCGTGGCCGACTCGCTGGGCGGCGCGGACGCGGTCCGCGACCCGCGCGGCTTCGCGGTGAAGTTCTACACCGAAGAGGGCAACTACGACCTCGTCGGCAACAACACCCCGGTGTTCTTCATCAAGGACCCGATCAAGTTCCCCGACTTCATCCACTCCCAGAAGCGCGACCCCTTCACGGGCAAGCAGGAGGCGGACAACGTCTGGGACTTCTGGGCCCACGCCCCCGAGGCGACCCACCAGGTGACCTGGCTGTTCGGCGACCGGGGTATCCCGGCCTCGTACCGTCACATGAACGGCTACGGCTCGCACACCTACCAGTGGACCAACGAGGCGGGCGAGGCCTTCTTCGTCAAGTACCACTTCAAGACGAACCAGGGCATCCGCTCCCTCTCCGCCGAGCAGGCCGCCGAGGTGGTCGGCAAGGACGCCAACTCGCACCAGACCGACCTGCTGCAGTCCATCGAGCGCGGCGTGAACCCCTCCTGGACCCTCTACGTGCAGGTCATGCCGGCCGCCGAGGCCGCGGACTACCGCTTCAACCCGTTCGACCTCACCAAGGTGTGGCCGCACGCGGACTACCCGCTGCAGCGCGTGGGCCGCCTGGTCCTCGACCGCAACCCGGACAACGTCTTCGCCGAGGTCGAGCAGGCCGCGTTCTCCCCGAACAACTTCGTCCCGGGCATCGGCCCGTCGCCGGACAAGATGCTCCAGGGCCGCCTCTTCGCCTACGCGGACGCCCACCGCTACCGCCTCGGCGTCAACCACACCCAGCTGCCGGTCAACGCCCCCAAGGCGACGGTGGCGGACAACTACGGCCGCGACGGCTTCATGGCCACCCGCAACGGCTCCCGCCACGACAAGAACTACGAGCCCAACTCGTACTCGGGTCCGGCGCAGACCGACGCCGCGCTCTCCGCGCCGCTCGCCGTCCAGGGCTGGACCGGCACCCACGCGGCCCCGGCGCACGTCAAGGACGACGACTTCTTCCAGGCCGGTGAGCTCTACCGCCTGATGTCCGAGGACGAGAAGTCCCGCCTCGTCGCCAACATCGCCGGCAGCCTCTCCCAGGTCGCCCGCGAGGACATCGTCGAGAAGAACCTCGCCCACTTCGCCGCCGCCGACGCCGAGTACGGCCGGCGCGTCGAGGAGGCAGTCCGCGCCCTGCGCGAGGACTGAGCCTCCGACACCCCGACTGCGTACGGCACCTGACGGGAGGTCAGTGACCGTACGCAGTCCGGATCACCGGCCCGGATGAGGGGTGGTCGGTGAACCGGACAGCGTGAGGACCGCGGTGGCGCCGAGCCAGTGCGGTGGTAAGGGCCTGTCGGCTCCCCTTCTTGACCTGAAGGAAGGGACCGGCCGCAGCGCCCGTCGGCACCACCGCGGTCCCAACGCCCCCCTTCTCGCACGGAAGGGGGCCAGACTCCGCCCGGCGGCGCGAACGTCCTGTCGCGCCAGCCTCGTGCCGTCGGGCGGTCACCAAGCGAGAGCGCGGAACCAGGTTTACGGTCCCTGGTTCCGCGCTCTTCCTTTTATGCGGGGCCCGCATTCGTACGATCCGCATGCGTACGATCCGTCTTCGCGCGGCCCGGTGCCGGCGACGGCGCCTTCGGCCGCGGCGCGCCGACGACCAGCGCGAGGGTCACCGCGAGCGAGGCGAGGGCGAGCAGCGTCATCGCCGTGGCGGTCGAGGTGAGCTGGGCCAGGCCGCCGGCCAGGGCGGCGCTGAGACCCTGGAGCGCGAGCATCCCCGAGGTGTGCAGCCCGAGCGCGTGGCCGCTCAGCTCGTCCGGCACGAGCTCCATGAGCCGTTCCTGGTACAGCAGGCTCGCGGCGTAGCCGACGGCGGAGACCGTCACGGCGACCGCCGCGAACGGCAGCCAGGGCCGCAGGAAGAACAGCAGGTACGGGGCCGCGAGCAGGGCCTGCAGCGGCGCGGCGAGGCGCCCGCGCCACCGCGCCGGTACGAAGCGGCCGACGGCGGTGTCCCCGGCCAGCATTCCTGCCGCGGCGCAGACGAAGAGCAGTCCGGCGTGCTCGGGGTCGTACGGCACGAAGAGCGACTCGCAGCCGACGACCAGCCCGTTCGGCACCCAGAGCGCGAGGTAGACGCGGCGGCGCTCGGGCGAGGACCACAGCCGGGCGTTGGTCCGCCAGGTCTCGGCCGGCGAGGGCCGCCCGGTGGCGCGCGGGGCCCGAGCGGACAGCCCGCCGCGGGCGAGCAGCGCGGCGACCAGGTAGAGCGCGGCCCCGGTCAGCAGGGTGCCGCGGGTCGAGAGCAGCGCGAGCAGCAGACCGCCGGCCGCGAAGCCCGCGATCTGGCACACGCCGACGGACATGTTGAACACGGAGCGGCCGAGCAGATAGTCGTCACGCGGCAGGATCTCGTTGAGCAGACCGCCTCGCACTCCACCGCCGACCGAGCCGGCGAGTCCCTGGAGGAGGAGGATCCCGAAGGCGGCGGCGACCGGAAGGCCGGGAAGCGTCTGGGCGGCGGTGCCGGCCGCGAAGACCAGGGCGACGGCGGTGAGCGCGGCGCGCGGCGGCAGCCGGTCGGCCGCCGCGAGCAACGTGGTGGCGCCGACGAGCTGGGCGAGCGCCGGGCCGAACATCGCGAGCGCGGAGAACAGCGGCGAACCCGTGGCACGGAACACCAGCGTGGCGAGGCCGAGACCGGCCACGGTCTGGGCGGCCGCGAGGGCCGCGCCGCTGAGGAAGAGCGGGGTGAACTCGGGAACACGGAAGACATCGCGGTAGCGGGGCATGCCGCGGAGTCTCGGGGAGTGCGGTGCGGCGCCGTTATTGTTTCGCGGGGAGGCGAAACCATGGGCTGGTGGCAGATCGGCACGGACGCCCTCGCGAGCAGCCGGTTCGTGGTGTCGCCGCTGGCGGAGACCGTGGCGGCCCTGAAGACCCTGCACGCGGCCGGGGGCGCCCACCCGGGTGAGCGGGCCTGGCTGGCCGCCCGTCTGCCCGCGTACCGGGAACGCCTCGCCGCCGAGCCGCTCGACGCGCTGCTGGTCAGGGCCGCCATCGGCCCCACCTGGAACGCGGACTTCCTCACGCCGACACCGCTGGGCGAGGGCGAGCAGTCCTTCGAGGACGAGGTGGCGGCGGTGCGGGAGGCCGAACCGGACGACGCCGAGCCGCAGTTGGAGGTGGCGGTGGGCGGTCCCGTGCCGGAGCCGCTGCGGTCGCGGCGGGACCTGCCGAGGCGCATGGCCGGGGTCCTGGAGTGGGTGTGGCGGGAGACGGTGCTGCCGGAGTGGCCGCGACGGCGGCGGATCCTCGAGGCCGATGTGGTGGCGCGGACGGCGCTGTTGGGCCGGGGAGGCTGGGCGGCGGCGCTCGACGAGCTGTGCCCGGGGAAGATGAGGTGGCTGGGCGACGGGCGGCTGCAGATCAACACCCGTGACTATCCGCCGCGTTCGGTGGGCGGCGGCCGACTGCTCTTCGTCCCGGTGACGCCGGCCACGGGCTGGGCCTCGTGGGAGGGTTCGGAGCGCTACGCAGTCGTGTACGCGTGCTCCGGCGCCCTGGCGGACGTCACGGGCCCCGTCGTGCCCGAGGCACTCGGCGCGCTGCTGGGCCGGGCTCGTGCCGGCGTCCTCGTACGGCTCGAATCACCCAAGTCCACCAGCCAGTTGGTGGCCCTCACGGGGCAGGGTCTCGGCTCGGTCGGCCGGCATCTGAAGGTGCTGCTCGACGCCGGTCTGGTACGGCGGAGACGGGCCGGCCGGTCGGTCCTGTACGACTGGACGGACGCGGGCGCGGTCCTCGTGCGGGCCCGGACGCGGTGAGGCCCCCGCCCCGGTGCTCCTCGGGGCGGGGGCCGTCTCACGGCTTCCCGGTCAGACCTGCAGGGCCTTGATCGCGGTGGGCGCGTGGCCGGGCTCGGTGGCCAGGTCCTCGAACTCGGTGACGTCGCTCATGTCGACCGTCTTGCTCATCGCGATGTTGGTGATGCGCTCCAGGATCGCCTCGACGACGACCGGGACCTGGAACTCGACGGCCATCTTCTTGGCCTGCTCCAGGGCCTCGCCCAGCTTGTTCGGGTCCTCGACGCGGATCGCCTTGACGCCGAGGCCCTCGGCGACCTTGACGTGGTCGACGCCGTAGACGCCGATCTCCGGGGTGTTGATGTTCTCGAACTCGAGGTTGACCTCGAAGTTGATGCCGAGGCCGCCCTGCGCCTGCCGGATCAGACCGAGGTAGGCGTTGTTCACGAGGACGTGGACGTAGGGGACCTTGTGCTGGGCGGCGACCGCCAGCTCCTCGATCATGAACTGGAAGTCGTAGTCGCCGGAGAGGGCGACGACCGGGGTCTCCGGGTCCGCCGTGGCGGCACCGATCGCGGCCGGGATGGTCCAGCCGAGCGGGCCCGCCTGGCCGCAGTTGATCCAGTGGCGCGGCTTGTAGACGTGCAGGAACTGCGCGGCGGCGATCTGGGAGAGACCGATGGTGGTGACGTAGCGGGTCTCCGGGCCGAAGGCCTTGTTCATCTCCTCGTAGACGCGCTGCGGCTTCATGGGGATGTCGTCGAAGTGCGTGCGGCGCTGCAGGGTGGCCTTGCGCTCCTGCGCGGAGGCGGCCCAGGCGGAGAAGTCGGGCAGCTTGCCCGCGGCCTTCCACTCCTTCGCGATCTCGACGAAGAGCTCCAGGGCGACCTTGGCGTCGGAGGCGATGCCGTAGTCGGGCGCGAAGATCTTGCCGATCTGGGTGGGCTCGATGTCGACGTGGACGAACTTCCGGCCCTTGGTGTAGGCGTCCATGTTGTAACCGGTGTGGCGGTTGGCCCAGCGGTTGCCGATGCCGAGGACGAAGTCCGACTCCAGGAAGGTCGCGTTGCCGTAGCGGTGCGCGGTCTGGACGCCGACCATGCCTGCGGCGAGCTCGTGGTCGTCCGGGATGGTGCCCCAGCCCATGAGGGTGGAGATGACCGGGACGTTGATCAGCTCGGCGAACTCGACCAGCAGGTCGGAGGCGTCGGCGTTGATGATGCCGCCACCGGCGACGATCAGCGGCCGCTCGGACTCCAGGAGGAAGCCCAGCGCCTTCTCGGCCTGGGCGCGGGTCGCGGACGGCTTGTAGACCGGCAGCGGCTCGTACGTCTCCGGGTCGAAGTCGATCTCGGTCAGCTGGACGTCGATCGGCAGGTCGATGAGGACCGGGCCGGGGCGGCCGGAGCGCATCAGGTGGAAGGCCTGCTGGAAGACGCCGGGGACCTGCGCGGCCTCCAGGACGGTCGTCGCGGCCTTGGTGACCGGCTTGGCGATCGAGGCGATGTCGACGGCCTGGAAGTCCTCCTTGTGGAGCTTCGAGGTCGGGGCCTGGCCGGTGATGCAGAGGATCGGGATCGAGTCGGCGATCGCCGAGTACAGGCCGGTGATCATGTCGGTGCCGGCGGGGCCGGACGTACCGATGCAGACGCCGATGTTGCCGGCCTTGGCCCGGGTGTAGCCCTCGGCCATGTGGGAGGCGCCCTCGACGTGGCGGGCGAGGGTGTGGCTGATCCCGCCGACGTTCTTGAGCTCTCGGTAGAAGGGGTTGATCGCCGCGCCGGGCACACCGAACGCGTTGGTGACGCCTTCGCGCTTGAGGATCTCAACGGCCGCTGCGGCGGCGGTCATACGAGGCATGGGAGTGCTCCTGCTTCGGGGCCTTGACGGCTTGTTTCCATAATGCGGAAGTACTGTTCTGCTATACGGAAGCAATGTAGGTGGGCCGGTGGAGAGGCGTCAAGAGAGGTCCGTGCGCGCGATGGCCGAAGTTCCTCCCCTTGACGACCGAATTGGTGGAGCATGGGACCGCACGACGCAGGAGGGGGTTCGGAGTGGCTGAGTCGGTCCAGGTGCGCTGTCCGGAGTGCCTCCGTACCCTCCGGTACGCGGCACCCGCCTTCCCCTGCTCCTGCGGCATCCCGGTCGCGCCCCCGGTCGTCCCCGGCGCCGCCGCCGTGCCCGTCACCCACCGGAACTGGTCCGACGAGTGGGTCACCGTCCACTGCCCCGCCTGCACGCGCGCGTCCGACTGGCCCCACCCCGAGGTGGGCTGCCCGTGCGGGGCCGTGCTGCGGGTGGCGGTGAGCCCGGGCGGGCCGCTTCCGGGCCCGTCCCCGACCGGTGCCACGCCGCCGGAGGGCCGCGCGGCCGGGAGGAGCGAGGGCGGCGCCGGCTCCGGCAGCGCGGCCGGGAGGGGTGGCGGCACCGGCTCCGACACATCCGCACCCGAGGCGTCCGTGCCCCCGCCCCGCGCTCCGGGCGCCCCTCCCGGCCCGACCGCCCCGCCTGCGGCGGCCCAGCGCCCGGCGCGCCCGGCCGACGGGCGCCCGGCCGACGGGCGCCCGGCCGACGGGCGCCCGGCCGACGGGCGCCCGGCCGAGGAGCGCCCTTCCGGCGCCGGCCCCTCGGGCGCCGGTCCGTCCGGCAGTGGTCCGTCCGCCGGCGGTTCGTCTGGCAGTGGTCCGTCCGGCAGTGGTCCGTCCGGCAGTGGTCCGTCCGGCGGTGGTCCGTCCGCCGGTGGTCCGGGAAGCGGCTCCCGCGGCGGGTCCGGCCCTGCCGGCCTCGCGTCCTCCGCCCCACCCGGCGAGCACGCGCCGGGCCCCGCCTCCCTCCCGGCTCCGGGTCCCGCTCCCAGTTCCGCTCCCGCTCCTGCTCCCGCCGAGTCCTCCTTCGCGCGCAGGCATCCCTCCCCGCCGGCCCCGCCCGCCTCGGCGCACGCCCGTCCCGGCCCGGACGCGGCCCGCTCCGCGTTCCGGCCGGTCACGATCAGGACCGCCCGGGACGCCGTCGCCGCGTCCGCCGGGTACCTGCGCTGGCTGGGCTTCCGCGACGTCGTCCAGCCGGAGGAGCGCTCGGCCTCGGCCGTGGACCTGCGGGGTCCCGGGCTGGTCGCGCAGGTGGACCCGAGCACCCGGCCGACCGGACTGCGGGCGGTGGAGTGCCTCTGGCTGAACGGCCTCAGCAACTCGTCGGTGAGCGTCTACTTCTCGCTCGCCGGATACACCCCCGAAGCCCATGAGCGCGCGGACGGCCTCGGCATCCCGCTGTTCGTGCTCGACCTCACCGGCACGCCGCAGCCCGTGAACCCGCCCGCGGGCGAACTCCTCTCCTCCGGAGCCCCCTAAGACCCGTCCGGCGGATCAGGCCCTAACAGTTTCGGCCATTCGCACGTGACGACCGCCGCTCCCCCGGGCACAACTCCTTCGGGGGGTGGACACCATGACGACGGGGATGTGGTGGTTCCTGGGGGCCGCGGTCGGTCAACTCGTGCTCGCGGCGGTTCTCTTGCGTGCCCGCAGCCAGGAGCGGCCGGAACTTCCGCCGCAGGCACTCGCGTTGCTGCGCGGCGGGCCGCGGGCGGCGGTCGTCGTCGCGCTCGTCGCGCTGCACCAGCGGGGCGCGGTCGCGGCCGGGCGGCGGGGCACGATTCGCGCCAACGGCGGCGCGGGCCGCACCCGTGACCCGCTCCAGCTCGGCGTGCACCGCTCACTCCAACGGGCCCTGACGCTCCGGCTGCTGGCCACCCGGCCCAAGGCCCGGCAGGCGCTCGACGCGCTGCGCGCGGAGCTCGGCAGGACGGGGCTGATCCGCCCGCCCGGGCGGCACAGGACGGCCCGGGTGCTGCTCGTCTGCGTCCTGCTCACCGTCGCCGTCGGTCTGCTCGTGACCGGGGTGTCCGGACCGGCGCTGGCCCTCGGGGCGGTCCCGGTGCTCGCCGCCGCGGCACTGCTCAGCGTGCCGCCCACGACCCGGGCGGCCCGCCGGCTGCTCGACGGCCTGCGCGCCCGGCACCCGCTGCCCGCGCGCCGCCAGGAGGTCACCGAGGCCAAGGACGTGCTGCTGTACGTGGCGCTGTACGGAGATCCCGCGCTCACGCTCTTCCTGCCGCACTTCTCCCGGGACGGCGGGCTGCTCGGCCGCGACGCGCACCGCGAGGACGGCTACGCGACGGGCCGGGGCCTGAACCCGGACAGCGGGTTCACCTGCACGGGCGCGACCCCCGACTGAGGACCGCGACCGAGGGCCCGCGACCGGGGTGTGCCGACGGCGGCCGCGGGCACCGCGCCCGCCGTCGGCACACCAGTCACCACGTCACCATGTCACCGCGTCACCATGTCACCGCGTCACCGCGTCACCGCGTCACCGTGTCGCTTCCACCCCACCACCCGTCCTGGCCCCCGTCCTTCACCCCGTCCTTGACGCGCCGCCTACTCGCGGCGCGCCATACTGGCGTATGCGCATCCGAGTGGCCGAACCGGCCGAACTCCTCCTGCTCCAGGACATCGAACGCGCCGCGGGCGAGGCCTTCCGCCCTCTCGGCATGGTGGAGATCGCGGACGACGACCCCCTGCCGCTGGACGTCCTGGAGAGCTATCGCACCGCGGGCCGGGCCTGGGTGGCGGTGGACGCGACCGACCGGCCCGTCGCGTACCTGCTCACGGACACCGTCGACGGAGCCGCCCACATCGAGCAGGTCTCGGTGCACCCGGACGCCGCCCGCCGCGGCGTCGGACGGGCGCTGATCGAGCACCTGGCCGGGACGGCCCGCGAGCAGGGCCTGTCGGCGCTGACCCTGACGACCTTCGCCGAGGTCCCGTGGAACGCCCCGTACTACACCCGGCTCGGCTTCCGTCGCCTCGACGAGGGCGATCCCGCGCTCACCGAGGGCCTGCGCGCGATCAGCCGGGCCGAGGCGGCACACGGGCTGGCCGCCTGGCCCAGGGTGTGCATGCGCCGCGAGCTCACGACGGCCGACGCCGCCGGGCGGGGCGGCCCCGCCGGCCCGGCCCGCCCGGCGGCCGTGGTCCGCCCGGCCGGCGCCGTCGCCCCGCCGCGTCCGGTCAGTCCACCGCGTACCGCTCCCGCAGTTCCACCTTCCGCACCTTCCCGCTGACCGTCATCGGGAACTCGGTCAGGATCTCCACCCGGCGCGGGATCTTGTAGTGGGCGAGGCGGTCGCGGCAGAAGGCCGTGACCTCCTCCAGGGTGGGCGGGTCGGCCGGGTCGCGCGGGATCACGCAGGCCAGGATCTCCTCGCCGTAGCGCTCGTCCGGCACGCCCACCACCTGTACGTCGGCGACCTTGGCGTGCCCGTAGAGGAACTCCTCGATCTCGCGCGGGTACACGTTCTCGCCGCCCCGGATGATCATGTCCTTGATGCGCCCGACGATCTGGACGTAACCGTCCTCGCGCATCACGGCCAGGTCGCCCGTGTGCATCCAGCGGCCCGGGTCGATCGCCTCGGCGGTCTTGCCGGGCTCGTCCCAGTAGCCCAGCATCACGCTGTAGCCGCGGGTGCACAGCTCGCCGGCCGTGCCGCGCTCCACCGTCAGGCCGGTCGCCGGGTCGACGACCTTCACCTCGACGTGCGGCATCACCCGGCCGACGGTGCCGGTGCGCCGCTCCAGGTCGTCGTCGCGCCGGGTCTGGGTGGACACCGGCGAGGTCTCCGTCATGCCGTAACAGATGGACACCTCGGCCATGTTCATCTCGGCGACGACCCGCTTCATCACCTCCACCGGGCACGGCGAGCCCGCCATGATGCCGGTGCGGAGGGAGGAGAGGTCGTACGAGCCGAAGTCGGGCAGGTCGAGCTCGGCGATGAACATCGTCGGCACGCCGTAGAGCGAGGTGCAGCGCTCCTCCTGCACCGCGCGCAGGGTGGCGGCCGGGTCGAAGGAGGGCGCGGGGATCACCATGCACGCGCCGTGCGAGGTGGCGGCGAGGTTGCCCATCACCATGCCGAAGCAGTGGTAGAAGGGCACCGGGATGCAGATCCGGTCCTGCTCGGTGTAGGCGATCATCTCGCCCACGAAGTAACCGTTGTTGAGGATGTTGTGGTGGGAGAGGGTGGCGCCCTTCGGGAAGCCGGTCGTGCCCGAGGTGTACTGGATGTTGACCGGCTCGTCGCAGGACAGCGCCGCGGGCGTGACGCCCTCCGGCGCGGTACGGCCGAGGAGTTCGTCCCACGTCGGGTCTCCGAAGTAGACGGTCTCCCGCAACCCGGGGCAGTCGCCGCGCACCTGCTCGACCATGGCCCGGTAGTCACTGCTCTTGTGGGTGAGCGAGGCGAACAGCAGGGAGATCCCCGCCTGGTTGAGCACGTACTCCAACTCGTGCGCGCGGTAGGCCGGGTTGATGTTGACCATGACGGCGCCGATCCGGGCGGTGGCGTACTGGACGAGCACCCACTCGGCGCAGTTGACCGCCCAGATGCCGACCCGGTCTCCCTTGGCGACGCCGCTGCCGAGCAGCGCGTCGGCCAACCGCGCGACGTCCGCGCCGAACTCGGCGTACGTCCAGCGTCGTCCGGTGGGCAGGTCGACCAGCGCCTCGCGCTCCGGCCAGGCGGCGACGGCCCGGTCGAGGTTGGCGCCGATGGTGTCTCCGAGGAGTGCCGTGTCCGACACCCCGTGCGCGTACGAGAGTTCGGCGATGCCGCTCATGCGAGGTCTCCTTCGGTGTACTCGGTGCCGGTGTCGCCCTCGGCCGTGAGCTTGCGCAGCTCGACGCGGCGGATCTTGCCGGAGACGGTCTTCGGCAGGTCGGCGAACTCGATGCGGCGGATCCGCTTGTAGGGGGCGAGCACCTCGCGCGAGTGCGCGAACAGCGCCTTCGCGGTGTCGGGACCCGGCTCCCAGCCCGCGGCGAGGACGACGTACGCCTTGGGGACGGCGAGCCGCAGCGGGTCGGGCGCGGGGACGACGGCGGCCTCGGCGACGGCCTCGTGCTCCAGGAGCGCGCTCTCCAGCTCGAACGGACTGATCTTGTAGTCACTGGCCTTGAACACGTCGTCGGCCCGCCCGACGTAGGTGATGTAGCCCTCTTCGTCGCGGGAGCCGATGTCGCCGGTGCGGTAGTAGCCGCCGGCCATCGCCTCGGCCGTGCGCTCGGGGTCGCCGTGGTAGCCGGTCATCAGGCCCACCGGGTTACCGGACAGGTCGAGGCAGATCTCGCCCTCCTCGGCGTCCGGCCGCCCGCTGACCGGATCGACGAGGGTGACCCGGAAGCCGGGGCTCGGACGGCCCATCGAGCCCTCCTTGAGCCTCTGGCCAGGACTGTTGGAGACCTGAACGGCGGTCTCCGTCTGGCCGAAGCCGTCCCGGATGGTGACGCCCCAGGCGCGCCGCACGCTCTCGATGACCTCGGGGTTCAGCGGCTCCCCCGCGGCGACGACCTCGCGCGGCGGGGTGGTCAGCCGGCCGAGGTCGGACTGGATCAGCATGCGCCAGACGGTGGGCGGGGCGCAGAAGCTGGTGACGCCGTGCCGGTCCATCTCGTCCATCAGCCGGGCCGGGTCGAAGCGGGTGTAGTTGTGGATGAAGACGGTCGCCTCGGCGTTCCACGGGGCGAAGAGGTTGGACCAGGCGTGCTTGGCCCAGCCGGGCGAGGAGATGTTGAGGTGGACGTCCCCGGGCCTGAGGCCGATCCAGTACATCGTCGCCAGGTGGCCGACCGGGTACGAGGTGTGGGTGTGCTCGACCAGCTTGGGGCGGGCGGTGGTGCCGGAGGTGAAGTAGAGCATGAGCGTGTCGTCGGCGAGGGTCGTGCCGTCCGGCTCGAAGACCGGGGACTCCGCGTGGGCGCGCTCGTAGCCGAGCCAGGTCACGCCGTCGCCACCGACCGCGATCCGGGTGTAGTCGCCGGGCACGTCGTCGAACTTGGCGGTGTCCTCCGCCCGTACGAGCACGTGCCGGGCCCGGCCGCGGTCGACGCGGTCGCGCAGGTCGGCGGGGCCGAGCAGCGGGGTGGCGGGGATGACGACCGCCCGCAGCTTCATCGCGGCGAGCATGGTCTCCCACAGCTCGACCTGGTTGCCGAGCATGACGATCATGCGGTCGCCGGCGCGGACGCCCTGGGCCCGGAGCCAGTTCGCGACCCGGTTGGAGCGCGCGGACATCTCGGCGAAGCCGACCTTCACCTCGGTGCCGTCCTCCTCGACGATGTGCAGCGCGGTGCGGTCGTTGCCCGCGGCGATGACGTCGAACCATTCGAGCGCCCAGTTGAACCGCTCGGGGCGGGGCCAGACGAAGCCGGCGTACGCGGTCTCGTAGTCCTCGCGGTGCTCGAGCAGGAAGTCGCGGGCGGCCCGGAACCCTTCCGTCGCTTCCGTCGGCTCCGTCGCGCTCGTTGCGGTCATGCGTCCTCGTCCTCCTCGTTGCGGGACCGTGCCCGGACATCGTGTAATCGGTGACCCAGGTCTCACTACCCCCGTTCGGGGGGAGACCGTGCACGCCGAGGAGGAGGTCCGGTGGCCGAGCAGATCGAGTCGGTGGATGTGCGCGGCGACGTGCGCGGCGATGCGGACGGCGACGTGGACGGCGAGGTGCGCGGCGCCCTGCTGCGGCTGCGCCGCGGCACCGGCCTCCAGGTGGTGTTCGGCGGGCTGCTCCACACCGGCGGCGGCGCGCTGCGGATCGCGGAGACGAGCGGGGCGGTGACACCGGCGCTCGTCGGGTTGACGGTCTCGGCCGGTTCGGGGCTCGGCGGGAAGTGCCTGGCCCTGTCGCGGCCCTGCGCCGTCACCGACTACCCCTCGGCCCGGCACATCACCCACGAGTACGACGGCCCGGTGTCGGCGGAGGGGCTGCGCTCGGTGATCGCGGTGCCCGTCGTGGTCCGCCGGCAGGTGCGCGGGGTGCTGTACGGGGCGCTGCGCGACGCGCTGCCGATCGGCGAGCGGGTCTTCGACGCGGCGGTCGCGGCCGCCCGGGACGTGGAGCAGGCGCTCGCCGTGCGCGACGAGGTGCGCCGGCTCGTGGCCGAGCGCGAGGAGATGCGCCAGGCGTACGGGGAGCTGCGCGAGCTGGCGCCGAGGGTGAGCGACCCGGAGCTGCGGGAGCGGCTGCTCGCGGTGTGCGGCCGCCTGGGGTCGGCCTCCGCCGCCGGGGCCGACCGGGCGCCGCAGGTGGTGCTCACCCCGCGCGAGACGGACGTGCTCGCGGCGGTGGCGTCGGGCGCCACGAACGCGGCGGTGGCACGCCGGCTCGGCCTCAGCCCCGAGACGGTGAAGGGCTATCTGCGCTCGTCGATGCGCAAGCTGGGCGCGCGCACCCGCCTGGAGGCCGTCGTGGCGGCCCGCAGGGCGGGCGCGCTGCCCTGACCGCTCAGGCGCTCGTGTGGACGATCTCGTGCGGGACGTCGCGCGGCCCCAGGAGGCGCAGGGTCCGCTCGGCCTCGGCGGTGAGCTCGGCGCGCTGGGCGCGGGTGGTCCGCCCGAACGCCTCGACGGTCAGGACGGTCTTCTCCTTGCCCTCTTCCAGGTGCCAGATCCCGGCGAGGAACCCGTCGAGGAGGAAGACCCGGTGGGCCTGGTTGCCGCTCCAGGTGCGGGTGCGGTGCTCGGCGGGGACGACGCGGGTCCGGTCGGCGTGGGACAGGAGCAGGTTGTCGAACTCGGGCAGGAAGCGGGCCGGGGCCGGGGTGTCCTCGTCGGGGCGGGGGGCGTCGGGCAGGTCGAACAGCTCGGTGCCGTGCTCGTCGCGGAAGACGAGGAGGCCGGGGCGGAGCCGCTCGAAGGCGGGCCGGAGCCGGGTGAGACCGCACCAGGTCTGCATGTCCTTGACGGAGGCGGGTCCGAAGGCACGGAGGTAGCGCACCACGGTCTCGTCGAGGCCGGCGGTCCGGGTGTCGTCCACGGCGTTCTGGAACCACTGCCGGGCGGTGGTGAGCGCGACCTGCCCGCTGCGCCCCCAGAGCCCGCGGGGCGTGACCTGGACCAGCGGCAGCAGGCAGCGGGCGGCGACCGTGAGGGCCTGCGGGTCGGCGTCGGGCCACTCCTGGAGCAGGTGCTCGCGCAGCTGCTTCGGGGTGCGGGGCCGCTCCTCCAGATAGTCGGCGGAGAGCCCTGCGAGCCGGTCGAGGTCGACGCCGTCGAGCCCCTTGAGGAACATCCGCAGCTCGCGGTCGACGGCCCCGGCCTGGACGAGGCGGCGCAGGGCGACGGCGTCGGCGGCGGTGTGGGTGTGCACGGTGGACCGCATGGTCACGATACGGGCGACCTGCCGGGCCTCCATCAGTCGGGACAGGTCCTCGGGCTCGAAGCCGTCGAGGCGGGCGGCGAGCGCGTAGTAGGGAGGCTTGGTGTTCTGCGCCTGCAGTCCGACGAGATGGTGTACCGCCTGCTCGGCGGACAGCGGCGCGGGCCGGAGCAGCAGCTGCCGGTCGAGGGTGGCGCGGTTGAGGGCACGGTCGGAGAGGACCGGGGGCGGCGTCGTCTTCGGGGCCATGGAGGCACGCTAGCGAGGATCGCGGACAGGGAGCGTCCGCGACCTCGGACCGACGACCGCCGGCCGCCGTCCCGCACCGTGCCGATATGGAGCGATTCGCCCACGATATCCTGCGAACCGTCCGCTGAGGCCCCGTCTCGCACGCCACCCGGAGGAGACCGACGATGTCCGACCGCCGTCCGCGCGCTGCCTGGCGCCGCGCACCGGAGCCGCCGGCCGCCGCCTCGCCCGCCCAGCCGCCGGCGTCCGCGAGCCGGCCGAGCGTGATCCAGGCGACCCTGTACCGCGACGGTCACCGCGTCTCCTCCCCCGAGACCCTCGCGGAAACCTTCCGCCAGCTCCGGGAACACCCCGACGGCATGGCCTGGATCGGTCTGCACCGCCCTACCGAGTCCGAACTCCACTCGCTGGCCGCCGAGTTCGACCTGCACGAGCTGGCCGTCGAGGACGCGATGGAGGCACACCAGCGCCCCAAGCTGGAGCGGTACGGGGACACGCTCTTCGTCGTCCTGCGCGCGGCCCGCTACCTGGACGCGCAGGAGGAGGTCGACTTCGGCGAGCTCCACGTCTTCGTCGGCCCCGACTTCGTCATCACCGTCCGCCACGGCGCGGCACCGGACCTCTCGGCGGTCCGCCACCGCATGGAGAAGGACCCCGACCTCCTCCGCCTCGGCCCGGAGGCGGTGCTCTACGCGATCCTGGACGCGGTCGTGGACGGCTACGCCCCGGTGGTGGCCGGTGTCCAGAACGACATCGACGAGATCGAGACCGAGGTCTTCGGCGGCGACCCCGCGGTCTCCCGGCGCATCTACGAACTCTCCCGCGAGATGGTCGAGTTCCAGCGCGCCACCCGCCCGCTCGTCGGCATGCTCCACGGCCTGATGGCCGGCTTCGCCAAGTACGGCACGGACGAGGAGCTCCAGCGCTACCTCCGCGACGTGGCCGACCACGTCACCCACACCAGCGAACGCGTCGACGGCTTCCGCCAGGCCCTGACCGAGATCCTCACGGTCAACGCGACGCTGGTCACCCAGCAACAGAACGCGGAGATGCGCGCCCTGGCCGAAGCGGGCTTCGAACAGAACGAGGAGATCAAGAAGATCTCGTCGTGGGCGGCGATCTTGTTTGCCCCCACACTCGTGGGAACGATCTACGGGATGAACTTCGACAACATGCCGGAGCTGCACTGGGCGGGCGGCTATCCCTTCGCAGTGGTGCTGATGGCAGTGGTGTGCACGAGTCTGTATGTGGTCTTCAAGCGGAAGGACTGGCTGTAGCAGAGCCCCAGGACCCTTGGATGCGAGGGGGACCACGAGGGGGACCACAGCGGCACCGTCACCTCCGCCGAGCAGCCGGCCTCCGCCTCGGCCCACGCAGAAGCAGTCCACATCGGAGCGTGGAACGAGACCCCCCCGCCTGCTGTTCAGCACGCGGCTCCCGACGGACGGCGGCACGATGACCGTCCACGCCCTCCAGGCACTCGGCAGCGGAGGTCGGCTGTTCCCGGCTGAAGGCCGTGAGCCGAAGCCGAACGCCCCGCCGTCTCCGGCGTGGACGCGGAGGTCTTCCGTCTGCTCGCCAGGGGCGACATCGAGGAATATCGCGCTCTCGTCCACGCGAGCCGCCGCGTCCGCCCCCGCCTCACCTTCGACAGGGATCGGGGCGGCCCCGTCTCCGTCCGTGCCGACGGATCGGTCCTCGCCCTGCGGCTGCTGCCGTGGCAGGACGAGGAGCCGCGTCCGGGCGCCCCGCGCTGGCCTCGTAAGGATGCGGGGACCGGCCCATCTCAGAGCCGGTCCCTGCGGCAGGACGACATACACGCTGTTCAGAGCGACGCCTCGACTCCAAGGCTTCCGGCGCCGATGGCTCCCCTCAGCACGTGGGCGATCTCCTCGGGCTTGAGGTCGATGCCGTCGAGCCCCTCCAGGGTCAGCGGGACCTCTTCGAGCGCGTACTCGCCGCGGCCCTCGGCGCTGAACTCGGGGCCGGTGCGGTCGCCGAAGGACCAGGTCGCGATGCGAGCGAGGTAGAAGAGCTGGCGCTCGTCGTCGCCCTCCATTGTGTGGAGGAGGCGGATGATGTCGGCCTCTCCCGCGACCTCCTCGTGGATCTCCCGGTGGAGGGCGGCCTCCCGGGACTCGTCACCGGGCTCGACGCCGCCGCCGGGCAGGACCCAGTACTCGGGGATGCCGGGCTTGGTCCGGCGGATGACCAGCATCGTGTCGTCGGCGGTGACGAGGACGGCGCGGACTCGTTCGATCATTTCGGTTCGTCTCCTTGCTTGTTGACGGTCCCAGTGGAGCAGCCAACCGCCGTCGACGTGGACGGACTGCCCCGTGATGAACGAGACGAGGGGCCCACGAGGAACGCCACCAAGGCTGCGACGTCCCCGGGCCGGCCACGGCGCGGGACGCACCGGCGCTTGATCTGGTCCTCCGGCCGCGCACGGAGCCGAGCGGGGAGGGCGTTCTCTGCCTCGACCGGGATGGCTCCGGGCAGGACCGTGTCGTCGAGGGAGTAGTTCCGGGCAAGGAGCGCACTCCGGTCGCCACCGCCCTGTGGGGCACCTGGCTGTGGAGCGCCGGCCCGGCGGAGGGCACGGTGACCGCCGAGGGCGGACCTGGCTGTGACCGACGGCCCGGACTCAGCGGTCGAGTCGCCTGCGGGCGCGGGTCCGTCGTACGAGCACGCCGACTGCGGCGCCGACGAGCGCGAACCCGGCCAGTCCGGCCAGGGACCACCCGACCGTACGGGCTCCCCGGTCGCCCGCCGGGCTCGCGGAGGGGGAGGACGGCGCGGGCGCAGGTGCGGACGGGACCGGAGCGGCGGTCGTCGTGGGGGCCGGAGCGGGCGTGGTGGGCGTGGGGCGGGGGCCGGGCGGTGACGGGTCGACGACGGGGACCGAGATCTCCCCTTCCCCGTGGCCGAGGGAGGGGAAGCCCACGTCGACGGTGACCTTCCAGGTCCCGGGGGTGAGGATCTCGGCGGTGCTCCAGCCCGTACGCGAGCCGGGGTCGCGGACCAGCGGCCACGGGCCCATCGAGCGGGATCCGTCGGGGCTGGTCGCGTTCACCGTGGCGGCGACGGCCTCGTCGACGGCGTCCCCGTCGTTCTCCCAGGTGATCTCGGTCGTGACGTGGCCGTCCCGCTGGCCGGTCACCACCACCTTGACGGTGTCTCCGTGAGCCCGGGCGGTGGTCGGCAGGGCCAGGACCTGGGCGGTGATCATGAGCAGGAGGCCGAGGCCCGTGCCGGCGCGGAAGGTGCGGTGTGTACGCATCGTTGCGGTGCTCCTGGTGCGTGGGTGCGGTGCGGTGGCGGGGGGGGGGGGGCGGGGGGGGGGGGCCCCCCCCCCGGGGGGGCCCCCCGGGGGCCGGGGGGGGGGGGGCCCCGGCCGGCTGCCCCCGTGGCCCGCCCAAACAGCCGGGCCC
>NZ_JBIBDS010000001.1:1696821-1807896 GCF_042954805.1 Streptomyces sp. NPDC012637
CGGGGGGGGGGGGGGGGGGTGGTGTCCGCGGGGGGGGGGGGTGGGGGGGGGGGGGGGGGGGGGGGGGGGGGGGGGGGCGGGGGGGGGGGGCCCCCCCCCCGGCGCCGGGTCGACCCGGAGGTCGCCGTCGGGGTCCGGCCGAGGTCAGGAGACCTTCTGGACCGTCCATACCTGCGTCGCACCGCCGTTGGTGCGCTGCATGTCGAGCAGCCAGCTCCCGTAGTACGCGCGGTTGCTCACCGTCAGGGCGTAGCCGCCGCTCGGGTCGGTCACGGTGACCGCTCCGTTGCGGCTGGACAGCTTCCACCTCTGCGTGGCGGCGTCGCCGCACGCCTGCTGGGCGATCCACATGCCCTGGGCGGGGGCTCCGCCCGTCTGCAGGCACTTGCCGGAGACGGCGGAGCGGATGCGGACGAGTCCGCTGCCCGCGTCGTCGAACAGCCACTGCTGCTGGGCGTATCCGGTGGCCCGGGACCCGACGAGCACCGTGCCGTCGGCGGAGCGCCCGCCCCAGACCTCGGCCGCCATGCCGGTGCCCGCGTTGCCGAGGGTGTAGCGGGTGCCGGGAGTGGTGGTGCCACCGCTCGCTCCGGCCGTACGGAAGGTGGTCGTCCGTCCGGCCCCGCTGTCGCGGCCGGACCGGTCACGGACCGAGACGGCGACCTGGTACGCGGTGCCGGGCTGGAGGTTGTAGATGCGCAGCGCCTGCGACTGCACCCAGGTCAGGTGCCTGCCGTTCAGCAGGACCTGGTACCAGGCGGCGCCCTCGACCTGGGGCCAGCTCACGAGGGCGGCCGTGGACTGGACCTGGCTGACCGTCACCGCCGGGCCGCCGGTGGGCTGCCCGGTGGGCGTCGGGGTCGGCGTCGGAGTGGGCGTCGGGCTCGGGTTCGGGTCGGGGCCGGAGCCGCCCCCGGACCGCATCAGGAACTGGTTGTCGGCGATGTTCCAGTGCGTGGCCAGGTAGCTGCCGGCCCTGGGGTTGGTGTGGAAGTAGTCGTCGTGGTTGCAGTCCAGGATGTTCTCGGCCGCCTGGTTGGTGCACACGTACCGCATCTGGGGGTAGTACGGCGTGTCCGAGTAGCACATGACGTCGTACTCGTCCGTGCAGTGCGCGCCGCGACTGGTGTTGGGCGCGCTGTTGTTGACCGCGCCGAGGTTGTGCCCCAGTTCGTGCGCGGCGGTGTGGCCGCCCCAGCAGCCGGCGTCGGTACGTCCGTAGGAGGGGCCGAAGTTGCTCTGGTTGTTCTGGCCCGGCCGCTCGTCACCGGCGAAGGTGCCGATGCCGCAGTAGACCTTGGTGTCCGCGAAGATCATGTACTTGCGGTCGCGCCGGTTGAGGCCCTTGTCGGCGAGCGCCCTGTTGGTGGCGCTGAACTCGGCGAGCGCGGACGCCGGAAGCTCGATGTTGAGCACGGTCGGCGTGCAGTCGGCCGCGGTCACGTAGCGGATGTGCCGTACGCCGCCGGTCTCCTTGGCGCTCGTCGCGTAGATGAGGTCGGCGTCGGCCGCCCACTTGCGGAACGAGGCGACGTACTCGGCGTACCGGTCGCGGTCGGAGCCGTGCACGTACACGACCTGCACGCGGTTGCCCGTGCTGCCGTCACCGTCGCACTGGACGGTCTGACCGGCGGGGCCCGCGGCGACGGCCTGGCTTCCGGACGTCGCGGCCGGCTCCGGGGCCGCGGCGGCCGCGGTCCTGGCCCCGGTGGCGTCGGCGGCCGGTGCGTCCTGCGGGCGTCCGGCCGCCGGCGCCTTGGTCTTCACGGCGGGGGCCACGTCCGCCTTGATGTCCACGCCCTTCGGCGGAGCGTCGGGCCCGTGGGTGCACAGTCCGGCGTCGGTGCGGTAGACGCCCGTGCAACGGTCGCCCTTGGCGGCCGCCTTGAGCCCGTCGTAGACCATGCCCCGCCGGGTGTCGTTGGCGGGCTTCCCGACGATGGGCTCCGGTTCCGCGTCCCTGGCCGGGGCGGCGGCCGGCGCGAGCGGCGCCGTCGTGGATCCGGCCTGCGCGGGTATGCCCGAAGCGGGCGTCCCTGCCTGGGCGTTGCCCCCTATGCCGGCGTAGGCGACACCTGCCGCGATCACCGCCGCTGACGCCACGGCGACGGTGGCGAGCATCAACCCCCTGGGCTTGCGTCTGTGTTCACGCTTCCTGCGATGACTGGTCATGCGCACCTCAAATCCTTGGTCGGAGGAGTGGGTGCCGGAAGCCTGCCAGACGCACACGGTGGAGAATTCGGGCAAACAGGAATGGCCGTCGAGATATCAGACCGTTACCTTTTCAGGTCGATCTGATGAACACTCAACTCTTTTTAATATAAGGCTAGTTGAAGACTCAGGCGTGAAAGGTCCAGGCCTTTCCGGCAATCTCGTTACCGAATCGAGATATACGGATCCGGCCTGTTGACGGTAATTCAGTTTGGGATTCACCTATTTACTACCTCGTGAATTCCCTTCGTCACCAGCCGTGAGGGACCCCGGCTGCGCGGGGCAGCCGGCCGCCCCGCACCCGGCGCGCACGCCCGAGCGCCCGGGCGCCGAGAGCGCGTTGCTGACAGACTCACGGCTCGTGAAGATCAATACTCTGCGGGGCTCCCTCGTCGTGGGAGCCCTCGCCCTCCTCTGCTCGGCCCTGTTCGCCCTCCCGGCGAACGCCGACTACGAGAACTGTGAGAAGCCGTCCCTCTGCCTCTACCAGGGCGCCGGCGGAACCGGCGAAAGCCTGCGGCTCCCACTGGACGGCACCGCCACCGTCACCGGCTCGGGCTGGGACGACAAGGCCCTGTCCGTGTACAACAACAGCCACTTCTGGGGCTGCTTGTACGCGAACACCTACCTCGGCGGCGCCGTGGAGACGATCCCGCCGGGCGCCCGCACCGACCTGAAGACGCTCGGTCAGCAGCTGACCTCCCACAAGCTGGCCCCCTCGCAGGGCGCCTGCTTCACGGGGTACGAGCGCTGCGCCAACGGTCAGCTGTGCATCTTCAAGGAGCCGAACGGCCGTGGCGGGATGTACGGCACCCAGAACGACCACGCGGGCTACCTCGTCGGGGTCTGGGCGGACAACGTGCGCTCGGTCATGAACCGCACCGAGAAGACCGCCTGCTTCTTCAACGACGCCTCCTGGGCGGGCGAGTGGGCGCAGACCGGGCTGCCCGCAGCCAAGGCGTACAAGGTCAACGCGGGCGACGGCACGTCGCTCACGGCCCCCTTCGACAAGTCCTTCCAGTCCCACCGGCTCAGGACTCCGGACACCGACACCACCACGGACAAGGAATGCCTGTCATGACACGCCCCGCACCCCGTACCGCACACCGCGGCGGCGCGCGTCTGACGGCCGCCGCCACCGCGCTGGGCTCGGTGCTCCTGTTCACCACCTCGGGCCCCACGAACGCGGCCGAGGAACCGCCGGCCGTCCCCGAGCTGCCGCGCTGGACCGCCCAGACCTCGGACAGCAGACTGCTCGCGCCCGGTGTGGAGTACTTCCGCTACAAGGAGACCTCGCCCATCGCGCAGCGCACGTACCCGCGCGAGCTGAACGTCGTCCGGATCGACCCCGCCAAGGGCGCCCTGCGGATCGAGAGCACGTTCGGCAGGAAGGCCGGAACCAGCGAGACCGTCCGGGAGATGACGGCCGCCATGCCCGAAGCCCCCCTCGCGGCCGTCAACGGCGGCTACTTCATGAACGAGGGCACCCCGGACACGACGGATGCCGTACCGGAGACCATCCAGACCTTCGGCGCCACCGTCCGCGACGGGGAGCTGATGGGAGCCTCCTGTCTCCCGGGCAAGAACCGCCACAGCGTGGTGCTCCAGTACGGCGTTCCGTACGTCACCAAGCTGGAGACCGACATCAGCGTGACCAGCAGCCTGACGGAGGAGCAGGGCCGGCCGTACGGCGAGGTCACGCAGCGCGTGGACGACGTCAACCGGAACCCCGGCGGCGCCCTGGGCTGCCCGCGCGACGCCGACGACGCCGCCGGCGAACTGGGCCCGTACAAGGACGCCTACGGCAAGGACCTGGCCGCCTACGCGGATCCGACCGAGTTCGTGCTGTTCAACTACTCCTACAAGGCGACGACTCCGAAGCCGGACGTCAACAAGAACGTCGCCGCCGACGACCAGGCCGGATACGAAGTGGTGCTGGACGGCACGACCGGCGCGATCGTCGACGGCGGTCCGGGCCGGGGCGGCCGTACGGTCGGCAAGGGCCAGTACGTCCTCCAGGCGATCGGGGACCACCAGGTCGACTGGCTGCGTCAGCAGAAGGAGAAGCAGGCCGCCCTGACGGTCACACAGAAGCTCTGGGACCACCGCTTCGAGGCCGACGGCATCAGGCGGGAGATATCCCTGGACGAGACGGTGGACGTCGTCAACGGCGGGTCCCTGCTCATGCGCGACGGCGTCGACAAGTACGGCAGCACGGGGCCCACGGGCTACGCCCACGGCAGCTGCGCCCGCCTCTACGACGAGAACGGCCAGAGCAAGGACCTCTCCGCCGCGACTCCCCAGGCCAAGACCGACTTCTGCCGTGACTCCCGCACCGCGATCGGCGTGGACGACCAGGGCCGCACGGTCCTCGTCGCCCTGAGCGGACCGCGCGACCACTACTCCCCCGACGGCGGGTTCCTCGCGGAGGTCACCGAACCGCTGAAGGCCCTCGGCGTCATGGACGCCGTCAACCAGGACGGCGGCGGCTCGACCACCATGCTGCTCGGCGGCGGCACGCCTCCGGTGAACGGCCTGACCGACGGTCCCGCTCCCGGCGTCGAGCGCCGGGTCTACGACTCGCTCTACGTCGCCACCGGCGGCAGCCCGGTCGTGGGCTAGACCGTCACGGCGGTACGGCACGAGGGTCTCGGCGCCGGCCCGCCGAGACCCTCCCGCCCCATGGACCCGTGACGGTCGATCGGGCCGGTCGCTCAGCGTCATCGACCTCCCGCAGCCCGACCCCGGGCGCGCAGGGCGGAAGGGCGCAGGGCGGCGTGCTCACTCGACCGGCTTGCCGGGCCGGTCGCGGGTGGCGCAGTGGACGCCGCCGCCTCCGGTGGCGATGGTGTCGATGTTCACCTGCACGATGTCCCGCTTGGGGAAGTGCTCCTGGAGGATCCCCCCGCGCGCGGTCGTCGGCCTTCCTGTCGCCGGACTTCGGCACGTACACCGCGTCGTTGCCGATGCAGAAGTTCGCGAACGTCGACAGATAGTCGTCGCTGTAGCCCGTGAGTCGGTCGTGCGCCAGGCGCACCGCCCTCTCCTCCCAGGATTCATTCTGATCGAACGATCATGAGCGATCGTACGTTCACGACTTCTTGACGTTCGATCCGTCGCTCCCTAGATTCGGTCCGCCCGATCGGACCAAGGAGCGCACCGGCATGTCCTCGATCCCGCTTCCTCCGGAGGACCGCGTCCTCAGTCCCCGCACCGGCTGGACGCGAGCGCACTGGGAGGCGGTCGCCGACGGGCTGTTGGCGTCGGCCCTGCGCCACGCCGGTCCCGGGCACGCCCTGATCGCGCTGCCCGGGCCCCGCCCCAGCGTCTCGGGCACGCGGTCGGACGCCCTCGAAGGATTCGCCCGGACCTTCCTGCTGGCCGCCTTCCGGATCGCGGGGTCGGCCGGCGCCGATCCGCACGGCTTCCTGTCGCGCTACGCCGAGGGCCTGGCCGCCGGCACCCGCGCGCCGACCACCGACCGCGAACTGACCGGCGGTGACCCGGTCTCCTGGCCGTCCGTCGGCGACCGCGACCAGGCCATGGTCGAGGCCGCCTCGGTCGCGCTCGCACTGCGCCTGACCCGCCCGTGGCTGTGGGACCGGCTCGACGAGCCGGTCCGCGAGCGCGTCCGCGCCTGGCTCGCCGGCGCCCTCCACCACACGCCCGTCGACAACAACTGGTGGCTCTTCCCGTTCACGGTCGGAGGCTTCCTGACCGAAGTCGGCGCGGACGCGGACGGCGCTGCCCGGGCCGCCGTCGAGCGCGGCCTGGCGAAGATCGAGCAGTGGTACCTCGGCGACGGCTGGTACACCGACGGCCGTCCGCGCGCCTTCGACCACTACAACGGCTGGGCCTTCCACCTCTACCCCGTCCTGCACGCCCATCTGGCCGGCGACGGAGGCCTGATGGAGGTCTACGGCCCCCGCCTCGGCAGCCATCTCGACGGCTACGCCCGCACCTTCGGCGCCGACGGCTCCCCTATGCACCAGGGCCGCTCCCTCACCTACCGCTTCGCCGCCGCCGCGCCGCTGTGGGCCGGCGCCCTCACCGGCCACACCCCGCTCACGCCGGGAGCCACGCGCCGCATCGCCTCCGGTTCGCTGCGCCATTTCCTCGACCGGGGCGCGGTGGACGCGGACGGGCTGCTCACCCTCGGCTGGCACGGCCCCCATCTCCCGCTCGTCCAGGAGTACTCGGGGCCCGCCTCGCCGTACTGGGCGAGCAAGGGTTTCCTCGGGCTCCTCCTTCCACCCGGCCACCCCGTGTGGACGGCGGTCGAGGAGCCCGCTCCGGTCGAGCACGCCGACGCGGTCGTCCCGCTCCCCCGGCCGGGCTGGCTGATCCAGTCCACCGCCGCCGACGGCGTCGTCAGGCTCCACAACCACGGCAGCGACGACCAGCCGGCCGACCGGGTCCTGCCCGACGACCCGCTGTACGCCCGGCTCGCCCACTCCACCGCCACCGGCCCGGTCCTCGACGGCACGCCCGACAACCACGTCGGCGTCCTCGTCGACGGCGAGCTCAGCCTGCGCGGCCGGATCCGCCCGCTCGGCGCGGGCGACGGCTGGGCCGCCTCCACGCACCGGCCCCGCGTCCGGGGCGCCGAACTCCCCGGCGTCACCGTGACCTCCGTCGTCCTGGCGGCGGGGGCGGACGAGATCCACGCCCATCTGGTCGCCGGCGCGGAACCCGGTACGGAGGTGCGTCACAGCGGCTGGGCGGCGGCGGGCACGAGCGTCGCGGAGAGCACGGACGGGCTGTCCACCAGGGTCGTCGCGGCGACGCCGGACGGTACGGAGCTGACGTCGTCCCTGCGGAACGTCCACGGGTACGCCGCGGCCGCCACCCGCCGCGCACCGAACGGCACCGCGTACGGGACGGCGGCCGCGCTGCCCGTCCTCACCGGAACCACGCGCGGTACGGTCGCCCTCTTCGTCGCCGCGAGCAGGCTGTCCGCGACCGAGCCGGAGGGGCTTCCTGCGCTCCCTGTGCACGTCGAGGGCCCCCGGGTCCGTCTGCGCCGGCCCGACGGCAGCGAGCTGGAGGCCCTGCTCGCGCCCGGGGCCGTCACCGTGACCGTGAACCGCCCGGCCGGCTGAGGGGGGCGGCTCCCGCCGCTCGGCAGCGGGTCAGCAGCGGGTGAGCGAGCCGCCGGTCAGGGTGGACTTGTCGCCGAACAGCCAGCCCTCGGTGTTCGTGCCCTGGATGCGGGCGAAGATCCACTTGTTGCCGTGGGCGTTGGTCACGTAGCAGTCGTACGAGACCTTCACACCGGACTTGATCACGGTCACATAGGAGCACTCCGCGTACGGCCCGGTGTAGAGGTGGGTGTTCTGGGACGCCGCGCCGACGCCGCTGCTCCGGTTCGAGTGGGCCCAGCCGGTGCACGCCGTCGACACCGGGGTGGGCTCCTTCACCGTGGAGCTGGGCAGGGTGTCCCGCGAGGCGGACGGGGACGCGGACGGCTTGTCGTCCCCGGCGCCGGGCGTCGTCGTGGGACCGGTCTCCTCCTCCTTCCCGGAAGGCGTGCCCGACGGCGTCGCGCTGGGACTGATGGACGTCAGGTCGCCGGGGGAGGTCGGGCCGTCGGTCGGGCCGCCCGCGTCGGACAGGTCACCGTCGGCGGACGTGCTCGCCGTGGGAAGCGCCGTGTCCGACCCGCCGGTGTCCGCGTCGCCGCGCATGTCCATCAGGGCGTACGCGACTCCGCCACAGGTGAGGACGGTGGCGGCCGCCACCGCGACGACCGTACGGGTGCGACGGCGCCGCGCGCGGACGTCGGTGGATCGCGTCTCGGCCCGGCCGCCGCCACCCGCGGTCACACCGGGCGCCATGCCCGGATGCGCGGCGCCGGGCAGCGGAGCGGAGCCGTACGGGTCGGCCGGCACGTAGGGGGCGACGGGCTGGGGGACGGCCTGGGGGGCGGGCTGCGAGAACGGGGCGGCGGCGGGAGGACCGAAGGCCGCCGGCGGTGTGCCGGGCCGCACGGCCGAGGGTGTGCCCGGGGCCGGAGCCGCTCCCGGGGCAGGGACCACGCCCGGGGCCGGAGCCACACCCGAGACCGGAGCCACACCCGAGGCAGGGTCCGCGCCCGGGGCAGGGACCGCGCCCGGGGCAAAGGCCGTGCCCGGGGCCGGAGCGACACCCGGGGCAAAGACCGTGCCCGGGGCCGGCGCGTGGTCCGTCGGCCAGCCTCCGGCGACCGCCTCCAGCATCTCGCGCGCCTGAGCGGCGTCGGGCCGCTGCAGCGGGTCCTTGGCCATCAGCGCCTGGAGCACGGGCGCGAGCGGCCCGGCGAGCCGGGGCGCGGGCAGCGGTTCGCCGACGATCGCCGCGAGCGTGGACCAGACCGACGTGCGGCGGAAGGGCGAGGCGCCCTCCACGGCCGCGTACAGCGTCATGCCGAGCGCCCAGATGTCGGACGCGGCTCCCGGCACCTGGCCCTGGGCGCGCTCCGGCGGCAGGTAGTCGAGGGAGCCGACGATCTGGCCGCTCTGGGTCAGCTTGGCCAGGGCCTCGTCGCCGGAGGCGTCCATGCTGGCGATGCCGAAGTCGGTGAGCACCACGCGCCCTCCGCCGAGGCCTCCGGAGTGGGAGGTGCCTCCACGCTCCAGCAGGATGTTGCCGGGCTTGACGTCCCGGTGGAGGACACCGGCCCGGTGCGCCGCGTCGAGCGCGTCCATCAGCTTGGCGCCGATCGCGGCCGCTTCGCGCGGGTCCATGGGGCCGCGCTCCGCCAGCACGTCGTCGAGGGAGGGTCCGTCGACCAGCTCCATGACGATGACCGGCAGTCCCCTCTCCTCGACCACGTCGTGCACGGTGACCACGCCGCTGTGCCGGATGCGGGCGGCGGCCTGCGCCTCCCGCTGCATGCGGACCCGCAGGTCGGCCAGGTCGGCGGGGGAGGCGTCGGTGTAGGCCCGCAGGACCTTGACGGCGACCTCGCGGTTCAGCAACTGGTCCACCGCCCGGGCGACCACGCCCATGCCGCCGCGGCCGATCATCGCGGTCACGCGGTACCGCCCGCCCAGGACCTCGCCGACCATGTCCGCGCCGTTCGCCCCCGTCACCTGTCACATCCCGTTCGTCGCACTGTTCGAAATCCGCCACTCGACGGGCACCAGCGTAGGGGTTCGCGTGTGTGCGAGTGCGCACGGACCGGCCCGCGGTACGAGGGCGCACGGGCCGACGTCGGCGACCATCAGGACATCTGAGCCGAGATCAGGACACTCGCCCCGGCACCGTCACGGAATCCCGGCGGTCGTGCGTCCGAAACGCGTGCACCAGCGAATCACGGGGTGGCTCCCGGCGCGCGGCCGAGGACGCGGTCGAGGTACGGGTTGGCGAAGAGACCTGTCGGGTCGAGCTCGTCGCGCAGGGCGACGAAGTCGCCGAAGCGCTCGTAGCGGGGACGCAGCCGTTCGGCGTCCAGGCCGTGCATCTTGCCCCAGTGCGGCCGGCCGCCGTGGGCGGCGAGGATGTCCTCGCAGGCGCGGAAGTACCGGTCGTACGGCATCCGGTGGTACTGGTGGAAGGCGATGTAGCAGCTCTCGCGGCCGTACGCGGTGGAGAGCCAGATGTCGTCGGCGGCGGTGAAGCGGACCTCCAGCGGGAAGGACACCTTCTCGTCGTGGGTGTCGATCCAGCGCTTCAGCTCCCCCAGCGCGTCGGCGGCCCGCTCCCGCGGAATGGCGAACTCGCCCTCGTGGAAGCGGACGTCGCGCGAGGACGCGAAGACCCGGTGGGACAGGTCGGTCCACTCGCGCGTGGACATGGCGCGCGCCGCGAAACGCGTGATCGGCGGTACGAGGGCCGGGAAGCGGGTGCCGAGCCGGTTGAGGCCCTCGAAGCCGAGGCCGCTGACGGTCTCGTCGACACGACGGCTCAGCTCGCCGATGGGCTTCAACGGGGTCGTGGCGGGCAGGCGCCGGAACCTGCGGGTGAGGGTCAGCTCGCTGTGCGGGAACCAGAAGAACTCGAAGTGGTCGTGGGTGTCGGCGAGTTCGTGCATCCGGTCGAGCGTCTCGGCCACCGGCGTGGTGGCGTCCCGGGCGTGGAGAACGTAGCCGGGCACGCACTGGAGCGTCACGCGGGTGATGACGCCGAGCGCGCCGAGACCGACCCGGGCGGCCGCGAACAGTCCGGGCCGCTCCGTGGCCGAGCAGGTGACCACCGATCCGTCGGCGAGGACGAGTTCGAGCGCCCGGACCTGGGTGGCGATCCCGCCGAAGCGGAGACCGCTGCCGTGCGTGCCGGTCGAGATCGCGCCGGAGACGGTCTGCCGGTCGATGTCGCCCATGTTCTCCAGCGCGAGGCCGTGCGCGGCGAGCAGCGGGTTGAGCTGCCACAGCGGCATTCCGGCACCGACCGTGACCAGGCCGGTCTCCGCGTCGACCGTGTGCGCCGCGTCCAGCCGGTCGAGCCTCAGCTGCACGCCGTCGGCGACGGCGACGGGGCTGAAGGAGTGGCCCGCGCCCACGGCCTTGAGGCGGAGCCCGTCGCGGGCCGCGTCCTTCACGGCGGCGGCCACCTCCCCCGTGTTTCCGGGCCGGACGACTCGTGCGGGACGTGCCTGCTGGCTTCCGGACCAGTTGCGCCAGGTCTCGGTCACGGGCGGATTCCTCTCGACGGAACGGTCCGGGGAAGCTGGACGGGCCGGGCCGCCACCGGGGCTTCGGTAGTCCGGGATGGTCGTCTTGGTCAGTCGTCCAAGTCAAGGGTCCCGATGCCTTGACTTGGACGACCGTCCAAGGAGAAGGTGGCCGCGCCTCGGCCGGCTCCTGCCGCCGCCCCGCCAGGAAGGCGCCCACACCATGCGAACCCCGCCCTCGGCACCCGGCACCGGCTCCGCCGCGCGCCCGCCCGCCCACTCCCCCGCCGTCGCCTCGGCTCCGTTCGCGGAGCTGGAGAAGGCGACGGCCGGGCTCACGCCGCCGTTCGCCGTCGTCGACCTCGACGCGCTGCGCGCCAACGCGCGGGAGATGACCGGACGCAGCAACGGCAAGCCCGTCCGCCTCGCCAGCAAGTCGCTGCGCTGCCGCGCGCTGATCACCGAGGTGCTGCGCCTGCCCGGCTTCGCCGGCATCCTCGCGTTCACGCTGCCCGAGGCCCTGTGGCTCGCGGAGCGGGCGGAGGACGTCCTCGTCGGCTATCCGACGACGGACCCCGACGCGCTGCGCAGGCTCGCCTCCGACGACACGCTCGCCGCGCGGGTGACGATCATGATCGACTCGGTCGAGCACCTGGACCACGTCACGTCCGTCATCGGCCACGACGGCCCTCCGGTACGGGTCTGCCTCGACCTCGACGCCTCGCTGCGCCTGTGGGGCGGTCGCCTGCACCTGGGGATGCGGCGCTCCCCGCTGCACTCGCCCGCCCAGGCCGGCGAGCTGGCCCGCGCCGTCGTCGCCCGCCGCCGCTTCCGGCTGGTCGGGCTCATGTCGTACGAGGGGCAGATCGCCGGCGTGGCGGACGACCAGCCCGGCCCGCGCGCCGCCCGGGCGGCGCTCCGGCTGGTCCAGCGGGTCTCCGCGCGCGAACTGGCACGGCGCAGGGCCGACGCGATCCGCGCGGTCCGCTCGGTCGCCGACCTGGAGTTCGTCAACGGCGGCGGCACCGGCAGCCTGCACACGACCTCGGCCGAGGCGGCCGTCACCGAACTCGGCGCCGGCTCCGGCCTCTACGCCCCGGCGCTCTTCGACCACTACCGCGCGTTCACCCCGTACCCCGCCGCCTTCTTCGTCCTCCCCGTCGTCCGGCGGCCCGCGCCCCGTCACGTCACGGTCCTCGGCGGCGGCTGGACCGCCTCCGGCCCGGCCGGCGCGGACCGCCTGCCGGTACCCGTCTGGCCGCCCGGCCTGCGCCTCCTGCCGCGCGAGGGCGCGGGCGAGGTCCAGACCCCGCTCACCGGAGAGGCCGCCGACGCGCTGTGGCTCGGCGACCGCGTCTGGTTCCGGCACGCCAAGGCCGGTGAACTGTGCGAGCGGGTCGACCGCCTGCACGTCGTCTCGGACGGCCGGATCGTCGACGAGGTCCCCACGTACCGGGGAGAGGGCCACGCGTTCCTCTGACCCCGGCCCCGCTGCCGATTCCCGCCCGGCCGTCGACTCCTGACGCGCGGTCGACCGCCGCCCGGCCGTCGGCTCCCGACGCGCGGTCGGCTTCCGTCCTGCCGTCGGCTCCTGTCACCTTGCCGATTCCCGTCCGGCCGTCGGCTCCTGTCCCGGTGTCGATTCCCGTCCTGCCGTCGGCTCCCGTCCCCCGCCGGCTCACGCCCTGCCGTCGGCTCCCGTCCCGCTGCCGACTTCCGTCCCTCCGTAGACTCCTGTCCCTCCACCCGCACGCCCAGGGAGCCTGCATGACCCGCCTGTCGGCCGACGAACGCCGCGACCAGCTCGTCGAGGCGGCCATCGCCGTCATGATCCGAGACGGCGTCGCGAAGGCGACCACCCGGGCCATCGCCACCGAGGCCGGAGCTCCGCTGGGCGCCTTCCACTACTGCTTCCGCTCCAAGCAGGAGCTCCTGCACGCCGTGATCGACCGGATCATGCGGCGCACGCTCGTCCCCACGGCGGCGCCGAGCACGGAGGACGACGACCGTCCCCCGTACGAGATCATCCGCGAGACCCTGCACGCCTACTGGGACGGCATCCGGCGGAGCCCCGCCGAGCAGATGGTGACGTACGAGCTGACCCAGTACGCCCTGCGGCAGCCGGACCTGACCGACGTGGCCCGCCGGCAGTACGCGCACTACCTGAGCGTGTACGGCGAGTACCTGGAGGCCGTCGCCCGCGCCGCCCGCATCCACTGGACCGTCGACGTCCCCGTCCTCGCACGCCACGGACTCGGCCTCATGGACGGTCTCACGCTCAACTGGCTCATCGACCGCGACGACGCCCAGGCCGAGGCCGCGCTCGACGAGTACGCCCGCTACCTCGGGACGGTCGCCGGGCGGTGATCGCGTCGGAGCGCTCCCGCAAGAAGCGCGTCGCCGGGACGCCGCGGGGACCGACGCGCGGCCGAGCGCCCGCCGACGCGTTCCCGGTACGAACCGGATGCGGGGCCGTTCGTCGTGCCGATCCGGCCGCCACCCCGCAGGATGGTCGCGGGAGCCGATCGGGTCCGAGGCGAGGAGGTCCGGGTGCCGGAGCCGAAGGACGAGGGGAGCCGCGAGGAGGCTCCGCGGCTGGGGGAGGCCGTTCTGGACGCCGTGTTCACCCAGTCGGACGTGGGGCTCCACGTGCTCGACACCGATCTGCGGGTGGTACGGGTCAACCCGGTGGCCGTCGGCATGCGCGGCGTGCCCGAGGAGCGCGTCGTCGGGAGGACCGCGGCCGAGGCGTACGCGGCGCTGGGTGTGACCGTCGACGAGGACGCGCTGCGTGACGTGCTGGCGACCGGGCAGCCGCTGAGGGACGCGCTGCTCCGCAGCACCCCGCTCTCGGACCCGGGTCACGAGCACGTCTTCTCCGTGTCGGTCCACCGCCTCGAGGACGACGAGGGCCGGGTCGTCGGGCTCGTCGCCACCACGCTGGACGTGACCGACCGGGAGCGCGCGAACGCCCGGCTGCGGCTGCTGTACGACGCACGGGAGCGGATCGGCGGCACGCTGGACGTGGAGCGGACCGCCCGCGAGCTGGTCGAGGTCGCGCTCGACGGCGGTTTCGCGGACGCGGTCGTCGTGGCGCTCACGGACGCCGTCCTGCAGGGCGGGGCACCGGAACTCGCCGGCCGGAACGGCCTGTTGATGCGCTGCGCGGCCGTCGGCGCCACGGATTCCGGGACGCCGGTGCCGACGGCGGGCTGTGTGCTCCTGCCCGGCCTCTTCGGCTCTCCGCTGCCGGACGCACCGGAGCTGGTGCCCTCGGCGGAGGGGATACGGCTGGTGGCGCCGCTGACGGTACGGGGCCTGGTCCTGGGGGCCGTCTCCTTCGAGCGCAAGCCGGGCTCCGAGCCGTACCTGCCGGCCGATCTCGACCTGGCGAAGAGCGTCACGACGCGGGCCGCGGCGAGCCTGGAGAACGCGCTGCGGTTCACCCGCGAGCACATCGTCATGACGGCCCTGCAGAGCTGGCCCCTGCGGCAGGAGCGGGAGACGCAGCGGGCCGCCGAGATCGCCCAGCGGCGCCGGGCCGGGGGCAGCGGGGCCGGCTCGTGGTTCGACGCGCTGCCGCTGCCCGGGGCACGGGTGGCGCTGGTGGTGGGTCAGGTGGAGCACCCCGGGCTGAGCGCCGTCGCCACGATGAGCCGGCTGCGGACCGCCGTCCACAGCCTCACGACGCTCGACCTCGACCCGCACGAGCTGCTCGCCCGTCTGCACGCGACGGTCCTGCGGCTCGCCCGCGAACAGGCCGGCGGGGAGGACCGCACGGCGGGCGGCCCGCACGGCCCACACGACACGGAAGGCCCGGCGGGCCCGCACGGCCGGCACGCCCCGGCGGGCCCGCACGGTCCGGGCCGCTCGGCCGGCGCGGGCGGCGCGCACGGCGGGAGCCGCTCGGCCGGCGCGCACGGCGGGGGCGACGGCGCGCCGGGCGTGGACGAGCCCACGGCGCACTGCACGTTCGCCGTGCACGACCCCGTCACGGGGAGGCTCGACATCGCGCGGGCGGGCACCTCGCTCCTCGCGATCGTGCGCCCGGACGGTTCGGTGGACACCTCGCCGCTTCCCGAGGGCCCGCTGCTCGGCGAGGAGGGGCCTCCGTTCGCCAGCACGAGTCTCGTGCTGCCGGAGGGAAGCACGGTCTGCCTCGCCTCGCCGGCCACGTCGCAGGACGAGGGGCCGACCGCCGCCGACCTGGTCGCCGCGCTCTCCGAGGCCCATCGCAGCCCGGAGGCGATGGCGAACGACGTGGCACCGCACCTCTCCCCCGACCGCGTCCTCCTCGTCGCCCGCACCCGGCGCCTGCCCTCGCGCGACCTGGCCCAATGGGACGTGCCCGCCGAACTCCAGGCCGTGGCGCCCGCCCGGAGGCACGCGGAGAAGCGCGTACGGGAGTGGTGGCCGGAGGCCGACGCGTTCCCGGTCGAGCTCGTCGTCAGCGAGCTGGTGACCAACGCGGTCCGCTACGGCGCCGCGCCGATCACCCTGCGGCTGATCCGGGGCGAGACGACGGTCGTCTGCGAGGTCGACGACGCCGCCCTCGTGGCGCCCCACCTGCGCCACGCCAAGGCCTCGGACGAGGGCGGCCGCGGCCTCCACATCTCGGCGACCCTCGCCGACGGCTGGGGCGTGCGGTACCGGGAGGACGGCAAGACGGTCTGGGCCGAACTGGACGTCCGTTCCCCGGAGGGCGGCTGACCGGGACGCGGGAGCCGGGCGATCCGCATGTCCGGGAACTCGTCGAGGGTGGGCCACGTTCTACAAGGACGTAGAAGTTCGTCCACCGACGTCGGGAGTACCGCACCATGGCCCTGTGGGACCGCATCAAGGAGTCCGCATCGACGATGCAGACCCAGCTGACCGCCCGGAAGAACGACCTCAAGAGCGGCGCGTTCCGCGATGCGAGCATGGCGATGTGCGCGCTCGTGGCCGCGGCCGACGGCACCGTCGACCCCGCCGAGCGCCGTCGCGTCGCCCAGCTCATCGCCACCAACGAGGTGCTGCAGAACTTCGACGCGACCGATCTGCGGCGCCGTTTCGACGACAACCTCGACAAGCTCGCCGCCGACTTCGACTTCGGCAAGGTCAGCGTGCTCCAGGAGGTGGCCAAGGCGAAGAAGAAGCCCGCCGAGGCTCGTGCCGTCGTCCAGATCGGCATCGTCATCGGCGGCGCGGACGGCGACTTCGACAAGACCGAGCAGGCCGTCGTCCGTGAGGCCTGCTTCACCCTCGGCCTCCCGCCGCACGAGTTCGACCTGTAGGCGCGTCGCGGGCGCCCCGCGGTCGCTACATCGACGTGGCCGCCCGCAGGACCGCGAAGAGCGTGACGGCGGAGTTGGCTGAGGACAGCGCCGACACGGTCGCCCCCGCCGCGGCGCCCCACACGGCGAGGCCCGCCGTCGTGAACGCCGACGGCCACGCGCGGGCCGCCGGGGCGGGTCGCAGCAGCGCCGCCACCCGGCGGGGCACGGGACCGGCCTGGGCGAGGGCGGGCAGGGTGGCGGCGAGCGGGCCCCGGGACATCAGGGCCGCGGTGCCGATGGCGCGCGCCACCGTGCGGCGGCTGCCGACCTCGGCCGCCGCCTCCTCGTCCGCCCACCGCTCGGCCGTGTACGTCACGGCGGTGCGCAGCGGCCGCAGGAACGGGTTCGCGCGGGCCGCCAGGTGCACCACGACCAGATGCCGGTGGTGACGCCCCTTCAGGTGCGCCCGCTCGTGGGCGAAGAGGGCCCGTCGTTCGGCCGGGCCCAGCCCGGCCAGCATCCCGGTGCTGGCCACCACGCGGTCCGGGGTCCGGCCCCGACGGCCGGGCAGGGCGTACGCGTACGGGTCGGGATCGGGCAGCACCGCGACGGACCGCGCCGGAAGTCCGGCGAGGGCGCCGTCCGCCCTCCGGCGTACCCGGACGTGCCGCCAGGCGGCCGACGCGCAGGAGACGAGGACCGCGAGCAGAGCGGGGATGGCCGCCGGGCCCGCGAGCTCGTCGTAGGGGACGGCCGCTCGTACCTCCGGGTCCGACCAGCCGTCCGGCAGCGGGTTACCCGGCAGTTGCGCGGTGCCCACGATCATGAGGAGTCCGAGGCAGAGGGTGCTGCACACGGCGAGGACGCCGGCGACGGCGGCGAGCAGCCGGGTCGCGGTGCGCGGGTGCAGGCGCTGCTCGGCGAGCCGGGCGACCGGCCAGGCGGTGAGCGGAAGGACCAGCGGAAGGAAGACGAAGACTCCCATGACGGTCAGTCTTCCGCCTCGCCCGGGGCCTCCTCCGAGGTGTCGGAGAGGAGTTCGCGCAGCAGCCGCTCGTCGTTCGGCGACAGGGCGGTGACGAAGCTCGCGAGGACCGCCTCGCGGTCGGCCTCGGCGTCGAGGACCTTGCGCATCCGCAGCGCCGCGAGCCCGGCCTCGTCCGCGACGGCGGTCCACACGAAGGAGCGCCCGGCGCGCTCGCGGGCCACGGCGCCCTTGCCGTGCAGCCGGGTGAGAATCGTGATGACGGTGGTGTACGCGAGGTCGCCGGCGAGGCGCTCCTGCACCCAGGCGACGGGTACGGGCCCAGGCGCGCTGCGCAGCATGGCGAGCACCTGGGCCTCCAGCTCGCCCTGCCCGCGCCTGCGCGGGGCGGGATCGGCCCCGCCCTTGTTCCGCTCCACCACGCCGTCGTCCTCCGTGCCGTCTCCGCCCGTCCTGCTCCCCGGGCGGCTGCTCATCGTACGCATCCGCGAGGAGGCCACGGGAACTCCGGCCGCCACCCGTCCGACTCCTTCACCGCACCGGAACGACGGAGCCGAGCACGACGGACCCGAGCACGACCATGCCGAGCACGACGGACCCGACACGGCGGACACGAGCGCGGCGAACGCGAGCGAGAGACAAGGGCAGAGACGGCGGATGGGCGGACTGGACATACGCATGCGCGGAGTCGCCTGCCGGCACGGCCGCAACGAGGCCGTCACCGGTGTCGACCTGGAGATCGCCGCCGGTGAACGGGTCGCGCTGACCGGGACGAACGGTTCCGGGAAGACGACGCTGCTGCGCGCGGTGCTCGGACTGCACGTGCGGACGAGCGGCACGATCGAGGTCGGCGGGCGCGGGGCGCGCTCGGCCGCCGAGTGGGCGTGGCGGCGCCGGGCGTGTGCCTGGATCCCGCAGAAGCCGGCGGCCGGACGGTTTCCGCTGCGCGGTGACGAACTGCTCGGCAGCAGCGGGGCCGCCGAGGAGGCGGCCGGGGCCGCTGAACGGCTCGGGGTCGGCGCGCTGACGGCGAGGCCCGTGGACACCCTGTCCGGCGGGCAGTTGCAGCGCATGTACCTGGCGCGGGCGATCGGCTGTGTGGCGGCCGGCGCGCAGGTGCTGCTCGCCGACGAGCCGACCGCCGCGCTCGACTTCGAGGGCCAGGAGGAGGCGGCGGACGTGCTGACCGCGCTCCCGGTCACGCTCGTGGTCGTGACCCACGACCGGGCGCTCGCCGGGCGCTGCGACCGGGTCCTGGAGATGGCCGCGGGCCGGCTGCGGGAGGTGCGGTGAGCACGCTCGCCACCGCCGATGCGGTGAACACGCTCGCCACGGCCGATCTCGGCGCCCTGCTCCGGCTCGTGCCGGTCCGGCGGGCGGGCGCCGCCCTGCTCCTCGCGGCCGTCGGGCTGCCGGTGATCGGCGTCGTCATCGTCGGCCTCGACATCATGCCGGTGCGCTTCGCGATGATGCACGTGGCGCTGCTGGGCATCGCGGTCGGTCTCCTGACCGGTCTCGACCCGATGCTGTGCGCGCTCGTGGCCTGCGCCCTGTCGGGGGCGGCGGTCGCACCGCTCGCCCGTACGCCGGACGGACTGTCCGGCGCGATGGGCCTGTTGATGAGCCTGGCCGTGGCCGCCGCACTGCTCGTCCTCGCCGTCTCCGGCGTCAACGCCTCAGGCGCCTTCGCGCTGCTGTGGGGCTCGATCCTGTCGGTCGGCACCGCGGACCTCGTGGTCCTGGGCGCCCTCGCCGTCGTCGTGCCGTCGCTGTTCTGGTGGCGGCGCCGTGAGGTGGCGCTGCTGCTGTACGACCGTGAGCTGGCGCAGTGTTCGGGCGTCCCGGTCCGGTTCCTGACCGCCGCGCTCCTCGTGCTCGTGGCGGTGGCGGTGGCCGGGGCGATCAAGCTGACGGGTGCGCTCCTGGTCGACGCCCTGACCCTGCTGCCCGCCCTCGCCGCCCGCCGGCTCGGCCGTTCGCTGTGGTCGATCACCCTGTGGGCGGTCGGCATCGGCGTCGCCGTCAATCTCACGGGTTTCCTGCTGGCCCTGTGGCTGGACTGGCCTCCCGGGCCCGTCCTCGTCCTGACGGCGGGGGCCTTGGTCCTCGTCGCGCACCTCGTCCCCGAACGGAGAAACCGCTCATGGCGCGCACCCGCGTCCGTTTCGCTCCCCTCGTCGCCCTCGCCGCACTGAGCGGGGCGGTCCCGCTGCTCGCCGGGTGCGGGAGCGAGGACTCGCCGGGCCCGGAGAACCCCGGGGCCGGCGGGCACAAGCCGGTGGTGGTCGCGACGACCACCTGGGAGGGCGCCTTCGCGAAGGCCGCGGGGGCCGAGGACGTCACGGTGATCGTGCCGCGTTCGGTGCACCACGCGCCGGACTACGACCCGAAGCCCTCGGACCTCGCCGCGGTCGCGAAGGCCGACTTCGTGCTCTACGCGCCCTTCGAGCCGTACGCCGGGAAGATCAAGGAGGCGGCCGGCTCGAAGGCGAGACTGGTCGAGGTGAACCTCGACAACGACCCGGCCAGGGCCGGCGCCGAAGTCACGCGCCTGGGCGGTCTGTTCGGGACGGAGGACGCCGCCGAGCGGTGGAAGACCCGGCTCGACGGCGAGGTCGCGAAGCTGAACGGAGAGCTGAAGTCCGCCTGGCCCGGCGGCCGGAGCCCGGTCGTCGTGACCCAGGTGTTCACCGCCTGGGCGGCGGACCTCGCGGGCGCCACGACGGTGGGCACGTACGGCCCCGAGCCGGTCACCCCGTCCCGGCTCGCCTCGCTGTCGGCGAAGAAGCCCGCGTACGTCCTCGACAACGCGCACATGTCCACGGGGACGGTGCTGCCGGACTCGGGCGCGCGCCAGGTCGGGATCGCGAACTACCCGGGAGAGGACCTGGACCTGCTGGCCGTGTACCGCGCCGCGGCGGCCGAGCTGAGGAAGGCCATGGACGAAGGCTGACCGGCTTGACCGCCCTGTCCGACCTGACCGGCCTGCCTGGCGGCCTGCCTGGCCTGACCGGCTGACCGGCCGGACCGGCCTCATGCGCCCGCGGACCGGTGCGCGAGGAGGGAGGGAGGACCGCGGTCGCGGTCCTCCCTCCCTCCTGGGCAGACTGCCGGAGCGTGGCCGGCTCAGCTGGTGAAGTAGCCGGCGTCGAGACCGATCCAGCCGGTGAAGCCGCGCTGGTCGAAGATGCGCAGCGAGCCGTCGGTGAGGACCTCCCACCGGACGGTCAGCGAATCCGTGACCCCGGAGCCGGTGATCTGACCGACCATGCCCTGCGTCCGGTTGGGGCGGATGTGCGGCGGGAGGGTGAGGATCGTCTCGCCGTTGGTCCACGCGGCGCCGTTGACGCGGGACAGCCGCAGGTGGATGTCGATGCGGTTGCCGAGCTGGCGGTACTGGGGGATGTAGTTGTCGGAGTTGGGCTTGTAGGTGGCGGTGTCGTAGTCGAGTGCGGTCCACGGGACGTGGTCGCCGGTGCCGTCGGTGGTGCTGGTGATGCCGTAGAGGGCCATCTGGCGCGGTCCTGGTTCCTGGGTGGCGAAGCCGAAGACGAGCTGCGGCCCGTTGGGCGTCTGGCGGACGGTGATGGATTCGGTCTCGCGGTGGGACAGGTCGAGAGCTGTGGTGTTGAAGGTCCGCTCGATGATCTGGCCCGTGGTGATGTCGTAGACGTTCCACCACGAGTTGCCGGGCCGGGGGTTGGTGGCGCTGTAGGCGCCGCCCTCGTTCTGGTAGAGGAGGTCGCCGTAGAGGCACCAGGCCTGGGTGCGGTACCGGGCCGGGAAGGTGTGCAGCGCGGTGAAGGTGCGGTTCTTGAAGGCGGCGAGGTCGTAGACTCGGTATTCCTCGGCGCCGGGTGCCCCGTGGCGCACGCCTATCCGTCCGTGGACGACGTCCACGGACGGGGTGTTGTGGGAGGAGCCCGGGACGGGTTCGAACACCTCGATCAGCGGGCTCCCCGCATCGACGATGGCGTCGGGGGTGAACGCGACGCGGCCGATGCGCTTGCCGTAGGCGAAGCCGCTGGCGACGGGATCCGCGTCGGTCTCCAGCCAGAGCCAGGGACGGCCGTCGACGTGCTCGACGCCGAGGCCGCCGCCGTGGCCGACGCCCCTCACGTACATGACGGCGCGGACGGTGCCGTCGGGCGCGACCTCGTTGACGCACAGGTCGCCGCGGCGACCGCGCTCGCCGTCGGGCAGGATCTCGGTCTCGTCGGCGAGCTTGCGACCGTCGCTGATGAGCTGCGTCACGTAGGCGAGGCCGGTCACCGGGTCGAAGGCGACCTGCTGGTGCACCCTGCCCTGCTTGAGCAGGATCTCCCTGCCGAACAGATCGACGGGCTGGGCGCGCAGGTCGAACCTGTTCTGCGCGTTCAGGGCGGCCGTCGCCCCGCTCTCGGCGGCGACGGCGGCCGCGAGGGGGGCCTGCCGGCCGGCGGCCTGCGCGGTCCCGGCGGGGGCGAGGACCGGAGCCGCGACCATGGCGGTCAGGACGGAGCGGCGAGTCAGCGACATGAGGCGGCCCGTTCCACGGAGTCGAGGAGAACGGTCCGGGTGGCGGCGGTCACCGCGGCCTTCGACGAGCCGCGGCACGGTCTGGGGTCGGAACAACCATTCATGAGCGTGCAGGCCCCCCTTTCAAGATCATCACGTACGGTGCCGCAATCCTTGCACACCACGCGGATCCGGTCAGGCCCCGGCGAGAGCGGTGGTACGGGCCTCCACGACGGTGCGGCGCAGGGCCGCGCGGTCGGGCTTGCCGGCGGCCGTGAGGGGCAGTTCGCGGAGCACCAGGAGGTGCTCGGGGTGCTTGTGGCGGGCGAGGCCGCGCGCGGAGAGGTGGGCACCGAGGTCCGCGAGGTCCGGGGCCCGCTCGCCCTTGGGCACCAGGCAGGCGGCGAGCCGCTCCCCCATCAGCGGGTCCGGGACGCCGACGCAGACGACGTCGCGCACCCGCGGGTGGGAGACGAGCTCGCGCTCGACCTCGGCGGGGCTGATGTTGGCTCCGCCGCGGATCACGATGTCCTTGAGGCGGCCGACGACGTGCAGGACGCCCTCGTCGTCGAGGAATCCGAGGTCGCCGGTCCTCACCCAGCCCTCGGGCGTCCGGTAGCGGGCGTCGAGGTCGGGCGAGGCCACGTAGCAGAGCGGGGTCATCGGCCCGCGGGACACGATCTCGCCGATCCGCCCGTCGGGCAGCGGCTCGTGCGTCGCGGGGTCGGCGATCCGGATCTCGGCGACGCGGGGATCGGGGCGGCCCGCGACGACTCCGGCGCGGTCGGTGGGCGGCACCGTGTGCCGCAGGCCGGTGTGGCAGTTGACGCCGTCGGCCGAGCCGTAGAGGTTGACGACCGGACAGCCGAAGGCCCGGGCCGCCGCCTCGGCGGTCGCCTCGTCGAGGGGCGCGCCGCCGACGACCAGCGCGGTCGGTGCCGGCAGCGGGGCCGCCGGCTGCGACCGCGGGGCCTCCGGGGCTTCGAGTGCCTCCAGCATCATGCGGACCATGGTGGGCACGCCGAGGACGTGCGTCGGGCGGTGTTCCCGTACGGCGGCGAGCGCGGCCCCGGGCGTGAAGTGGTCGAGGAGCACGAGCGTGCCGCCGTGGCGGGCGAGGGTCACCGCCGTGCCGTTCGAGCCGAAGGCGGAGGCGAGCGGCACCAGGAAGAGACAGCGGGGCGGGCTGCCGTCGGGCATGAGGGAGCCGAGGAAGTTCCCGCGCCCGCCGGCCAGGGCGTTGTGCGAGTAGGCGACCATCTTCGGCTCCGCCTCCGACCCGGAGGACACGAGGATGCGTGCCGCGCCGTCGGGATCCGGGCGGGCGGGGACGAAGCCCGTGGGGTCGGTGCGCAGCAGCTCGCGGAAGGGGACCGTGCCGTCGGGCACGAGGGCGTGCGCGGCGGTGTGCGCGGCGGCGGGTCCCGTTCGGGCCGAGGTGCCGCGGCCCGGGGCCGTGGCGATCACGTGGCGCAGGGCCGGCAGTGCGGGTGCGAGGGCCTGCAGGTCGGCGGCCGGCGTCCTGCCGCGGTGTTCCGTGGCGGCGACGACCGCCACGGCCTCCGCGCGCCGCAGCAGGCACTCGGCCTCCACGGCGCCCCGCCCGACCGGGAAGGGCAGGGCGACGGCACCCAGGGCGGCGAGGGCCAGGTCGGTGACGACGGCGTCGCGCGCGTCCGGGAGCTGTACGGCGACCACCTCTCCGGCCCGGACACCGAGCCCGCGCAGGCCTTCGGCGAGGGCGCGGACCTTGCGGTCGAGGGCCGTGTAGCAGAGCTTGCCCCGGGCGTCGAGGACGGCGGTCCGGTGCGGGTCGGCGATGCGTCTGGCCCGGAACAGGCTGTAGAGGTCGAGGTCGGGACAGGCGCCGTCGGCCGCCCAGGAGCGGCGGAGTGCGGCGGGCAGCAGGTCGTTCAGGGCGACGGTCACGCGAAGCTCCAGGGTTCGGGGACGGCGGGGGCGCCGTGCGCGTCCCGGCCGATCGGGCCGGACAGGCGCGGGTCGTGGTGGAGGGCGGACAGGTCGGTGGTGACGGCGGTGGCCGTCAGGCCGTGGGCGCGCAGCTGGTCGAGGGCGTCCTCGCCGCACATCCCGCGCAGGTCGTACGCGGCGGCGGCGCGGGCACAGGCGTCGGTCGGGGCGATCCAGCCGTCGGACGCCCGGAGCGGGTGCCGGAATCCGGCGGGCGGCCGGGGATCGGACCCTGCGGCGGCGCGGCGCAGGGCCGGGGCGAGGAGGGTGTCGGCGGCGCCGAGCAGCGAGGACTCGACGCGTGCGCCGCGCCCGGTGCGCTCGCGCAGGAGGAGGCCGGCGAGGACGGCCTCGGTGCCGTGGAGGCCGCCCAGGACGTCGAGGAGCGTCATGAGGGACGGTACGGGCGGTTCGCCGGCCGGGTGGACGGCCTCGCCCACTCCGGTGCGGGCCTGCGCCATGAAGTCGGTGCCCATGGGCGCGTCGTCGAGCCGGTCGGCCCAGCCTCCCGTGTAGGCGTAGACGAGGGACGGGTTGACGGCGGCCAGGTGCTCTGCGTCGAGTTCGAGGGCGGCGGCCTTCCCGGGAGCCCAGTTGTGCAGGAACACATCGACCTCGGCGGCGAGTTCGCGCAGCCGACGCCGGTCGCTGGCCGACTTGATGTCGAACTCGACCGCCTCTTTGCCCCTGTTGAGTGCGAGCCAGCGCGCGGAGATCCCGTCGCAGGCCGGTGGCATGCCCCGGAGCGGGTCGCCGCCCGGCGGCTCGACCCGGATCACCCGGGCGCCGAGCAGGTTCAACAGGTGGGCGGCAAGCGGTGCCTGGATGCGGCGTCCCGCTTCCAGGACGGTCACCCCGGCGAGGGGAAGGCCGGGCGCGGGCGGCACCCCGAGGGCCGTTCTGCCCGCTCCCAGGGAGCGCAGGTGCCACGGGTCGGCGCCGTCGCCCTCCCGGGCCCGCTCGACGAGCGTGCGCAGGCGGCACACCTCGATCCCGGCGACCGCGGACCCTGCCGTGGCCACGGCGGCCCAGCGGATCTGCTGCCACGTGTGGCGCCGGGTCGCTTCGTGGAGGGCGTCGGGCAAGGGCGCGCAGGCGGTGGCGTACCGGAACTGGAAGGGCCGCCAGCCCGCCCGTACCGCGCCGGCGGGAGCCTCCAGCTCGCGCCAGAACGCGGCCCAGGCGCCGGGGTCGAGGGTCTCCAGCTCGAAGAGGACGCCGTCGGCGGAGGTGAACGGCGGTCCGCCGGGGGCGGGTTCGACGGCCTCGGGTTCGTCGGCGCCGGCGGCGGCGAGGTACTGGGAGACGGCGAGCAGACCGGCGCGGTCGGCCGAGGTGGTCACGCGCGCCGCCCGGGCACCCGTGGACACGGCCGCGCCCGGCGTCGGGCCGCCGCTGCGGGCGGCCGCGGTCGCGCCCCGGGCCTGGCCGACCAGTGCGGCGAGCAGGCCCTGGACCGCGAGGACGCCGGTCGCGGTGGCGAGGTAGTCGACGCCGAGTCCGCGCGGGGCTCCGTGCCGGCGGCCGTGCACCGCCATCACTCCGGTGACGGCCTGCGCGGTGGCCTCGTCCTCGATGCCGGAGCCTTCCGCGCCCCAGGCGGTGGCGGCGGTGACCGGGGCGAAGCCGCCGCCGGTGAGCACGATCTCCCCTGCGCCGGCCGACTCCTCCCCTGTCTCCGGCTCCTGGCCCGGGTCCAGGGCTCCGAGCCGTCGAAGGTGGTCGGCCGCGGTTCCGGTCAGGACCGCGGACCCGGTGACGGCGACGGCGAGTCCGTCCAACGGGCGTGCGCCGCCGGGCGGGTGATGTGCCGTGGTGGTGTGCGTGGTCGCTGGTGACGCCATGCCTCTCCTCGTCTCCTGGCGGCGGCGTGGGCCGGCGCGCGGGGCTGTCACGTCGTGGGAACCGAGGGGCGGATGGGCCCGACCACTTCCACGGGCAGGCAGTCGGACGCGTGTTCTGTCGAGTTCCCGAGATGGAGGCAAACAGTGACGAATCATGACGTACCGGATTCCGGCGCCGACGCGGATGCCGGTCTCCTGCTCCTGCGGAAGCGGGTGGAGGCGTTCGTCCGCGACCGGGTCTTCCCGCACGAGTCCCTGCTCGACTCGGGCGGTCCCGCCGCCGCGGAGCTGAGGACCCGGCTGCGCGCCGAGGCCCGCGATGCGGGCCTGTGGGCCCTGCCGCTGCCGGCCGCACTCGGCGGCGGAGGGCTCCCGTTGAGCGCGTACGGCGCGCTCGCGGAGGCGGAGGGCGCCAGCGACCACGGCCCGGCCGCCCTCGGCTCCGCTCCTCTTCTCGACGTGACCATGCTGTCCCGGCACGGCTCGCCCCGGGTACGGGCGGAGTACCTCACGCGCCTGGTCTCCGGTGAGCTGCGGGCGTGTTATGCGATGACGGAGCCGGACACCCCCGGCACCGAGCCGGCGCTCACCGCCACCCGGGCGGAGCCGCGACGGGGCGGCGGCTGGAGCGTCACCGGCCGCAAGTGGTTCGTGTCGAACGCCGGGGACGCGGATCTGGTGACCGTGCTCGCCCGCTCGAGCGGGGCGCCCGGGGACCGCGACGGGCTGTCGCTCCTCCTCGTGCCCACCGGATCCCCCGGCTTCCGCGTCGTCCGCGAGCTGCCCGTGCTCGGCGCGACCGGCACGTACGAGATCGCGTTCGACCGTGTCGAGGTCGCGGCGGACCAGCTGGTCGGCGAGCCGGGCCGCGCGCTCGCCGTCGCGGGCGAACGTCTCCAACTGGGCCGGACCCTAAGGGCGTTGCGCTGGATCGGCCAGGCGCAGCGGGCCTTCGACCTCATGTGCGGACGCGCCGTCGCACGCCGGGGTGCCCGGGGCCCGCTCGCCGACCGGCAGCTCGTCCGACAGCACGTGTTCGAGGCGCTGTTGGCACTGCGCACGGCCCGCCCCCTCGTGTACGAGGCGATGGCCCTGGTCGCGGCGGGCCGCGAGGCCCGTGTGGAGGTGGGCCTGGCGAAGACGGCGGCGGCGCGCACGCTCCAGGACGTCGCGGACCGTGCCGTCCAGGTCTTCGGCGCGGCCGGACTCGGCCCGGACACTCCGCTTCCCGCCCTGTTCCGGACCGGGCGGACGGCCCGGATCCTCGACGGCCCGGACGAGCAGCACGTCTCCTCCGTCGCCCGGCGCGTGCTGCGGAGCCACGGGGCGCCGTCGGTCACACCCGCCTGAGGTCGACCCGGCCGAGGAGCGCGGCCAGGCCGAGGGCCAGGAAGTAGTCGCCCCAGACGAGTTCGTGCCGGACGGCCGTGCCGCCGTGCGGGTCGTAGCAGCCGTCGAGCAGCATCCCGGCCGGGAGGGAGCCGACGGGCCGGGTGAGGTGGGCGTGCGACGCGAGGCGGCGGAGGACGGCCTCCGCGCGGACGGCGCACACCGAGGCCCACGCGGCACCGGGAACCTGCGCCAGCTTCAGCAGCGCGACGGCGGTGATGGCGGCGGCGGAGGTGTCCGACGGGCCGTCGGGTCGGTGGGCCTCGGCGGGCGGGACGAGCGGGCCGGTGAGGAACGCGCAGCTCTGGAGGAGGAGTTCGGCGGCGACGGTCAGCCGGCCGACGCGCCAGGTGGCGTGGTCGCCGGGGGAGGCGCTCTTCAACGCGTCCGCCACGGCCAGGAGCAGCCATGCCTCGCCCCGGGTCCAGCCGGGCGCCGGTTCCGCCTCCGCCCTCCAGCCGCCCGCCGCGTCCCGACGCCATGCCGGAACGGGGCGCCGGGCGGCCGTACGAGGGAGGCACAGGTCCAGATGGCGATGCAGATGCGCGGCCGCCGCCTCCCGTCCTTCGAGTCCGGCGGCCGCCAGGAGCGGTACGAGGCCGGGGACGCCGTCCGCACGCGCCCGCAGCCGCACTCCGTCGAACGCGGAACCCCACGGCACCAGCCCGAGCACCGGATCGAACCCGGCGAGGACCGCCTCCGCCGCCCGCTCACGCATCCCGCCCACGGCCGCGACCTCGGCGCGCCGGCGGTCGTGCTCGTCCCCGTACCCGTCCCCGTCCTTGCCGCCGCCGGCGCTGCAGCCGCTGCCGACGGCGGTGACGTCTGGGGCGGCGGTGACGTCTGGGGCGGTGGCCTCGGCGGCGGTGGCGGCCGCCTCGGCCGCCTGGTCATGCTCCGGGGCCTCGCCCACCCTCGTGGCCGCACCCTGCCCCGTATCCGCCTCCTCGCCTTCGTCGGCGAGGGCGGTGCCGTACCAGAGGATGAGGCCGCGGGTGGCGGTGTCCGCCTCGATCCACGGGGCGAGCCGGGCCGTGGCGGCGGTCGCGCGGGCGCGGTCGGCGCCGCTGCCGGTGTGCAGTGCCCGCAGCCGGAGGAGTCCCGCCCAGAAGCCGCCGGTCCACGAGCCCCGGCCGGTGGTGGTCCACCGGCCGTCCGCCGGGTCCGCGTACAGCGGGAAGCGGTCGCCCACCTGCTCGGCGGTCTCCGCGACGCGCCCGAACAGCAGCCCGAGGGCCTCCTCGGCCCAGCCGGTGCCGGGGTGCTCGTTGGTCATGCCGCCGGACCCCGTCCCGTACGGCGGTCCCGTAGCGCCCAGACGAGCGCGACGGCCCCCGCGACGGCGAACTCCACCGCGACCAGGAGCCAGCCCTGGCCGTACCGCGCGCGCTCCGCGAGCAGTCCGAACAGCGGCGGCCCGACGGCGAATCCGGCGAAGAACCCCGCGGCGACGAGCGCCGAGTCCTGCCCCGCCCGGCCGGGCGCGGAACGCTGCATCACCAGCACCATCGAGACCGCGTTCCCCGACACGGCGAACACGCCGACCGCCACGGCGGCCGGCCACACCAGCGGTTCGACGCGGACCGCGGCGGCGAGGAGCACGGCCGCGAGGACCGCGCCGCCCGCGAGACCGCCGGGCAGCCAGGGCGCGCGGCCTGGATTCGCCGCCCGGGCCCAGCCGACGCGGCCGCCGATCCCGGCGAGGCCGAGGACGGCGACCAGGATGCCCGCCACCGTGGGCCCCAAGCCGAGGCGTTGGGCGCCGAAGAGCGCGAGGTAGGTGTTGACGGACGCGATGCCGGCGCCGAGGAAGAGCGAGAAGGCCGCGAGCCAGGGCACGGGACTGCCGGAGACGGCAGCCGGGGACACGGTCGGAGAGGGGGCCGGAGGCGCGGCGGGAACCGTCCGCCGAGCCGGGTCGGCGGACGGGATCGGCCCCGCCTTCGGCGGCGATCCCGCCTCGGGCCCCGGCCCCGGCACCGAGTCCGGCACTGGGCCGGGCGCGAGCACCGGCACTGGGCCGGGCGCGAGCACTGGCACCGAGTCCGGCACTGGGCCGGGCACCGGCACCGGCGGCGTCACCGTGCCTGCCCCGGCTGCCGGCCCGGCCGTCGTCCTCACCACCGGCGGCGACGGCTGCGACGGCTGCGACGGCGACGGACGCGTCGCGTCAGGCGGCAGGGCGCGCCAGGCCCAGACGGCGGCGAGAAGGGCCGCGGCGGCGGCCAGCCAGACCGCGCCGCGCCAGCCGACGAGGCCGGCGGCCGCCGCGAGCGGCAGGCCGGCGGCGAAGGCGCCCAGTTGGACCCCGGACTGCTTGGTGCCGGTCACGGTGCCCCGCCTCGGCGCCGGTACCGCGGCCAGGATCGCCTTGTTCGTGGCCGGGTTGGCGAGCGCCTGGGGCAGGCCACCGAGCGCGACCGCAGCGAGGAGCAGGCCGGGGCCCGGCGCCGCGCCGATCAGGCCGAGTGCCAGGGCCGAGACGGCGAGCAGCACCACGAGCGCACGGCGGGGGCCGGTCCGGTCCACGACCCGGCCGCCCACGGGCGAGAGCACGGCGGCCGTGCCGAAGCCCACGGTCGTGGTCAGCCCCAGCAGGGTTTCCGAGACGCCGAGCCGTTCGACGAGCCGGGGACCGAGGGCGCCGATCAGGAAGAGCTGCATCATCGAGAACGCCATCGCCGTCGTCAGCAGCGCGGTCAGCCCGCGCCCCGCCGACGCGGCCGCCGTCGTGGCCGCCGTCGCAGCCGTCGGCTCCCTGGTGCCCGCTTCCGCGTTCGTCACGTGTGGCTCCTCCTCCCGTACGACGGCTCCCGTACCGCGACTCCGTGCCACGGCTCTTGTGCAATCCCGTACGACGGCCCGGCCGCCCGTCGTCGCCGTCGAGAAGTCGTCCCGGACGCGCCGCGGGTTCCCGAGGCGCTCTTGTGGGGCGGGCCACAGTGGCGTACTCATTGGCCGACAGGTCGAGGGGGCGGCCTCCATGCGGCCGTTCCCGCCCTCATGCCTCCGAGGAGGGGTGCAAGGATGGGCGCGCCATGACAGCAGGCCGATGTTCGCGAGGGGCGCGGGCCGCGACGTTCGCGGCCGTCTGCGTGCTGCTCGCGGCCACCGGCCACATCCTCATGTCCGGCCGGTCCGTGCCGGTCGGGACGCTGTCCCTCGCGCTGGCCGGAACCGTGGCCGTCGCGTGGTTACTTGCGGAGCGCGAGCGCGGTCTGTTCGCGGTCACGGCGGCCACGGTGACGGTGCAGAGCGCGCTGCACGCGGTGTTCACCTGGTCCGCGTCACCGGCCCCCGTCACCACGACGGATGACCCCCACATGGACCACTCGGCCCACGTGGGGCACCTGATGACCAGTCACGCGGACTTGCCGGGAGAAGTGTTGACTGCCTTGGCAGCCCCCGGCTCCACGGGCTCCACGGCGCACGACATGACAGACATCTCCTCGACCATCGGCATGCTGTCGGCACATCTTCTGGCCGCGCTGCTGAGCGGCCTGTGGCTGGCGTACGGAGAGCGCGCCGTCTTCCGTCTGGCTCGGTCCCTGCCCCTGCGGCTCTTCCGGCCCCTGCGCCTCCTGCTCGCCGCGGTCGTGCCCGTCACGGCAACCCGCCCGCGTCTACGCCCCGTTCGCGCCGCCCGCGAACCCGCCCCACAGCAGCTCCACCTCGCCCATTCCCTCATCACCCGAGGTCCTCCAGAGGCACTCGCTGTCCTTTGACAGCCGGCTCCTCATCACCGGCGCCCGCCGTTCGCGTGCCGCCGGATTCCCTTTGCCTCGTAAGGACTTGTGGTGATGACTGCTGCCCACGACACCCTCAACCGGCGCCAGGGGCCGCCCCGGCCGACCCGCTCCGCGCACGCACCGGACGCCGCCGCCGACGCGGCGACGACGCTGCTCGCGCTCGCGGCACGGGACGGCGACCCGGCCAAGGCCGATCTCTTCGTCCGTGCCCTGCACCGCGACGTCTGGCGGTACGTGGCCTACCTCAGCGCGGACCGCCAGGCGGCGGACGACCTGACACAGGAGGTGTTCCTCCGTGCGCTGGCCGCGCTGCCGCGCTTCCAGGGGCGTTCCTCGGCGCGCACCTGGCTGCTGTCGATAGCCCGCCGCACGGTCGTCGACAGCCTGCGGCACGCCGCCGCGCGGCCCCGGCTGTCCGATCGCGACGACTGGCAGGCGGAGGCCGAACACACCCAGCCGCGCGGGCTTCCCGGTTTCGAGGACGGCGTCGCGCTCGCCGAACTCCTGGCCGCGATCCCGGCCGAGCGGAAGGACGCCTTCGTCCTCACCCAGCTCCTGGGTCTGCCGTACGCCGAGGCCGCCGAGGCCATGGGCTGCCCGGTGGGGACGGTCCGCTCGCGCGTGGCGCGGGCCCGCGCCGCGCTGGTCGCCCTGGTCCGCGGAGACGACGAGCCCTCGGAGCCGGGGCCGGGGACGGGGACGGGGAGGGAGCCGCGGACGGGGACGCAATCGCAGTCGCGGTCGCAGCAGGCCTCGGGCGACCGCCCGCCCGCCCGCAGACGGTTCACCCGGGCGCCCGCCCTCGCCTGACCCTGGCCCTGGCCCTGACCCAGGCCCAGGCCCAGGCCCTGGTGCTCGCGAGCCCGGCCGGGCGCCCGGGAACCCGGGGGCCCGGCCGGCCGACTCATCGGGGGACGTGTTCGTGTTCCGGCGACGGGAGAGGCGGCCGATGGAGAGTCCTGGAGCGTCCACGGCGGAGCGGGTCAGGGCCCGGGTCCGCATCCGGCGGGTCTCGGTCCCGCCGCCCGTCGCCGTCGGCGGTTTCCTCCTGCTGCTCGCCGCGGTCTTCTTCGGGTCGTATGCCTTGGGTGCGGCCGTGGGGCCGGTCGGCGCCCCCACTGGCTCCCGCTCCACGCCCGCGCCCCCGCCCACACCCGAGCCGGCACACGACCCGGGCGCCCCGCACCACGGCACCCACAGGTGACGGGGCCGGTCACCGATCGCCGGGCAGCAGCGCGCGTCACCGGGCGCCGCCCGCGCTGTGGCGATAGTCTCGCCAGCCCCGGATCGGAGCACACCGTGTCCCTTCTCCTCTTCCCCCGCACCCTCTTCCCCCGCACCCTCTCCTCCCGTCTCCTCGCCTCCTCCCCTTTCCTCTCCTCCCGCCGCACCAGGCCGGCCGCCCATGGGTGACCTCCTGCTGGTCCGTCACGGCGCGACGGAGTGGAGCGCCGCGGGGCGGCACACCGGGCGTACCGATCTGCCGCTCACCCCGGAGGGCGAGGCCGAGGCCCGCGTCCTCGCGCCGTACTTCGCCGGGCGCTCCTTCGCGTTCGTCCTGACCAGTCCGCTGCGCCGGGCCCGGCGGACGGCGGAGCTGGCCGGGCTGCGCGGTGCGGTGGCCGACGAGGACCTGTGCGAGTGGGACTACGGCGGCTACGAGGGGCTGACCACGGCCCGGATCCAGGAGGACCGGCCGGACTGGTCGCTGTGGCGCGACGGGGTTGCACCGCATCCGGACGGGCGGCCGGGCGAATCGGCCGAGGACGTGGGGCGCCGGGCGGACCGGGTGCTCGCACGCCTCGCGGGTCCGCTGTCCATGTCCGCCGAGGACGGCGTCGTGGTCGCTCACGCTCATCTGCTGCGCGTGCTCACCGCCCGCTACCTCGGTCTCCCGGCGTCCGAGGGACGTCTGTTCCTGCTGACCACGGCGACGCTCGGGCGGCTGTCGAGGGAGCACGGACTGCCCGTCATCGCCGGCTGGAACCAGCGGCCCCTCCCCCGGACCGGCGCCCCCGCATAAGCAGGTCCGGCGCCCCCGCACGAGGCGGCCGGGACGCACCCGACGGGCGTTCCGGGGGGTTTGCCGGCGGCTCCTCCGGGCCTGTGCGCAGCCTGTCCGCGGCTCGTCCGGCGCCCTCGGCGCAGGCCGTCCGCAGCCCGTCCGGAGCCCGTCCCGACGCCGAGCACGGACGGCACTCCGGATCAAGGCCAACCCGAAGAGGTCAAGGTCACAGCTGATCACACTGCTGAGACTTTAGGGCCCTGGCCTAGCATCCGGGCATGACTGTGCTGCCTGACGACGGCCTCTCCCTGGCCGCCGAGTTCCCCGCAGCGACCCATGCGCAGTGGCAGCGCCTCGTGGCGGGCGTACTGAGCAGGTCGGGCAAGGACGTTCCCGAGACCGAGGCCGAGGACGCGCTCTCCACCGCGCTGGAGGACGGCCTGCGGGCCCGGCCGCTGTACACGGCCGCCGACGGCGTGCCGGACGCCGGCCTGCCCGGATTCGCCCCGTTCGTGCGCGCCGGCCGCGCCGAGGGCAACACCGCGGGCGGCTGGGACGTGCGCCAGCGTCACCGTACGGCGGACTCCGAGGCGGTCCTGACGGACCTGGAGAACGGCGTCACGTCGCTGTGGCTGGCCGTCGGTCCCGACGGCGTCCCCGTCGAGGAGCTCGACCGGGTCCTGCGTGACGTGTACCTGGACCTGGCCCCGATCGTCCTGGAGGCCGGGGCGGAGACCGCCGCCGCGGCCGGCGAGCTGCTCTCGCTGTACGAGCGGCGCGGTGTCGCTCCCGAGGCGGCCCGCGGCAACCTCGGCGCCGATCCGCTCGGCACCGAGGCGCGCACGGGCGTGGCCTACGACGGCGACGGCTTCGCCGCCACGGTGGCGCTCGCGCGGCTGTGCGCGGAGTCGTACCCGGGTGTGCGGGCCCTGACCGTGGACGCCCTGCCGTACCACGAGGCCGGAGGCTCGGCCGCGCAGGAGCTCGGCTGCTCGCTCGCCACCGGTGTGGCCTATCTGCGGGCGCTCACCGGCGGCGGTCTGAGCGTCGAACAGGCCCTGGGTCAGCTGGAGTTCCGTTACGCGGCCACGGCCGACCAGTTCCTGACGATCGCCAAGCTGCGTGCCGCGCGCCGCCTGTGGGCGCGGGTCGCGGAGGCCTGCGGGGCGCCCGCGGCCGGGGCGCAGCTCCAGCACGCGGTCACCTCGTCGGTGATGATGACGGCCCGCGACCCGTGGGTGAACATGCTGCGGACGACGGTCGCGACCCTCGCGGCCGGTGTGGGCGGCGCCGAGTCGGTGACCGTGCAGCCCTTCGACCACGCGCTCGGCCTGCCGGACGCGTTCGCGCGTCGGATCGCCCGGAACACCTCGACGATCCTCGTCGAGGAGTCGCACCTCGCGCGGGTCATCGACCCGGCCGGCGGTTCCTGGTACGTGGAGTCCCTCACCGACGAACTCGCCCAGGCCGGCTGGGAGTTCTTCCAGGAGATCGAGCGGTCCGGTGGCCAGGCCGCCGCGCTGCGCTCGGGTCTGGTCGGGGACCGGCTCGCGGCGACCTGGGCGGAGCGTTCGAAGGCGCTGGCCAAGCGCCGCGAACCGATCACCGGCGTCAGCGAGTTCCCGTTCCTCGCGGAGAAGCCGGTGGAGCGCGAGCCCGCGCCCGCCGGTCCCGTCGGCGGTCTGCCGCGGGTCCGCCGCGACGAGGCCTTCGAGGCGCTGCGCGCCCGCTCCGACGCCCATCTGGCGGCGACCGGCGCACGGCCGCGCGTCTACCTGGCCGCGCTCGGCCCGGCCGCCGCGCACACGGCACGGCTCACCTTCGCCGCCAACCTCTTCCAGGCCGGCGGCATCGAGCCGGTCACCGACGGCTCCTTCGCGGACAGCGGCGCCACCGAGGTCTGCCTCTGCTCCAGCGACGCGCTGTACGAGGAGCGGGCCGCGGCCGAGGCGGCGGAGTTCCGCGCCGCCGGGGCCCGGCACGTCGCGCTCGCCGGACGCCCCGCGGCGTTCGCGGACGCCGACTCGTACGTCTTCGCGGGGTGCGACGCGATCGCCGTGCTCTCCGCCACCCTCGACCGCATGGGAGTGTCCTGATGGGAATCCCCGACTTCACCGGGATCGACCTCGGATCCCCCGCGCCGGCCGGCAGTGCCGACGAGTGGCGCGCCGCCGTCAAGCGTGCCTCCGGCGGCGACGACCTGCTGTGGGAGACGCCGGAGGGCATCGCGGTCAAGCCGCTGTACACCGGCCGTGACCTGGAGGACGTCGACTTCCTCGGGACGTACCCGGGTGTGACGCCGTATCTGCGCGGTCCCTACCCGACGATGTACGTCAACCAGCCGTGGACCATCCGCCAGTACGCGGGCTTCTCGACCGCCGAGGAGTCGAACGCCTTCTACCGGCGGAACCTGGCGGCCGGCCAGAAGGGCCTGTCGGTGGCCTTCGACCTGCCGACGCACCGCGGTTACGACAGCGACCACCCGCGCGTCACCGGCGACGTCGGCATGGCGGGCGTGGCGATCGACTCGATCTACGACATGCGGCAGCTGTTCGACGGGATCCCGCTGGACAAGATGTCGGTGTCGATGACGATGAACGGTGCCGTCCTGCCCGTTCTCGCCCTCTACATCGTGGCGGCGGAGGAGCAGGGTGTCTCCCCCGACAAGCTCGCGGGGACCATCCAGAACGACATCCTCAAGGAGTTCATGGTCCGCAACACCTACATCTACCCGCCGAAGCCGTCGATGCGGATCATCTCCGACATCTTCGCCTTCACCTCGCGGAACATGCCGCGCTACAACTCCATCTCGATCTCCGGCTACCACATCCAGGAGGCCGGTGCGACGGCCGACCTGGAGCTCGCGTACACGCTGGCGGACGGTGTCGAGTACATCCGCGCCGGCCGCGAGGCCGGTCTGGACGTGGACGCGTTCGCGCCGCGGCTGTCGTTCTTCTGGGCGATCGGCATGAACTTCTTCATGGAGGTGGCCAAGCTGCGCGCGGCCCGCCTCCTCTGGGCCAAGCTGGTCAAGGAGTTCGATCCGAAGAACGCGAAGTCCCTTTCGCTGCGCACCCATTCGCAGACCTCCGGCTGGTCGCTGACCGCGCAGGACGTCTTCAACAACGTCACCCGGACGTGCGTCGAGGCGATGGCGGCGACGCAGGGCCACACCCAGTCGCTGCACACCAACGCGCTCGACGAGGCGCTGGCGCTGCCGACCGACTTCTCGGCCCGCATCGCCCGCAACACCCAGCTGATGATCCAGCAGGAGTCGGGCACCACCCGGGTCATCGACCCGTGGGGCGGCAGCGCGTACGTGGAGCGGCTGACCTACGACCTGGCGCGCCGGGCGTGGCAGCACATCCAGGAGGTCGAGGCGGCCGGCGGCATGGCGCAGGCCATCGACGCGGGCATCCCGAAGCTGCGCGTCGAGGAGGCCGCGGCGCGTACGCAGGCGCGGATCGACTCGGGCCGTCAGCCGGTGATCGGCGTCAACAAGTACCGGGTCGACGGCGACGAGCAGATCGAGGTCCTCAAGGTCGACAACTCGTCCGTGCGGGCCCAGCAGATCGAGAAGCTGCGCCGGCTGCGCGCCGAGCGCGACGAGCGGGCCTGCCAGGACGCGCTCGACGACCTCACGCGGGCGGCGGGCGGCGAGGGCAACCTCCTCGAGCTGGCCGTGCGCGCGGCCCGCGCGAAGGCGACCGTCGGCGAGATCTCGGACGCCCTCGAGAAGGTGTACGGGCGGCACGCGGGCCAGATCCGTACGATCTCCGGCGTGTACCGCAACGAGGCAGGACAGTCGCCGTCCGTGGACGGCACCCGCGCGCTGGTGGACTCCTTCGAGGAGGCCGAGGGCCGGCGGCCGCGCATCCTGGTGGCCAAGATGGGCCAGGACGGGCACGACCGCGGCCAGAAGGTGATCGCGACCGCGTTCGCCGACCTGGGCTTCGACGTCGACGTCGGCCCGCTGTTCCAGACCCCGGCCGAGGTGGCCCGGCAGGCCGTGGAGGCGGACGTGCACATCGTGGGCGTCTCGTCGCTCGCGGCCGGTCACCTCACGCTCGTCCCGGCGCTGCGGGAGGAGCTGGCCGCGGAGGGCCGCGAGGACATCATGATCGTGGTCGGCGGGGTCATCCCGCCCCAGGACGTGCCGACGCTCCTGGAGATGGGCGCCGCCGCGGTGTTCCCGCCCGGCACGGTGATCCCGGACGCGGCGGCGGACCTGGTGCGCCGGCTCTCCGCCGGTCTGGGGCACGGGGCGGCCGGCGCGGAGGACGGCCAGTAGCCCCATGGCCATCGACATCGACACGTACGAGAAGGGTGTGCGGGACGGGAAGCGGGCGCTCGTGGCGCGCGCGATCACCCTGGTGGAGTCCACCCGGCCCGCGCACCGCGTGCTCGCGCAGGAGCTGCTGACCCGGCTGCTCCCCTACAGCGGCCGGGCCCGGCGGATCGGGATCAGCGGTGTGCCCGGGGTCGGCAAGTCCACCTTCATCGACGCCTTCGGCACGATGCTGACCGGGCTGGGGCACCGTGTGGCGGTGCTCGCCGTCGACCCGTCCTCGACGCGCACCGGCGGCTCGATCCTGGGCGACAAGACCCGGATGGAACGGCTCGCGGTCGACCCGGCGGCCTTCGTCCGGCCCTCGCCGAGCGCGGGCACGCTCGGCGGTGTCGCCAAGGCGACCCGCGAGTCGATGGTGGTGATGGAGGCCGCCGGTTACGACGTCGTCCTCGTCGAGACGGTCGGCGTGGGCCAGTCGGAGACGACCGTGGCGAACATGGTCGACTCGTTCCTGCTGCTCACCCTCGCCCGCACGGGTGACCAGCTGCAGGGCATCAAGAAGGGCGTCCTGGAGCTGGCGGACGTCGTCGCGGTCAACAAGGCCGACGGCCCGCACGCGACCGACGCCCGCGCCGCCGCGCGCGAACTCGCGGGCGCGTTGCGGCTGATGCACGGCCAGGAGGCCTTCTGGACGCCGCCGGTGCTGAGTTGCAGCGCCCGTGAGTCGGCCGGTCTCGACGAGGTGTGGGGGCGGCTGGAGAAGCACCGCTCGCTGCTCGACGCGACCGGCCGTCTCGACGCCCGGCGCCGGGACCAGCAGGTCGACTGGGCCTGGTCGATGGTCCGTGACGAGCTGCTCGGCCGGCTGCACTCCGACCCGGCCGTCCGGGCGCTCGCGCCGGAGGTGGAGCGGCGGGTCAGGGACGGCGAACTGACGGCGACGCTCGCGGCGGAGCGGATCCTGGGTGCGTTCGGGGACGGGCGCACGCCCTAGCGTTGTCCCCGGTCCGGGCGCGCGCGGACGTACGGATGCCTTCGCGCGCGCCGGACCGGCCGGCCGGTCTCAGCCGATGGTCCACTGCTGCAACGCGGCTCCGGTGTCGGGCTGTTGGGTGACGAGGGCGCCGTTCGTGGTGGACGCCGTGGTCAGCAGCAGTCCGCTGCCGACGGAGGCGACGGTGTGGGCGCCCGAGGACAGGCGGACGATGCGCCAGCGCTGGTTGGCGCCGCCGTGGCAGGTCCACTGGATGACGCGGGCTCCCGGGGCGGTGGAACCGCCTTCGATGTCGGCGCACTTGCCGGACGCGCCGTTCCTCATCTCGTAACTGCCGTCGGCCTGCCGGGTCAGGGTCCACTTCTGGTTGGCGCCGCCGTTCGGCGTCCAGGTGACCAGCCGGGTGCCGTTGGCGGTGCTGCTGTCCGGGTCGTCGAGGGCCTTGCCGCCGGTGGTGAAGGTGCGCACGCCGTCGAGCGCGGACGGGGCGTCGCCGGTCGGGGTGAGCGTGAGGCTCTGCTCGCCCGCCGTCCGGCCGCCGCCGACGGAACTGCCGGTGGTGTCGGTCCAGTTGCGGACGGGCGTGGTCTCGGCGAGCCGGGCGGAGTCGCCGGACAGGCCGAGGACGAGCCCGCTGTAGCGGTTGACCAGCTTGTACGTGCCGGTGGGCGTGTTGTCGGCGGCGGAGGCGCCGCGGATCACGAACCACTCCTGGCCGACGGTGGAGCCGCCCGCGCCGGCCGCGGTGACGGTGGGCTTCGCGCCCCAGGCGCGGCCCGCGGTGCCGGAGGCGGGGACGCCGAGGAGCTGTCCGGTGGAGGCGTTGGCGATGCGGTAGGAGCCGTCGCCCTTGGCCGTGAAGATCCACGATTCGAGCGCGGAGCCGGTGGCGGAGGCCAGGGAGGTGGTGGCGGAGCCGCCCGGCACCTGGGCGAGGACGCGCCCGCCGGCGCTGCCGAGACGGTAGGTCCTGGTCGTGTCCACGGGGGCGGCGGGCCGGTCGGTGCCGATGCTCAGGTTGACGTACTCGCTGCTCGCGCCGCCGGAGCAGCCGAACGAGCAGTACGCGCGGAAGTCCCTGCCGACGATGCCGGAGCCGGTCCGGTTGCCGGCGTCGAGGAACCAGCGGTACCAGGACGCGGTCCTGTAGGTGCCGGTGTCGCCGAGCCTGAACCACTTCTGGGTGGTGAGGTCGTCGGTGGCGTACAGCTCCTGCGGGGCGTTGCCGCTCTGGTCGACGGCCTGCGGTTCGCCGACGTACAGGCCGAGGTGGGCGTTCCAGGTGATGTCCATGACGAACAGCGGTGAGGTGGGCGGGGTCAGGCCGGCCGCGACCTGCTCGCTGACGGTGCCGCCGTTGGCGGGGTCGTACTCCTTCGTCGTCGGCACGTAGCCGGTGGTGCTGTTCGCGCCGACCGGGACCATGGTGCTCTCGCGGCCGCCGACGCCGGACTGGGACCAGGCGCCGCCGTACCACTTCTGCCAGGAGCCGCGGGCCATCTTCGACGCGATCGGGGCGCGGGCGACGTGTCCGTAGAACGCGGCCCAGCCGCCACCCTTGTTGACGATGCGGGAGCCGTAGAAGGCGTAGAACCAGCCGGAGGCGGTGTCGACGAAGAGCCGCGGGTCACCGGTGCCGTAGTGGTACGTCTGCTGCGGGAAGGCGGTGGTGTCGCCGCGCTTCGTGCTGTACGGCGAGGTGATGACGTGGTCCTTGACGGTCCAGGTCCTGCCCTGGTCCTTGGAGACGGCGTAGTCGATGCCGTCGTAGTGGACGCCGTCGGCGAAGGGCTGCGGGGTGAACTCGTTGTGCACGAGGCCGTACCAGTCGCCGGTGTCCGGGTCGACCCACATGCCGGTGAGGTCGCAGTAGTTGCGGTGGGCGTAGCCGCTGCCGGCCGGGGCCTGGGTGGACTCGACGCCGGTGGGGCTGTTGTTGCAGCGCCATGTGGTGTCGTTGTTGCGGTCGTTGGTGTTGGCGGGGTTCACGGCGTCGCTGATGGCGGCGGACCGGGTGGCGGTGTCGAGGTCGGTGCCGGTGAAGAAGGTCCACTTCCTGGGGTCGTTCGTGCCGTAGAGGGCGTGCGCCTGCTGGAAGTAGAAGGTGCCGTCCTTGTCGATGTAGGGGCTGGCGGGGGTGTCGTCGGGGTGCGTCCAGGAGCCCTTGGCGCCGACGGTGACGGTGTAGGCGGCGGTCGGGGACTCGGCGGAGGCCGGGGCGGCGGCGGGTGCGGTGGGGGCGGGCGCGGCGAGCGCGCTGCCGCCGGTCACGGCGAGGGCCGCGGCGGCGAGCACGCCCACGAGTCTGCTGCGCGGAGTGGTCACGAGTACTCCCTGGTGGTGGGGGCCGGGATCGGGAGGTGCCTGTGGTGGCACGGACCTTAGGGGTTCTTTGACCGGTAAAACAAGACTCGGCGCAGGAGTGGGAACCGGCCCTGGGCGCAGGGCTCCGGGCGAACTCCCGGGCGGCCTTGACCCGTTCGGGGGGCGGGGCTACGGTGCGACCTCACGCGAGCGGTGCGACGGGGGCGCGATGGTGACCATGCAGGACGTGGCGGAACGGGCCGGCGTCACCAAGCAGACCGTCTCCAACGTCGTCACGGGCCGCGTGGCCGTACGCCCCGCCACCGAGGCGCGGGTGCGGGCCGCGATCGCCGAACTCGGCTACGTGCCCAACCTGGTGGCCCGCTCGCTGGCGACGGGCAGCACCCGCACGGTGGGCCTCCTCGTGCCGACCGTGTCCGCGCCGTTCTACGCGGACGTGGTCGAGGAGGTCGAGGACGCCCTGGAGGAGCGCGGCTACCACCTTCTGCTGTGCACGACGCGCCTCGACGGCGAGCGCGCCCGGAGGCACCTGGCCGGGCTGACCAGCCGCTCCGTCGACGCCCTCCTGATCGCCGGGGACCAGGGGCTCACCGGACATCTGCCGCTCCTCGCGGACGCCCGCTTCCCGGTGGTGCTGTGCGCGTGGGAGGCGCCGCTGCCGGAACGCTTCCCCGTCGTCACGGTCGACTACGAGCACGGCGGTCATCTGGCGGGCCGTCACCTGCGCGGCCTCGGCCACGAACGCGTGGCGGTCCTCGCCAGTCCCGCCCACGCCGTGCGCGTGGAGGGCTTCCGGCGGGCGTTCCGCGAGGACGGCATCACCGTGCCGGACGCCGCCGTCCACCTGGCCGCGGCCCCCACCTTCCGTGGCGGGCTCGACGCCGCCCTGACCGCCCTGCGGGCGGACCCCGCCACGACGGCCGTCTTCGCCACCCACGACGTGCTCGCCGCGGCGGCGATGGAGGCGGCCCGCGCCCTGGGCCGCTCGGTGCCCGAGGACCTCTCCGTCGTCGCCCACGACGACACCCCCGAAGGCCTCCTCTCGCGCTCCACGCTCACCGGCGTGGTCCTCCCCAAGCGCGAGATGTCCCGCCAGGCCGTCGACGTCGCCCTCCGCGCGATCGCCTCCTCCCCCCGGACGGCCCCCCGGACGGCCCCCCGCCCGCGCCTCCTGCTCCCCCGCCTCGTGGCCGGTACGAGCACGGCCCGGCCGGGGCCGCGTCAGGGAGCCCAGTAGCGGGCGAGGGCACCCTCCTTGTACGGGGCCGGGGACACGCTGAGTTCGCCGGCGAAGGGGCGGTCCAGGACGACGATCAGGAGGAGGCTGAAACCGATCAGGCCGGCGACGCAGGCGACGAAGAGGAGCTGGATGCGCAGTTTGCGCATGCCGTAGAGGAAGGTCAGGGGGATCAGGACGATCGCGCCGCCGAAGGCCAGCACCTGCAGGAGCGGCGGGAGTTCCTGCTCGGCCATGGTGAGACGGGCGCGGCGCTGGGTGGCGACGTCGTCGAGGTGGCCGACCGCCTCCTCGTAGAAGACCTCCTCGCGGGCGGTCTTCGGGTCGTACGCCTGGAGCACGTCGTAGACGCCCTGGAGCTTGTTCGCGGTCGCGCCGTGGCTCGGTTCGCCGGCCCGCATCCGGGGCCACTGGTCCTCGACGACCGCGTGGACGTAGTCGCTCAGCGCGGCGTCGACGCCGGCCCGCACCGGCGGCGGGAAGGCGGCGGCGTCGCGGGCGATGAGCGCCGCGTCGGTGGCCTCGGTCGCCACGATGGTCTGCGTGCTCTCCAACTGCGTCCAGAGGGTCACGATGACGAAGGCGAGGATGATCCCGTAGATCGCGCCGAACATCCCCAGCGTCACCCCGACCATGTCGTTGTGCTCGCCACCGGACAGCGACGGGTACCTGCGGCGCATGACGACGCTGCCGGCGAGGGCGAGGAGGACCGTTCCGCCGACGATGACGACGGTCAGGGTGAAGGTGCCGAAATGATTGAGCAGCCAGAGGGACATGGGCGGGAAGTCTAGACTTGCGGAGTTCGTCCTCCTTTCACGCGGCGGGCCCGCGCCGGGCGCTGCCGCAGGGAGATCACGGTGTCACGTGGGGGGATTCCACCCCATCGGGTGACGACGTGACCGCCGTCGGGCCCGGGCCCGCGTCCCGTTCCGGGCCCGACGGCGGGAGCGCGGGGATCAGCGGCTCGCGTACGGCAGCAGGGCCATCTCCCGGGCGTTCCTGATCGCCGTCGCAAGGGCCCGCTGCTGCTGCGCCGTCACGCGCGTGACGCGGCGGCTGCGGATCTTGCCGCGGTCGGAGATGAACTTCCGGAGCAGATCGGTGTCCTTGTAGTCGATGTACGTGATGCCTGCCGCGTCGAGCGGGTTGGGGCGCGCCTTGACGGGCTTGTGGTGGTCGGTGCGTCGGGCCATGCGGGTTCCCTCTCACATGAGTGCTTGATGACGTGGTCGGTTGACGACGTGCTGACGAGCTGTCGTGGTGACCTGCTACGTGCTGACGTGCTGACGTGCTGACGTGAACGGGCGGCGCCCCGCGGTCAGGCGGCGTCGAGGAGCGCGTCGAAGGCCGGCGGCAGCCGCTTCCACGCCTCGGGTCCGGAGGCGTACTCCGCGTCCGTGAGCAGGCAGGAGTCCAGGAGCCGCTCCAGGCCGTCCCGGTCGAGGCCGGGTGAGGTGAACACGAGGTGCTGGCAGCAGTCACCGTGGTCGGGGTGCCAGTCCAGGGCCGCCGCCGCCCGCCGCATGGGCGGGACCATCTCCCAGGCGGCGTCGGGCAGCGACGCGAGCCAGGGGCCCGCGTTCTCCACGCACAGCGCTCCGCCCGCCGCGTCCCAGGCGAGCAGGGTGTCGGGGCGGTCGGCCAGCCAGAACCGGCCGCGGCTGCGGGCCGCCGCACAGCACAGGTCTTCGAGCGCCTGGTAGAGGCGACCGGGATGGAAGGGCCGGCGGCGGTGCCAGACCAGCGTCGCGACGCCGGCCTCGTCCGCCTCCTGCGGCAGCAGCGCGCACGCGGGGTGCTGGGCGGCCGCCGCGGTCTCGACGTCGAAGCCGGCGAGGGCGGCCCGGGCGAGTTCGACGGAACCGGCCGGCACGCGCAGCGCCGTGGGGTGCAACTGGGCGAGGAGCGCGCGGTCCTCGTCGTCGGCCTCGTCGCTGTCGACGACGGCGAGGACCGGCGCGTACTCCAGCTGCCGGGCCCAGGTGTCGCCGACGGTCCGCTGGTCGGTGGGCGCGGCGGCGAGTCCGGCGTCGGCGAGGTCGTCGCCGTTGCCGAGGTACGGCAGCACGAGCGCGGGGTCCACGGCGGTGATCACGCCGGTCAGGGCCAGCCGGTCGCCGCCGTGGGCGGCGACGACCTCGGCCATGGCCTTCGGCTCGACGGAGTCCCACAGTTCGACGACGGCGAGCCGGGTCAGGCCGCCGTCCGCGAGGCGGGTCAGCTCCGGTACGAGGTCCTCGCGCAGCGCACAGCAGGCGCAGTCGTTGACCAGCGGCGTCTCCCCGCTGGAGAGGGTCCCGGAGGCGTCGCGCACGGTGCGGAGCACGGTGCCGTCGGGTGCGTCGGTCAGGTCGTGGTGGAGCGCGACGCTTCCCGGCACGGTCCGCAGGAGGCGGTCGACGACCTCCTTGCGGGCCTCGGAGTGGAGCCCGGCGACGATCGCGACGGGCATCTGGTGCGGGTGTCCCATCAGCGGGCTCCGTAGCGGCGCTCGAAGCGTTCGACGCGGCCGGCGGTGTCGAGGACGCGAGCGGTGCCCGTGTAGAAGGGGTGGCTCGCCGAGGAGATCTCGACGTCGACGACCGGGTAGGTGTTGCCGTCCTCCCACTCGACGGTCTTGTGGCTGCTCATCGTCGAGCGGGTGAGGAAGGCGGTTCCGGAGGCGGAGTCCCGGAAGACGACGGGGCCGTAGGCGGGGTGGATTCCAGGCTTCATGGCAGGGGTCTCTCAGCAGGGTCGGTGGGCGGGGGCGGGGACGTCCCGCCCGGAGGTCAGCGTTCTTCGCGGAAGTCGACGTGCCGGCCGACGACGGGGTCGTACTTGCGCAGCACGAGGCGGTCGGGGTCGTTGCGCCGGTTCTTGCGCGTCACGTAGGTGAACCCGGTGCCCGCCGTGGAGCGGAGCTTGATGACCGGGCGGATCTCGTTGCGTGCCATGGGCGCTAGTATACGACAATGGTTTTCATTACCGATAACCACTTCCATCGAGAGGGGTAGCCCGACCATGTCCGCCCACTGCCAACTGACCGGCGCCAAGCCGGGATTCGGCAACGCGATCTCCCATTCGCACCGCCGCACGCCGCGCCGCTTCGACCCGAACATCCAGCGCAAGCGCTACTGGCTGCCCAGCGAGGGCCGGCACGTCCGGCTCACGCTGAGCGCCCGGGCGATCAAGACCGTGGACGCGATCGGCATCGAGGCCGCCGTCGCCCGGATCCGTGCGCGAGGAGGCCGCGTCTGATGGCGAAGAAGAGCAAGATCGCGAAGAACGAGAAGCGCAAGGAGACCGTCGCGCGGTACGCGGCCCGCCGGGCGGAGCTCAAGGAGACCGTCCGCCGGCCGTCCTCCACGCCCGCCGAACGCGCCGCCGCCCTCGCGGAGCTGCGGCGCCAGCCGCGCGACGCCAGCGCCACGCGGGTGCGCAACCGCGACGGCGTCGACGGCCGGCCCCGCGGCTACCTCCGCAGGTTCGGCCTCTCCCGGGTACGGACCCGGCAGCAGGCGCACGCGGGCTTCCTGCCCGGAGTGACCAAGTCCTCCTGGTGAGCCGTCCCCTGTCACGGGAGGCCGGGCCCGGTGGTGTCGAGCACGACACCACCGGGCCCGGCCTCCCGGCCCTCCGGCTGGGTACGCTGACGATCTTCCGACAGTGGTCCGGCAGCGAGGGGGAGCATGATCGACGTCGACGGGTACCTGGCCGTGCTGGGGGTGGCCCGGCCGCAGGCGCCGACCGCCGAGGCGCTGTGGGCCCTGCACCGGGCGCAGGTGGAGCGGGTCGCCTACGAGAACCTCGACATCCATCTGGGGCGGCCGACCGGCATCGACGCCACGGAGTCCGCCGCCCGTATCGTCCGCGGGCGCGGCGGCTACTGCTTCCACCTCAACGGGGCCTTCGCCGCACTGCTCACGGCCCTCGGGTACGAGGTGACCCTGCACCGCGCCGGGGTGCAGGAGGAGGTGGAGGACCCCGCGGGCCCGGGCGGTGACCACCTCGCGCTCACCGTGCGGCTCGACGGCGAGCGGTGGCTGGTCGACACCGGGCTCGCGGGCGGGATGTACGAGCCGCTTCCGCTGCGCGAAGGCAGCTACTCCCAGGGGCCGTTCACCTACGCGATGGCCCCGTCGACGGTGGTGCCCGACGGATGGCGGTTCACCCACGATCCCCGCGGCGCGTTCAAGACGATGGTCTTCGCGCCGGAGCCCGTGGAGCTCTCCTCCTTCGCCGAGGAGCACGTCCGGCTGTCCACCTCCCCCGAGTCCGGCTTCGTCCGGGTACTCACCGCCCAGCTCCGCGGCGCCGAAGCCGTGGACGTGCTGCGCGGCCGCGTGCTGCGCCGGATCCACGCCGAGGGCACGGACGAGCGGACCGTCGACTCGGCCGACGACTTCTACGACGTCCTGGTCGGGGTGTTCCGGCTGGACCTGACCGACGTCGACGCGTCCGCGCGCGCGGGGTTGTGGGACCGCGTCCGCGTCGCGCACGAGGAGTGGGAGGCCGCGGAACGGCAGTGAGGGCGCGGCCCGCCCCCGGGCGGCGTACCCGCGGAGAAGTCCGGACGGCAGACGGGCCGCGCGGAGAAGTCCGGACGGCTGGGGCTGCGCTGCAGCCGGACGGCGGGCGGCGCACCCGCGCGCAGAAGCCTGACGGCGGGCGGTGCACCCCCGCGGAGAAGCGGAACGGCCGACGGGCCGCCCGGAGAAGCCGAACGGCCGACGGGCCCCGCGGAGAAGCCGAACGGCGGGCGGGCCGTCCGGAGAGGTCCGGACGGCCCGCCCGCCGCGTCGGCGCGGGCGCGTCAGCGCGTGACGTCGAAGAAGGCGGCGGCCCGCGCCAGGGCCGCCGGGTCCGCCTCCAGGTCGCCCTCGCGGTGGGCGCGGGCGAGGAGCGCGCCGCGCCACTCCATGCCGAGGTAGCCGGCGGTCCGCCGGAGCATGCCCGTGAGCGGTTCGGTGTCGGTGTCGTCGCCCCGGGCGTACGCCGTGACGGCCCACAGGTTCTTGCCCCGCATCCGCTCGCGGAAGCCGAGGTCCGGCAGCCCGCTCCAGCGGGCCCAGTAGTCGAGGTAGAGCTTCGTCGCCGCGGAGACGCTGTACCAGTGGAGCGGCGACGCGACCACGATGTCCGTGCTGTCCAGGGTCGCGTCGAGCAGCACCTTCTCCGCGCCGTCGGGGAGCGGACCGGCCGGACTGGCCGGGAGCGCCAGCTCGCTCAGGCTGAGCCAGCTGCCCGTGGCGTCCGGCGGGAGCCCCTCGGCCGCGTAGCGGGCCAGGGTCTCGGTGTTGCCTCCGCCGCGGGGGCTGCCCAGGATGAAGGCGAAGCTCCGGCTCCGTACCGGTTCGAGCGTGACAGTCACAGCAGTCCTCACTGCTCGTCGTGGTCAGGCGGACCGGTGGGCGGCCGCGCGGCCGTCGGCGACCAGCCGCAGGTGCTCCTCGGCGTCGCGGTGCAGCTGGTCCGAGTAGTCGATGCGGCCGCCGGTGCCGGCGTAACGCAGCTTCCGCGCGCCGGAGGTGCGGCGCAGGATCGTGACGCTGTTCTGCATCAGCTTCTGCGACTCGAGGAGGCTGACGACCTCCAGCTCGCCCGGATGGCGCTCCTGGAACTTCGCGATGTAGCGGCGGACGGCGTCGCCCTCCGGGTAGGTCATCAGGTAGTGCATGACGACGAGGCCGCCGTCGGGGTTGATCAGGGGCCAGAAGTGGTCGAAGAACCACAGGCACTCCCAGGCGTCGACCCAGGCGAAGTCGATGGGCGTGAACTCCTCGGGCAGCTTGTCGAGGGAGTCCTTGAGGTCGGCGTTGACGACGGTGACCCGGTCGTCGAGGCCGAGCTCGGTGAGCACCTCGCGGACGCGGCCCGCGGAGGACTCGGCGATCGACAGGTTGTCGACGGCGGCGAGGCGCGGCTGGTAAGGCTCCAGGTGCAGCGAGGGAGTGACGAGCGGAGGTTCGGCGAGCAGCCAGCTGTCGTCGAGCGCGCGGCCGGCGTCGAGGTGTTCGCGGGTCTTCGCGGCGAGGGCGAGCGATTCCTCGGCGACGGTGCGCTCGGCCTCGGCGAGGGCGGCGGCGAGGAACGGCGTCGTGTAGCCCATTCCCACTTCCAGTACGCGGCGCGGGCGCAGCAGTTGGACGAGGTTGGCGAGGAGCGGGCCGACGACTTCGGTGCCCATTCCGGGCACGGACAGCCGGGCCACCGCCGAACGGAACTCTTCACTGTGAATCGAATGAGGCATTTCCATCCCTTGGTAAACGGGTAAACGGGGGTGTCGAACCGACTGGGAGAGGCCCACTCATGGTTTCCGGCGCGCGGTTGCCCTAACAACGCCCTGACCTAACATGTATGCGCAGCGCATGATCACGCAGGGGGGCAAATGTCACAAACAGGGTGTGATAGCACGCCATGTGGACCAGGACTGTGCGAGCCTGGACTACGTCGTTACGAGAGCGCCGTCGCCGCCGGGTCGATACCGGCCGACCCGCCGGTCCACTGCGCGACGGAGCTCGGACTGCTCGAGCCGGTACCGGGTGAACCGGGCCTGCTCGTACCGGTCACTCCGGCGATCGCCGCAGGTAGGACCCTGGCGCCGCTGGAGCACACGCTCGCCGAGGGCCGTCGTCGGCTGGACGCTCTGACCAAGTCCTTCGAGACGGCTGAGGCCGTGTACACCGAGGCCCGGCAGAGCGGCCCGCAGTACTCGACGGTGCTGCGGGGTGCCGGTCAGATCGCCGAGACGATCGACGTGGCGGTGGGACTGTGCAAGGCGGAGCTGCTGACCGCCCAGCCGGGCGGCCGGCGTCCTCCGGAGATCCTGGAAACGGTCGTCCGGCGCAATCTGGAACTCCTGTCGAGGGGCGTCTCGCAACGCACCCTCTATCAGCATGCGGTGTGGAATCACCCGCCCACGGCCGATTACATCCGGACCGTCGCGGAAGCCGGCGGAAGTATCCGTACCGTTGACGAAATGTTCGACCGGGTCATCATCTGCGACCGCACGGTCGCTTTCATTCCGACGCTTTCCGATTCCCCGGACGAGGCGCTGGAGGTGCGGGACCCGCACGTCGTCCGGTATCTGGCCAATGTCTTCGAGTACGCCTGGGCCCGCGGCACCCCGGTGGACCCGGCTGCCGGGAAGCGACCGGAGATCGTCGTCTCCGAGCTCGAGCAGAGCATCGTGCGCTTCCTGGTCGCCGGTCACACCGAGGAGAAGATCGCCCGCGGTCTGGGCATCAGCCGGCGGACCGTGGCCGAGTACATCAGCCGGATCTCGCGGCGCCTCGGCAGCGTCAGCCGGGCCCAGCTGGGCTATCTGATCGCCACCAAGGGACTGTTGCCGGACCCCGAGAACGAACGGCCCTGCCCGCCCTGACGGTCGGGGCCCGGACCGGGCCGCCCGGGGTCGCTGGGCGGCCCGTGCCTACAGCCCCGCCGCGGTCCTGAGCGCGTCGACGCGGTCGGTGCGCTCCCAGGTGAACTCCGGCAGTTCGCGGCCGAAGTGCCCGTAGGCGGCGGTCCGGGAGTAGATGGGGCGGAGCAGGTCGAGATCGCGGATGATCGCGGCCGGGCGGAGGTCGAAGACCTCCGTCACGGCCTTCTCGATCGTCGCCACCGGCGCCTGCTCCGTCCCGAAGGTCTCGATGAAGAGGCCGACCGGCTCGGCCTTGCCGATCGCGTACGCGACCTGGACCTCGCAGCGGCGGGCAAGTCCGGCCGCGACCACGTTCTTGGCGACCCAGCGCATGGCGTACGCGGCCGAGCGGTCCACCTTCGACGGGTCCTTGCCGGAGAAGGCACCGCCGCCGTGGCGGGCCATGCCGCCGTACGTGTCGATGATGATCTTCCGGCCGGTGAGGCCGGCGTCGCCCATCGGGCCGCCGATCTCGAAGCGCCCGGTCGGGTTGACCAGCAGCCGGTAGCCGTCGGTGTCGAGCTTGATGCCGTCCTGGTCCAGCCGGGCCAGGACGTGCTCGACGACATGGGTGCGGATGTCGGGCGCGAGCAGCCCGTCCAGGTCGACGTCGGCGGCGTGCTGCGAGGACACGACCACCGTGTCGAGGCGGACGGCCCGGTCGCCGTCGTACTCGATGGTGACCTGCGTCTTGCCGTCCGGGCGCAGGTAGGGGACCGTCCCGTCCTTGCGGACCTCGGTGAGGCGCCGCGCCAGCCGGTGCGCCAGGTGGATCGGCAGCGGCATCAGCTCGGCCGTCTCGTCGCAGGCGTAGCCGAACATCAGGCCCTGGTCGCCGGCGCCCTGCCGGTCCAGGTCGTCCACCTCGTCGCCCCCGGTCTCGACCCGGGCCTCGTAGGCGGTGTCGACGCCCTGCGCGATGTCCGGCGACTGCGCGCCGATCGACACCGTCACGCCGCAGGAGGCACCGTCGAAGCCCTTGAGGGAGGAGTCGTAGCCGATCTCCAGGATCCGGTCCCGGACGAGCTGGGCGATCGGCGCGTACGCGGAGGTCGAGACCTCGCCGGCGACGTGCACCTGGCCGGTGGTGATCAGGGTCTCCACGGCGACCCGCGAGCTGGGGTCCTGGGCGAGCAGCGCGTCGAGGATCGTGTCGCTGATCTGGTCGGCGATCTTGTCGGGGTGGCCCTCGGTCACGGACTCCGAGGTGAACAGTCGACGTGTCATGTGCGTGGCTCCAGAAGGGAGTTGCGGGCGGCGGTGACGTCACGGCCGATGCTGTGGCAGACCGCCGCGGCGTGGTCGAACAGGTAGAAGTGGCCTCCGGGCCAGGAGTGCCGGGCGGTCGCGGCGGTGGTGCGGCCGGCCCAGGGGGCGGCGAGCCCCGGGTGGGCGACCGGGTCGTCCTCGCCGGTGAACAGGGACAGGGGCACCCGCAGCGGCGGGCCGGGGTGCTCCTCGTACGTGTCGACGACGGCGAGGTCGCCGCGCAGCGCTTCCACCATCGGGCCGACGATGTCGGGGATCGCGAGGACCTCCTCGGGCGTGCCGCCGAGGTCCCGCATGAAGGCGGTCAGCCGCTCCCGCGACCACAGGTGCCGCTGGGCGCGGTCGGGCCGGTGGCCGGGCGCGGGGGCGCCGGAGAGGCCCACCCAGAGGGGCGCCGGCCCGTCCTGGGAGAGCTCACGGGCCAGTTCGTACGCGACGAGGGCGCCCATGCTGTGGCCGAAGACGCCGTAGGGGCCGTCGAGCACGCGCCGGGTGAGCGGGGCGAGCCACGCCACCGCCTCGGCGGTGGAGCGGCAGCCGCCCTCGCCCATGGCCATCAGCCGGCCCGGGAGGTCCACGGCGAGCACCCGCCAGTCGGCGGGCAGGTGCCTCAGGAACGGCGCGAAGGCCGCCGCCGAGCCTCCGGCGTGGTGGACGAGGAGCAGCGTGAAGCCTCCCTGGGCCCCGTCGGCCCCGTCCGCGGGTCCCGGCTCGGGCCCGGTGACCGGAGCGAGGAAACGCCGCAGGTCCTTCCAGCCCGCGTACGGGCGTACGGGAGCGGTCATCGTCCTCGGTACTCCATCGCCGTCACGCCCCAGCTGAAGCCCATGCCGCTGGTCGCGACGAGCACGAGGTCGCCGGGCTCGACGCGCTTCCCGTCGATGAGGTCGCCGAGCGCGATGAACGGGTCGGAGCCGCCCATGTGCCCGTACCGGTGGTAGTTGAAGACGCTCTTCTCCGCCGGGATGCCGAGCTTGGCGAGGAGCTTCTCGTGCATGCCCTTGTCGCCCTGGTTGATGAGGAACCAGTCGACGTCCTCGATGCGCCTGCCGAGGGTGCCGAGCACGTCGTCGACGCGGGCCGGGAAGTTCTCCAGGTAGGCGTCGCCGAGTCCCTGCCTGCGGCCGCGGCGGCGCATGAGGACGCGGTCGTCCTCCACGTCGCCGGAGTAGTAGTCGGCCCAGGACGGGTCGGTGCGGACGGCGGTCGCCAGCACGTCGAGCAGGCAGTCCTCGCGGCCGAGGAGGAGGGCGGCGGGCGCGTCGCCGAAGTTGAACAGGGCCTTGGACTCGGCGTCCTCGTGGTCGACCAGCCGGCTGAGCCGGTCGCCGACGAGCACGAGGGCGTACCGGGCGGTGCCCAGGGCGAGTTCGGCGAGCGCGGTGCGCACGGCCGTCATGCCGCCGTTGCAGAAGTTGGTGACCTCGTAGCAGTGGGCGTTGCCGATGCCCAGTTCGTCGGCGACCTTGGCGGCCGGCGACCAGAACGGCAGGTCCCACTCCCCCGACCCGGCGTAGAGGACGAGGCCGATGTCGTCCGGGTCGATCCCGTTGCGCTCCAGGACCGTGCGGCCGGCGGCCGCGGCCAGCTCCCAGGCGGCCTCGTCCTCGTCGAGGGCGGGGAAGCTCTCGGTGTGGGTGATGGCCAGGATGTCGGCCACGGGCACGCCCGAGGACTCGTGCAGCTCCCGTACGTCCACCGTCGACGACGGGAACACCACCTCGAAGTCGACGATTCCGCCCACGGCCCTCGATCCCTCTTCCGTTTCCGCTCGTACTGGCTGCCGGGTCATGACGCCGGGCCCTCGCCGTCGGCGGTCGTGCGCTCGCGCAGCCGGTTCAGGTGCTCCAGGCTCGCCAGGACGGCGGGCGTGGGGAGCCCGAAGTCGATCAGGCAGGCGACCTCGTCCACGCCGATCGCGCGGAACCGCTCCACCATCCGCTCGGCCTTGTCGACGGTGCCGAGGAGGCCGCCGTCGTCGAAGTAGCGGTCGAAGGACCTGGCCACGATGAAGTCGACGTCCTCCGGCGACAGCTTGGAGGCGTCGATGCGCCGGCCGTCGAGCTGCGAGCCGAGCAGCAGCCCGAGGGAGCTGCGCAGGTAGTCGCCGAGCGGGGCCCGTACGGTCTCGCGTACGGCGTCCTCGTCCTCGCCGAGGAAGGCGTGCACCATGAGGGCGACGTGGCCGGTCCAGCCGTCGGGGCGGCCGAGTGCGGCGACGGCCTTGCGGTACTCGGCGATCTTGTGCGCGAGGTCGTCGAGGTCCTGGCCGAGCAGATGGGTGAGCAGCCCGGAGCCGGACCGGCCGGCGTTGCGGAAGGTCTCGACGCCGCCGGCGCTGGTCACCCAGACCGGGAGCTCGGGCTGCACCGGCGGCGGGTAGATCCCGAGCCGCTGCTCGTTGCCGACGCCGTCGGTGACGGCGATCCGCTCACCGCGCCACAGGGCGCGGACCTGCTCCACCTGGTCGAGCAGGATCTGCCGGCGGTTCTCGTAGTTCTCCGGGCGCAGCGCGAAGTCGGTGGCGTGCCACCCGGAGGCGAAGGAGAGGCCCACCCGGCCGTTCGACAGGTTGTCGACGACCGACCACTCCTCCGCGATGCGCAGCGGGTGGTGGAGCGGGGCGACGACGCTGCCCGCCCGGATGCCGATGCGTTCGGTCACGGCGGCGACGGCGGCGCCGGTCACCGACGGGTTGGGGTAGAGGCCGCCGAAGGGGTGGAAGTGCCGCTCGGGCGTCCACACCGCGCTGAAGCCGTTGCGGTCGGCGAACTTCGCTCCTTCGAGCAGGAGTTCGTAGCGGTTGTCGGCGGCGCCCGTGCTGTCGTTGGCGAAGTAGAAGAGGCTGAAGTCCATGGCGTGCGTTCTCCGATCGGGCGGCGGTCAGGAGGCGACGGCCGCTTCGGCGCCCGTCTCGGGGGCCGGCTTGCGGGTGCGTTCGGCCCAGGACGCCACCGCGGGCGCGGCGAGACCGGCGGCGAGCAGGAGGGCGGCGAAGACCACCCAGGCCGGCCAGCCGAGCCGGACGATGAGCAGCGTGGCGAGGGCCGGGGTGACCATCGAGCCGAGCTGGGTCGACATGCCGAACATGCCCTGGTACTGCCCCTGGGCGTGGTCCGGGGCCAGGCCGAAGGCCAGGGACCACGAGCCGGCGCTGTAGAGCATCTCGCCGATGACGTGGACGACGGCTCCGGCGAGCAGGGCGGCGACGGCGACCCACACCGGGCGGTCGGCGGCGAGCGCGAAGAGCCCGCAGCACAGCGCGAGGAAGACCCCGCAGCGGCGCAGGGTGCGGGCCCCGCCGCGGACGTCCTCGCTGCCCTTGCCGGCCCGGACCTGGAAGAGCACGACCATGATCGTGTTCAGGATGAGGATCACGGAGTAGAGCCACTTCGGGGCGTCGGTGTGGCCGGTGATCCAGATGGGCAGCGCCACGGTGAGGATGGCGACGTTCATCACCAGGACCGAGTTGAGCAGGGCGACGGCGGCGTACGGGAGGTCGCGCAGGACCACCCACTTGGGTCCGCTGTTCTCCTTGGCCGCGGGCTCGACCGACGGGACCGTCATGTAGGCGGCGCCGGCGATCAGGAACATCGCGCCGCCCGCGATGAGCAGGCCGACGTAGGCGGGCCGGCTGTCGAACCAGAGGGCGACGGCGCCGGCGGCGGCGCCGAGGGTCACGCCGAGGTTGCTGACCGCCCGCATGTAGGACCAGGCGCGGACGCGGTCCTCCTGCGGGATGAGCCCGGCGATCAGGGCGCCGCGCGCGGCGTCGGTGGAGGACTCGGCCATCAGGGCGAGGCTGGTCACCACGACGAGGGCGGCGAAGCTCTCGACGAAGGCGTAGGCGCCGACGAACACGCCGAGCAGCAGCAGGAATCCGACGGTGGTGTTGCGGGGGCCCATGACGTCGGCGAGCCGGCCGGCCGGGATGCTGGCGGCCATGGCCATGGCCGCGCCGATGCTCAGGGCGAGGCCGACCTGTTCGGCGGGGATGCCGACGGTACGGGTGAAGAACAGCACGCTGACGGCCATGAGGACGCCGTGCCCCGCGGTCTTGGCGAAGTTGCTCAGGCAGAGCGTCCGGACGATGCCGGGCGGCGGGATGATGTCATCGAGAATCGCCATGGTGGCCTCCGTGGCCGCCGGCCGGTCCGGCCGCGGCGAGGTCGTGGGACTGGAGCTCGCTGGTGATGCGCGGCCGGTCGATCTTGCCGTTGGGGTTGAGCGGCAGGGTGTCCAGGTGCCGGAATCGCCGGGGCACCATGTGGACCGGGACGCGCTTGCGCAGCCAGCGGCCGAGGGGCTGGGGCTCGACGGCGGTGCCGGTGTGGCAGCCGACGAGTTCGACGTCGTCGCCGTTCCTCAGGGCGATGACGACGGCCTGGTCGATGTCCGGGTGGCGGCGCATCGCGGCCTCGATCTCGCCGAGCTCGATGCGGTAGCCGCGGACCTTCACCTGGTTGTCGAGCCGGCCGAGGTGCACGAGCCGGCCGTCCTCCCAGCGCACCCGGTCGCCGGTCCGGTAGTAGTGCTCCGCGCTGAGCGGGCCCTCCCCGTCGTACGGGGTGACGCCGTCGTCGTAGGCGAGGAAGCGCCCGCGGTTGTCGGCGGGGTCGAGATAGCCGTCGAAGCGCTGGGAGCCGCGGACGACCAGCTCGCCCTCCGTGGCGGGCCTGCCGTCCTCGTCGAGCACCAGGTGCTCGAGGAAGTCGTACACGGGCCCGATCGGGACGGTGTCGTTGGAGGTGGCGGGCCAGTCCGCCGGGTCGGCCGGCAGGGCGAACTCGGTGCAGGCGACGGTGAGTTCGGTGGGGCCGTAGACGTTCTCGATGGCGGCCTGCGGAGCGACCGCGTGCCAGGCGCGGGCCTGGTCGTAGGACAGCTGCTCGCCGATGAACACGCTCATCCGCAGACCGGTGGCCAGGCCGGCGGGCAGGTTGCCGAGCTGGGCGCTGACGGACACCACGGACGGCACCGAGAACCAGTGGGTGATGCCGTTGTCGACGATGTAGTCGACGGGCGAGAGGAGTTCGGCCCGGCCGGGCACCACGAGGGTGGCGCCGCCGCCCCAGGTGACGAAGAGGTCGAAGACCGACGGGTCGAAGGTCAGGTCGAAGGTGTGGGAGGTGCGGCAGCCGGGGCCGATGCCGTAGCGCGCGATGTTGTGCGCCAGGTACGGGCCGAGGTTGCGGTGCCGGATCGGCACGCCCTTGGGGCGGCCGGTCGAGCCCGAGGTGAACAGGACGTACGCCACGTCGTCCGGGCCCGTGGTGTACGGCGGGAGGTCCGCCGCCGGGGCGGCCGCCGCGCGTCCGGCGGCGGCGACCTCCTCGGCGTCCAGGCGCAGTTCGGTGGGCACGCAGCCGGCGAGTTCGCCGTCGAGCTGGGCGGCGTCGGCGGAGTCGACGACCAGCACCTCGGTGCCCGCGAGCTCCACGATCATCCGGTTGCGCTGCACCGGGAAGGCCGGGTTGACCGGGGTGACGGTCGCGCCGAGCCGCTGGCCCGCCAGATAGGCGGCGAGGACCGCGACGGAGCGGGTCGCCATGACGGAGATCCGGCGGGGCGCGGAGCCGTGCGCCGCCAGGATCCGGGCGGCGACGTGCTCGGCGGCGCGGCGCAGCTCGCGGTAGCTCAGGACGGCGCCGCCGGCCTCCAGGGCGGGCTCGTCCGGGTGCCGCTCGGCGGTGCGGTCGAACCACTCGTACAGGGTGCCCGGGACCTGCGTGTCAGCCATGCGACACCTCGCCGGCGGGCACGGTCAGGTCGGGCGCGTCGAGCCGCATCGTGGTCGGCGGCTCCTGCCGTACGGGCTCGATGTGCAGCAGCTCGATGCCGTCCCGGTCCGGGCCGGTGACCGCCGCGGCGCACGGGCAGGCGTCGCCGGTGAAGCCGGCGAAGCGGTAGGCGACCTCCATCATCCGGTTGCGCTCGGTGCGCCGGAAGTCGGCGGCCAGGTGGACGCCCGCGGCGGCGGCACGGTCGGTGAGCCAGCGCAGGATGACGGCGCCGGCGCCGAAGGACACGACCCGGCAGGAGGTGGCGAGCAGCTTCAGGTGCCAGACGCCGGGGAGGCGTTCGAGCAGCACGATGCCGACGGCGCCGTGGTCGCCGAAGCGGTCGCGGAGCTCGATGACCAGCACCTCGTGGCCCGGGTCGGCGAGCAGGCCGCGCAGCTCGGCGTCGCCGTAGTGGACGCCGGTGGCGTTCATCTGGCTGGTGCGCAGGGTGAGTTCCTCGACCCGGGCCAGGTCCTCGTCGGCGGCCCGCCGGATCGTCATGACGAGGTCGAGGGTGCGCAGGAACTCCTCGTCGGCGCCGGGGAACTCCTGGCGGGCCGCCTCGCGGCGGAAGCCCGCCTGGTACATCTCGCGGCGCCGGCGCGAGTCGGCGGTGGTGACGGGGCTGAACTCGGGGCGTCCGGTGAGCTCCAGGACCTCCTCGGCTCGGTAGCAGCGCACCTCGGGGAGGTGGTGGGCGACCTCGGCGCGCTCGGCGGGCTGGTCGTCGACGAAGGCGATCGTCTTGAGCGCGAAGTTCAGCTGCTCGGCGATGTTCCGCACGGAGCCGGACTTGGCGCCCCAGCCGATGTGCGGGTGCACGAAGTACTCGGCGACGCCCAGCTGCTCCAGCCGCTCCCAGGCGTGGTCGTGGTCGTTCTTGCTGGCCACGGCCTGGAGGATGCCGCGCTCGTCGAGGGTGGTGATCACCTCGCGCACCTCGTCGGAGAGCACGACCTCGCCGTCCTCCAGCAGGGTGCCCTGCCACAGGGTGTTGTCGAGGTCCCACACCAGGCACTTGACGGTCGTGACGTCCTGCACGGTCTCCGTCATGATCACACCTCCCACAGGGTCACGGCCCAGGCCGCGACCGGACTGTTGTTGAGGACGAGCACGAGGTCGCCCGGGGCCAGTTCGCCGCTCGCGAGGAGCGCGTCGAGGTTGAGCACCACGTCCATGGCGCCCAGGTGGCCGTACGCGGCCAGGTGCTCGCCGCACACGGGGTGGACGGAGAGGCCGAGCAGGGTCTCGTAGAACTGGTACGCGCTCGCGGTGACGTTCTGCATGAGCGTCGTGGCGACGGCGCCCTTGTCGACGCCCGCGTCCGCGAGCACCTCGTCGACCATCCGGGAGAGCCGCATCCGGCTGTTCATGGCCAGCTCGAAGCGGTACCGGTCGGGCGAGGCGCACTCCTCGCGCCACTCGTAGTACGGCACCTGCTTGTAGTCGACCCGGAACAGGTCGTGGAAGGTGCCGTCGGTCTCCTGGCGGTGCGCCCGCAGGACCGGCCGGCCGCCGCGGACCAGGGTCATCGCGTAGGCGCCGTCGCCGATCACGGTGACCGGGTACCGGACCCGGTCGAGGCCGGTGGGCCGGCTGCCGTGGGCGATGAGGACGCTCTGCCGGGACGGGTCGGCGAGCAGCAGGTCACGGCCGAGGGCCCAGGCGGCGCTGGAGCCCGTGCAGCCGAGCCCGTCGAGGGTGAACGCGAACGTGCCGTCGAGCTTCGCCTCGGCCTGGACGCGGCAGGCGTCCGAGCCGAGCAGCACGTCGGGGGCGCGCGGTCCGACCAGCACCAGGGTGTCGGGGCGGGCGGAGCCGCCGGCCGCGTCCGGTCGGTCGAGCAGTCCGCGTACGGCCCGGGCGGCCAGGTCGCCGGCGGTGGTGTCCTCCAGGACGCCGACCGTCCCGATGCCGCTGCCGCGGGCGAACTCCGCCTCTTCCGGAGTGAGTCCGGCGAACTCGGGGAGCTCGTCGAGTGGCGTGCGGACGGTGGGCAGGACGGTGTGGACGGCGCCGATGCCGATGGTGGTGTCGTGGCTCATGACCACACCGCCAGGGCGTGCTTGCCGAGCAGCAGCTGGCTGATCTCGTTGCTGCCCTCGATGATCTCCATCAGCTTGGCGTCCCGGTAGGCGCGGGCCACCGGACCGCCGTCCTGGGCGCCGGCCGAGGCCAGGACCTGGACGGCGGCCGCCGCGCCGCGGGCGGCGTGCCCGGCGGCGAGGTGCTTGGCGGTGACGGCGGAGGTGACGAGCTCGGGGCTGTTCTCGTCCCAGCAGCGGCTGGCCTGCTCGCAGCAGCGGGCCGAGGCCTCCTGGGCGACGTGCAGTTCGGCCAGGTGCCGGGCGACCAGCTGGTGGTCGGCCAGCGGCGCGCCGAACTGCTGCCGGGTGGCGGCGTGGGAGGCGGCGGCCCGCAGGCAGGCCCGCAGGATGCCGACGCAGCCCCAGGCCACCGAGACCCGGCCGAAGGTGAGCGCGGAGGTCACCAGCCAGTCGACGGGGAGCCCGGCGCCGCCGAGGAGGCGGTCAGCGGGCAGCCGTACCCCGTCGAAGGTCACGTTGGCGTGGCCGGCGGCCCGGCAGCCCATGGGGTCGGCGACGCGCTCCACGGTCACGCCGGGCGCGTCCGTGGGGACGACCACCGCGCCCGCCCCGGCGCCGTGGCGGCCGAAGACGACGAGGAGGTCGGCGTAGGCGGCCACCGTGATCCAGGCCTTGTGGCCGTCGACGACGACCGTGTCGCCCTCGGTGCGGATCGTGGTGGTCATCGCGCCGAGGTCGCTGCCGGCGCCGGGCTCGCTGAACGCGACCCCGGCGAGCCGGCCGGAGGTGAGCTCGCCCAGGTGGACGGCCTTCTGCTCGTCGGTGCCGAGGCGCTCGATCGTCCAGGCGGCCATGCCCTGGGAGGTCATCACGCTGCGGACGGAGGAGCACAGGGCACCCACGTGGGCGGTGAGTTCGCCGTTGTCGGCACTGCTCAGACCGAGTCCGCCGTACGGGGCGGGGACCTGGGCGCACAGGACGCCCTTGCCGCCGAGTTCGCGCAGCAGCCCGAGCGGCAGCTCGCCCGCGCGGTCCCAGGCGTCGGCCCGGTCGCCGATCAGCTCGCCGGTCAGCTGCTCCGCCTCGGCGCGGGCGGAGAGCACCGTGGTCGGCTCACTCATCGCCGCCGCCTCGCAGGCGCAGTACCAGGGCGGTCATCGCGTCGACGCTGCGGAAGTTGTCGAGCGTGAGGTCGGACCCGCCGACCTGGACCCCGAAGGACTGCTCGACGTGCACGAGCAGCTCCATCGCGAACAGGGAGGTGACGAGGCCGGTGGAGAAGAGATCGACGTCGGCGGCGACCTCGGTCTTGGTGCGCTGCTCCAGGAACGCGGTCAGCGTCTCGCGGATGGCGGCGGTGTCCTGCTGGGTGGTGGGGGTGCTCATGACGTGCTTCCTCCGTATACGAAGAATCCGCGGCCGGTCTTGCGGCCGAAGTCGCCGGCGGCGACCTTTTCCAGGAGCAGGGCGCAGGGCTCGTAGCCCGCGTCTCCGGTGCGCTCGTGCAGGACGCGCAGGGAGTCGACCACGTTGTCGAGGCCGATGAGGTCGGCGGTGGCGAGCGGTCCTGTGGTGTGGCCGAGGCAGCCCTCGAAGGCGGCGTCGACGGACGCCGGGTCGGCCACGCCGTCGGCGACGATCCGGGCGGCCTCGTTGATCATGCGCTGCAGGATCCGGTTGATCACGAAGCCGGGTCCGTCGCCGACGACGACCCCGTGCTGGCCCAGGGCCTCCAGGAGCTCGCGGGCGGCGTCGACGGCGGCCTCGCCGCTGCGCGGCCCGCGGATCAGCTCCGAGGTGTGGATCAGGTAGGGCGGGTTCATGAAGTGGATGCCGACCAGGTCCTCGGGCCGGGCCACCGAGTCGGCCTGCTCGTCGATCGGCACGGCCGAGGTGTTGGAGATCAGCAGGGTGCCGGGAGCGACCACGGCCGAGGCCTCCGCGAGCACCTTCGCCTTGAGCGGGGCGAGTTCGGTGACGGCCTCGACGACGGCGGTCGCCCCGGCGATGTCCTCGATGCGGGTGGTGGTGACCAGTTCGCCGGTGGCGCCCTCGCGCGGCAGCTTGCCCATCATGCGGGCCAGGCGCAGCTGGCCGGTGGCCGCGGTCCGGGCCTTGGCGAGGATGTCCTCGGAGACGTCCACGAGGATCACGTCGATGCCGCGGCCCAGGGCCAGGGTGGTGATGCCGGTGCCCATGACGCCGGCGCCGATGATCGCGAGCCGGTGCCCGGCCGTGGTGGCCCCGTGGCCGGTGCGGGTCGGGTTGTCGCTCACTTCTCCCCCTCGTTGTCGCCGCGCGCGCCCTCGGCCGCCAGGGCCGGGAGCAGCGAGCCGATGTCGTCCGTGCGGTGGGCCAGGAAGGCCAGGCCGCTCCGCAGCTGCTCGCCGGTGACCAGCGGGGACAGTCCGGCCTTGCGCAGCCAGGGCTGCCAGGCGCGGGCCTGGACGCCGGCCTCGTCCAGCTCGTGTCCCTCCATCTCGTAGAGGGCGGTCGCGGAGAGCACCTTGCTGCCGGTCTGCTGCGCGCGCTCCGCGACGAGCCGCTGCCACTCGGTCAGGGGCACGGTGCGGGTGGGCAGGCCGGCCTCCTCCAGGGCCTCGAACAGGTCCTCCAGGCTCGGCGAGATCTCGTCGACCAGGTGGTAGGCGCGGCCCACCGACTTGCTGGACAGGGCGAGTTCGGCGACCGCGCGGGCCAGCACGTCGACCGGGGAGACCGGCATGCCGCGGTCGTCGACCGGGCGGGCGCCGACGACCAGGCCGCTGGCGAGCAGGAACCAGATGAGGTCCTTGTCGTTGCAGGCGCCGGTCTTGCTGGAGGCCATGATCAGGCCGGGGCGGAACACCCGTACCCGCATGCCGTCCTGGTCGGCGCGCTCCAGGATGCGCTCGCCGACCCACTTGCTGACGCCGTAGCCGCCGAGCTGCGGGTCGAGCGGCTGCTCGCGGGTCTCCATCAGCATCCCGTCGGTACCGGCGGGCGCGGTGGCGGCGACGGTGGAGATGAAGCTGATGTCGCGGATGCCGAGCGGGCGCATCCAGTTCAGCAGGCCGACCAGCGGCAGGATGTTGTCGTCGCGCAGCATGCGGTACGGCTCGGTGAAGACGACCTTGGCGGCACAGTGCAGGACGTGGCCGACGCGGGTGGCGAGCTCGCCGTCGCGGTAGGTCTCGCAGACCCGGGCGATGTCGCGCAGGTCGCCGGGGACGGCGTGGACCCGCTCCGGGTCGGGCTCGGCCAGACCGAACTTGGCGGCGGTGGCCTTGAGCCTGGCCATGCCCTCGGCCTCGTCGGCGGCGCGGACGACGCAGTAGACGCGGCCCTTCGACGCGCGGACGAGCTCGTCGAGGAGGAAGGCGCCGAGGTAGCCGGTGGCGCCGGTGAGCAGCACGTCCTTGCCGGGCGCGGTCTTCTTCGCGAGCGGCTCCAGGGCGATCTGGAGGTCGGCGTCGACGAGCGCGCCGTCGCCGTCGGCGGCCGGGTCGACCTCCTCGTCGCCGAGTCCGGCGCCGTTCAGGAGACCCTCGACGATGGTGGTGAGGCGGCGGACGGTGGCCTGGCTGCCGCCGGCCCGGTGGATGTTGACCAGCACGCCGAAGCGCTGCTGGATCTCCAGGACCAGCTGGACGGAGAGCAGCGAGGTGCCGCCGAGGGCGGCGAACTCGTCGTCGAGACCGATGGTCTCGTGCCCGAACAGGTCCTTCCAGAGCTGCACGAGGCCGGCCTCGACGCTGCCCTCGGCCGCGCTGGACGTCTCGCCGGTGCCGGTGGCGGCGGGCGCCGCGGCGACCGGGCCGTCGTAGGTGAGCCGGTCGAGGGCCCAGTGGCGCTTGCGGGTGAAGGGGTACGTCGGCAGGGCGAGCCGGCGGCCGCTGCGGCCGGCGAGCGCGGACCAGTCCGTCTCGGCGCCGTGCAGCCAGGCGGTGGTCACCGCGTCGTCGAGGAGGTCGGCGAGGGTGTCCTCGTCGAGCGGGGCGGCGGGGTCGGGCAGCGCGACGACGTGGCGGTCCCGGGCGGGCTCGCCGTGGCCGACGTACAGCGGGAACCGGCCCTCGGGAAGGGTGTCCTGAGCCGTCAGCGGGTCGCCGAGCCCGGGCAGTGCGGCGCGCAGTGCGGCGAGCAGCGCGGCCGGCGGCTGCGGGGCGTCCGGGGCGGGCAGGACGAGCACGGGGCGGCGGCCCGCGGCGCGCTCGGTGCGCACGGCCGGCGGGCGCGGCATCCGCAGGGCGGCGGCGAGGCGCTCGCGGGGGGCGGTCACGACACGCCGCTCGTCGAAGGAGGCGCGGCCCACGCGCAGGGTGTGGGCGACGTCCTCGGCGGCGATGCCGCCCTCGTCGAGGGCGTCGGCGAGCCGGCGGCAGGCCTGGTCGAGCTCGGCGCGGGTGCGGGCCGAGAGCACGAGGCGTACGGTGGCGCGGCTCGGCGCGGCGGGGCGTACCGGCTCCGGCGGGGCGGCGAGCACGATGGCGGCGTTGGTGCCGCCGACGCCCATGGAGTTCACCAGGACGTGCCGGTCGGTGTCGGTGCAGTCCTCGCCCGTGGTGGTGACGAAGAACGGGCTCTCGTCGAGGATGCCCGGGTCGCGCGGCCGCTCGAAGGTCGGGTGCGGCGGGATCTTGCCGGTACGGGCGACGTGCACGGCCTTGATGAAGCCGGCGATGCCGGCGGCGGGGCCGGTGTGCCCGATGTTGGACATGACCGAGCCGAGCGCGCAGTAGGCGGTCTTGTCGGTGGTGGCGCGGAACGCCCGGTTGAGCGCGATGAGTTCGATGTTGTCGCCGACCGGGGTGGCGGTGCCGTGCGCCTCGACGTAGCGCAGCTTGTCGGCGCTGACGCCCGCGGTGCCGAGGGCGGCGGCCACGACGTCGGCGACGCCGCGCGGGCTGGGCGCGATGAAGCCGAGCCGGTCGCCGCCGTCGTTGCCGACGGCGCTGCCGCGGATCACGGCGAGCACGTTGTCGCCGTCGGCGAGGGCGTCGTCGAGGCGGCGCAGGGCGACGACCCCGACGCCGGAGCTGTAGGTGGTGCCGGTCGAACTGGCGTCGAAGGAGCGGCAGTAGCCGTCCTCGGAGAGCACGCCGCCGGGCTGGTGGCGGTAGCCGCGGAACGGTTCGAGGACCGTGGCCCCGCCGGCCAGGGCGATGTCGCACTCGCCGGAGAGCAGGCTGAGCGTGGCGTAGTGGACGCCGTACAGCGAGGAGGAGCAGCCGGTCTGGAGGCTGACGGCGGGGCCGCGCAGGCCCAGCTTGTAGGCGGCGCGGGAGGTCATGAAGTCGGCCTGTCCGCCGACGGTGAGCTCCAGGTCGTCGACGGCCGCGCGCAGCCCCTGCTCGCGGGCCTTCGCGGCGAGCAGGGCGGCGGAGTAGTTGCCGGCGGCGCTGCCGGCGAAGACGCCCACCACGGGCCCGTCCTTGCGGACGGGGTGTCCGGCGGTCTCGAGCGCCTCCCAGCAGGCCTCCAGGAAGATCCGCTGCTGCGGGTCGATGGTCTCGGCCTCGCGCGGCGGGTAGCCGAAGAACTCGGAGGCGAAGTCCTCGACGCCGGGCAGCGAGGTGGCGACGCGGACGAAGGCCGGGTCGGCCAGCATCTCGTCGGTGACGCCGGCGGCCTTGAGCTGCTCGGGCGACATCTCGCGCATGGAGACGACGCCGCGGTCGATGTTGCGCCAGAACTCCTCGGGAGTGGTGGCGTCGGGATAGCGAAGGCCGATGCCGATGACGGCGATGTCGGTGCTGTTGGTCATGGTGGGGGTTCCCTCGCTCACTCGGAGATCTGGTCGCGGCGGGCGCGGCCGATCAGGCCGCCGCGGTTGCGGGCGCCGAGCTCGGTCAGCTCCTCCTCGGCGCCCGAGGTGTCCGCGAGGAGGGCGACCTGGGCCTTGACGGTGCTGTGCTGGAACAGGTCGGAGACCTTGAGGGTGCGCTCCGTCAGCGGGTCCAGCTCCTCCCACAGCATGATCAGGAGCAGAGAACTGCCGCCCGCCTCCAGGAAGTTGACGTCGTCGGGCACCTGGTCGACGCCGTCCAGGTCGAGGGTGTCGGCCCAGGCCTGCCGGACCCGGGCGAGCAGCTCGGTCTCGGTGAGCGGGGTCGTGGCCACGGTGTTGTTCACGAAGTGCTCCTGGTGATGGGGTGGGAGTCGGGGTCGGCCGCGAGGTCTTCGGCGGCGGCGACCACGTCGGTGAGCAGGGCCTGGGCCGTGTCCCGGGTGAAGAGGTTGACGGCGTACGCCAGGCAGAGGTCCAGCCGGTCGTCCGCTGCCTCGGTGGCGACGAGTTCGAGCTCGTACTTGATGTGCAGCGGTTCCAGCGGAAGGAATCGGGCGGTGGTGTCGTCGGTCAGGACGGCGGGGCCGGTGGCGCCGCTCTGGGCGCTGAGGAACACCGGCGTGAGGGCGGGGCGGCTGAGGTCGCGGTCGCTGTGCAGCTCGTTGGCGAGGACGTCGAGCGCGACGTCGGCGTGGCGGTAGGAGACGGAACAGCTCTCCCTGACCCGGCCGAGCAGCTCGCGCCAGGTCGGTTCGCCGCGCAGGTCGATGCGGAGGATCAGGGTGTTCACGAACATCCCGATCGCCCCGGCCGCGGCCGGCTCCTCGCGCCCGGCCCACGGGAAGGCGAAGAGGAAGTCCCGCTGGCTGCCGCGCCGGGCCAGCGCCACCGCGAGCAGCGCCGCGGTGGTCATGAAGAGGGTGCATCCGACGACGTCGGCGGCGACGGCGCGCAACCGGGCGGCGGTCCCGGCGGGCAGCCGCTCGGTGAGCAGGGTCGCGTCGGTGGACTGGAGTTCGGCCCGCGGCCAGTCGTGGGGCAGCGCGATGTCGTTGGGCGCGCCGCGCAGGTGCTCCAGGAGGCCGGCGGCCCGCTCGGCCTCCTGCGCCGGGGTCACCGGCGTCGCGGGACCGAGCGCCGCGGGGTGGACGGGCTCTCCGAGGTCGGGGGCGGTGCCGTCGGACAGGGCGCGGTAGGCCGTGCCGATCTCGGCGAGCAGCAGGTCGCGGGACCAGCCGTCGGCGACGATGTGGTGGACGACCAGGGCGAGCACGGTCCGCTCGGGGCCGAGGGCGAGGATCTCCGCGCGGGCGGGGGCCTCCTGTCCGAGGTCCATGGGTGCCCAGCACAGCCGGGAGAGCCGGTTGCGCAGGGTGTCGGGGTGCCAGTCGGCGGCGTCGGTGACCTCGGCGGGTGCCGGGGTGGCGGTGGTGCGGTAGCACACGTGGCGCTTGCGCCGGTCGAGGCAGAACACCGAGGAGAGGGCGGGATGCCGGGAGAGGACCAGGTCCACTGCCCGGCGCAGCACGTCGTGGTCCACGGGCCCGCCGTACTCGACGAGCGTGGGGATCAGGTACGCGGCGCGCAGCGACGGCAGCCGGTCCAGGAACCAGAAGCGCTGCTGCACCGGGGAGGCCGGGTGGGCCTCCGCGTCGGCGGCGGGCACCGGGGCGGGCCGCTCGGGCGCGTCCGGCGCTGCCTCGGCGTCCTCGGCGGCGGCCCGCGCCTCGGTGAGGAGGCGGGCGAGACCGGCGACCGTCGGGTCCGGCAGGAAGACGCGCGGCGAGACGACGAGTCCGTGCCGGCGCTTGGCCTCGGCGAGCATGGTGACCGCGAGCAGCGAGTGACCGCCGAGCGCGAAGAAGTCGGAGCCGGGGGCGAGTTCGGCCGCTGCGGGGGCGGGGCCGAGCCCGCCGCGCTGGGCGAGGGCGGAGACGAAGAGCTCCGCGGCCTCGGCCTCGGGGCCGGTGAGCGGCGCGCCGGCCGCGGCGGGAGTGCCCGTGGCCTGGACGGCGGCCCGCGCGGCGGGCGGCGCGGGCTCGGGCGGCAGGTCACCGGCGGCCGGCTGGCCGGGCAGCTCCGGCAGCTCGGCCAGCGGCGCGTCCGGGTCCCCGACGGCGGCGTCGAGCAGGGCGGCCAGGCCCCCGGCGAGGTCCCGCGCGGTGGCGGCGGCGTACAGCTCGGTGTCGTACTCGATCGTGACGGCGAGGCCCTCGGGGCCGTCCTCCAGGATCAGCAGCAGGTCGAACTTCGCGGTGCCGGTGCCGAGGACCGCGGGCGCGGTCCAGCCGGTGCGGCCGGCCCGGGGCACCGGCGCGTTCTGGTACACGAAGCCGACGTCGACCAGCGGCCTGCGGCCGGTGCCGTGCGCGGCGCCGACGGCGGCGGTCAGCCGGTCGAAGGGCACGCGCTGGTACGACAGCGAGCGGAAGGCCTCCTTGCGGGTGGCCGCGCACAGGTCGCGGAAGGAGCCCGCGGTGTCGACCCGGCAGTGCAGCGGCACGTTGTTGACGAAGAAGCCGACCGCCTCCTCCAGGCCGGGGTGGTCCCGGTTGGCGGTCATCGTGCCGAGCAGGAAGTCGCTCCGGCCCGACCAGCGCCGCAGCACGGCCTGGACGGCGGCGGTGAGCACGACGTACGGCGTGACGCGCAGCGAGCGGGCGAGTTCGGTGATCCCGGCGCGGACCGGCGGCGGGACGGTGAGGGTGTGCTGGGCGCCGGACCGGCTGCCGTCCGGCGCGGCCGGCCGGTCGGCGCGGCCCGCCAGGTGGAGGCCGGGGGCGACGCGCAGCAGCTCGGCGACCCGCTGGTCCAGGCTCCGTACGGCCGCGGGGTCGTTCTCCGCGCCGCGCTCGAGGGCCGCGAAGTCGGCGTAACGGGTGGGGAGTCCGGGCAGCTCCGCCGGGTCGCCGGCGACCGCCGCCTCGTAGGCGCGGGCCAGGTCGTCGAAGAGCGGGGCCAGCGACCAGCCGTCCACCGCGATGTGGTGGATGGCGAGCAGCACCGCGTCGCCGTCGGGCAGGCCCTGCCACAGCGTGCAGCGGAGCAACGGGCCGGCCGTGAGGTCGAAGGGCGCGCGGCCGCGCTCCGCGGCCTCCCGCTCGGCGCGGGCGGCCGCGCCGGGCGCGCCGGTGAGGTCGACGACCTCGACGGGCACCGGCTCGGCGGGGAGGACCTCCTGCACCGGGCCGCCGTCGGCCAGCCGGTAGACGGTGCGCAGCGGCTCGTGCCGTGCGGTGACCGCCTCCAGGGCGAGGGAGAGGGCCTTGGGGTCGAGCGGTCCCCGGGCGCGGAAGAACAGCGGGACGTTGTAGGTCGGGTTGCCGGGCGCGGCGGCGTCGGCGAACCAGAGCCGCTCCTGCGCGAAGGAGAGCGGCGCGGGACGGTTTCCGGTCACGGGGCGGCCACCAGGGAGGTCGAGGCCACGTGGGCGGCCAGCTCTTCGAGGCTGTCGGTCAGCAGCACGGCACCGGCGTCGATGCGCACGTCGAGCCGCTGCTGCACGCGTACGGCGACCTGCATGGCGAGGATGGAGTTGCCGCCCAGGTCGATGAAGTTGGCGGAGGGGGCGACGGTCTCGGCGCCGAGCACGTCCTGCCAGACGGTCCGGAGCACGGCGATCACCGGGTCGTGGGCGGACCCGGCACCGGCGTCCGACCCGGCGTCGGCCCCGGACGGGGCGGGTTCCGCCGGGGTCGCGGCCGGCGCGTCGAGCAGCCGCAGCAGCTGGTTGCGGTCGGCCTTGCCGGTCGAGCCGAACGGCACCCGGTCGAGCACCAGCCACCGCGACGGGAGCATGTAGCTCGGCAGCGTCTCGCCGAGGCGCCGGTTGAGGGCGCCGGGCAGCTCCTCGCGGCTCAGCCCCGCGGCCCCCTCGGGCGAGGGCAGGACGAAGCCGACGAGCGAGGCGGCGGGGCCCTCGCCGGTCTTCTCGACGAAGGCGGCGTCGGCGAGGCCGCAGGCCATCGCGGTCCGCTCGATCTCCTCGAGTTCGATCCGGAAGCCGCGCAGCTTGACCTGCCGGTCGGTGCGCCCGAAGAGCTCGACGGCGCCGCTCGGCAGCAGTCGGCCGGTGTCTCCGGTGCGGTAGATCCGTTCGCCGGTCGCGGGCAGGGTGACGAAACGTTCCGCCGTGAGCTCGGGGCGGGCCAGGTAGCCGAGGGCGACACCCGGGCCGCCGACGCACAGCTCACCCGTCCCGCCCGCCGGCACCTCGCCGAGCTCGGCGTCCAGGAGGTGCAGGGAGGTCTCCTGGAGCGGGAAGCCGACCGGCACCCGGTCGAGCCCGGCCAGGCTCTCGTCCGTGCAGTCGAAGTACGCGGCGAAGGTCGTCGTCTCCGTCGGGCCGTAGCCGTTGACCAGCCGGCCGGGCGGTTCCGCCGCCAGGACCCGGCGCACCGCGGCCAGTTCCAGCTGCTCGCCGCCGACCACGACGGTCCCGACGGTGCCGAAGGCGTCGGCGCTCTCGCGCGCCACGGTGTGGAAGAGGGAGGTGGTGAGGAACATGTGGTCGATCCGCTCGGTGCGGATCAGCGCGGCCCACTCGTCCATGGCCAGCTCGGTCACGGACGGGAAGACCACGACGGTCGCACCGCCGCACAGCGCGTTCCACAGCTCGAAGGTGGTGGCGTCGAAGGCCGGGTTGGCGGAGCTCGCCACCCGGTCGCCCGCCTCCACGGTGCAGAACAGCGCGTTGAGGGCGAGCCGCAGCACGGCCCGGTGGGGCACGACGACGCCCTTGGGGCGCCCGGTGGACCCCGAGGTGAAGTTCACGTACGCCGGGGCCTCGCGGTCCCCGGACACCTCGGGAACGGGCAGACCGGGGTCGCGCCCGGGCAGGTCGAGCGGTGTGACGCCCTCGGGCAGCCAGGCCGGCAGTCCGGCCCAGCGGCCCGGGGCGGCCCCGGCCGCACCCGGGGCGCGGACGATCACTCCCGAGCCGGACTCGGCGACGATGTCGGCGAGCCGGCTGGTGGGGGCGAGACCGTCCAGGGGGAGGTAGGCGGCGCCGCAGCGCAGGATGCCGAGGAAGGTGACGACCAGGTCGAACGAGCGGTCCTGGGCGACCGGCACGAGATCGCCCGGACGGACCCCGCGGTGCGCCAGCTCGGCGGCCAGCCAGCCGGCGCGCTGCCACAGCTCCCGGTACGAGAGCTCCCGACCCTCCGCCGGATCGCGTACGGCACAGGCTTCAGGCTGTCGCTCGACCCACCGTGCCACGACCTCGTGCACGCTGACTGCCGCCATTTCCTACCCCTCCTCTGAATTCGAAATGAACTGCGCGTAAAGCGGGGACCGGCTCATCCCCAGCCGTGGTCGCCGGTTCCGGCGGCGAGGACGACGAGGCCGTCCGAAGATGCGGACCCGGTGCCGGCGCTCCGGCCCCAGCCGTGGTCCGCCGCGATCCGTCCGTTCGTTTCCGCCACGGAAGCGGCGCCTGCCAGGAGTTCACCCGAAACGACCGGAGCGGCCGCGAGGAGAATGGCCGAAAACGCCATTCCGGCAGACTTGACGAACCGCTTGGTAAGCATCTTTCTCCGTTTCGGTCGACGGCCGTCGAGGTTTGTCGGCCGTGTTCGCTTTCAGACATCCACATCGTGTGGCGAGCGGGTAGCGGAGATCAACAAAGCGTGATCGCATGCCTGTGCGGCGCATGTTCATGCGGACCGATGAAACGGACATCCCGGACTCGCCCGCTGGGCGCGTCCGTTGGCGCTCGCCTATCGTTGGCCGCGTTCACCAGGGGTGCGCGCAGTCGTCATCGGCCCGCCGCACGGCCTGGATCCGACCCCGAGGGAGGCTTGCGTGACGCTCTTCGGCCACGACCTGACAGACTCCGCCCAACTACGCCCGCTGGAGCCGTGGCAGGCGCAAGAATTCGCCACGTACGTCGACCGGGTACGGCCGCATCTCGCGCCGTGGCTGCCGTGGGCGCACTTCATCGTGGACGCCGACTCCGCATGTCAATTCCTCCAGCGGTACGCCGACACGCAGAGTCAGGACGGCGGCCGCATTTTCGGCATCTGGGTCGACGGCGAACTGGAGGGCGGGGCACTGTTCCGCATCTTCGACGTGCCGACCGGTGTCTGCGAAATGGGCGTCTGGCTGTCGCCCGACGCACAGGGGAAAGGCCTTGTCACGCGCGCGGCCCGGCATCTCGCGGACTGGGCGCTGCACGTACGCGGAATGCACCGCGTCGAATGGCGCGTGACTCCGGCGAATACCCGCAGCATCGCCGTCGCAAAGCGTCTCGGAATGCAGCACGAGGGAACGCTGCGTGAGGTATTCGCCTTCAACGGCGTCCGCCAGGACCTGGAGATCTGGGCCCTGCTCGCGGAGGACCCCGCGGGAGACCCCGCGTAGAAGAGCGCACCGACGGACCGTGCGACCGGATCGAGCAGTCGGATCGAGCGGTCGGACCGTACGGTCGCCGTAAGGTCGCCGTACGGTCTCGACCGGGGGTCATCCTTCGGCGGGGGTCATCCGACCGGTGGCCGTCCCTCGACCGGTGGCCGTTCGTCGGCTGGTGGCCGTCCTTCGGCCGGTGGTCATTCGTCGGCCGGTGGCCGTCCTTCGGCCGGTGGTCATTCGTCGGCCGGTGGTCGTTCGTCGGCCGGTGGCCGTCCGGCCTCGGCGGGCCCGGGAACGCGAAAAGCGAGGAGCACGCGCTCCTCGCCACTCTCAAGATATAGCGCATGGGGGGCCTTGCGGCAAGGCCCCCCTCGTGCCGCAGAATCGCTGGCCTGACGCCGGAACCTGCGGAAATGGGAGTTTCACGACGTGCGTACCACTACGTCCGCGTTCAATCTGTCCGACCGCCTCTCCCCCAAGGCCGACCCGGCGCTGATCGCCGCCGACGAGCAGCACTTCGCGGCCGTCGCGCAGAGCCTGGAGCACACGGTCACCGAACTGTCCGAACGCCTCGACGCGCTGCGCAAGGCGCCTGGCGGCACGGGCCGGGAGGCCATGGAGCGGGACGCCGAGATCCACCGGCTGACCGCACGACTGCGCACCTTCAACCGCTTCGGCCTCGACCTGTGTCTGGGACGGATCGTTCCTGCGGGCACCGGTCCGGGACCGGACGCCGAGGCGGCCCCGGAAACGGACGCGGCCCCGGAAACGGATGCCGCCTCGGAAACGGACGCGGCCTCGGGCACGGACGCCGGGTCCGCCGAGCCCGTGTACATCGGCCGGCTCGGTCTCACCGACGCCACCGGCCGGCGGCTGCTGATCGACTGGCGCTCGCCCGCCGCCGAGCCGTTCTTCGCCGCCACCCACGCCCGGCCGATGGGCCTGGCCAGCCGCCGCCGCTACCAGTGGAGCGGCGGCCGGGTCGACGACTACTGGGACGAGGTCTTCACCGCCGACGGGCTCGAAGGGCACGCGGCGCTCGACGACCAGTCCGCGTTCGTCGCGAGCCTGGGCGGCAACCGCTCGGAGCGGATGCGGGACGTGCTCGCCACGATCCAGGCCGACCAGGACGCGATCATCCGGGCGGGCTCGCGCGGCGCGCTCGTCGTCGACGGCGGCCCGGGCACCGGCAAGACCGTCGTCGCCCTGCACCGCACCGCCCACCTGCTCTACTCCGACCCCCGCCTCGGCCACCGGCGCGGCGGCGTGCTCTTCGTCGGACCGCACCAGCCGTATCTGGCGTACGTCTCCGACGTCCTGCCCAGCCTCGGCGAGGAGGGCGTCAGGACCTGCACGGTGCGGGACCTCGTGCCCGAGGGCGCCACGGCGGTGCCGGAGGCCGATCCCGAGGTGGCGCGCCTCAAGTCGTCGGCGGAGATGGTGCGTTCCGTCGAGCTGGCCGTCCGGTTCTACGAGGAGCCGCCCGTGCGGGGCCTGACCGTGAGCACTCCCTGGGCGGACGTACGGCTGACCGCCGACGACTGGGCCGAGGCCTTCGAGGCCGCCGAAGGGACCCCGCACAACGAGGCGCGCGAGCTGATCTGGGAGGAGGTGGGCAACCTGCTCCTGGAGAAGCTCGACGGGGCCGAGATCCCCGAGGACCTGTTCCGGAAGTCCCTGCGCGCCGACCGCGAGCTGGCCGAGGCGCTGCACGGCGCGTGGCCGGTCCTCGACCCGGCCGACCTGGTCGGCGACCTGTGGTCCGTACCCGCGTACCTGCGCATGTGCGCGCCGTGGCTGTCCCGCGACGAGGTACGGCTGCTCCAGCGCGCGGACGCCCAGGCGTGGACGGTGTCCGACCTGCCGCTCCTGGACGCGGCCCGGCAGCGGCTCGGCGAGCCCGAGGCGGCGCTGCGCAGGCGCCGTTACGAGGAGGCGCTCGCCGCGCAGCGCAAGGAGATGTCCGCGGTCGTCGACAACCTCATCGCCGCCGCTGCCGACTCCGGCGCCGACGGCGACGAGGGCGAGGGCCTCGTGACGATGCTGCGCGGGGCGGACGCGAAGGTCAGCCTGGTCGACGAGAGCTCGCTCCCCGGCGCCGAACGCGACGTCCTGGCAGGCCCGTTCGCGCACATCGTGGTGGACGAGGCGCAGGAACTGACCGACGCGGAATGGCAGATGCTGCTGCTCCGCTGCCCGTCCCGGTCCTTCACCGTCGTCGGCGACCGCGCCCAGGCGCGGCACGGCTTCACGGAGTCGTGGCGGGAACGGCTCGAGCGGGTCGGCTTCGACCGGATCGAGCAGGCCTCGCTGAGCATCAACTACCGCACGCCGGAAGAGGTGATGGCGGAGGCCGAGCCCGCGATCCGAGCCGAGCTGCCCGACGCGAACGTGCCGACGTCCGTGCGCAGCAGCGGCGTCCCGGTCGTGCACGGTCCGGTCTCGGACCTGGACCGGATCCTGGAAGGGTGGCTCGCCGAGCACGCGGAGGGGACCGCGTGCGTCATCGGTGCCGGCATCGGGGACGACCACTTCCGGCCGGAGGAACGCGGCCGGGACAGGGACCGGGTGCGGTCGCTCACTCCGACGCTGTCCAAGGGGCTGGAGTTCGACCTGGTGGTGCTGGTGGACCCGGAGCGGTTCGGCACGGGCGTCGAAGGCGCCGTGGACCGCTACGTGGCGATGACCCGGGCGACCCGACAGCTCGTCGTCCTGACGAGCGCCTGAGCCGCCGGCCCCGCCGCGCCCTTCACGGCCCGCCTCGCCCTCAACGGCCCCGCGCTCCATGGCCCGCGCGCCCTCCACGGCCCGCCGCGATCAGTTCGGCGCGGCGACAACGGCCTGGGCGAACCTCTCGTCCAGGCCGCCCGGAGGGCGCGCCGGCCACGCCGATGCCTGCCATCGGGACGCGCCCGGCGGAGCGGGGCCGCCGGCGCGTCGTAGGACCGGCGGCGGAGGCCGGTGCCGGTCCCGGCCTAGGGCTCGCGACCGTTACGCCGCCCCGGGGGCGGCACCTAGTGTCCCCGCCATGGAGACGACAGGCACGGACACGACCGGGATCCTCGACGAGGCCCTGCAGCGGCTGCACGGTTCCGGACCCGAGCGGCTCGGCCGGCTCACCAACCACGCGCCGATGGCCGTCGAGGCGCTCGCCGCGCACGGCAGGGCCCGGGCCGTGCACCGCTGGCTCGACAGGTACGCGCCGAAGCTGGAGGAGTTCCCGTCCCGTGTCGCGCCGGTCACCGCCTCGGACTGGCGCTCCGCACTCGGCGACCCGCGCCGGGCCGCCGACTGGATCGACCACTTCGGCCGCGAACTCGCCGAGCGGCCCTGGCGGGACGTGCTCGCCGAGTGGTGGCCCCGGCTGCTGCCCGGCATGTACGGCGGCTCGGCCCACCCGGTGATCCGCGTCGGCCACGCCGTACGCACCCTGCTGGCCGGCGAGCACACCGGACCGCGGCTGACCGAGCTGGCCCACGGGCTCGGTTACTGGGCCGCCCGCCACCGCCCGGTCACCGGGCTCGCCCCGCTGCCGGGCGCCGACAGCGCGGCTGCCGCCCTCGACGCCGTACCGGCCATCGCCGTGCAGGAGGGCGGCTTCCCCGACCGGCTCGGGCGGGTCGAGCGGCTGCCGGTGTGGGCGCTCTCGGTCACCGAGCCCGAGGCCGCGTACGAGCGCCTGACCGAACTCGTCCGGGCGGCCACCCACCGCTACGCCACCCACGGCCACGGAGAGGAGACCATGCTGGTCCACGCCGCCACGGCTCCCAACGCCGTGCTGCGCGCCCTGCCCGCGCTCCCCCGCGCCCTGTGGGTGCCGAGCCTCCACGCCGCCTGGACGGCTTCGGCGGCCGTGACCGCGATGTACGCCCCCGCCGACCCGGTCGTCCCGGCCTCACCGGGCACCCTCACCGCGGAGGAGGTCATGGAACGCGCCCTCGCCCACGGCGACGAGCACGTCATCAAACTGACCGACACCGCACTGGACTTCGCCGACGAGCTCTCCCTCTCGGCGGCACTGCGCGCCGTCGAACTCAGCACACCGCTGGAGGAGGACCCCGGACCGTAAATCGTTTGACCCCGCCCCCGGGTGAGGCTGCACTGTCGCGTGGCACCACGCGCCGTGGTGCCGCCATCCCGGGGAGGCAGCGGCAGCAATGGACATCCGTACCACCAGCGACCAGGACCACGACGTCTTCGTCGACACCCTCCACGCCGCGTTCGGGCGCTTCCCGGAGACCCCGGCCGAGGACGGCAGCGGGGTCTGGTGGGCGGCGCTCGAGATGGACCGCGGCCTGCTCGCCGTGACGCCCGACGGGCGGCCCGTCGGCACCGCCGCCGCCTACTCGTTCGAGCTCACCCTGCCCGGTGAGGTGCTCGCCCCGGCCGCCGGTGTGACCGCCGTCGGCGTCCTGCCCTCGCACCGCCGCCAGGGCGTGCTCAGCGCGATGATGCGGCACCAGCTCTCCGAGCTGCGGGCCCGCGGCGAGTTCCTCTCCGTGCTGCTGGCCTCGGAGGCCCTGATCTACCGCAGGTTCGGCTACGGACCGGCGACCTACACCCAGCGGCTGACGGTGCCGCGCCACCAGGGCGCCCTCGCTGTTCCCCGGGCGAACGGCACGGCCGGCGGCCCGTTCGGCGGCCCGGTGGGCGACGGGGACGACGGCTCGGTCGAGCTGCTGCGGCGGGCCGACTGCGGCGAGGTCCTGGAGGAGGTCTACGACCGCTACCGCCGCGCCCAGCCCGGCGCGCTGTCCCGGCCGCCCCGCTGGTGGGCCAAGGGCGCGGGGCAGCCGCCGGTCGCCCCGGCGGCGCGCTACGTCGCCGTGCACCGCGACGCCGACGGCGTCCCCGACGGCTACGCCAGCTACTCGATCGGCGATCCCGACACCCTGACGGTCGACGAGACCGTCGCCGCCGACGACGCGGTCTTCACGGCCCTGGCCCGGTTCGTCCTCGGGCACGACCTGGTCGGCCGGGTCGTGTTCAAGCACTTCCCGCCCGAGCACCCGCTGCGCTGGCAGTTCGCGGACTTCCGGGCCGGCGAGGTGAGCAACCACACCGACTGGCTCTGGGTGCGGATCCTCGACGTCCCGCGTGCGCTGACCACGCGCGGCTGGTCCGGCGACGGCGAGCTCGTCCTCGACGTCGACGACCCGTTCCTCGGCGAGCGCGGCCGCCACCTGCTGACCGTGCGGGACGGCAAGGCCGTGTGCGTCCCCACGGACCGGGAGCCCGACCTGTCCCTGGACGTGAGCGACCTGGGCTCGGTCTACCTCGGCGGCACGTCCCCGAGCACGCTCGTGCGTGCCGGGCACATCCGGGCCCACCGCCCGGGCGCGGCTGCCCTCGCCGACGCCCTCTTCCGCGCGGAGCGCCCCCCGCACTGCCTGCACTGGTTCTGACCGGCGGGCCGACCGGAGGATTCCGGCCTCCGGCCGTGCATGCGGGAGCCCGGATCGGGGCAGTCGCACGTCGGAGGTGCCGCCATGGTCCTCGTAGAGTTCGTGCCGCCACCCGGCAGGGATCCGGAGCCCGCCACCGCGGAGCCGCGTACCTACCGCGCTCCGGCGGGCACCGCGTGGGTCGTGCGCGAGCCTTCCCCAGGGCCCGGGATCGTCGTGCTGTCGGCGACCGGCGAGTTCGACGTCGACTCGGTCGGCTGTCTGCGCCGTGCGCTCGTCGAGGCCCGGCACTCCGACGCCCGGCAGACGGTCCTCGACGTCTCGCGGATCGGGTCCGGGGACTCCGCGTTCCTGCACGAGCTGGTCGCCGCGCACTTCGCGAGCGGTCGCTTCGTGCTCGCCGGGCCGGTACCGCGCCGACTGTGCCGGCTGTTCACGGTGACGGGGACGCTGCGGATGTTCAGGATCGTCAAGGATCGCGCGGCGCTGGGCTTCGCCTGATCATGGTGAGACCGGCCACGGCCGGCAGGACGGACCGTTCACACGGTTCAGGACGGAAGGAGGCCGCGTCCGCATGGGAGGCATGGAACAGGCGGCGGAGGACTTCACCGGGCGCCTCGGCGTACGGATACGTGACGGGCACCGCCCCGGGACCTTCGTCCTGGCCGTCACGGGCGAGCTCGACCACGACACCGCGGCCCCGCTGAAGGAGGCCCTGGCGACGCACGTGACGGCCGAGCGGATCGTCGTCGACTGCTCGGAGCTGCGGTTCTGCGACTCCACGGGGCTGAACGTGCTGCTCAGGACCCGGCTGCGGATGGCCGAGGGCGGCGGCAGGCTCGACCTGGCCGGGCTGCGGCCACCGGTGGACCGGATGTTCGAGATCACCGGGGCACGGTCGGTGTTCCGGGTGTACGCGGACGCCGCGGCCGCGCTCGCGGACGCCCCGGCGGCGGAGGAAGCATGACGAGCGGGGGCACCCGGAGCGGCGGTGACGAGGGCCCGGCCGGTGCCGGGAGCGCCGGCGCGCCCGCAGACGGGCGGCAGCAGGACGGGCAGCCGCGCGGGCACGACGGGCAGCGGGACAGTCGGCAGGGCGGCCGGCCGCGCGGGCAGCAGGACGAGGAGCGCGAGGGGCAGCGCGACCGGCAGCAGCAGGTCAGGCGGCTGCTGCTGAGCGGCGCCGCGGGGGCGGTGACCCGGTGCCGCGACTTCACGGCCGAGGCGCTCGCCGACTGGGGCTGGCTGCCGGCCGTCGCACCGGAGGACCGGGAGCGGGCGGAGGACGTGCTGCTGCTGGTCTCGGAGGTCGTGACCAACGCCTGCCTGCACGCGGGCGGACCCGAGGAACTGGTGCTGCGCCACTCCGGCGGACGGCTGCGGGTGGAGGTGTACGACGGGAACCCGGCGCACCCGCGCGCCCACGGCCCGCGCTCGCCCGCGCTGCCCGGCGGGCACGGACTGATGGTGCTCGACCGGCTGGCCGGCGCCTGGGGCTCCGCGGCGAAGCAGGACGGCGCCCCGGGGAAGGTGGTGTGGCTGGAGGTGCACCGCCCCTCGCCCCCGCCGTGGCTGCGCGGTCGCCACGACTGACGTACGGCACTCGGCGCCCGGCCCCCGCGGCCGGGCGTTCCGCCCGTGGCGGACCGTTTGCCCGGCCACGTACCGGGAAACCCGCCGTTCATGGCCAGTGGGAAGCAGATCCCGGCCGTCGACCGCTCGCTGCGGTACGACCTGACGGAAGGATCACACGAAGCAGGCGTGGTGGCGCGGTGCCGCGACCTCACGCAGGGGGCGCTTCGGGAATGGTTCGGTTCCGCGGGGTCGCCCGACCGACCGGCCGCGGCGGACGCTCTGCTGCTGGTCTCCGAGGTCGTCACCAACGCCCGCACGCACGGCGGCGACGTGAGCGAGCTGCGGCTCGAAGGGACGGACCGGGCTCTGTGGGTGCAGGTGAGCGACAGCTGCCCGACGCGCCCGCGTCCGCACGGGCCGCACCGGGCCGACCGTTCCTCGGGTCACGGCCTCTACCTGCTCGAACGGCTCGCCACGCGGTGGGGCTGGGTGCCCCGGGGCCCGGCCGGGAAGACGGTGTGGTTCGAGGTGGAGGTGCTCCCGGAGGCTCCGCAGGTTCCGGAGGCTCCCGGCGCCACGCGGTCCTAGAGTGGATGAGCGGGGCGTCCGACCCCGCCGGGCAGGCCTCATGGCACAGCGCAGACAGACACCTCATGGCACGCACGACCGCCAGGGAACGCACGGCGACCACGGCGGTCCGGACGACGACGGCCTGCGTCAGCCGGACGACGGCCTGCGACAGCCGGGCGACGACGGCCTGCGACGGCTCCTCGCCGGCCTGACCGCCGTCCGGGACGGCGATCTCTCCGTACGACTCCCCGAGGGGCCCGACGGCGTGCTGGGCGAGATCGCGACGGTCTACAACGACATGGTCGACCGGCTCTCCCTGCTCACGTCCGAGGTCACCCGGGTGGCCGGCGAGGTGGGCGGGCAGGGCCTGCTGGGCGGACGGGTGCGCGAGCCGCGGGCGAGCGGCGTGTGGCGGGAGCTGACCACCGGCGTGAACACGATGGCCGACAACCTCACCTCACAGGTGCGTTCCATCGCGCAGGTCGCCACCGCCGTGGCCCGCGGCGACCTCACGCAGAAGATCCGGGTGGACGCGCGCGGCGAGATCCTGGAGCTCAAGGAGACCATCAACACCATGGTCGACCGGCTGTCCTCCTTCGCCGAGGAGGTCACCCGGGTGGCCCGCGAGGTCGGCACCGAGGGGAAGCTCGGCGGTCAGGCCCGGGTGGGCGGGGTCTCCGGCACCTGGAAGGACCTCACCGACAACGTCAACTCGATGGCGGACAACCTGACGAACCAGGTGCGCAACATCGCCCAGGTGACGACCTCGGTCGCCCAGGGCGACCTGACCAGCCGCATCGACGTGTCGGCCCGGGGCGAGATCCTGGAGCTCAAGACCACGATCAACACGATGGTCGACCAGCTGTCGTCGTTCGCGGCCGAGGTGACCCGGGTGGCGCGCGAGGTCGGCACCGAGGGAAAGCTGGGCGGCCAGGCGGAGGTCGAGGGCGTCTCCGGCACCTGGATGCGGCTCACCGAGAACGTCAACGGACTGGCCGGCAACCTGACCCGCCAGGTGCGGGCGATCGCCGAGGTCACCAGCGCGGTCGCCGAGGGCGACCTGACGCGGTCGATCACGGTCGACGCGCCGGGCGAGGTCGGCGAGCTGCGCGACAACATCAACGCGATGGTCGAGTCGCTGCGGGCCACCACCCGGGCCAACGAGGAGCAGGACTGGCTGCAGACCAACCTGGCCAGGACCACGGCGCTGCTCCAGGGCACCCGCAGGTTGCCGGAGATCGCCGAACTGATCATGACGGAGGTTCCTCCGCTGGTCTCGGCCCAGTACGGGGCCTTCTTCCTCACCGCGGAGCCGGAAGAGGCCCAGGAGGTCCGGGAGGCCCGGGAGACCGAGCAGGAACGGCAGGAGCGGCAGGACTCGCAGGACCGTCAGGACCGTCAGGACCGTCAGGACCAGGAGGGCGGGACGGCCGGGCCCGATCTGGTGCTCGCCGCCTCGTACGGTCTGCCGGTCGCCCCGGGCGGTCCGCCGCGCCGCTTCCGGCTGGGCGAGGGGCTGGTGGGGCAGGCGGCGCGGGACCGGCGCACCCTGCTCGTCGAGCCGGTGCCCGAGGGCTACGCCACCATCAGCTCCGCCGTCGGCACCGGGGAGCCCGCCGCGCTGATCATCCTGCCGATCGTGGTGGAGGACCAGGTGCTCGGCGCGGTCGAACTCGCCTCGCTGCGGCCCTTCAGCGCCCTCCAGCGTGACTTCCTCGACCGCTTCGTGGTGAGCGCGGGCGCCGTCCTCAGCTCGCTGGTGGCCAACCTGCGCACCGACGAGCTGCTGGCCCAGTTCCGTGGCCTCGCCGACGAACTGCGCCTGCGCACGCAGGAGTTGCAGGCTCGGCAGCGTGAACTCCAGCGCTCCAACGAGGAGCTGCAGGAGCAGGCGGAGCTGCTCGCCGAGCGGAACGAGGACATCGAGTCGAAGAACCGGGTCATCGAGCAGGCCCGGCAGGAACTGGAGGCCCGCGCCCAGCAGTTGTCCCGCACCTCCATGTACAAGTCCGAGTTCCTGGCCAACATGAGCCACGAGCTGCGGACCCCGCTGAACAGCCTGCTCATCCTCGCCCGGCTGCTCGCGCAGAACCCCGAGGGCAACCTGACGGAGAAGCAGGTCGACTACGCGGAGGTCATCCACTCGGCGGGCTCCGACCTGCTCCAGCTGATCAACGACATCCTCGACCTGTCGAAGGTGGAGGCGGGCAAGATGGAGGTGCGGCGCGAGCCGTTCGCCCTGTCCCAGCTCCTGGAGTACCTGGAGGCCACCTTCGGGCCGGTCGCCGACGAACGGGGCCTCGACTTCACCGTGACCGTCGCCCCGGACGTACCGGCGTATGTGACGACCGACGAGGGACGGGTGCGGCAGGTGCTGCGCAACCTGCTGTCCAACGCGCTGAAGTTCACCGACGTGGGCCAGGTGTCGCTGACCGTCGAGCACACCCCGCCCGACGAGATACCGGCCGTGCTGCGGGACGAACAGCCGGTCCTCGCCTTCCGGGTCGAGGACACCGGCATCGGCATTCCCGCCGACCGGCTGCGGAACATCTTCGAGGCCTTCCAGCAGGGCGACGGCACCACCGTGCGCGAATACGGCGGGACCGGGCTCGGCCTGTCGATCAGCCGGGAGGTGGCCACGCTGGTCGGCGGCACCATCGAGGTCGAGAGCACACCGGGCCACGGCAGCCGCTTCACCTTCCACCTGCCCGAGCGGGCCTCGTCCCACCCGACCGCGATCGGTCCCGGGACGGCGGCGGTCGCCGAGCCGGCCACGGGCTCCGCGCCCGGCGCCGTGGCGGGCCAGGAGCCGGGTCCCACCGTCCTCCTCGTGGACGACGACGTCCGGAACGTCTTCGCGCTCACCCAGGTCCTGGAGGCGCACGGCTTGCGGGTGCTGACCGCCGACGGGGGCCGGCGGGCCATCGAGCTGCTCGGCCTGCACGAGGAGGTCCGGCTGGTCCTGATGGACGTGATGATGGCCGGAATGGACGGCTACCAGGCCATCGAGGAGATCCGGCGCATGCCGGGCCGCGCCGACGTGCCGATCATCGTCGTCACCGCGAAGGCGATGCCGGGCGACCGGGTCCACGCCTTGGAGGCGGGCGCCGACGACTACCTGGCGAAGCCCGTCGACGAGAAGGAACTCCTGGTCAAGATCCGTCACCGCCTGGAGGTCTGAGCCCGCGTCCGGGCCCCGCCCGCACACCGCCGGTCGGGCGGCCGTTCAGCCGACGGGCAACGGGCGGCAGGCGGCGTGCGGCAGGCGGCAGGCGGCTGGCGGTGCGCAAGTCCCGCGCTTCCGGTGCCTCGTGCTGCCGTCCCGCGTCCTCCGGTCACGCGCCCGGCGGTCCCGCGCCCTCCGGTGCGACTTCGCCGGGGCGGCGGAGCCGTACCGCGACGACGCTCGTGTCGTCGTCCGTGTCGCCGAGCGCCGTGCCGAGCAGCGCGTCCACCAGCAGCTCCGGGCTCTCCCGGTCGGCCAGCCGCCCGGCGACCGCGAGGAGCCGGGCGAGGCCGGGCCCCAGTCCTTCGTGGCGCCGCTCCACCAGGCCGTCGGTGTAGAAGAGCAGGGTGTCCCCCGGCTCCAGCTCGGTGCGCCGTTCCTCGTACGCGTACGAGGGCACCGCCCCGAGCAGGATGTCCTGGGGCGGTTCGAGGAGCCGCGCGTGGCCGGCGCGGATCAGCAGCAGCGGAAGGTGCCCGGCGCTGGACCAGACGAGGCCGCCGTCCTCGGGGTCGTACAGCGCGCAGACGGCCGTGGCGGTGGACCCGCCGCCGGTGCGCAGGGTGACCTCGTTGAGCCAGCCCATCAGCCGCCCGGGCGTCCGGCCGGTGAAGGCGAGGGCGCGCTGGGCGTTGCGCAGGGCGACCATGCCGGTGACGGAGTCGATGCCGTGCCCGGCGATGTCGCCGACGGCCAGCAGGACCTTGCCGGTCGGCAGCGCGAGCACGTCGTACCAGTCGCCGCCCACCTGGTACTCCTCGGCCGCGGGCCGGTAGCGGGCCGCCACGGTGAGGCCGCCGGGCAGCTCGCGCAGGGCGGTGGCCTCCGGGACGATCGCCTGCTGGAGCTGGAGGGCGAGCTGGTGGCGCAGCTCCGCCTGGCTGCGGACCGCGTTGAGGTGGTCGAAGGTCGCGGTGAGGGCGAGCTCGGTGCGCCGGGTCGCCGACACGTCCTGGTAGACGCCGACGAAGCCGGTGACGGCGTTCCCGTCGAGCAGCGGCTCGGCCGCGACCCGGACGTGGCGCACGGAGCCCTCGGGCAGCACGACCCGCAGCACCGTCTGGGCGCCCGAACGGCGCTCCGTGAGCGTCTTGAGCAGGACGGTCAGTGCCTCGCCGTCCTCCTGGTGGACCCGCGCGCGCAGCGCGAGCAGCGGTAGCGGCGGCTCGTCGCGGTGCATCCCGAAGATCCCGTACGCCTGCTCGGACCACACCGTGTCGCCGCCGGTCAGGCTGTCCTGGAAGGTGGCGACGCTCTGCAGCCGGGCGACGGCCCGGCCGACGGCCAGGCCCGGGTCGCCCGCGGTGTGCCAGAGGAGCACGCACCGGTCGGTTCCGGCCGGGAGGACGCGGACGTCGAGCAGCGCGTGCTGTTCTTCCGGCACGCGTTGTTCCGGTGCGGCCCCTTCCGGTGCCTCGCCGGTAGGACCGACGAGGGGCAGGTGGGCGGCGTGCTGGGTACGGCGGGTGTGGCGGGCGCGCCGGGCCAGCCGGTCGAGAGCGGCGTGGCCGTACGGGAAGACCCGGGTCAGGGTCCGGTCGTCGGTCTGGAGGCTGTTGCCGAGGGCGGTGGCGGCGGCTTCGTTGGCGTGTTCCACGACCAGGACGTCGGCCGTGGTGCCGGTGTGCAGCAGGGCCGCCGGGTGGGTGAGGGCGTCGAGGAGGTCGACGAGCACCGGTGTGTCGGGCGCCTCGGCGTCGGGCCGGTCGAGGACCGTGACGATGACGTCCATCAGTCCGGCGACGGCCCGGCGCAGGGCCGGGTCGAAGTCCACGGGGCCGGGCCAGCCGACCAGGGCGATGCCGGCCGTCGAGCCGCGGCGGCGCAGCGGCAGCACGGCCTGGGCGGCGCCGGGCCGGGTACCGGGGAGGACGTACACGTCGCCGCAGCCGTCGGCCAGCCACACCGGGGAGTTCCCGTCGAGGGCGGCGCGGATCGGCTCGGGGGCGGCGGGCGGGATCCACCCCCAGGCCACCGCCTCGGTGGCGCCGACGCCGGCGTGCCCGGCGAGCCGCAGGCAGCCGGCCTCGGCGAACCTCCACAGCCACAGACCGTCCGCGCCGAGCGGCCCGAGACCGCCCTCCAGCAGGGTGCGGGCGGCTTCGCCGACGTCGTCCGCCGTCTCGGCGGCGGCGGCCGTACGGCGCAGCCGGCGCGCGAGCGCGATCGACGCCTCGCCGCCCGTGCCGCCGGGGGCGGCGTCCTGGATGTCGCTCCGGGCATGGGTCCGGCCCTCGGGCCGTGCGGACCCGGAGGTGCCGGTGGGGGCGCCGAGGGCGTTGACGACGTCCGCCGCCAGGTCCTCGGCGGACAGCCCGGTGGCGGCGGCGAGGGCGGAGAGGTGCTCGGCCGCGTCGACGGTGGAGACGCCCAGCTGGGCGGCGAGGACGCCGGTGGCGAGGTCGGTCAGATGGCGGCTGGCACGCTCGGACCGGAGCCGCCGGATCTCCGCGGCCAGGCCCGCGAAGCCGGGCTCACCGTGGTCGGCAGCCCCTGGGGACGTGCCCTCGGGCTCCGCGGAACGGGTCAAGACGACCTCCGGAGCAGGCGCTCGTACCTCCTCGGAGTCTACTCGCGCGGACGCTGCCGGACCCCGTGCACCACCCTTGCGGACACCCCTCGGCCGACCGCCCACCGGGGGCCTCGTCGCGCTGTCCACGGTCCTCGAGCCCGCTGCGGGCGTGTCGGCACGATGACGGGGGCTGCGCCGTACGGGTGACGGTGCGGGGCGGGGGCAGGCGCCGGAGGGCCGCCGGGGCGCGCCCGAACGGCGAACGCGGCGCGGCCGGCGGGCCCGGCGGCGGCCGGGGTGAGGACGGCCTAGCGGACGGTCATGGGCGCGAGTCCGAGGCCGGCCAGTGCGGACGCGCCGGTCGCGGCGTGCGCGCCCCCGGCGAGCAGGAGCGTGCGCGCCCACTGGTAGCGGCAGCCGGCCGCCTCGAACGCCGGCGCGGTGGCGAGCACGTGGGGCAGATCGCCGTCGAGCAGTGCCTCCGCCCGGTCCACCAGGGCGGAGGCCACCGGGTTCCCGGCGACGACGGCCCGGGCGGCGGCGATCCGGCCCCGGGCGTCCGGGTGGCCGGCGAGGACCGCCGCCTCGGCCCGGAGCGCGCCGTACCAGTGCAGCCAGACCCAGCAGACCCACTTCCACACCTGCTCCGGCTCGGGCGCGGTGCGCTCCAGGGCCGCGTGCGCGTCGCCGTGGTGGAGCAGGACCATGGCGTCGAAGACGGCGCCGTGGCCGTAGTGGTTGTCCTCCTCGCCGCCCGCCCGGTCGGTGATGGTGAGCCAGGTCGCCCGGGCCTCGTCGTCGCCTCGCAGGCCGTGGATCATCGCGACGGACGCGGCGGCCGGACCGAGGGAGAACGACCGTTGCCGGCCGGACTGCTCCCACGCGTCGAGGAAGCGCACGCTGCTGGTGAGCACCGCGTCGGCATCGCCCGCGAACGCGTCCGCGACCAGCAGCCAGGACGTGGCGTGGTCGCCCACCTCGGCCAGCTGCGGCCGGTCCGCGAGCCGGCCGCCCCACTCGCGCGCCGCGGACAGCTCGCCCGTGCCGACGGCGGTCGCGGCGGCCATGGCGAGGGCGTCGATCAGCTCGTGTGTCCGGGCGGGCGCGCTCGGCGCGGAGGTCAGGATGTCGATCCGGGCCCGGGCGGCGGCCGCGGCGGCGAAGCTCTCGCCGGCCCAGCTCCGGGCGCCGGAGAGCGCGTCGAGGGCGGCGGACCGTGCCACCGGGTCGCCGGCGCGCCGGGCGAGTTCGACGGCCCGTTCGGCGCAGGCGACGGTGTCCGGTGCGGTGTTGTCCGGGGCGCCCTGGACCGCACCGAAGGCGTCCGCGACCACCGCGGCCTCGGCAAGCGCGAGAGCCGCCTCGGTGGCCGGGTGGCCGTCCTCGGTCAGCTCGCGCGCCGCCGAGAGCAGGCCGGTCACCTCGTCGGCGGGCGGAACCCGGCCGGCGAACGTGCTGGAGAAGCGGTACGCGGCGGTGGCGGCGGCCGCCAGGTCGCGGGCGGCCCCGGCGGTGTCCCCGGCCCGGCGGGCGGCCTCGGCGGCGGCCCGGTGCAGGCGGTACATGTCGTCACCGAGCCTGCGGCACCCGGCCACCCCGGCGGCCTGCCGCAACGCGGCCGCGGCGTCGGTGCCTTCGGCGAGCAGGGCCGCCTGCTCGTACCGCTGTTGGGCCTCGCCCAGCAGGTTGCGGGTGAAGGCCAGCTCGGCCATGGCCAGGGCGAGGCGGCGCGCGTCCGCGCGCCGCTCGGGCCGGCCCGCGCCCCAGGCCAACGCGGCCCGCAGGTCCTCCGCGACCGCGTCGAACCGGGCTCGCCAGTCCGGGCCGTCGTCTTCCCGGAGGCCGGCCGCACCGGCCAGGGACCATGCCAGGTGGCGCGACCGGACGTCGTCGAGCTCGCCGGCGTCGGCGAGCCGCTCCGTGCCGTACTGACGGAGGGTCTCCAGGGCCTGGTAGCGGGTTCCGGTGTCGGACGGCGCCACGGCGAGCAGGCTCTGCTCGGCGAGCCTGCCGAGCCCGTCGGCGACCGCGGCCGCCTCCAGCGGGGCGAATCCGGCCACGTCGGCGGCCGCCTCGGCGGTGAACGGGGCGACGAACGCGGACACCCGCCGCAGCAGCGCCCGGTCCTTCGCTTCGAGCAGGTCGTGGCTCCAGTCGAGGACGGCCCGCACCGACCGGTGCCTGCCGTCGGCACGGGGGCCGCCGGCGAGGATCCGGAGCTGGTCGGAGAGGCCGGCCGTCAGGCCGTCCAGACCGAGCGTGGACCACCGCGCCGCCGCCAGTTCGATGGCCAGCGCCATGCCGTCGAGCCGTTCGCACAGCGCCGCGATCCGGTCGCGTTCCGCCGGAGCAGGGGCCCTGCCGACCGCCGCCGCCCGCTCCAGGAACAGGGCCACCGCCTCCGACGCGCCGCCGCCGACGCGGGACAGGGGCGGAACGGGGAAGACCCACTCGAACGGCACCATCAGCCGGGCCCGGCTGGTCGCGAGCACCCGTATCCCCGGGCAGGCCACGAGGAGCCGTTCCAGGAACGGCGCCACTCCCTCGCGCACCTGCTCGCAGTTGTCGAGCACCAGCAGTGCCCGACGGTCCGTCAACGCGGCCACGAGCACGTCGTCGATGCCGCGGCCGGGCTGCTCGCCCACGCCCATGGCCGCGGCGACCGCCGCGCCCACCCGCCCGGGATCGGTGACCGGCACCAGGTCGACGAAGCACACCCCGTCGGCGAACTCGCCCGCCACGTCGGCCGCCACCGCCAGCGCGAGCCGCGTCTTCCCCACTCCGCCCAGGCCCACGGCCGTCACCAGCCGACGCTCCGTCACCTCGGCGGCCAGTTCGGCGCGTTCGCGTGCCCGGCCGACGAACGCCGTCAGCGGTGCCGGAAGCACGGGCGCCGGGCGGGCCTGCTCGGCAGGCGCCCGTCCGGGCGCGCGCCGGGACAGCGCCCGCCGGTCCGGTACCTCCAACTTCCGCAGCAGCGAGGAGACATGCGACTCGACCGTGCGTACGGAGATGAACAGCCGCGCGGCTATCTCCGCGTTGCTCAGGTGCTCCCCGAGCAGCGTGAGCACGTCGGCTTCCCGGGCGGAGATCACTGGAGTGGACACCGGGTCATTATCCGTAGTGCTTTCCGTGGTCACCACGGAGGCGGCCCGTACCCCGTCCGGGCGAAGCTGTGATCACAGGGAACGAGCCGCCGGGCCCGCACCGGGCCGACCGGTTCCACGACGACAGGAGTGACCGTGACCAGCTTCCCCACCCACGGGATGAAGACCGTGCTGCACCCCGTGTCCGACCTCGCCCAGGCCAAGGCGGTGTACACCGCCCTGCTCGGTGTCGCCCCGCAGACCGACGGGCCCTACTACGTCGGCTTCGAGGTCGCCGGCCAGCACGTCGGCCTCCTCCCGGGCGGCGGACCGCAGGGCCTGACCTCCTCGCTGGCCTACTGGCACGTGCCGGACATCGAGGCGAAGACCGCCGAACTGACCGCCGCGGGCGCCACCGTGAAGGAGTCCGCGCACGATGTCGGCGGCGGCCGTCTGGTGGCCACCGTCGTCGACCCCGACGGCAACCTCATCGGGCTGGTGCAGGACTGATGAGCAACCCGCCCCGCTCCCGCGCACAGCGCCGTCACGACACCGAGCACCGGCTCGGCCACGACGTCGACGTCTGGGTGGCCAGCGCCTCCACGGACGGCGTCCCCCACCTGGTGCCGCTTTCCTTCGACTGGGACGGGCAGGCGCTCCTGGCGGCCACCCCTGCGGAAAGCCCCACCGGCCGGAACCTGGCCGCCACCCGGACCGCCCGGCTCGCCCTCGGCCACACCCGCGACGTCGCCATGATCGAGGGCCACGTCGAGGTCCTCTCCATCGACGCACTGCCGCCGCACCTGGGTGACCGGTTCGCCGCACGCACCGGCTTCGACCCGCGCTCCCTGACCACTCCGTACCGCTGGTTCCGCATCACGCCGCACCGCATCCAGGCCTGGCGGGAGGAGAACGAGCTGTCCGGCCGTGAGCTGATGCGCGACGGCCGCTGGCTGGCCTGACGCCCCTCCCGGCCCCTCCTCCCTCGTCGCCTCCCGCTCCGGCCCTGCGTCAGGCGCCCCTCCGGGCTTCGGCGCGGGAGTCCGCGACGTCGGCCAGGAGGCGGGCGAGTTCACGGGGGCGGGTGGTCATCGGCCAGTGCCCCGAGTCCAGGTCGACGTAGTCGACGTGCGCGGCCCTGGCGAGCTCCGGGCTCTCGCCTGCGGCGATCCACTCGCGGGCCTGCGCCGGGGTGAACTCCGGGCACACGAGGGTCACGGGCACCTCGAAGCGCCGCTCGTCGCCGAGCCGTACGACTCCCCTGACGACCGCCTCGGGAACGGGCAGCGCAGCGGCCGCGAAGCGCTTCCGGGCGTCGTCGTCCAGGTCGGCGGCGTCCGGGCCGTCGAACGGCTCCCAGCCGGGGAAGGGCATCCCGCCGTCGTGGACCGGGAAGAAGTCGGCGTAGGCCCGCCCGTCTTCGGCGGGAAAGCCACCCACCAGGGCGACGCCGGCCACCTTCTCCGGCCGTGCGTCGGCCGCGATCCAGGCGAGGCTCGTGGCGGCGGAGTGCCCCACGACGAGCGGCTTTCCGGGCGCCGCGTCGACGGCCGCCAGGACCGCCGCCACCTGGTCGTCGAGCGAGGCGGAGGCGGCGCCGTCGCCCGCGCCGGGAAGCGTGAGCGGCACGGCCCGGTGGCCGCGGGCGGCGAGTTCGGGCACGACGTCGTCCCACGCCGATCCGTCCAGCCACAGTCCGGCGATGAGCAGGATGTCCATGAGCGGTCCTCCGAGAGAGAGTGCGGTACCGGCCGTTCGCACGCTAACGGGAGGGTCTGACAACGGCCCGGGGGCCAGCGGCCCGCTCCACGCCCGGTCGCACCGCCCGCTGCCGGTGGGCGCAGCCCACGGTCGCGCGGCTCGACGAGCGGTCGTGGAGCCCAGCCCGGCCGTTGGGGGCTCCGCCGCGGGTTTCCGGGCTCAGGCCGCGGTCGTGGGGGGCAGGCCAGGTTCGTGGAGCTCAGGCCAGGGTCGTGGGGGGGGCAGGCCAGGTTCGTGGAGCTCAGGCCAGGGTCGTGGGGGCACAGGCCGGGGTCGTGGGCCTCAGCCCCCGCTCCTGGAGCCCGTCCCCCGGTTGTCGGGCTCAGCCCGCCGACTTCGCCGCGGCGACGAACGCGCGGATGCGGTCGTGGTCCTTCACGCCCGGCGACGACTCGACGCCGCTGGAGACGTCCACGCCCCAAGGGCGGGCCGCCTCGATCGCCTCGGCGACGTTCTCGGGAGCGAGACCGCCGGCGAGGAGCCAGCTGCCCTCGGGGCGGGCCTCGTCCAGGAGGGAGAGGTCCCAGCGGGCGCCGGAGCCGGCGCGGGGCGAGTCGAGCAGCAGGACCTCCTCGCCATAGGCGCCGACACGGGTGTCGGGCCGCTCCTTGAGGGAGGTGGCGCGCCACAGCCGGGGGAAGACGGCAGCCGCCGCGGCGAAGTCGGCCTCGCCGTACGGGCCGTGCAACTGCAGGGCGTCGACGTCCAGTTCGCGGGCGAGCGCCGCGGCCTCGGCGGCGGGAGTGTCGTTGACGACGAGGACGGAGAGGACCCCGGCGGGCGTGTGGGCCCGGGCGTGGGCCGCGAGCGCCGCGGCCGTGTCGCGCGTCAGGCCGCGGACGCTGGTCCCGCTGATCACCAGGCCGACCGCGTCGGCCCCCGCCGCGACGGCCACGTCGACGTCCGCGGTCGTGGCGAGTCCGCACACCTTGACGAACACTGTCTCTCCTCCGCTGCCCACGCCGGGCCCTCCCGGCGGTCCGCCCGAGCCTACCCGCGCGGCATCGGCACATCACGGCCGTCGCCCGGCCTCGCCCGGTCGCCGAGCCGCGACAGCTGCGCCCTGACCGGCCGGCGTCCGGTCTCAGGCGCCCTCGGTCTCCTCCGCCGGCTCGCCCTCGTCGGAGGAGTCCGCGGCGTACGGGTGGACGTAACGGTCCTCGCCGAACGGCGTGAACCAGGTGCCGAAGCCCAGGACCGGCGGTTCGGGACCCGGGTCCGCGCCGATGCCGGCCTCCTCGCGGACATGGGTGTGGAACCGCTCGAGGGCCGCCACGACGTCGTCGTCCAGGAGGCCGTACAGATCGAGGGCGGCGCGGGCCTGTTCCAGGAGGAACCTCAGGACCAGCTCCTCGGCGAGGCAGCCGAGCCGGCGGAAGCCACCGTCGGTGAAGCGGGTCGTGAGGGCGACGGCGGTGACCAGGAAGCGGCGCGCGAAGGGCTCGTCGTAGCGTGCCGCGTGCCGGGGCGGCAGCCGGTCGAGGTGCCAGAGGTGTCCCTGGCAGCCGGCGACGTCGGTGTCCTCGTCGGCGAGGGCCTGCACGTCGTCGTACAGCTCGTCGATGAGCACCTCGGCAGCGTGGACCAGGGCGCCCGCGGCCAGTTCCGCGGTGTCGGGACTGGCTCCGAAGACGGCGGGTCCGAAGGAGCGGAGCCGTACGGCCGCGGCCCGGATCCCGGTCTCCGGGTCGGGCGCGTCCTCCACGACGTCCGACCACACGCCGTCCTCGTCGTCGCCGTGCCCGCCCGCGCCGTCGTGGCCCGGCGGGCCGCCCCGCCCGGCGGCGTGCCGGGCCCTGCGGGCCGCCGGGTCGCTGGGCGGGGCGTCCGGCCCGTCGGCCGCCGCCAGGCTCTCCCGGGCGCGGTCGGTGTGCAGCCGCACCTCGCTGCTCACCACCAGCCACCCGGCGAGCGGTTCCGCCCGGTCCAGGACCTCCTGGGCCACGGCCCCCACCGCGTCCTCGGCGACCTCCAGGGACGGCGCGAGGGCGGTCACCGTCAGCTCGGCGCCGCGCGCGTGGGGCGCCACGGTCACGTCGAGGACGTCCACCTCCACACCGCCCGGCCCCTCGGCGCCGGCCACGGAGCCGAAGCCGCGTTCGAGCAGGACGGCGGCCCCGAACCGGCCGAGCTCGTCGAGGTCGGAGGTGTCGTCCGGTATGCACGTATCCACGGTCACGACGTACGTCACGACGCAAGCCTGCCAGGCCGGGCGGGACGGTTTCGAAGGGATTCCGGAATCCGGTCGGCTCCCCGTCCGGACCCGGCCATTCCCCTGCGCCGCGCCGACCGCCGCGCCGGACCCCGTCGGGTCGCCGGCGGATCACCGGCGGTCGCCGTCAGTCGCCGCCGACAGCCGCTCCGGTCGCCATCCGCCGTCGTCGGTCGTCCTCGGCCGCCCCGTCCGTTGCGCTCGGTCGCCGTCGGCCGCCCTCCGGTCGCCGCGTCGGTCGTCATCCGTCACCGCGTGCATCGCGTCAAGTACCCGTCAGAGACGTGTCAGTGCTCCTCCCGGGCCGGGCGGGAGCGGGCATAGCTTCGGGGTGCGGCCCCGGCGCGACGGGCGCGGGGCGCCCGACCCCGGGAGGGACACCATGACCCACGCGTCGTACGGAGACGACCCCGAGCCTGCCGAACAGGTGCCGGCCGGACGGCTCTGCGTACCCGTCCGGCCGGTCACCCACGGCTGCGCCGCCCGCCTCTTCCGTACCCCGTTGGGCGGCCGTACCGCCGTCGCCTTCACCACGCCCGGAGGGCTGCGGGCCGTCCTCGGCCCCGACCAGTCCTGGATCGCGCTGGCCGAGCCCGCGGTGAGGGCGCTGGTCCGGCCGCTGGGCGTCGAGGCACTGACCGTCGATCCCATGCTGATGGCCACACCGAGCGACGTAGGAAGCCCTGCCCCTGCCCCTGCCGTACCGGGCAGCGCCGCACCGGTCGCCGCACCCGCCACCACCCGTTCGCGCCCGCGCCGACCCGCGCTCGCGTCCGCGTCCGCGCTCGTGCGCTGAGGGGAGCCGTCGCCATGACCATCGCACCGCTTCCCGACGTCGACGCCTCCGCCTCGGCGTCCGTCCCTGGACCCGGATCCGGATCCAGGTCCGGGTCCAGTTCCAGGTCCGGGTCCGAATCCGCCGGTGAGCTGTCCGTCTGGCCCGCCTCGGCCGTCGTACGCCCACACGGGCGGCTGCTGGTCGGCGGGGTCGCCCTCGACGAGATCGCCGGGAGCCACGGCACGCCCGTCTACGTATTGGACGAGGACGAGGTCCGCGAGCGCTGCCGCACCTACCTCGGCGCCTTTCCCGAGGCCGAGGTGCACTACGCCGCCAAGGCGTTCCTGTGCCGCGCCCTCGCCCGCTGGGTCGAAGAAGAAGGACTGGGGCTCGACGTGTGCTCCGCCGGGGAGCTGGAGCTGGCCGTGACCACCGGCTTCCCGCCCGAGCGGATCCTGCTGCACGGGAACGCCAAGTCGCCGGAGGACCTGCGGACGGCGCTGCGGCTCGGGGTCGGCCGGATCGTCATCGACAGCCCGGCGGAGATCGCCCGGATCGCCGCGGCCGTCGGCCCGCACGGCCACCAGAAGGTGCTGCTGCGGGTCACTCCCGGCATCGGCGCGGGCGGCCACGCCAAGATCCGCACCGGAACGGACGACCAGAAGTTCGGCCTCTCGCTGCGCGACGGGCACGCCTCGCACGCGATCGCCCGCATCCTCGACCAGCCCCGGCTGGAACTCACCGGGCTGCACTGCCACCTCGGCTCGCAGATCACGGACGTCAAGCCGTATCTCGTCGCGGTGCGCCGCCTGGTCGGGCTGATGGCCAGGACGCGCGACGCGCACGGCGTGGTGCTGCCCGAGCTCGACCTGGGCGGCGGCCACGGCATCGCGTACCGGCCCGGCGACCCGCTCCTCGACCTGACCGCGCTCGCCCGCAAAGTGCGCGCGGAGCTGGTCGAGAGCTGCGCGGGCGCGGGGCTGCCCGTGCCGCGGCTGATCCTCGAGCCGGGCCGGGCGATCGTCGGACCGGCCGGTGTCGCCGTGTACCGGGTCCTCGCCGTGAAGAGCACGCCGGAGCGGGTGTTCGTGGCCGTCGACGGCGGCATGAGCGACAACCCGCGTCCCGCGCTGTACGGGGTGCGCTACGCGCCCCGGCTGATCGGCCGCCACTCCACGGCGGAGCCGGTGCGGGCGTCGGTGGTGGGGCGCCACTGCGAGGCCGGCGACGTGCTCGCCGAGGACGTCCCGCTCCCCGCCGACGTCCACCCGGGCGACCTCCTCGCCCTGCCGGTGGCCGGCGCCTACCACCTGTCCATGGCCTCCACGTACAACCTCGTCGGCCGCCCTCCGGTGGTCGCCGTCTCCGCCGGTACGAGCCGTCTCCTCGTCCGCCGCGAGACGCTGACCGACCTGCGTGCGAGGGACGTCGGCCTCTGAACCGTGCGCCGGACCGCGGGACCTCCGGACCGCCCCGCGGCCCATGGCCCGCGGAGTGGCGTGGGCGGGGCTTTCGTGAGGAGCGGAAGGGGCGGACGTGGACGTGGTGGTCGTACGGGCGTGTCTGCGGGGCGGGAGCGGCGGGAGCCCCACGGCCGTGGTGGTCGAGCACGGGCAAGGGCACGGGTACGGGTCCGGACCGGGCACGGGCGCGGGTGCGCTCGACGACGGCCGTCGGCGACGGGTGCCGGCCGACCACGGCACCTCCCACGCCGTCTTCGTGCGGCGGGAGCCCGACGGCGTCGTCGGACTCCGCTTCTTCACCTCGGCCGGGGAACTGCCCGCGTGCGGGCACGGCACCGTCGCCGCGCTCGCGCTCCTCGCCTCCCGCGAGGGTCCGGGCCGGGTCGCCCTGCGCGCCCGGGGGCGGGTCTTCGCCGGGCGGGCGGAGCGGGCCGCCGGGGCCGGGGGACGGTTCACCGCCGCGTTCGACCCGGGGCGTGTGAAGCTGCGCGAGCCGAGGGCCGAGGAACGGGGGCTCGTGCTTGCGGCTCTCGGTCACGCAGCCTGCGAGGCCGGACCTGACGTCCTCGTCGCCGGGGTGGGCCGGGAGCGGATGCTCGTTCCCGTCCGCTCCCGTGCCGCGCTCGCCGCGCTGGTCCCGGACCTCGGCCGGCTCCGGGCGGCCTGTGACCGGCTCGGTCTGCTCGGCGCGTACGTCCACTCGGCGCCGTCCGCCGAGGGCGCGCTCGCGGCCCGGATGTTCGCGCCGTCGATTCCCCGAGGACATCGCCAACGCCAACAGCACGGCCTGTCTCGCCGCGCATCTGGCGCGGCGCGGTGTCGCCTCGATCGCCGTCGACATGGGCGACCCGCTCGGGAGTCCGGCCACGATCACGGCGGCGGCCCGCCCGGACGGGACCGTGGAGCTCGGCGGCACCGCCGAGCTCCCGTCCTGACCCGGCCCCGCACCCGTTGCGCCACCGGTCGTCGCGGACCCGGCCCCGGGTCGGGGCGTGCCTCCGGCCCAGGCCCGGACCGGGTCGTGGGCCGGTCGGCCCGTCGGCCCTGATCCGTCGGCCATCGGCCGTCGGCCGCGCCCCCGTCCGTCGGCCATCGGCCGTCAGCGATCTGCCCTCAGCCGTCGGCCGTCAGCGCGCCCAGCACGCCCCCTCCCACCGCCTCGTCGCCCAGCAGCGCGTTGTGGTCCAGGCAGCCCGCCGGGTGGTTGGCCGCGCCGCTCAGGGGGACGCTGTCGTCGGGGTTGATCACCTCGTCGCAGTTCGACCAGAACGTGGCGTACGCGACCGTGCCCGGGGTCTCGTCGCCCTCGGCGAGCTTCTTCTGGACCCAGCTGCCTGGGGTCATGTCCCGGCAGGCCTGGTCCCACAGGGCGCAGGCCCAGGCGACGCCCGTTCCGTGGTTGGGTCCGGCCAGGGAGATCCAGTGGGCGACGGTGGCGGTGCCGCCGCCGTACTTCACGTACCAGCGGGTGGGCAGGCTGCCGAAGGAGTGGGCGACGACGTCGACCCGGTCGGCGCCGGTCTGCCGCCGCACCTCGTCGACGTACGCGGCGAAGCGGCCGGCCAGCACCTCGTTGACCGACTGGTGGGTGTCGTAGCCCCAGCGGAAGATCTGCCCGTCGCCGTATCCCGCGGCCCTGAGCCGGGCGTCGAGGCTCCCCCACACTCCCGTGTCGGCGTTGTAGCCGTGGACGAGGATCACTGGGCGGGGCGCCGCGGCGGCGCGGGTGTGGGCCTCGGCCGGGGCGGCGGGGCCCGTGAGGACGGCGGCGAGCACGGCGAGCAGGACGGACAGGGCGGGCAGCGGAGCGGCAGGGCGGCGCATCGACGGGCCTCCTGGGGCTGATGTGCTGGCGGATGCCCCGTCAGGTGACGGGGTGTCAGACCTGTGCGGCCGTGATGTTACCGCCGGAAACTCGCCACCGCAGCCCCGTGGCCAGAACCACACGGGGGCCCCCTGACGCACATCCGATCGGGCGGGTTAGCATATGAGCACTCCCTAGCTCGAAAGATGCACTGTGACTGTCAACGAGGACTCGTTCACAAACTGGAAGAACCGCGAGGAGATCGCGGAGTCCATGATTCCGATCATCGGGAAGCTGCACCGAGAGCAGGACGTCACGGTCCTCGTTCACAGCCGCTCCCTGGTGAACAAGTCGGTGGTCAGCATTCTCAAGACCCACCGATTCGCGCGCCAGATCGACGGCGAGGAGCTCTCGGTCACCGAGACGCTGCCGTTCCTGGAGACGCTGACCACGCTCGACCTGGGCCCGTCCCAGATCGACATCGGCATGCTCGCCGCCGAGTACAAGGCCGATGACCGCGGTCTGTCGGTCGCGGAGTTCACCGCCGAGGCCGTGGCGGGTGCCACCGGCGCCAACAAGATCGAGCGGCGTGACGGCCGCGACGTCGTCCTGTACGGCTTCGGCCGCATCGGCCGGCTCGTCGCCCGCCTGCTCATCGAGAAGGCCGGTTCCGGCAACGGCCTGCGCCTGCGCGCCATCGTCGTGCGCGGCGGCGGCGACCGGGCCGCCGAGGACATCGTCAAGCGCGCCTCCCTGCTGCGCCGTGACTCCATCCACGGCCAGTTCCAGGGCACCATCACCGTCGACGAGGCCAACGGCACGATCGTCGCCAACGGCAACACGATCAAGGTGATCTACGCCAACGACCCGTCCGAGGTCGACTACACGGCGTACGGCATCGAGAACGCCATCCTCATCGACAACACCGGCAAGTGGCGCGACCGCGAGGGCCTGTCGAAGCACCTGCGTCCGGGCATCGACAAGGTCGTCCTCACCGCCCCGGGCAAGGGCGACGTCCCGAACATCGTGCACGGCGTCAACCACGACACGATCAAGCCGGACGAGAAGGTCCTGTCCTGCGCGTCCTGCACCACGAACGCGATCGTGCCGCCGCTGAAGGCGATGGACGACGAGTTCGGCGTGCTGCGCGGTCACGTGGAGACCGTCCACTCGTTCACGAACGACCAGAACCTGCTGGACAACTACCACAAGGCGGACCGCCGCGGCCGTTCCGCGCCGCTGAACATGGTCATCACGGAGACGGGTGCCGCCTCCGCCGTGGCCAAGGCGCTGCCCGACCTGAAGGCGCCGATCACCGGCAGCTCGATCCGCGTCCCCGTGCCGGACGTCTCGATCGCGATCCTGAGCCTGCGCCTGGGCCGCGAGACCACCCGCGAGGAGGTCCTCGAGTACCTCCGCGACGTCTCGCTGCACTCGCCGCTGAAGCGACAGATCGACTTCACCACGGCCCCCGACGCCGTCTCGATGGACTTCGTCGGTTCGCGCCACGCCTCGATCGTCGACGCCGGCGCGACCAAGGTCGACGGCGACAACGCGATCCTGTACCTGTGGTACGACAACGAGTTCGGCTACTCCTGCCAGGTCATCCGGGTCGTCCAGCACGTCTCCGGTGTCGAGTACCCGACCTTCCCGGCCCCGGCGGCCTGATCCGCCGCACGGCCTGAGCGCACACCGGACGGCGGTGGGGCAGTAGCCCCGCCGCCGTCCGGCGTTTCCGGGGGCTGCCAGACTGGCGGTCCCCTTGCCCGACGCCCACCTGGAGGAGCGAAGTGACGAAGCACCACCTGAAGGTCGGTCAGGTACTGCGCGCCGAGCGCACGGTGACCGACGAGTCGATCGCGGCCTTCGCCGAACTCGCCGGGGACCGCGGCCGGCACCATCAGCCCGATCAGGGAAGGGCGATGGCGCACGGCCTGTTCACCGCGTCCCTCGCCACCGAGATCGGCGGGGAGCTCGACTTCATCGCACGCCGGATGAGTTGGGAGCTCCTGCGGCCGGTCTGGTCGGGCGACACCATCACCGCGGCGGTGACGGTGCGCGCGCTGAGCGAGGTCCGGTCCGGTACGGGCCTCGAGCTGGAGGTGGAGATCACCAACCAGGACGGTGAGACCGTGCTGCGCGGGGAGAGCACGGGAGTCATCCGTCACTGAGGCCCCGACGCGCTCGGAGCACCGAAGCTCCGAAGCAGCACCGCGTGACGGGCGGACGTGCCGACGTATCACGTGCGGGCGTGCGGGCCTGCTGGCGTCCTGGCCGGCGGGCGGGCCGACCTGCTGAAGCACTGAAGGTGCCACGGCGCACCCACGGTCTCTTGGGCCCGGTCGGGGGTGTGGGTCCGGGGAGACGCGGATGTGCCGTGGCACCGGTTCGTGGGCGCGAGCCGTCCCGTACGGGCGGAACGGCCGCGGGCGAAGCGCCGGCGGGCGCGACGCCTGTGGGCGGAACGTCAGCTCGCGAGGCCCGGGTCGGGGCCGAGGGCGGACACGGCGGCCGTGCCCTCCGGCTCCTCGCCCGGCGGGACCGCGCAGGCCAGGGCGGTGGCCTGGCGCAGGGTCTCGGCCAGGTTCTCCCAGTCGAGCGCGGGCCGGTCGTCGCCGCGGGCGGAGACCAGGGAGGCGTTCCAGCGCATCCGGGGCACGCCCGGCAGCGGGCGGAGTCCGCCGGCCTCGCGCGGGGAGGCGGCCAGGGCCATCGGGAGCATGGCGCAGCCGAGCCCGGACTGGGCGGCCGCGCGGACCCCGGCCATGGAGCCGAGTTCGTGGATCTCGGGCGGCCCGTCGGAGCGGAGCCGGAGGAATTCGGGCAGCCAGCGCTGCGAGGGACAGTCAGGATCGGCGATGACGACCTGGCGGCCGGCGGCGGCCGGGCCCCGGCTCCGCGCGGCGACGCCGACGACGGGCGCGAACTCGACTTCCTGGAGGCGCACTTCCGTCAGGTCGTCGGGCCGTTCGGTGCGTAACGGGTCGGCGAGGGCGCCGGGCAGCGCGGCCAGGTGGTCGTCGGCGTCGGCGACGGTGAGCACGAGGGCGCCGTCGATGGTGCCGGCCCGGAACGCGTCGTGGATCTCTCCGGTGCCCATGACCCGCAGGGCGAGCTGGACTCCGGAAAGCCGTCTGCGGCCGATGTCGGTGAGCCGGGCGAGCTGCTGTCCGTAGGCGAGCGCGGGCACGACGCCGACGGTCATCCGCGGCGGGTGGGCCGCGGGCCTGCGCAGTGCGGCCTCCATCTCGCCGACGAGCGTGAGGATCCGGCGGGCGTAGTCGCAGAGCACGGTCCCGGTGCGGGTGAGCCGTACGCCGCTGGGCAGCCGTTCGAAGACGGGTTCGCCCACCTGTCGCTCCAGGGCGCGCATCTGCGCCGTGACGCTGGACTGCGAGTACCCGAGGCGGCGGGCCGCCTGGGTGAAGGACCCGGTCAAGGTCACCTCGCGGAAGGTTCTCAGGGTTCTTGCGTCGATGTCCACGTGTTCAACCCCCTTGCCGCCCCCCGGCGGCAGCTGGCACTCGGGTGGCCGGTCACGCCACCCGTTCGATCGCCCCAGTCGTTACACCACAGGGGTGCCGGTCGCTCCTGCGCGTCCGGCACCCCTGTCGGCCGCGAAGGACTCTACTCGGCGAGCTGCGCCGGGACCAACGGAAAGTCCAACTCCGGTTGCGCAACGTGATTGAAGAAGTTCGACAGCACGTTGAGCGCCACGTGGCCGACGATCTCGGCCAGTTCGGCGTCGGTGACGCCGGCGGCGCGGGCTTCGGCGAGGGCCGCGTCGTCGACCCGGCCGCCGCTCTCCATGATGGCGCCGGTGATCCGCAGCACCTGGTCCATGTGCGGGTCGCCGGCGTCCTGGCCGCGGCGGGTGGCCAGCAGGTCCTGCTCGCTCAGGCCGACCTTGCCGCCGCGCAGGGTGTGCGCGGAGACGCAGTAGGTGCAGTCGTTGCGCTGGGCGATGTAGAGCGCGAGCTGCTCGCGCTGCCGGGCGCTGAAGCTGCCGCCGACCAGGGCGTCGCGCATGGCGAGGTAACCGCGCAGCGCGGCGGGGCCGTTGGCGAGGGCGGCGTACAGGTTGGGCAGCTTGCCGAGCTGCTTGAGGGTGCCTTCGAGCAGCTCGCGCTGCTCCTCGTTGGCGGTCTCGACGGTCAGTTGGGGAAGGCGGGGCATGGAGCTCTCCTTGAGCCGGACCAAGACGGAACTGATCGGTACCATCCTGACGGTACCGATCGGTTCCGTTCGACGCAACGGGAGGCGGGCACTCCGTTCCGACTTTCGGAACCGAGTGGTACCGTTTGGTATGGCCACGAACGCGAAAGAACGGCTCCTCAGCGCCGCGGAGCGTCTTTTCTACGAAGAGGGCATCCGGGCGGTCGGAATCGAGCGGATCCTGTCCGAGTCCGGAGTGGGCCGCGCCTCCTTCTACCGGCACTTCCCCAGCAAGGACGACGTCGTCGTCGAGGTGCTGCGGCGCCGCGACGGCATGTGGCGGGCCTGGCTCGACGGCCGGATCGAGGCGAGCGGACGCGGACCCGAGGAACTGCCCCTCGCCCTCTTCGACGGACTCGCCGAGCGCTTCGCCGCGGCGGACTTCCGCGGCTGCGCCTTCATCAACACCATGGTCGAGACCGCCGATCCGGAGAGCCCGGCCCACCACGTGGCCGCCGAGCACAAGGAGAAGGTCATCGCCCGGCTCGACCGGCTGCTCACCGACGGCGGCTACCGCGACCACGAGAACCTGGCCCGCCAGCTCGCCCTGCTCGGCGACGGCGCCATCGTCACCGCCCTGCGCGAGGGCACGACCGAGGCGGCCGTCCGCGCCCGCGCGGTCGCGACGGTGCTCCTCCGCACCGCCGAACGCACGCCGGTCCCGGCCGCCGGCGCGGCTTGAGAAGACACGGGGCGGCACGCCCCCAGACCCTGTCCAGCGGCGGATCAGGGCCTGTCCGGCGGATCAGGCCGGACAGGCCTCAGGGCGTACGGGGCCGCAGCTCGCCCCGGCGGACCTTGCCCGAGCGGGTGCGGGGCAGGGCGGCGACCACGCAGACGCCCTTCGGGACGAACACCGGGGCCAGACTGCGGGCCGCGAGCGCGGTCAACTCCCGCTCCAGAACGCCCGCTTCGACCTCCTCACGGGTCTCCACCACCGCGTACGGGGCGAGTCCGCCGCGCTTGTCCGGGCACGGGACCACGGCCGCGTCCACGACCGCCGGGTGGGTGCGCAGGACCGCCTCGATCTCCATCGGCGAGACGCGGTGCCCGTAGGACTTGAAGACCTCGTCCATCCGGCCGAGCAGCCGGATCGAGCCGTCCGGGCAGCGCTCGCCCCGGTCGCCCGTCCGGTACAGGCCGTCCGCGAACGCCTCCGCCGTGCGGTCGGGGCGGTCGGCGTAGCCGCGCATCAGGCCGGGCGGACGGTCCGTCAGGTCGACGCACACCTCCCCTGATTCGCCCCGCCGGCCGGTCTCCGGGTCCCGCAGCACGATCCGGTAGCCCGGCAGCGGATGGCCCAGCGGGGACAGCGGTGGCGGAGTGTCCGGGGCCCGGCCGATCAGGGCCGTCGCCTCCGTCTGCCCGTAGCCGTCCCTGACGCGTACGCCCCAGGCCGCCTCGATGCGGTCGGTCACCTCGGCGGTGAGCGGCTCGCCCGCCGCCGTCGCCTCGCGCAGCCGGAGTGCGCCCCGGCCCTCCGTCAGATGCGGCAGCACCGCCCGCCACGCGCTCGGCGGCGCGCACAGACTGCTGATCCGCAGGGCGGCGAGCACGCCGGGCAGCGCGGCCGGCGGCAGCCCGCCGTCGGGTGGTGCGACGACGGTGGCGCCGGCCGTCCACGGCACGAAGAAGCTCGACCAGGAGTGCTTCGCCCAGCCCGGCGCCGACAGGTTGAGGTGCCGGTCGCCCGGCCTCAGCCCGCTCCAGTACAGGCTGGACAGGTGGCCGACGGCGTATCCGGCGTGGGAGTGCTCGACCAGCTTCGGCAGCGAGGTGGTGCCCGAGGTGAAGTAGCAGAAGGACGGGTCGGCGGCGGCCGTCGGCCCGTCGGGCACGAAGGGGCGGCGCCGGTCCGGGTCGCGGGTGTCGGGGTACGGGAGCCAGCCGGGCAGGCCCGCGGCTCCGGGCGCCATCCGGATTCCCGGCACCGGCAACCCGCCCGTCATGTGGATGAGTTCGGGCGCGCAGACCACGTGCCGGATGCCGCCGCGGGCGATCCGGTCGGCGGCCTCGTCGCGGGTGAGGTCCTGGTAGCCGGGCACCACGACCGCGCCGAGCTTGATGCAGCCGAGCAGGGTCTCCCACAGCTCCGCACGGGTGCCCAGCAGGACCAGCACCCGGTCGCCGCGCACCACGCCGGCCTCCGCCAGCGTCACCGCCAGCTCGTCGGAGCGGGCGGACAGTTCGGCGAAGCCGACCCGGTCGACGACGGGCACCGAGCCGTCCGCCGCGGGCGTGCCCAGGATCTCCAGGGCGGTCCGCGGATTGCCCTCGGCGACCACGTCGAACCATTCCAGCGCCCAGTTGAAGTGCCGGGCCCGCGGCCACCGGAACGCGGCCGTGGCCGCCTCCCGGTCGCCGCGCAGCCGCAGCAGCAGGTCCCTGGCGGCCCGGTACTCCTCGTGCGCGGCGGTCCTGCGGTACTCCGCGCGGCCCTCGGCCCCCGGCCCGGCGGGCGCCGTCATCCGGCCGCCCCCGCCAGGGCCTCGGCGATGGCGTCGGCGTCGCGCGTGAACGAGCCCCAGCGGCCGGGCCGGCCGCTGCCCACCTGGGTGAACCAGCGGGTGTGCTCGCTCGGGATGCCGATCACGTGGACCGCCGGGTCCGGCGTCCCGTCGGCGCCGACCGGGTGGAACGGCGCGGCCGTGCAGTCGACGCCGCCGGTCCTGAACTCCCCGGCCCGGCCGGCGTTTCCGGCCGTGTTGACGAAGGGGCGCACCACGCCGTCCGAGAGCAGTCCGCGGATCAGCGGGTCGCGGTCCGCCGCGAGGTCCGTCGTCGGCAGCCGCGCGTCCACCAGGACGTCGAGCGCCGCCCAGGAGTTCTCCACCTGCGCCGACTCCACCGTGAACCGGCCCACTTCGGGGTCGGTGCCGAACCGGACGCCCGGGCCCACCGGTTCGAGCACCCCGGCGGCGAGCAGCGCGAGGAACTGCTCGGAACGCAGCTGCGGCGGGCCCGTCGACACCATGGCCGCCACCGGGCCGAACTCGGCGAGGAACCAGCGGTGCGACGCGGGCGTGAGCCCGCCGAAGTCGACCACGTCGCGAATGGTCTGCCGGACGTCCCGCAGCACGTCCGCCGCGGCCTTCATCGGCCCGTCCGCGTTGCCGAGGCGCGCGTCGCCGAGGTCGGCGCGCAGCCATTCGGTCAGCACCTTGTGGAACTCGGCGGGCGAGCCGAACCGCCGCCCGTGGAACGGGCGGGCCAGGGCCTCGAGTCCGGCCAGGGGCCGCGGGTCGATCCGGTACCCGGCCGCGAGCCCCTGGAGCACGTCACCCGCGCGAGGCGCGTCCGGGGCCGTGGCCGGGACCGGGCCCGGCTCGTGGCCCGCGCTCAGTGCCTCCTCGGCCCGCTCGCCGAACTCCCGTGCCGCGTCCGGTCCGTGGGCCTGACGGATCCGGGTGGCGAGCAGCACCAGGTTCACCTCGGCGAGCAGCCAGGGCAGCACCGACCGCTCGAAGTCGAGCGGGGCGTGCTCGGCGCGCAGCCGGGCCATCCGCTCGGGCGTGAACAGGACCGGACGGTAGCGGTGTTCGGGCCGCTTCTGGTTGACGCCCCGGGTCAACAGCGGCACCCCGGCGCGCGAGCCGGTGAGGATCCTCGGCTCCTTCCCGCTCGGCAGGTAGAGCAGTCCGTCGCCGCCCTCCGTGAAGCTGCCGCCGCGGCCGAGGGTCAGCTCGGACAGCACGTCGTAGAAGGTGAGGCCCATCCCGATCACTCCGACGCTCGCGCCGGCCGGGATGTCCGCGAGCGGCATCTCGCTCGCCGAGCCGCCCGCGACGTACCGGAGCGGCCGGGCGGGGGTCGTGTGGTCGCGGGCGAAGCGCCGCCACTCCCGCTGCTCCCGGTCGGGCTCGTTCACCGGGTGGCCGGTGGCGAGGACCAGCCGGTCCGCGGTGAGCACGTCGCCGCGGTCCAGGCGCAGCCGGAACGGTTCCTCGGCCCCGGGGCCGCCGCGGTCCGCGCAGATCACCCGCGCGGCCACCTGGTGCACGGTGAGGCACGGCGGCAGCGTCTCCTCGATCCGCCGCATCACATAGGTGAGGTAGCGGCCGTAGACCGCGCGCGGCGCGTAGCCCTGCGGCTCGGCGCGCGCCGGATCGTGCTCCACCCACCACTCGCCGAGCGACGGTCCGGCGCCCGGCCGGTGCGGTCCCTCGTCCGCCGGCCCGGAGAACATGGTGACCTCCTGCGCCGGCGTGTTCATCAGGAACCACGGCGACTGGTCCGTGCGCCAGATCCGCCCGGCCCCCGCCTCGTGCGGATCGACCGCGAACACCTCGACACGGCGCGCGGGCGGCCGCTCGGCGCAGCGGGCCGCGAGCCGCTCCAGGACGGAGAGCCCGCGCGGACCCATGCCGACGATCGCGATCCGCAGCGGTTCGGCGACCGGGTCGGCGAGGCAGCGCGGGGTGGCCGGCGGGGCGGGCTCGGGCGGCGGCGCGGTCTCGGCCGCCAGGTCGTGCTCGCGGGAGACCCGGCCGAGCATCCCGGAGAGCTGACGCGAGGTCATCGGTGAGGTCCTCCGGCTGGTGGTGAGCAGCGGCAGGGCACCCAAGTCGGTCCACTGGAGCCGGCCGTCCGGCGCGACCGCGGAACGGACCTCGCCCCGGTTGTCCGGGTGGAGGCAGAAGGGCACGTCGAGCAGGCCTCGGTCGAAGGCCTTCAGGAGCGCGACGCCCAGGTCGTCAGAGAGCCCGAGGACCGCGCCGACCAGGGCCCTGGCCTCGGCCAGGATCTCCTCCGTGTCGCTCCCGGAGTGCGCGCCCGCGGGCCGCGGCCTGGCGCGGGCGGCGCGGGCCGCGTCGGCGGCGACCGAGAGGGCGGTCAGGTTCTCCGCGACCGTCGGGATGCGGTGCGCCTCCGTCTCGGTCTTCACGATCAGCCGCTGCGCCCCGCCGCGTACGGCGAGGTCGGCGCTGCGGCGCAGCAGCAGGCGGGCGCCGGGCACGGTGCGCGGGTAGACGCCCATGTACGTGTAGAGCACGATGTGCCGGTCCACGGACGGTGGCAGCAGCTCGTCGGCGAGCAGCCGCAGCGCGGCGAGCGCGCCCGCGTCCTGGGCGGCGTGGGTCTGCTGCGCGTAGGACAGGGAGACGCTGGTGGCGCCGTTCCGTACGAAGAACAGGCACTCCAGGACGGACACGGCGACCAGCATCGACGGCGGGCACAGCTGCCCGAGCAGACAGCCGCCGAAGGACTCCAGGTGGGCGCGGCGGCCCGCCGCACGGCTCTCCTCGGCGAGGAACTGCACGGAGTCCCGCCAGGCGGCGACGGACTCGGCGAGCGGGGTACGGCCGTAGGGCAGGCAGTACGAGACGGGGCCGCCCTCGCTGGCGGAGAGCCCGGCGGCGGCCATGGTGCGGAAGATGGCCATCGGGTCGGCGGAACCGTGCCGGACCTGGACCGGCGTGCGGCGCCCGGCGGCCGCGGCCGTGCGGGCGGCGGTCCTGGGCCCGTGGCTGACGATCGGGAAGCCGTTCAGGGGCCGGCCGGTGCGCAGGGCGGCGGTGGCGGCGGCGTGGTCGCCGACGCGGGTGTAGCTGTCGATGGTGAGGGTCGCGACGGTCCGCTCGGGGAGCGCCGCGACGGCGGCGACGCCGGCGGCCATCTCGTCCGGGGAGACCATGCCCATTCGCGGCTGCACCACGAGTTCGCCGGCCGCGGCGGCCTCCTGGACGAAGGCACCGAGATCGGAGTGCGGGTGCGGTGGCTGTCCGGAGAGGGTCACGCCGCGGCCCGCCCGGTACACGCGCCTCTCGGCTCGCGCTCGCCGAGTCCGCCGAGGTGCCGCAGCAGCGCGGTCGGCTCGGTCCCGTCCGCGTAGACCGCGTCGTACCCGGCCGCGAGCAGCTCGGCGGTGCGCTCCTCCGCCCCGTCGGGCGAGATCCCGAGCAGCCCGCCGATCACCATGGGGATCCGGCGGGTCTCCTCGTCGTCCCGCAGCGCCCGCGCGGCGCGCAGACCGTCCTGGTGACCGTGTCCGTTGACGGACGACAGGACGACCAGGTCGGGGCTGGTCATCCGCGCGGTGTCCACGAGCAGTTGCTCGGGGACGCACGGTCCCAGGTTGAGCACGGAGTGCCCGTGCTCCTCCAGGAACAGCTGAAGGTGCACCAGGTTCCAGGTGTGCGCGTCCGACGACCCGGTGGTGAGCAGCACCCGACGGGACGGCTCGGGACTGTGCAGACTTTGCATGGCGTGTCTCCAGTGACGGTGCGGATGCGGATGGGTCCGGGGAGGAGCGGCGGCTGAGCCCTGCCCGCCGGGGACGGGGGCTCGGGCCGCCTCCGGTCGTGCGCGTGGTGCGGCGGGGAGCCGCGCGTCGGCGCGGCGTACGGCCGTGGCGGACGAGCGACCGGGCCCGGCCGGGAGCGGATCGGCCGGACGGCGGGCGGGTCGGTCCGGGCCTGAGGCCCGTGGCTTCGACGCGCGGACACCGGGCCTCACGACGCCTGTGCCGCGGAGGGCGGCAGGCGTAAGGACGACGGCGGGGACGCCGACAGCGGTGCGGGGTACGGGGAGCCCCGCACCGCTGTCCGTCCGGACCGCAGGGGTGGTGCGGCGGGTACGGGTGTCGCGGTTGGTACGAGTGTTACGGGTACTGCGGTTGGTGCGGGTACTGCGAGTGCTGCGAGTACGGCGGGTCCTACGGGTACTGCGGTTCGTGCGGTGCTACGGGTGGCAGCGCCCGGGCCTGGGCCGGCCGCGCCCTCGGGAAGGGCGACCGGCCGGACCGGGGCCGGGTCCACCGGGCCTTCGCCGGGCCCGCGCCGGCCCGCGCGACTTCCGCGCCGGGCCCGCGTGGGCCTCAGGCGCCCGCGCCCACGCCCGTCGTGATCTCGCCGGCCTGCGGGGTGCGCGGGGAGGCGGGGCGGGCGCGGACCGCCAGGACGGTGCAGCCGGTCGCGCTGGACATCTGGTGACGCGTGCCCGGCTCCTCGATCACCAGGTCGCCGCGCTCGAAGCGGCGCCCGTCGCTGTGGTCGAGCGTGCCGTCGAGGACCAGCATCAGCTCGTGCCCGAGGTGCTCGTGGAAGTCGCCGTGCGCGCCCGGCGGGAAGCGGAGGAGCAGGCTCGCGGAGTCCTCCTCGCCGGCGTGGCCGGGACCCCAGAGGACCACGTACTCGACGCCCTCGCGGCCGGGTTCGGTCCAGGGGACCCAGGGCAGGTCGGTCTGGGCGAAGCCGTCGCGCAGCACGTCGCGGTAGACGGTGACGTCAGGCACGGGCGGTGACCTCCGATGCGGCGGTGCGCTGGGGCACGACGGACGGGATGGGATCGGGGCCCCACTGCCGCGGGCCCTTGACGATCGGCGCGCCGATGAGGGAGCCGAACTCCCGCCAGGCGCCGTCGTAGTTGCGGACGTCCGTCATGCCGAGCAGCTCGTGCAGGACGAACCAGCTGTGCGCGGAGCGCCAGCCGACCCGGCAGTAGACGACCGTCGGGACGTCGCTGCGCAGCTCGCCGTAGGCGGCCCGCAGCTCCTCCTCGCCGCGGAAGGTGCCGTCCGCGCCGACGGCGGTGTGCCAGGGGATGTGTTCGGCGGACAGCGCGTGTCCGCAGCGCACGCCGATGTCGTCGGGGACGCCGGGCGGGGTGTTGGTGTGGCCGAGGTACTCCTCGAGGGAGCGGACGTCCAGGAGGGTCCGGCGCCCGATGTGGTCGAGCATGTCCTCGCGCCGGGCCCGGATCGTCTCGTCGGCGCCCGCCGGCACGGGATAGCGGCTCGCGGTCCTGGCCGGCGCCTCGGTGGTGAGCGGCCCGCCGACGGCCTCCCAGCGGGCGCGCCCGCCGTCGAGGAGGCGCAGTTCCCGGTGCCCGTACAGACGGAACTGCCAGTAGCCCGCCGCGGCCCACCAGTTGTTGTTGCCGCTGTAGAAGACGACGGTGTCGTCCGCGGCGATGCCGTGCCGGCCGAGCAGCGCCGCGAAGGCCTCGGGGCCGATGAGGTCACGCCGTACCGGGTCCTGGAGGTCGCCGGTCCAGTCGAGGCGTACGGCGCCGGGGATGCGGCCGGGCCGGCCGCCGCCGTCGTTGCCGCCGTCGGTGATCTCGACGAGCACGAGTCCGGCGACGGGGTTCCGCAGGTGCTCCTGTATCCGTTCGGCGCTGACGAGCAGGCCGTCTCGGTTCTTCGCGGTCATCGCGTTCACCACCAGTACGTCGGGTATTTGGCGATCACGCCGGCCTTGGAGGCGATCAGGCCGAGCAGGACGAGCAGGACGCTGCCCACGGCGAGCAGGACCAGGAAGCTCACGGGCCTCGGGTCCTGCAGGACGGCGAGGACGGCGGTCGCGGCGGCCGGGGCGTGCACGGCGCGCAGCAGCAGCATGAGTCCGACGCTGAGGCCCGCGGCGACGGCGGCGGCCCACAGGGATCGGCCGAAGAGGGCCACGGCCACCAGGCCGAGGGCCCCGGAGCCGAGCTGGCCGAGGACCACGCCGCGGGGCTGTGCGGGCGGCAGCGCCGGGGTGGAGCAGATGATCATCGCGGTGGCGGCGAGCGGGGCGATCATCAGCAGGTGGCCGGTGGCCTCGCCGAGCGCCACGAGGACGACGAGGGAGGCGACGGTGGCGAGGGTGCCGAGGAGGGCGGGTTTCGCCCCGGGGAACGGCGGTGCTCCGCTGCCGCCCTTCGGCGCGGCGGCCGGCGCCGGCGCCGCGGGTGCCGGTGACGGGCCCGGCGACGTGCCCGGTGCCGGCGTCTGGGTCGGGGTCTGGTTGCTCACGGGTTCGCTCCTCAGTGGGCGCCGTTGAAGTAGCACACGGCCCGGCGGTGGACGACCTTGCCGATCTGGTGGCCCATCTCGATGCCGGGCTCGTTGTCGAAGCTCCAGTGCATGCCGCCGTACACGCGGGAGATGCCGGCCTGCCGGGCGGCCTCGCTGAAGGTGGGCCAGGTCAGGACGACGTCGGTGCGCGGCGTGAGGCCGGGCTCGACGGTGGAGGTGCCGGCCTTGAAGCGGAAGGAGTCGCCGAAGGCGTCGGTGCCGGTGAAGCGGCGCAGGAACTCGGCGGCGGCGCCGGAGAAGGTGCTGTGCCCGGAGACGGTGGCGGGGAACGGCGGCACCGCCACGTACGCCTGCCAGTCGACGCCGTCCATGGTGACGGTGCCGAGGCCCGGTCCGCCCCAGGAGCTGATCCGCCGGCCGCGGCGGTCGTACGGCACGAGGGTGGACGGGCGGGCGAAGTCGTACCGGAGCTTGACCGCCCAGGAACCGATGGCGGCGTCGCACTCGGCCATGTTGAGGCCGAAGAACAGCTTGGCGTCCTCGTCGACGTCGTAGCCGTCGCGGGCGGACACGAAGCGGCCCCACATCTGCTGGGCGCCGGGCGGCGTGACGTCGTCGTTGAGCCAGAACTCGGCTATGCACTTCTGCTCGTCCGTCAGGTTCGCGCTGATGTCGAGGACCTCCTCGATCGCGGCGGTCATCCGCACGGAGGGGTACGCGGGCGGGGCCGGGACCGTGAACTGGTCGGGGCTGCTGAGCGCGAACGGCTCCATGACGGCGAACTGCGGCGTGAGGTACTTCTGCAGCTTGCCGCCGACGAGCAGCGGGGCCCAGTGCTCGGGCGCGACGACGATCGACGGGTCGTAGGCGCCGGCGGTCTGCGGCGGGTTCCTCGGCTGGTAGCCGGTGGTGTCGGCGTACGGCGGGGTGCCGAGCTGGTTGGCGCCGTCGCCGTGCCGGAAGTCGAGGACGGCCTGCGCGGTACGGCGGCCGATCCACGCGGGGCTGTGGCGGCGCGGCGCGGTGAGGCCGGGGTCGTAACCGAGGCTGCGCAGCATCGAGTCGATGGCGACCCTGTACTCCGGGAAGAACTCCAGGAGAGCGAGGTGCGCGGCGTAGCTGACGGCCTCGTTCTTGTTGTCGGGGGTGCGCTCGGCACGGGGCCGGCGCAGCGAGCCGCCGAAGCGGGTGCCGGAGGCGACTCTGTCGTAACAGGACCAGGCGTCGTAGATGCAGTTGTGGACGATCGCGAGGATGCGGGCGTTGACCGTCGCGGGGCCGAAGCGGTTGCCGGTGGCCTGGTAGCGGCCGAGGATCGCGTCCATGGTGGCCTGGTTCCAGCGCACCACCACGCTGGGCTCGGCGACGGCCCCGGGCGCCCGGCGGCCGGTGCGGGTCTCCGCCTCGAAGCGCGTGGCGGGCGCGGCGGCGTGCGCCGTGCCGCCGGCGGCGAGCGCGAAGGCGCCGGCCGCGGCGGCGGAGGCGGTGAGGACCCGGCGCCGGGTGAGCGGCGCCGGGACGGTGCGGGCGGTGGAGGCGGGTCGCTGAGACATCCCTGGGTTCCTTCGCGTGCGGTGCGTGGCGGGAGCGGATCAAACACGAGCTCGATCTGTCCTCAGGCTGGCGAGATGTGATCGCGCGGGGCAACGGCCTATCGGCTTCTTCCATCGGAGGCATGCAAGGAAGCGATGGGCGGGTGCCGCGGCCCCGCCGAGTGGCTAGCGTGAGACGACGCCAGGCACTGTCGGCCCCGGCGAACGGGTACGCCGTGCCACGACGACACGGCACTCGGTCCCGGGGGGCAAGCGGCTTCCCGAGGGCGAGCACCGGTTTCCGGGCGCGGTACTCGGTCCCGGGGCGGGCTCTCGTCCGGACCCGTACCGGTTCCCGGGGCGGCGGCACGTCCCCGGGGGCCGGGGCGCGTGCGCCGGTCCGTCGGGCCTTCCGTGCCGCCCGCGCCATCCGTACCGCCCGGGCCCGACACCTCTGGCGTCCGTGACACCCCGCGGCCCGTACCCCGTCGCCCGCACCGCCGGGCGGGGCCGCGACCGGCGAGCCCTGCGACGCGGCAGCGCCGCACCGCAGGACACCCTCGCGCACCGCCGACCCGAGCCTCGGGTCCGCCCGGTCATCCCGGCCACCCCGGTCGCCCCCGGTTCTCGGGCGGGCGCCGCGGGCCGCCGGCCGCCGGACCGGTGATCGCATCCGTCGACCACCAAGACGTCCGCCAGGACCTCACCGATCCCGCACCGATCCGTTTGGAGTGGCCGCGCATGACCGTTTCCTCGCAGCTCAGACCGACGCGTACGACACCACGCCCCGCCGCGCCGCGGCCGGCACGGCTCTTCGACCGGCTGGCGCCCCGGCTGCACCACTACGGCCTCGTGCTGCTCCGGGGCGGGCTCGGCGGTGTCTTCGTGTGGTTCGGCGTCCTGAAGGTGATCGGGCTGAGCCCGGCCGCGCGGCTGGTCGTCGACGTGGTCCCGTTCGAGACCGGCGACTGGTTCGTCCCGGCCCTCGGCTGGGCGGAGATCGCCCTCGGCGTGTGGCTGCTCACCGGCCGCGCCCAGGCCGTCCTGCTCCCCGTCCTCGGCGGCCACCTCCTCGGCACCTTCGCCGTACTGCTCCTCACCCCGCACGTCGCCTTCGAGCACGCCAACCCGGTGCTCCTGACGCTGGTGGGCGAGTTCGTGGTGAAGAACGTGGTCCTCCTGGCCGCCGCGATCGTCCTGACGACCCGCCCGCGGACCTGACGGAGGCTCCTCCCCTATTCCGCGGCGTTCCAGTCCGCCGGCAGCGTGGCCCCGCACGCGGCGCACGCGTACAGCCCGTCGCGTACGACGTTGAGCTGTGCGCAGTCGGGTGCGGGGCAACGGCGGAAGGTCACCGCGTGGGTGAAGGCGCCGGGGTGCGCCAGGCCCGCGGCTTCGAGGGCGGCGGCGACCGACGGCCAGCACTCGGGGTCGGGGGCGTAGCCCGTGGAGAGGTTGCTCACCTCGACCGCCGACCAGCCGCCGGCCGGGTCCGGAGCCCAGGTGATCTCGCCGGCGGCCCGCACGACGCCGCCGCCGGCGCAGGCCACGTGCTCGCTGCGGCGGGGCGCGAGCCGGAGCCGGCCCCGTGCGTCGACGACGTAGGTGAAGGGTTCGGCCAGGTCGGCGGCGGACTGTTCGGCCGTCCAGGCCGCGAAGTCGGCGGCGGTGCCGATCACCGGGCCGCCCGGGTGGTCCCAGCCCACGGCCCGCCGGATCTCGTGCGGGCCGGTGAACCCGTACTCGCGCGGTCCGGCGGTCCCGACCACCAGCGACGGGCGCAGCCCGGAGACGCCGGGGCCGGAGAACAGGACCCGGGCGGCGTGCGCGGCGTCGACGAAGTCGACGTCGAGGCGCCCGTACGCGTCGACGCGGTCGACGGTCAGGCGTCCGCCGTCGAGCCGGTCGCCCCGGCGGACCGCTCCCCCGACGCAGCGCACGACCCACCGCGTCCGGCCCGGCCCGTTCTCCGCCACCTCGTAGAGCTGGAGCCGCCCCTCGTCTCCCTGCGTGTCCATGTCGGCACCCTAGCCACTAGCATCGTGGCACTGAGTGTGTTTTGCTGAGGGTACTCAGTGCCACACATGCCACAAGCATTGTTAGGGGAGCCCCAGACCATGGCCAAGGACTTCGATCTGTATCGCCTGCCGGAGGAGCACGAGATGCTCCGGGAGTCGGTCCGTGCGCTGGCGGAGGCGAAGATCGCTCCGTTCGCGGCGGCGGT
>NZ_JBIBDS010000002.1:0-752418 GCF_042954805.1 Streptomyces sp. NPDC012637
ACCCCCCCCCCCCCCCGCCCCCGCCCGGCCCCCCCCCCCCCCCGGCCCCCCCCCAACCCCCCCCCCCCCCCGCGCCGCGCCCCCGGGGCCCCCCCCCCCCCCGCCCCCCCCCCCCACCACCGGAAGGGGTGAATGCACGTAACTTTCCCACCCCGGTCGCGTTCCGTCGCGCTACGAGGCGGTTCGGTCACCCTCGGTCAGGACGCGGGCAATCGCGAGCGGGCTGGGGCGGGCGGCTGCCCGCGGCCCGGCGGGAGGTCAACTCCCGGGATGCACCCAGGGGTTGGGGCGGCACTCGACCCCGTCGATGTCCAGCGACTTCGTCTGCTGCTGCATGACGGGCGCGAGCGCGCCGGGCGTCCGGCAGCTCACGTGGCTGTGCCCGAGCCGGTGCCCGACCTCGTGGTTGATGAGCATCTGCCGGTAGGCGTGCATCGCTTCCGGACCGAAGGTGTCCGAACCCTGCGCCCACCGGAAGGCGTTGACCATCACGCGCTCGGTCGAGGCGGAGTCGCAGGAGACGTTGTCGACCGTGGTGTCCAGACCGGACTTCCGGCACCACTCGCCGGTGGTCCCGGGGCTTGCCAGGGTGATGACCCACTCCGGCTCGCCGCTGGAGATCCGCTCGAAGGTCATCTCGCCGTTCCCGGCCCAGCTGCGCCGGTCGTTGAGCGTCTTCTGCACCGCCTGCGCGAACAGCGCGCCGTCGAGCCCGAGGCCCTGCTCCACGTCGACGCGGTAGCGGATCTTGCGACCCTTCCCGGGCGCCTTGTCGAAGCCGGGCACGGCCTCGAACCTGCCCGAGCCGTCCATTCGCGGGTCGATCGGGAACTGGCGGGCCATCAGCTGCTCGTACGTCGGCGGCGCGGACGGCGGCGCCGACGGCGTACGGGCGGGACGGTCGTCCGAGCGGGAGGCCGGGCTCTCCACGCCGGCCCGGTCGGCGGGGCCGTCGGCCGCGCGGGCCTGCGGCGCACCACCGCCCCCGCCCTCGGTGACCTGGCCGGCCACGACCACGGCGAGCACGGTGGTGATCGCCGCCGCGGCGATGCCGGTGAGGGTGCGTCCGAGGCCACCGGAGCGCGCGGGCTGCCGCTCCGCGGCGGTCTCTTCCGTACCGGTACCGGTGCCCGCCGCCTCCGCCTCCTGCTCGTCCGCCCGCCGGGGCGGCGCCTCGCGGCGCGGGCCCGGGATGTAGGGAGCGGCGGGCACGGCGGTCTCACCGGTCTCGTCGTGGACGGGATGCCCGCCGCGCACGAAGGAGTCGTCGGCGTCCGGGTCGTACGGCCCCCGGTAGCGGGGCGTTCCGTGCATCGGCGTGTCGAACAGGGGCGCGGGGCCACGGCCCCGGGCGCCGTAGGCGGGTGTGCCGTGCGCCGGGGTGCCGTCGCACGCCGGAGTGCCGTGCGGCGGGGTTCCGTACGCGGGGGTGCCGTGGGCCGGGGTGCCGTCGTACGCGGGGGTGCCGCGGGCCGGAGTGCCGTAGCCCTGCGGGTAACTCTGCTGATCGTAGCCCTGGGGGCCGTACGGGCGCGGGGACTGCGGCGGCATCGGGGCCTGGAAGCCGGCCGGGTGCCGGGGGCCCGACTGGGGCCGAGGTCCGGCCGGGGGCCGGGGACCCGTCTGGGGCGGAGGTGCGGTCCGCGCCTGGGGCGCCGTCGGCGACTGACGGCCCGCCGGGGGCTGGGAGGCCACCGGGTTCTGGGTCCTCGGGCCCTGGGCGGCCGTCGGCGGCTGCTGGCCCTGCGACCTGCGGCGTCGCCCCGTCCCCGGCCTTCCGGCCTCCTGCTGCCCGGTGTCGGCCACCGGGGCAGCGGCCCCCTTGCGACTATGTCGTCCCACGGTCCGGCTCAGCTCCCGCCCTCGGCCGCGTCCCGCGCGGCATCGGTGATCAGCTCCCGGACCGCCGCGGCGACGGTCTCCGGATACTCCATCATGGCCACGTGGCCGGCCTCCGGAAGCGTGAGCAGCCGCGAGCCGCGGAACGCGGCGGCCGCCCGGCGCGCCATCCGGTAGCCGACGAGCTGGTCGCGCCCGCCGTAGACGAGGAGCGTCGGGGCGAGCACGCGCTCCGCCTGCCGCCACAGCCCGTGCTGGCCGCCCAGCGTGTACGCGTCGACGATGCCGCGCGAGGAGCGGGCCATCGCGTCCCAGAAGTACGGCAGCTCCAGGCGCCGTTCCATCTCCTCGACGGCGTGCCGGAAGCCCTCGTCGCTGACCCGCCCGGGATCGCCGTAACAGAGGGCCAGCACTCCGCGGACCCGCTGCTCCGCCGTCCAGTCCCTGGTGAGCTTCGCGAAGAGCGGGGCGATGCCGGGCAGCGCGAGCAGCGCGGTCGGCCAGGCGGTGCGCTGGGCGCGCAGCTCGGGCAGGGCCGGGGAGACCAGCGTGAGGGTGCGGACCAGGTCGGGCCGCACGGCGGCGACCCGGGTGGCGACCGCGCCGCCCATCGAGTTCCCGAACAGGTGCACCGGACCGCGGCCGGCGGCGTCGAGCAGTCGGATGACCGCCCGGGCGTGTCCCGTGACGGAGTAGTTGCCGTCGTCCGGCGGCGGCGAGTCGCCGAAGCCGGGCAGGTCGACCGCCTCGCCGTCCACGACGTCCGCGAGCAGCGGCATCAGGTCCGACCAGTTCTGCGAGGAGCCCCCGAGGCCGTGCACGTACAGCGCGGGCGGCAGACCGGGACGGACGCCGGGCCGGGAACGCACGCTCAGGGTGAGCCCGGGCAGTGCCACGGAGCGCAGCCGCTCGCCGTCGGCCACTCGCACGGCGCGCGGCCGGGTCGCGGGCGGTGCGGCGGTCCGGGTTTCCGGCAGCTCGGTCGAGGACATGGCAGCGATATTACGAGACGATCACGCCCGGGCGCGTGTGTGCGGCGTCACAGGATCGGGTGCGCCGCGCCTGAGGAGCTCCTAGGCTCGGAGATGAGGGTCATCGGACAGGACCCGCGGACCCGCCCCGCCGGAAGGAACCGCATGACTGTCGACCCGGACGAGCCGGACACATTCGCCGAGGAAGAGGACGACGTGCTCGACGAGGAGATCCCTGAGGCCGACGCGGCCGAACAGCACGCCGACCTGCAGCAGCGCGAGGACGAACCGCTCAGCCAGGTCAGGCGCGACACCGCGAACGACGCGGACGCCGTGGAGCAGGCGCGGGTCGTCGCGCTCGACGAGGACGACTACCGCTGACGACTTCGTCCCCAGCGGCTACGGCGACGGCTACGGCCCCAGGGGCCTTTCCCCTCTGTCGGCCGTCGGCTCACCGCCGCTGAGGGGCTTGCCTCCGACGGCGTGTACCGCCGACGGAGCAATGGCGGCTGCGCGGGCTGCCGATGCGTTCCCCGGGGCGTCCCGGCCTCACCGTCCCTCGTCGCCCCTGGCCGTTCGGCTGTCGTTGCACCGGCATTCCATTCGATTACATGACCATCTTGTTGCCCGCCGCCTCTCGCCCCGGGCGTCCGGTCCGTGAAATTCTGCGTTCGCACCGCGCACAGCCGGGTTACCCAAAAGTACGATGGCGGCGCGACGCCAATGCGCGCATGGATCGATCTTTGGGAGGCGGCGTGAGCGCCATCGAGCAGACAGAGGCAGCACGCCCTCGGGGCACGCGCCTGCCGCGCCGTGCCCGTCGGAACCAGCTCCTCGGCGCGGCCCAGGAGGTGTTCGTCGCCCAGGGGTACCACTCGGCGGCCATGGACGACATCGCCGAGCGGGCCGGAGTCAGCAAGCCGGTCCTCTACCAGCACTTCCCGGGCAAGCTGGAGCTCTACCTCGCCCTGCTCGACCAGCATTGCGAGGCGCTGCTCCAGTCGGTGCGGACGGCTCTCGGCTCCACCACCGACAACAAGCTCCGGGTCGCGGCGACCATGGACGCCTACTTCGCGTACGTGGAGGACGAGGGCGGCGCCTTCCGGCTGGTCTTCGAATCCGACCTGACCAACGAGCCGGCCGTGCGCGAGCGCGTCGACCGGGTGTCGCTGCAGTGCGCGGAGGCCATCTCCGACGTCATCGCCGAGGACACCGGCCTGTCCAAGGACGAGTCGATGCTGCTCGCCGTGGGCCTCGGCGGCGTGTCCCAGGTCGTGGCCCGCTACTGGCTCTCCAGCGAGTCCCCGATCCCCCGCGACAAGGCGGTGGCGCTGCTGACCTCGCTCGCCTGGCGCGGCATCGCGGGCTTCCCGCTGCACGGCGCGGAAGGCCAGCTGGCCGCCGAGGGGCACTGACGCGTCCGGCACGCGGGGCCGGGTGTTCGCTCTTGGCGTTGCCCGGCCGCGCCGTGTCCGTCCCCTTACCGGGCTAATGTGTGGCGAGTACGGCGCGGGACCCACGCGCAAGGCTGACGGTTCGGAGGGACATAGCCGTGGAGGTCAAGATCGGCGTGCAGTACGCACCCCGGGAGATCGTGCTGGAGAGCGGGCAGTCCGCCGAGGAGGTCGAGAGCGCGGTGGCCGCCGCACTGGCCGGCAAGTCGCCGCTGCTCAGCCTGACGGACGAGAAGGGTCGCAAGATCCTGGTACCGGCCGACAAGATCGCGTACATCGAGATCGGTGAGCAGGCGGTGCGCCGGGTGGGCTTCGGCGCCCTCTGAGCGACTCCGGGAGCGACTCCCGCATGTGAGAGGCCCGGTGGACTTCGGTCCGCCGGGCCTCTCGCGTGCGGCCGAACGCCCACGTCAGGGCGTACGGGGAGGATTGTCATCACGAGTGACCGGGTAGGACGGGTGTGACCGAACTGCCCGCCCCGCACCCCACGCGAGGTGATTCGCCCGTGTTCCTGGAAGCCCTCGGTGCCGCACTGCTCGGATTCGCCCTGGCCTGGGCCGCCGTTCACCGGCTCCCCGATCGCCTCCCCGCCCGCGTCGTCGTCCTGACGACGGGCGCGCTCGGCGGCGTCTTCGGCGCCCTGGTGACCCACGGGGCGCTCGGCCCCGGGCACTTCCTGGCCACCCTGATCGGTGCCGTGGCGGTGGCGGCGGTGCTGCTGTCGCTGCTGCTCCGTCCCGCCTCGCGCCGACTGCGCCGATCAGCCGCGGTCTGATCCGGCGGCCGCAGTCCGACCGGACCCCGGTCCGGTCATGCGGGACCGGGCCGGATCGGACTGGATCGGACCAGACGGGATCAGACCGATCCGAGCGGATCCGGTGATCCGGAGGGGGCCGGCAGAAGGGCCTTACGCGGCCAGGCCCAGCGCCGCCATCCGCTTGGTGTGCGCCTCGGTGATGCGGGAGAACATGCGGCCGACCTCCGCGAGGTCGAAGCCCGCGGCCATCCCGTCCACGCCGCCGACCAGCATCGTCGACAGCGCGTCGCGCTCGGCGACCACGCGCTGCGCCTGCGACAGGGCCTCGCCCATCAGGCGGCGGGCCCACAGCGCGAGCCGGCCGCCGACCCGCGGGTCGGCGTCGATCGCCGCGCGGACCTTCTCCACGGCGAAGTTGCCGTGACCGGTGTCGTCGAGGACGGAAAGCACCAGGGCACGGGTGTCGGTGTCGAGCCGGGCCGCGACCTCGCGGTAGAAGTCGCTCGCGATCGAGTCGCCGACGTAGGCCTTGACCAGGCCCTCCAGCCAGTCCGACGGCGCGGTCTGCCGGTGGAAGTCGTCCAGCGCCTTGGCGAAGGGCTCCATCGCGGAGGTCGGCTCGGCGTCCACGGCGGCGAGCCGGTCGCGCAGCTGCTCGAAGTGGTGGAACTCGGCGGAGGCCATCTTCGCCAGCTCCGCCTTGTCCGCGAGGGTCGGCGCCAGCTTGGCGTCCTCGGCGAGCCGCTCGAAGGCCGCGAGCTCGCCGTAGGCCAGCGCGCCGAGCAGGTCGATCACGGCGGCGCGGTACTGCGGCACGGCGGAGGCCGTGGCCCAGTCCTGGGCGGCGATACCGGTGGGTGTGGCGTTGTCAGGCGTCTCCATGAAGCGCACAATAGCCCGCCCCGCCGGGCGCCCGAGGCCCTGGTCGGAGAGCGGCCCGGTGGCGGCCCGGCTCCTTGAGGGCCAGGTGGGGCGCCCGTTGTCGGTGTGACCCCGGCCTCGCCGGGAATTCTCCCGACACACATGCGCGAATCCGGGGTACAGTGGTATTGCGCCTGCTGAGTATGCGGACATGCTTTCGCACGTTCGGACGTACTCCGTGGGCCGACTGATGAATGAGGATGCCCGGTCGGTGGCCCGATCGGCTCCGGCCCGACAGCCCTTCCTGCGGACCCGCGGAGGGGTCCCTCAGCGGCACGACGCTCGAGCGACGGCAGTGGTCCCGCGCCACCTGACGGTGATCTTCCCGGTCCCGTCGGCGGTTCCCGGCACGGTGAGACCCCCTTCGTTCGCCTCGCGCCGCGTCTCACAGAAGAGGCAGCACCCTGACTACGTTCCGAGACCTCGGGATTCTTCCCGAGACGGCCGAGGCCCTCGAGGCCGTCGGCATCGTTTCCCCCTTCCCCATCCAGGAGATGACCCTTCCGGTCGCCCTTTCCGGCACCGACGTCATCGGCCAGGCCAAGACCGGTACGGGCAAGACCCTCGGCTTCGGCCTCCCGCTCCTGGAGCGCGTCATCGTCCCCGCGGACGTCGAGGCCGGCCGGGCGCAGCCCGAGCAGCTGACCGACGCCCCGCAGGCGCTGATCGTCGTTCCCACCCGTGAGCTGTGCCAGCAGGTCACCAACGACCTCCTGACCGCCGGCAAGGTGCGCAACGTGCGCGTCCTCGCCATCTACGGCGGCCGGGCCTACGAGCCCCAGGTCGAGGCACTGAAGAAGGGCGTCGACGTGGTCGTCGGCACCCCCGGCCGCCTGCTCGACCTGGCCGGCCAGCGCAAGCTCGACCTCTCCCACGTCAAGGCGCTCGTCCTGGACGAGGCCGACGAGATGCTCGACCTGGGCTTCCTGCCCGACGTCGAGAAGATCATCAACATGCTTCCGGCGAAGCGCCAGACCATGCTGTTCTCGGCGACCATGCCGGGCGCGGTCATCGGCCTGGCCCGTCGCTACATGTCGAAGCCCACGCACATCCGCGCGACCTCGCCGGACGACGAGGGCGCGACCCACGCGAACATCACCCAGCACGTGCTCCGCGCCCACTCCATGGACAAGCCGGAGATGGTCGCCCGCATCCTGCAGGCCCGCGGCCGCGGTCTCGCGATGATCTTCTGCCGTACGAAGCGCACGGCCGCCGACATCGCCGAGCAGCTCGAGCGGCGCGGCTTCGCCTCCGGCGCGGTCCACGGCGACCTCGGCCAGGGCGCCCGCGAGCAGGCGCTGCGCGCCTTCCGCAACGGCAAGGTCGACGTGCTCGTCGCCACCGACGTGGCCGCGCGCGGCATCGACGTCGAGGGCGTCACGCACGTCATCAACTACCAGTCCCCCGAGGACGAGAAGACCTACCTGCACCGCATCGGCCGCACCGGCCGCGCGGGTGCGAGCGGCACGGCGATCACGCTGGTCGACTGGGACGACATCCCGCGCTGGCAGCTGATCAACAAGGCGCTGGAGCTGAACTTCAACGACCCGGTCGAGACGTACTCCAGCTCGCCGCACCTGTACGAGCTGCTCGACATCCCCGAGGGCACCAAGGGCATCCTGCCGCGTTCCGAGCGCACCCGCGCCGGCCTCGACGCGGAGGAGCTCGAGGACCTCGGCGAGCCCGGCGGCCGCCGTGGCCGCGCCCCGCGCCCGGAGAAGACCGAGGAGCGCCCGGCCCGCACCCGTACGCCGCGCCAGCGCCGTCGTACCCGCGGCGGTGCCACGGTCGCCGACGAGGCGGTCGCCGCCACCGAGCAGACCACCGCCCCGTCCGCCGACGCGGCCGACTCCGCGGAGGCTCCGGCCGGCCCGCGCCGGCCGCGCCGCCGTCGCACGCGCGGCGCCGCCCCGTCGGGAGGCATCCCGGTCGCGGGCGCCCAGCCGACGACGGTCGCCGCGACCGCGGTGACGGAGGCCCCGGCCACCGAGGCTCCCGCGGTGGAGGCCCCTGTCGCCGAGACGTCCGTCGCTGAGACGTCCGCCGCCGAGACCGTCGTGACGGAGCCGCGCACGCGGCGCCGTACGCGCAAGCCGCAGACGGAGAAGGTCGTCGAGACGGCCCCGGCCGCCAAGGCCGCTCCCGCCGCCGAGACGGCCCCGGCCGCCGAGGCCGTACCTGCCGCCGAGACCGCTCCCGCCGCCAAGGCTGCTCCGGCTGTCGAGGCGCCCGCCGCCGTCGAGGCACCCGCCGAGTCCAGGCCGCGTCGGCGTCGTGGCCGTGGCGCGCGTCCGGAGGCCACCGAGCCGGTGGCCGCCGCGCCCGCTCCGGTCGAGGCACCGGCCCCGCGCCGGCGCCGGGTGCGCCCGCGTCCGGTCGAGGACACCGTGACCTTCCAGACGGTCGAGACGGCCGCCGCCGCGCTGGCCGCCACCGCGCCCACCGCGACGGTGCCCGCGCAGGCGACCGCCGAATCGAAGGCCGCCGCGCCGAAGACCGTCGTGTCGAAGGCCGCCGCGCCGAAGACCGTCGAGCCGAAGGCCGCTGCTCCGGTCGCCACCGCCGTGACGGTGCCGGCGCAGGCCGCCGAGCCCGTGCCCGCCGCCGCGCCGTCGGCGCCCCGGGCGCGTCGCCGCGCGACCCGCCCGGTGACCAGCACGGCCCCGGCCGTCGAGGCCCCGGCCGCGCCGGAGCCGGTCGTCGCCGCCCCGGTCGAGGAGCCGAAGCCGCGTCGCCGGGCGACCCGCCGGGCGTCGAGCCCGGTGACGTCGACTCCGGGCACGGGTGCCGTGGTGGTCGTCGAGGCCGCGCCGGCCGAGGTCGTCGAGGAGCCGAAGAAGGCCGCCCCGCGCAAGCGGGCCGCCAAGAAGGCCGTCGCGTCGGCCGAGACCGCCGCCGAGGTCACCGAGGCCCCGCGCAAGCGCACCACCCGGAAGGCCGCCGCCAAGCCGGAGGCCGTGGAGGCCGCCGCCGTCGCGGAGCCGAAGAAGGCGGCGCCGCGCAAGCGGGTCGCCAAGAAGGTCGCCGAGGCCGTGGCCGAGGTGGTCGAGGCCGTCGAGGCCGCGCCGAAGGCCCCGCGCAAGCGGGCCGCCAAGAAGGCCGTCGCGGCCGAGGCGCCGGACGCGTCGGAGCCGAAGACCCCGGCGACCCGTCGCCGTACGACCAAGAAGGCCGTGGCCGAGCAGCCCGCCGAGGGCACGGAGGCCGCACCCAAGGCCCCGCGCAAGCGCGTCGCCAAGAAGGCCGCCGCCCAGCCGGAGGCGTAACTCCGGCACGTCCCACCCCAGCGGCCCGGCCCTCGGAAACGAGTGCCGGGCCGCGGTGCGTGCGCGGACCACCGCCCGCGCCGACGCCGGCGGGCGCTGCGGTTACAGTCCCTGTATGAGCAAGCCCCGGTCCCTCGCGTTGCCGCCCCGTACTCGTGGCTACCGGCTGTCCACCGCGCGCGGCGAGTTCGCCGTGCTCGACACCGAGGCCGCCGGGCAGCGGCACGGGACCGTGTTGCTGCTGCCGGGGTACACCGGGAGCAAGGAGGACTTCCTCGCGCTCCTCGGACCGCTCGGTGAGGCCGGGTACCGCGCGGTCGCCGTCGACGGGCGCGGGCAGCACGAGTCGCCCGGGCCGCGTGGCCGGGCCGCGTACCGGCGGAAGGCGCTGGCGCTCGACGTGGTGGCGCAGGCGGCGGCGCTCGGGGACGGGCCGGTGCATCTGCTCGGGCACTCGTTCGGCGGGCTCGTGGCCCGCGCGGCGGCGGGGCTCGCGCCCGACGCGTTCGCCTCGCTGACGCTGCTGTCCTCCGGGCCGGGCCGGGTGGCCCGCCCCCAGCGGGTCCGGGTCCTGGTGCTGCGGGGCGCGCTCGCGCTGCTGCCGAAGGAGCGGGTGTGGCGGGCGACGCGCTGGCTGGACAGCCGGGGCGAGGAGCCGGGCGTGTCGGATCCGCCGGAGATCGTGCGGTTCCTGCGGCGGCGCTGGATGCGGACCCGGATCGCCCAGCTCTCGGGCGCGGGCCGGCTGCTGCTCGGCGACCCGGACGGCACCGCGGCCCTGCGCGCGCTGCCGTTCCCGCTGCACATCGCGTACGGCGACGAGGAGACCGTCTGGCCGGTGCCGGAGCTGGCGGCGGCCGCCGCCCGTACCGGCGCTCACCACACCGTGGTGAACGGCGCCGGCCACTCTCCCAACGTCTCCCACCCGCGGGAGCTGGCGGAGCGGCTCGCCGCGTTCTGGGACGGGATCCCGGGGCGGATCGCCGCGGAAGCGGAAGCCGAGGCGCGGCGCGCCCCGGTGACGACGACCGTCATCGCCACCGCGAACACCAGCAATCCGGACGAAGCGCGCCCGTAACGCGCGTCGGCGAGGATGGTCGTACCGGCCCCCGTTTCCCGGGTGCCGCGCAGCCCGGTTCCGGCGTCGCCGTCGCCGTCGGCCCGGCCCTACCCGCCAGTATTTAGCCAGCCGAAAAATTTCCTTAGCGTAGGGAATGTTTGCAGGCTGCATGCCGTTGGAGACATACGTAACCCAGTTCTCCATCAGGAGGAACACCTCAGACGAAGGGAGAAGCCCATGCGCTTCGAAATCCTGCGACTCGACGACATCGACGGCACGCCCGTCGACCGGACCGTCGTGGACGCCGCCTCCGTCAACGGGATCGTGCAGCAGGCCGCCGCTATCGGCCAGCGCATTTGGATCCGCCCGGCCGAAACCGCGGCCTCGTAGGCCCACGGCCAGACCACACGCACCGCGCCCCCGCACGGACTCCGTCATCGGAATCCGTACGGGGGCGCAGTGGCGTCCGGCGGCGGGCAGGGGCGTCAGGCGCCCTGGATCACCTGGGTGACGCCGTTGATGATCTGCTGCACGGCGATCGCGGCGAGCATCATGCCCGCCAGGCGCGTCACCAGGACCACGCCACCGTCCTTGATCACCCGGATGATCAGCAGCGAGTAGCGCATGGTCAGCCACAGCACCACGTGCATGGCGACGATCGCCGCCCAGACGGATACCTGCGCGGCGGCGCCGTCGGCGTGCTGCACGGCGAGGATGACCGACACGATCGCGCCGGGACCGGCGAGCAGCGGCATGCCGAGCGGCACGAGCGCGACGTTGACGTCCTTGGTCTGCTTGGGCTCGTCGGTCTGACCGGTGAGCAGGCTCAGCGCGATCAGCAGCAGGAGCAGACCGCCCGCGATCATCAGCGCGGGGACGGAGACGTGCAGATAGGCGAGGATCTGCTGGCCCAGGACGCCGAAGACGCTGATGACGCTGAAGGCGACGGCCACGGCCTGCCAGGCCATGCGCCGCTGGACCTTGGCGGCACGGCCGGAGGTGAGGGCGAGGAAGATCGGGGTGATCCCGGGCGGATCCATGATCACGAAGAGGGTCAGGAAGAGCGAGCCGAAGACGGCGACGTCGAACACGGTGAAGGGCCTTGCGGGAAAGGGGTGTACACGAACGTCCGGAACCAGGGATTCCGGGGAGTGGGCAGGGTGACGCCCGACGGGAAGTCGTCAGAAGGCGGGCGGAGGGCCGAGGGCACCCGCTCCAGGCCGCCACGACACCGCGGCACCACGACGGGGCGGCACCTGTGCCGAAGGGCACGGGAGACCGACGAGCCGCGGAGCCGGGCCCCGGGCGAGGGGAGCTCGGCCGGCCGGACGGGCCCTAGGCGCGTCCGCCCGCGCCCGGCACCGGGAAGGCGCCGGCGGCACGGCGGGTGATCTCGCCGTAGATCTCGGGGTCGGTGGTGAAGTCGCCGAGGCCGATGGTCTTGCGGCTGCCGTGGTAGTCGCTGGAGCCGGTGGCCAGCAGCCCCAGCTCCTTGGCCAGGCCGCGCAGTCGCGCCCGGGTCGGCTCGTCGTGGTCCATGTGGTCCACCTCGATGCCGTCGAGACCGGCCTCGGCCAGCTCGGCGATGGCGGACTCGGGCACGCACTCGCCGCGCTTGACCGCCAGCGGGTGGGCGAAGACGGTGACGCCGCCTGCCGCCTTGACCAGACGGATGGCGTCGACCGGGTCCAGCTCGTGCTTCTCGACGAACGCCCGCCCGCCGTCGGCCAGCCACTCGGACGTGAAGGCGCCGGAGACGTCCGGCACCACACCGAGCTCGACCAGCGCCTCCGCGACGTGCGGGCGGCCCACGGAACCGTCGCCGGCGATCCGGGCGACCTGCTCCCAGGTGACGGGGACGCCGAGCTCCTGGAGCTTGCCGACCATCGCGCGGGCCCGCGGCACCCGGTCGTCCCTGACGAGCTCGCGCTCGGCGAGGAGGGCGGGCTCCTCGGGGTCGAAGAGGTACGCCAGCATGTGCAGGCTCACGCCGTCGTAGCGGCAGGAGAGCTCGGCGCCGGTGACGAGGGTGAGCCCCTCGGGCAGGGCGGCGATCGCCTCCCCGTAGCCGCGCGTGGTGTCGTGGTCGGTCAGCGCGACCACGTCGAGCCCGGCGGCGGCCGCGTTGCGGACCAGCTCGGCCGGGGTGTCCGTACCGTCGGAGGCCGTGGAGTGGGTGTGCAGATCGATGCGCACGACGCGTGACTCCAAAGGGGCTCTGGGCGGACGGAAGGGACGCTCCAGCATAACGGGCGAACCAAGCACACACGTACGGATCCCCTGGAGCCGTCGCCCCTTACCGCACGCTCCCCCGCGGCCGGCCGTCCGCCCGGCCCCGGAACCGCTCCGATCCGGAAGAGACAGCCTAGCTAGGCCAGCAGCCGCGGTGTCAGCGCACCGCACGGCAGCAGTTCGACCTCGGAGCCCGCGTCCCGCAGGTCGGTGAGGACCAGCTCGTCGTACATCAGCAGTCCCGACTGCTCGGGCCAGACGATCGCCCACAGCCACAGACCACGCGCCTCGCCGGCGAAGACGGCCCGGTCCTGCGGGGCTCCGTTGACGTGCCAGAGCGGTGTGGGGCGGCCGGCGGCGAGCACCTTGACCTGTGGCGGCTTGTCGATGGCCATGCCGGGTCCGGGATCCGGCCCGTCCATGCCGGCGTACCGGGCGCCGAGGCCGACGCCGAGCTCCTCGGCGACGAGCAGCAGCTCCCCGATGCCGCCGAGCGGGCCGGGTCCCGAGCAGGCCACGGCGGTCGCACGGCCGCCGCTGCGGTCGTCACCGGCGTACGCGACCCCCGTGAAGAGCCAACCGACGGGCAGGGGCCACGGCATCCACACCGGCACGTGGGCCCGGTGCACGACGACACCGAGGCCCTCGACGCTGGGCGGGATCACGGGTTGTAGCGGGTGCACCGAGCCGTGCACGTCGCACTGCCAGGAGTCGGCGAAGAGACCGGGCGCCCTGACCCGGCCACCGCACTTCGGGCAACTGGGTTCGCCCCTCATAGGGCTCAACGGTCCTACCGCTTCGGCCCCGCGTCAAGGACGATCACCGATGATCACCCGTCCGGCCGGAGCCGTTCACCCTCGACCATGGAGCGTTCAGGACGGAACAGGACGGAACAGGACGGAAGCCGATTCGAGCGGACCTCCGGGAATCCGCGAGCGGATCGCGAGCCCCCGGCCTCGGAGCTCAGTCCAGGGTCACCGACCTGCGCAGCGGATCGCGCAGGTCCGTGCCGTTCGCGAGCCAGCGCTCCTCCAGGGCCTTCGCCCCGTGCACCCGCTTCCACGCGGCCTCGTTCGAGGTCATCGGCAGCAGCGGCAGGAACCGCACCGGGTCCATGGGGTCGTCGAGTTCGAGGTCCTCCACCAGGCCGCCCGGTTCGGCGACGAGGACGGAGCTGAAAGCGGCGTCCGGCCACAGCGGCTCGCCCACGTCGAGCGAGGCACCCGGAGCGACGACCACTCCTTCCACCTGCGGGGTGGCGGCGAGCACCGCGAGCGGGCGCAGCACCTTGTCGGTGTCGGCGCGTCCGGACCGTACGGAGAGCACCAGTTCGGCGCGGGGACCCTTGACCGGGTCGGCGAGCACCGCGGTCGGGTCGGCCATCGGCTGCGCGGACATCCCGAGGGTCGCGTAACGCACGAGACCGGCCTCGGCGTCGATGAACCGGAGCACCTCGATCCGGTCGGTGCCGAGGAAGGTGATCGCGGCGCGCGCGTCCGGCTCGCCGAGGGCCGTGCGCAGCCGGGCCTCGACCAGAGCGAGAATTTCTGCCATGCGGCGAGCATAAAGCGCGTATGGAACGGGCAAAGTAAGGGATTGACCCTCAGTCGGCTGATAGTCTTTGCCACTGGTCGGGATTCCCGACTGCTCGTCACACGTCATCCCTCACGAGGGACCGGCCGGAGGAGGTGGGACTGCGATGGACCGAAGTCGATCGGGCAGTACCAGCCGCTCTTCCGCCGCCCCGCACCCCAGCCCGGTGCGTTCCTCCCTCCGGTGACGTGAGGACCCTCGCAGGTTCCTTCCATCCCGGCAGCTCGCACGACGGAAGAGCACCCCTCTTTGCCTGTCTGTAGCGAACGCCGTCACCGCGATCCTCCGGTGCCGCCCGCTTTGTGGACGACGCAAGCACCACGTCCCCATTCCGGGCTGTGCCACGCTCGCCGACGGCCTCTCCGTGAAGGAGCACGCCCATGTCGATGATCCGGGACCTGCGCGCCGCCGTCCGTCCGTCGCTGCTGCACCCGCTGCGCAGGACCGCCCCGGCCGCCTCCTCCCCGTACGCCAACTACGACGCCACCCGCGACCCCACGGCCGCGAGCGCCGTCGTCGACTGCGCCGTCTACCGCGACGGCCGCCGGGTGGACGACCGCGCCTGCCTGACGCCGCGCGGCGCGATGCGTCAGGTGCGGGAGAGCGGCGGCTTCGCCTGGATCGGCCTGCACGAGCCGACCGAGGCCGAATTCGCAGGTATCGCCGCCGAGTTCGGGCTGCACCCGCTCGCCGTCGAGGACGCCGTCCACGCCCACCAGCGGCCCAAGCTGGAGCGGTACGACGACACCCTCTTCACCGTCTTCAAGACGATCCACTACGTCGAGCACGCCGAACTCACCGCCACCAGCGAGGTCGTGGAGACCGGCGAGGTCATGGTGTTCACCGGCCCCGACTTCGTCATCACCGTCCGGCACGGCGGCCAGGGCTCGTTGCGCAACCTCCGCCACCGCCTCCAGAGCGAGCCGGAACTCCTCGCCAAGGGCCCCTCCTCCGTGCTGCACGCCATCGCCGACCACGTCGTCGACGGCTACATCGCGGTCGCGGACGCGGTCGAGCTCGACATCGACCAGCTGGAGATCGACGTCTTCTCGCCGGCCGCCAAGGGCGCCACGCGCGGCGCCGACACCGGCCGGATCTACCAGCTCAAGCGCGAGGTGCTGGAGTTCAAGCGGGCCGTCACGCCGCTGCTGCGCCCGATGCAGCTGCTCAGCGAGCGGCCGATGCGACTGGTGGACCCCGACATCCAGAAGTACTTCCGGGACGTCGCCGACCACCTCGCCCGCGTCCAGGAGCAGGTCGTCGCCTTCGACGAACTGCTCAACTCGATCCTCCAGGCGAACCTGGCGCAGGCGACCGTCGCGCAGAACGAGGACATGCGCAAGATCACCTCGTGGGCGGCGATCGTCGCCGTCCCGACGGCGGTCTGCGGCGTGTACGGCATGAACTTCGACCACATGCCGGAACTGCACTGGAAGTACGGCTACCCGATGGTGCTCGGCGGCATCGCCGTGATCTGCTTCGCCATCCACCGCACCCTCAAGCGCAACGGCTGGCTGTAGGCGGCGGAGCGCGGTCGATAGGCTTCGGCCATGACCGACAAGCTGCTCACCGGCGCCCTCGTCGAGGAGGCCGCCAAGAAGTCCGGCCTCATCTGGGTGCGGGGTGAGGCCCCCGCCGCCCGGCCGCTCTGGCACGTGTGGCACGACGGCGCCGCGCACGTCGTCGGTGACGGCCCGGGCGAGCAGCCGCTCCCCGGGCTGCGGGACGGCGGGACCGCCGAGGTCACCGTGCGCAGCAAGGACAAGGGCGGCCGGATCGTCGCCTGGACCGCCGACGTACGCGAGCTGACGCCGGGTACGGAGGAGTGGGACGCGGCCGTCGCCGAGCTCAAGGGCAAGCGGCTGAACGCGCCCGACGGCGAGGCGATGCCGGAGCGCTGGGCGCGCGAGTGCCGGCTGGTGCGGCTCGACCCGCGCGCCTCGACGACCGAACTGCCGGACGGCTCGCTGGCCGCCGTACCGCTGCCGTCCCCGGGGATCACCCGCCGGCCGATCCCGGCGGGTCTGCCGAAGCTGCTCCTGAAGCGCAAGCGCCGCAAGCCCCAGGCGTAGACCCGGGGCGCCAGCCTGGGGGCGCGAGCCTGGGGGCGCGAGCCTGGGGGCGCGAGCCTGGGGGCGCGAGCCTGGGGGCGCGAGCCCCGGGGGGCGCGGGCCCGGGGGGCGCGGGCCCGGGCGGGCCCGGGGGCGCGTAGTCCGGGGCGCGAGCCCCGGGCCTACGGCGCTTGCACGGCCGGCCCGAGGCGCGGGCGCCGCGGGCAGGGCGCTACGTCCGGGGCAGCTGCTTCCCGTAGTCGAGGGTCTGGCCCTTCGCGGGCTCGGTGAGCGGGAAGTCCTTGTCCCACTCGGACAGGATCACCACGCCCGCGCCGCCGCCGCGCGCGAAGCGCAGCGGGAAGGGCGTGCCCTCCAGGGAGACGTCTAGGGAGCCGCCCTCGCCGTCCTCGCCTCCCTTGACGTTGATGGTGCGCACGCCGCCGATCTTGTCGTGGTCGCCCTTGACGAGGTCGCCGTGCAGCCCGATGAGGCCGTCGAGCAGCAGGTTCATGTCGGTGAAGCCGCGCAGCTGCTTGTACGACGGGTCGTCCTCGGGCACCTTCACGTACATGTCGTCGAGCTTGTCGGCGGCCTCGGAACCGGCGTCGTCGGAGCCCGGACCGGAGGCCGAGGAAGGCGCGGCCGACGGCTTGCCGTCGCTGTCGTCGTGTTCCCAGAAGGCCGCGTCCGCCTTCAGATAGAGCGCGTCGCCGACCCGCAGCAGCTCGAAGGTGCTGTTCTTGGTGGTCACCGAGCCCGCCGCGCCGTCGTCCTTCAGACGCATGTTGAGCTTGTACGTGCCGCCCTTGCTGACCAGCGTCCCGGACAGCCGTACCGCCTTCGCCGCGTCCGCCGCCGACTGGGCCTTGTCCTCGATCGCCGTCGCGTCGAGCTTCCCGACGCCGTTGGTCCCCTCGTCGGGGTCGGCCGCGCAGGCGGTCAGCGCCGAGGCGATGCCGACGCACAGCGCCAGCGGAACCACGGCCCCGCGGATGCGCGAGGGAGGACGGAGCACGGTCACCTGGGCACCTCTCGAGTCGGTGGGGGCGGGCCGGCGGGAACCGGAGCCGGTGGGGGACGGCAGACCGCAGCGTACCCGGGCCGGGTGACCGCTCCGCAGGCAGCCGGACGGGCGCTCTGCCGAAGCGGGGCCGGTCGCCACGGGCTAGCCTGAACCCGGCAAGCCGGGCAAGGAACCCGGACCGACCCGAATCGTGCGACATCGAGGAGGCGCGTGGCATGGCGGCAGGCGCCCCCCGGATCTTCGTCTCCCACCTCGCCGGGGTCCCCGTCTTCGATCCGGTCGGCGACCAGGTGGGCCGGGTCAGCGACCTGGTGGCGATGCTGCGCGTGGGCCGCCGGCCGCCGCGGCTGCTCGGCATGGTCGTCGAGGTGCTGTCCCGGCGCCGGGTCTTCGTGCCCATGACCCGGATCACCGGCGTCGCGTCCGGGCAGGTCATCACCACGGGCGTGGTGAACATGCGCCGCTTCGAGCAGCGCCCCACCGAGCGGCTGGTGCTCGGCGAGCTGCTCGACCGGCGGGTGACGCTGGTGGAGACGAACGAGGAGGTCACCGTCCTCGACGTGGCGATCCAGCAGCTGCCCGCCCGCCGCGACTGGGAGATCGACAAGGTCTTCGTGCGGCGCGGCAAGGGCGGGGCGCTGCGCCGCAAGGGCGAGGCGCTCACCGTCGACTGGTCCGCGGTCACCGGCTTCTCCCTGGAGGAGCACGGACAGGGCGCCGAGAACCTGGTCGCCACCTTCGAGAGGCTGCGCCCCGCCGACCTCGCCAACGCGCTGCACCACCTGTCCCCGAAGCGGCGCGCCGAGGTGGCCGCGGCCCTCGACGACGACCGGCTCGCCGACGTCCTGGAGGAGCTGCCGGAGGACGACCAGATCGAGATCCTGGGCAAGCTCAAGGAGGAGCGGGCCGCCGACGTCCTGGAGGCGATGGACCCGGACGACGCGGCCGACCTGCTCTCGGAGCTGCCGGAGGAGGACAAGGAGCGGCTGCTGACGCTGATGCAGCCGGAGGACGCGGCCGACGTGCGCCGGCTCATGGCGTACGAGGAGCGCACCGCGGGCGGCCTGATGACCACCGAGCCGATCGTGCTGCGTCCGGACGCCACGGTCGCCGACGCGCTGGCCCGGGTGCGCCAGCAGGACCTCTCCCCCGCGCTCGCCGCGCAGGTGTACGTGTGCCGGCCGCCGGACGAGACGCCGACCGGCAAGTACCTGGGCACCGTGCACTTCCAGCGGCTGCTGCGGGACCCGCCGTTCACGCTGGTGAGCTCGCTCGTGGACAGCGATCTGCCGCCGCTCGGCCCGGACACCCCGCTGCCCGCCGTGACCAGCTATTTCGCCGCGTACAACCTCGTGGCGGCGCCGGTGGTGGACGAGAGCGGATCGCTGCTCGGGGCGGTGACGGTCGACGACGTCCTCGACCACCTCCTGCCGGAGGACTGGCGGGAGACGGAGTTCCACGAGGAGGGGGCGCACGGTGGCTGAGCGCGCTCAGGAGCGGGACCGGGAGCGGGAGCGGGAGCGGACGCTGCCGAGGATCCGGCTCGACCAGCCCCGGGTGCGGCGTGCGCGGCTGCTCCCGGAGTACGACCCGGAGGCGTTCGGGCGGCTGTCGGAGCGGATCGCCCGCTTCCTGGGGACGGGGCGCTTCCTCGTCTGGATGACCCTGACCATCCTGGTCTGGGTGCTGTGGAACATCTTCGCCCCGCAGCCGCTGAGGTTCGACGAGTACCCGTTCATCTTCCTGACCCTCGCGCTGTCCCTCCAGGCCTCGTACGCGGCCCCCCTGATCCTGCTCGCGCAGAACCGTCAGGACGACCGGGACCGGGTCAACCTGGAGCAGGACCGCAAGCAGAACGAGCGCTCGATCGCCGACACCGAGTACCTGACCCGGGAGATCGCGGCGCTGCGGATGGGCCTGGGCGAGGTGGCCACCCGCGACTGGATGCGCTCGGAGCTCCAGGACCTCCTGAAGGAGCTGGAGGACCGGAACGGAGAGCGGCACGGAGAGCGCCGCGATCTATTCCCGGCGGACGGCTCCCGCCGAAGTGACGTACCCGACCGTTGACAAGCTTTCATCAGCCGGTGCCCGTCGCCGTACCATCTCTCTATGGCTACGGAAGACGCGGTGCTCGAAGCACTGGCGACGGTGAACGACCCCGAGATCAACAAACCGATCACCGAGCTCGGCATGGTCAAGTCGGTGGAGATCGGTGACGACGGCAAGGTCGCCGTCACGGTCTACCTCACCGTCTCCGGCTGCCCGATGCGCGACACGATCACCCAGCGCGTCACGGACGCCGTATCCCGCGTCGAGGGCGTCACCGGCGTCGACGTCGCGCTGGACGTGATGAGCGACGAGCAGCGCAAGGAGCTGGCGTCGGCGCTGCGCGGCACCACCGCCGAGCGCGAGGTCCCGTTCGCCAAGCCGGGCTCGCTGACCCGGGTCTACGCGGTCGCCTCCGGCAAGGGCGGCGTCGGCAAGTCCTCGGTGACGGTGAACCTGGCGGCGGCGATGGCGGCCGACGGTCTGAAGGTCGGTGTCGTGGACGCCGACATCTACGGCCACAGCGTGCCGCGCATGCTGGGCGCGGACGGCCGTCCGACCCAGGTCGAGAACATGATCATGCCGCCGTCGGCGAACGGCGTGAAGGTCATCTCCATCGGCATGTTCACCCCGGGCAACGCGCCGGTCGTCTGGCGCGGCCCGATGCTGCACCGCGCGCTCCAGCAGTTCCTCGCGGACGTGTACTGGGGCGACCTGGACGTGCTGCTGCTCGACCTGCCGCCGGGCACCGGCGACATCGCGATCTCCGTCGCGCAGCTCGTGCCGAACGCGGAGATCCTGGTCGTCACCACCCCGCAGCAGGCCGCGGCCGAGGTCGCCGAGCGGGCCGGCTCGATCGCCGTGCAGACCCACCAGAAGATCGTCGGCGTGGTCGAGAACATGTCGGGCCTGCCGTGTCCGCACTGCGACGAGATGGTCGACGTGTTCGGCACGGGCGGCGGCCAGAAGGTCGCGGACGGCCTGACGAGGACCACGGGCGCGACCGTCCCGGTCCTCGGCTCCATCCCGATCGACGTGCGCCTGCGCGAGGGCGGCGACGAGGGCAAGCCGGTCGTCATCACCGATCCCGACTCTCCCGCGGGCTCCGCCCTGCGCGCCATCGCCGGCAAGCTCGGCGGCCGCCAGCGCGGCCTGTCGGGCATGAGCCTGGGCATCACGCCGCGCAACAAGTTCTGAGACGAGGTGAAAGGGCGCCCCGCACGCGTGCGGGGCGCCCTTTCACGTGTCGTCGGGCGTACGGGGGCGTGCGGAGGCGTGCGGGTCGGGTGGGCGCGCCCAGGGCGTACGGGTCAGGCGTACGCGCCCAGGTCCTTCACCTGCGCGAAGCCCAGGCCGTACGCGCTCATGCCCCGCCCGTACGCGCCGATGTGGACGCCGGGGGCCGAGCCGGCGAGCACCCAGCCGAACTCGGACTCGCGGTAGTGGAAGGGCACCGGCACGCCGTCCACGGGCAGGGACAGCGTCGACCAGGCGGGGCCTTCGAGGTCGTCGGCGAGCTCGAAGGCCGTCTCCGTCTGCTGGTCCAGCCAGTTGTCCCGGCGGGCGTGGTCGAGCTGGGCGGGCCAGGTGTGGGCGAGGAGGCCGGAGCCGGCCAGCCAGGCCGCGGAGGAGACCGTGGTGGCGTCCAGGACGCCGGTGCCGTCGCCGGAGCGGCGTACGGGGTTGGCGGCGACCGTCACGACGATCGCGAAGCGCTCCTTCTCCGCGCTGCCGGCCTCGGACTTTATCGACGGCTCGTCACCGTGGCCCATCGAGCCGTGCTGGACGGTGCCGTCCGCCGCCGTGCCGATCTGCATCAGCCGGCGCGGTCCGGTGAACGCCTCGTCGAGCCCGTACCAGGCGAAGGGTGCGCGCAGAAAGCCGTCGGCTTCCACCCGACTCGTCGTCTTCATCTCGGCCGCCTCCTCGTTGCGTCAACAGAGGGAGGATAGCCACCTGGACGCAGTGGGTCGGTGACAGGCCGTCGTCAGGTGGCGTCCGAGTCGTACGGCGGGCGCTCGTTGTTGTCCGGCTTGTCCTGCTTCTTCAGCAGGTCGGGGCTGCTGCCGTTGACCGCCGCGGGCGCGGGGGCGGGCGTGGACTCGCGGCCGTGGACGGCGTCGGCGACGTCGTTCATCTCCTTCTTGAGGTCGAAGGAGGAGCGGAGCTCGTTCAGCTCCTTCAGGTCCTCGTTCTCCGCGAGCTGCTTGCGGAGGAAGGTCTTGGGGTTGAGGTCCTCGAACTCGAAGTCCTTGAACTCCGGGCCGAGCTCGCTGCGGATGTCCTGCTTGGCGCTGTCCGAGAACTCGCGGATCTTGCGGATGAAGCGCGAGACGTCCTGGATCACCTTCGGCAGCTTTTCGGGTCCGAAGATGAGCACGGCGAGCACCACGAGCGTCACCAGCTCGAGTGCGCCTATGTCGCTGAACACCCTGTAGCTCCTTCTCGCCGGTCCCGGGCGGCCCGCTCCACGGTACCCGCCGAAACCGTCCGGCGGGTACAGCGTGGTGTCCTGCACATGGCCTCTAGGCGGCCCACCAGGGGCCCGCTAGCCGCCCGTGGAGGAGCCCAGGGTCAAGGTCTTTGTCTGCTCTTTGCCGTCGCGGGTCAGGGTCAGCTTCAGCCGGTCGCCGGGGCGGTGGGCGCGGATCTTCACGATCAGCTCCTCGCCGCTGTGGACGCGCTGGCCGTCGACCTTGGTGATCACGTCGCCGGGGTGGATGCCGGCCTTGGCGGCGGGGCCGCCGGGCGTGACGGACGCGGTGCCGCCCTTGCCCTTGTCGCCGACGCGGGCGCCGTCGCCGGTGTACGCCATGTCGAGGCTGACGCCGATGACCGGGTGGGTGGCCTTGCCGGTGTTGATCAGCTCCTCGGCGACCCGCTTGCCCTGGTTGATCGGGATGGCGAAGCCGAGGCCGATGGAGCCGGACTGGCCGCCGCCCTCGCCGGCGGAGCCGTTGCCCGCGGCTCGGATGGCGCTGTTGATGCCGATGACCCGGGCCTGGGAGTCGACGAGCGGGCCGCCGGAGTTGCCGGGGTTTATCGGGGCGTCGGTCTGGAGCGCGTCGACGTAGCTGACGTCGCTGCCGTCGCCCTTCTCGCCGCCGGCGGTGATCGGCCGCTCCTTGGCACTGATGATGCCGGAGGTCACGGTGTTGGACAGGTCGAAGGGCGCGCCGATGGCGACGACGGGGTCGCCGACGCGGACGCTGTCGGAGTTGCCGAGCGGCAGCGGCTTGAGGCCGGAGACGCCACGGACCTGGATCACGGCGAGGTCGTAGCCGGTGTCGCGGCCGATGAGCTTGGCGCGGGCCGACTCGCCGTTGCTGAACGTGACGGAGATCTCGCCGGAGGAGGCCGCGGCGTCCACCACGTGGTTGTTGGTGAGGATGTGGCCGCGGGTGTCGAGCACGAAGCCGGTGCCGGTGCCGGAGGAGCCGCTGCCGCTGACGTGGATGGTGACGACGCTGGGCAGCGCCTTGGCGGCGACCGCGGCGACGCTGCCGGGGGCGCGGTCGGTGTCCTCGGCGCCGGCCTGGGGCAGTTCGACGGAGGTGAGGCCGCCGTTGCGCTCGACGTAGGCGCCGACGCCGCCGCCGATGACGCCGGTCACGAGGGCGAAGGCGAGGGCACCGGCGAAGGCGAGGCCGCGCCGCGGCTTCCGGGGCGGCTTCCCCTCGGCGGCGAGCGGCTGGGTGCCCCACGGGTCGTACGCGGGCGTCACGGGCGTCATGGGCGGGGCGGGCTGCATCGGCGCGGGCGCCGGGTGCGACGCCGGGGCCGGTATGGGGGCCGGTCCCTGGCCCATGGGCGGCGCCGGTACGGGACGCTGCACCGGGGGCGCGGGCGCCCACGGTCCCGGCTCGCCGTAGGGCGGCGTCCGGTAGGGATCGGGGGCGTGCAACGGCTGCTGCGCGGTCTGCGGCACGTGAGCCGGTACGGGCTCGGGCGCGGGCGCGGATTCAGACGCCGGTTCGGGCGCGGGCGCATGCTCGGGCGCGGGCGCGGGTTCGGGCGCCCGTACGGGCTCGGGCGCGGGCTCCGCGAGCGGCGCGGCGGGCTCGGGCGCGGATGCGGCCGTGGCTTCCGGCGCGGCGGGCTCGGGCACCGGGACGGGCTCGGGCGCGGACCCCGGTACCGGCCCGCGCTCGGGATCGGTCGCCGGTACGGGCCCGGGCTCGGGTGCCGCGGGGGACTCCGGCGCGGGGGCCGGGGTCGCCGGGGCGGCGAGGGTGAAGTCGGCGTCGTCGGCCGGCTCAGGCGGCCCGGCGGGTGCCTCGGGTGTCGTCGGTGTGCTCGACGGCCGGCTCCACCATGTCGGCTTCCCGTTCTTCATGCTCTCCCCGCAACGGATGACCTGTCCGCGCCGCCCGCTTCACCGGGCGGCGCGCCCCTGCCCCTGGATTCAACCAGGTTGGATTCAACCAGGTCGCCGGTCAGCGGTGGGAGGGGCCGGGGGCAGGAGTCGGGGCCGGGGAGCCGGACGGGTGGCCGGGCTCGTAGGAGAGCCGGAGCGCCGGGCTCATCGGCCGGACGAACGGGGAGAGTTCGAGCCGGGCCGGGATGACCGTCGGCGGAGCCGACTCCGGGGTCGCCTCGCGCCGCGAACCGGACGCGAAGGTCGCCGGCGCCCGCAGCGGCGTGACGTTGCTGCCGGTGCCCTGACCGCCGCGCGGCGTGTCGATCGACAGGGTGCTGCTCAGTGCGATCGCGGCAAACGAGACCGCGCTGGCCGCCGCGAAGGCGAAGCGCCGTCCCCGCCCCGCCGAGCGGTCGCCGACCTCGTGGATACGGAAGCCGGTGTCCGGTGTGACGGGCGCGGCCGTGGCGAAGCCGCCGGACCGCATGCCGTCGGACCGCATCCCGCCGCCCCGCAACAGGTCGTCGAAGGGTCCCCCCTGGTCAGAGGATCCCCCCGGCAGCCCCTGGAGGCGTGCGAGCAGCCCCTCCGAGGGCGGAGGGGGCGCGGTGGAGGCGAAGACGTTCTTCAGGGTGCGCTGCGCGTCGGCCTCGGCCTTGCAGCGGGCACAGGTCGCGAGATGGGCGAGGACGCGCTCGCGGGCGTCATGGCCGAGCTCGCCGTCGACGAGCGCGGCGAGCCGGTCCCCGAGGTGGTGTTCCGCGAGTCGCTGCTCCTCGGGGGTCGCAGAAGGACTGGTTCCGCTCACGCCGTTCCGCCCTCCCAGCCGACCGCGGCGAGGGCCCGCTCCTGGCGCGCCTCGGGCGAGCGGTGCTTGAGCGCCTTGCGCAGGTGCGAGCGGCCGCGGTGGATGCGGCTGCGGACGGTGCCGAGCTTCACGCCGAGGGTCGCGGCGATCTCCTCGTACGAGAGGCCCTCGATGTCACAGAGGACGACCGCGGCGCGGAACTCGGGCGCGAGGGTGTCCAGGGCCTGCTGGACGTCGGCGTCGAAGTGCGTGTCGTTGAACGCCTGCTGCGGGGACGGCTCGCGGCTCGGCAGCCGCTCGGCGGCGTCGTCGGCGAGCGCGTCGAAGCGGATCCGCTGCTTGCGGCGGACCATGTCCAGGAACAGGTTGGTGGTGATGCGGTGCAGCCAGCCCTCGAAGGTGCCCGGCGTGTACGAGGACAGCGAGCGGAACACCCGGACGAAGACCTCCTGGGTGAGGTCCTCGGCGTCGTGCTGGTTGCCGGTGAGGCGGTAGGCGAGCCGGTACACCCGGCCGCTGTGCGTGCTGACGATCTCCTCCCAGCTGGGCGGAGTCCACGCCTGCGATTCCGCGTCCGATGCGAAGGTCGCGGTGGTGGGTGCGGAGTCGGCGGTGCGGGAACGGTCAGCGGTGTCAGTCACGGATTTCGGCTCACCCGCCGACCCGAGAAGGCGCCGCAGCACTCCTCTCCGATCCACAGGCGCAGCCGCACCTCCCCTGTCGGCTCTGGTGGTGTCCAGTGGAGCCCCTACCATAGCCACCTCGCCCGTTAGCTCCGGATAAGAATCTTTACGCGAATTTGGGACCGGCCGGCGCCGGAGTCGCTCGTCGCTTCCCTTCTCCAGTAACGCGCAGTCCCATCTGCGGGTTCCCACGCGCAGCGGATACAGTCGACGCCTGCGTCAATATGGCGTCGAAGACGGGGACAGGAGAGGGCCATTACCGCCAACCGGCAGACGAGCTTGGCGTTCGCCGACGCCTATGTCGCCGAGGACGAAGCGCTGCGCTGGGCCCGTGACCGGGCCCGGGAGACGGGGCTGCCCTCGGTGTCGCCGGGCACCGGCGCCGCCCTGCGCCTGCTGGCCGCGACGGCGGACGCCAAGGCGGTGGCGGAGATCGGCACGGGCACGGGCGTGTCGGGCATCTACCTGCTGCTCGGAATGCGCCCGGACGGGGTCCTGACCACCGTGGACGTGGAGCCGGAGCGGCAGGCGCACGCGAAGGCGGCGTTCCGCGCGGCGGGTTTCGCGGGCAACCGGGCGCGTTTCATCCCGGGCCGCGCTCTCGACGTCCTGCCCCGGCTCGCGGACGGCGGCTACGACCTGGTCTTCTGCGACGGCGACCGGCTGGAGCTCCTCGACTACCTCGCTGAATCGTTGCGCCTGCTGCGACCTGGCGGTCTGGTCTGCTTCGAGGGCGTCTTCGCCGACGGCCGCACCGTGGACTCTGCGGCCCAGCCGGCCGAGGTGCAGCGGATACGCGAGCTCCTGCGCACGGTGCGCGAGAGCCGGGAACTGCTGCCGACGCTGCTGCCGGTGGGCGACGGCCTGCTGTGCGCGGTCCGCAGGGGCGCCTAGTCCGCCAGGGCGCCGAGCCCGTTCCTTCCGGGTCAGGCCGCGGACCCGCCAAGGTCCGGAAAAGACGGCCCGGACCCCCAACGGCCAGGGCGAGCGCCCCGGTCCGCTTCTCGGACACCTCCGCATCCCCCGGGCCCGGACACACGGGCCCTGATACACCGCTGCCCCGGCGCGGTGGGTACCGTACCGGGGCAGAAGCGGAAAAGGAGGCGTCAGCCGACGACTTCCCGCAGCGCGTCTCCGAGCGCCTTGGCCTCGTCCGGGGTCAGCTCGACGACGAGCCGGCCGCCGCCTTCGAGCGGAACGCGCATGACGATGCCCCGCCCCTCCTTGGTCACCTCGAGCGGGCCGTCACCCGTCCGCGGCTTCATGGCCGCCATGCTCGTTCCCCTTCCTGAAACCAGCTCATCGTCAGCATCGAACACGATTGCTTCCCGGTCATTATCCCGCATCACAGGACCCGATGACCAACATCAGCTGGCATCGCTTCCGCAACGCGCTTTCACAAAGCCACACATTTCACCGATCCACCTGCGATACTTCGCCGCCACGACTCGGCCGCCGAGCGGCGATTCTTTGACGCAGCTCACATGTGCGGCCGGGGTGATCTCCGCCATGCTGAGCAGGTCAGCGACGCAAAGACGCGAAGGGATCCCCGATGGCCGACACGGTTCTGTACGACGTGAGCGACGGGCTCGCCACCATCACGATCAACCGGCCCGAGGCCATGAACGCGATGAACGTGGCGGCCAAGGTCGCGCTGCGCGACGCGGCGGAGGCGGCGGCAGCCGACCCGGCCGTGCGCGCGGTGCTGCTCACGGCGGCGGGCGACCGCGCGTTCTGCGTGGGCCAGGACCTGAAGGAGCACGTGGGGCTGTTGCTGCAGGACAAGGAGTCCGGCACGAGCAACACCATGAACACCGTCCGCGACCACTACAACCCGATCGTGCGGGCCCTCGCGGGCATGGCCAAGCCGGTCGTCGCGGCCGTGAACGGCGTCGCGGCCGGTGCCGGGTTCGGCTTCGCGCTCGCCGCGGACTACCGGGTGGTGGCGGAGCACGCCTCCTTCAACACCGCCTTCGCCGGTGTCGCGCTCACCGCGGACTCGGGCATGTCCTGGACGCTGCCGCGCCTGATCGGCCCGAGCCGGGCCGCCGACCTGCTGCTCTTCCCGCGCTCGATCGGCGCCCAGGAGGCGTACGAGCTCGGCATCGTGAACAAGATCGTGCCGGGCGACGCGCTCGCCGAGGAGGCCCTGAAGCTGGCCCGCACCCTCGCCGAGGGCCCGACGGTCGCCTACGCGGCCCTCAAGGAGTCCCTGGCGTTCGGGGCGGACCACTCCCTGGACGAGGCGCTGGAGAAGGAGGACGAGCTCCAGTCGAAGGCCGGCGCCTCGGAGGACCACACGATCGCCGTCCAGGCCTTCATCGGCAAGGAGAAGCCTAAGTACCTGGGCCGCTGAGCGGACGGGCGCGGGCGCCCGCCAGGGCCTCTCCGACCCGCCAGGGCCTGTCCGGCCATGATCCACCGGGCGGGCCCCAAGGGGTGTCTCAGCGGCCGGCGCCGCGCGCCACGCAGCCCGTCACGTGGTCGTCGACCAGGCCGCAGGCCTGCATCAGTGCGTACGCGGTCGTCGGCCCGATGAACCGCAGGCCGCGCTTCTTGAGGGCCTTCGACAGGGCCGTGGACTCGTCCGTCACGGCCGGGACCTCACCGGTTCCGGCCGGGGCCGGGCGGGTCGCCGGGTCCGGCGCGTACGACCAGATCAGCTCGTCCAGCTCGCCCGGGGCCCACTCCGCCAGCACCTTCGCGTTGGCGAGGGTGGCGTCGATCTTGGCGCGGTTGCGGATGATGCCCTCGTCGGCGAGGAGCCGGTCGCGGTCGGCCTCGGTGAAACGGGCCACCTCGGCGATCCGGAAGCCGGAGAACGCCTTCCGGAAGCCCTCCCGGCGGCGCAGGATCGTGATCCACGACAGACCGGACTGGAAGGCCTCCAGGCACAGCCGCTCGAACAGCGCGTCGTCGCCGTGGACCGGGCGGCCCCACTCCTCGTCGTGGTACGCCACGTAGTCCTCGGTCGACAGGCCCCACGGGCAGCGCAGCAGGCCGTCCGGTCCCGCGATCGCCTTGCCGTCGCTCACGAGCCGTCCCCCTCGCCCTCCTGCCCGGCCCCGCCGGACCGCGCGGAGGCCAGCGCGGCCTCCAGGTCGGCGATGCGGGCGTCCCGCTCGGCGAGCTCGGCGCCGAGGCGGCCGAGGACGTCGTCGACGTCCGCCATCCGGTAGCCCCGCGCGGCGACCGGCAGGCGCAGCGCGTCGACATCGGCCTGGCAGGCCGGGCGGGCGGCGGGCAGCGGATCCACCAGCTGCTGGGGCGCCGCCTCGGGCAGCACCTCGCTGTCGCCGCCGCCGACCACCGCCAGCGTGACCGCCGCGACGACCACGACCATCGTGATCAGCAGAAACCAGAACACCTGCGCGCCTTTCCCCGTCCGTGGAAAACGTCCCGTGGCGATCGTGCCACGTGCCACCGACAGTTAGGGTCGCAGACGACGCAGGCAACCGGCCGCTAGGGAGGACATAAGGGATGCTCCGCTTGGGACGGCGTGAATTCGGGCCCCACGAGCCGGTGATCATGGCGATCGTGAACAGGACCCCGGACTCCTTCTACGACCAGGGGGCGACCTTCCGGGACGAGCCGGCCCTGGCCCGGGTCGAGCAGGCCGTGGCCGAGGGCGCGGCGATCATCGACATCGGCGGGGTCAAGGCGGGCCCCGGCGAGGAGGTCACGGCCGAGGAGGAGGCGCGGCGTACGGTCGGCTTCGTGGCCGAGGTGCGGCGGCGCCACCCGGACGTGGTGATCAGCGTGGACACCTGGCGCGCGGACGTCGGCGAGGCGGTCTGCGAGGCCGGCGCGGACCTGCTGAACGACGCGTGGGGCGGGGTCGACCCGGGGCTCGCGGAGGTCGCTGCGAAGTACGGCGCGGGGCTCGTGTGCACGCACGCGGGCGGCGCGGAACCGCGGACCCGGCCGCACCGGGTCGAGTACGAGGACGTGATGGCGGACATCCTGCGGGTCACGGTCGGGCTCGCGGAGCGGGCGGCCGCGCTCGGGGTGCGGCGGGACGGGATCATGATCGACCCGGGTCACGACTTCGGGAAGAACACCCGGCACAGCCTGGAGGCGACCCGGCGGCTCGGCGAGATGGCGGAGACGGGCTGGCCGGTGCTCGTGTCGCTGTCCAACAAGGACTTCGTGGGCGAGACGCTGGACCGGCCGGTCAAGGAGCGGGTGCTGGGGACGCTGGCCACGACCGCCGTCTCCGCCTGGCTGGGGGCGCAGGTCTACCGCGTGCACGAGGTCGCGGAGACGAAGCAGGTGCTGGACATGGTGGCGTCGATCGCCGGGCACCGTGCGCCCGCCGTGGCCCGGCGCGGGCTGGCGTAGCCGGGCGGGGGCACTTGGCGGGTGCCGGGGTGGGTGCCGGGGTGGGAGCCGGAGCGGGAGCCCGGACGGGGGCACTTGACGGGTGCCGGGGTGGGGGCGCCGGGCGGCGCCCCCGTCAGGACCGGCCTACCGGCCGACCTCCTTCGACACCAGCGCCACCGCCTCCTCCACGTCGTCCGTGACGTGGAAGAGCAGCAGGTCGTGTTCGGAGGCCTTGCCGCCCGCGACGACCGAGTCGCGCAGCCAGTCGACCAGGCCCTTCCAGTACTCCGTGCCGAACAGCACGATCGGGAAGCGGGTGACCTTGCGGGTCTGGACCAGGGTCAGCGCCTCGAAGAGCTCGTCGAGGGTGCCGAGGCCGCCGGGCAGGACGACGAAGCCCTGCGCGTACTTCACGAACATCGTCTTGCGGACGAAGAAGTAGCGGAAGTTGACGCCGATGTCGACGTGCGGGTTGAGGCCCTGCTCGAAGGGCAGCTCGATGCCGAGGCCCACGGAGACGCCCTTGGCCTCGCGGGCGCCCTTGTTGGCCGCCTCCATGGCGCCGGGGCCGCCGCCCGTGATCACCGCGAAGCCGGCCTCGACGAGGGCGCGGCCGAGGCGGACGCCCGCCTCGTACTCGGGCGAGTCGGGCTTGGTGCGGGCCGAGCCGAAGACGCTGATCGCGCTCGGGAGTTCGGCCAGCGCGCCGAAGCCCTCGACGAACTCGGACTGGATGCGCATGACCCGCCAGGGGTCGGTGTGCACCCACTCCGAGTCGCCCTCGGTGTCGAGCAGGCGCTGGTCGGTGGTGCCGGGCTGGACCTGGTCACGGCGCCTGACCACCGGTCCCAGCCGCTGCTCCTCCAGCTGCTTCGGCTCCTCGGGTACGCCCATGGCCTGCTCCTCTCACCGTTCCACTGATCGCCGGTAGGGATCTTCCGGTCCGGTCAGGGTAGGTCCACAGAGGAGAAGAAAAGCGAAATTACGGGAATCATTCCGTCAGCCAGTCGCGGAGGCGCGCCTCGCAGTGGTGGATCCGCTCGACGTGCACGTGCTCGTCGCGCTTGTGCGCGTAGAGGGGGTCGCCCGGGCCGTAGTTGACGGCGGGGACGCCGAGCGCGCTGAAGCGGGCGACGTCGGTCCAGCCGAACTTGGGCTGGGCGCTGCCGCCGACCGCCTTCATGAAGGCCGCGGCGGCCGGGTGGGAGAGGCCGGGCAGGGCGCCGCCGCTCTCGTCGTCGATCACGAACTCGGCGACGCCGCAGTCCGCGAACACCTCGTGGACGTGGGCCACCGCCTGTTCCGGGGAGAGGTCGGGGGCGTAGCGGTAGTTGACGGTGACCACGCACTCGTCGGGGATGACGTTGGTGGCGACGCCGCCCTCGATGCCGACCGCGTTCAGGCCCTCGTGGTACTCCAGGCCGTCGATGACCGGCTTGCGCGGCTCGTACGCGGCGAGCCGGGCGAGGATCGGGGCGGCGGAGTGGATGGCGTTGGAGCCCATCCAGGAGCGCGCGGAGTGGGCCCGCTCGCCCGTCGTGCGCAGCTTGACCCGCAGGGTGCCCTGGCAGCCGCCCTCGACCTGGCCGTAGGAGGGTTCGAGGAGGACCGCGAAGTCGCCGGTGAGCCAGTCCGGGTGCGCCTCCGCGATCTTGCCGAGGCCGTTGAGGTGGGCGGCGACCTCCTCGTTGTCGTAGAAGACGAAGGTGAGGTCGCGGTTGGGCGCGGGCACGGTGGCCGCGATGCGCAGCTGGACGGCGACGCCCGACTTCATGTCGGAGGTGCCGCAGCCCCAGAGCACGCCGTCGGCGTCGAGCCGGGAGGGCACGTTGTCCGCGATCGGGACGGTGTCGATGTGTCCGGCGAGGACGACCCGCTCGGCGTGACCGAGGTTCGTGCGGGCGACGACGTTGTTGCCGTGGCGGTCGACGGTGAGGTGCGGCAGGGTGCGCAGGGCCCGCTCGATGGCGTCGGCGAGGGGCTTCTCGGTCCCGCTCACGGAGGGGATGTCGACGAGCGCGGCGGTGAGCGCGGCGCCGTCGAGCGTGAGGTCCAGTGAGGTCTCGGAAGGAGCGGTGTCAGCCATGTGTCGACCCTAACTCGGCCTCCAGTACGGTGGGGCGCGTGTCCGAGCCCAGCCGTCTCCCCCGTCCCGCCCGCCGCGGCCGTCCCGCCCGGCTCGTGGCGGCGTTCGCCGTGCTCCTCGGCCTGGTCGCGTACGTGGCGGTGCACTACGTGACGGGCAGCAAGGGCGCGCCGCGGTGCAGTGTCGGTACCGGGACGAACCGGTACGAGTTCACCCCCGAGCAGGCGTCCAACGCGGCGACGATCGCGGCCGTGGGCACCACGCGCGGGCTGCCGGAGCGGGCGGTGACGATCGCGCTCGCGACGGCGCTCCAGGAGTCGGCGCTGCGGAACATCGAGCACGGCGACCGGGACTCGCTCGGCCTGTTCCAGCAGCGGCCGTCGATGGGCTGGGGAACACCGGAGCAGATCCTCGACCCGGTCTACTCGTCGGGGAAGTTCTACGAGGGCCTGGAGAAGGTCCCGGGCTACTCGCGGCTGCCGCTGACGGTGGCGGCGCAGAAGGTGCAGCGCAGCGGTTTCCCGCAGGCGTACGCGAAGCACGAGCCGGACGCCACGCTGCTGTCGGCGGCGCTGACCGGCCGGTCCCCGGCGGCAATCTCCTGCACGGCGGAGGTGGCGAAGGGCCGGCCGGGCGATCCGGCGCGGGTGCGCGCCGAGCTGGTGCGCGCCTTCGGCGAGGAGACGGCACCGAAGCCCGTCCTGAGCGGCGCCGGCGCGGCCGGGGCGAACGCGGCCGGGGCGCCGGCCGTGGAGCTCTCGGTCCCGGTTCGGGAGTCCCGGGCCTCGCGCGAGCAGCGCGGCTGGGAGCTGGCGCAGTGGGCGGTGGCGCGGGCGGGCGACCTGCGCATCGCGGAGGTGGCCTACGGGGACCGCGTGTGGGTCGCGGACGACTCCTCGGGCGACTGGGAAACCGCCCGCTCCAGGACCACGGGCACGGACGGCTCGACGGTCCGGATCCGACTGGCGCGGTAGCGAGGCGACGGGGCACCCGCGGGCGGTCGGCGCGGGGTCGGCTCGTACGGGTGGGCGGCCGGCGTGCGGCTGGCTCGTACGCGCGGGCGGTCGGCGCGCGGCCGGCTCGTAGGGGTGGACGGCGCTGGCGCGCGGCCCGTCACACGGGTGGGCAGTCGTACGGGCCGTCACCCGGACGTGTCATACGACCGGCGCGGCGTGAAGCTTTCCGGGCAGGTTTCCAGCGGGCTGACATGTCACCGCAAGATCCTTGCGACACAAGGGAAGTGACGGTTCAGCAGGCGGCGGCGCAACGACACGTTCGTCCGGTTTCCTCCCCACCCGACAATACGACGCATTACCCAGTCTTTACCTTCGGCGTCCGCAACCTCCCCCGCCCCGAGGCCGGTTGTCACCGCGTAACCGACCTGATCGTCTTCGTCGAAGGAGCACCATGTCCCTCCCCCTGACCCGCCGGATCGCCCGTGCCGCCCTGCTCGTCGCGGCCGGAGCAGCCCCCGTGGTCGGTGCGGCCGGCTCCGCGAGCGCCCTGGACCACAGCCTCGCGCCCACCGACGCCCTGTCGGGTCTGAGCGTCCTCGACGCCGCGAACGCCGGCAGCGCCGTCGACACCGCCGGCCAGGCCGGCGAGACCCTGGGCCAGACCGCGGGCGCGGCCACCGAGAGCGCCCAGGCCCCGGCCGCGGGCGCGCTGGGCGACGCCGTCCCGAACACCGGCGCCCTGCCCGGCGCCGGCCTGATCGGCGGCCTCCCGATCGGCGGCTGACCACCGCCGCACGCACGAGGGCCCGGGGAGCAGCGGCTGCTCCCCGGGCCCTCGTCCATGTTCCCGGAAGGGGTCAGCCCAGGCGCTTCACGGCCGCCTCGACGCGCTCGTCGGTCGCCGTGAAGGCGACGCGGACGAAGCGCTCGCCCGCCTCGCCGTAGAAGTCGCCGGGCGCCACCAGGATGCCCTTGCCCGCCAGGTACGCCACCGTGTCCCAGCAGGGCTCGTCGCGGGTCGCCCACAGGTACAGGCTGGCCTCGCTGTGCTCGATGCGGAAGCCGTGCGCCTCCAGCGCGCCGCGCAGGGCCGCCCGGCGGGCCGCGTACCGCGCCCGCTGCTCGGCCACGTGCGTGTCGTCGCCGAGCGCCGCGACCGTGGCGGCCTGGACCGGGGCGGCCGTCATCATGCCGCCGTGCTTGCGGATCTGCAGCAGCTCGCCGAGGACGCTCGCGTCGCCCGCGACGAACGCCGCCCGGTAGCCCGCCAGGTTGGAGCGCTTGGACAGCGAGTGGACCGCGACGATCCCCTCGTAGGAGCGGCCGCAGACGTCCGGGTGCAGCACGGAGACCGGGTCGGCCTCCCAGCCCAGCTCCAGGTAGCACTCGTCGGAGAAGACGAGCACGCCGTGCTCGCGCGCCCAGGCCACGATCCTGGTCAGCTCGTCCTTGCCGAGGACCTTGCCCGTCGGGTTCGACGGGGAGTTGAGCCACAGCAGCCGCAGACCGGCCGGGTCGAGCTCCATCGGGTCGTCGTAGACGACGGGGGTGGCCCCGCACAGCCGCGCGCCGACCTCGTAGGTCGGGTAGGCGAGCCGCGGGTACGCCACCTTGTCACCGGCGCCGAGGCCGAGCTGGGTCGGCAGCCAGGCCACCAGCTCCTTGGAACCGACCACCGGCAGCACGTTCTCGTGGGCGAAGCCGGTGGCGCCGAGCCGGCGCTCGCACCAGCCGGTGAGTGCGTCCCGCAGCTCCTTCGTGCCCCACACCGTGGGATAGCCCGGCGAGTCCGACGCCGCGACCAGGGCCTCCTGGATCAGCGCGGGGACCGGGTCCACGGGCGTGCCCACGGACAGGTCCACGATGCCGTCCGGATAGGCGGAAGCGGTCGCCTTGTAGGGCTCCAGCTTGTCCCAGGGGAAGACGGGAAGACGCGAAGAGACGGCGCTCACGGATTGGCTCCTCGTTGGTACGGAATACGCATCGGTCCCGTACAGCGCGACGCCGTACGGGACCGAGAGCGGATGATCAGCCGTTCTGCGGCGGCAGGGCGGCGATGAAGGGGTGGTCGCGCTCGATCAGGCCGAGCTTGGAGGCACCACCGGGCGAACCCAGCTCGTCGAAGAACTCGACGTTCGCCTTGTAGTAGTCCTTCCACTCCTCCGGGGTGTCGTCCTCGTAGAAGATCGCCTCGACCGGGCAGACCGGCTCACAGGCCCCGCAGTCGACGCATTCGTCCGGGTGGATGTACAAGGACCGCTGGCCCTCGTAGATGCAGTCGACGGGGCACTCCTCGATGCACGCCTTGTCCTTGACGTCGACACAAGGCTGCGCGATGACGTAGGTCACGCTGTCGTTCCTCCTCAGTAGGGCTGGTCTGCGCGGGAGCGCGGTGTCGTCGATGCCCGCCCCTAGTATCTCCGTTCTTGGGGACGATCCGAACAGGAGGGGCGCAGAAGCTGTGGAATTCACCGGCGGAGGACGGCTCGAGGTCCGTATTACCACGGCTGACGTGGGAAAACGCGTCTCTGTTCGGTACGTGACGGAGCCGGGGGACCCGGGCGGGACGTTCACCGACGCGGTAGGGGTTCTCACATCATGGGACGCGGGTGTGCTGCTGATCACACGCAGGACCGGTGAGGCCGTCCGCATCGCGGAACCGGCGCTCGTCGCCGGCAAGGTCGTCCCCGCCGCCCCGGCCCGCCGCCGCGGCCCCGCCGCGACCTTCCCCGAGCTCGCCCGGGCCGCAGCCCGCGCCTGGCAGCCCGTGGAGAGCGAGGCGCTCGGCGAGTGGACCCTGCGCGCCGCGTACCAGGACCTGCCGGGCGAAGCCGGTCCGCGAGGGGCGGCGGCCGGGCGACGGGTGGGCTTCACCCGCCGGGCCAACTCCGTCCTCCCGCTCGGCGACCCGGGCCTCCCGCTGGACGCCGCCCTGGAGCGCGTACGGGACTGGTACGCGGCCCGGGGCCTGCCCGCGTACGTCCAGACGGCGACGGGCGCCGAGGGCACCCAGGAGCTGCTGTCCGCCGAGCTGGAGGAGCGCGGCTGGGTCCGGGAGATCACGGCCGAGCTGCGGATCGCCGCCCTTGCCCCGATCGGCGACACGGACGCCGACGTCACGGAGGTCCGGCTCGCCCGCACCGTCGACGAGAGCTGGCTGCGCCGCTACCAGCGCTCCGCCGAGCCGGGCCCGCCCGCCCGGTCCGTCCTCTCCGTCCTGGGCAGCGGACCGAGTGTGTGGTTCGCGTCCGTACCGGGCACGGAAGACATACCGGCGGCGATCGGACGCTGCGTGGTGGACGGCCGCTGGGCCGGGTTCCTGGCCGTCGAGGTCGCCCCGGAGCACCGCCGCCGCGGCCTGGCGACGGCCGTCATGACGGCACTCGCCCGCCGGGCACTCGACGAGGGCGCCTCGGCCGCCTGGCTCCAGGTGGAGTCGGACAACGGCGGCGCCCGGGCGCTGTACGACGGGATGGGCTTCACCGTGCACCACCACTACCACCACTACCGCTGGACGGACGTGTGACCGACGAAGGCGACGTGACCGACTGGCGGCGGGAGTTCGCGGAGGAGGCCAGGTCCGAGCGGCCCGACCTCGCCCGGCTCTGCCTCCTGGTCTGCGCCGTGGCCGACCCGGCCGTGACCCAGGCCGAGCTCGACGCCGCCGAGATCGAACTCGACCGGCTCGCCGGGCTCGTGCCGTACGGCACGCGCGGCGCCGACGCGTGGGTCGCCGCCCTCGCCGACCTTCTCGGCCACCGGGCGGGCTTCCAGGGCGTGCCGGCGGACTACCAGCGCCTGGAGTCCTCGCTCCTGCACGAGGTGCTGCGCCGCCGCCGCGGCCTCCCCATCCTCCTCTCCGTGGTCTGGATGGAGGTCGCCCGCCGGGCCGGCGCGCCCGTCTACGGCCTGGGGCTGCCCGGGCACTTCGTGATCGGCTTCGGCGATCCGGCCGAGCTGCGGCTCGCCGACCCGTTCGCCGGGGGCCGGGCGATGACCGGCACGGACGCGGAACTCCTCGTCGCGGGCGCCACCGGGGAGGCGCTCGACCCGTCGATGCTGCGGCCGGCCACCCCGGCGGCGATCGTGCTGCGCATCCTCAACAACATCCGCGCCTGGGCCTCCGCCCGCCCCGAACGCTCCGACGTCGCCCTCTGGGCCGTCGAACTCTCCCTCCTCCTCCCCTCCCACCCGGCCCGCCTGCGCTACGAGCGCGCGGAGCTGCTGGTGCAGCGGGGCGACTTCCTCACGGGGGCGGCGGAGATGGAGGCGTACGCGACGGTCATGGACGCGGTGGAACCGAGCGCGGCGGAGACGATCCGCCGGCGCGCGAAGGCGGCACGAGCGCTGCTGAACTAGGACGCGGCGGTCCGGGCGCTCCGGCCGCGGTCGCACGAGGGAGGGGGCCGATGTCGGCGACGGACATGAGCCGGGCCGCAGCGGTCGCGCTGGTGCAGCGGATCATGGACGCGGACTACGCCTCCGAAGCCGAGGCGGGGGTGTGGCTGCAGCAGCTCGACAGGGCCCTGACCTGCCCGTCCGGCCACGTCAGCGACCTGATCTTCTGACCACCGGAGCGCGAGCTGTCGGCCGATGAGGTGGTCGATCAGGCCTTGGCGTATGACGCGATCGCCTTGTGAGCAGGCGGGGGAAGGGAGGGGCGGGGCGGGGGTGCCGGGCGGGGCGGGGGTGCCGGGCGGGGCGGGGGTGCCGGGCGGGGTGGCCGGATTCGAACCGGCGTCCTCGCGGTTTTGGAGACCGCGCGCGTCGACCTCTGCGCTACGACCCCGCCCTTGCCGGGCAGCTTAGGAGGCGTACGGGGGCGGGGCGAGGCGTTTTTCGCCGGAGGCGGGGGGGCTTGGAGTGGCGGGTCTCTGAGGTGGCGGTGGGGTGAGGGGCGTGTGGGCTTCTGGTGCGGCCGCCCTCTTTCCGAGTGTGGCTCCCTCCACCACCGCGTCAAGGGCGCTCCCTTCGGTCGCGTCGCTTCGCGATGGCCTGCGGCCACCCTTGACCCGGTGGCTCCGGGAGCCTTTTCACACTCGGAGGGCGGCCGGGGGCCCGGCCACGCGACTCGGCCCGGGTAGTCCGCCGCGCCGAGGGCGGATGACGGGCCGGTGGTGGGTGGGGCCGGGTATCGCTCCGCGCCGTGGGTGATGGGCTGCCCGGTGGGTGGGGGCTCGGTTCGTGGCCGGGCCGAGTGGGACTGCTTCTCTCGGCTCGGGGTGCGCGGAGGTGGAATGGGGTGCCCAATCCCGGTTCGGCGACGGGCCGCGTCATGTGGCGGGCATTCATGCCCCGCTGGTCACTCCCGGTGGGTGGAGGGGGCTGGCCTGGTGGGTGGAGGGGCCGGCCCGGTGGGTGGAGGGGGTCGGGGCGCGAGCGAATTCGCAGATCCCGGACCGATATGTGACGGAAGAGAACGGATGTGACGAGGGAGACGACCTTGGCCCGTCTCCGTCCCGGTTTGCTCGCACCGACGACCCCAACCGCCATATGCAGCCCGCCCATTGGCCTTCACTGGGGCCAAGAGCGACTTGTGTGACTCCAGAGGCACCACCGATCCCTTCCCCGCCGGGCAGGGTCCGCCCCGGCGTGCAAAGTCGGATCCTCCGAGGTCTGCCTGTGACAGATGGGGACTCGTGTGACGTCAGAGGTGGTCCCGCCGCTGCCCCATCCCGGAAGCACGCACTTTGCTCGCGCCTCGACCCTCCCCCACCCACCGGGAGTGACCAGCGGGGCATGTGCCCCCGCCGAACGACGGCCGACAGACGCCCAGGCCGCAATGGGCACCCCACTCCACGACCGCGCACCCCAAACCGAGGTAAGCAGTCCCACCCAGCCCGACCACAAACCCAGCCCCACCCCACCGGCCCGCACTACGCAAGCCCACCGGAGCGATACCCGGACCCCACCCACCACCGGCCCGCCTCCCGCCCACGGCGCGGCGGACTACCCGAAGCGATCCGCGTGGCCGGGCCCCCGGCCGCCCTCCGAGTGTGAAAAGGCTCCCGGAGCCACCGGGTCAAGGGTGGCCGCAGGCCATCGCGAAGCGACGCGACCAAAGGGTGCGCCCTTGACCCGGTGGCGGAGGGAGCCACACTCGGAAAGAGGGCGGCCGCACCAGAAGCCCACTCAGGACGTCCCCCAGTACGGACCCCGCGACGGCGCCCATGAGCAGGCCCTGTCCCCGCGCAACCCCCGACAACCGCTCCCGCCTGTCCCCCTGCCGAGGCCAGCGAGACCGGCGAGGCCAGCGAGACCGGCGCGGCGCACGCCGCTGTATGGCCGCAACGACCCTCACAGCCCGCAAGGCGGCGAGTGGTGAGCCGCCCCTCCCTCCAGCCGGGCAGGAGCGGTTCGCGAGTGACGCGAACCGCTCCTCCGGCCGTCAGCCCTCGCCGCTCAGGTCGATCGTCTTCGTCCGCTCGGCCTTCGTCTTGCCGCGCAGCGCGTCGCGCATCACGAAGGCCACGTCGTCGGCGTTCACCTGGTGCTTGGAGCCGTCGGCCTTGGTGATCATGATGCCGTCGAAGACGCCGTCGAGCAGGTCGTTGATGGCCTGCTTGTCGTAGACCTCGACCAGGCGACCGTCGATCGCCTTCATGGAGAGGATCTTCGGCAGCGAGCGGGCCGGACCGAAGTCGATCTGCTTGGCACCGGCCTTGATCGTGATCTTGTCGGACATGGCGGGTTCGGCGAACTCCTCCATGGCCCGGTCGAGCTCGTCCTTGGTGACCGTCGGCTGCCGGGTGACGACGGGCAGCTCGACGGTGTTCTTCTTGCCCGTCTCGACCTGGGCGCGGTACGCGTCCTTGACCGCGATCATCGAGCGCTGGACGTCCAGGCCCTTGCCCGGCTTGCCCTCGACCGCGGTGACCTTGTTCGGCGCGAAGACGATGGTGCCCTCGGTGACCGAGCCAGAGGTGCCGGCCAGGTCGGTGAGGGCGACGCCCAGCTTCTCCTCGTCGACCGGGAAGACCGGCTGCGCGACGCGCTCGCCGCCGAAGAGGGAGCCGATCACGGAGACCGGGTTGTAGTCGCTGCCGGCGGCGGCGCGCACGGTCTCCTGGGCGTCCAGGGCGAGGCCCGCCTTGTCGGGGGCGAGCTCGGCCTTCTTGCCGCCGATCTCGAGCTGCAGCGGGGCGGTCGCGCGCTTGCCGAGGGCCGACTCCAGCTTGGCGACGGCCTCCTCCTTCGTACCGCCGCCGATGTCGACGCCGAGCACGGTGGTGCCCTTCGGGACGTCGGAGTGGTTGAGGAGCAGTCCGGCGCCGTAGGCGACACCGGCGAGGCCGAACACGCCGATGCCGACGAGGACCAGCTTGGAGCGGCCCTTCTTGGCGGCCCGGGACGCGGGTGCCGGTGCGGGCTTGGGAGCGGGGGCCGGGGCCGCGGCGGCCGGTGCGGGGCGCTCGCCCCGCTCGGGGATGCGCGGCGTCAGGTCCGGCCCGGACGGCGGCCCGGACTGCGGGACGACCGGCATGCCGCTGGTGAGCGTGGAGCCGGAGACGTGTCCCCGGTCGCCGCCGCCGGGGCCGGCCGGAGGCCCGGACGGCTGGGGCGTGAGGACCGCGGTGTCGTCGGACATCCGCGGCGCCATCGGCGTGCGCGGCGCGGCGCCGCGCGGGTGGCCGGGGCCGACGACCGGGCTGCTGCCGGTGACGGGGCCGGTGGTCGGACCGGCGGGGCGTCCGGCGGCGTCGACGACCGGCGTGCCGCCGGCCGGGGTGTGGCCGGGGCCGCTGTCGTAGAGCGGGTTGCCGGCCGCGGGCCCGTCGTAGAGCGGCGTGCCGCCGGCGGGCGTGTGACCCGGACCGCCGCCGTCGTACGTGGGGATGCCGCCGGCGGGGGTGTGGCCCGGACCGCCGTCGTACATGGGGCTGCCGCCGGCGGGCGTGTGAGCCGGACCGCCGTCGTAGACGGGCGTGTGGCCCGCACCGGCGCCGCCGTCGTACATGGGGCTGCCGCCGGCGGGCGTGTGGCCCGCACCGCCGTCGTACGACGGGCCGCTCAGCGGGGTGACGACGGGCATGCTCTGGGTCGTGCTGCCCGCAGACGGGACGCCGTCGGAGGCGGAGCCCGCGAAGCCGGGGGTCGGCGCGCCCGGGGCGGCGGGGGCGGGGGCCGACGGGGCGCCCGGGCCTTCGAGGGCCGGGGGCGCCGACGGGGCAGGCGTGGACTTCTGTGCGGCGGCGGGCTTGCGCGGGGCGAACCAGTCGCTGGTCTTCTCCTCCGCCGGGGCCGGCTCGGCCGGGGCCGGCGGCTCCGGCTCGGGCGCGGGCGCCGGGGCCGGCGCGGGGGCCGGTGCCGGGCGGGCGGGCGCTGCGGCGGCCCGCGGCTCGTCGGCCGGGGTCTCGGCCGGCTGGGCCTCGCCCACCGGCTTGCGGACGACCACGGGCGGGATCGGACGCGAACCCGGGATGTTGATCCGGATACGGGTGGTCAGCGTGGTCTCGGTCTTGGGCTCCTCGGGCGGCACGGAGCCCGCGCCGTCCTGGCCCGCCTCCTGACCGCCGCGCAGGCCGTACGGAGGGGTGCCCGAGGGGTACGCGGCCCCGCCGCGCGCCTGGGCGCCGGAGGACGAACTGTCAGTCTCTCGACCAGTTTCACGACTCAAAGCAGGATCTCCCGGTTGGCTCCGCCGCCCGCTCTTGCTGATGCTCGTGGTGATCCGGGCGGTCGGCGGCGCGCACCACCATACTGGCCGCCGCCGATCCGCACCCGACCCGGCGTGGATCCGCCATGGGCAATCCGTCCGAAGTCAAGGCACTCCTGCGTCAAGTCGGCCTGTTCACGCGGTCGGTTGCACCGGCCGGTGCATCGTGGCGCACATCACAGCGATCGCCATGCCGCCGAGCAGGAAGACCATCTCGCCGAGCCCGCCGCCGAACAGGCCGTCGCCTTCCGGGCGTCCGAAGCTGAGCAGGACGACGGCGAGGAGCCAGCCGCCGCCGGCCGCGGCGACGCCGATCTGGTTGCCGGTGGCCCGCCGGGCGCCGTAGAAGAGAGCGGTCGAGCCGAGCAGCGCGAGCAGCAATCCGAGGGGGAACCAGGCGGCTTGGACGAGGGAGCCGGCCGTGCCGACGAGGGCGCCGAGCACCAGAAGCACCGCGTACCAGACGTATCGGGCGGTCGGGGCGAGGGGTGCGTGGCCGTGGGCGGCGCCCCGGGCGGACCGGGGAGCGGGTGCGGGCGCGGCTCCGGAGGCGCGGCTGCGCGGGCCGGTCATGCCTCGTTCCCTTCCGTGAGGAGGCCCGCGAAGAGGTCGGTCTCGCGTTCGCCCGCGGGCGCGCCGGGCGTGCCGTGGACCAGTTCGTAGTACTCGGTGGTGAAGATCGGCTGGGCCAGGTTGTTGGAGAGCGCGAAGAAGGGCCCGTCGACGGCGACTTGGGTGACGTGGGCGGCCATGGCGGCGCTCTTGCGGACGGCGTACCGCTCGTCGCCCGCGATCTCGGCGGTGATGCGGGAGTCCTCGACGACTCCGGGTACGTCGCCGATCGTGGCGTCGGCCGGGAAGGCGGAGCCTTCGGCGCTCAGCCGGGCGAAGCCGGCCTCGGCGACCGGGCGGGGCACCCGGTTCCAGTAGATCTTGGCGATGTCGTGGGCGGGGCCGAGCTCGGGCCGGTACGCGGGGTCGGCGGCGAGTTCGGCGGCGCGCATGGCGACCCGGTGGGCCTGGATGTGGTCCGGGTGGCCGTAGCCGCCGTCGGGGTCGTAGGTGACGAGGACCTGGGGGCGGGTCTCGCGGATCACCTCGACCAGGTACGGGGCGGCGACGTCGAGGTCGGTGTTCCAGAAGGCGTTCTCGCGCCGGTTCTGCGGGGCGCCCATCATCCCGGAGTCGCGGAAGCGGCCGGGGCCGCCGAGGAAGCGGTGGTCGGTGACGCCCAGCTCCTTCATCGCGGCGGCGAGTTCGCCGACGCGGTGCTCTCCGAGCCGGTCCTCGCGGTCGGGCGCGAGATGGGCGAGCGCGGGCGGGATGACCTCGCCCTCCTCGCCCAGGGTGCAGGTCACGAGGGTCACGAGGGCGCCCTCGGCCGCGTACCTGGCCATGGTGGCGCCGTTGTTGATCGACTCGTCGTCGGGGTGCGCGTGCACCAGAAGCAGACGACGGGCTGGGAGAACCGTCATGGCCCCACCCTACGAGGCGGGGCCCCCGGCAGAGTGGCAGGTCAGAACTTGAGGCCGCCGATCATGCTCGCCACGTTGGTGGTGAGCGTGCTGATCGACGGGGCGATGGACGAGCTCGCGAGGTAGAAGCCCAGGAGCGCGCAGACCGCCGCGTGACCGGCCTTGAGTCCGGATTTCTTGATCAGAAGGAAGACGACGATCGCCAGCAGCACAACCACCGAAATCGAGAGTGCCACGGCGGTTCACCTCCACACTTCTTCGGTCGGACTTGCCTGTCGGACAAATCGGTCGGACGTTCGGATGGCATGTGCCAGTGGATGCATACCCACCTAGCGCTACGGATCATAACTATCCGTGCCATCGCATCGATCGGTGTACGGAGGCATGAGGGGGCGCACGGACGCTAGTTTCGGTCACATGACTTCGCCACTAGAGCAGCCGTCTCCCCAAGAGCAGTCGTCCCAGGTCTCGTTCCCCCGCCAGTACGCGCGGACGCAGCGCTTCACCCTCGGTGCTCCGCGCGGTTTCTCGGTCGCGCCGGACGGCGGGCGGGTGGTGTTCGTCCGCTCCGGTTCGGGGACGGACCGCTCGCACCGGCTGTGGGTGCTCGACCTCGACGAGGGCGTGGAGCGGCTCGCGGCGGATCCGGCGGTGCTGCTCGGCGGCGCCGAGGAGGAGTTGTCGCCGGAGGAGCGGGCCCGCCGGGAGCGCAGCCGGGAGGGCTCCGCCGGCATCGTGGGCTACGCGGTGGACGGGGCCGTGGAGTTGGCCGCCTTCGCGCTGTCCGGGCGGCTGTTCGCGGCGGAGCTGCGGGCCGGCACGGCGCGCGAGCTGCGGGTGCCGGGTCCGGTGGTCGACCCGCGGCCCTCGCCCGACGGGCGGTGGATCGCGTACGCGGCGGGCGGCGCGCTGCGGGTGACCGGTGCGGACGGCTCGGGCGACCGGGAGCTGGCCGGGCCCGAGCCGGAGGCGGAAGGGGTGACGTACGGGCTCGCGGAGTTCGTCGCCTCGGAGGAGATGGACCGCGGCCGGGGCTTCTGGTGGGCGCCGGCCTCGGACCGGCTGCTGGTCGCACGGGTGGACGAATCGCCCGTGAACCGCTGGTGGATCGCGGATCCGGCGCACCCGGGCCGGGAGCCGCAGGCGGTCGCGTACCCGGCGGCGGGGACGGCGAACGCGGAGGTCCGGCTGTTCGTCGTGGATCTGACCGGAAATCGCACCGAGGTCTTGTGGGACCGGACCTCCTTCCCTTATCTGGCCCGGGTCCACTGGTCGGCGGCCGGCGCCCCGCTGCTGCTCGTACAGGCGCGGGACCAGCGCAGCCAGGCGTATCTGACGGTGGACCCGGACACGGGGACGACCGAGGCGGTGCGGGTCGACGAGGATCCGGTGTGGCTCGACCTGTTCGGCGGGGTGCCGGTGTGGACTCCGGGCGGGGAGCTGGTGCGGATCACGGACTCGGGCGGCGCCCGGGTGCTCGCGGTCGGGGACCGGGTCCTCACGGACGCCCGGCTGCAGGTGCGGGCGGTGCTCGACGTCGGCGCGGAAGATGTCCTGATCTCGGCGGCGGCGGGTGAGGCGGCCGAGTCCGCCGAGACGGGTGAGATCCATGTGTACCGGGTCGGCGGGCAGGGCGTGGAGCGGGTGTCGGAGGGCACCGGTGTGCACGCGGCGGTGCGCTCCGGCTCGGTGACCGTGCTGTCCTCGGCCCGGCCCGACGCGCCGGGCAGCGTGGTGCGGGTGCTGAGGGACGGCAAGCGGGTGGCCGAGGTCGCCTCGTACGCGCTGCGGCCCGTGCTCTCCGCGGACGTGCGGCTGACCGAGGCGGGCGAGCGGCGGATCCCGTGCGCCGTGCTGCTGCCCTCGGGCTGGCAGGAGGGCGACGGGCCGCTGCCGGTCCTCCTCGACCCGTACGGCGGGCCGCACGGGCAGCGCGTGGTCGCCGCGCACAATCCGCATCTGACGTCGCGGTGGTTCGCCGAGCAGGGCTTCGCCGTCGTCGTCGCCGACGGGCGCGGCATGCCGGGCCGCTCCCCCGCCTGGGAGAAGGCGATCAGGCGCGACCTGACGCTGTCGCTGGACGACCAGATCGAGGCGCTGCACGCGCTGGCCGGGCGCTTTCCGCTGGACCTCGGACGGGTGGCGATCCGCGGCTGGTCCTTCGGCGGCTATCTCGCCGGCCTCGCGGTGCTGCGCCGCCCGGACGTGTTCCACGCGGCCGTGGTGGGCGCCCCGGTGACGGACTGGCGGCTCTACGACACCCACTACACCGAGCGCTACCTCGGCCACCCTGCCGAGGAGCCGGCCGTGTACGCGGCGAACTCCCTGCTGTCGGACGACGGTCTGACGGATCCGCGGGAGCCGGTCCGGCCGATGATGGTGGTCCACGGACTGGCCGACGACAACGTGGTGATGGCGCACACCCTGCGGCTGTCCTCCGCGCTGCTGGCGGCGGGCCGCCCGCACGAGGTGCTGCCGCTGTCGGGCGTCACGCACATGACGCCGCAGGAACAGGTCGCGGAGAACCTGCTGCTGCTCCAGGTGGACTTCCTCAGGAGGTCGCTGGGCCTGGCGGGGTAGCTGGTGTCACCAGCCGGGCGGGCGGCGCGTCGGCGGGGCCGGGGGCAGGGCGGCGGCGGGCCGGTACGGGACCCGGCGGCGCCGCCCCGGCCGGCCGAGGAGGAGCAGGACGGCGAGCCCGGCGGCCAGCGCGTAGAAGCAGCCGAGGTCGTACGCGACGGAGTAGATGTCGAGTTCGGGCACGTACGTGTGCCAGTCAGGGCGCAGGGCGGCCGCGGTCCCGCCGGCTCCGACGCCGGTGAGGAGCAGTCCGGCGAGCAGGCCGAGCGGCCGGGCGTGCCGGGCGCGGGCGAAGGCGCTCGCGGCGGCGGTGAGGAGCAGCAGCACGAGGACGGCGTTCAGCCAGCCGGGCGGGACGGCGAGCGCGGGCAGCATCAGCGAGCGCCCGCCGGTGTAGCGGCCGACCGTGTACTCGACCGGCAGGAGGGTGGCCCAGCGGAGTTCCCAGGCGGCCCAGATCAGTCCGGCGAGCGCGCACAGGATTCCGGCGGCGACGGCGGGCCCCGTGCGGGGGCGTTCCGGGCCGTACGGCTCGCCGTTCCCGTCGCGGCCGCTCCCGGCGTGACCGTTGCGTTCGTCGTGGCGTCCTGCGGCGGCGGTGACGACGAGTCCGGCGGCGAGGGCGAGGGTGAGCAGGGTGGTGACGAGGGCCTCGATGCCGGAGGCCCACAGTCCGGGCAGCCGCAGTGCCAGGGTGGTGAGGCCGGTGACGGCGAGTGCGGGCGCGGCGAGCGGGGAGCGCAGGGCGACGAAGGCGGTGACGACGTAGGCCACGAGCAGCAGCGGGTCGACGAGCGTGGTGGCGGCGGACTGGTGGATCCGGAAGCCGTGGTCGCCGGCCCAGTACCAGAGGAGTTCGGTGGTCGGACCGAGGGCGGCGAGGTCGCGCAGCAGCCAGACGATGCCGACGAGGGCGAGCGCGGCGCACAGGGCGGCGCCGGTGAGACGTGCCGTTCGTGTCACAGTCACGGGGCCGATACTCACGGTCGCCATCGGCCGAAACAAGCGGTTCCGCATATGCGTGGGGATGGTGCGTCAAGTCAGGTGGCGGGGGTGACCGGCCGGGGCGACATGGCGCGTCCCGGCCGGTCCAACGGCACCCGCACGGCCGTACGCTGTGCAGCCTTGCGCGTCCGTATATCGGATCCGATTCCGTCGGGTTGCCTGCACGTTAAGGAGCTTCGGGAGAGGGGGGCCCTTCGGGCGAAGGGGGCTGCTCCGGCAGGGTGGGCTCCTCGGGCAGGGCCGCCTGCCCCGGCAGGGTGGGCTGCTCCGGCCCGGCCGGCTCCTCCGGCGGGACCACCTGTTTCTCCTCCGCGAAGTGGCAGGCCGAGTCGTGCTTCGCCGGGCTGTCGGTGAGCCGGAAGACGGCCGGTACGGCGAGCAGCGGGACCTCCAGGGCGCAGCGCTCCTGGGCCTTCCAGCAGCGGGTGCGGAAGCGGCAGCCGGAGGGGATGTTGGCCGGGGAGGGCACGTCGCCGGCCAGGATGATCCGCTCGCGGTGCTCGCGCGCGTCCGGGTCCGGCACGGGCACGGCGGAGAGCAGTGCCTGGGTGTAGGGGTGGGTGGGGTGGTCGTAGATCTCGGCGTCGGTGCCGATCTCCACGATCCGGCCGAGGTACATGACGCCGACGCGGTCGGAGATGTGCCGGACGATCGACAGGTCGTGCGCGATGAAGACGTACGACAGCCTGAACTCGTCCTGGAGCCGTTCGAGCAGGTTGACCACCTGTGCCTGCACGGAGACGTCGAGCGCCGAGACCGGCTCGTCGGCGACGATGATCTCGGGCTGGAGGGCCAGGCCGCGGGCGATGCCGATGCGCTGGCGCTGGCCGCCGGAGAACTGGTGCGGATAGCGGTTGATGTACTCGGGGTTGAGGCCGACGACGTCGAGGAGGTCCTGCACCTTGCGCCGCCGGTCGCCCTTCGGCGCCACTTCGGGGTGGATCTCGTACGGCTCGCCGATGATGTCGCCGACCGTCATGCGGGGGTTGAGCGAGGTGTACGGGTCCTGGAACACCATCTGGATGTTGCGGCGCACGGCCCGCAGCGCCCGGGGCGACAGCTTGGTGATGTCGTCGCCCTTGTACGAGATGGTGCCGGAGGTCGGCCGCTCCAGGTTGACGAGCATCTTCGCGACGGTCGACTTGCCGCAGCCGGACTCGCCGACGATGCCGAGGGTCTCGCCCTGGCGGAGGTCGAAGTCGACTCCGTCGACCGCCCTGACCGCGCCGACCTGCTTCTTGAAGAGGATGCCCTGGGTCAGCGGGTAGTGCTTGACCAGGTCGCGGACCTGGAGAATCGCCTCAGCCATGGAGGCACTCCTTCCAGTAGTGGCAGGCGCTGGTGCGCGGTACGGGCGATTCGGTGACGTCGTACAGCGGTGGCACGTCGGTCCGGCAGCGGTCCCGGGCGAGCGGGCAGCGCGGGTTGAAGGAGCAGCCCGACGGGATGGCGAGGAGGTTGGGCGGCAGGCCCTTGATGGCGTAGAGCTCCTGGCCCTTCTGGTCGAGGCGCGGGATGGAGTCGAGCAGGCCGCGGGTGTACGGGTGGGCGGGGGCCTTGTAGATCTCGTGGACCGGCGCCTGTTCGACGATCTTCCCCGCGTACATCACGGCGATCTTGTCGGCCACGTCGGCGACGACGCCGAGGTCGTGGGTGATGAGGATGAGGCCCATGTTGAGCTCGCGCTGGAGCTCGGCGAGCAGGTCCATGACCTGGGCCTGGACGGTCACGTCGAGGGCGGTGGTGGGCTCGTCGGCGATGATGAGGTCGGGTTCGAGGGCGAGCGCCATCGCGATCATGATGCGCTGCCGCATGCCGCCGGAGAACTGGTGCGGGTACTGGCCGACGCGTTCCTTCGCGGCCGGGATGCGGACCCGGTCCATCAGCTCGACGGCCCGGGCCCGGGCGTCCTTCCTGGACATGCCCTTGTGGACCTCGAACATCTCGCCGAGCTGTTCGCCGACGCTGAGCACCGGGTTGAGGGAGGACAGCGCGTCCTGGAAGATCATCGCCATCCTGGCGCCGCGGATCTTCCGGCGTTCGTCCTCCTTGAGCGTCAGCAGGTCCTGGCCCTGGAAGCGGATCTCGCCGCCGGTGATCTTCCCGGGCGGCATGTCGAGGATGCCCATGACGGCCTGGGCGGTGACGGACTTGCCGGAACCGGACTCGCCGAGCACGGCCAGCGTCTCCCCCGCGTCGACGGAGTAGTTGACGCCGTTGACGGCCTTGGCCACCCCGTCGCGGGTGTGGAACTCCACGTGCAGGTCGCGCACTTCGAGCAGCATGATCGGCTACCTCAGCTTGGGGTCGAGGGCGTCGCGCACCGCGTCGCCGAGCATGATGAAGGCGAGCACCGTGATGGCGAGCGCGCCGGCCGGCCAGAGCAGCATGTGCGGGGCGTTGCGGACGTACTGCGACGCCGAGGAGATGTCGATGCCCCAGGACACCGTCGGCGGCTTCAGGCCGACGCCGAGGTACGACAGGGTCGCCTCCAGGGAGATGTACGTGCCGAGCGCGATGGTCGCGACGACGATCACCGGTGCGATCGCGTTGGGCGTGATGTGACGCAGCAGCATCCGGGAGTTGGAGGCGCCGAGGGCCCGGGCCGCCTGCACGTAGTCGTTCTGTTTGGCGGTGATGACGGAGCCGCGGGCGATGCGGGAGATCTGCGGCCAGCCGAGCAGCACCATGAACCCGACGACGGGCCACACGGTGGAGCTGGTCACCACGGACAGCAGCACCAGGCCGCCGAGGACGACGGGGATGGCGAAGAAGACGTCGGTGATCCGGGAGAGGAAGCCGTCCCAGGCACCGCCGAAGAAGCCGGCCAGACCGCCGAGGACGCTGCCCAGGACGGCCACGCCGAGGGTGGCGCAGACGCCGACGGTGACGGAGGTCCGGGCGCCGTAGACCGTTCGGGTGTAGACGTCGCAGCCCTGGCCGTTGAAGCCGAAGGGGTGGCCGGGCTGGGAGCCTTCCTGGGCCTTGGACAGGTCGCAGTCGAGCGGGTCTCCGGAGGCGATCAGGGACGGCCAGATGGAGATGACCACCAGGAAGAGGATGACGAGGCCGGAGAGGATGAAGACCGGGTTGCGGCGCAGGTCGCGCCAGGCGTCGGACCACAGGGAGCGCGGCTTCCTGTCGGGGCCGCTGCCGTCGGGGCCGTCCAGGTTCTTCTCCAGCGTCTCCGCCTCGGCCGTACCGAGGTCGGCCGTGCCCCCGGCGCCGGTGGACGCGACGGCGCGCCCTTCGTCGTACGACTCAAGCGGCTCAAACGGCTCAGGCATAGCGAATCCTCGGGTCGAGTACGGCGTACAGGAGGTCGACCAGCAGGTTGGCCAGCAGGAACACCAGGACGAGGATGGTCACGAAGCCCACCACGGTCTGGGTGTTCTGGCGCACGATGCCCTGGTACAGCTGGTAGCCCACGCCGTGGATGTTGAAGATCCGTTCGGTGACGATGGCGCCGCCCATCAGCGCGCCGACGTCGGCGCCGATGAAGGTCACCACGGGGATGAGGCTGTTGCGCAGCAGGTGGCGGGTGATCACGCGACGGCGCGGCAGGCCCTTCGCGACGGCGGTACGGACGTAGTCGGCGCGCTTGTTCTCGGCGATCGAGGTGCGGGTGAGCCGGGTGACGTACGCGAGGGAGACGGAGGCGAGGACGAGACCGGGCACGATCAGCTCGCTGAAGGGCGCCTCGGACGAGACGGCCGGTTCGATCCAGCCCCACTTCACGCCGAGGAGCAGCTGGACCAGCAGGCCGATGACGAAGATGGGGACGGACAGGACGATCAGGGTGAGCAGCAGCACCGTGGTGTCGACGGGGTGGCCGCGCTTGAGGCCGGTGACGACGCCGAGGGTGATGCCGATGACGATCTCGAAGAAGATCGCGACGATGGTGAGCCGGATGGTGACCGGGAAGGCGTCGGCCATCAGCTCGGTGACGGGCTGTCCGTTGAAGGCGGTGCCGAAGTCGCCGGTGAACAGGTTGCCCATGTAGGTCAGGTATTGCTGCCAGACCGGCTTGTCGAGGCCGAACTCCTTCTCGAGCTGGGCGGCGGTGGCGGGGTCGCAGGCCCGGTCGCCGCAGAGGCCGGCGATGGGGTCGCCCATCACGTTCACCATCAGGAAGATCAGCAGTGTGGCGCCGAAGAAGACCGGGATCATCTGCAGCAGCCGCCGGATCACATATCGACCCATGTCAGGCTCCGGGGGTTGAAGGAAGACCTACGGCCCGGCGCGGAGGTCCGCGGGCCGGGCCGTACGCCACCGACCTGCTACGGCGTCACTTGACCTTGATCTGGTCGTAGACGGGGACGCTGAACGGGTTGAGCGTCACGTTCTCCACCCGGTCCGAGTAGCCGGCGCTGCCGTTCTGGTACCAGAGCGGGATGGCGCCCATGTCACCCTTGAGGACTTCCTCGGCCTGCTGGAAGGTCCCGACGGCCTTCGAGGTGTCGGTCTCGGCGTTGGCCTGGTCGACCAGCTTGTCGAACTCCGGGTTGGAGTACTTGCCGTCGTTGGACGGGGCGTCCGTGTAGTACAGCGGCTGGAGGAAGTTCTGGATGAGCGGGTAGTCCATCTGCCAGCCGGCCCGGAAGGGGCCCTTCATCTTCTGGGTGCTGACCTGGCTGCGGAAGTCGGCGAAGGTGCCGATCGGGTTGCCCACACAGGCCTTGTTGTTGCCGAGTGCGTTGTTGATGGAGTTGCAGACGGCGTCCACCCACTCCTTGTGGGAGCCGGTGTCGGCGTTGTACGAGATCGTCATCGTGCCGCCCGGGATGCCGCCGCCCTCGGCGACCAGCTTCTTGGCCTCGGCGGGGTTGTACTCGCAGGCGCTGCCGCACATCTCCTTGTAGCCGCCTTCGGCGCCGAGGACCGGGGACGTCCAGTCCTTGGCGGGGGTGCGGGTCTTCTGGAAGATCGTCTCGGTGATCTGGGGGCGGTTGATCGCCATGGACAGGCCCGTGCGGAGCTTCTCCTGCCCGGGCTTGTTCCAGGCGGGGTCGTAGAACGGGAAGGAGAGCGTCTGGATGATGCCGGCCGGGGTGTTGATGTAGCGGTCGCCCAGGTCGGCGGAGACGTTCTTGAGCTGCGAGGCGGGCACGTCGTCGACGAGGTCGAGGTTGCCTGCCACGAGGTCGGTGTAGGCCGTGTTGTTGTCCGTGTAGACCTTGAGGGTGATGCCGCCGTTCTGCGCCTTGTCGGTGCCCGGGTAGCCGTCCCACTTCTTGAGGACCATCTGGGAGCCCTTGGAGTAGGAGTCCACGGTGTAGGGGCCGTTGCCGATCGGCTTGGACAGCCAGCCGGCGTGGTCGGTGTAGAAGGCCTGGGGCAGCGGGGAGAAGGCCGGGTAGCCGAGGGTGTCGGGGAAGGTCGAGAACTTCTGCGTCAGCTTGACGGTGAAGGTCAGGTCGCCGGTGACCTTGAGCCCGGACAGGGTGGCGGCGCTCGCCGTGCCCTTGTCGGGGTGGACCTTGTCGTATCCCTCGATGTAGCCGAAGAAGTAGGCGTTCTTCTGGTTGTTCTTCAGGCTCGCGCCGTAGTTCCAGGCGTCGACGAAGGACTTGGCGGTGACCTTCTCGCCGTTGGAGAAGGTCCAGCCGTCCTTGACCGTGATGGTGAAGTTCGTCGAGTCCGTGGTCTCGATCTTCTCGGCGAGCATGTCCTTGGCCTCGCCGGTCTTCGGGTCGTACTGCTTGAGCCCGCGGAAGATCATCGAGAGGACCTTGCCGCCCTGCACCTCGTTGGTGTTCGCCGGCTCCAGCGGATTCTGCGGGTCGCCCCACGAGGAGCTCACGACGCCGTCCGCGCCCCCGCCGCCGCTGTCGTCGCCACCACCGCAGGCGGTCGCCGCGAGGGCGACTGCGGTGGCCAGAGCGGCCCACTTGGCGTGCGTGGCTCCGCGCATGGAGTGCCTCCCGATGTCCTCTGTGTGACTTAGGCCCCAATATCACCCGATATGGGAGGGAGTGCACTTTCACGGCGTCCGGATGAACGCCCGGGAACACGCGAAGGCCCCGACTCCCCCCCTTTGGGGGCCGGGGCCTTCACGTCACGTCACACGGCTCAGCTCGCGTGCACGACGTCCTTCTCCTCGGCGAAGTGGCACGCGGACTCGTGCGCGGCGGGCGTGTCCAGCCCGCGGAAGCGCTCCGGGATCGCGAGCACCGGCACCTCGGTGGCGCACTTGTCCTGCGCCTTCCAGCAGCGGGTGCGGAAGCGGCAGCCCGACGGCGGGTTGGCCGGCGAGGGCACGTCACCGGTGAGGATGATCCGCTCGCGGTTGGCGCGGGCCTCCGGGTCCGGCACCGGCACCGCGGAGAGCAGCGCCTGCGTGTACGGGTGGGTCGGGTGGTCGTAGATCTGGGTGTCCGTACCGATCTCGGCCATCTTGCCCAGGTACATCACGCCGACGCGGTCCGAGATGTGCCGGACGATCGACAGGTCGTGCGCGATGAAGATGTAGGAGAGGTTGAACTCGTCCTGCAGCTTCTCCATCAGGTTGATGACCTGCGCCTGGACGGACACGTCCAGGGCGGAGACCGGCTCGTCGCAGATGATGATCTCCGGGTTGAGCGCGAGGCCGCGGGCGATGCCGATGCGCTGGCGCTGACCGCCGGAGAACTGGTGCGGGTAGCGGTTGATGTACTCGGGGTTCAGACCGACGACGTCGAGCAGCTCCTGCACCTTGCGGCGCCGGTCGCCCTTCGGGGCCACCTCGGGGTGGATGTCGAAGGGCTCGCCGATGATGTCGCCGACCGTCATGCGCGGGTTGAGCGAGGTGTAAGGGTCCTGGAACACCATCTGGATGTTCCGGCGCACGGCCTTGAGGGCACGGCCGGACAGCCTGGTGATGTCCTGTCCCTTGTAGAAGACCTCACCCGCGGTGGCGCGCTCCAGGTTCATCAGGAGCTTGGCGACCGTGGACTTGCCACAGCCGGACTCGCCCACGATGCCGAGGGTCTCGCCCTGGTAGAGGTCGAAGGAGACCCCGTCCACGGCCTTGACCGCGCCGACCTTCTTCTTGAAGAGGATGCCCTGCGTCAGCGGGAAGTGCTTCTGCAGGTTGCGCACCTGGAGGATCGGCTCGCCACGCTCGACGGGAGCCTCGATGGCGGCTACGGCCTCCGCCTCGGACACGCCCGCGGCCTCCTCGTTCTTGCTGAGCTCAGCCATGGATCGTCTCCTTCCAGAAGTGGCAGGCGCTCTTGCGGCCCGGCAGCTCGGCGCCGTCCTGCTCGGTGACCGGCACCAGGGCCGGAACCTCGGTGTGGCACAGGTCGGTGGCCTTCGGGCAGCGCGGGTTGAAGGCGCAGCCGGTCGGGATCCGCAGCAGGTTGGGCGGCAGACCCTTGATCGCGTAGAGCTCCTGGCCCTTCTGGTCCAGGCGCGGGATCGAGTCCAGCAGACCCCGGGTGTACGGGTGGGCCGGGCGCGCGTACAGCTCGTGCACGGGCGCCTGCTCGACGATCCGGCCGGCGTACATGACCGCGATCTTGTCCGCGACGTCGGCGACCACGCCGAGGTCGTGGGTGATCAGGATCAGGCCCATGTTGTATTCCTGCTGGAGCTCCGCGAGGAGGTCCATGACCTGGGCCTGGACGGTCACGTCGAGCGCCGTGGTGGGCTCGTCCGCGATGATCAGGTCCGGCTCCAGGGCCAGCGCCATGGCGATCATGATGCGCTGGCGCATACCGCCGGAGAACTGGTGCGGGTAGTCGCTGACCCGGGCCTTGGCGGCCGGGATCTTGACCTTGTCCATCAGCTCGACGGCCTTGGCCGTCGCTTCCTTCTTGGACAGGCCCTGGTGGACCCGGAACATCTCGCCGAGCTGGTAGCCGACGGAGAGGACCGGGTTCAGCGAGGACAGCGCGTCCTGGAAGATCATCGCGATCTTGCGGCCGCGGATCTTCCGGCGCTCCTCGTTGGACATCTTCAGCATGTCCTGGCCGCGGAACAGGATCTCGCCCTGCGGGATCTTGCCGGGAGGCATGTCGAGGATGCCCATGATGGCCTGGGCGGTGACGGACTTGCCGGAACCGGACTCGCCGAGCACGGCCAGCGTCTCACCGGCGTTCACCGAGTAGTTGACGCCGTTGACGGCCTTGGCCACACCGTCGCGGGTGTGGAACTCGACGTGCAGGTCACGGACTTCGAGCAGCGGCCCGTTGTAGTCGTCGCCGCCGCGCGGCGCCGGGACGGTCGCGGTCTTGTCGATAGTGCTCACGTGTACGCCCTCCTCAGCGCAGCTTGGGGTCGAGGGCGTTGCGGACGGCTTCGCCGAGCATGATGAACGCCAGGACGGTGATGCTCACCATGATCGACGGGTACAGCAGGATGTGCTGCGACGTACGGATCGCCTGAACACCGGCGGAGATGTCGACGCCCCACGAGACGGTCGGGGACGCGAGGCCCAGACCGAGGTACGACAGGGTGGCCTCGGCCGAGATGTAACCGCCGAGCGCGATGGTCGCGACGACGATCACCGGAGCCATGGCGTTCGGCAGGATGTGCCGGAACAGGATCCGGGTCGTGCCGGCGCCCAGCGCCTTCGCGGCGTGCACGTAGTCCGCCTGCTTCACCGTGATCACCGCACCGCGCATGACGCGGGTGATCTGCGTCCAGCCGAGGAAGGCCAGGGCGAAGACGACGACCCAGATGGTGCGGTCGGTGAAGGACTGCAGGACGACCATGGCGCCGAGCAGGAACGGGATGCCGAAGAAGATGTCGGTGACCCGGGACAGCACCGCGTCGATGATGCCGCCGAAGTAGCCGGCGATCATGCCCATGATGCCGCCGACGACGGTGACGATCGCGGTGACGGCGATGCCGACGATGATCGAGGCACGGGTGCCGTGGATCAGTCGGGCGTAGACGGAGCGGCCCTGGATGTCGTATCCCAGCCAGCCCTCGGAACCGATGTTGCCCAGCTCGGGCTTGCCCACGTAGTGCTTCACGAGGTCACCGGCGGTCGGCGAGGCGCTGGTGAACAGGCCCGGGAACGCGGCGATCAGCAGCAGGAAGAAGATCAGCACCGACGACACGAGGAAGTACGGGTTGCGCCGCAGGTCACGCCAGGCGTCGCCCCACAGGGAGCGGGCCTTGTCCGCCTTCGGCGCCGCGGCGTCCGCGACGACGGAGGGGGTGTCGACGGCTTCGTCTGCCACGGCGGCGGTCTTGGTCACGTCAGGCATAACGGATCCTCGGGTCCAGGACCGCGTACAGCAGGTCGATGAGCAGGCTGGTGACGAGGTAGACGATCACCAGGATGGTGACGAGTCCGACGAGGGTGCTGCCCTCACGACGGGAGATGGACTCGTAGATGAGGCCACCGACACCCTTGATGTTGAAGATGCCTTCGGTGACGACCGCACCACCCATGAGAGAGCCGATGTCGGTACCGAGGAAGGTCACGACCGGGATCATCGAGTTGCGCATCAGGTGGATGCCGATGACACGGCTCTTCGGCAGACCCTTGGCGACCGCAGTGCGCATGTAGTCGGCCCGCAGGTTCTCGGCCATCGAGGTACGGGTCAGCCGGGCCACGTACGCGAGGGAGAGGCCACCGAGCACGATCGCCGGGGCGATCAGCTCCGAGAACAGCTGGTCGTTGCTGACGTTCGGCTCGATCCAGCCCAGCTGGAAGGCGAACACCATCTTGATGATGAAGCCCAGGACGAAGACCGGCACCGAGATGATCAGCAGCGTGAAGATCAGGATGGCGTTGTCGGCCAGGCGACCGGCCTTGAGGCCGGCGATGATGCCGAGCGTTACGCCGAAGACCAACTCGAAGGCGAAGGCCAGCGCGGCCAGTTGGAGCGTCACCGGGAAGGCGTCACCCAGCACTTCGGTGACCGGGCGCCCGTTGCGGATCTGGGTGCCGAAGTCGAAGTGAAGAATGATGCCGGACATGTAGTCCCAGTACTGCTTGAGAATCGGCTGGTCGAGTCCGAGCTCATGCTTGATCTTCGCGAGCGTCGCCGGGTCCACGCCCTTGTCGCCGAACAGACCCGCCACGGGGTCGCCGGGCAGGCTGTAGACCATCAGGAAGATCAGCAGGGTTGTCCCGAAGAAAACCGGGATCATCTGGAGCAGTCGTCGTGCGACATAACGCCCCATCATGCCTCCGTTGAGATGTCACAGCGGCAGCCGGACGGGCCCCTCCTCGACGCCGTACCCGGATTCAGGCACGGTCAAGTCGCGGAAGGGCCCCCCAGCCACTGCGTAAGGCGCCGGATGGAGCCGGCCGGCGGACGGCCGGCTCCCCTCACGGCATGCGGACTACGCTTTTGGGTTTACTTGTGGACCTCGACGCCGGTCAGGATCGGGTCACCGTCCTGGCCGAACTGCACGCCGGTCACCTTCTCGGAGTAGCCCGCGTTGACCTTGTAGTACCACATCGGGATCGACGGCATGTAGTTGACCAGGTCCTTCTCGATGGCCTGGTACGCCTTCACCGACTCGTCGAGGGTCTTGGCCGAGTCGGCGGCCGCGATCTTCGCGTCCAGCTCCTTGTTGGAGAAGCCACCCTGGTTGCCACCCGCACCCGTACGGAACAGGTCCGAGATGAAGTTGGCGTTCACCGGGTAGTCGAGCACCCAGCCGGAGCGGTAGAACGACTTGACCTGCTTGTTCTTACGAGCGGTCAGGTCGGCCTGGAAGTCCGGCTTGCCGTCGCCCACGCACTGGACACCGGTCGCCTGCTGGATGGAGTTGCAGACGGCCTCCACCCACTCCTTGTGACCGGAGTCGGCGTTGTACTGGATGAAGATCTTGTTGTTCGGGACGCCGCCGCCGGCCTTGATGAGCTCCTTGGCCTTGGCCGGGTCGAACTTGGTGACGTCGCCCGCCGCGTTCTCCTGGAAGCCCAGGACGCCCTTGGCCACCCAGCCCGTCGCGGGCTCACGGGTGCCGTTCAGCACCGTCTTGGTGATGGTGGCGCGGTCGATCGCCATCGACAGACCCTGGATGACCTTCGGGTCGACCGGCTTCGGCTTCGACCACTGGTCGGCGTAGAAGGCGACGGCGATGGTCTGGATCGCGGAGTACGGCTGGTCCACGGCGCGGTCGCCGAGGTCCTGGCGGTAGACCGGCAGGTCCTTCGGGCCGACCTGGCGGATGACGTCCAGGTTGCCGGACTTCAGGTCCTCGTACGCGGCCTCGACGGTGGTGTAGTTCTTGAAGAGCACACCGCCGTTCTTCGCCTTGTTCGGGCCCTTGTAGCCGTCGTAGCGGACGATCTCGATCTGCTTCTTGTGGTCCCAGCTCTTGAACTTGTAGGGACCGTTGCCGACCGGCGCCTGGCCCGCGGCCTTCGGGTCCTTGAAGAAGGACTCCGGCAGCGGCGCGAAGACGATGTAGGCGAGCTTGTGGGCGAAGTACGGAACGGCCGTCTTCAGCTCGATGGTGAGCGTGTTGTCGTCAACGACCTTGAGGCCCTCGAGCTTGTCGGCGGTCGCCTTGGCGCCCTCCTCCTCGGGGTGGACCTTCTCGAAGCCCTTGATGTCCGCGAACCAGGACGCGAGGCCCTGGGCGTTCGCGATGTTGGCGTTCCAGTTCCACGCGTCCACGTAGGACTTGGCGGTGACCGGGGTGCCGTCGTGGAAGGTCCAGCCCGGCTTGAGCTTGACGGTCCACGTCTTGGAGTCCGTGGTCGTGACCGACTCGGCGTTGATCATCTCGAGCGAGCCGTCGGCCTTGTAGTCGACCAGGGTCGAGAACAGACCGGCCATGACGGACGCGCCGTTGGACTCCATGGTGTCGCCGGTGAGCAGCGGCTTCTCCGGCTCACCGAGGTCCATGGAGAAGATGCCGTTGGCATCGACGGCGCCCGCGGCACCCTTGTCCCCGTCGCTCTTACCCCCGCCACAGGCGGTCGCTGCCAGGGCGACGACGATCGCGCCCGCTACCCACTTGGCGCTCTTGGCACCGCGCATGGGTTCCTCCTCATGAGTCCACTTGTCACTACAAGAGGGGCACTCCGGGTGTTGCCGACACCCCTGACGGCGTTTCACCCATGTACCCCGAGTGTGCTCGTGAGTCGGCACTCCCCACAGTGCGTGACCCATTGACCCGAGCTCAATGGAGCCAACTATTAAGTACGCCCGGGCTGTAAACCACACTTAAGTGGTCTCGTTTTGACAACATCAGCAGGGGCCGTAAGACCGAAATCCGGACAAAGCGAGCACAGACAGACAGCGACGAAACGGACCGTTAACACACGTTCCGGAGAGCGACGGCCGATATCCGGACGTCGCCCCTCCTAAATCAGGTTGACGAAAAGTTGACGATCCACCGAAGAAGGGTCCGGCCCCTCGCACGTCGTGCGAGGGGCCGGACCCGGAGTGTGATGTTCCGCTCAGCCGGCCCCGGAGCGGGGCCGACGGCGGGCGGCGTCAGCGGTCGCCGACGCCTCTGTCGTTGTCGACGCGTCAGCCGTTCTTGGCGCGGGAGGCGGCGCGGGCGCGCTCGCGCTGGTCCAGGTTGACCTTGCGGATGCGGACGGCCTCCGGGGTCACCTCGACGCACTCGTCGTCGCGGCAGAACTCCAGGGACTGCTCCAGGGAGAGCTTGCGCGGCGGGACGATCGCCTCGAACGAGTCGGCCGACGAGGACCGCATGTTCGTCAGCTTCTTCTCCTTGGTGATGTTCACGTCCATGTCGTCGGAGCGCGAGTTCTCGCCGACGATCATGCCCTCGTACACCTCGGTGCCGGGCTCGGTGAACAGCACGCCGCGCTCCTGGAGGTTGGTCATCGCGAACGCGGTGACCGCACCGGCGCGGTCGGCGACCAGGGAGCCGTTGTTACGGGTCTGCAGCGGGCCGAACCAGGGCTCGTGGCCCTCGTGGATCGAGTGCGCGATGCCCGTACCGCGGGTCTGGGTCAGGAACTCCGTACGGAAGCCGATGAGGCCACGGGACGGAACGACGAACTCCATGCGGACCCAGCCGGAGCCGTGGTTCGACATGTTGTCCATGCGGCCCTTGCGGACGCCCATGAGCTGGGTGACGGCACCCATGTGCTCCTCGGGCACGTCGACCGTGAGGCGCTCGACGGGCTCGTGGATCTTGCCGTCGATCTCCTTGGTGACGACCTGGGGCTTGCCGATGGTGAGCTCGAAGCCCTCGCGGCGCATCTGCTCGACCAGGATGGCGAGCGCGAGCTCACCACGTCCCTGGACCTCCCAGGCGTCCGGGCGCTCGGTGTCGAGGACGCGGAGCGAGACGTTACCGATCAGCTCGCGGTCCAGACGGTCCTTCACCTGGCGGGCGGTGACCTTGCGGTCCTTGACCGCGGTCTTGGCGTCCGCGCCCTTGCCGGTGCCACCACGGCCGACGAGCGGCGAGGTGTTGGTGCCGATGGTCATGGAGATGGCGGGCTGGTCGACCGTGATCAGCGGCAGCGCGACCGGGTTCTCCGGGTCGGCCAGGGTCTCGCCGATCATGATGTCGGGGATGCCGGCGACGGCGCAGATGTCACCGGGGCCGGCGACCTCGGCCGGCTTGCGGGTGAGCGCCTCGGTCATCATCAGCTCGGTGATGCGGACGTTGGAGATCGTGCCGTCCCGCTTGATCCACGCGACCGTCTGGCCCTTGCGCAGCTCGCCCTGCTCGACGCGGAGCAGCGCGATGCGACCGAGGAAGTTGTCGGCGTCGAGGTTGGTGACGTGGGCCTGGAGCGGCGCGTCCTCCTCGTAGGCCGGGGCCGGGACGTGCTCCAGGATCGTGGAGAAGAACGGCTCCAGGTTGGTGGAGTCCGCCGGGACGGTGCCGTCCTCCGGCTTGGTCAGCGAGGCGACGCCGTCACGGCCGCAGGCGTAGACGATCGGGAACTCGATCTGGTCCTCGTCGGCGTCCAGGTCCAGGAACAGGTCGTAGGTCTCATTGACGACCTCGTCGATCCGGGAGTCCGGGCGGTCCGTCTTGTTGATGCAGAGGATGACGGGCTTGCGCTGCTGGAGGGCCTTGCGCAGCACGAAGCGGGTCTGCGGGAGCGGGCCCTCGGAGGCGTCGACGAGCAGGACGACCGCGTCCACCATCGACAGACCGCGCTCGACCTCGCCACCGAAGTCGGCGTGGCCGGGGGTGTCGATGATGTTGATCGTGATCGGGGCCCCGCCGTCCTTGGGGTGGTACTTCACCGCCGTGTTCTTGGCGAGGATCGTGATGCCCTTCTCACGCTCCAGGTCGTTCGAGTCCATGACTCGGTCGTCGACCTGCTGGTGGGCGGCGAAGGCACCGGCCTGCTTGAGCATGGCGTCGACGATGGTCGTCTTGCCGTGGTCGACGTGGGCGACGATGGCGACGTTACGGATGTCGTGGCGCGTGGGCATGGGTGGCTTGCGCTTCTCTCGGATCGTGGGAATCGGCGTCAGTTCCTCTTACGCCCGCCGGGCGGACGCGCCACGGCTATGTCCTATGGTACGGGGCTGCCGTGCAAGGGGCTTCCCCGGAGGGATCCGAGAGGGTCTACTGGGAGGTTTCAGGGTGTGGGGAAGATCATGCGACCGGGTCAAAGGGCCTTGGCGATCCTGCCCGCCGGGATCACCGGCGGGCAAGGAACTTGAGCTGGTTCTGAGCTTGTGACTTGGAGTTTCGGCCGCTTTCGGGTAATGGGGCGGTTTGCGTGCGGCCGGAGCCTGAGGTTCCGCGACGGGCGGCGGGAGGGGCGGGCCAGGCCGCTTCTTTCGGATCGGGGCCGGACACGCCGCGGGCCCGGTCAGGATCCGGAGGAGAGCCCTAGCGCCTGTTGCGCTCGGCACCCTTCGCGGACTCGGGCTTCTTGAAGCCGATGTCCTGGTAGCGCGGGGCCGCGAAGCCCCAGGCGCCGGCGTTCACCACCTCGGGCTTGACCGCCACCAGCTGCGGACGCTGGTAGAGGGGGATGGAACCGGCCGCGGCCCAGATCCGGGCGTCGGCCTGGCGGACCAGGTCGCGGGCCTCCTCCTCGTCGAGGGTGCTCGCCGCCTGGTCGAACAGCTGGTCGATGCGGTCGGTGCCGACCCGGGCGTAGTTCTGCTCGACGAGCAGCGAGCCGTCGGAGGCCGGCTCCGGCTTGGCGTAGATCGGCCGGGCGTCGGTCGCCGGGAAGGCGGTGGCGGGCCAGGAGTACAGGGCCAGGTCGTAGGCGCCGGAGGCGATGTGGTCCTTGAAGAAGCTCTCGTCGGAGACCTTGGTGACCTCGGTACGGATGCCGACGGCGTCGAGCATCCGGACGATCCGGTCGCCGACCGCCCGCAGCGACTCCGAGCCCGGCCCCGAGGGCAGGACGAAACGGAGGCTGAGCGGCTTGCCGTCCTTGCCGAGCGCCTGCGCGGCCGTGTCCGCCACGGCCGGGGCGGCGGAGCCGCGCGGCGCGTAGGCGCCGGCCACCGGCTTGGCCGGGTGGGCCTGGAGCTGGGAGTGGGCCTGGGTGCCGGTGGCGGCGCCGGAGCCCGAGCCGGTGTCGAGGGCCTCGGCCTGGCTGAGCAGGGCGGCGCTCTGGAAGGCGGCGACGGGGGCCGGGGCGAGGATGTTGGTGCCGTTCTCCGGGCCGCCGGCGCCGATGAGCGGGCTGATCATGCGGTCCCCGGGCTTGTCGTCGCCGACGATGTACGCGCCCTCGTCGGAGGCGGCGTCGGCCTCCTTCTTCCGCGTCTTCTCGGCGGCCGCCTTCTTCTCCGCGGCCTTCTTCTCCTCCGCCGCCTTCTCCTCGGCCGCCTTCTCCTCGGCCGTCTTCTCCTCGTCGGTCGCGGCCGCGTCCTCCTCCTTCGCCGCGTCCTTCTTCTCCGCGGCCTTCTTCGCGGCCTTCTTCTCCGCCTCGCTGCCCGCCTTCGTCCCGGCCACGGGCTTCTTCAGCGCGCCGCCCGGCACCCATCCGGCGTCGGCGAGCAGCGCCCGCGCCTCCTTGGTGTCCTGGTCGCCGAGCGCGTCACTGCTGTCGGCGTACGCGGCCTGCCCGGCCAGCGCGAGGTGGCTGCCCGGCGGCCTGGCCGGCAGGCCGAGCGGCTTGAGCACGGTCTCGGCCAGCTCCTGGCGGTCGATGGCGCGGGCCACGGCCCGGCGTACCCGCTCGTCGGCGAGCGGTCCCGACTCGCCGTTGAGGGAGAGCTGGGTGTAGGCGGGCTCCAGGGACTTGCGGACGACGAACTTCGCCAGGCCGTTCTGCTCGGCGGCGTACGCGGTGACGGCCTTCTGGTTCTTCTCCCGGGCGGCGCGCACCTCCGCGGCCTTCTCCTGGTCGGAGCCGTACGCGAGCGCCCAGGACCTGAGGGCGGCGGCCGGGGTGATCCCGGCGCCGGGTCCGTGAGCGACCGCGCCCTGCGAGCCGCTGCGGGCGGCCCGGGCGTCCCGTACCGCGAGGGCGATCCGCTCGGCGGCGGCCCGGTCGATCTCGGCCAGGTCGAGCTTGCCCGCGGCGAGCGCGGCGGCCCGGCCGGCGCGCGGGACGGCGCTGAGGACGAGGCTGTCGAGCTTCGCGCTCTGACCCCACCAGCGGGGGTTGCGGGCGAGGGTGACGCTGCCCGCCTTCCGGTCGATCGCCTTGAGGAGGAACGGTCCTGCGGTGGCCTTCAGGGTGGTGCGCGCACCGTCGTTGAAGGTGTTCGGGGAGCCCATCACCTCCTTCGGGTACAGCGGGGTGAAGAGCGCGCGCCAGTCGGCGTACGGCTTGGCGAAGGTGACCCGCACCTCCAGGTCGTTCTTGCCGCGCTCGATCTTCTCGATCCGCTCGTACCCGGCGTTGCGGGCGGTCCAGTACGCGGTGTCGCGGCCGCTGAGCGCGCGCCACTGGGCGACGAAGTCCGGTGCGCCGATCTCCCGGCCGTTGCTCCACACCGCCTGCTGGTTGAGCTTGTAGAGGACGACCTGCCGGGGCTCGGTCTCGACGACCTGCGCGGACTCCAGGTAGTCCGGGTTGAGCCGCGGCCGGCCACGCTCGTCGAGGGTGTGCAGGGCGGGGAGCACGGCCCCGGCGACCCTGGCGGTGGCGCCGTCGGCGTCCGCCTGGAAGGCGTTGAGCGTGGTGGGCAGCGCGTCGACGGCCCAGCGCAGGGTCCCGCCGTCGGCGACCTGGTCGCGTGCGGCCGGCGCGTGGTCCTGGGCGGCGGCGGGCGGCTCGTCGCCGCCGTCGCCGGAGCTGCATCCGGCGAGCACGGCGAGGGCGAGGACCGCACTGCCGAGGGAGGCCACGGAGCGGAGCGTGCGGGAGCGGGGGCTCCTGGAGCATGTCCTCCCGCGAGGGGCGCCGACCTGGGACATGACTTGTACCCCTTCGTCCAGTTTCCTGCCATTTGGAGATGATCACACCTATTGCTCATACACTGAAAAGGACGGAGCGGATCCGGTGACGGCGACACGGCGGCACGGCCGGCAAACCCCACTCGTGCGGCCCAATCGCCCGGACGCCGGGGCGCTCCGGACGAGTGGAATCACGTGCACACGGCTTCACAAGCGGGATGTGACGCGCGACACTCGCGTGTGACCCGCGCTCGCGGAAGTGAGGGCAACCATGTCCGTTCAGGACGACCTGGCGGCCGTCAAGCGCCGTCTGCAAGACCTGGAACACACGGTCGAAGAACTGGAACGACGCGTCGGGGCCGAGCGGAGCGCACCCAGGGTGCCGCCGAAGGGGCGCACCGAGAACATCGTGACGATCCCCGACACCCCGTACGACTCCCAGAAGTGGACGGACACCGACGACGAGGGCCTGGGAGCACGCGACCGCCACGCGCCGTAGAGCCGAGGAGGCCCTGTTGGCCACAGGTACCGAACCCCCTTCAGCGGCGACGGGGGTGCGCTCTCCGGGGCGCGCCTCCCTCGCCGCCCGCCATCTGCGCACCGACCGCTGGTGGCTGGCACCCGCCGTCACCGCCGCAGGACTGCTCGCCTTCGTCGCGTACTCGACCTGGCGGGCCTTCGCGAACGCCGACTACTACGCCGCGCCCTACGTCTCGCCGTTCTACTCGCCGTGCCTGGCGGAGAACTGCGTGCCGATGCGCGGCGGCCCCAACTGGGAGGTCTTCGGCAGCTGGTGGACCCTCTCCCCCGCCCTGCTGATCCTGATCTTCCCGCTCGGCTTCCGGCTGACCTGCTACTACTACCGCAAGGCCTACTACCGGGGCTTCTGGGCCTCGCCGCCGGCCTGCGCGGTGGCCGAACCCCACCGCGCGTACAGCGGGGAGACCCGTCTCCCGCTGATCCTGCAGAACATCCACCGGTACTTCTTCTACCTGGCCCTGCCCGTCGCAGGCGTCCTCACCTACGACACCGTGCTGACCTTCCGGGACGAGCACTACGAGTGGGGGCACGCGGGCCTCGGAACGCTGATCTTCCTGATCAACATCGTCCTCATCTGGGCGTACACGGTGTCCTGCCACTCCTGCCGGCACGTCGTCGGGGGCCGGCTGCGGCACTTCTCGAAGCACCCGGTGCGCTACCGGCTGTGGACCTGGGTGGGCCGGCTGAACCGCCGGCACATGCTCCTCGCCTGGTCCTCGCTGATCAGCGTCGCCGTGTGCGACCTCTACGTGTACCTCCTCGCCACCGGCGCCTTCGACGACCCGAGGTTCTTCTGAGATGACTCCTGTGACTCCGGTGAGTCCTGTGGAACGACAGCAGTGGGACGTGATCGTGGTCGGCGCGGGCGGCGCCGGGCTGCGCGCGGCGATCGAGGCACGGCAGCGCGGGGCCCGTACCGCCGTCATCTGCAAGTCCCTCTTCGGCAAGGCGCACACGGTGATGGCCGAGGGCGGCATCGCCGCCTCCATGGCCAATGCCAACCCGCACGACACCTGGCAGATCCACTTCCGCGACACCATGCGCGGCGGGAAGTTCCTCAACCAGTGGCGGATGGCCGAGCTGCACGCCCAGGAGGCCCCCGAGCGGGTGTGGGAGCTGGAGACCTGGGGCGCGCTCTTCGACCGCACGCCCGACGGACGGATCTCCCAGCGCAACTTCGGCGGCCACGAGTACCCGCGTCTCGCGCACGTCGGCGACCGCACCGGCCTGGAGCTGATCCGTACGCTCCAGCAGAAGATCGTCTCCCTCCAGCAGGAGGACCACCGCGCGACCGGCGACTACGAGAGTGGTCTGCAGGTCTTCCAGGAGTGCACGGTCACCCGCGTCCTCAAGGACGCCTTCGGCCGGGTCGCGGGCGTCTTCTGCTACGAGCGCGAGTCCGGGCGCTTCTTCGTGCTCCAGGCGCCCGCGGTCGTCCTCGCGACCGGCGGCATCGGGAAGTCCTTCAAGGTGACGTCGAACTCCTGGGAGTACACGGGCGACGGGCACGCGCTCGCGCTGCTCGCCGGGGCACCCCTGGTGAACATGGAGTTCGTGCAGTTCCATCCGACCGGGATGGTCTGGCCGCCTTCGGTGAAGGGCATCCTCGTCACCGAGTCGGTGCGCGGCGACGGTGGCGTGCTGCGCAACTCCGAGGGCCGGCGCTTCATGTTCGACTACGTCCCCGAGGTCTTCAAGGAGAAGTACGCGCAGTCGGAGGAGGAGGGCGACCGCTGGTACGAGGACCCGGACAACAACCGCCGGCCGCCCGAGCTGCTGCCCCGCGACGAGGTGGCCCGGGCCATCAACGCCGAGGTCAAGGCGGGCCGCGGCTCCCCGCACGGCGGGGTCTTCCTCGACGTGTCGACCCGCATGCCGGCGGAGGTCATCCGGCGCAGGCTGCCGTCGATGTACCACCAGTTCAAGGAACTGGCGGACGTCGACATCACGGCCGAGCCGATGGAGGTCGGCCCGACCTGCCACTACGTGATGGGCGGCGTCGCCGTCGACTCGGAGACCGCGGCCACGGCCGGCGTGCCCGGCCTGTTCGCGGCCGGTGAGGTCGCGGGCGGCATGCACGGCTCCAACCGGCTCGGCGGCAACTCCCTCTCCGACCTGCTCGTGTTCGGGCGCCGGGCCGGACTGCACGCCGCCGAGTACGCGGCCGGGGCCACCGCCGACGAGGTCGGCGAGGAGGCGGTCGCCGCGGCCCGGGCTGAGGCGCTGGCACCGTTCGACGGCGAGTCGTTCGGCGACGCCGCCGAGAACCCGTACACGCTCCACCAGGAGCTCCAGCAGACCATGAACGACCTCGTCGGGATCATCCGGCGGGAGGGCGAGATGGCCGAGGCCCTGGAGCGGATCGCGAAGCTGCGCGAGCGGGCGCGGCGGGTCTCCGTCGAGGGCCACCGGCAGTTCAACCCCGGCTGGCACCTCGCCCTCGACCTGCGCAACATGCTGCTCGTGAGCGAGTGCGTGGCCCGGGCGGCCCTGGAGCGCACCGAGTCGCGCGGCGGGCACACCCGCGAGGACCGCCCGGCGATGGACCGGGCCTGGCGCCCGGTGAACCTGCTGTGCCGGGCGGTCCCCGGCGGCGGGATCGAGCTGGAGCGGGTGCGCACCGAACCGATCAGGGACGACCTGCTCGCCCTGTTCGAGAAGGAGGAACTGGCGAAGTACCTGGCCGAGGAGGAGCTCGAGTCATGAGGCGGGACGCATGAGCACGTACGACGCGAGGTTCCGGATCTGGCGGGGCGACGCCGGCGGCGGCGGACTCACCGACTACACGGTCGAGGTGCACGACGGCGAGGTGGTGCTCGACATCGTCCACCGCCTCCAGGCCACCCAGGCGCCCGACCTGGCCGTCCGCTGGAACTGCAAGGCCGGCAAGTGCGGTTCCTGCTCGGCCGAGATCAACGGGCGGCCGCGGCTGTTGTGCATGACCCGGATGTCGGTCTTCGCGCGGGACGAGACCGTCACGATCACCCCGATGCGGGCCTTCCCGGTCGTCCGCGACCTGGTCACGGACGTCTCCTTCAACTACGCGAAGGCGCGGGAGATCCCGGCCTTCGTGCCGCCCGCCGGGCTCGCGCCCGGCGAGTACCGGATGCGGCAGGAGGACGTCGACCGCTCGCAGGAGTTCCGCAAGTGCATCGAGTGCTTCCTGTGCCAGAACACCTGCCACGTGGTCCGCGACCACGAGGAGAACAAGGCCGTCTTCGCCGGCCCGCGCTTCCTCATGCGGATCGCCGAACTCGACATGCACCCGCTCGACGCTGCGGACGAGGCCGGCCTGGACCGCCGCCGCACCGCCCAGGACGAACACGGCCTCGGCTACTGCAACATCACCAAGTGCTGCACCGAGGTGTGCCCGGAGGACATCAAGATCACGGACAACGCCCTGATCCCGATGAAGGAGCGCGTGGTGGACCGCAAGTACGACCCGGTGGTGTGGCTGGGCAACAAGATCCGGCGCCGGAGCGGCACATGACCGGCCCCGGTCAGTGCCAGCCCTCCCGGTAGGCCGTCCAGTCGCGCTCCTCCGCCGCGAAGTCGACGTACAGGGCGAGGCCGAAGCGCTCGCGGCCCGGGTCGGTGCGGCCGAGGCCGAGGCGTGCGCCGCGGACGGCCGCGGCGACCGTCTCGGCCGACTCGTGGTGGCCGAGGTCGTCCTCGTGGAAGAAGGGCAGGCCCATGAGCAGATCGGTCTCCTCGGGAGTCACCTCCAGAGCGAGGCTGGTCTGCTGGGCGACATAGCCGCCGTACAGGCCCTCCAGCGGCATCCAGGTGTCGTACGACATGACGGCTATCTGGTCGACGCGCCGGGCCACCTGGCCGAAGAACTCCTGTGACCACCACTTCTCGCTGCCGCTGACCGCGCCCAGGACCGAGTGGGCGGCCGGCAGCGGGTCTATCTGGTGCGCGGCGACCGACAGCGGCGCCTGGCGGGCCCTGGTCAGCGCCCGGAGGTCGTCGAGCAGGGACAGGTAGTGGGCGTCGTCCGAGTGCAGCGGCTCCAGGTCGAAGTGGACGCCGTCGAAGCCCGCGTCGAGGATCTGCCGGGCCGAGGTCACCACGGCGGCCCGCGAGCCGGTGTCCTCCAGGCGCAGTCCGTTCGGTCCCTCGGTGGCGAGGACGTCGCCCAGCCACGCGTGCACCCGTATGCCCGGCATGGTGCGGTGCACGGCACCGATCAGCCAGGCGGCCCGGGGATAGCGCTCGGCGGGCAGGGTGCCGTCATGCTCCAGCGGCCCCGCGTGGACGTACAGGTCGCGGATGCCGGTGTCCTTGATCCGCGCGGCGAACGCGATGAGGTCGGCGTCCTTCTTCCGGCCGTCGACCCAGGCGTGGCCCAGCCATATCGCGTCCTTGCCCCGGGTCGTCGCGTCCTCGCGGAGCTCCCCCGTGTAGTTGAGCCGGAGCGCGGTGCCCGCGGCGAGCACGGGCACGACGAGCACGAGGGCGAGCACGAGGGCGAACCAGCGCCCCCGTCGCCATGCGCGCTTCCACCGTCCGGTCACTGGGCCCCCCGAGGGTCGTCGTGTCACTGGAACCACCGTAGCGATGGCTACCGACAGTGACGCGAGCCTGTGGAGAACGGTTTCCGCATGGACCGTCGGCTTCCGCTCGTCCCCCGTTCCCGTCCGGCCTCGGTCCGGTCGCGGGCGCACAAGCCCGGACATAGCCTCGCTTTCGTGACGCGAATAGCCGCCCGAGTCCTGCTGTCGACGCTGACGGCGGCGTGGTGGCTGGTCGTGCCCGCCGCGCCCGGCGCCCACGCCGACGATCCCGTCGTCCTGTCCCGCGAGGGACAGATCACCGACCGGGTGGGCGCGCTCGGCGACCGCCGGCCCGCCGTGGTCGAGGCCCTCGACGGGCTCTACGACGCCCGGCGGGTGCAACTCTTCGTCGTGTACGTACGGGACTTCTCCGGCCGCGGGGCGCAGGGCTGGGCCGACGCCACCGCCGAACGGAACGGACTGGGCGACGACGACGTCCTCCTCGCCGTCGCCACCCACGACCGGCAGTACGGCTACTCCGCCGACCCGGACTCGCGCTTCACCCAGGCCCAGCTCGACGACGTGGCGCGCACGGCGATCGAACCGGCCCTGCGGCAGAACGACTGGGCGGGCGCCGCCATCGGCGCCGCGGACGGCTATACCGCCGTGCTCGCCGGACAGCCCGTCCCCGCGCCCGCGATCACCCCCGGCCCCGCCGACCCCGGCGGCACCGCGTCCGAAGACCCGACCTCCGCCTCCGACCTCATCCTGCCCGTCGCCCTGGTCGGCGGCGCGGGCGCCCTCGCCGCGTACACGTACACCAGACGCCGTCGCAGGGCCGCCAACCGCACCACGCCCGGCGGCGGGGGCTGGGGTTCCGCCAGCGGGGGCACCGGCTGGGGCGCCCCCAAGGGAGTTCCCGCGCTGCCCGCGCTCGACGAACTGGACGGGAAGGCCCGTCAGGCGCTCGTCGCCACCGACGACGCGGTGCGCACCAGCCATGAGGAACTGGGCTTCGCGACCGCCCAGTTCGGCGAGGAGGCGGTGAAGCCCTTCACCGAGGCCGTGCGGTACGCGGAGGGCGAGCTCACGACCGCGTTCCGGCTGCGCCAGCAGCTCGACGACGCCCTTCCCGAGGACGACGCGACGCGCAGGTCCATGCTGGAGGAGATCCTGCGGCGCTGTGCCGAGGGCAACGCCCGACTCGACGCCGAGTCCGCCGGCTTCGACCGGCTGCGGGACCTGGAGCGCAACGCCCCGCAGGCGCTGGCGGCGGTCGAGGCGGCCTTCCGCGAGCAGACCGGCCGGGTCGGCACCGCGGAGGCGGCGCTGACGGCGATGCGCGAGCGGTACACCGAGGCCGCGGCGGCGCCGGTGTCCGGGGACGTCGAACAGGCCAAGGACCGCCTGGTGTTCGCCACCGGCACGATCAACCAGGCCCGGCAGCTGGTCGACCGGGGCGACAACGGCGGCGCGGCCGTGCAGATCCGGGCCGCCGAGGGCGCCGTCGACCAGGCGGCGCGGCTGATCGAGGCCGTGGACCGGCGGGCCCAGGAGCTCGCGGAGGCGGTGGGCAAGCTGTCCGGGGCCCTGACCGAGACCGAGGCGGACCTGGCCGACGCCCGCGGCCTGCTCCAGGGCACGGCGGAGGACGTGCCGACGGCGGACCTGCGGGGCCGGATCGGCCGGGCCGAGTCGGTGCTCGCCGCCGTGCGGACCACGGTGGAGTCGGGCCGCTACGACCCGATCGACGCGCTCCGCCGGGTCGAGGAGGCCGACACCGCGCTCGACGAGGCCCTGGAGGGCGCGCGGGCGCGCGAGTCGGGCGACCGGCGCGCCCGGGCGCTCCTGGACCAGGCGACGCTGACGGCCCGGTCCGCGATCGGTGCCGCGGCAGACTACGTCACGACGCACCGCGGCGCGGTCGGCGCCGAGGCCCGCACCCGCCTGGCCGAGGCGCGGCGACGGCTCGACCGGGCCGGGCAGCTGGCCGACGAGGACCCGGCGGCGGCGCTCGCCGAGGCGCAGCAGGCGGACGCGCTCGCCCGGCGGGCGCAGGAGCTGGCGGAGCAGGACGTGCGGGCGTACGGGAACCCGAACGGCCTGGGCGGTGTAACAGGGGTGGGAGGTGCCGGAGGCGGCGGGCTCGGAGGAGCCGTGCTCGGCGGCATCATCCTCGGCGGACTGTTCGGCGGAGGTCGTGGGGGTGGGCACGGTGGTGGCGGTTCCGGAGGGGGTTTCGGGGGCGGGGGCTTCGGCGGCGGGCCCGGCAGTTTCGGCGGCGGTGGCACGCGCGGCCGGCTGGGCGGTGGCGGCCGCTTCTGACGCCGTCCTCTCTTTCACGACCCGTCTCGTACGTCTCGTACGGGGTGCACGCAAGGAGTCCGACCATGAGCAAGCAGACCGTCCTCGGCCGGGTGGCCCAGCTGGCGAAGGCCAACATCAACGCGCTGCTGGACCAGGCGGAGGATCCGCAGAAGATGCTGGACCAGCTGATCCGCGACTACTCGAACAACATCGCGGAGGCGGAGGAGGCGGTCGCGGCGACCATCGGCAATCTGCGGCTGATGGAGCAGGACCACCAGGAGGACCTGGACGCGGCGAAGGAGTGGGGCGAGAAGGCCCTGGCCGCCAGCCGCAAGGGGGACGAGCTGCGGGCCGGCGGCCGGACCGAGGAGGCGGACCGCTTCGACAACCTGGCGAAGGTCGCACTGGGCCGCCAGCTCCAGTCGGAGAAGGAGGCGCGGACGGCCGAGCCGACGATCGCCGCGCAGACCGAGGTCGTCGGGAAGCTCAGGTCCGGCCTGGACCAGATGAAGGCCAAGCTGAGCGAGCTTCAGGCCAAGCGGGACGAGCTGGTCGCGCGGGCGAAGTCCGCGCAGGCGCAGAACCGGATGATGGACGCGGTGAAGAGCATCGACGTCCTGGACCCGACGAGCGAGCTGAGCCGCTTCGAGGACAAGGTGCGCCGGGAGGAGGCGAAGGCCCTGGGCAAGCAGGAGCTCGCCGCCTCCTCGCTGGACGCCCAGTTCGAGCAGCTGGACGCGCTCGGCGACCAGGCGGAGGTCGAGGCCAGGCTCGCCCGGCTCAAGGCCGCCTGACCGGTCCCTCAGAACATGCTGAGCAGCTGGTCGACGGTGGGTTCGGCCGAGCCGTCGCCGTCCGGCAGCTGGAGCTCGAACCACACGGTCTTGCCGCGTGGCGTGCGGCGCGATCCCCAGGCGGCGCTGAGCAGTCCGACCAGCTGCAGCCCGCGGCCGCCCTCGTCGGTGTCCTTGGCGCGGCGGCGCCGCGGCTGGACCAGGCCCGCGTCCCACACCTCGCAGACCAGGGTGCGGTCACGCAGCAGCCGCAGCCGGATCTCGCCCTCGCCGTAGCGCAGGGCGTTGGTGACGAGCTCGCTGACCAGCAGCTCCACGGTGTCCACCAGGGGTTCGAGCTCCCAGGCGGTGAGCTGGGCACGGGCCAGCTCGCGGGCGCGGCCGACCGAGCGGGGTTCCCTGGGGAGCCGCCAGTCACCGACGGCCTCGCTGGGCAGGCCCTGGATGCGGGCCATGAGCAGGGCGATGTCGTCCTCGCCGTGCCGGGTGTCGAGAGTGGTCAGGACGTGGTCGCAGACGTCCTCGAGCGGCCGGCCCGGATCGGTGAGGGCGCCGCGGAAGGCGCTCAGCCCCTCGTCGAGCGGATGGTCGCGGGACTCGACGAGTCCGTCGGTGTAGAGCGCGAGGAGCGCGCCCTCGGGCAGGTCGACCTGGACCTCCTCGAAGGGCTCGCCGCCGACGCCGAGCGGCATCCCGGGAGGCACGTCGAGGAGCAGGGCCTCACCGCCCGGTTCGACGAGCACGGGCGGGAGGTGGCCCGCGTTGGCGAAGGTGCAGCGTCGCGTCACCGGGTCGTAGACCGCGTAGACGCAGGTGGCGAGGTAGACCTCGGAGAGTTCGGGGCCGCGGGCCTTGTGGGCGCGGGCGGACTGCTGGGCGTCGGCCGGGGCGCCGAGTCCGCGGGCGATCTCGTCGAGGTGGGAGAGGACCTCGGCGGGCTCCAGGTCGAGCTGGGCGAGGGTGCGCACGGCGGTGCGGAGTTCGCCCATGGCGACGGCGGCGCGCAGGCCGCGGCCCATGACGTCGCCGACGACGAGCGCGGTGCGGTGGCCGGGCAGTTCGATGACGTCGAACCAGTCGCCGCCGACCTCGGAGCCGACGGTGCCGGGGAGGTAGCGGCAGGCGATGTCGAGTCCGGCGGCCTCGGGGTCGCCCGGGGGCAGCAGGCTGCGCTGGAGGATCAGGGCGCGCTCGTGCTCGCGGCGGTAGAGGCGCGCGTTGTCGATGCAGACGGCGGCGCGGGCGGCGAGTTCGACGGCGAGGGCGCGGTCGCGTTCCCCGAAGGGTTCGCTGCCCTTGGCGCGGGAGAACTGGACGAGGCCGACGACGGTGTCGTGGGCGACCATCGGCACGACGAGCGTGGACTGGACGAGACCGCCGTCCACGCCGGGCACCGTGCGCACCCGCCCGGTGCGCAGGGCCCCGGCGCACGCGGAGTTGAAGGCGTAGCGGTGGACGGAGCCGACCTCGATGGGGCTCTCGTCACAACAGAGCTCGCCGGCCGTCGGGGTGGACCCGGCGGTTCCGGTGGCGCCGGCGCTCTTCCCGGTGCTTCCGGCGGGCTCGTCGTCCTCGCTCTGCCGCGGTTTCCCGACGCGTACGGGCGTGTCGGCGACGGCGCTGGCGACGGCCACGCGGCGCAGTTCGGCGCTGCCCGCGCCGTAGCCGACGTCGTGGGAGCTGCCCCAGCGTCCGGGCGGGGCCTCGTCGCCGGTGAGCAGACCCTGGTAGAGGTCGACGGCGGCGAGGTCGCAGAAGCCGGGGACGGCGACGTCGAGGAGTTCTCTGGCGGTGGCCTCGAGATCGAGGGAGTTGCCGATGCGGGCGCCGGCCTCGTTGAGGAGGGCGAGGTTGCGGCGGGCGCTGGCGGCCTCGCGGGCGGCGCTCTGCCGGCGGGTGACGTCGATGCCCAGCCCGGCGACGCCGATGGGCCGGCCGGAGCCGCTGTGCACGCGGTAGAGGTTGACCGACCAGTGGCGGCGGTCGCTGGAGCCGGGCGCGGCGCCGACGATCTGGAGGTCGGCGACGGACTCGCCGGTCTCCAGGACCTTGCGGAGCGCGGCGGTCATCCGGTCGGCCTCGGGCCTGGCGAGGTAGTCGTGGACTGTCCGGCCGCGGTGGTCGTCGGCGGAGCCGCCGAAGACCGTGGCGAAGCGGCGGTTGGCCCGCTTCACGGTGAGGTCGGTGCCGAAGAGCAGAAAGCCGAAGGGCGATTGGCCGAAAATGGCCTGCGAAGCGGCGAGGTCCGTCTCGATGCGGCGCAGGGCGCGCACGTCGACCACGATGCACAGCGCGGCCCGCTCGCCGCTCTGGGTCTCACTGGGCATGACGTAGATCTCGGCGATACCGCGCGGACGGTTCTCGCCGGGGATCCGGAACGGGACGAGGCCCGTCCACTCCTTGCCGTCGAGGATCTCCCGGATCCTGCGGTGTCCGCGCTCGCGCTGGTCGGCGGGCAGGAAGGCGTCCACTGGATCCTTGCCCCTGGCCTCCTCGGCGGTCACACCGAAGAGCTCGACGGCCCGTCTGCTCCACTGGTCGACGAGCCCGTCGGGGCCTATCGAGAAAGAGGCGACCCGGATGTAGTCATAGATCGACCCGGGCGGGCTGCTCTGCCACACGACACCGCTCGCCGTCTCAGGTATCTCGCTCACGCGACCGTCCCCTCCAGCTCACCGCACCGGACCGGCCATGACGGCAGTATTCAGCACCATGGCCCCCGTCGGCACGACGTTCACGATCACAGGGTGGTCTCGTTCGTTTCCGGCCGAGCCCCGCTGATCGTCGTCCCACCCTGTTTACTCACCAGGCAAGGCCAGCTCGAACCACACGGTTTTCCCGTGGTGCCCGGCCTTGGTGCCCCAGCGGCGGGCGGAACAGGCCACGAGCTGGAGTCCCCGGCCGCCTTCGTCCTCGGGTCCGGCGGGCCGCTCGGTGGGCTCGTCCGGAAGCGGATCGGAGACCTCCACCAGAAGGGCGGGGCCGGGGCCGGGGCGGGTTCCGTCGGGGTTCAGGCGGACGAGGCGGACGCCGATGGGCCCGGAGGCGTAGCGGAGCGAGTTGGTCACGAGTTCGCTGACGAGGAGGACGGTCACGTCGCCGATCACGGAATCGAGCCGCCAGGCCCTGAGGGTGTCCCGCACCGCGTGACGGGCCGTGCGCACGGCGTTGGCCTCCGCGGGAAAGTGCCACTCGGCGCAGTCGCCTTCGGTGTCGATCACGAGGCCCACGTCCTATTTCGGGGGGTTAATCACGACATACCCGATATTCGGAGTGGGATATCGCACCGACCGGTGCCGTCGGCGCATGGTGGTACGAACGGCGTAGGACTCAGCCCCGAGCGCCCTCCACCGGGTCTTCCGAGGCGTCAGGGACGGCCGGAAGCAGGCGCGCCGCCTCGGCGACGGCGGGGCGGTCCTGGTCGAGCCAGTCGACGGAGTCCAGCTCGTGACGGGCCAGCCAGCGCAGCTCGTCGTGGTCCTCCAGCGGCTCGGGCTCACCGGAGAGCAGGCGGGCGGTCCAGACCCGCAGGACGTAACCGGGCTTCAGCGGCCACTCGCCGGGGATGCGACCCGTGGTCTCCGACTCGACGCCGAGCTCCTCGCGCAGCTCCCTGACCAGGGCCTCTTCGGGGCTCTCACCCGGCTCCAGCTTGCCGCCGGGGAGCTCCCAGCGGCCGGCGAGTTCGGCGGGGGCGCTGCGGCGCGCGGCCAGCAGTCGCCCCCGGTCGTACAGGGCCCCGGCGACGACGACCACGGGGCCGGCACTGCGTTCGGTCATGCCCGGGAGCCTAACGCGCTCCCGGGACCCGGAGGTCAGAGCGCGGGCTGACCGATGCGCTCGACCCAGTAGAGCTGCTTGTGTCCGCGGTCGTCGAGGCTGTCGGCGACCTTCTGGGCCTCGTCCTTGGTCGCGTACCTGCCGACGCGGTAGCGGTTGCCGTTGTCGTCCTGGCGTATGACGAGCCAGGCAAGGTCGGGACCGCTGTCGCTCATCGGACTTCCCCCTCCGCCGCTCCGGCCATGTCTGACGATCTCCTGGAAACCGCACTGCGCATATGCCCGAGCTTACGCCTGACCTTTACGCAGCGGATACGGGTTTTCACAAAGAGATATGTATCTGGCCGGTAACAAGCGGTCGTCCGGTCCTCGCGGCGGCGGAAGACGCCGCCGCGTCAGCGAATCCGACGCCCCGTCACCGCGACGTGCCCCCTCCGGCACCTCGCACTCCACGCCCCGGCGCCCCCGGCCGCCGGGCCCTCCGGTCACCGCACCGGCAGGTGGTAGGCGACCTTGTAGCGGTCGGCCGGGACGACGACGTCGGCGGTCTCGACCGGCCGGCCCGAGGCGTAGTAGGTACGCTCGATCACCATCACCACATGGCCCGGCACTCCGCCCAGGGTCAGCAGTTCCTCCGCGAGGCCGGGGCGGGCGGTGACTTCCTCCAGCACGTTGTCCACGACCACGTCGATCGCGGCCATCCGCTCGACGACCCCGCAGCCACCCAGCGGCCCTTCCTCGGGCAGCATCACCGGGGTCCGGCCGGTGACCGAGAGCGGCTCCCAGGAGGTGGAGAGCATCATCGGCTCGCCCGCGTCCCGGAACACGTACCGCGTGCGCATGACCCGCTCCCCCGGCTCGACGCCGAGCCGGGCTGCGACCTCGACGCTCGCCGGCTCCTGCTCGCTGCCCGACTCCCAGGTGCCGCGCGTCCCTTCGGCGGCCTGCTCCTGGCGGAAGGGGCTCGCGCCGGAGCCCGGGCGATAGCCGGAGCGGGCGATCCGGCGCGGCACCGGCCGCTCGCGCACATAGGTACCCGAGCCCGAGCGGCCCTCCACCAGACCCTCGGCCATCAGGACCTTGCGGGCCTCCAGTGCGACGGTGTCCGAGACCCCGTACTCCTCGCGGATGCGCGCCTGCGAGGGGAGCCGGGTGTGCGGGGGAAGCGAGCCGTTGGCGATCTTCTCCCGCAGATCGCTCGCCACACGCAGATAGGCGGGCTGCTCACCGAACGTCACTGGACACTCCCCTCAGGTTGACTGTGAGCTACAGCCTGGCAACCGAGGGTGCACGGTCGCAAGCATGGGCCAGAGTTTCACCCGAAGTGATGACTTGCCTTTACGTAAACGCTCGTCGCAGGTATAGCCACCGAACTCCCGTCGGAATCCGCGGCGTTCACGGGTCAGGCCTGCGGGGCGCCCCGTAACGACGGGCCGTCAGACCTTCTCGCCGCTGTCCTCGAGCGTCTCCGTAAGCCCGAGCGAGGCGCGCGACGAGGCCTCGAAGTCCGTCGACAGCGCGTCGTACGCCTCCTCGTAGACGTCCCAGAACGCGTTCGCGTCCTTGGCCGAGGCGAGCTTCTTCCACTTCACCGCCGCGGCGTCCAGCTTCCGGGCCAGCTCGGAGACCGGCTTGGCGGAGGCACCGGACCAGGCGTGCCCGCGCAGACCGCTGCTCGCGGAGGTGACGGCCTCGTGGACCTGCCCGGCCCAGGCCTTGTTGGCCGCGAGGTCGGTGTCCACGTCCTCCTCCGGCTCCTCGAAGAGGGCGTCGTCGATCGGGTTGACGGTCCGCAGGAAGTGCAGCTGATGCGGGTCGAGGGTGGACTCGTCGCTGCGCAGCGAGGCGGTGAGGGGAGCCTTCTCCGTGGCGAAGGCACAGGTCACCGAGCGGTCCCCGGCCCGCCAACTCGCCTTGGTGGGAATGTAGTAGTAGACGAGCGCGTCCTCCGGCACCGCCCAGGTGTCCAGAGCGTAGGCGTTGTTGGTCCGGTCGCAGCGGTCCTCGGCGACCCGGTCGATCGCGTCCTCGCCCGGCCACCTGGTGAAACCGGAGAGCTTGAAGCCGCCGGTGACCTCGCCCTCGTGCGGCGAGGTGCACGGGACGGTGTCGACGTCGGTGGTGTAGGTCTCCAGCTTGCCGTCGACGCGGAAGCAGTCGCCCTTGCGCAGCGAGAACGGCGACTGGGCGGCGGCGGCCTCGTCCATGCCCTCCTTGAAGCTCCGCCAGGCCTCGCCGATCCCGCCGGACGCGAGACCGAGGATCAGCAGCAGGCAGGAGACGGAGGAGAGCACGATGCCGGCGATGGCCATGCCCTTGCCCTTCTGCTGCTTCTTCCGCGCCTGCGGCAGCGCGATCAGGCCGAGGACGAGACCGAGCGGCGGCAGGCAGCAGACGATGCCGGAGACGAGCGAGGCGACGGCGAGACCGTTCGTGGTCTGCTGCGGCGTCCCGTAGGGACCGGCTCCCGGCCGGCCCGGCCCACCCGGCCCGTAGGGCCCGTACGGACCGGGCGGCGGGGAGGTGTAGGGCCCCGGGGACGCGGCGTACGGACCGGGCACGGGCCCCTGACCAGGCGTGGGCCAGCCCTGCCGGGGCGGCGGCGGGGGCTGCTCCGGGCTCGGAGAATCCTGAGGCGGCTGGACGGGGTCCACGAGTACGGTGCTCCTGTTGGGGCGGGGATCTTGTTTCACGGTCCGAGGACCGGCTGCGGACGACCGGCTGCGGACCACGGCTGCAGCCCATCTGCTGCAGACATTCAGACGCAACAAGCGCATGCGGACAATCGGATTCTCGGATCCGGATGCAAGCAATCGAACGGCCGCGCGCATCGTACGCGGTCCGGAAGTGGGGGCGACATGCGGGGCTCGACGGTAGGCGCGGTCAACCGGCTCACGGCCCGTTGGGCCGGTGCCCTGCCGGACGGCCGGGACACCGTCCTGTCGGCGGCCGGTGTCTGGCCGCTGCTCGCCTTCCTCGCGGACGCCGCCGACGGCCCCGCCCGCGGCGAACTGGAGGACGCCCTGGGCCTGCCGGCCGGCACGGCGGCGGACGCGGCCCGCGAACTGCTCGCCGGTCTCGGGCGGATGCGCGGGGTCGACTCGGCGATCGGCCTCTGGACCCGCCCGCGCGTGGCGCTGCGCGAGGACTGGGCCGCCGGCCTGCCGGAGGCGACGCTGGAACGGCTCGGCGAGGACGACGCGGAGAGCAAGCGGCTCCTCGACGCGTGGGCGGCGAAGCACACCGGTGGCCTGATACCGGCGATGCCGGTCCTCATCGACGAGGACACGGAGCTGGTCCTGGCTTCCGCGCAGGCCGTACGGACGACCTGGCTGCGCCCGTTCCTCGACGGCCGGATGCGCCCCGCTCACGGCCCCTGGGCCGACCGCGAGCTCGTGGCGCTGTACCGCACGACCCAGCTGCTCGACCGGGTGGGCGTGGCGGAGACGGACGCGGGGCCGCTGACCGTCCTGAAGGTGCTCGGCGACACGGGGGTCGACGTCCATCTGCTGCTCGGCCCGGAGGAGGCCGGCGCCGGCACGGTCCTGAAGGCCGGACTCGACGTCCTGGCGGGCACGTTCCGCTCGGTTCCGGGCCACCTGCTTCCGCTGGGCGAGCCGGGCCCGGGCCTGACCGTCCGCAACGAACGCAGCAGCTCGCGCGCGTCGTACCTCTGGGTGAGGACCTCGCCGTTCTCGGTCGAGGCCACGCACGACCTCACCGAGCTGCACGAACCGCTCGGCCTAGGCACGGCGCGGGACCCGGGCCGCGGCCACTTCCCGGGCATCGCCGACCATCCCCCGCTCTACGTCCAGGGGGCCCGGCAGGCGGCGATGGCGCGGTTCGGCGCGAAGGGCTTCGAGGCGGCCGCCGTGACGGCCTTCGGGATGGCGGCCGGCGCGGGCGTGGTCCGCGAACCGTACGTGGTCCGGAGGGTCGGCGCGGCCTTCGACCGGCCCTTCGGCTTCCTGACGGTGCACCGCACCTCGCGGCTGGTCCTCACGGCGGGCTGGGTGCACGATCCGGTCCCGTACGTCCACCAGGACGTGGACTGGGACGAGGATGAGGACTGGAACGAGGACTGAGGGAGCCGCTGAACGCGGGGCCGAGGAGTGGCGGAGGGGCGGCCGCCGGATCGGCGACCGCCCCTCGCTCTTCCCGCTCGCGTACGCGGGTCAGTTCTCTACGGGGATCAGAACTGCAGCGCCCAGGAGTCGATCTTGCCGACGTCGTAGTTCGCGTTGTCCGTGACCCGGAGCTTCCACGTGCCGTTCGCGACCTCCGAGGAGGCGTTGACGGTGTAGGTGGTGTTGATGTTGTCCGCGCTGCCGCCGGTGCCGAAGGCCTTCAGCGTGTACGCGGTCCCGTCGGGCGCGATCAGCTGGACCTGGAGGTCACCGATGTAGGTGTGGACGATGTTCACCGGCACCTGGAGGGCGGACGGCGCGTTGCCGGAGACTCCGCTGACGGTGACCGGGGACTCGACGGTCGCGTTGTCGTTGATCGTGTAGTCCGCGGTGTTCTCGAAGCGCGGGCCGGGCGGAGTGGTCGTACCGCCGCCGACGTACAGCAGGCGGTTCGGGGAGCCGGTGCCGGGGCTGGTTACCACGTTCGGGGTGGCGGCGTTGACGAGCGCCGTGGCGACCGCCGACGGGCTCGCCGTCGGGTTGGCGGCCAGGTAGAGGGCGGCGGCACCGGCGACGTGCGGGGTGGCCATCGACGTGCCGGAGATGGTGTTGGTGGCCGTGTCGCTGGTGTTCCAGGAGGACTTGATCGAGGAGCCCGGGGCGAACAGGTCCAGGAGGCTGCCGTAGTTCGAGTAGCTGGCCTTGGCGTCGGTCGACGTCGTGGCGCCGACCGTGATGGCCTCGGAGACGCGCGCCGGCGAGTGGTTGTTCGCGTTGTCGGTCTCGTTGCCGGCGGCGACCGCGTAGGTGACGCCGGAGGCGATCGAGCGGCGCACGGCGTCGTCGAGGACGGTGTCGACCCCGCCGCCGAGGCTCATGTTGGCGACGGCCGGCTTCACGGCGTTCTGCGTCACCCAGTCGATGCCCGCGACGACCTGCTCGGTGGTGCCGGAGCCGGAGTTGTCGAGGACGCGGACGCCGACGATCTTCGCCTTCTTGGCGACGCCGTACGAGCTGCCCGCGACGGTGCCGGCGACGTGGGTGCCGTGGCCGTGGCCGTCCTGCGCGGTGTTGTCGTTGTCGATCGCGTCGTAGCCGTTGAAGGCCCGGCCGCCGAAGTCGCTGTGGCTGATGCGGACGCCGGTGTCGATGATGTACGCCGTGACGCCCTGGCCCGCGCTGTCCGGGTAGGTGTAGCTCTGGTTGAGCGGGAGGGCCTTCTGGTCGATCCGGTCGAGGCCCCAGGACGGCGGGGAGGGCTGGGTGCCGTCGACGTGGAAGACACGGTTCTGGCTGACGGACTCGACGGCCGGGTCGGCGGCGAGCTTCTTCGCCTGGGCCTCGGACAGCTCGATCGAGTAGCCGTTGAGCGCGGCCGTGTAGGTCCGCTTGATCTTGGCGCCGAACTTGGTCGCGACCGCCCGGCCCTGCGCGGTCTCCGCCTGGGCGGCGGACTCGCGGAGGGTGACGATGTAGCTGTTGGCGACGGTCCCTTCCGCGCCAGCGTTCAGGATGACGCCTTCGGCGGTCCCGGCGGCGTTGGCCGGGAGGGCGGAGAGGGAGCCGAGCGCGAGGGCCGCCACGGCTATGGCGCCGGCAGCGGCGAGTCTGCGCCGCGAGTCACGCATCACGGACATGTGAGGGGTCCTCCTCATAGGTGGTGCGTTGCTGTGGGGGTTGTTGAGCAGTGAAACGGTTAGCAGGGACATGACAATGCGACAGGGGCTCCGCGCCGCTCGTCATGTCCGGCCGCCGAGCGAAAGATTGACGGATCCATAGGAATCCCACAAGGGCCCCGAGCGCCCCGTAACGCCGCCGCCACACGGCTGACATGCTGGGGATCATGACCGACTACGTGTGCCCCCGGTGCCGTACGCAGGCACCCGACACCGCCCTCACCTGGTGTTGTCCGCGCTGCCGCGGCCCCTGGGACCTCGCGTACGCCGCCGCCCCCGTGTCACTCCAGTCGCTCGCGTCACTTCCGTCACGTGTGAATTCCCTGTGGCGTTACGCGGAGGCACTTCCGCTCGCCCCCGGGGCGACGGGTACGACCGATGCGCCGGGTGCGGCGGGTGGCACCACCACGACGGACGTCACCGGCCCGGCGGGCACCACCACCACGGCCGGCACCACCGGCGCGCCCCCGGTGAGCCTCGGCGAGGGCCGTACACCGCTGGTCCCGCTCACCGACACCGTTTCGGCCAAACTCGACTTCCTCATGCCCACGTTGTCCTTCAAGGACCGGGGTGCCGTGATGCTCGCCGAGCTGGCCCGCCGGCTCGCGCCGCGCACCGTGATCGCCGACAGCAGCGGCAACGCGGGCACGGCCGTCGCGGCGTACTGCGCACGGGCCGGACTCGACTGCTCCGTCTACGTACCGGACGGGACCTCCCCGAAGAAGCTGGAGCAGATCCGCGCCCACGGCGCCCGTACGGTCCTGGTCCCCGGCGGCCGCGAGGCCACCGCGCGGGCGGCCCGCGCCGCGGCCGACGGGCCCGGCGTCTTCTACGCCTCGCACGTGTACAACCCGCACTTCCTGCACGGCACGAAGACCTACGCCTACGAGCTCTGGGAGGAACTCGGCGGCCGGCTCCCCGACACCCTCGTCCTGCCGGTCGGCAACGGAACGCTGCTGCTCGGCGTCGCCCTCGCCGTCGAGGAGCTGTACGGCCACGGGCTCGTCGACCGCCGGCCCGCTTTCGTCGCCGTCCAGGCCGAGGCGGTCTCCCCGCTGGCCGCGGCCTTCCACGCGGGCTCGGAGGAGCCGCCGGGCCCCGCGGAGGTCCGGCCCACCCTCGCCGAGGGCATCGCCATCCCGGCACCGCCCCGGGCGGCCCAGATCCTGCGGGCGGTACGGGCCTCCGGCGGGACCTTCCACACCGTGACGGAGGACCAGATCCTCGCCGCCCAGCTCGACCTGGCCCGGCGTGGGCTGTACGTGGAGCCGACGGGCGTCGCCTGCTGGGCGGCCGTACGGGCCGCACCGGAGCGCCCGGGAACGACCGTCGTCCCGCTGTGCGGAGCGGGAGCGAAGACCGGCCTCGCGGCCGGAGCCGGCGACCGGGCCGTCCGGTAGGTGCCGGTCAGGGCGGGGTGCCGGCCAGTCCGGTAGGTACCGATCGGTCCGGTGGGTGCCGGTCAGGCCGGTGGGTGCCGGTCAGTCCGGTGGGGTGCCGGTCAGTCCGGTGGGTGCCGGTCAGTCCGTCCAGTAGGTGTCGTGCTTGACGAAGAACTCCGTGCGCTCCTCGTCCGTCATCCCGGCCACCGTCGAGACCTTCTCGAAGTACTCCTCGCGGGGCGCGCCCGGCGCGAACAGCAGCAGCATGGAGGAGGGTTCGTCGGAGTCGTTGCGGAAGGCGTGCAGACCGCCGGTCGGCACGTAGAGGAAGTCGCCCTTCTCGGCGTCGACCCAGCGCTCGCCGTCGTAGAGCCGGACCGTCCCGTCGAGGATGAAGAAGGTCTCGGAGATGGTGCGGTGGAAGTGCGTCGACGGACCGCCGGCCTTCGCCTGCATGTCGATCCGGTAGAGGCCGAACTCCCCGCCCGTGGAAGCGGTGGTGGCGAGGTAGTGGGTCCGCGTCCCGCCCGGGGACACGAACTCCGGGGGCGTACCGGCGGGCCGGAAGGCGGCGGTGATCTCGCCGCTCTCGCCGTGGTAGCGGGGTTCGGGGTACGACATGGGTGCTCCGTTCGTCAGGCGGCCGGACCGACCGCCCCCTGTTCGTACCCGAACTCCGGCACCCGCACCTCCAGCCACTCCGCACCCGCCCACCCCGCTGTGAGCAGGGTCACGAGGACGGCGACGGCGAGGACGGCGGCGGAGCGCCGGTGGAACAGTGCCCAGACTCCGAGGGTGAGGGCCGGGATGCCGAGCAGCATCACCGGCAGCTCCAGCCAGACCACGCTGAAGTCCCGTCCCTCACCCTCGAATCCGCCGGTCAGGGCGGGAGTCGCGCCGATGCCCCACACAACGAGCGCGACACCGAAGCCGCCGAGCACGGCCAGGAAGCCGATTCCGTCCTTCATCATGCGACGAAGGACGCCGGCCGCCCGGCCGGCGGTTCGGACTTCCCGTGGCTGAATCAGAACTCGTCGGCACCGTTGCGGAGTTCCGGAGTCCAGTAACCGGTCTTGGCGGCGGCCTCGTCGACGGCCAGGCCGCCGGCCGGGGCCTTGACGACGATGCTGCCCTCGGTGGGGGCGCTGCCGGTGAAGAGGTTCACGTTGAACGAGGTGACGACCCTGTTGTCCTCGTGGGCTCCGCCGAGCGCGATCCGCACGTTGGCGTACGCCGGGGCACCGGGCTGGAGCACGACGGGCGCGGCCGGCTTGCTCTTGGCCACGGCCGGGACGTCCTTGGCGGTCTGGATCTCGCCGAAGGCGATCAGCGGGTAGCCGTCGAGGCGGCAGACGCGCCCGGAGGTGTTGGTGGCGGTGAGCACGATGTGCTCGGTGGGCGTCTCGTCCACCTTGGCGGCGGCGATCCTCACGTCCTTGTACGTGCAGGAGGCCGGGGCCTTGGAGCCGGACGAGGCGGCGTTCTTGGCGGTGCCGCCGGAGGTGGACCCGGAGGACGCGGACGCCGGGCCGGCGGAGGCCGACCCGCCGGAAGCGGACCCGCCCGTGGTGGCGGTCGGCGCCGAGGCCGAGGAAGGGGACGCCGAGGAGGAGGGCGCCGAGGAGGAGGTGCCCGCGGCACCCTCGTCCCGGGTCCCGCCGTCGTCGCCGCCACAGGCCGTCAGGCCCAGCGAGAGGACGGCGGCGGCGGTGACGGCCAGGACGGTGTTCTTGCGCTTCGTACGCATGGTGGTGTTCCCCCGTGGAGCTGAGCGGTCGATCGGTCGGCCGGCACCGCATCCGGGTGCCGACTGCACCTACCTTGCCGCCCCGCCTTGCCGTCCCGCTTGCGCGCCGCTAACGCCCCGTTGTCGTCACCGGCCCGGACCGGCCCCGGTCACCTGAATGCCCCTGCCGCGTTGCCTGCCCTCCGTCCCGGCCATCGCATGAAGGGAGCGACACGAGCCCGGACCGGCGGGACCACTGGAAGGCAGGAATGGCGCCATGTACGTTCGCACCATCTACATGACAGGTGATCCGGCCAACGTCGACGGGTTCGCCGAGGCCGTCCGGACCAAGGGGCACGAGCTGCTGGCGGCGCAGCCGGGTTTCCGCGGGATGGGCCTGTTCGCCGACCGCGAGCTGGGCAAGATCCTGGTGGGCTCCTGGTGGGAGGACGAGGCCTCCCGTCAGGCGAGCGACGAGGCGCTGCGCGACCGCCGGGCCGAGATGATGGCGCCCTTCGCGCAGACCGTGACGATCGACAACTGGGAAGCACCGGTCGCCCGGCGCGCGCAGGACCAGGGCCCCGGCGCCGGCTTCCGCCTGGTCCGCATGGACGTCGAGCCGGGCGACGTCGACCTGCTGGTGACCACCTTCCGCGACACGGCCCTCCCGAGGGTCCAGAAGGTTCCTGGCCTGGCCGGCATCTCCCTCCTCGTCGACCGCGACCACGGCAGGGCGGCCGTCGGCGCCCTCTTCGCCGACCACGACGCCCTCGCGGCATCCCGCGGCGCCATCGCGACGATTCGCGGAGAAACGACGGCCAAGGCCCGCGTGACCACTCGCAGCCTGGAGGAATTCGACGTCGTCCTGGCCACGGCGGTGCCCCACACCTAGAGCATGGAGGCACGGGCCCGAGCTTCGGAAGATCCCCCGCATCGTCCACACCGTCGACGCCGGAGAACTGGTGGTCTGGGCCGTTCACGTGGAACACCAGTCCACCGTTCTACGGCACCTGATCACCGCTGACCCACGTCAGAAAATCCCACACGCATCCAGCACGGTGACGACGAAGGGTCGGACTCGACAGAGCCCGACCCCTTCCGACTTGCGCGTTGACTCAACGCCTCACGCTCAGTATGGACACGACTACAGTTTGAAGCGGAACCTTGAGCGCAGAGCCGCAACCTGCGGAAACGCCGCTTGGGATCCCAGCACGGGAGGCACATCCCAGAACCGCCTGCATTGCACGAGCGCTCAGTAGTGATATCGAGCCGCGAGGATGACGATCTCCTTGTCCGTCACCAGGTAGACGAGACGATGCTCGTCATCGATCCGCCGCGACCACGCCCCAGGCAGGTGGTATTTCAGCGGCTCCGGCTTGCCGATCCCCGTAAAGGGGTCACGCCTGACGTCCTCGATGAGCTTGTTGATCCGGGCGAGCATCTTGCGGTCGTTCTTGAGCCAGGACGTGTAGTCCTCCCAGCCGTGATCTTCGAAGACAAGCCTCACGCGGCACCCGCACCTGCGTCCGCGGCGTCCGGATCGATCAGCTCGCGATCCGACACGTTGATGTGGGTCAGGGCATTCTCGTACGCCTTGAGCAACCGCCGGGCGTTCACCGGAGAGCGCAGCAGGTACGAGCCCTCGCGCAGCGCCGCGTAATCCTCGGCCGAGACGAGCACGGCGTTGCCGTGCTTCGAGACGATCTCGATGGCCTCGTGATTCTCGTTGACCTTCTTGATCAGCGGAAAGAGTTCCTTGCGGGCTTCGCTCGCAGTTATGGACATAACCTGCCCCCATCCCTCAAGTGGTACCTGATAACGTACCACTCTCGGCGCCCTCCAGCCGGGCCACATGGCTGACGAGAGGTCAGACTTCCCAGCACCATCCCCACACGGGAAACCACAAGGGGCCGACTCCCGACGGAGTCGACCCCTTACGACCTGCATGTTTGCCGCGTCAGTGACGTGGTGCTAATTCACCCGCTCAGACGTTGAAGCGGAACTCCACCACGTCGCCGTCCTGCATGACGTACTCCTTGCCCTCCATGCGGGCCTTGCCGGCCGCGCGGGCCTCGGCGACCGAGCCGGTCGCGACGAGGTCGGCGAAGGAGATGACCTCGGCCTTGATGAAGCCCTTCTGGAAGTCGGTGTGGATCACACCGGCGGCCTCGGGGGCCGTCGCGCCCTTCTTGATGGTCCAGGCGCGGGACTCCTTGGGGCCGGCCGTCAGGTAGGTCTGGAGTCCGAGGGTGTCGAAGCCGACGCGGGCGAGGGTGGCCAGGCCGGGCTCCTCGGCGCCGACGGACTGGAGGAGCTCCATGGCGTCCTCCTCGTCGAGCTCGGCGAGGTCCGCCTCCAGCTTGGCGTTCAGGAAGATCGCCTCGGCCGGGGCGACCAGGGCGCGCTGCTCGTCCTTGAAGGCGTCGTCGGTCAGCTCGTCCTCGTCCACGTTGAAGACGTAGAGGAACGGCTTGGTGGTGAGCAGGTGGAGGTCGTGGAGGAGCTCCGCCTTCTCCGAGCCCTGGACGATGCCCTGCGAGAACAGCGTGTCGCCGCGCTCCAGGATCTCCTTCGCCGCCTCGACGGCCGCGACCTTGGGGGCCACGTCCTTCTTGATGCGGGCCTCCTTCGCCAGGCGCGGGAGGACCTTCTCGATGGTCTGGAGGTCGGCGAGGATCAGCTCGGTGTTGATCGTCTCGATGTCGTCCTTCGGCGAGACCTTGCCGTCGACGTGCACGACGTTCTCGTCCTTGAAGGCACGGATGACCTGGCAGATCGCGTCCGACTCGCGGATGTTCGCGAGGAACTTGTTGCCCAGGCCCTCGCCCTCGCTCGCGCCGCGCACGATGCCGGCGATGTCGACGAAGTCCACCGTCGCCGGGAGCACGCGCTGCGAACCGAAGATCTCGGCGAGCTGCTGCAGGCGGGCGTCGGGCACGCCGACGACGCCGACGTTGGGCTCGATCGTGGCGAACGGGTAGTTGGCCGCCAGCACGTCGTTCTTGGTCAGGGCGTTGAACAGGGTCGACTTGCCGACGTTCGGCAGGCCGACGATTCCGATCGTGAGCGACACGGTGGCGACTTCCCTAGGAGGAGTGGAGGTGGGGCGATCCCCCAGTTTACGGGGCTGCGCCCGTGGTACGGCCTACGCCCTGACCCGGCCGGAACGGCCCTCTTCGCGCCAAGGTCACCCAAAGGGCGTGTCCCGAGCGGGGATACCGGCCCCTTCCGACCTACGTTGGTGACGTGGAGCAGCACAGGACACGCAAGCCGCAGCCCCGCCGCCCCGCCGAGGGCCGGCCGCAGGGCCCTCTGACGCCGCCCGGCGCACTGGTCGAGGGCGCGGCGGTCTACCGCGTCGCCGCCCGGCCCCGGCCGGGCAGGCCCCGCGTCGAGCGCGCCGCGCCGCCGGTGGTCGCGGCCCTGCGCAGGCTGCCCAACCCCCGGCTCACGGGGCTCGGCGCCGGCCTCTTCGCCTCCTCCGTCATGCTGGTGATCGGCTTCCTCGACTGGCTCCTGTTCGACGGGTCCCCGGTCGTCTTCGGGCTCCTGTTCCTGCCCGTCAGTGCCCTGACCGCCCTCTGGGTCCGGACCGCCGACCTGGTCACCGCGCCCATCTCCGTGCCGATCGCCTTCGCCGTCGGCGTCGTACCCATCTCCGGCGGTACGGGAGGCGTCGGCGGCCAGGCCATGGCCCTCGTCACCGCCCTCGCCGTCCACGCCGGCTGGCTGTACGGCGGCACCCTCGTCGCCGGTCTCATCGCCAGCGTCCGCAAGGTACGCGACATGGGGCGCCGCCAGCGCGCCGGCGCCGCCATCCGAAAGCCCGTACGCCCGGTCCGCCGCCCGGCCCCGGAGCAGGGCTAGCTAGGGGGCCGGGAGGGCCGGCCAGGGCAGGGAGGGCTGGCCCGGCAGGGAGGGCTGGGAAGACTACGGGGCTGCGAGCGTGCCGGGCCGATGGCCCGGGACGCCGCCTCCCCCAGGACTGCGCGGGGCCGGAGGCCCCGGGCACCGCCCCCCACGGGCTTCAGGCCTCAGAAACCCGCGTCGCCATCGCCGCCCCCACGATCCCCGCGTTGTTCTGCAGCTGCGCCGGAACGATCTCGGCCCTGATGCCCTCGATCAGCGGCAGGAACTTGTCCGCCTTGCGGCTGACCCCGCCGCCGATGATGAACAGCTCCGGCGAGAACAGCATCTCCACGTGCGCCAGGTACTTCTGCAGCCGCCTGGTCGCCCAGTGCTCCCAGCTCAGCTCCTCGTCCTCGCGCGCCTTCGACGAGGCCCGCTTCTCCGCGTCGTGGCCCTTCAGCTCCAGGTGGCCCAGCTCGGTGTTGGGCAGGAGCTTCCCGTCGACGAAGACGGCGGAGCCGATGCCGGTGCCGAGGGTCAGCAGGATGACGGTGCCCTTCCGCCCCCTGCCCGCGCCGAAGGTCATCTCGGCGACTCCGGCCGCGTCGGCGTCGTTCAGGACGGTCACCGGCAGCCCGCCGAGGCGTTCGCCGAGCATCCGGCCCGCGTCGACGCCGATCCAGCCCTTGTCGACGTTGGCCGCCGTGCGGATCGTCGAGCCGGTCACCACGCCGGGGAAGGTGACGCCGACCGGCCCGGTCCAGCCGAAGTTCCGGACGACCTCCACGACACAGCCCGCGACACCGTCGGGTGTCGCGGGCTGTGGGGTGAGCACCTTGTGGCGCGGCTCCGCCAGGTCGCCGCGCTCCAGGTCCACGGGGGCTCCCTTGATGCCCGATCCGCCGATGTCCACTCCGAAGACGTTCATGGACCCAACGTTACGGGCCGGAGCCCTCCGTCACGCGTTCACGCGGGTACTCGTCACTCGTTTTCGAGGAGTGCCGCCGCCTCCGTGCGCAGCTCCCGGTTGCGGAGCTCCTTGGGCAGCGAGAAGGTCAGCGACTCGTCGGCGGTCTTGACGAGTTCGACGTCGACGTAGCCGCGCTGGGACAGCCACTCGAGGACCTCCTGGACGAGCACGTCCGGGACGGAGGCGCCGGAGGAGAGGCCGACGCTGCCGACGCCCTCGAGCCAGGCCTCGTCGATCTCGCTGGCGAAGTCGACCAGGTACGCGGCGGGGACGCCGGCCTGCTTGGCGACGTCGACCATGCGCTGGGAGTTCGAGGAGTTCTTGGAGCCGACCACGATGACGAGCTCGGCCTGCGTGGCGAGCTCCTTGATGGCGGTCTGGCGGTTCTGCGTGGCGTAGCAGATGTCGTCGGACGGCGGGGAGATCAGCTGCGGGAACTTCTCCTTCAGCGCGTCCACGGTCTCCATGGTCTCGTCGACGGAGAGCGTGGTCTGGGAGAGCCAGACGACCTTGGACGGGTCGCGGACCTCGACCTTGGCGACGTCGCCGGGGCCGTCGACGAGCTGGATGTGGTCGGGGGCCTCGCCGGAGGTGCCGATGACCTCCTCGTGGCCCTCGTGGCCGATGAGGAGGATGTCGAAGTCCTCGTTCGCGAAGCGCACGGCCTCCTTGTGGACCTTGGTGACCAGCGGGCAGGTGGCGTCGATGGTCTTGAGGCGGCCGACGCGGGCCTCCTCGTGGACGGTCGGGGCCACGCCGTGGGCGGAGAACATCACGATGTTGCCCGGCGGCACCTCGGTCGCCTGGTCGACGAAGATCGCGCCCTTCCGCTCCAGGGTCTGCACGACGTACTTGTTGTGGACGATCTCGTGCCGGACGTAGATCGGGGCGCCGTACTGTTCGAGGGCCTTCTCCACGGCGATCACGGCACGGTCCACGCCCGCGCAGTATCCGCGGGGAGCGGCGAGCAGGACACGCTTCGGGCGGTTGGTGGCGGGCGTCGCAGTCATGGTCCCCATCGTAAGGCGGGCCGGTCGGCGTTTTGGTCAGCGGTTCGGGCGGTGGCGTGGCCGAGACTGGCGCCATGTCTGAGGAGACGCGGGCGGCGGAGCCGGAGAATCCGGAGGAACCGGATCACGAGAGCCTGCGACGGAGTCTGGGTTTCCGGGACCTGGTGGTCTACGGGCTGCTCTTCATCGCCCCGATGGCCCCGGTCGGCATCTTCGGCACGCTCGACGCCAAGTCGCGCGGGGCGGTCGCACTCGTGTACGTGGTGGCCACCGTGGCCATGGGGTTCACCGCGTTCAGCTACGCGCAGATGGTGCGGGTGGCGCCGCGGGCCGGCTCGGTCTTCACGTACGCGCGTACGGCGCTCGGCGAGGGTCCGGGCTTCGTCGCCGGGTGGATGGCGATGCTCGACTACCTGCTCATCCCGGCGGTCGCGTACCTCTTCGCGGGCATCGCGATGGAGGCCCTGGTGCCCGAGGTGCACCGCTGGGTGTGGACCGGGATCGCGGTCGTCGTGACGACGCTGCTGAACCTGTGGGGCGTACGGGCGGCCGCCCGGGTCGGCTTCGCGGTGCTCGCGATGGAGATCGTGGTGCTGCTGGTCTTCGTCGTGTCGGCGGTCGTCGTGCTCGCCCGGAACGGGGCGTCACGGGACTGGTGGTCGCCGCTGACCGGTGACGCCGGGTTCTCGGCGGCCGCCGTCGTGGGGGCGGTGTCGGTGGCCGTCCTGTCGTACCTGGGCTTCGACGCGATCGCCTCGTTCGCGGAGGAGGTGACCGGGGGCTCGTCGAAGGTGGCGCGGGCGGTGCTGTTCTGCCTGGCGCTCGCGGGCGTGCTGTTCGTGGCGCAGACGTGGCTGGTGGCTCTGCTCGAACCGGTCTCGTCGGCGGAGCTGGCGGCGGACCCGGCCGCCCAGGGCTCGGCGTTCTACGACGCCGTGGACTCCGCCGTCGGCGGCTGGCTGCACGACCTGGTGGCGGCGTCGAAGGCGATCGGCGCGGCCTTCGCGGCGCTCGCGGGGCAGGCGGCGGGCGGGCGGCTGCTGTTCGCGATGGGCCGGGACCGGCGCCTGCCGCACGCGCTGGCGCGCACCGACTCGGGCGTGCCGCGGGTGGCGCTGCTGGTGTCGGCGACGGTGACGATGGCCGCGGCGATCTGGGCGGCCCGCCAGGACGACGGTCTCGACCATCTGGTCTCGGTGGTGGACATCGGCGCCCTGACCGCCTTCGTGCTGCTGCACGCGAGCGTGGTGAGCTGGTTCGCGGTACGCCGCATGGCGGGGCCGCCGCGCTGGCTGCCGCACGTGGTGGCGCCGGTGGTGGGCGCGGCGATCCTGGTCGCGGTGATCGTGGAGGCCGCGCCGTCGGCGCAGGTGGTGGGCGTGATCTGGCTGGGGATCGGACTGGTGGTGCTGGCCATGCAGGGGATGCGGCAGCCGACGCCCTGACCCGGGCAGGCCGACACCTCCCTGGCCGGCGCCGGCCCCCTCCCCTTCCCCCTCTCTCTCCCCTTCCCCGCTCCGGCCCGCTTACCAGCCACCACCGTCCGCCGGGTCGCGGCGCCCTTCCGCTGTCCGAGCCGCCCGTTACGCTCGGCGCATGGGTCTGAACACGTCAGTGGAAGCACCGCTGCCCGTCGGCGAGGTCTCCCGGCTGATCGGCGGCTGGATCGACCGGCTGGGGGCGGTGTGGGTCGAGGGGCAGATCACGCAGCTGTCGCGGCGCCCCGGCGCCGGGGTGGTGTTCCTGACGCTGCGGGACCCCTCGTACGACATCTCGATCAACGTCACGTGCTACCGGCAGGTCTTCGACGCCGTCGCCGACGTCGTGTCGGAAGGCGCGCGGGTCGTCGTGCACGCGAAGCCGGAGTGGTACGCGCCGCGCGGGCAGCTGTCGCTGCGCGCGGCGGAGATCAGGCCGGTCGGCATCGGGGAGCTGCTCGCCCGCCTGGAGATGCTGAAGAAGTCGCTGGCCGCGGAAGGGCTCTTCGCCCTGGACCGCAAGAAGCCGCTGCCGTTCCTGCCGCAGCTGATCGGGCTGGTCTGCGGTCGGGCGTCGGCGGCCGAGCGGGACGTCCTGGAGAACGCGCGGCGCCGCTGGCCGGCCGTCCGCTTCGAGGTGCGGAACGTGGCGGTGCAGGGCGTGCGGGCCGTGCCGCAGGTGATCCAGGCCGTGAAGGAGCTGGACGCGCACGAGGACGTGGACGTGATCGTCGTGGCCCGCGGTGGCGGCAGCGTCGAGGACCTGCTGCCGTTCTCGGACGAGCAGCTGGTCCGGGCGGTCGCCGACTGCCGTACGCCGGTGGTGTCGGCGATCGGGCACGAGCCGGACTCGCCGCTGCTCGACCTGGTCGCGGACCTGCGGGCGTCCACGCCGACGGACGCCGCCAAGAAGGTGGTCCCGGACGTGGGCGAGGAGCTGGAGCGGGTGCGGGGGCTGCGGGACCGGGCGCTGCGGTGCGTGCGGGGCCTGCTGGAGCGTGAGGAGCGGGGGCTGGCGCACGCGCTGGCCCGGCCGGTGATGGAGCACCCGCAGCGGATGGTGGAGGTGCGCGAGGACGAGCTGGCGGCGCTGCTCGCGCGCAGCCGGCGGACCCTGGGGCATCTGCTCGACCGGGCCGACTCGGAGCTCTCGCACACCCGGGCCCGGGTCCGTGCGCTGTCCCCCGCGGCGACGATGGAGCGGGGTTACGCGGTGCTCCAGCGGGCGGACGGCTCGGTGGTGCGGGACCCGGTGGAGGTCGCGGCGGACGAGGAGCTGCGGGCCCGGGTGGCCGCGGGCGAGTTCCGGGTGCGGCGGCTGCCCGACCCGGCCTGATCGAAGACGAAGAGCGAACACGGAGGACTGGATTCATGGCAACGGGCACGGGCAACGCGGAGACCGCCCTCGGCTACGAGCAGGCGCGCGACGAGCTGATCGAGGTCGTCCGGCGCCTCGAAGCGGGCGGAACGACCCTGGAGGAGTCGCTGGCGCTCTGGGAGCGCGGCGAGGAGCTGGCCAAGGTGTGCCGGCGCTGGCTCGAGGGGGCCCGGGCACGTCTGGACGCCTCGCTGGCGGCCGAGCGGGCCGCCGACGAGGCGGCGGAGGACGCCGACGACGAGTGACCTCGCAGGTCAGGTCGTGACGCGGGCGCGTACACTGCCTGTGAAGCGGATCACTATCCGGTTCGGATAGTTGAAACTTCACCTACTGCGGGCGTACTGTCGTGACATCGCTCGAACCCCGCGAGCGAGCCCCTTGCAGTCCGGAAGGTACGCAGCATGTCCCTCGCCCTTGACCCCGCCGCCCAGGACCTCCTCTTCCGCGAGGCCCGCACCGCCAACACGTTCACCGACGAGCCGGTGACGGACGAGCAGGTCCAGGCGATCTACGACCTGGTCAAGTTCGGCCCGACCGCCTTCAACCAGAGCCCGCTGCGCATCACCCTGGTCCGCTCCCCCGAGGCCCGCGAGCGCCTGGTCCGCCACATGGCCGAGGGCAACCAGGCCAAGACCCAGGCCGCCCCGCTGGTCGCGATCCTCTCCGCGGACAACGAGTTCCACGAGGAGCTGCCGGCCCTGCTCCCGCACTTCCCGCAGGCCAAGGACATGTTCTTCGCCGAGCGTCCGGTCCGCGAGCAGTCCGCGCTGCTGAACGCCGCCCTCCAGGCCGCGTACTTCATCGTCGGCGTCCGCGCCGCCGGCCTGGCCGCCGGCCCGATGACCGGCCTGGACTTCGCCGGCGTCCAGAAGGAGTTCCTGGACGACGACCACACCCCGCTGATGGTCGTGAACATCGGCAAGCCGGGCGAGGACGCCTGGTTCCCGCGCTCCCCGCGCCTGGGCTTCGACGACGTCATCACCACCGTCTGATGACCTGAGCACACGCGGAAGGGCCCCCGGTGCGGTGCACCGGGGGCCCTTCCGCATGTCGCCGGTTCGCCGTCAGGCCTTCTTCGACTGCAGCGCGCCCGCCATCTGCGCGAGCCGCTCGAACGAGGCCGTGCCGGTCACGACGGTCGTCGCGCCTCCCTCGGAGCGCACCAGGGCGTCGTACTTCGGGCCCTCCCAGCGCTGCCAGACCTGGCCGCCCACGTTCTGGGTCCTGCCGGTGTCCTTGGCCTCCAGAGTGACCTTGGGCACGTACTTCTTCGGGTCCTCTGTGGACTGCTGGACGGAGACGTACTGGGTGTCCGGGTCGAGGAAGCCCAGCTTCCACGCGTCGTGCTCCTCGCGCCGGTAGGAGACCACCGTCGCCTTCCAGTCGTCGCCCAGGCCCTCGGGGGCCAGCACCGGGTACGGCGCGGCCCGCTGTGCCGTCAGCAGCTCGACCCGGTAGTCCTTCACCTGGACCGGGTCCGCCTTGTCGTCGTGCGGGATGAAGAGATACATCACGCCCGCGGCGACCATGATCACCGCGAGGGACTGGAACATCCCGCGTACCGTCTGCCTGCCTCGCATACCTGCCACGCCCCTTATGGTCGCATCAAGGGTTCGTGCTCATACGTGGGGCCCTCTGCTCAATTTGTCGACCTGACGATAGAGTCGCAGCACCCTCTTTTTTCCGGCCGTCGCCGTACAGAAAGGTGCGCTCCGATGACCGAGCACCACTTGCCGCCCGAGCTCGAGGTCTCTCCCGAGGCCCCCGACCGTAACCTCGCCCTGGAACTCGTCCGGGTGACCGAGGCCGCCGCCATGGCCGCCGGTCGCTGGGTGGGCCGCGGCGACAAGATCGGCGCGGACGGCGCCGCGGTCAACGCGATGCGGACCCTGATCTCCACCGTCTCGATGAACGGCGTGGTCGTCATCGGCGAGGGCGAGAAGGACGAGGCCCCGATGCTCTTCAACGGGGAGCACGTGGGCGACGGCACCGGCGCCGAGGTCGACATCGCCGTCGACCCGATCGACGGCACCACCCTCAACGCCAAGGGCATGCCGAACGCGATCGCGGTGCTCGCCGCCGCGGACCGCGGCACGATGTTCGACCCGTCCGCGGTCTTCTACATGGACAAGCTGGTCACGGGCCCCGAGGCCGCCGACTTCGTCGACATCAACGCGCCCGCCTCGGTCAACATCCGCCGGGTCGCGAAGGCCAAGGGCATGCAGCCCGAGGACGTCACCGTGGTCATCCTGGACCGCCCCCGCCACGAGGGCATCGTCAAGGAGATCCGCGAGACCGGCGCCCGGATCAAGTTCATCTCCGACGGCGACGTGGCCGGCTCCATCATGGCCGTCCGCGAGGGCACCGGCGTCGACCTGCTGATGGGCATCGGCGGCACGCCCGAGGGCATCATCTCGGCCTGCGCCATAAAGTGCCTGGGCGGTGTGATCCAGGGCAAGCTGTGGCCGAAGGACGAGCCCGAGCGCCAGCGGGCCCTCGACGCGGGCCACGACCTCGACCGCGTCCTCACCACCAACGACCTCGTCTCCGGTGAGAACGTGTTCTTCGTCGCCACCGGCATCACCGACGGCGAGATCCTCCGCGGCGTGCGCTACCGCTCCGAGACGGCGACCACCCAGTCCCTGGTCATGCGCTCGAAGTCCGGCACGATCCGCCAGATCGACTCCACGCACCGCCTGTCCAAGCTGCGCGCCTACAGCAAGATCGACTTCGACCGGGCGAAGTAGCACCCACCGGGACGGACGACGGTACGAAGAGGGGCGCCCCCATGTGCGGTGGGGGCGCCCCTTCCCGTACGGGCACTCGTGCCGACGGCGGACCCGTCAGCCGGCCCGCCCCGGAAGGCGGGCACCGTCCGACGGACTCACGGCCGGACGGGCCGGCCGGACGGCGGCAAGATCCGAAGAAACGGCCTACGCGATCCGCTCGGCCCGCTCGGCCGCGGCGGCCTTGCGCAGCTCGACGTCACGGCGGCGGCGCCGGGCGAGCACCACACGGCGCTCGGCGGCGGTGAGCCCGCCCCACACCCCGTACGGCTCGGGCTGGAGCAGGGCGTGCTCGCGGCACTCGACCATCACGGGGCAGCGGGCACAGACCCGCTTCGCGGCCTCCTCACGGGAGAGCCGGGCGGCGGTGGGCTCCTTGGAAGGGGCGAAGAACAGTCCGGCCTCGTCCCTCCGGCACACCGCCTCCGTGTGCCAGGGACCGGCCTCGTCCTCCCGAGCGGGCGTGGTGCGCTGGGGCGGCACGGCGGCGGCGACCCGGAGGGGCTGATGCGGCGGCTGCAGCACGGTCTACTCCTGACGACGGCTTCCGTGGACGAGCGAGCGACGATGCACCAGCCCTACCCGCTGTGCGTGCGCCTATGCACTGCGTGCCGCGCCGTTCCGCAGGACGGACGGCGGACGGCGAATTCCGGTCACCGGGAGAAGTGGAACGCGGCCGTCAGTGGCCGAGATGCTTGCGCAACTTGTCCTGAATCTGATTCTGCAGGTCGGTGACCCACTTGCCCCGCTTGGGCCGGGCCTCCACGTGACCGAACACCGCGTACCCGTTGACGACCACGACCGGGGCCTGCGGGTCGACGCCCTCCAGGGTGACGACCTCGAAGTTGCCGAAGATCCCGGTGCCGTTGCCGCGCAGCGTCACGTTCTCCGGGACGCGGACCTCGACGCTGCCGAAGATCGAGGTCGCGTTGATGACGGTGAGGCGCTGGGCGAAGATCGCCTCGGTCAGGTCGATCTCGATGCTGCCGAACAGCGAGAAGGCGTTGGTGCGCCGGCCCACCCGCCAGCGGCCCTTCCGGGTGGAGGCGGAGAAGACCGCGATCATGTTCTCCGCGGGGCCCTCGATCCCCTCGGGGCCGTACTGCGGCGCGGCCGCCGGCGTATGACGGGACCGGTCGGCGGGCAGGTCCCGCACGATCGGCTCCAGCTCGCCCACGGTCTTGGCCCGGTACACGGCGTCGATCCGCTCCGAGTGCTCCTCGGGGTCGATCCGCCCTTCCGCCAGCGCGTCCCTGAGGATGTCCGCGATCCGGTCCCGGTCGGCGTCCGAGGCGCGCAGCGAACCCTGGGGGTCGGCGACGTCGGGCTGCCGGGGCGCGGGGGCGGGCGGCTGCTGGGGCTGCTTTTCGAGGTCCACGGCCTCAGCGTAGCGAAACGCGATAGATCGCGACTAGGGGAAGCGGTCGTGTCCCCGGCCCAACCCGGACGGCCCGGGCCGGAAACGCGCCATGCGCCGTTTCAGCGCGGTGGCGCGCCGCGACACCGGGGCCCGTCCGGCCCTGCTACCGGAAGAAACGGCCTAGTGAGCCTTACCTCACAGGATCGGCGTCGCCCCCGCGTCTTACGCTGGAGTGCGCGCCGCCAACGGAGGCGGCGCCGCTGTCTGCCGAGTGAGGAATGGCCGCCGTCATGCCAGAGTTTGCGTACTCCGATCTGCTCCCCCTGGGAGAGGACACCACGCCCTACCGCCTGGTGACCTCCGAAGGCGTCTCCACCTTCGAGGCCGACGGCCGTACGTTCCTCAAGGTCGAGCCGGAGGCGCTGCGCAAGCTGGCCGCCGAGGCGATCCACGACATCCAGCACTACCTGCGCCCCGCGCACCTCGCCCAGCTGCGGAAGATCATCGACGACCCGGAGGCGTCGAGCAACGACAAGTTCGTCGCGCTCGACCTCCTGAAGAACGCGAACATCGCCGCCGCGGGCGTCCTGCCCATGTGCCAGGACACCGGCACCGCGATCGTCATGGGCAAGCGCGGCCAGAACGTGCTCACGCAGGGCCGCGACGAGGAGGCCCTGAGCAAGGGCGTCTACGACGCCTACACCAAGCTCAACCTGCGCTACTCGCAGATGGCCCCGGTGACCATGTGGGAGGAGAAGAACACCGGCTCGAACCTGCCCGCGCAGATCGAGCTGTACGCGACCGACGGCGGCGCGTACAAGTTCCTCTTCATGGCCAAGGGCGGCGGCTCCGCCAACAAGTCCTTCCTCTACCAGGAGACCAAGGCGGTCCTGAACGAGGCCTCCATGATGAAGTTCCTGGAGGAGAAGATCCGTTCGCTCGGTACGGCGGCCTGCCCGCCGTACCACCTGGCGATCGTCGTCGGCGGCACGAGCGCCGAGTTCGCCCTGAAGACCGCCAAGTACGCCTCCGCGCACTACCTGGACGAGCTGCCCACCGAGGGCTCGGCGGAGACCGGACACGGCTTCCGCGACAAGGAGCTGGAGGAGAAGGTCTTCGAGCTGACGCAGAAGATCGGCATCGGCGCGCAGTTCGGCGGCAAGTACTTCTGCCACGACGTGCGCGTGGTGCGCCTGCCCCGCCACGGCGCCTCGCTGCCCGTCGCGATCGCCGTGTCCTGCTCGGCCGACCGCCAGGCCGTCGCGAAGATCACCGCCGAGGGCGTCTTCCTGGAGCAGCTGGAGACCGACCCGGCGCGCTTCCTGCCGGAGACCACGGACGAGCACCTCGGGACCGAGGGCGACGTCGTGAAGATCGACCTCAACCAGCCCATGGACGAGATCCTGGCCGAGCTCACCAAGTACCCGGTCAAGACCCGCCTGTCGCTGACCGGCCCGCTGGTCGTGGCGCGTGACATCGCGCACGCCAAGATCAAGGAGCGCCTGGACGCGGGCGAGGAGATGCCGCAGTACCTGAAGGACCACCCGGTCTACTACGCGGGTCCGGCGAAGACCCCCGAGGGCTACGCCTCGGGCTCCTTCGGCCCGACGACGGCCGGCCGCATGGACTCGTACGTGGAGCAGTTCCAGGCGGCGGGCGGCTCGAAGGTCATGCTGGCCAAGGGCAACCGCAGCAAGCAGGTCACGGACGCCTGCGGCTCGCACGGCGGCTTCTACCTGGGCTCGATCGGCGGCCCGGCGGCCCGCCTCGCGCAGGACTGCATCAAGAAGGTCGAGGTCGTCGAGTACGAGGAGCTCGGCATGGAGGCGGTCTGGAAGATCGAGGTCGAGGACTTCCCGGCGTTCATCGTGGTGGACGACAAGGGCAACGACTTCTTCCAGAACCCGGCGCCGGAGCCGACGTTCACGCACATCCCGGTGCGGGGCCCCGGCCTCTGATCCCTGCTCCTCAGGGCTTCCCGACGCCCCTCGGTCCTCCGGGCCGGGGGGCGTTCGGCGTTCCCGTTCCTCCGGGCGACGTCGGTCTTCGCTCAGAAAGTCGCTACCGACCGGTAGCCTTCCGGCCACCTACTGGCCAGTATGGGTCGCGAGCATGTCAACCACTGAGCCGGTCGACCACTCGGGAGCCCCCCATGCCCTCCACCCCTCTCATCAGGCGTGCCACCGCCGGGACCACCGCCGTCCTCGGCCTGACGGCCCTCCTCGTCGTCGGGCCCGCGCCCGCCGCCTCCGCCTCCGATCCGGACGGCCACCACACCTCCACGGCCGCCATCCAAGACATCGACTACACGACCTGGCGCAAGGACGTGGCGGCCGTGGTCGCCGAGGCCCGCCCGTACATCGAGGAGCGCAGCGAGGACGCCGACGAGGAGAAGCAGGCGATCGTCCTCGACATCGACAACAGCTCCCTGGAGACCGACTTCCACCCCTTCTGGGAGCTGCCGACCCCGGCGATCCCCGAGATCCGCCAGCTCGTGCGCGACGCGCACGACCGCGGCGTGGCCGTCTTCTTCGTCACCGCCCGCCCGGGAATCATCTACTCCCTGACGGACTGGAACCTGAAGCAGGCCGGCTACCCCGTGAACGGGCTGTACGTGCGCTCGCTGCCCGATCTGTTCTCCGAGGTCAGCGCGTACAAGACGGCCAAGCGCGCGGAGATCGAGGCCAAGGGCTACACGATCATCGCGAACATCGGCAACAACACCACCGACCTGGTCGGCGGTCACGCCGAGCGCGCCTTCAAGCTGCCGGACTACGGCGGCAAGCTGTCGTAGTCCGGCAGTCGGCGGACGGCGTCAGGGCGGACGGGTTCAGGGCGGACGGGTTCAGGAGTGCCGCCGGGGACCGACGGCGTGTCTTCCGGATCCTGCCGGGGCCCGGCGCCCGGCCTGATCCGAAGGGACGCCCCCTAGCGGCTGATGTGGAACTCCAGTCGCGAGTAGTCCCCGTCGGGCGTCGAACGGATCCAGCCGCGCGCGTCCTTGAAGTCGCCGGTTCCGCCGGTGACGGCGATGTCGAACGCGGCGGGCGCCTCGTCCGAGGGGTCGAACGAGAGCAGGTTCTGGCCGGTGAGCTGGCCGCCGGGACCGCCGGTCAGGGCGAACGTGCCCACGCACATCAGGTCGTTCGGGTCGCCCGTGCGCACGACCGTGCAGGCCACGCCGTCCCGGCCGACCTTGTCGCCGCCCTTGGTCTTGTACAGGTCGTCGGCGAAGGCGAAGGAGTCCCCGACCTTGGGTGCCGGACCGCTCTCGTCGGCGCCCTGGACGGGGACTTCCTTCGAGTAGAGGGTGAACTCGAGCCCGTTGCTGCTCGCGGCGGCCGACGCCGGGGCGGCGGCTGCGAAGGTGACGGCCGCGATCGTCGCTGCACCGAGCGCGCCGGCCCTCCTGAAGCTGCGGTTCATGTCCTGCCTCCCGTGGGACGGCGGTTCCCCGAGGCCCGCCCACCATTGTCCGGCCCCTCACGGCGGGCCGCACCCCGTCGTGGATGATGAGCGCATGCCAGAGAGAGCACCGATACGTACGGCGGTCCCCGCCGCCCTGCTGGCGGCCGGACTGCTGCTGACCGGCTGCGGGACGGAGAAGGACCCGGCCGGTCCGCCGGCTCCCGCCTCCGGCCCGAGGAATTCCGCGCCCGCGGCCGGCGCGCAGGATTCCGCCCCTGCCGAGGGCGTCGCCGCCGCCGCGCCTGCCGGTGCGCTGGGCGGAGCCGGGACGGCCTGCGCCCTGCCGGTCACCTTCTCGCTCGCCGAGGACTGGAAGCCGAAGGCGATCGACGCGCCCGCGGACCCGGAGGTCGCCGACCTCCTCGAGGGGCTCTTCCGGCAGGGTCCGGCCACGGCGCTCTGCGAGGTGGACGCCAAGCCGGCCGGCAACATCGGCTTCCTGCGGGTGTGGTCGGCTCCGAAGGGCCCGTTGCGGTCCACGCTGGAGGCCTTCGTGAAGGCGGAGGACGGCTCCCGCGAGGCGGTCTACGCGGAGACGAAGGCGGGCGCGCTGCCCGCCGTCGAAGTGACGTACGCGGTCCACAGCGAAATCATGGAGGAGACGAGCGACAAGCGCGCCCTCGCCGTCGCGACCCCGAAGGGCGTGGTCATCGTCCACCTCGGCGGGCTCGACTCCGAGGAACACCGGGCGATGCTCCCGGCGTACGAGCTGGCGAAGTCGACGCTGAAGGTCTCGTGAACGGGCCGTGGCCCCCCGTCCCGCACCGGACGAGGGGCCACGGCGTTCCGTGGGGGCCTGGCCGTACGCGGCCTCGCGCGGCCCTCGGCCCTACGCGAACCGCTGGTTCGCGGAGCCGTCGCAGGCGCGCAGCCTGACCGGCTCCTTCGCCGCGCCCTGAGTGAGGCAGAGTCCGGTCGCCGCGGCCGGGCGGACGGTGGCGCCGTCGCGGACGAACTTCTGGTTGGCCGCGCCGCTGCAGTTCCAGACGATGAGCGCCTTGCCGGCCTCATAGGCCGCGCCGGGGACGTCCAGGCAGCGGTCCTGGGTGAGTTCGGTGTGCAGGGTGCCGCGGGCGGAGTCGTACCACCAGCCCTGGTTGCGGCCGCCGTGGCAGTCCCAGCCGAGCACGGCGGTGCCGTTGGCGGAGTCGGAGGCGTTCAGGTCCAGGCAGTTGCCGGTGGCCGCGTTCTTCAGCGGCCGGTACCCGTCGTCCCAGGCGAGCGGGAACAGCTTCGGGCTGCCGGAGGAGTCGACGTCCGCGCAACTCGCCTCGCGCAGTCCGGAGTCGTAGACCTGGGTGAGGCAGGACGCGAAGGCGCCGTGACCGCGGTAGTTCGGGTGGAACGACTGCCGGGCGGTGTTCTCGTCCCACGGGAAGTGGTCGGCCAGGTCCAGGTAGAGGCCGCGGGCCCAGGCGTCCTCCATGCAGACCTCGTGGCCGTGGAAGAGCCGCGAGTTGTCGAGGTACACGGCCCCGGTGTTGCGAGCCGCCGCGCGCATGCCCTTCTCGAAGGCCGGCACCGCGTGGTTGCGGCCCCACTTGGCGTCGGAGTCGTAGCCGGCGCAGCCGCCGGGGAGCTTGCCGGGGAAGTTCGGGTTGTCGTAGAAGTCGGGGCCGATGGGGCTCGGGTAGCCCATGACCACCAGCTTGTACGCGTCGTCCGCGTAGCCCGCGTCGCGCATCACGGTGCGCAGGTCGCCGATGGTGGCCTCGACCTTCGGGCGCAGTCCGTCGACGCGTGCCTGCCAGCCGGGGGCGTACTTCGGCTCGCAGGTGCCCTGGCTGAGGACCCATCGGGTCACGCAGTCGGTCATGACGGGGCCGAACTGCAGGTCGTCGTTGGCCCCGGCGACCAGCACGATCATCTTGATCCGGGTGTTGCGGGCCTTGATGGCCAGGCTGTCGCTCTGGACGAGCTCGTCCGCGTACTGCTTCGAGCCGCCGATGCGGATGTTCCCGGAGTACGCGCCGGAGCAGGCCACGTTGAAGGTGAGGTCCGCGGCGATCCCGGTCCGGTGGATCGCCGTGTCGGGCGAGCGGTGGCACTGGTTGGACGAGGTGTTCGTCGCCGGGTCGTAGTTGCCGACGCCCTCGCCGGAGATCTCGCTGTCGCCGAGGGAGATCAGCCCGCTCTTGCGCTGTGCGAGCGGACGCTCCTCGGGGCTTCCGTAGATCGTGGTGGCCTCGGCGGCCCGGATCGCCTCCAGCTCGGGGCGGAGCGGTACGGAGGTGATTCCGGCCGTGGTGCTCGTGTCGGCCGCTCCGGCGGGGGCGGCGGCCGTCATGCTGCCGAGGGCGGCCGCGGCAGCGGCGAGGGCCGCGACCGGCCAGCGGAGTCTGTACCTGGTGCGCGTCATTGCGCCTCCTGGAAGTGGGGTTACCCACGGTTTTTACTGGCCGGTAAGCGACTTGGGAATACGTCGAACAAGACAAGTGCTCATCTTTTTCGGGGGGTTCGGGGGTCGCCCCCGGAAGACCCAGCCGGGGGTTCGGGGCCCGCCCCCCGGAAGACACAGCTAGGAGTTGACGAACCATGAGCAACGAAGACGGCTACCGCACCGAGCACGACTCCATGGGCGAGGTCCGGGTCCCCGCCCACGCCAAATGGCGCGCGCAGACCCAGCGCGCGGTGGAGAACTTCCCGGTCAGCGGCCAGCGCCTGGAGCGCGCCCACATCGCGGCACTCGCCCGGATCAAGGCCGCGGCGGCGAAGGTCAACGCCGAGCTCGGCGTGCTGGACGCGGACGTCGCGCGGGCGGTCCAGGAGGCGGCGGAGGAGGTCGCCGACGGCCGCTGGGACGAGCACTTCCCGGTCGACGTCTTCCAGACCGGCTCCGGCACCTCCTCCAACATGAACACCAACGAGGTGCTCGCGACGCTCGCCACCGAACGCCTGGGCCGGGACGTGCACCCCAACGACCACGTGAACGCCTCGCAGTCGTCCAACGACGTCTTCCCCTCCTCCATCCACATCGCGGCCACCGCCGCCGTGACCCAGGACCTGATCCCGGCCCTCGATCACCTGACCGCTTCCCTGGAGCGGAAATCAGCCGAATTCGCGAGCGTCGTGAAGTCCGGCCGCACCCACCTCATGGACGCCACCCCGGTCACCCTCGGCCAGGAGTTCGGCGGCTACGCGGCCCAGGTCAGGTACGGGATCGAGCGGCTGCGCGCCGCGCTGCCCCGGCTCGCCGAACTGCCCCTCGGCGGCACCGCGGTGGGCACCGGCATCAACACCCCGCCCGGCTTCTCCGCCGCCGTCATCGCCGAGGTCGCCCGCGCCACCGGACTGCCGCTCACCGAGGCCCGCGACCACTTCGAGGCGCAGGGCGCCCGGGACGGCCTCGTCGAGACGTCCGGACAGCTCAGGACCATCGCCGTGTCGCTCACGAAGATCGCCAACGATCTGCGCTGGATGGCCAGCGGCCCGCGCACCGGGCTCGCCGAGATCAACCTGCCCGACCTCCAGCCGGGCTCCTCGATCATGCCGGGCAAGGTCAACCCGGTGATCCCCGAGGCCGTCCTCATGGTCGCCGCCCAGGTGACCGGAAACGACACCACGGTCGCGGTGGCCGGCGCCGCCGGGAACTTCGAGCTCAACGTCATGCTGCCGGTCATGGCCAAGAACCTGCTGGAATCCGTGCGCCTTCTGGCCAACGCCGCCCGGCTGCTCGCCGACCGCACCGTCGACGGGATCACCGCCAACGCCGAGCGGGCCCGCGAGTACGCGGAGTCCTCGCCGTCCGTCGTCACGCCCCTGAACAAGTACATCGGCTACGAGGAGGCCGCGAAGGTCGCCAAGAAGTCGCTGGCCGAGCGCAAGACCATCCGCGAGGTCGTCCTGGAGTCCGGCTACGTGGAGCGCGGCGACCTCACGCCGGAGCAGCTCGACGAGGCCCTCGACGTCCTGCGCATGACCCGCCCCTGACGTCGCTGACTGATCCGTGACCTTCACCGCAGCGGTGCCGGGGAGCCACCCCTAAGATCTGCGCATGACAGGATCCGGCCGCCCTCAGCACTGGGCGCCAGGGGATCACATCCTCTGGCGCTACCGCGACAACGGCACCGGCGACGTGCACATCTGCCGCCCGGTGACCGTGGTCCAGGACACCCCTGAGCTGCTCGCGGTCTGGATGGCGCCCGGAACCGAGTGCGTGAAACCGGTCCTGGCCGACGGCACGCCCGTCCACGAGGAGCCGCTGGCGACCCGCTACACGGCGCCGCGCACCACCGTCCGTGCCCACTGGCACGGCGCCGGCGTGCTGAAACTGGCCAGGCCCGGCGACCCGTGGTCGGTGTGGCTGTTCTGGGAGCGCGGCTGGCGCTTCCGCAGCTGGTACGTGAACCTGGAGGAGCCCCGTACCCGCTGGTCCGGCGGGATCGACTCCGAGGACCACTTCCTCGACATCTCCGTCTATCCCGACCGCAGCTGGCTGTGGCGGGACGAGGACGAGTTCGCCCAGGCCCAGCGGGCCGGCCTGATGGACCCGGCGCTGGCCGCCCGGGTCAAGGAGGCGGGCAGCGCCGCCGTCGAGCTGATCCGGGCCTGGGGGCCGCCGTTCTCGGACGGCTGGGAGGACTGGCGTCCCGACCCGGCCTGGCCGGTCCCCGAACTGCCCGCCGACTGGGATCGCACTACGGCGCACACGGCTCCATGAGACTCTTGATGCGCCCCCCGGGTGCAAACGTAGGATCGTCCTCCGCAAGTCGGTCGACCGGACCCGACCGCACCCGATCGATCCGACAGCACGTCATACACCCGGCACGGCGCAGGAACTGACCACACGTCATCCAGATTGCTTCATGAGGGGGAAGAGCAGTGCCGGACCCGTGCGCGGACGCCCCGCCCCCCTCCTCCACATCGACCTCGTGCCGGTGGTTTAGCCCCGCCGAAGGCGCGGCATCGGCGAGAAGAGCGCGTGCAACGCACCACCGGCCCGGACGGACGGAATCCCAGGCGTGACGGAGCATCCCACCTCCCACGAAGGCCGCAAGGCGATGGCCGACCGGCCGCAGGAACGCACCCGCCCCCGTCAGGAGACGGCGGCGACGCCCGCGGCCGCCGTCGCCGTGCCCGCACCCGCGCCCGGTGGCGGCGGCACGGCGGGCCCCGACGGTGCTGCGGCGCGCCGCGAGGGCGAGCGGCTGCGGTTCGTGGGCGCCGCGACCCGGCGGATCGCGCGCGGCCTCGACCTCGACGAGATCGTGCTCGGCCTGTGCCGGGCGACCGTCCCCACCTTCTCCGACGCGATCCTGGTCTATCTGCGCGACCCGCTGCCGGTGGGCGACGAGCGGCCCGCCGAGCCGTTCGTGCTGCGGCTCCGCCGCACGGACCGGCTGCGGTTAGCGGACGTGGAGGGCGAGGAACTGGTCCTCGTGCCCGACCCCGATCCGACGCCCGCGGCGGAACTGTGCGAGGTCCGCTCGGGCGGCGCGCTGGCCGAGGTGCTGCGCGGGGTGCGTCCGGTGCCGGGCGACTCGCCCGCCGCCCGCGCCGCGCTGCCGGAGCTGCTCGGCCCGGACCACCCGGTGCCCGGCGGGCAGCGGGCGATACTGGCGCCGCTGCGGGGGCGGCGCCGGGTGATCGGCGCGGCGGTGTTCCTGCGCCGCCCCGAGCGGGCCGGCTTCGAGCCGAACGACCTGCTCGTGGCGGCCCAGTTGGCGACCCACACGGCGCTCGGCATCGACAAGGCCGTGCTGTACGGGCGCGAGGCGTACATCGCGGACGAGCTGCAGCGCACCATGCTGCCCGACTCGCTGCCGCAGCCGACCGGCGTGCGGCTGGCATCGCGCTACCTGCCGGCGGCCGAGACGGCCCGGGTGGGCGGCGACTGGTACGACGCGATCCCGCTGCCCGGCAGCCGGGTCGCCCTGGTCGTCGGCGACGTCATGGGCCACTCCATGACCTCGGCGGCGATCATGGGCCAGCTGCGCACCACCGCGCAGACCCTGGCCGGGCTCGACCTGCCCCCGCAGGAGGTGCTGCACCACCTGGACGAGCAGGCCCAGCGGCTCGGCGAGAACCGCATGGCCACTTGCATGTACGCGGTGTACGACCCGGTCTCGCACCGGATCACCATCGCCAACGCCGGCCATCCGCCGCCGATACTGCTGCACCTGGGCGGCCGGGCCGAGGTGCTCCGGGTGCCGCCGGGCGCGCCGATCGGCGTGGGAGGCGTGGACTTCGAGGCGGTGGAGCTGGACGCGCCGGCCGGTGCCACGCTGCTGCTCTACACGGACGGCCTGGTGGAGTCCCGGCTGCGTGACGTGTGGACGGGCATCGAGCAGCTGCGGGAACGGCTCGCGGCGACGGCCCAGTTGACCGGGCCGGACCACTCGCCTCCGCTGGAGGCGCTGTGCGACGACGTGCTCGACATGCTCGGCCCGGGCGACCGGGACGACGACATCGCGCTGCTCGCGGCCCGCTTCGACGGGATCGCGCCGAGCGACGTGGCGTACTGGTTCCTGGAACCGGAGGACGCGGCCCCCGGCCGGGCCCGCCGGCTCGCCCGGCGGGCGCTCGCACGCTGGGACCTGGAGGACCTGACGGACTCGGTGGAGCTGCTCATCAGCGAGGTCGTCACCAACGCGGTGCGGTACGCGGAGCGCCCGGTGACGCTGCGGCTGCTCAAGACGGACGTGCTGCGCTGCGAGGTCGGCGACGACTCGCCGCAGCTGCCGCGGCAGCGGCGGGCGCGGGACACCGACGAAGGCGGGCGCGGGCTCTTCCTGGTGAACAGGCTGGCCCGGCGCTGGGGCGCGACGCGGCTCTCGGGCGGCAAGGTGGTGTGGTTCGAGCTGGCCACGCGCTGACTTCACGTTCGGCTACGACGAAGGCCGGAGCCCCTTCGGGCTCCGGCCTTCGTCGTCGTCACCGGTCCGGTGTCACTGGCCTCCTCGGCCGCCGTCGATGAATCCGGCGTCCCCGTCCGGAGTGGGCACGATCGTCGGCTCGGTCGTCTTCGAGGGCGTCGGCTCCGGAGGGGTCGTCGCGGTCGACGTGGGCGGCTGCGTCGGCGTGGTTCCGGTCGGCGTCGGCGGCTGCGTCGGCGTGCTGGTGTCCTCGCTCTCCGTCGGGGTCGGCGACGGCGAGCCGGTGGTGGCGCTCGGCGTCGGGACGCTGTCGCCGCCCGAGGTGCCGTCGGTCTCCAGGTCGAAGGTGGCGTCGGAGCCGCCGCCGAGCGCGGAGGTGGTGTACGCGCCCCAGATCTGGGCCGGGGTGCGGCCGCCGTTGGCGCGGCCCGGGTTGATGGTGTCGGTCAGGGTGACCTGGTTGCCCTTGGCGTCCTCGCCGAAGAGGCCGACGGCGGTGACGAGTTCGGGCGTGTAGCCGACGAACCAGGCCGAGCGGTTGTTCTCGGAGGTACCGGTCTTGCCGGCCGCCTGGTAGTCGCCGGCGGCGCGGAAGCCGGAGCCGGACTGGACGACGCCCTGCATGGCCTTGGTGGTGGTGTCGGCGGCCTCGCGGCTGATGACGCGCTCGCCGATGGACTTCACCGGGTCGGCCTTGCGGTCCTTGTGCTCGGCGGACTTCACGAGGGTCGGGGTGACCTTGACGCCGTGGTTGTCCAGGGTGGCGTAGGCGCCGGCCATGTCCATGGTGGAGGCGCCCATGACGCCGAGCGACATGGCGGGGGTGGCTCCGAAGTCCTGGCCGTCCTTCATGCCGAGGGCGAGGGCGGTCTGCTTGGCCTTGGTGGGGCCGACGTCCACGATCATCTGGGCGTAGACCGAGTTGATCGAGTTGTTGGTGGCCTTCTGGACGGTGACCGGGCCGTAGCTCTGGTTGTCCTCGTTCTCCGGGGCGAAGGCGATGGCGCTGCCCACGACCGGGCGCTTGCTGGTGCCGTCGTAGACCGTGCCGAGGCCGATCTTCCGGCCGTCCTGGGTCTCGGCGCCGTTGTCGAGCGCGGAGGCGAGGACGAGCGGCTTGAAGGTCGAGGCGGGCTGGTAGTCGCGCCGGGTGGCGTTGTTGGTCCAGTGCTCGGTGGCGCCGACGCCGCCGTACATGGCGACGACCGCGCCGGTCTTCGGGTCGACGGAGGTGGCGCCGGCCTGGACGGTGGCCTGCTTCTTGTCGCCCTTGCGGTCGATCTTGTCCTCGAGCTGCTTGTCGACGGCCTTGACCAGGGCCTTCTGCTTCTTCTCGTCGATGTTGAGGGTGATCGTCCAGCCGCCGGCCTTGAGGTCCTCCTCGCTGACGCCCTGGCGCATGAGCTCCTGGTTGGCGGCCTCGACGATGTAGCCGCTCTGGCCGCTCAGGCCCTTGGGGGCCTTGGGCTTCTGCGGGGCCGGGAACTTCAGTCCGGCGCGCTTGCCGGCGTCCAGCCACCCTTCCTCGACCATGTTGTCGAGGACGTAGTTCCAGCGCTGCTCGACCAGCTTGCGGCCCTCGGGGCCCGCGGAGGTCCAGTCGTACTGGCTGGGGGCCTGGAGCACGGAGGCGAGGTAGGCGCCCTGGCCGACGGTGAGCCTGGTCGCGTCCACGCCGTAGTAGGCCTGGGCGGCGGCCTGGATGCCGTAGGCGTTGCGGCCGTAGTAGCTGGTGTTCATGTAGCCGGCGAGGATCTCCGGCTTGGACATGTTCCGGTCGACCTTGAGCGCGATGACCATTTCCTTGAGCTTGCGCGTCGCGGTCTGGTCCTGGCTCAGGTAGTAGTTCTTGACGTACTGCTGGGTGATCGTCGAACCACCCTGCTTGCCCTTGCCGGTGAGGGTGTTCCAGGCGGCGCGGGCGGTGCCCTTGATGTCGACGCCGTTGTCCTTGTAGAAGGTCTTGTTCTCCGCGGCGACGAAGGCCCGCTGGACGTCGAGCGGCACCTTGTCCAGGCCCACGATCTCGCGGTTGATCTTGCCCGTGCGGGCGAGCACCTTGCCGTTCGCGTACTTGTAGACGTTGCTCTGGAGGGTCGCGTCCGCGTTGGCCGACGGCACCGGCACCATCAGGTAGAGCACGTAGAAGGCGCCCATGACGAGCAGGCAGCCCACCAGGAACGTGCCCAGGAGTTTCTTCCAGGTGAAGAGGCGGCGTATCCGCCCGCCCTTCTTCGCCTGGCCCTTGCCGTTCCCCATGTCCGCGTTCGCTCCGCTCGTCGTCGAATCAGCTCAGAAAGCTAACACCGCCCAATACGACAAAGGGCGATCGATCCGGCATTTCAGGGCGTGAGAATCAGCACCCACTCCCGACGGAACCGACGCTCCAGAGGCGGAGATGGTTGTGTGCCTCCGGTCACAGCCCTTTCGTTCGAGGGGTGTCACCCGCCCGCGGGGTTCCCCCGGGCGGCCCCCTCCCGGCCTATACATCGTGCGTATACACCCGGTGTACAGTGACCGGCATGTCCATCGGTCACACCCTCCTCGGACTCCTGGAGTCCGGCCCGCGCCACGGCTACGACCTCAAGCGGGCCTTCGACGAGCGCTTCGGCCACGACCGGCCGCTGCACTACGGGCAGGTCTACTCGACCATGTCCCGGCTCCTGAAGAACGGCCTCGTCGAGGTCGACGGCATCGAGGCCGGCGGCGGCCCCGAGCGCAAGCGGTACGCCATCACCGAGGCCGGCATCACCGACGTCGAGCACTGGCTGGCCACCCCCGAGAAGCCGGAGCCGTACCTGCAGTCCACGCTCTACACCAAGGTCGTCCTCGCCCTGCTCACCGGGCGCGGCGCCGCCGAGATCCTGGACTCGCAGCGCTCCGAGCACCTGCGGCTGATGCGCGAGCTCACCCGGCGCAAGAAGGACGGCGACCTCGCCGACCAGCTCATCTGCGACCACGCCCTGTTCCACCTGGAGGCCGACCTGCGCTGGCTCGAGCTCACCGCCGCCCGCCTGGACCGGCTCGCCGAGGAGATCCGCCGATGACCGCCGCACCCCTGCTCAGGGCGAGCGGGCTCGACAAGGCGTACGGGCCGACGCCCGCCCTCGCCGGCGCCGACTTCGGCCTGCGGGCCGGCGAGGTCGTCGCCGTGATGGGGCCCTCCGGATCCGGCAAGTCCACCCTGCTGCACTGCCTCGCCGGCATCGTCCGCCCCGACGCCGGCACCATCCACTACGACGGACGCGAGCTCACCGCCATGACCGACGGAGAGCGCAGCGCCCTGCGCCGCTCCGACTTCGGCTTCGTCTTCCAGTTCGGCCAGCTGGTGCCCGAACTGACCTGCGTCGAGAACGTCGCCCTGCCGCTGCGCCTCAACGGCGAGCGGCGCAAGGACGCCGAGCGACGGGCCCGCGAGTGGCTGGAACGCCTGGAGGTCGAGGACGTGGCCGCGAAGCGCCCCGGCGAGATCTCCGGCGGCCAGGGCCAGCGGGTCGCCGTGGCCCGCGCGCTCGTCACCGCCCCGCGGGTGATCTTCGCCGACGAGCCGACCGGCGCGCTCGACTCCCTCAACGGCGAGCGCGTCATGTCACTGCTGACCGACGCCTCGCGCGACACCGGCGCCGCCGTCGTCCTGGTCACCCACGAGGCGCGGGTCGCCGCCTACTCCGACCGCGAGATCGTGGTCCGCGACGGCTCCGTACGGGACACGGAGTGGGCGGCATGAGCGTGCGGAGCTGGACCCGCGACCTGGCGTTCGGCGCGCGCTTCGCCGTCACCGGCGGCCGCGGCGGATGGCTCCGCACGACCCTGACCGCGACCGGCATCGGCCTCGGCGTGGCCCTGCTGCTCGTCGCCGCCTCCATGCCGAACATGCTGTTCCAGCGCGAGGTGCGCGAGTCGGCCCGCTCCGTCGACGCCAGCGAGCCGGTGGAGCGGCCCGGTCCGGAGACCTTTCTCTACGCGGACCAGTCCACGCTCTACCGCGGCGACACGATCACCGGGCTCCTGCTGCAGCCCGACGGCGGCAGCCCCGCGCTCCCGCCGGGGGCGGCGAAGGTGCCCGCCCCCGGCGAGATGCTGGTCTCCCCCGCCCTCCGCGAGCTGCTCGACTCCGCCGACGGCGCGCTCCTGCGCGAACGCCTCCCGTACGAGGTCATCGGCACCCTCGGCGACGCGGGGCTGATCGGCCCCGCCGAACTGCGCTACGTCGCCGGCACGGACATCCTCGCGACCGGCGACCGCGACGGGCGCGGGGAGCGCTACGGCTGGTCGGTGCCCGGGGAGCCGATGAACGCGTTCCTCCTCCTGCTCGTCGTCATCGCCTGCGTCGTCCTGCTGCTGCCGGTCCTGGTCTTCGTCGCGACCGCCGTCCGCTTCGGCGGCGAGCAGCGTGACCGGCGGCTCGCCGCGCTCCGGCTCGTCGGCGCCGACACCGCCATGACACGGCGGATCGCGGCCGGCGAGTCCCTGGCCGGCGCGCTGCTCGGACTCGCCGTCGGCGCCGGGTTCTTCGCCGCGGCCCGGCAGTTGGCCGGCACCGTGCAGATCTGGGACGTCAACGCGTTCCCGTCCGACGTGTCCCCGGTGCCCTGGCTCGCCGCCGTGATCGTCGCGGCCGTGCCGGTCTCGGCCGTCCTGGTCAGCCTCTTCGCGCTGCGCGGGGTGGCCATCGAACCGCTCGGCGTGGTCCGCACCGCCACCCCGGGGCCACGCCGGCTGATCTGGCGGCTGCTCCTCGTGACCGCCGGTGCCGCCGTGCTCGTCCCGGCCGTCGGCGGCGTCGAGGTCAGTGGCACCGAGATCGACACCGTGGGCATCGCCTCCGGTGCCACGCTCGCCCTGATCGGACTCACCACCCTGCTGCCCTGGCTGGTGGAGGCCCTGGTGAAGCCGCTGCGCGGCGGCCCGGTGGCCTGGCAGCTCGCCACCCGCAGGCTCCAGCTGAGCAGCGGCACCGCCGCCCGTACCGTCAGCGGCATCGTCGTCGCCGCGGCGGGCGCGATCGCCCTGCAGATGCTGTTCCAGGCGATGCAGAACGACTTCATGCGGCCCACGAACATGGACACCGCCCGCGCCCAGCTGGAGACCAGGGTCGGCGCCAGGAGCGCCGACGACGCCCGCCGGGCCATCGACGCGCTGTCGCGGACGAAGGGCGTCACGTCGGTGGTCGGCACCATCGAGTCGAACGTGTGGCGCCCCGGCCCGCCGGAGAAGGGCGAGGACTTCGCCCCGATCACCTCGATCGCCGTCGGCGACTGCTCCTCCCTGAAGGAGTTCGCCCGGCTGCCCTCGTGCACGGACGGCGACGTCTTCGTCGTCCTCGCCCACGGCGAGGACGCCGCCCCGGACGACGCCTGGGTGGCCCGGACCGCCAAGCCCGGCGCGCGGGTGGCCCTGCGCGACCCGCAGACCCACCAGGGCGGGGCGCTGCCGACCTGGCGCATCCCGGAGTCGGCCCGCACGGTCGACGCGCGCCTCGACCCCATGGGCCAGGTCCGGTTCGGCGTCATGGCCACCCCGAAGGCCATCGACGCAGCCCGGCTCGACTCTCCCGAGGCCGGGGCCATGATCCGCGTCGACCCGGCGGTGCCCGACGCCGCCGAGCACGTACGGAACACGGTCGCCGCCCTCGACCCGCTGACCCGGGTACAGACCCTGCAGGACTTCGAGCGCGACGCCCAGTTCTCCAGCGTCCGCACCGGGATCATGGTCGGCGCCACCCTCACCATGCTGCTCGTGTCGGTGTCGCTGCTGGTCACGACCCTGGAACAACTGCGGGAGCGCAAGCGCCTGCTGTCCTCGCTGGTCGCCTTCGGCACCCGCCGCTCCACCCTCGGCTGGTCGGTGCTCTGGCAGACGGCCGTGCCGATCGTCCTGGGCCTGGCCCTGGCGGTGGCCGGCGGACTCGCCCTGGGGCTGGTCCTGCTGCGGATGATCGGCAAGCGGGTCGAGGACTGGTGGGTCTTCCTGCCGGTCGCCGGGGTCGGCGCGGCGCTGATCGCCCTGGTGACCCTTCTGAGCCTGCCGCTGCTGTGGCGGCTCATGCGGGCCGACGGACTCAGGACGGAATAGCGCCCGCCGGGACGATCCGTACCGGAAGACGCCTCATCGCTTCCCGGAGGGAGCCCGCCAGTTCCTCGAACTCGGACTGGCGGGCCGCTCCCGTCCGCATCGCGAGCGCGATCCGCCGGGTCGGCGCCGGATCGGCGAAGTCCCCGGTGAACAGGGCGGAGTCGCGGGCGGTCTCGACCTTCACCGCGGTGCGCGGCAGCAGGGTCACGCCGAGGCCTCCGGCGACCAGCTGCACCAGCGTCGACAGGCCCGCCGCGGTGGTGGTGACCGGCGCGCCCTCGGTGCGCCCGGCCTCCCGGCAGATGTCGAGGGCCTGGTCGCGCAGGCAGTGGCCCTCGTCGAGCAGCAGCAGCTTGAGCTCCCTGAGCGCCTCGCGCGGGATGTCGGCCCGCCCCGCCAGCGCATGCCCCTCGGGCGCGACGAGGACGAAGTCCTCGTCGAACAGGGGAAGTTCGGTGACACCCGGGACGCCGAGCGGCACCGCGAGCAGCAGCAGGTCGAGCCGGCCCGCCGCCAGCCCCTCCAGCAGCGAGGAGGTCTGCTCCTCGTGCACCTGGAGGTCGAGCTCCGGATAGCGGGTGTGCACGAGGCGCAGCACCGTCGGCAGCAGATAGGGCGCGACCGTGGGGATCACCCCGAGCCGCAGCACTCCCGTGAACGGCGCCTGCGCCGCCTCCGCCTCCTCCATCAGCTCGCCCACGGCGTCGAGCACGGCGTGCGCGCGCACCGCGAGCCGCTCCCCCGCGGGCGAGAGCAGTACCTTGCGCGTCGTACGCTCGAGGAGCTGGACACCGAGTGCCTCTTCGAGAGCCGAAACCGCGCCCGAGAGCGCGGGCTGGCTCATCCCGATGGCCGCCGCCGCGTCACGGAAGTGCAGATGCTCCGCGACCGCCGCAAATGCTCTGAGCTGGGAAAGGCTGGGCTGCTTCACCCGCCGCACTGGAACCACTGATAACCACCTTCGATCAACCCGACCGAGTCTAGCTATTTCACTGATCAATGCACCCCGTGCCAGGATGTGAGACGTCCAACCCCTCACGGAAGACCCCAAAAGGGATCCTTCCGACCCTGCAAGGAGAGCGCGTGCTCACTGTCGGTGACCAGTTCCCCACCTACGACCTGACCGCCTGCGTGTCGCTGGAGAGCGGCAAGGAGTTCGAGCAGATCAACCACAAGTCCTACGAGGGCAAGTGGCGCGTGGTGTTCTTCTGGCCGAAGGACTTCACCTTCGTCTGCCCGACCGAGATCGCGGCGTTCGGCAAGCTGAACGACGATTTCGCCGACCGCGACGCCCAGATCCTCGGTGTCTCGGGTGACTCCGAGTTCGTCCACCACGCCTGGCGCAAGGACCACGCCGACCTGCGTGACCTGCCCTTCCCGATGCTCGCCGACTCGAAGCACGAGCTCATGCGCGACTGCGGCGTCGAGGGCGAGGACGGTTTCGCCCAGCGTGCCGTGTTCGTGGTCGACCCGAACAACGAGATCCAGTTCGTCATGGTGACCGCCGGCTCCGTCGGCCGTAACCCCAAGGAGGTCCTGCGGGTCCTCGACGCCCTGCAGACCGACGAGCTGTGCCCCTGCAACTGGAACAAGGGCGAGGACACCCTCGACGCCGCCGCGCTCCTGGCCGGTGAGTGAGCATGGCTCTCGATGAGCTGAAGGCCGCCGTACCGGACTTCGCCAAGGACCTGAAGCTGAACCTCGGTTCGGTGATCGGCAACAGCGAGCTCCCGCAGCAGCAGCTGTGGGGCACGGTGCTCGCCTGCGCCATCGCCTCCCGTTCGCCCAAGGTCCTCAGGGAGCTGGAGCCCGAGGCCCAGGCGAACCTGAAGCCGGAGGCGTACCAGGCCGCCAAGTCGGCCGCCGCGATCATGGCGATGAACAACGTCTTCTACCGGACCCGGCACCTGCTGTCGGACCCGGAGTACGGGACGATGCGCGCCGGTCTGCGGATGAACGTCATCGGCAACCCGGGTGTCGAGAAGGTCGACTTCGAGCTGTGGTCGCTGGCCGTGTCCGCGATCAACGGCTGCGGCCAGTGCCTGGACTCGCACGAGCAGGTCCTGCGCAAGGCCGGTGTCGACCGCGAGACGATCCAGGAGGCCGTGAAGATCGCCGCGGTCATCCAGGCCGTCGCCGTGACGCTGGACGCCGAGGCGGTCCTGGCCGAGTAGTTCCGGCCCGTACCGCGACACGTACGACGAAGGGCCCCGGGGTTCACGGAACCCCGGGGCCCTTCGGCACGCGCGGGCGGCGGCTCAGCCCTTGAGCGCCGTCATCAGCTGCCGCATGTCCTCGACGAGATACGTCCGCATGGCGGCCGGGTCCAGCTGCGGCGGCTCGACGGGACTGTTCGTGTCCTCGTCGAAGTCGTCCGTCGGCCGGAGGGACATGGACAGGACGGCCTGCCCGTCCAGGACGGTCAGCGAGTTCTCCTCGTACGCGCCGCCGAAGTAGGCGACCTCCCCGACGCCGGAGATCCGCTCACCGCCGCCCAGCAGCTGCGGGTCCTCCCGGACGGCCTCGAACTCCGGTCCCGGGTCGGTCACCCGGTGCAGGTCGTAGGAGATGTGCAGCGTGTACATGATCGGCTTGGACGCCAGGGTGACGCTGCAGCTCCACTCGAACAGGGCGGGGTGGTCCACCTTCAGCGGCTCGTCCGCCGACACTCCCTTGGGCCCGAACGCCGCGGCCAGACCGTCGAGACGCGCCGCCTGGCAGGGGTCACGGTCGGTGCGGTAGCCGCCGAGGTCGGGAGCGCCGTCCGGCCCGTACGCGTAGAGCCCGCCCGCCCACACCGCCGAGGCGACCACCGCGCCGCCCAGCGCCCACGGCCAGGGACGCCGGGCGCGGGGAGCGCCCGGGCCCTCCCCCGCGGCGGGCGGTGGCGGGTGCGGGAGCGGCGGGCCGACGGGGTCGGGGAAGCCTCCGCCGCCGACGAGTTCGGGCTCGGAGATCACGCCTCTCCTCCCGGGAGCCGCCCGAGCGCGCCGGGCGCCGGGGTGGGCGCCACCTCGTACGCGGTCGCGCCGCGCGGCTCGGGTGCGGCGCGCAGGGCCTGTTCGCCGCTGTAGGCGCGGAGGTAGCCGACGACCGTGTTGGCGACGGCGACGAGCGGGACGGCGACGACGGCGCCGCCGATGCCGGCGGTCAGTCCGCCGGCCGCGACCGCGAGGACGACGGCGAGCGGGTGGACCCGCACGGCCCGGCCGAGGATGAACGGCTGGAGGACGTGGCCCTCGATCTGCTGCACGGCGAGCACGACCACGAGCACCATCAGGGCGGTGAACACGCCGTTGGTGACGAGAGCGACGACGCACGCGAGGGCGCCGGAGACGACGGCGCCGACGAGCGGGATGAACGCGAAGAGGAAGATGAACACGGCGAGCGGCACGGCCATCGGCACGTCGAGGAACCACAGGCCGAGGCCGATGAACACGGCGTCGATCAGGGCGACGAGCACCGTGCCGCGGACGTACGCGGTGAGGGTGCGCCAGGCGCGCGGGCCGGCGCCGGCGACGCCGGGCCTGGCTTGGGCGGGCACCAGCTTGAGGGTCCACTCCCAGACCTTCTTCCCGTCGTAGAGCAGGAAGAGGGTGGAGAACATGGCGAGCAGGATGCCGGTGAGCGCCTCGACGACCACGGTCACGCCCTGGAGCCCGGCGGAGGTGATCTGCTCGGCGTTGGCGCCGATGGTGTCGCTGAGGTTCTTGGCGATGTCGTTGATCTGCTGCTCGGTGACGTGGAAGGGGCTGTCGAGGAGCCAGCGCTTGAGCTCCTCGATGCCGTCCTTGACGCGGTCGGACAGGCTGTCGATGTTGTCCATCACCTGCCAGACCACGAACCAGCCGACCAGACCCATGATCACGAAGCCGGAGACGGCGGTGACGGCGGTGGCGAGCCCGCGCGGCAGGCCCTTGCGGCGCAGCAGGGCGACGGTGGGCTGGAGCAGCGCGGTGATGAGCAGGGCGGCGACGAAGGCGAGGACGACCAGCTGGACGGAGCTGATCACCTTCATCAGCACCCAGACGGTGCCGGCGAGGACGAGCAGCCGCCAGCCGGCCTCGGCGGCGACCCGCATGCCCCACGGGATCGCGGCGACGGGGTCGGGCCGGGCGGCGACGGCCGGCGCGTAGGCGGGCGGCGCGGGTACGGACGCGGGCTCGACCGACGCCGGTTCGACGAACGTCGGCTCGACGGACGCCGTCGCGGAGGCCGGAGCGGGCGCGGGTTCCGGGGCCGGCGCGGGTGCCGGGGCGGGCGCGGGGGTGGTCTTCGGCGCGGTGTGCGCCTCCGGTTCGGGGGCCGCGGACGGCGGTCCGAGGAGCACGGAGTCGCGCTCGGCCTCCGCCCGGCGTTCGTCAAGGCGTTCGCCCATACGGCTCAGACCGTCACCGAGCCGGTGCAGCCATCCTGGCAGTCTCGACATGCTCTTCCCTCTCCCCCCTCGGGCCCTCGAACCTACACCCCGCGCACGCGTGAGCCCCCCACCGAAGGACGGCGAGGGGCTTCACGGGGTTGAGCGGGGCCGGTACGGATACCGGGCGCGGCTCCTAGTACCAGCGGTTGGCCTGCCAGAACGACCAGGCGCCACAGGGGCTGCCGTAGCGGCCGTCCATGTAGCTGAGGCCCCACTTGATCTGGGTGGCCGGGTTGGTCTGCCAGTCGGCGCCGGCGGACGACATCTTCGAGCCGGGCAGGGCCTGGACGAGACCGTACGCACCCGAGGAGGGGTTGGTCGCGCGGTAGTTCCAGCCGGACTCGTGGTCCACGATGTTGCTGAAGCACTGGAACTGGTCCGCCGGGATCATCTGCCGGGCGATGGCCTTGACCTCGGCGATGGTGTACGAACCCTGGGCGGAGAAGGTCGAGGCGTCACGCAGGGCGGACCGGTTGGCGCGCTCCTCGGCCTCCTTGCGCTCCTTCTCGGCCTTGTCGGCCGCTTCCTTCTTGGCCTCGGCGTCCTTGGCGGCCTGGATGCGGGCGGCTTCCTCGGCGGACTTGCGCGCGAGGGAGTCGGCGGCGGCGGCCTGGACGTCGGCCTGCTCCGCGAGGGAGGAGACCTGTACCTGGGCCTGCTCGCCCGCGGGAATGTCCGCGAGCAGCGTCGTGTCGGCCGCGGTGGCCTCGAAGTTGTCGTCCGAGGCCTGCGCCGCGTTGCCCGAGGCAACACCGACGACGGCGCCGACAGTGGTGACCGCAGTGGCCGAAGCCACCGCGAATCCCCGGACCGAGATCCGGCTCACACGGTTTCCTTCCAGCATCGCCCGCACAGGTGACCACGCGGGCGAAATCTTGCCCCTGGCGCTGGTCTCCGAACTGCTGGGTCACAGAAGACACGGGCCCGTGGTGCTGTGGGCGGCATACGGCGAACGGCTGTTGAGTTGTGTGGTGCAGCACCTCTGGAGGTGCACGTGTGCCGTATGCGGGGCCTGACGGAAGCAAGACTTTGCCGGACGGCAACGCCGCAAGGCAATTCCGCGTTGCGTGTGAAAGCTCACACCTGGGTGGGCGCACGGGATTTGGCCGATACAGCGGACAGCGCGGCGCCGCCCGGCTAAGCTCTCGCGCTTTGCCGGGCGGCGCCAACTCCTTTGCCCCACAAGGGGGCAGATCAGGTCAGATGTGACCATCCTCCAGCATTTCGGTCACGAGCGCGGCGATCTGCGAACGCTCGGAACGGGTCAGCGTGACGTGGGCGAACAGCGGATGACCCTTCAGCTTCTCCACCACGGCGACTACCCCGTCGTACCGGCCGACCCTCAGGTTGTCGCGCTGGGCGACGTCATGGGTCAGCACCACCCGGGAATTCGCCCCGATCCGGGACAGAACGGTCAACAGCACGTTCCGCTCGAGGGACTGGGCCTCGTCGACGATGACGAACGCGTCGTGCAGCGAGCGGCCCCGGATGTGGGTGAGCGGCAGCACCTCCAGCATCCCGCGGCTCAGCACCTCCTCGATCACCTCACGGCCCGCCACGGCCGAGAGGGTGTCGAACACCGCCTGCGCCCACGGGCTCATCTTCTCGGCCTCGGTGCCCGGCAGATAGCCGAGCTCCTGCCCGCCCACCGCGTACAGCGGACGGAAGACCATCACCTTCTGGTGCTGACGGCGCTCCAGGACCGCCTCCAGGCCCGCGCACAGCGCGAGCGCCGACTTTCCGGTGCCGGCCCTGCCGCCCATCGACACGATGCCGATGTCCGGGTCGAGCAGCAGGTCGAGCGCGATCCGCTGCTCGGCGCTGCGGCCGCGGATGCCGAAGGCCTCCCGGTCGCCGCGGACCAGCCGCACCGAGCCGTCGGAGGCGACCCGGCCGAGCGCCTTGCCGCGCTCGGACTGCAGCACGAGACCGGTGTGCACGGGCAGCTCGGCCGCCTCCGGCACGTACAGCGTCTCCTGGTCGTAGAGGAGGTCGATCTGGTCGGCGGACAGGCCGACTTCGGACATTCCGGTCCAGCCGGAGTCCGTGATCGCGAGCTCCGCCCGGTACTCCTCGGCGAGCAGGCCGACCGAGGACGCCTTGATCCGCAGCGGCAGGTCCTTGGAGACGACCGTGACGTCGTACCCCTCGGCCTGGAGGTTGCGCGCGACCGCGAGGATCCGCGAGTCGTTGTCCCCGAGCCGGTATCCGGCCGGAAGGACACCGGGGTCCGAGTGGTTGAGCTCGACGCGCAGGGTGCCGCCCAGGTCCCCGATGGGGAGCGGGGCGTCCAGCCGCCCGTAGCGCACCCGGAAGTCGTCGAGGAGGCGCAGCGCCTGCCGCGCGAAGTAGCCGAGCTCGGGGTGGTGGCGCTTGGCCTCCAGCTCGGTCACGACGACGATCGGGAGCACCACTTCGTGCTCCTCGAACCGGGACATCGCCTTGGGGTCGGCCAGCAGGACGCTGGTGTCGAGAACATAGGTGCGCCTGTCGGACAAGCGGCGCTTAGTGCTGGTCACCACGGAAGGACAGACCCCCTTCGAGGACCCCTGAGAGGTCGGGGTTGCGACAGGTCCGCCCCGGCGGAAGAGCGATGGGCGGAACCGCTGTCACGGCGGAATGGGACCGGGCTCTGGCCACGATGCGCGGGCCGAGCACCGGCCCTCCGCTTCGTCCGTGCATGTCCTGCACGGTCGTCCTGGTGCAAAGGGCCTCCCGGGTGGCGGTCTCCGTGCCGCTCACTTCACCTGGGATATGCCCTCGAACACGTGCCGTCATGCCATGGCATATGACGGCGGGTTCGTGAACGGAGGGTGACGTACGTTCCGGAGGGGGCGTCAGGCCCCGTCAGTTGCCGAAACGGCGGTGCCGGGCCGCGTAGTCGCGCAGCGCACGCAGGAAGTCGACCTTGCGGAAGGCCGGCCAGTGCACCTCGCAGAAGTAGTACTCGGAGTGCGCGCTCTGCCACAGCATGAACCCGGAGAGGCGCTGCTCGCCGCTGGTGCGGATCACCAGGTCCGGGTCGGGCTGGCCGCGCGTGTAGAGGTGCTCGGAGATGTGCTCGACGTCGACGATCTCCGCCAGCTCCTCGAAGCTGGTGCCGCGCTCGGCGTGCTCCAGGAGCAGCGAGCGGACCGCGTCCGCGATCTCCTGGCGGCCGCCGTAGCCCACGGCGACGTTCACGAGTATCCCGGTGTTGTCCAGGGTGGCCTGCTCGGCCTCCTTCAGGACGGACTGGGTGCGGGCGGGCAGCAGGTCGAGGGTGCCGACGTGGTGCACCCGCCAGCGGCCGTCGGCGGCGAGCGCCCGGACCGCGTCCTCGATGATGGCGAGCAGCGGGACCAGCTGCTCCTCGGGGCGGTTCAGGTTGTCGGTGGAGAGCATCCAGAGCGTCACGACCTCGACGTCGGTCTCGGCGCACCAGCCGAGCAGCTCCTGGATCTTGTCCGCGCCGGCCTTGTGACCCTGCTCGGGGGTACCGCCGGAGGCCTTGGCCCAGCGCCGGTTGCCGTCGAGGATGACGCCGATGTGCTTGGGCACCTGGGCGTGGTCGAGGCGGCCTTCCACCCGGCGTGCGTAGAGCCCGTACACCAGGTCGCGCAGGTTCACTGTTCTTTACCCCTCCATGCAGTGTCGGCCCCCGAAGCCGCCACATTACTGCGGAGGGGTGACCGGCTCCCAGCCCGGGACTGTCACAAGTCCGTGATAAGCAGAGATACGTGACTGATTCCCCCCTCTACCACGCCGCCGCGGAGCGGTACGACGCCATGGAGTACCGGCGTACGGGCCGCAGCGGGCTCAAGCTCCCCGCGATCTCGCTGGGCCTCTGGCACAACTTCGGCGACGACCGCACCCTCGACTCGCAGCGCGCGATCCTGCGCCGCGCCTTCGACCTGGGCGTCACCCACTTCGACCTGGCCAACAACTACGGACCGCCGCCCGGCTCGGCCGAGCTGAACTTCGGCAAGATCTTCGCGCAGGACTTCGCGCCGTACCGGGACGAGCTGATCGTCTCGACGAAGGCCGGCTACCTGATGCACCCCGGGCCGTACGGCGAGTGGGGCTCCCGCAAGTACCTGATGTCGTCGCTCGACGCCTCCCTGAAGCGGATGGGCCTCGACTACGTCGACATCTTCTACTCGCACCGCTTCGACCCGGAGACCCCGCTCGAGGAGACGATGGGCGCCCTGGCCTCCGCGGTGCAGCAGGGCAAGGCGCTCTACGTGGGCGTCTCCTCGTACACCAGCGAGCAGACCGCCGAGGCCGCGCGGATCCTCAAGGAGATGGGCGTCCCGGCCCTGATCCACCAGCCGTCCTACTCGATGATCAACCGGTGGACGGAGGAGGACGGCCTCCTCGACACGCTGGAGGCGGCCGGCATGGGCTGCATCTCCTTCGTGCCGCTCGCGCAGGGGCTGCTCACCGACAAGTACCTGACGGGCATCCCGGAGGGCTCCCGGGCCACCCAGGGCAAGTCCCTCGACCCGAACCTGCTGTCCGACGAGGTGCTGCGGCGGCTGCACGGCCTCGCCGACATCGCGCAGCGGCGCGGGCAGTCGCTGGCCCAGCTGGCACTGTCGTGGGTGCTGCGCGACCCGCGGATGACCTCGGCGCTCATCGGCGCGTCCAGCGTGGCGCAGCTGGAGGAGAACGTGGCCGCGCTGGCCGGGGCGCCGCTGTCGGAGGAGGAGCTGAAGGAGATCGACTCCTTCGCCGTCGACACCGCGGGCACCAACATCTGGGCCGGCCGGGGCTGAGTCCCCCGCCCGCCCGTCGGCGGGCAAGAAAACGGGCCGGTCCGTGGGGGGGATACGGACCGGCCCGAGGGGGGGTTTCCACCATAACCCTTCATTAGTCGTGCTGTGTGCCCGCTGCGCCGACCGATCGCCGCCGGATTCGCCGGAGGCCAAGCGGCACAAGGGCTGTGAGGGCCCGTGGCGGGTTTGCGCCCGGGCGTGGCGGCGGAATCGGTACCTCCCACGGGGGACCCCTCCGCCGGGTCGCCCGGTTGACGCCTCGCGACGGACGGCCGGCCGCGGCGCCGCAGGTCAGAGAGGGCCGCCGGTCGGAGAAACGGGGCGGCGAGGCGGAGACACGGGGCGCGGGGCGAAGAGACGGGGCGGCGAGGCGGGCGGGGCGGCGAGGCGGACAGTCCCTGACCTAGATGGCTCCTACGGTCGGGGCATGACGACCTCCACACCGCCGTACGTCACCTGGGCGCGGGCCGACGCACGCCGGATCCGCCGCCAGTTCCTCGACCGGCCCGCGGACGCCCCGCCGGCGGCGGTGGCCGCCGCGATGCTCGGCGCGCACGCCCAGGTCCTGTCGGCTGCCGAGCTGTCGGTGGCGCTGCGCAGGGCCGAGGGGACGCGGGCGGACGTGCGGGCCGCGCTGTGGCAGGACCGCACGCTGGTCAAGACGTACGGGCCGCGCGGCACCGTGCACCTGCTGCCGGCCGACGACCTGCCGATGTGGACGGGCGCGCTGTCCGCGCTGCCGGCCGGGAAGAGCGGGCAGCCGCCGCACGTACGGATGACGGCGGCGCAGACGGACGAGGTCGTGGCGGCGGTCGCGGACGCGCTGACGGACGCGGAGCTCACCGTGGACGAGCTGACCGACGCGATCGTCGCGCGCACCGGCCCCTGGGCGGGCGAGCGGGTGATGGACGCCTTCCAGGACAAGTGGCCCCGCTGGCGGCAGGTGACCCACCTGGCCGCGCACCGCGGGGTGCTGTGCTTCGGCCGCGACCGGGGCCGGAAGGCCACGTACACCAATCCGGGCGTCCGCCCCGCGACGGGCGGCCGGGCGACGGGCGAGCTCGTGGAGCGCTACCTGCGCGCGTACGGCCCGGCGACGCCGGGGAACCTCGCGAAGTGGCTGGCGGCGCCGGCCGGCTGGGCGACGGAGCTGTTCGGCTCGCTGGCGGCCGCCGGGCGGATCGAGGAGGTGTCCTTCGACGGGGCGACGGCGTGGGTCGCCGCCGGTGACACGGACTTCCCGGACGAGCGGCCGCCGGCCGGGGTGCGGCTGCTGCCCTACTTCGACGCCTTCGCCGTGGCCTCCCAGCCGCGCGAGCGCCTCTTCCCGGGCAAGGCCCACGACCGGGCGCTGGCGGGCGGCCAGGCCGGAAACCATCCGGTGCTCCTCGTCGACGGCACGGTGGCGGGCGTGTGGCACCAGCGCCGCTCGGGCAAGCGGATCGCCGTGACGGTCGAGCCGCTGCGGAAGCTCCCAACGGCCCGGCTGCGGGACCTGGAGGCGGAGGCGGAGCGCGTTGCGGAGCTCCTAGAGGGCCGGGCCGAACTGACGGTGGGGCCGGTGACGGTGGGCCCGCACGCCTGACGGGTCCCTCACGGCCTGACGGATCCCTCACGGCCAGACGGATCGCCTCCCGGCCTGACGGGCCCCTCACGGCCTGACGGATCCCTCACGGGCAGACGGATCGCCTCCCGGCCTAACGGATCCCTCCCGGCCAGACGGATCCCTCCCGGCCAGACGGTTCGCCTCACGGTCTGACGGGCTGCCTCAGCGGGCGCTCCGGTGCAGGAGGGTGATCCCGTCGCGTACCGCCACCACCTCGTACCCGTACTTCTGGCGGGCGGCCGCCAGCTCCGTCCGCTGCTGCTCCAGCGGATAGGGCCAGTGGCCCTCCTTGTACGGCCAGGCCTCCGGGGTCTGCGGGTCGTGGACGATCCATTCGGCGGTGGGCCGCGGCAGGTTCTCGCGCCGGTACTCGTAGAGCCGCCCGTCGACCGGGAAGGTGGGGAAGAGGACCACCGTGCAGCGCGAAGTGAGCTGCGGGGCGAGCCGGTTGGAGGCGGCGACGGTCGCGCCGTCGGGAATCCGCGCGAGCAGCGCGCGGGCGGCCTCCAGGTGCGGGGTGGTGTGCCAGGTGGCCCGCTGGGCGAGCTGCGCCAGCGGGAAGGAGGGGATGAGGACGGCGGTCACGGCGAGGACGGTGGCGAGGGCGGCGCGGACGTTGCGGCGGGCGGTCTCGCGATCTCCGGCGCCGCCGGTCACGCGACCGGTCACGCCGACGGTCTCGCGCCCGGTCTCGCGGCCGAGGACGTCGAGGAGGCCGGCGAACACGACCGGCATGAGGACCGCGCTGTAGTGGAAGGCCGTGCCCCAGTGGAAACCGTTCTCGGAGGCCATGCGCCAGCCCAGGGTGGGCAGCGCGACCAGCGCGAGCGGTGAACGCAGCGCGAGCAGCGCGGACGGAGCGAAGACCAGGATCAGGGTGGTCGCCTTGACGTCGGGGCGCAGCAGGTCGAGCGGGCCGTGGGCGAGCGCGGAGAGGAGCGAGCCGTGGGCGGCGGCGAGCTGGCCGCCGTGGGCGTAGCCGCCGGTGGGCCCGAGGGCGGGCAGCAGGACCTTGATCTCCAGGAGCGAGCCGGCGAGCCCTGCGGCGACGGTGGCGAGGCCGAGCTTCCTCGCGCGCCCGTCCGTACGGCCCTTGAGGGCGATGCACGCGCCGACGGCGGCGAGCGTGAGCCCCAGGTCCTCCTTGACGAGGAGCAGCGGCGCGGCCCAGGCGACGGCGGCCCGCCACCGCCGCCGGCCGAGCGCCTCCAGGCTGAACGCGAGCAGCGGTACGGCCAGGGCGACCTCGTGGAAGTCGAAGGCGGCGGCGGAGGCGACGCCCCAGCTCAGTCCGTAGCCGGCGGCGACGGCGTGGGCGCCGCGCGGGCCGACCGCGCGCACGGCCCAGCGGACCAGCGGGACGGCGGCGAGCGCGAGAAGGGCGGACTGGGCGACGAGGAGGGTGAGCGGTGAGGGGAACAGCCGGTAGAGCGGGGCGAGGACGGCGAGCAGCGGGTGGAAGTGGTCGCCGAGGAGGTTGAAGTCCTCGCCGCGCAGCGGGACGACGGGCGCGCGGAACTCCGCGTAGGCGCGGACGGCCTGTTCGAAGATGCCCAGGTCGTAGCCGGTGGTGCGCATGAGGAGGTGGCGGCGCACGGCGACGGTCGCGTACAGCAGGCACAGTGCCGCGGCCCAGGCCCAGGGCAGCAGGGCGGTCCGCCGGTACCAGGGCGGGGGCGGGCCTGACGGGTCGACTTGGCGGGCCGGGTCGGCCGGACCTGGAGGGTCGGCCTGGTCGGCCTGGTCGGCCTGGTCGGCCGGCGCGGGCTCCGGCCGTTCCAGGGGCACGTTCTCGTCGGCGGTCCTCGCGTGCGACATATGGGGCATATGGGGTGATGTTAGGGAGTGCCCTCAGGGGAGGGCGGTGAACGCGCCGAGCAGCAGCCCCAGGAGAGCGCCCACGATCATGAACGGGCCGAACGGGATCGCCGCGCCACGCCCCGCCCGGCCGGCCAGGACGAGCCCCAGCCCGTACAGCGCGCCCAGCAGGAAACCGGCGAACGCCCCCACGAACAGCACGCCCCAGCCGTACCAGCCGAGGGCCGCGCCCAGCGGCACCGCCAGCTTCACGTCACCGAAGCCCATCCCGTCGGGGTGCACGAGGAACAGGACGAGGTAGCCGCCGCCGAGCACCAGCGCCCCCAGCAGGGCGTTGGGCCAGGAGCCCGCCGCGTACGGCGAGAGCGCCGCGAGCGCGAGCAGCAGGGGCAGCACCACGGCGAGCGGCAGCGTCAGCCGGTCGGGCAGCCGGTGCACCCGTACGTCCACGAACGCGAGCAGCGTGCCGAAGGGCGCCACCAGGAGCCACACCACGAGCTCCGGCCGGGGCACGCCGCTCGCCGCGGCGAGCGCGGCGCAGGCCGCCGCCGTCAGGAGCGGCGCGGTGAGCGGCGCCGGTGTGGTCGCGCAGCCGGCTCGCCCCGGACCGCCCAGCCAGCCCGCCGCCGGCCCCGCGAACGGGTGGCCCGCCGGACACGCGTGCCGCCAGGGCTCCTCCGGCGCGACCGCCAGGCGGTACGCGGCACGCGGCACGAGCAGCCCGGCCGCCCCGCCCCACAGGGCGGCGGCCACGACGAGGGCGAGCGACAGGGCGTCCACGGGCCGACCCTAGGGCTAGGGTCGGCCCCATGGGGAGGACTTGGCGGGACGGACGGGGAACGCTGCACACACCGGCCGGGGCGGTGCCGCTGGAGATCGCGGCCTCCTACCGGGCCCGGCGGCGCGGCCTGCTGGGCCGCGACGGCATCGAGGGCGCCCTGCTGATCACGCCCACCAACAGCATCCACACCTTCGGGATGCGCCTCACGATCGACGTGGCCTACCTGGACCGCTCGTGGACCGTTCTCGACGTCGTCACCATGCGCCCGGGCCGGCTCGGCATGATCCGCCCGCGCGGCCGGCACGTACTGGAGGCGGAGGGCGGCGCGATGGCGAAGTGGGGGCTACGGCGCGGCGTGACCGTCACGGCGCAGGCGGGAGCGGAGCCAGGAGGCGACGGGTGACCGTCATGGAGGAGCTACGAGGAGACGCGTGACCGTCAAGGCGGAGCCGGGAAGCGGAGCTACGAGGAGACGGGTGACGTCACGGCGGAGCCACCAGGAGACGCGGGACGGTCATGGCGGGCCGGGAACGGATCGGCCGGCAGGCGCGTGACCGTCACGGCGGGCCGGAGCCGAGCAAGGTGAAGGCTCCGTAGACCGCGGAGGCGAGCGCCAGGGCGCCGAGCACCGGGCCCGCCGTACGCGTACGGAGCCGGGCCAGTGCCACGGCGGGCGGCAGCAGCAGCCCGAAGGCGGGCATCATGAGCCGCGGCCGGGAGCCGAAGTACGCGGCGCCGACCAGCGAGATCACCACGACGGCGACCGTGTACACCAGCAGCGGCAGCGGCTGCCGCTGCCGCACGCACAGCACGACCAGCCAGCCGAGCAGCCCGAGCGCGGCACACAGGCCGAGCGCCGCGGGCCACGGCAGCCCCGCGATGAAGCGGGCGAGCGCGACGCCGCCGTCGATGGAGTTGCCCCACGCCGCCTGGACGTCGAAGTAGGCGGTGGCGCTGCCCTGGCGGACACCGACGTACACGATGTACGCGAGCCAGCCCAGCGGTGCCAGCAGCGCCCCGGCCACCACCGGCGCCCGCAACCGCCGCTCGCGCACGACGGTGACGAGCGCGGTGACACCGATCGCCGCGATCAGCGCGGCCGCGGTCGGACGGGTCAGCCCCGCGAACACCGACAGGGCCCCGGCCAGGATCCAGCGCCCCCGCAGCACCGCCAGGACCGACCAGGCGGCGAGGGCCGTGAACAGCGTCTCCGTGTACGCCATCGACTGCACGAACGCCGTCGGGTACGCACCCCACAGGACCGCGAGCACCACGCCGGCCCGCCGCCCCGCCACCTGGGCGCCCACCGCGTAGATGCCCCAGGCCGCGGCGAGCGAGGCGGCCCAGGACACGAGCAGTCCGGCGGTGGCCACGTCGACCGGGAGGACGGCGGAGACGGCCCGCTCCAGGGCCGGGAAGAGCGGGAAGAAGGCCAGGTCGGAGTGGACGTCGCCGTTCGGCAGGGTCACCTCGTGGCCGTAGCCGTGCTCGGCGATCCGGGAGTACCAGACCGCGTCCCAGCGCCCCTTGAGCCGGTGCAGCCCGTCCTTGTCCATGACCGCCGCGGCGACCGCGAGCGCGACGAGCCCGAGGAGACGGGTGGCCGCGTAGCCGCCCAGGGCGGCCCAGGGCGGGCCTGGGCGCGTACGGGTCGGAGCGGAAGCCGGAGTGGGAGCCGGTGCGGAGGTCGGGCCGAGGGTGGTGCGGGGCATGCGGTCGATTATGCGGGCGCCCGTCAGCCGCCCGGTCGGAGCCGCAGGAACCTGGCCGCCATGACCGGTCCCAGCTGCCGCACGATCGCGTACCCCGGCTCGTGGGGGTGAGGCAGATCACCGAGGAAGGACGTCACGATCACCTCGTCGACACCCACCTCGCCGCGGTTGCACTGCTCCTCGAGGAAGTCGAGCGTCCGCCGCCAGTCCACGGCGCAGCCCTCCTCCCCGAGGAACGCGCGCACCGTGCCCTGCACGACGTCCCAGAAGAAGACGTGCGGCAGGACGTCGCCCTGCCGGAAGACGTGTGCGTCGAACGCCGGCCGGAACTCGGGGACCCGGGCGACGAGGTCACTGACCAGCTGCACGCTGGGAGTGGGGCGGGTCGAGACGGGGGTGGCCGAGAGGGGTCCGGTCGAGAGGGGAGCGCTGGGGAGAGAGGTGCTGGGGAGGGGAGTGCCGGAGAGGGGGGTGCTGGGGAGGGATGTGCTGGGGAGGGAGGTGCTGGGGAGGGAGGTGCTGGGGAGGGGAGTAGGGGTCGTCATCGGCTGCCCATTCCGGAAAACGGTGCGGAGCCGGCCAAGGGAACCGGCGAAGGAGAGCTCCACGCACCAGGATGCTCCCGGCGAAGTGTCCTGGCGCGGCGCTTTTGCGCTTTCCTGACGCGGTCTTTCGACGGGTTTTCCACAGGGGGTGCGAAGTGTCGCTCTTCCGTGGATCGTTGCTCGTATGTACGAGTTGATGAACCTCGCCAGGGGCGGGGTGCTGCTCACGGTGTGGGCGCTCGCCGCGGGCTGGCCGCGGGGGCGACTCGACCGAAGGCTGCGCGGGGAGGGTTGGCAGCGGATCTGGCGGGGCGCGTGGGCGCTCCCGGGAAAGGAGGTGGACTGGCGGACGCGGGCCCGGGCGGCCCAACTGCTCAGGCCCGAGCTGGTGTGCAGCCACCGCACGGCCGCGGCGGCGCACCGGATCGAACTCCTCACGGGCGCGCGGGCGGGTGCCGACGACGCCGACGTCCTCGAGTTCAGCGCCCGTCATGGCAGAGTCGCTCATGGCCGGATACGTGTGCACGGCACGTCCCGGCTCACCGAACAGGACTGCGCGGTCCGACGCGGGTTGCGGGTGACGACCGCGGCGCGCACGGTCGGCGACCTGATACGGGCGGCCGGCAGCCGGGAGGCGGCCGTGGTCGTCGCGGACTCGGCGCTGTCCCACCGCTTCGTCGCCGGGCTCCACCGCGCGCCCCTCGTCCGCGCCGAGGAGCTGGCCGTCGAACTCGCCGCGCCCCACTGCGCGGGCGGCCCCTCGGCCCGCCGTTGGCTGCCGCTCGCGGTGGCCGGCTCCGGCTCGCCCGCGGAGACGGTCGCCCGGCTCCGGATGCGCGACGCGGGGCTGAGCCCCGAGACCCAGCCGACCCTGCACACCGTCACCGGCCGTCCCCTGCATCCCGACTTCTACTTCCGCGCCGCCGGGCTCGTCGTCGAGATCGAGGGCTTCGCGTACCACGGCACCCGCGAGGCCCACGAACGCGATGTCCGCCGCTTCAACGAGCTGCAGAACTGTCCGGGCGTCCGCCGCGTCCTGCGCTTCACGGCCCGCGAGGTCTTCGGCCACCCGGAACGCATGACGGCCACGATCCGGGCGGCGCTGGCGGCTTTGGGCGAACAGGGCGACGGCGAGGGCGGATTGATCGTTTCTTCCTGCACCGCCCGGGTTGACTCCCGTGTCCGTGACGTCCCCTATGGGTAGAGGGCGTCGTGACGACAACGGGTCTCGGAAGAAGGGCTCCACACGATGGCGACCGTCGAGAACAAGACCTCTGGTGAATCGGCCTTTCACGGCGTGTCCGAGGGGGACAGCATCGCCGTGCTCGGTCAGGGCGGCTCCGTGGGCGTCCGCGGGGACGGCGGCACCTGGCACGGCGTCGCCGGTCTGAGTTCGAGCACGACCGGCGGGGCCGGAATCTACGGGAGCAACACCAACGGCGGCCCCGGCGTCATCGGGGAGAGCCGCAACTGGATGGGGGTCTACGGCAAGACGGACAGCACCACCGGCGGGGCCGGCGTGATGGGCGAGGGCGTCGAGGGCGGTCCCGGTGTGATCGGCAAGAGCCGGCACTGGCACGGCGTGTACGGGGAGACCGGTTCCCCGGCCGCGACGGGCGCCGCCGGGGTCTGGGGCGAGAACAAGGCCGACGGGTCGGGAGTCGTCGGGCAGAGCGTCAACGGCGCGGGCGTGTTCGGCACGAGCAAGCACGGTCCCGCGGGAGTGTTCCAGGGCAAGGTCGTGGTCAACGGCGACGTCGAGGTCACCGGGGACATCCGGCTCGTCGGCGGCGACCTCGCCGAACTCTTCGAGACTCGGCCCGCCGCGCCGGCGTGCGCGCCGGGGACCCTCATGAGTCTCGACGACGACGGCCGGATCGCCCCGGCCGACCGCGCGTACGACAAGAGGGTCGTCGGGATCGTCGCCGGTGCCGGCAGCTACCGGCCGGGACTGATCCTCGACTCCGGGCGCGCGGACGACGGCAGTGCCCAGCCCATCGCCATGGTCGGCAAGGCCTACTGCCACGTCGACGCCTCCTACGGAGCGATCGAGGTGGGCGACCTCCTCACCTCGTCGCCCACTCCCGGCCACGCGATGAAGGCCACGGACGCGTCCCGGACGCTCGGTGCCGTCGTCGGAAAGGCACTGGCCCCGATGGCGGACGGCACCGGGCTGCTGCCCGTCGTCGTCACCCTCCAGTAGCCCGGGAAGGACACAGGACATGGCGTCGCGCAAACCCCCGGTGGTCACCGTCGTCCAACTCACGGACGAAGGGGCGCTGCACCTGGAATGGGACCTCGACCGGTTCTTCCCCGACCCCGAGGAACCGGACGAGGTCTGGGTCGAGCTGCCCCACGGCCTCGCCACGGAGCCCATGGACGGTGCCGTCCGGGAGACCGACGTACCCGCGGCCCAGATCCAGCCGTACGCGGGACGGGTGCTCGCCGGTTCCGTCGTCTTCAAGTGGGCCGGCCCGCCGGACGACGTGCAGGGCAGTGCCTTCCCTCCCGTCCAGGTGCCGGGCGGCGGGACACCGGGGCACACCGGTCAGGTGCCGTCCGTGCCCGTCCTGGCGATCGTGGCCCGTGAGCCCAAGACGCTCCAGCACGAGAACCGGATCACGATCAGCTGGTCCTCGTACTCCTACAACAGCGGGGACATCTTCTGGGGCCCGCACGACCAGCCCCGGCTCCACACCCACAACATCAACCCGCACGGCGCCCACTACAGCGGCACGTTCACGACGGACCACCCGCTGCGGCCCCGCACGGCGTACCGCTTCACCGTGCGGGTCACCAACGGCTTCGAGCACAGGACCGTCGAGTCCGAGATCACGGTGACCAGCGCGGCGAACCACTCGTCGGTGCGCCGGTTCCTCGCCGAGAGCGGGGTCCGCACCCCGACCGGCCTGCGCGGGCCCCTCCACGGCGTGCCCAGCCTGCGCGCCGCGATGAACTGACCGAGCCGGCCGGACGGCGGACCGGGCGTCACGCCCCGCGGGCGTGACGCCCGCGGGGACGGGAGCGGGGCCGGGGGCGACGGGAGGGGAGGAGGGGCCAGGCGGCGAGGGAGGCGACGAGGGCGGTGCCGGTGGAGACGCCGGCGATGCCCACGGCGCGCAGGACCGGATCCGAGCCGGGGTCGGGACCGGATGCGGAGGCCCGGCCGGAGTTCGGGCCGGAAGCCAGACCGGAATCCGCGTCGGAGGCGGGGCCGGCGGCCCGGCCCGGTGCCGGGGCGGCGTGTGCCGCGGACGGGGTCGCGAGTGCCAGGTCGAGGGCCAGGGGGACGGGCGCGGGGACCCGGCGGTCCAGGGTGACCTGGAGGTAGTAGTCGCCGGCGAAACGCATCGCGCCGACGGCCTCGGTGGCGCCCTCGGTTCGGTTGGCGTAGGCGGCGGGCGCGCTGCCGAGGAGGAGGGTGGCGGGCTCGCCGGTGTACAGGCCCTTGCGCTCGTCCACGGCTCCGCGCGCCGGGTTGTACAGCGCGAGCCGCAGTCCGTCCGGCAGGGCCGAGCCACCGGGCGGCGGCTCGGCGTTGCCGAACCGTGCCCGCGCGAAGAGCTGCTGCCGCCAGCGGACCGGCACCCGGTAGAACCGGCTCTCCCCCGGCCTCAGTTCGTCCCGCCAGCTCCCGGACCCGGCGAGCGGCGCGGCGTCGTTGAACCCGGTGCCGCCGCGCACCCGGCGCGTCCCCCCGTCGCGGAGCGCTCCGGCGGGCGGCTCGGTGGACCACGCCGTGGGCGGGAACGGGGGCGGCACCTCGCTCCCGGGCGCCGCCTCCTCGACGTAGCCGATCTCCATCGGCCAGCGCCACGGCTTCTCCTGGGACCCGGTGTCCCTCCCGACGCCCTCCACGTCGAGGACGTACTCCCCCGGCTCCTGGCAGTCCCGTCCCGGTTCGACGCGACGGCTGACGTAGTCGGCCACGGGGCGCGCGGTGTCGCCGTAGAAGCGGACGTCGGTGCGGAGGCCGCAGGCGGGCCCCGAAGCGGCGCGCAGGGACAACGAGATGCCGTCCACGACGTCGACGGCTGTGCCGGGACCGGGCGCGAGGACGACGGAGAGGTAGACGTTCGTGGTGCCGTCGAGCCGGACGCGGTACGAGCGGGTCTCGCCCTTGGCGATGTCGTCGGCGTACGTGCCGGGCCCGGGAAGCAGCGCGCCCGTACGGGTGCGCTGGGTGTCGGAGGCGGCCTGGTACCCGGACGGAGGAGAGGAGGAGAGAGAAGAAGAAGGAGAAGGGGAGGGAGGAGAGGAGGAAGGAGCGGGAGTGGCGAGCACCCCCAGGACGAGCGCGGCGGCCGCGACCCTGCGCATCGCCCCGCTACCCGCCGGAGGTGCGCGGGAAGGACACCTCGACCCGTCGGTTCTTCTTCCGCCCTTCCTCGGTGGAGTTGTCGGCGATGGGATAGTCCTCGCTGTATCCGCGGATGTCGAAGGTCGTGCCCGGGTCGAGGTTCTTGGCGAGCTCCTGCTGGACGGCGTCGGCGCGTTCCTTGGAGAGCTTCAGTCCGTGCTCGTACGTGCCGAGGTCGTCGGTGAACCCGAAGACCCGCACGCGCCGCGAGGTCTGCTTGTTGATCTCCGCGGCGATGGCGGCGATGCGGGCGGTGGCGGCGGAGCTGAGCTTGGCGCTGTCCTTGGGGAAGAGGACCTCGGCCTGGAGGGCGAAGGTCACGTCGACGTTGGTGTCCTCGCGCCGCTGCTCGCCGCCTTCCTCCTCGACGATCTGCTTGATGTCCAGGACCTTCGCGGGCGCGAGGGTGGCGCCGTCGGGCAGCATCAGCGCGGGCGAGTGCGCGTCGATGACGGGCGGCGGCCCCCCGTTGGACGTGGACCCGGGCGGATCGTCGGCGCGGGCGGTACCGCCGACGCCGCCGGCGAGGAGGAGCACGGTGACGGAGAGGGCGGCGAGGCGGCGCGGTGTGGTCGTCGTCATGACTGCGCCTCAGGAGAGTTTGATGGTGGCGGGGGTGAAGGTGGGAAGCTGGAGCGAGACTTCGGTGGTGGTGGCGGGCGGGGCGGGGAACTGCATGAAGACGTTCGTCGTCGCTCCCGGCTCGAGGCTGGAGAGCCTCGTGGTCGTGAGCGGTCGCCCTTCGGTGTCGCGGAGGACGTAATAGCGCTTCTTGCCGACGGAGTCGAGGAGGGTGGCGCCACCGAGCGAGTTGCCGTGCTTGATGATCTCCGTCTCGTCACCGCTGAGGTGAGAGGAGATCAGGGCGGCGGCGTCCGAGGTGTTCTTGAGCTGGCCGCTGACCGTGAGGAAGCCTCCGGCATCGCGCGCGGCCGCGTTCACCGTGAGTTCCAGGCCCTCCTGGCCCTTCAGCACGGCGAGGACTTCGGTGAGGTCGGCCGGGGGGGACGGCTTGGCATCCTTGCCGGCCGCGCCCGGAGCCGCGGAGGTCGCCGCCACCGGCCCCTTCTTCGGCTCCTCCTCGCTTCCGCACCCGGTCACGACGAGCGCCAGTCCAGCCGCCAGGGCTACGGCCGCCCCCCTGCGGGCCTTCCTCGCGTGCTGAACATTCATGGTCCAAGGTCCTTCGCTCGTCGTTCAGTCAGTCAGTCGAACGGTGAAGAGATCCGCCGCGTCGGGCAGTCGCGGGTCTTCGGGATCGATCGTCCACTCCTCGCCGCCGCAGACGAGACCGGTGATCGGCTCCGGTTCGGGGCTCGGCGTGGGAGTCGGTTCCGGTGTGGGCGAGCCCGTCGGCGTCGGTTCGGTCGGCGTGGGCGGGGGCGGTGTCGGCTCGGGCGCCTCGAAGTGGCAGCGGGGCTCCAGGACGGCTGTCGCCGTCGCCTCGGCGTGCTGGTCCTCCGTGCCGGGTACGAGTGAGCTGCCCACGGTTCCGAGGGTGCTGACCCGGACCCGGAATTCCACGCCCCCGCCCGACGGCCGGTCCGTGCAGTCGCCTTCGGCCAGCGCGGCTCCGTTGTCCCGCGCGAACCCCGCGGCCCGATCGCATGCGGAATCGAGGACGTACAGCCGACCTCGCAGGTAGTCGTCCCACGCTTCCGGGTCGAGGATCACCTGGCGCCAGCCGTCGCGCAGCTGGTCGCGTGCGTCCTGTGCCGCGGCGAGTGCGGCGGCGTCGGCCGCCGTCTGCCCTCCGCTGCGGGTGACGGCTGCCTGGGCGACCGCGAAGTAGACGAACGCGAGGAAGAGCAGCCCTGCCATCACCGTGATGTAGACGGGAAGCGCCTGTCCTGCGTCGGTGCGCCGTCGGCACGTCAGTGCGCCGAGCCGCCGCCCCCACCGCCGGTCAGGCTGGTGATCTTGCGCGAGATGGCGTCCTTGATGTCCTGGCCGATGCTCGTCCCCGAGATCGCGACCACGATCGCCACCACCACCACGATGATTCCCAGGTACTCGACCGCCGTCTGGCCCCGGTCGCCGCGCCGTGCGGCGCGGGCCCGGGCGCGGGCGGCGCCCTTGGCGGACCAAGTACTCGCGTGCGCCTGGGCCTTGGTCAGGGCCTTCAGCATCGCGTCGTTCATGGTGTTCCCCTCCGTGTCCGGCGACGGGGGCAGAGTACGCCGTATGGGTGGGGTGTTCACAGTGCCCGTAGAACCAATCACCGTGCGTAGTCAGATCCATGAGACGGTCTCGCCTCCCCCACGCTCGGTCCGGGCCGACACCAATCCGATTGCACTCGCGAAGCAGAATTCCCGAAGGGCAGTATATTCGCCACAGTTGGCGTAGCGCCAGCATGTGCAGTCGCACGCGTCCGGTGCCGCGGGCCCGTGGCTCCACTGCCGACCACCTCCTCACTCACCCGTGACCGAGCCGAGGTCCGTGCCCGTGCCCAGGAAGAGGCCGGCGCCGAGCAGGATCATCGTGGCGGGGACCATGAGGGTGGTGATGACCATCGTGGCCTTGGGGACGGCCTTCGCGGCCTTGCGGCGGGCGTTCTGGGCGTCGGTGCGGCGCATGTCGTTGGCGATCTGGATGAGGGTGTCCACGATGGGGGCGCCGAGCTCCTCGCCCTGCTGGAGGGCGGTGACGAACTGGGCCACCTGCTCCGAGTCGTTGCGGCGGCGGAGTTCGTCGAAGGCCTCACGCCGGCTGACGCCCATGTCCATCTGGCGCAGGGTGATGCGCAGTTCGTCCGCCCACGGACCCTCGTACTTGTCGGCGACGCGCTCCAGGGCCTGGCGGAAGCCGAGGCCGGCGGAGACGACGACGGCGAGGACGTCGAGGAAGTCGGGCAGGGTGCGTTCGATCTGGTCCTTGCGGATGCGGACGGCGGACCAGATGCCGACCTCCGTCCAGAAGGCGCCGAAGGCGAACAGGAGCAGCGCGACCAGGACGGAGCCCCTGCCGAGCATCAGCAGTCCGCCGAGGCCCCCCAGGAAGCCGTAGACGGCCCGCCGGGCGCCGTAGCGGTCGATGGTGAGGCCGCCGGGGTTGCCGGCGAGGTCGATGCGGCGGCGCACCGAGTTGACGCGCTTGGCGCCCATGAGCCGGAGCACGGCCGGGGACCAGCGCATGCCGAGCCGGTCGACGACGGAGTCGACGGCGCCGGTGCGGGTGGCGCCGACCTCAAGGGCGAGCTGGAGGTCGGTGGGGAGCTTGGCGTCGGCGCGGTAGAGCCGGACGCCGTAGGCGACGCCGGCGACGGAGAGGCCGGCGAGCAGTGCGAGGAGGAGGTCCATGGTCGTCGTCGCCCCTTAGACGTCGATCTTCGCGAGGCGGCGGATGACGACGAAGCCGACGACATACAGCGCGAAGGCGGCGACGACGGCGAACTGTCCGAGCCCCGACCCCGTCATCCGGTCGAGCGCTCCCGGCTGCATGTTGTCGATGAGCAGCAGCGAGCCGACGCCGATGACCGGGACGGCGTACGCCGTCATGCTCACCTGCGACAGCTGTGTGCGGACCTCGCGCCTCGTCTCCTTGCGTTCCTCCAGGGTCTCGGTGAGGTTGCGCAGGGAGGAGACGACGGTGCCGCCGGCCCGGTTGGCGAGGACCAGGGTCGTGACGAGGACGACGAGTTCGCGGGACGGGAGGCGTTCGGCGAGTTCGCCGAGGGCGTCGTCGACGGAGGTGCCGACGGCGAGCTGCTGGGCGACCTTCTCCAGCTCGTCCCCGGCGGGCGCCTCCAGCTCGTCGGCGGCGAGCGAGAGCGCCATGCGCAGGGCGAGCCCGGCCTGGGTGGCGTTGGCGAGGATCCGGGAGAGTTCGGGGAGCTGGTTGATGAACTTCTCGATGCGCTTCTGCCGCTGCCAGTTGAGGAAGCCCATCGCGACCCACACGCCGAGGAAGCCGCTGATCGGCCCGAAGAAGGGCGACAGGAAGGCCTGTCCCGCGGCCCACAGGACGGCGACGGTGATCGTCATGTAGACGACGAACTCGCCTGGCGTGACGTCGAGTCCCGTGGCGGAGATGCGGAGTTCCAGCTTGCGGCCGAGGCCGGTGCGCCGTACCCGCCGGTCGACGCCGCGGAAGGGCCGGCGGCGCCGGCCGGTGCCCTCGCCGGCCTCGCCCGCGGTCTGCGACAGGCGGGCGATCAGCGCGGACCGCTGGGCGGCCCCGCTCGCGTACAGCTGGGTGCCGGCCACCGCGAGGACGCAGCAGACGAGTGCGGCCCCCAGGGTCAGCAGGGTCGGGTTCACGGTCGGTCTCCCCCTATTTCGCTTCCCGCGTGGCGAGTTGTGCGTCGGACGCGGCCACGCCGAAGGCCTGTGGGATGGGCTGGCCCGCCATGTAGAGCCGTTCGGCGACGCGGCGCGGCAGCGGGTGGTACGAGAACTCCCCGTGCACGCGCCCGTCGGCGGAGACGGGCCGCGCGTCGAAGCGGCAGACGGTGGCGAGGAGGTAGCTCTCGCGGCCGTTGGAGGCGAGGATCGCGATCTCGGTGACGCGGCGGGTGCCGTCGGGATGGCGGGTGAGCTGGACGAGGACGTCGACGGCGCTGTTGATCTGGTCGCGCAGCGCCTCGAAGGGGACCTTGACCTCCGACATGGAGGCGAGGGTCTGGAGGCGCATGAGGGCGTCCTCGGCCGAGTTGGCGTGGACGGTGGCGAGCGAGCCGTCGTGTCCGGTGGACATGGCCTGGAGCATGTCGAGGGTCTCGCCGCCGCGGACCTCGCCGACGACGATGCGGTCGGGCCGCATGCGCAGCGAGTTGCGGACGAGGTCGCGGATGGTGACCTGGCCGCGGCCCTCGATGTTCGGCGGGCGGGCTTCGAGGCGGATGACGTGGGACTGCTGGAGCTGGAGCTCGGCGGAGTCCTCGATGGTGATGACCCGCTCGCCGTCGGGGATGAGCCCGGACAGGGCGTTGAGCAGGGTGGTCTTCCCGGTGCCGGTGGCGCCGGACACGATGACGTTGAACTTGGCCTGGACGAGTCCGGACAGCAGGAGCAGCATCTGCTCGTCGAGGGAGCCGAGGCCGGTCATCTCGTGCAGCGTGTAGGCGCGGGGGAAGCGTCGGATGGTGAGCGTGGCGCCGGTGAGGGAGAGCGGCGGGATGATGACGTTGACGCGCTCGCCGGACGGCAGGCGGGCGTCGACCATCGGGTTCGACTCGTCCACGCGGCGGTTGACGGTCGACACGATCCGCTCGATGGTCTGCATGAGCTGCTCGTGGGAGGCGAAGCGCAGCGGCAGCAGTTCCACGCGCCCGGCCCGCTCGACGTAGATCTGGTCGGGGCCGTTGACCATGATCTCGGTGATGGAGGCGTCTTCGAGGAGGGGTTCGAGGACGCCGAGTCCGAGTGCCTCGTCGACGACGCGGCGGATCAGCTGGGCGCGTTCGGCGGTGGAGAGGACGGGGCCCTCGCGGCTGATGATGTGGCCGAGGACGCGTTCGAGGCGGGCCCGGCGCTCGGCGGCGGCGAGCGCGGACATCTCGGTGAGGTCGATCTCCTCCAGGAGCTTGGCGCGGAACGCGGCGACGAGGTGACCGTCCTCCCGTCCGCCGCCGCCCGCCCGGTTCTCCTCGGGGGTGTGGATGCGGGCCCGCAGGCTCATGGCTGGTCCTCCTCGGGCACGGGCATGGTGGCGGTCCTGGTCACGTCGTCGACGGTCAGGAAGGGGATGAGGGAGGGGATCTGGACGCGGACGGTCGCGACCCCGCCGTCCACCCGGACGTCGCTGCGCCTGGCGATCCAGTCGCTCATCGACGCCTTCCCGGCGGCCCTCGGGCTCGGTACGGAGTCCTCGTCGTCCACGCTCGCCGCCCGCGCCGCCGCCCGCGCCGCCGTGCCGGCCTGCTGGGCCGCGTACGCGACGATGCCGAGCTGGATGCCGACGAGGCCGATCAGCAGGAGCAGCGGCAGGAACCCCAGGTACTCGACGGCCACCTGGCCCCGGTCGCGCGTGCGGAGACGTCTCATCGCCCGTCTCCCTCCCATACGGCCGCGGCCTCGCCCCGCACGTTCCACGGGAAGCTGATCGCGCCCGGGAAGAGCACCGGAACCTTCAGGTCCACCGTCGCGTACACCATCCCGCCCCTCTCGCCGCATCCCGCGGCGGCGTTGGACGCCCATGCCCCCTCCAGATGCCGCAGCCCCGCCTCGCGGCAGTCGTCCCCCACCGCCCCGGCCCGCGCCGCCTGGTCCGCCGCGTTCCCCGCCAGGGTGTACGTGTAGCCGATCAGGACGCACTGCCACAGCAGCACCAGCGTGAGCAGGATCAGCGGCAGCATGCCGACGAACTCGACGGCCACCTGGCCGCTGTCGTCCGGCCGCCGCCCGTTCCGCCGCCGCCCCCGCTCGTGCCGCCACGGTGCCCGCACGGCTATCGCCCTCCCCCGCGTCGCCGCAGCCCGAGCGCGCCCCGGTCCCCGCCGCGCACGAGTTCCCTGCCGGAGGCCGGCGTGCCGGACGGCGCCTTGACCAGGCCCAGTTCTCCCGCCAGGGACCACAGCGCCTGCTTGACGCTGGACCGGGTGTCCAGGTCGTGCAGCCGGCCCGCGTCGACGACCGCGGCCAGTTCCTTGAAGGCGGCCGGGACCGCGACGCCCGCCATCCGCGTGCCGGTGATCTTCTGGATGAGGGCGGGCTGGATCTCGGTGGCGCGCTGGTGGCGGTTGACGAGGACGGTGCTCTCCTCGGGCTTGCGGATCTGGAGCCGGTCCCACATCCGTACGACGCGCTTGGCGGCCCGTACCGCGACCACGTCCGGAGTGGTGACGAGCAGGGCCGTGTCGGCGGTCTCCACGGCCGCCGCGCCGGCCGCGTCGAGGTGGGTGCCGCAGTCGACGACGACGACCTCGTGGCGGCTGCGCAGGGCGCTGATGATCTGGCGGGCTGAGCGGTCGGTGACGTCCTCGCCGCGCTCGCCCTCGCCGGGGGCGAGGAGCAGCGACAGGCCGGTCTCGTGGACGTAGACGGCGTCCTGCAGCACGCGGGGCGTGATGTCGTTGATGGTGGCGAGGTCGGCGAGCGAGCGCCGGAACTGCACGTCGAGGTACGAGGCGATGTCGCCGCCCTGGAGGTCCATGTCGACGAGGGCGACGGTGTGTCCGGAGGCGCGGGCGGCGAGGGCGAGGTGGACGGCGGTGACGGTGGTGCCGACACCGCCCTTGGCGCCGCTGACGGTGACGACGGTGCCGCCGGGTCCGGTGGGCGTGTCGGCTCCGGCGCCGAGGTGGCGGCGGACGCCGGCGGACCACTGGGCGGCGGCCTGGACGCGGCTGGCGAGCTCCTCGTAGCCCAGCGGGAGGGTGACGAGGCCGCGGGCGCCGGAGTCCATGGCGGCGGAGAACAGGACGGGGCTGGCGTCGGCGGTGATGAGGACGACGCCGACGGCGGGGAAGCGGAGGGCGACCTCGCGGACGAGTTCGAGCGCCGGGACGGGGCCGATGCGTTCGTGGACGAGGACGACCTCGGGGAGCTCGTCGAGGGACTCGGCGGCGAGCCGGGCGAGGGTGTCGAGGAGCTGGGTGGAGTCGGCGACGGGCCCGGCGGGTTCGGCGTCGGGGAGCTGGCCGATGAGGGTGGTGACGGCGCGGGCCGCGTCCGGGTCGCCGACCGCGGGCAGGATCCTCGTGGTCATACGGCCTCACTTGTCCTTGTCGAGCGTGTAGGTGCGGTCGCGCGGGTCGGGCGTGGTGGTGGTGCCGGGGGCGACGAGGGCGAGGCGGACGTGCTCGGCGAAGGACTCGGCGTAGGCGACGCGCTGGGTGTCGGCGGTCGAGAGGGCGAAGGTGACGGGGACGGCGGCGGTGGCGCGGCCGCCGCGGTCGTCGGTGTCCTCGACGGGCGTGAGCTTGCCGATGGCGAGGACCCGGGCGCCGGCGACGATCAGCTTCGACTGGTCGGCGCGGCCGCCGCGTTCGCCGGCGAAGGTGGCGTAGATGTTGACGGCGGCGCCCGGTGTGATCTTGCCGGCGACGCCGGTGGCGGCGTCGATCATGATGGCCATCTCCTGCTGGCCGGGTTCGAGCGCGGGCCGGTCGACGATCATGTCGCTCTGCAGCAGGGAGCCGGCCTTGAGGGTGGTGACGGCGATCTTGCCGCGGGTGCGGGCGAGGTCGGTGACGGCGGTGGCGGGGAGCCAGCGCTCGGGCATGCTCACCTTCTCGAAGTCGTCGGCTCCGAGCGGGGTGTAGGGCGCGATGTCGTCCTTGATCCGGTACGCGGTCGCCTCGGGTCCGACCTTGGAGTTCACGTCGCTGATCACCGAGAGGACGCCGGCGAAGGCGCCGAGCGCGCACAGGACGGAGAGCAGCAGCAGGATCACGCCGCGGCGCTGGCGGGAGTTCATGGGCCGTACTACCTCGATCGTGGACGGGTGGGGCGGCGGACAGGGCGGGACGGTCGGGGCGGGTGTGCTCCGCGGCGGGGCCCGGGGCGGGAGCGGGGCCGGGGTCAGCCGGGCGCCGACGCGGCCGGTCGGGCGGGCGCGGCGCCGGCCAGGGGCGCCCCGCAGAAGCCGCAGCGGTCGCCGATGAGCTCCATGCGGCACCAGTGGCAGGTCTCGCGCCGTACGGAGGCGACGAGTTGGTAGAGGACGGGCAGGTCGGGCAGGTACGCGGCGAACTCGACGAGCTTGCCCGTGCCCCACCAGCCGGGCGAGGACTCGGGCAGGGTGGCCTCCTGGACGGCGCGGACCCGCCAGCGGGGGGCGAGGACGGTCGTCGGCCACTCGGTCTGGAGCTGGCCGCGGGCCAGGACGAGGTCGGTGGTGAACTCGGGCCCGGCCAGCTCGTCGGAATCGCCCGCCCCGAGCCGTACGAGCTGCGGCGCGGGTCCCGCGAGCACGGCGAACTGGGCGCCGGGGAGCCAGCCCTTGACGTGGGAGGTGAGTCCGACGGGTACGTGGTCGAGGCGGGCCACGGAGCCGAGGACGGCGCCGGCGTACACGTAGTGGGCGAGCAGCCGGGCGGCGGAGGCGAGGACGCCGGGGCTGAAGTCGCAGGCGGACAGCTGGCGCAGCTGGCGGACGAGGACGGCGGCGCCGAGCGGCGGCAGCGCGGTCCTGACGATCGCGATCCGGTCGGATTCGAGCAGGGACCGTACCGAGTGGAGCCGTCGGGCGGTCGCGGGCGGTACGTGTCCGGGGCAGACGACGATCAGGTGGCCGTAGCGGTCGAGCAGGAGCTGGACGTCGGCGAGGGAGGCGTCGAGCGGCCGGACCCCGGGGTCGGGCAGGACGGCGGCGGGAGGTGTCTGCGGGTCGGTCGGGGGCAGCACCAGGTCGGCGCTGGTGACCGCAATCGCTGTCGGCACGTCGGGCTCCCCCGATCCCTCACTGACCACTCGTTGATCACTTGCTGCGTTCGCAGCGTTACCGCCGCCCTGCACTTTATCCACGTCGGCCGGGGTGGTGAACAGACAATCCTTCAAGCTCCGTCACTTTCTCGGTCGTTGCGGACGGCTCTGAACTGCGCTTCCTTCCAGAGGTCTTGACAACCGAATTGGTCTGGACCAACTTGTCTGGCGACGGTGGCCACCGCTCAGCACCTCCCTCCCCGCCCCTCCCCCCTTCCCCCACCCCCGGAGGCAGCAAGTGGACCGCACCACCAGAGCCGCGCTCGGCCTGGCCCTGAGCGCCGGCCTCGTCCTCGTCGGCGGCGCCGGCACCGCCCAGGCCGCGGACGTCAACGTCGCCAGGAACGCGGGCTTCGAGAACGGTCTCGCCAACTGGTCCTGTTCCGCGGGCAGCGGCGCCGCCGTCTCCTCGCCGGTACGCACCGGAGCGGGCGCCCTGCGCGCCACCCCGGCCGGCCTCGACAACGCCAGGTGCACCCAGACGGTGACCGTGAAGCCCGGCTCCACGTACACGCTCAGCGCCTGGGTCCAGGGCGGATACGCGTACCTCGGCGCGAGCGGCACCGGCACCACCGACGTCTCCACCTGGACGCCGGACTCCACGAGCTGGAAGCAGCTGACGACCACCTTCACCACCGGCGCCAACACCACCTCGGTGCAGATCTACACCCACGGCTGGTACGGAACGGCCGCGTACTCGGTCGACGACGTGAACGTCTTCGGCCCCGACGGAGGCGGCGGCACGGACCCGGAGCCGACGGTCCCGGCCACCCCGGCCGGTCTCGCCGCCGGAACCGTCACCACCAGCTCCGTCTCCCTCGGCTGGGGCGCGGTCTCCGGAGCGACGGGCTACAAGGTCTACAAGGACGGCGCCCTCGCGACGACCGTGAGCGGCACCTCGGCGACCGTCACCGGCCTGGCCGCCGACACCGCGTACCAGTTCCAGGTCTCGGCCACCAACGCGGCGGGCGAGTCGGCCAAGTCCGCGGCCGTCACCGCGCGCACCGCGAAGGTCACCGACCCGGGCCCCGGCCCCGCCGTGCCCAAGCACGCGCTGACCGGCTACTGGCAGAACTTCGACAACGGCGCCACGGTGCAGAAGCTGCGGGACGTCCAGTCGCAGTACGACATCATCGCCGTCTCCTTCGCGGACTCGACGGCCACGCCCGGCCAGATCACGTTCAACCTCGACCCGGCCGTCGGCTACGCCTCCGTCGCCGACTTCAAGGCCGACGTCGCCGCCAAGAAGGCGGCCGGGAAGTCCGTGATCATCTCGGTCGGCGGCGAGAAGGGCAACGTCACCATCAACAGCGACGCCTCCGCGACCGCCTTCGCCGACAGCGCGTACGCCCTCATGCGGGAGTACGGCTTCACCGGCGTCGACATCGACCTGGAGCACGGCATCAACTCCACGTACCTGACCAAGGCGCTGCGACAGCTGTCCGCCAAGGCCGGTTCGTCGCTGGTCCTGACGATGGCGCCGCAGACCATCGACATGCAGAACACCGGCACCGAGTACTTCAAGACCGCGCTCGCCGTGAAGGACATCCTCACGGTGGTCAACATGCAGTACTACAACAGCGGTTCGATGCTCGGCTGTGACGGCAAGGTCTACAGCCAGGGCTCGGTGGACTTCCTGACCGCCCTCGCCTGCATCCAGCTGCAGGGCGGCCTCGACGCCTCGCAGGTCGGCCTCGGCGTGCCCGCCTCGACGCGGGGCGCGGGCAGCGGCTACGTCGACCCGCAGATCGTGAGGAACGCGCTCGACTGCCTCGCCAAGGGCACCGGCTGCGGCACGTTCAAGCCGTCGCGGACGTACCCGGCCATCCGCGGCGCGATGACCTGGTCGACCAACTGGGACGCCACCGCGGGCAACGCCTGGTCGAACGCGGTCGGCCCGCACGTCCACGGCCTGCCGTAGCCCCCCCGGCCTCGGAGGGAGCAGTCGGGGACCGCTCCCCGGCTGCTCCCTCCAGGGGAATCCGTACGCAGCGCCGCCGCTCACCCGGCGGCGCCGCGCCGTTTCCGGGGGCCGGGGGCGGGAGAATGTGGCCGAACTTGACTGCTTGACCCGTTCATGTCACACCCCCACCATGTCAGCACCGTACGACGCCCGACGTCCGATTTCCGACGAACGACCGTCTGTCGCACTCCCCACACTCCCCACCCAGGAGACAGCATGCGACTTCGTACCCGCGGACGGAGGTCCGCCGCCCTGGCGGCCCTCCTGGCGCTCGCCCTCGCGGCGCCCGTCTCCGCGCTCACGACTCCCGCCGGGGCCGACCCGGCGCCGACCGCCGCCGCCAAGGACGGCGAGGAGGTGATCCGGCAGTACGAGATCGCCGGACCCGCCACCGCCGCCGAACGCTCCGCCCTCACCGCCACCGGCGTCTCCATCGACGAGGTCGACGCCCGCTCGGTCGTCGTCAGCGCCGACGCCCGCCAGCTGGCCCACCTCAAGAGCCTCGGCTACGAGCCGGTCGCCCTGCCCGCCCCTCCCGAGCGGGGCAAGTCCGCCACCACGGCCGCCGGTCCGCTCGACTTCCCCTCCGCCGACTCCAAGTACCACAACTACGCGGAGATGAACGCCGAGATCAACACGCGGCTCGCCGCCTACCCGTCCATCATGAGCAAGCGGGTGATCGGCAAGAGCTACCAGGGCCGCGACATCGTCGCCATCAAGATCAGCGACAACGTCGCCACCGACGAGGCCGAGCCCGAGATCCTCTTCACCCACCACCAGCACGCCCGCGAGCACCTCACCGTCGAGATGGCGCTCTACCTGCTGCGCGAGCTCGGTGCCGGGTACGGCACGGACAGCCGCGTCACCAACATGGTGAACAACCGCGAGATCTGGATCGTGCCCGACCTCAACCCGGACGGCGGCGAGTACGACATCGCCAGCGGCTCCTACCGCAGCTGGCGCAAGAACCGCCAGCCCAACTCCGGTTCCTCGTACGTCGGTACGGACATGAACCGCAACTGGGACTACAAGTGGGGCTGCTGCGGCGGCTCCTCCGGCTCCAAGAGCTCCGAGACCTACCGGGGCACGGCCCCCGAGTCCGCGCCCGAGGTGAAGGTCGTCTCCGACTTCGTCCGCTCGCGCGTGATCGGCGGCAAGCAGCAGATCACGGCCGGCATCGACTTCCACACCTACAGCGAACTCGTCCTGTGGCCCTTCGGCTACACCAACGCCGACACCACCACCGGCATGACGCAGGACGACCGTGACGCCTTCGCCACGGTCGGCCAGAAGATGGCGTCGAGCAACGGCTACACCCCCGAGCAGTCCAGCGACCTGTACATCACCGACGGGTCGATCGACGACTACCTCTGGGGCGCCCACAAGATCTTCGCGTACACCTTCGAGATGTACCCGACCTCGTCCTGGAACGGCGGCTTCTACCCGCCCGACGAGGTGATCGAGCGCGAGACCTCCCGCAACCGGGACGCCGTCCTGCAGCTCCTGGAGAACGCCGACTGCATGTACCGCTCGATCGGCAAGGCCGCGCAGTACTGCCAGTAGACGGCAACCGCGGGACGACGGCCGGGCGTTCGGACCGGGCGCCCTGACCGGGCGTTAGGACCGGGCGCCCTGGCCGGGCGTTCGGACCGGACGTCCTGGCCGGGCGTTCGGACCGGACGTCCTGGCCGGGCGTTCCCGCTAGGCGTTCTCGTCGAAGTAGGCGTCGAGCACCGCGTCGAGCTCGGCCTCCCACTCGTCGATGCGGCCCCTGGCCGGCGCCCCGATCTCGATCGGGTACCAGCGCCGGTCAGGGGTGTGCACGGTGACCGTGAACCGCTTGCCGAAGCGGGACCGCGCGGTCTCGACCGCGCCGATCTCGTCCCAGCGGAACTCGCAGCTCTCCTCGTCGAGGCTGAGCCGCACGCCGGCGGCGTCGGCGACGATCCGGGCGCGCCGGTCGGCGGCCTCGAAGACGGGCCCGTCGGGATCGGCCTCGGCCTCGGGCGCCTCCCCGGACTCGGCCGCTTCCGCCGCCGCTTCCGCCGGGACGGCGTCCTGGGGCTCGACAGCCGCTGGCTCCTCCGGCTCCTCCGGCTCCACCGGGGTCACGGGCCCGAGGCCCGGGACGCCCGTGATGCCCGGGACGAACGCCGGGTCCGCCGCGGCGCCTTGCACCGTCTGAATGCTGGGTCCTGTCCGCTGCTCCACGGCGGAAGTATGGCCGATGTTCCTGTGGGCGTTCGAGCCGCCCCGGTCAGCCGAGTACCGCCAGGGCGTCGATCTCGATCAGAAGCCCCGCCGGCAGGCCGACGTACACCGTGGTCCGGGCGGCAGGAGCCTCCCGGAGATCCGCGAAGTAGTCGTTGTAGATCTCGTTCATCTCGGCGAAGTGGTCGACGTCCGTCAGATAGACGCGGATCATCATGACGTCGTCCCAGGTCGCGCCGCCCTCCTCCAGGATCGCCTTGACGTTGGCGAGGGTCTGGAGGGTCTGCTCGCGCAGGGTGGGGCCGGCCGGGGTCGGGGCCTGGCCCTCGACGGCGGGCAGGAAGCCGACCTGACCGGCGACCTGGAGGATGTTGCCCTTCCTGACGCCGTGGGAGAACCGGGCGGGCGGGGCGGTGTGCGTCGACGGCGTGAGGGCGGTCTTCTCGGTCATGCGCGGTCCTTGTCCTTGGGGTCGTGCCCGGTCGTTCCGGAGTATTCACGGCTGATGGCGTCGGCGGTGCGGCGCACCAGCGGGAGCAGGGCGAGGAGTTCGTCGGCGGTGACGACGACGTTGGGCGCGGAGACCGACATGGCGGCGACGACCCGGCCGTCCGCGCCGCGGATGGGCGCGCCGACGCAGTTGATGGACTCCTCGTGGCCGCCGAGGTCGGTGGCCCAGCCCTGTTCGCGCACGGTCGCCAGCTCCTTGAGGAAGGCGGCGGCGTTCGGGGTCGAACGGGGCGTGTACATGGGGTAGTCGAGCCTGGCGGCGAGGGCGCGGCGCTCGGCCTCGGGCAGGTCGGCGAGGAGCAGCTTGGCGACGGCGGCGACGGTGATGGCGACGGGCTTGCCGATCCGGGAGTACATGCGGACCGGGTAGCGGCTCTCGACCTTGTCGATGTAGAGGACCTCGCCCTCCTCGTGGACGGCGAGGTGGACGGTGTGGCCGGTCTGCTCGTTGAGGGCGGCGAGATGGGGGTGGGCGATCTCGCGGACGTCGAGGTTCTCCACGGCTTCCTGGGCGAGGGCGAAGAGGCGGGCGCCGAGTCGGTAGCGCTGGTCCTGCTGGCGGTAGACGAGGCCGTGCTCGTGGAGGGTGCGCAGCAGACGCAGGGCGGTGGACTTGTGCACGCCGAGCCGCTCGGCGACCTGGCCGAGGTCGGCGGGGCCCTGCGCGAGCAACGGCAGGATGCTGAGCGCGCGGTCGACGGTCTGGCTCATGGCGTACGTACCTCCTGGTCGTCCCCGGTCCAGCCGGGGCCGAGGTGAAGTGTCCCCCAGGCGGTGTCGTCGAGGGCGGCGAGCCGGTCGGCGTGTGCCCGGGCCGGCGGACGGCCGAGGTCGCCGGGGGCGGTGAGGGCGGCGGCGGCCATGAGGTGGCCGTGCCGGAGCCGGGCCGGCATGTCGAGGCCGCGGAGGGTCGCGGAGAGGAAGCCTGCGGCGAAGGCGTCGCCGGCGCCGACGGTGGAGACGACGTCGACGCGGGGCGGGCGTACCAGATGACCCACGCCGTCGGCGTCCGCGATGTCCGCGAAGGACTCGGGGCGGCGGTCGACGACGGCGGCGCCGCCCTTGCCGAGTTTGACGACGAGCGTCTCGGGCCGGTCGACGAGGCCGGTGACGGCCCGGATGCCCGTCACGCCCCACAGCGCCTTCGCCTCGTCGGCGCCGACGAAGACGAGGTCGGCGCGGTTCGCGAGGTCGAGGAGGACCTCGGGTGCGGTGCCGTCGCGCCAGAGGCCGGGCCGGTGGTTGACGTCGAAGGAGACCAGGGGGCGGCCGGGGCGGGGCGCGGTCAGTTCGTACAGGAGTGCCCGGCAGTCGGCGGAGAGCGCCGCGGTGATGCCGGTGAGGTGGAGGATCCGGCCGTCGGCGACGGTCCCGTAGGGGACGGTGGCCGGGGACATGGCGGAGGCGGCGGAGCCGGCCCGGTAGTAGGCGACCTCGTGGGCGTCGGTGGCCCGGTCGGCGTCGGTGCGGAAGTAGACGCCGGTGGGCCGGTGCGGGTCGCGGCGGACGGCGCCGGTGTCGACTCCGTACGCTGCGATGGCGGCGAGCAGGTGGTCGCCGAAGCCGTCGGTGCCGACGCGTCCGACCCAGCGGGCGCGGTGCCCGGCGGCGGCGAGGGTGCAGGCGACGTTGGACTCGGCGCCGCCGACGGCACGGGCGAAGGCGGGGACGTCGGCGAGGCGGCCGCGCCGGGAGGGCAGGAAGGTCACCATGGACTCGCCCACGCAGACCACCTCGGGGGGCGGCGCGGCCACGGTCGCGGTCTCGGCCACGGTCAGGCTCCTGCGGGTCCTCGGGCGCCGGGTCCGTTGACCCGGCCTCGGCCCGGATGTTAGACAGCGACGAGCGATATACGCAATGGCCGTTGCGCATCCTGCAACGGCCTGGAGGAGGGATCCATGCCGACCGAGCCGCGGACCGAGCTGTCGGACGAGCGCGTCGACCACCGCTTCAAGGGCCTGCCGCCGGACGCCGAGGGCCTGACCGTCGGCGAGCTGGCCGCGCAGCGCCGCAACCTCTTCACCGGTGGCTTCACCACCCCCGTCCTCGCCCTCTCGGCCGAGTCCGTCGAGCACAACCTCCGCCTCCTGGAGACCTACGCCGAGCGCCACGGCCTCGCCTTCGCGCCGCACGGCAAGACCTCGATGGCCCCGCAGCTCTTCGACCGCCAGATCGAGCACGGCGCCTGGGGCATCACGGCCGCCGTGCCGCACCAGGTCCGGGTCTACCGCGCCCACGGCATCGACACGATCTTCCTGGCCAACGAGCTCGTCGACGCCGTCGCCCTGCGCTGGCTCGCCGCCGAACTCGACGCCCACCCCGACTTCCGCCTCATCTGCTACGTCGACTCCGTGCGCGGCGTCGAGCTGATGGACGAGGCCCTGCGCGCGGCGGACGCCCGGCGGCCGGTGGACGTGGTCGTCGAGCTCGGCGCGGGCGAGGCCGGGCGCACCGGCGTGCGGACCGAGGCCGAGTGCGAGGCCGTCGCCGACGCGGTCGCGGCCACCGACCGGCTGCGGCTCGTGGGCGTGGCGGGGTACGAGGCCACGATGCCGCAGGCGGACGCCGCCCGGGTGCGCGAGTGGCTGCACCGGCTCGTGGGCCTCGCGGCCGCCTTCGACAAGTCCGGCAGGTTCGCGCCCGACCTGCCGGAGATCGTCGTCAGCGCCGGCGGCAGCGAGTGGTTCGACACGGTCGCCGAGGTGTTCGCGGAGATCCCCGGGTTCTCCCGGCCCGTCCTGAAGCTGCTGCGCTCGGGCGCGTACGTGTCCCACGACGACGGCCAGTACCGCGAGCGGACCCCCTTCAACCGGATCCCCGAGGAGGGCGCGCTGCAGCCCGCGTTCCGGCTCTGGTCCCAGGTCGTCTCCCGCCCCACCCCCGCGCAGGCCTTCACCAACGCGGGCAAGCGCGACGCCGCCCACGACCTCCACCTGCCGGAGGCCCAGGTCGTCCGCGACGGGCGCACCGGCGGGATCCGCCCGGCCGAAGGCGTGACCGTCACCGCCCTGTCCGACCAGCACACCTGGCTGGCCACGGAGCCCGGCGCGGACCTGGAGGTCGGCGACTGGGTCGGCATGGGCCTGTCCCACCCGTGCACGTCCTTCGACAAGTGGCAGCTGATCCCGCTCGTGGAGGCGGACGGCACGGTCGTCGACTACGTCCGCACCTTCTTCTGACGAGGAGGCGGTGATGGATCTCGTCTTCCGTGACGCCGAGGTCGTCGACGGCACCGGCGAACCCTCCTACCGCGCCGACGTCGCCGTCGCCGCCGGACGGATCGCCGCGATCGTGAAGGAGGGCGCGGCGGCCGGCTGCCAGCGACCGACCGCCCGCCGGATCGTCGACGCCGAGGGCCTCGCCCTGTCCCCCGGCTTCATCGACATGCACGCCCACAGCGACCTCGCGCTGCTCCGGGACCCGGACCACAGCGCGAAGGCCGCGCAGGGCGTGACGCTCGAGGTGCTCGGGCAGGACGGCCTGTCGTACGCCCCGGCCGACGACCGCACGCTCGACGCGGTACGGAAGGCGATCACCGGCTGGAACGGCGACGGGGCGGACGTCGACTTCGACTGGCGCACGGTCGGCGAGTACCTGGACCGCCTGGACCGGGGCATCGCGGTCAACGCCGCGTACCTCGTCCCGCAGGGCACGGTCCGGATGTACGCGATGGGCTGGGAGGACCGCCCGGCGACGGAGGCCGAGCTGGACCGCATGCGGCGGCTCGTCGCCGAGGGCCTGGAGCAGGGCGCGGTCGGCATGTCCTCCGGCCTCACCTACACGCCCGGCATGTACGCGCCCGACGCCGAGCTCACCGAGCTGTGCCGGGTGGTGGCGCGCCACGGCGGCTACTACTGCCCGCACCACCGCTCGTACGGAGCAGGGGCCCTGGAGGCGTACGAGGAGATGGTGCGGCTCACGCGCGACGCGGGCTGCGCCCTCCACCTCGCCCACGCGACCATGAACTTCGGCGTGAACGAGGGCCGCGCGCCGGAGCTCCTGGCGCTCCTGGACGAAGCCCTGGCCGCGGGCTCCGACATCACCCTGGACACCTACCCGTACACGCCGGGCTGCACCACCCTCGCCGCCGTCCTGCCCAGCTGGGCGCACGAGGGCGGTCCCGAGGCGCTGCTCGCCCGCCTGCGGGACGGGGAGACGGCGGAACGGATCCGGCAACACCTGGAGGAGACCGGCTCGGACGGCTGCCACGGCGTACCGGTCGAATGGCACACGATCGAGATCTCGGGCGTGACGGCTCCGGAGCTCGCGTCCTGGGTGGGCCGCAGGCTCCCCGACTGGCCGGCGGCCCGCCGCCTCCTGATCGAGGACCGTCTCGGCCCGACGATCCTCCAGCACGTGGGCCACGAGGCGAACGTCCGCGCGATCATGCGCCACCGGGTCCACACGGGCGGCTCGGACGGCATCCTCCAGGGCGCGAAGCCGCACCCGCGGGCGTACGGCACGTTCCCCGAGTACCTCGGGCGGTACGTCCGCGAGGAGTCCGTCCTCACCCTGGAGGACTGCGTCGCCCACCTCACCTCCCGGCCCGCCGCCCGGCTCCGGCTCCCCGACCGCGGCCTGGTGAAGGAGGGCTACGTGGCCGACCTCGTCCTCTTCGACCCCGCCACGGTCGCCGCCGGCTCGACCTTCGCCTCCCCGAGGACCCTCCCCACCGGCATCCCCCACGTCCTGGTCGACGGCCACTTCGTGATCGAGGACGGCAGACGCACGAACGCCCTGGCAGGCCGGGCGATCCGCCGAACACCGACGAGCTGACGCAGCCGGCGCCGGTCACCTCCCGGTGGCCCTCGCCCTCCCCGTCGCGGCCCGTGCCCGGCGGGGAGGCTCCCCCGCCCCGCGCCCGTGCCGGCATCCGTCCCGCGGGGCGGGACGGGGCACACGGGACGGCGTCCTGGGCGGGCGCGTTCCGCCCCTGCGCCTGCCCGCCGCCCCTACGGCGGCGCCGTCCGCGGGAGCCGCCACCTCGTGCGGCCTGCCTCAGCCGCGTCCCCTGGCGCCCGCCTCGCTCGGGAGCGTCCGCGGTCCGGAGACCGGGAGCGCGCCCGGCTCGCCCCACGGTTCGCGCCGCGCCCACCACAGGCCCAGCCCCAGGGCCACGCCCGCCAGGGCGAAGCCGTACGCCGGCGTGTGTCCCGACGGCGCCGTCTCGTACGTCAGGGCCGCGCACAGGACCGCCAGGAGCTGCCCGCCGCGTTCCTCCCACGCGCCCGCCGCCGCGACCGCGACCGTGCCCCACAGGGCGTACCACGGCTGGACCATCGGCGAGAGCGCCACCAGCGCCAGCAGGGAGAGGCCCAGGCCGAGGACCGGGTCGACGCGGCCCTTCCCCACGCGCCAGGCGATCGTCGCGATGACGGCTCCGGCGGCCAGCAGGCCGAGCTTCTGCACCACGCCCTTGACCGGCTCGGGGTCGTCGGCGACCAGCAGCCCGAGGCCGAGCCCGAGGTCGCTGGTGACGGACAGGGCCGTGTGGATGCCGGCGGCCACGCTCTGGGTGCGGAGCCAGCCGAAACCGGTGCCGGCCGCCATGCTCGCCCCCGCCGCGACCGCCACGGCCACGGCACCCGGCAGCAGCCCCTTCGCGAGGCCCGCCGCGCCGCCCCGGCGCCGTGCGACCACGATCCCGACGAACAGCAGCCCCAGCGCCGCCGGCGACTTGATCATCATCGCGAGCCCGATGACCGCGCCGCCCGCCGCCCACCGCCCGTGCCGCACGGCGAGCAGGACGCCGGCGAGCAGCAGTCCGGCCATCAGGCCGTCGTTGTGCATGCCCCCGACGACATGGACGAGCAGCAGCGGGTTGAGCGCCGCGAGCCACACGGCCCCGTCCCCTCGCCCCTCGGGCGCGAGCCCGCGCACCGCCCACACGATCAGCGCGAGCGCGAGCAGCGCGACGAGTCGCATGCCGAGGACGGCGGGGACGACGGCGCCGCCGGTGATCTTGACGACCGCCTGGGCGAGGAGGAGGAAGACCGGCCCGTACGGCGCGGGTGTGTGGGTCCAGTGGCCGCCGACGCTCGCCGCCGCGTCGTACCCGAGTTCGCCGGGGCCGAGGACGGCGGGCCCGGCCCCGTACACGTCGTGCCCTTCGAGGACCATCGCGCCCTGGGCGATGTAGCTGTAGACGTCGGCGCTGTACAGGGGCGGGGCGAGCAGGAGCGGTGCGGCCCACCAGCCGAGGGTGACGAGCGGACGACGGCCCGCGCCGGAATCCCCGACATCCCGGGCATCCCGGGCGTCCCCGGCGCGCCCGCCGCGTCCGCCACTTCCGTCGCGCCCGGCGCGGAGCACCCGCCCGTACTGCCACCACGCCGCGATCAGCAGGGTCAGCCCGAGGTACGCGAGGACGGAGCCCGCCACGGTCGCTCCGGTGCCGTGCGGCTCCCACAGTCCCGCACCGCCGCGTACGGGAAGCGTTCCGGCGGCCCAGCCGCCGACGGCGACGGCGAGCGATCCGGCCGCCCCGAGCCACCGGCAGCCGGCGGTGCTGAAAACCCACATGGGGGGCAAACCTACCGTGCCCGCCGAGCGCCCTACCGGGGCTTCTTCTGGATGCCGGGGGCCTGGTCCGAGTAGCCGGGGCGGCCGGACGGGGAAGCCGTCCCGCTCCCGGAGGGCGCGGGCCCGGGGCTCGTCGCACCGCCGGACGGCGTCGGGCCGGCGGACGGGCCGGCGGTGCCGGCGGTGGCGGAGGGGGACGCGGAGCCGCCCGAGGCGCTCGGGTCGGCGGTCGGGCCCCCGTCGCCGTCCCCGCCCGAGCTCCCGGCGTCCCGCTGGATCAGCGCGGGCATGCCGGGGCGGCCCTCGTCCGGGCCCGGGCCGCCGCCCCCGGACACGGGCCCGCCGTCGAGCGCGGCGAAGGCGGCCAGGACGCCGCACGCGACCACGGCGCCGCTCCCGGCGATCCACAGCGGGCCGGGGCCACGGCGCTTCGACGCGTGGCGGCGTCGTCTCGAGGGCTCTGCGCCCCCCGTCTCGTTCGGACTCACGAGCCGTGATTGTAGGGAGCACGACACGGCCGGAGCGACGTGGGTCACAACGCGGAGTCCGCGCGCCGCCGGCGGACCGCACGTACGTCCCCGAGCGCGCCGTACGCCCGACGTGTCCCAAAACACGAGGCGTCTTGCGGCGGCCCGCCGTAAGCTCTCGTCATGCAGGTGATCCAGTCCACGAAGCTCGCCAACGTCTGTTACGAAATCCGGGGCCCGGTGCTCGAAGAGGCGATGCGGCTGGAGGCTGCGGGTCATCGCATCCTCAAGCTCAACACCGGGAACCCGGCCGCGTTCGGCTTCGAGTGTCCGCCGGCCATCCTCGAGGACATGCTGCGCAACCTCGCCGACGCGCACGGCTACGGCGACGCGAAGGGCCTGCTGTCGGCCCGGCGGGCGGTGATGAGCCACTACGAGACCAAGGGCATCGCCCTGTCGGTTGAGGACATCTATCTGGGCAACGGCGTCTCCGAGCTGATCCAGATGGCCATGCAGGCGCTGCTCGACGACGGCGACGAGGTCCTGGTCCCGGCGCCCGACTACCCGCTGTGGACGGCCGCGGTCTCGCTGGCGGGCGGCACGGCCGTGCACTACCGCTGCGACGAGCAGGCCGACTGGATGCCGGACCTGGCCGACATCGAGCGGAAGATCACCGATCGGACCAAGGCGATCGTGATCATCAACCCGAACAACCCGACGGGCGCCGTCTACGACGACGAGATGCTGCGGGGTCTGACCGAGATCGCCCGTCGGCACAGCCTGGTGGTCTGCTCGGACGAGATCTACGACAAGATCCTCTACGACGGCGCCACGCACACGCCGACCGCCGCCATCGCCCCCGACCTGCTCGTCCTCACCTTCAACGGGATGAGCAAGAACTACCGGGTGGCCGGTTTCCGCTCCGGCTGGCTCGCGGTCTGCGGCCCGAAGTCGCACGCCTCCTCGTACATCGAGGGCCTGACGATCCTCGCCAACATGCGTCTGTGCGCCAACATGCCCGCGCAGCACGCGGTGGCCGCGGCCCTGCAGGGCCGGCAGTCGATCGAGGATCTGGTGCTGCCGGGCGGGCGGCTCCTGGAACAGCGGGACACGGCGTACGAGCTGCTGACCCGGATCCCGGGCGTCACGTGCGTGAAGCCGAAGGGCGCGCTGTACCTCTTCCCGCGCCTCGACCCGGCGGTCTACAAGATCAAGGACGACCGGCAGATGGTCCTCGACCTGCTGCGGGCCGAGAAGATCATGGTGGTGCACGGGACGGGCTTCAACTGGCACGAGCCGGACCACTTCCGGATCGTGACGCTGCCGGCCGCCGCGGACCTCGCGGACGCGGTGACGAGGATCGGCAACTTCCTGGACGGCTACAGCCAGTACTAGGCCCTGTCGTCACACTCCCGCCTGCCCTGCGGGCGATGACGGGAAGCTGACGACAGGACCTGGCCCACCTCGCCGTCCCGACTTCCGGACACCACTCAACTTTAGACCGATTCCAAGCTAGGATGTCTCCAGAGCTACAACAGGAGGCCATCCCCATGTACGAACCGATCCGCACGAAGTCGGTCCACCGGATGGCCGACGACGACCAGAACGGCTACCCGCACCGCTCCCGCGAGGAGGAGCTGGACATCCAGCTCGCCGGACACCTCGCCGCCCTGCTCGCCGTCACCGACGAGCTCGGCGACACCGAGGCGGGCGAGCTCATCGCCCGCCAGGTGGCCCGGCTGCGCGGCGCGCCGCCGGCCAGGCACGCGGGCCTGAGCGGGGCTCCCGCCGCGGCGCTGCACCGGAAGGCGCACGCCCTCGCGGGCCGCGCCCTGGTCGTCGCCGCCTCCCGGGCCGACACGGCCGCCGCGATCCTCGCCGCCGAGCGCATGGACGCGCACACCGCGGCGCTCGCCGGGGAATCCCTGGTCGGCGCCCCCTGACGGCCCCGGTCCGCGCGGCACGAACCCGCGCGGACCGGGCGCCACCCACGCCCACGGACCGGACCCACCCGCTGCCCGCGGACCGGGCGCCGCCCCCTCAGGACGTGGCCGCGCGCCATTCCCCACCCCCTTGCGAACGGCCGCCCCCGGTACACCCCGCTCCGGTTCGTTAACGGGATCGCCGCTTCACCCTCCGTACACCCGACTCCCCCTGGAATGTGGGTTTCCGCGAGCACCCTGCACGCGTGAGACGCATTCTGGGAATCGTCCTCGCCGCCCTGCTCCTCGGCGGCGTGGCCGCCGCCCTCGTGGTGGGCGGCGACAAGGACGACAGCGGCACGGCAACGAAGACCGTGCGAGGGTTGACTGCTCCCCGCCCTGGAAGTCCTCCCAGGGCTGTGCCGGGATTCCTGGCTCAGGCAGCCTCTCGGGGCAGCGCCCCAATCGGTCTTACGCCCTCGGCACCAGCAGGGCACAGACCAGCCCTGACAAGCATCACGTGAGCGGAGTTCTTGTCCCGTGGAGAGACCGCTCCGCACACGATGCAGGTGTAGATGCGCTCACCCAGCGGCAGTGCGTGCTTGGCTCTCGCTCCGCAGTGCGCGCAGTCCATCGTGGTGTGCGCGGGGTGTACCAAGTGCACGGCACGGCCGTGCTTCCGACCCATCTCGATCAGGGCCCGTTTGGTGGCGCCGATGGCGGCGTCAGCGGCCTTCCTGGCCATGGTCGTCTTGGCGAGGAATTTCGGCCGGAAGTCCTCCACAGCGATCGCGTCATGTTCGCGGACCACACGCTTGGCCCACTTACGTGCGGTGTCCTCACGCTGCCGCGCGATCTTCTTACACAGCTTGGCCCGCAGCTTCTTCGCCCTGCGGTATCCCTTCGATCCGGCCTGCCCCTTCGCCGGACGACGGCGGGCCATCATCCGGTCGTACCGACCCAACTTCGCGGCGGCCCTCCTGCCGTACTCGGCGTGGGGGAGGTCATAGGCATCGGAAGTGGTGGTCGCCGTCTCCTTGACGCCCCAGTCGATACCGATCACGTGCCCGGTCGAAGGCAGCCGTTCTGCCTGCCCGGGGACAACGAATGAGGCGTACCAGTGGCCGATGCCGTCGCGGTACACCCGCACACTCGACGGGAAGGCCGGAAGCGCACGCGACCACACCACCGTGAGCACGATCCCTCCCGCCAGGTGCAGGCGGCCGTCCTTCAACCGGAAGCCGTAACGGGTGTAGTTCAGGCTCGGGTCGGCCTCGCGCTTCCGCTTGTACCTCGGCATTCCGGCTCGCCGGTGCATCGGCAACCGGCCTTTCATGTCATTCTGCGCCTTGGCGCGAGATTTACCGAAGTCCCGGATGAGTTGCTGCTGGGGCACCGATGCCCCCTCGCGTAGCCAGGGGTTACGGGAGCGCGCCTCGGTCAGCATCTTGCCGAGCTGCGCCGGGCCGCAGATGCGCTTCTCGCCAGTGGTCCTGTTATGCGCGGACACCTGCTTGGACTTGGCAACGCACTCGTTCCAGAGCCAGCGGCACCGACCCCACTCCGCCAGCAACGCCGCAAGCGCCGTGGACGACGCGCGAAGTCGGTACGTGTACCGGGCATACCCGGAATCCCCGGCCACTCCCACTTGCGCCACGCCCCGTCCCTCAACGGCCCCCAGTCAGGGCGCCTTCCCATCCGGCCTCCCAAGGGAACGTACACACGGTCACAGCACGGGAACACGAAATCACCCAGTCATCACCCCATCCAGCGGTCGCGGGCACGCGCGTTCGACTCACGCGTGCGGAGCGCTCTGGTGGCTCTCCACCCCGCCCCGGGTCGGCGGACACGATCAGCCGGATCCTCGACGCACTGCGCGGCGGGCAGGACGAACTGCGCCGCGACAACGCCGCCCTGCAGACCGAGCGGGCCCGGCTGTGGGAGAGCACGGGCAGGCTCCAGGAGTACGCCGTGCTCACCGAGGCCCTCGACGCGGCCGTCGAGGAGCGGCTCGCCGCGACCGCCGACCCGGCGCAGGCCGACGCGCTGCGCGCCGACGTGCTCTTCCCCGTCCGGCAGAAGCACCAGGACCTGCTCACCCAGCTCGCCGTGTGCGCCCAGGGCTATCTGGCGATGGACGTGGTGCGCCGCAACAACGACGAACTGATCAAGGGCGTCGACCGGGCCGCGACGACGACCCTGACCGCCCTGCGGATCGCGGTGATGCTGGCGTCCGCGCTCGACCACCAGAAGAAGGTCGTCGAGCAGGTGAACGCGCTGCGCGGCACCACGGAGACCCTGATCCAGGGCAACGCCGCCGCGCTCGCCGGCCAGTCCGGGGAGATCCAGCGGCTCGCCGCGGAGCCCGCGGTCGGCCTGGAGACGGTGCGCACCGCGTTCCAGCAGATCTACCGGACGCTCGACGCCATCGACGCGTACAAGGTCCGCGCGACCGAGTCGATGGCGCAGACCGTCGACGCGCTGAGCGCCGAGCTGCGCACCGCGAGCGCGTACGTGGAGCGGACCCGCGACGACGACCGCGAGCGGGGCGACCGGGGCGGCACGGCCGGCCGGGGCATCCTCGAAGGAGGCCGCGGATGAGCGCCGTCCACCGCTCCGTACGGGTGTGGCGCCCCGTGCGCCGCCGGTTCGCGGCGGTCGCCGTCGCCGCGCTCCTCGCCCTCGGCGCCGTCGCCTGCGACTCCGGCGGGAGCGGCGGAGGCGAGGGCAGGGACTCGGGCCAGGACGGCCTGGAGTACCGGCCGGGCACCCTGCGGGTCCTCGCCTCCTCCGAACTCGCCGACCTGGCCCCCGTCCTGGAGGAGGCCCGCAAGGCCACCGGCGTCACCGTGCGCCCCACCTACGCCGGCACGCTCGACGCCGTCGAGCGGATCGCTTCCGGCGAGGCCGACAGGCAGTACGACGCGATCTGGCTGTCGTCGAACGACTACCTGCGGCTGCGCCCCGACGTGGCCCGCCGCATCACCGGTGAGACGCCGGTGATGACCTCCCCGGTCGCCTTCGGCGTGCGGCCCGCCACCGTCGCACGCCTCGGCTGGGACCCGGAGAAGGTGACCTGGGCGCAGATCCACCGGGCGGTCGCCGAGAAGAAGCTCACGTACGGCATGACCGACCCGCTGCGCTCCAACTCCGGTTTCTCCGCGCTCGTCTCGGTGGCCTCCGGTCTCTCGGGCGCCCAGGCGGCGCTCACCGACGGGGACGTGAAGGCGACGGGCCCGAAGCTGAAGGAGTTCTTCGCCGGGCAGAAGCTGACCTCCGGCTCCTCCGGCTGGCTCGCCACCGCCTACGCCCGGCGCACCGACGTCGACGCGCTGGTCAACTACGAGTCGGTGCTGCTCTCGATGCCGGAGGGGCTGACCGTGATCCGGCCGGCCGACGGCGTGGTCACCGCCGACTATCCGCTGACCTCGCTCACCGCCGCCCGTCCCGAGGCGAAGGACGCGGCCCGCCGGCTCGCCGCCCATCTGCGCACCCCGGCCGCGCAGAAGCTGATCACCGACCGGACGCTGCGGCGCCCGGTGGTACCCGGGGTCGCGCCGGGGCCCCGGCTCGCCGCCGACCCGCGCCGTGAACTGCCCTTCCCCGGCAGCCGGTCGGTGGCGGACGGGCTGCTCGACGCGTACGACAACACGCTGCGCCGCCCCTCCCGAACGGTCTACGTCCTCGACACCTCCGGTTCGATGGAGGGGCAGCGCCTGGAGCGGCTGAAGGCGGCGCTCGTGGAGCTGACCGGCGACTTCCGGGACCGGGAGGAGGTCACGCTGATGCCGTTCGGTTCGTCGGTGAAGAGCGGCGAGGTCACGACCCACACCGTGGACCCGGCGTCGCCGAGGGCCGCGCTCGACGCGATCCGCGCCGACGCGAACCGGCTCTCGGCCTCCGGCGGCACGGCGATCTACTCCAGCCTGAAGGCGGCCTACGGGAAGCTGGGCACCGCGCCGGACGACACCTTCACCTCGATCGTGCTGATGACGGACGGCGCCAACACCGACGGCGACCCGGCCGCGGCCTTCGACGACTTCCACGGGGACGAGCTCAGCCCGGACCAGCAGCGGATCCCGGTGTTCCCGATCCTGTTCGGCGACTCCGACCGGGCCGCGCTCGACCACATCGCGCAGCTCACCGGCGGCAGGCTGTTCGACGCGAACCAGGGTTCGCTCGACGGGGCCTTCGAGGAGATCCGTGGCTACCAGTGACCTGTTGCGGGCGGCCCTGCGCTACGCCGAGTCCCGCAAGAACCTCGTGGGCTGCGTGTGCGGCCTGGCCGGTGTGGGCCTGACGCTCGCGGGCGCCGGCGGCCCCCTGTGGCCGGTGGTGGTCGCGGGCCTGTACGGCGCGGGCGCGCTGATCGCCCCGCCCGAGCGCCCGCCCGCCCCGGCCTTCCCGGACCCGGCCGAGCAGCTCGACGCGCTGCGCGGGGACCTGGCGACGCTGCGCGGCTATCTCGCCGGGGTGGAGCTGCCGCCGGCCGCGCGGACCCGGCTCGGGGAGTTCGACGCCCTGGTGGGCGCGCTGCTCGAACCGGGCTGGGTGAGCGATCCGGAGCAGGTGCGGGTCCTGGCCCGCGCGGTGCGCCAGGACGTCCCCGAGGCGGTCGACGCCTTCGTGCGCACCCGCTGGTGGAACCGGGTGGTGCCGGGCGCGGAGCCGCCGGAACGCCATCTGGAGCGGCAGTTGGGCGCGCTGCACGAGGAGGCCGCGGCGATCGCGGACGCGCTGCGCGAGACGGAGGAGCGGCGGCAGGAGACGCACACGCGCTACCTGGAGATTCCTCCGCCGGAAGTGCGCCGGCCCCCGGAGCCGTGAGGGGGCTCCGGGGGCCGGTTGCGTCGTGGCGGGCCGTCGTGACCCCAGCTGGTCAGGGCGGAAATCGGGGCAACCCGCCACGAGTTCGTGGTGCTGTCAGGGGATCAGCCCAGGCGCTCGACCAGCGCGCGGTACTCGTCCCACAGCTCCTTCGGGGTGTGCTCGCCGAAGGTCTCCAGGTGCGCGGGAACCAGGGCGGCCTCCTCGCGCCAGACCTCCTTGTCGACGGTGAGCAGGAAGTCCAGGTCCTCCTCGGCCAGGTCCAGGCCGTCGGTGTCCAGGGCATCGCGGGTCGGCAGGACGCCGATGGGGGTCTCGACGCCCTCGGCCTTGCCGTCGAGGCGCTCGACGATCCACTTCAGGACGCGGCTGTTCTCGCCGAAGCCGGGCCAGACGAACTTGCCGGCGTCGTTCTTGCGGAACCAGTTCACGTAGTAGATCTTCGGGAGCTTCGCGGCGTCCGCGGAGGCGCCGACCTTGACCCAGTGGGCCATGTAGTCGCCCATGTTGTAGCCGCAGAACGGCAGCATGGCGAACGGGTCGCGGCGCAGCTCGCCGACCTTGCCCTCGGCGGCGGCGGTCTTCTCGGAGGCCACGTTGGCACCGAGGAAGACGCCGTGGTTCCAGTCGAAGGACTCGGTGACCAGCGGCACGGCGGAGGCGCGGCGGCCGCCGAAGAGGATCGCGGAGATCGGGACGCCCTTGGGGTCCTCCCACTCCGGGGCGATCGTCGGGCACTGCGCGGCCGGCACGGTGAAGCGGGCGTTGGGGTGGGCGGCCGGGGTCTCGGACTCCGGCGTCCAGTCGTTGCCCTTCCAGTCGGTGAGGTGCTTGGGCGCCTCCTCGGTCATGCCCTCCCACCACACGTCGCCGTCGTCGGTGAGGGCGACGTTGGTGAAGACCGAGTTGCCCCAGAGGGTCTTCATGGCGTTGGCGTTGGTGTGCTCGCCGGTGCCGGGCGCGACGCCGAAGAAGCCGGCCTCGGGGTTGATCGCGTAGAGGCGGCCGTCCTCGCCGAAGCGCATCCAGGCGATGTCGTCGCCGATGGTCTCGACCGTCCAGCCGGGGATCGTGGGCTCCAGCATGGCGAGGTTGGTCTTGCCGCAGGCGGACGGGAAGGCGGCGGCCACGTACTTGGCCTCGCCCTGCGGCGGGGTGAGCTTGAGGATGAGCATGTGCTCGGCGAGCCAGCCCTCGTCACGCGCCATGACGGACGCGATCCGCAGCGCGTAGCACTTCTTGCCGAGCAGGGCGTTGCCGCCGTAGCCGGAGCCGAAGGACCAGATTTCCCGGGTCTCGGGGAAGTGCGAGATGTACTTGGTGGAGTTGCACGGCCACGGCACGTCCTCCTGGCCCTGCTCCAGCGGGGCGCCGAGGGTGTGGACGGCCTTGACGAAGAAGCCGTCGGTGCCGAGCTCGTCGAGGACGGCCTGTCCCATGCGGGTCATGGTGCGCATGGAGACGGCGACGTACGCGGAGTCGGTGATCTCGACGCCGATGGCGGAGAGCGGGGAGCCGACCGGGCCCATGCAGAAGGGCACGACGTACATGGTGCGGCCCTTCATGGAGCCGCGGAAGATGCCCTTCTCGCCGGCGAAGATCTCCTTCATCTCCGCGGGAGCCTTCCAGTGGTTCGTCGGGCCCGCGTCCTCCTCCTTCTCGGAGCAGATGAAGGTGCGGTCCTCGACGCGCGCGACGTCGGTCGGGTCGGACGCGGCGTAGTACGAGTTCGGGCGCTTCACCGGGTCGAGCTTCGTGAAGGTCCCCTTGGCGACGAGCTCCTCGCAGAGGCGCTCGTACTCGGCCTCGGACCCGTCGCACCACACGACGCGGTCGGGCTGGGTGATCTCGGCGATCGAGTCGACCCAGGAGACGAGCTCCTGGTGCTGGGTGGGGACGTTGGAGGGAGCCGCGTTGTCGCGCGCCACGATTGCTCCTTGAAGAGGGGTTTTCAGATGTATGCCCCTTGGGGGCTGCGACCCGGATGCGTCGTAGGCGCTCATCCGGTGCCGACCGCACTCATTTGATCATCCGATGGTTCCGCGCATATGTCCAGAGGGCCGCACACGTGAGCATCGCCACTCATATCCACTACTTACGATCGCGTAGGTACGATGCGGATCCATGACTGCAGTCTCGCCGGACCTCGCCACCACGGAGCAGCGCCCGGCGCTGCCGCTCCCGATCAAGCCCAGACTCAGGGGCTGGCTGCACGCCGGAATGTTCCCCGCCGTGGTCGTCGCGGGCCTCGTCCTGGTCGCCCTCGCCGACTCCCCGCGGGCCCGGATCGCCTGCGGGATCTACGTGCTCACCGCCTGTCTGCTGTTCGGCATCAGCGCGCTGTACCACCGGGGGAACTGGGGGCCGCGCGGCGAGGCCGTGCTGCGGCGCCTCGACCACGCCAACATCTTCCTGATCATCGCGGGCACGTATACCCCGCTGACGCTGCTGCTCCTCCCGGACTCCACCGGACGGCCCCTCATGTGGGCGGTCTGGGCCGCGGCCGCCGCCGGCATCGCCTTCCGGGTCTTCTGGGTCGGCGCCCCCCGCTGGCTGTACACGCCCTGCTACATCGCGATGGGCTGGGCCGCCGTCTTCTTCCTGCCCGACTTCATGCGGGCCGGCGGCATCGCGGTCCTCGTCCTGGTGATCGTCGGCGGCGTGCTCTACAGCGCGGGCGGCGTGATCTACGGCATGAAGCGCCCGAACCCCTCACCCCGCTGGTTCGGCTTCCACGAGGTCTTCCACTCCTTCACCCTCGCCGCCTTCACCGTCCACTACGTGGGCATCTCGCTGGTCGCCTACAGCCACGCCTGACCAGGCACAATGGCGGGCATGGCCGGCACACCCGCGCGCCCCGCCCTGCGGGAGCGCAAGAAGCTCAAGACCCGCACCGCGATCCGGAGGGCCACCTACCGGCTCGCGGCCGAGCGGGGCTGGGAGGCGGCCACCATCGAGCAGATCGCCGCGGCCGCCGAGGTCTCGCCCTCCACCGTCATCCGCTACTTCCCGGCCAAGGAGGACATCCTCCTCACCGACGACCAGGACGAACTCCTCCTCGCCCGGCTGCGCGCCCGCCCCGCCGACGAGGACCCGCTCGACTCGCTGCGCGCCGTCGTCCTCGACGCCGTCACCGCAGCCCTGGCCACGGAGCCCGAGGAGACCCGGCTGCGGACCCGGCTCATCGTGGAGATCCCCGCCGTCCGCGCCCGGCTCACGGAGACCACCGCCCGGACCGGCCGGCTCCTCTGCTCCGCCGTCGCCGAGCGCTCCGGGCACTCCCCCGACGACCTGGAGGTACGGGTCTTCACCGCCGCCGTCCTCGGCGCCCTGCGCGAGGCCACGGTCCACTGGGCCGAGCGCGGCCAGGGCGACGACCTCGTCCCGCTGCTCGACCGGACCGTCGACACCCTCAAGGCCGGCCTGACCCTCCGCTCCCCCGGCCCAGCGCGCCCCTGACCACCTCGCCCGACAGCGGGTTCGCGGCACACGACCACACCCCGTGCGGGCAGTAGTCGGTGAAGGTCTGGTACACCGGCCGGTGCCGCGCGAACCAGTCCAGCATCCCCCGCACGTACGCCGGGTTGTCGCCGTTGCGGAAGAGCCCCCACTCGGGGAACGAGACCGGCTTGCCGTGCGCCGCCGCGAACCGCGCGTGGAAGTCCAGCCCGTACGGCTCCGTGACCTGCTCCTCGAAGGACAGCCCGGCCGGCTGGTCGTAGGCGTCCATCCCGACGATGTCGACCACGTCGTCGCCCGGGTAGCAGCGGGGCCAGGCGATCGCGTCCAGGCCCCGGCTCGGCGTGAAGTCGAACCGGAAGCGCTGCCCCGGCACCTCCCGCAGCACCCCGGCCACCCGCCTCCAGTACGCCTTCCAGCTCTCCGGGTCGGGACCGCAGCGATGCCCGTACGTCGTGCCGTTCATCTCCCAGCCGAGCACCAGGACCGCGTCCGCGAGCCGGTGCTCCACCAAGCGCTCCCCCAGCACGCGGAAGTGCCGGTCGAACTCGCCGGCCGCCCCGCGCCGCAGCCCCGCCCGCACCTCCGCGTCGCTCAGCCCCGCCTCGTTGCGGTCGAGCAGCGGCACGTTGAGCACGAACAGCCGGTCGGACCGCTCCTCCTTCCACCGCGCCCACGGCTCGAACAGGGCCGGATGGCCCTCGATGTTCGACCAGCGGTCGCCCGGCAGATAGGTGTGCCCGACGGTCAGCGGCTCACCACCCAGCCACCTCTCCACCTCGCCGATCCGCCGCACCCCGGCCGCGTCCGAACCGGTGAAGAAGCCCGACGGCACACCCGGCAGCGGCACCGGCTGCGGTTCCGGCGCGGTCCGCGCCCCGGAGTGCCGGCCGTCCGGGGCCAGCCGGTCGTACGGCAGCAGGAACACCGCAGCGGCCGCGAGCAGCACGGTCAGTGCCACCCGCGGCCATGTCGTCCAGGAGCGGAGGAGGCGCACGTCAGCTGGTCCAGAACTCCCACCAGCGGGTCAGGATCAGCATCCCGATGATCCCGATGTGCAGCACCGGCAGCGCGAAGGTGAAGTCCGAGAGGAAGCCCTTCACCGCGGCGGGCGCGGGCAGCAGCCCGTGCCGCACGTTGTGCGCGGTGGTGTACCAGAACATGGTGATCGTCGCGCACCAGGCCAGACAGCACCACAGGCACAGCGAGTTGATCTCGTACAGCGACTGCTGCATCAGCCAGGTGCAGAAGCCCACGCCGAACAGCATCCCGGCGTTCAGCCCGAGCCAGAACCAGCCCCGGTAGCGGGCGCCGGCCAGGACGCCGGCACCCACGGCGACGACGACGGCGTACGTGACGAGACCGAGCATCGGGTTCGGGAAGCCGAACACCCCGGCCTGCTCGCTCTTCATGATGTTGCCGCAGGAGACCACCGGGTTGAGGCTGCACCCCGGCTGGAACCCGGGGTCCTCCAGGAGCTTGAACTTGTCGATGGTGATGACCCAGCCGGCCAGCACACCGGCCGCGCCCGTCACCATGAGCAGCCAGGCGAAGGCCCGGCTCGCGCCGATCCCCGCTCCGCCCGCCCGCTCCTGCTCCCGCTCCTGCTGGACCGGCGCCCCGCCCCGTACGTTCACCGTCGCCATCAGGCCGCCCCCTGTCCGCTCAGCCCTGGATCCGGCTCACCGGCACCGCGATGTGGGCGGCGGTGCGCACCACGTTCTCGTCGGTGACGAAGGCCTTCAGCTCGGCCTCCGTGACCGGGTTCCCCGGCTGCGCGGCCGGCCACGGGAGGAGCGGGATCATCAGGATGACGTGACCGTTCTCGTACGCCGCCTCCTGCCAGTCCGTGGTCACCGGGCACTGCGCGTTCATGAACGGCAGGGTGAGCACGGCCCGCTGCGCCTCGACGAGGAGATGGGCGCCGATCCCGCGGTCCTGGCCGGCGTCGACGACGTCGCCGCCGATCGGCACGCCCATGCCCTCCAGGGTCGACCGGAGCTCCGCCGCGCCGGCCTCGGGGCCGTGCTCGCCGTCCCCCGTCGAATACACCATCAGGAAGGGCGTGGCGGGCATGTCGTCGGTGGGCCCGAGGGCCCAGGAGATGACGGTGAGCGTTCCCATCGAATGGGCGCTGTGCGCCGCCGAGGACACGACATTGGAAGTGGTCATGGATCCGGATGCTAGGGGACGAACACCCGTCACCCTCCGCCGAATTCACTCATTCGGCCGACATTCCCTCCGTCACCATTTCCCGCGCAACGAACCGGGGCTTTCCTCGTTGTGCCCATAGGGCATCAAGCCGACCTCAGGAGATCATTCATGATCGTCCCGCGCCGCGTGGCCTTGCGGTCCCTTTACGCACTGGCGGTGGCCGCTTTCACGGGCGGCGCACTGGCCCGGATCGGCACCGCGCCGCCGTCCTCCGGGGACCCGCTCGCCGGGGACGCACCGTCCCCGGACGGGCTGTCGCCGTTCGACGAGAGGTACGGCGGCCGGCACATCCGGGGCCTGCGGGGGCCGTCGGGCGAACCCGTGGTCCTCGTCGACGGACGGCCGCTGCACCTGATGCGCTGCGCCGACGGCGGCTGGGTGACCCCGGTCGACCACTACGAGTCCTGCCCCACGCCGCTGGCGGCCGCCCGCGCGGCCGTGGACGAGCTGGGGTCCGCCCCGCTCAGCCGCTACGCCGCCGGCCACGGCGGCCATCCGGGAGGGAGCCCGCGTGGCGTACACGCGTAAGAACCAGCGCGATCTGACCAGCGCCGAGCGGAAGCGCTTCGTCTCCGCCGTCCTCGAACTCAAGCGGACCGGGCAGTACGACGACTTCGTCCGCACCCACATCGACCACTACGTGGCCGACGGCGAGGGCAAGCTGCGCGTCGCGCACATGTGCCCGAGCTTCCTGCCCTGGCACCGCAAGTTCCTGCTCGAGTTCGAACGGGCACTGCGCCGGATCGACCCGTCGGTGACCGTGCCGTACTGGGACTGGACCCGGGACAACACCCCCGCGGCCTCGCTGTGGAGCGAGGACTTCATGGGCGGCAACGGGCGCCGCGGCGACTTCCAGGTCATGACCGGGCCCTTCGCGTACGCCGGCGGCCGCTGGACCGTTCGCCACGGCATGACCGAACAGGCCTTCCTGAGCCGCGACTTCGGGCGCCCGCGCGACCCGATCACGCTGCCGACCGCCGCGGACGTCGACGAGGCGCTGCGCGAGCGGACGTACGACACGGCGCCGTGGAACTCCACCAGCCGCTCGGGCTTCCGCAACCGCCTGGAGGGCTGGGCACAGGGCCAGGGCAACGACCGCTTCCGACTGCACAACCGGGTGCACCGCTGGGTCGGCGGGCTGATGCTCGGCGGCGGCTCGGTCAACGACCCGATCTTCTGGCTGCACCACGCCTACGTCGACCTCCTGTGGTCGCGCTGGCAGGCCCGCAACCCGTCCGCGGGCTACCTCCCGAAGGACCCGCCGCCGCTGGGCGATCCCCAGTACCGCAAGGTCGCCGCGCTGCACGAGCGGATGGGCCCGTGGAACGTGACGCCGGCGGAGCTGGCGGACCACAGCGCCGTCTACCGCTACGCGTGACGACGTCCCCCCGGCCCGTGGTGCGGGCCGGGGGGACGCAGGTGTGTCGTACTGCGGGAGGCGGAGGGTCAGCCGCCGTAGCCGCCGTTGTCGTGGCCGCCGTCGACGTTCGCGCACTGGTTGCCGAAGGCCGGGTTGATCAGGCCGATGACGTTGACGGTGTTGCCGCAGAGGTTGACCGGGATGTGGACCGGGACCTGCACGACGTTGCCGGAACCGACGCCGGGCGAGTGGGCGGCGACGGCCTCGGCGCCCGAGTCGGCGACGGCCATGCCGGCCCCGCTGAGGGCAACGGCACCGGTGCCGGCGAGAACAGCGGCAGCCTTCGCGATGCGAGACATCAAGAACTCCTTGAACGGGGAAAGCGACCGCGAGAATCACGGCCACACGTGTCCTTCAACGGCGAAAGCGCGCACGGGTCACGGGCATTGCGCCGAATGAGAGCGAAGAAAACGCAGAATCGGAAGAGATGGCCCGCGGATCATCCGTCCGTCCGCCGTCGGATACGACGGAACGGACCGTGAACCGCGGGCCGCGGCCATGCGACAAGCCTTCTGTTGCAACGAGCGGAGCCCCCTCGGGTGGCGGGAAGAATCGTGTCTTCACCCCGCCGGGCCGACGCTCGCGCACCAGAACCACCGGAGGACCGGAAGGCCGGCGGACCGGAGGATCGGAAGGGTCAGGGCGCGAGACCGAGCTGCGGGTCGAGGGCGCCGCTGAGCGCGGGGGTCAGGACACCGACCTCCGGGACGGCGAGCTCCGGCAGGCCGAGCCCGTTCCCCTTCGGCGCGAGCAGCGCGTTGCCGACGGTGGCCCCGGGAGTGACGGCCTTCATGTCGGAACGCGGACTGGTGACTGCGGCCGTGCCGGGCTCGCTGCCGCGCAGCACCTCCGGCAGCGGGGCCGCGATGTCGGTCTCCGAGAGGGTGCTCTCGAGCGGGATACGGGGCAGGGTGAGGTCCGGCAGCGCGCCGACGCCCTCGTGGAAGCCGGTGGGCGCGCCGGGGATCGGCGTGGGTACGCCGGAGGCGACCGTGGGAGCGTCCATCGGGAGCACCGGGTCAAGGCCCTGCAGCGGGACCACCACGGGCGCGTCGGCGGCGGCCGGGGACGCCAGGGCCGCCGAGGCGATGGCGGCGGCGAGGAGTCCCAGACCGGCGTGAGATCGCAGATTCATGTCCTGCAAACGAGTTGCGGGGCCGATTCGTGACGGGATTCCCCTGAGTGCAGCAACACGAGGCCCCCACCGGTGAGGGTGGGGGCCTGGGTTGACGCGTCGGCCGGGCGACGCGTCGGGGGCGGTGCTGCCGTCAGTCGCGGGCGCGGACCAGTCGTCCCCCGCGCAGGTACATCACCGTGCCGCCGATCAGGAGCGCGGCGCTGATCGCCGCGGCGCCCATGACGGTGGCGGAGTCACTGCCGGTGTCGGGCAGCTGCGGGTGCTCACCGGGCGTGCAGTCCGGACCGCTCTCACCCTCCTCGCACTCACCGGGCGGGTTCTCCCCAGGCGTGCAGTCCGGACCGCTCTCACCCTCCTCACACTCACCGGGCGGGTTCTCCCCAGGCGTGCAGTCAGGACCGCTCTCACCCTCCTCACACTCACCGGGCGGGTTGGTGGGCGGAGTGGTCGGCTTGTCGGGCGGGGTCGTCGGCTTGTCCGGCGGAGTCGTCGGCTTGTCCGGCGGGGTCGTCGGCTTGTCCGGCGGAGTCGTGGGGTGGTCCGGCGGGGTCGTCGGCTTGTCCGGCGGAGTCGTCGGCTTGTCCGGCGGAGTCGTGGGGTGGTCCGGCGGGGTCGTCGGCTTGTCCGGCGGAGTGGTCGGCTTGTCCGGCGGGGTCGTCGGCTTGTCCGGCGGAGTCGTCGGCTTGTCCGGCGGAGTCGTCGGCTTGTCCGGCGGAGTCGTCGGCTTGTCCGGCGGAGTCGTGGGGTGGTCCGGCGGAGTGGTCGGCTTGTCCGGCGGAGTGGTCGGCTTGTCCGGCGGAGTCGTCGGGTGGTCCGGGGGCGGGTTGTCGCCCTCGTCGTCGCCGTAGCCGTAGGGCTCGTCGTCATCGTCGCCGGCGGCGGACTTCACCGCCTGGTGGCAGATGTCGGCGACCGCCGCGGCGAACTCGCCCAGTGCCGCGTGATCCCCGCAGACGTTGCCCGCGACGGGGAGCGGCACGTGGTGCCCGGCCTCCGGGCCGGGCGAATCCCCGGTGGCGGCCATGGCGTTCGCGCTCAGAACGAATCCGCCGGTGAGCGACAGGATGCCCGTCGCCGCGGCGGTGGTGAGGATTTTTCTGCTGATGATGGATCGCATACCGCTCTTCCTCTGGGACAGGAGAACCGGCGAGGATCCCCCCTCGCTCCGTCCGGCCCGTGTTCCACGCCGTCCGAGTGCGTGGGAATGGCGCGAGCGTAGGGACGTGGACCCGGTGAAGACCCGGGGCAACACGGCACACAATCCGAAAATCATTCAATCGGACGTCGAACGGGAGCAAAGGGGCGGCCCTGGCGACGTCGCCAGGGCCGTTCATCGCAAGCGGGTCTGACCGGGCGTCAGCCGCCCAGTCCGTTCGCGCCCAGCGGCAGACCACCGAGCAGCTTGGAGCCGCTCTGGCCGGCCTGGTTCAGCTGGCCCGCGGTGTCCGTGACGGTCTGGACGGGCGATCCGTCCGTGGTGCTGCTGAGGGCATCCGTCGTCAGCCCGCCGCTCGTGAGCGAACCGAGTCCACCGTCCAGGCTGGTGGGCACCATCGACCCTGCGGCCATCGCGGGCGAGGCGACGCCCAGGGCCATCACAGAACCGGCGACGGCCGCGGCAACCTTGGTGGGCTTCATGAAGAGGATCCTTCCATCGGTTTTCAAGTCCCTTGCCGTACAGGCCTCTTGAGTGATTCCCGTACGTCGTTCCACCTTGGGTAACGAGACGTTCGCCGCCCGGAAACTCCGGGAGCCCGCTTTTCTCGACACTGCACCCGAAGGAATGGACCCGGTGTGATTGCCCGATGGAATGCGCGGGGCGGCGCACGACGGCGCGCGAACGCGGGCGTGCCCGCCCGGGGGTTCCCGGGCGGGCACGGGGTTCGCGGGCGCTTCCGCCCTGCCGTCGGCTAGCGCACCGGCAGCGGCGGCTTCACCGGAAGGGCGTCCGTGGAGACGGGCGGCTTGACCGGCACGGCATCCGTCGAGACGGGCGGCTTGACCGGCACGGCATCCGTGGAGACCGGCGGCTTCACCGGCACGGCGTCCGTCGGGAGGCCCGGCAAGGCGGGCAGGCCGGCCAGGTCCGGGGCCGGCAGGCCGCTGCCGAGCACGGTCGCCACGGCGAGGTTGACCAGCGAGGTCAGGGTCGCGGTGACCTGCGGGACGACACCGGCGACGTCGCCCGAGGTGACGGCGGCGAGCAGGCCGGCGACCGCCTTCTCGATCGAGGCGAGCGCGTCGCCGACCACGTCGGCGGGCGCCGCCGCCTTCGCACCGGCCGCCACGGGCAGCCCGGCGGGCGTGGTCACGGCCGACGTCACGGGAGACGTCGCAGGGGTCGCGGGGGTCGCGGGGGCCGCGGGGGCCGTCACGGCCGAGTCCGCAGCGGGCGGCCTGACGGCCGGAGCCTCTGCGGCCGGCGCGGTCACCGGAGTCTCGGCCGCGGGCGGGGTGACCGGAGTCTCGGCCGCGGGCGGGGTGACCGGAGTCTCGGCGGCAGGCGCGGTCACCGGGGTCTCGGCCGCGGGCGGTTCGACCGCCGGGGTCTCCGGGAGCGGGGCCGGGGCGGCTTCCTTCGCCGCGTCGACGGCGGTCTTGATCTTCGCCTTGAAGGCCTCGGCGTCGGCGGCGGGCAGCTGCCCGCCATCGGCCTTGAGCGCGGCGGTGATCAGCTCGGTCACCGGGGCGCTCACGGAGCCGAGCTCACCGAGCGCCTCCGCCTGCGCCAGCAGGGCGGCGGCGTCGGGGAGGGGTGCCCGGTCGCCGGTCTGGGCCGCCGGGCGGGAGGGGCTGAGTTCGTCGGCGAAGGCGGGTCCCGCCGTACCGAGGGTGATGGCGGCGGATATCGCCAGGGCGGTGAAGCGGCGTGAAGCGTGGGGACGCATGCGTGTTCCTTTTTCTTATGCGTCGGACAACAGCTCTGCCACCGTGCCTGCGGGTATAGCGCTGCGCAATCGGAGAACTACTGAGCGCCACGCCTCCGTTCGAGTGAATCCACCCTCCTGACCTGCCCCTCCCAGGGGCGTACGCCGTTGCACCGGACGGCGCACGGGGGTGCGTCCGAACGAGTCACCACTCGGCGAGCAGACGGCGAAGGCCGGCGCGCCGCCCCTGACGGGGCGCCGCGCCGGCCTCGGAAGGACCACGATCCGGCGTGCGAGATCAGGCGTTGATGCAGGTGTTGCCGAAGGCCGGGTTCAGCGCGCCGATGACGCTGACGGTGTTGCCGCAGACGTTGACCGGGATGTGGACCGGGACCTGCACGACGTTGCCGGACAGCACGCCGGGGGAGTGCACGGCCGCGCCGTGGGCGCCGGCGTCGGCGGCGGCGACACCGGCGGCACCGGCGACGGACGCGGCAGCACCGACGGACAGAGCGACAGCCTTGGCGATACGGGACATGGAGAACGTCTCCTCGATCGATTTTCAACTCGGACGGCGCGGACGGTTTTGCCCGGCTGCTTCAACAACGCCGCTGGATTTCATCGGTTGCTCTCCCGAACGGGTGACGTTCAACCGATCTTTGGGCCATAGGAGGGTCATTCGAGTGACTGGGCCCAGAAAGGCGCAACACGCTCAACGAGGAACGTGCCGTTTGGATACGGAAGTTAGCGTTTGTGAGCATCTAATGCTTACTATCGCCCGTCGCGGGGGTTATAACGTTCCCGAACGTTGCTTCCGGTCCCGTCGCGCGTTCATCCATTTCGCGCGGCCGACATCTCCCTCCCCTCCCCCGGTCTCCACGGGTCTTCCCTTCCTTCTCTCATCAAAGCGGAGAACCTGTATGCGGAATTCAGCGGTTCATGCCGTTCGTCGGGGTCTGGTGTGTGCCATGTCGTGCGCGGCGCTTTCCGCCGCGCTCCCGGCCGCTTCCGCCGTCGCGCCCGCGACCGCGCCCCGGCCCGTCGCGCCCCAGCCAACGGAAGCCGCCCGACTCCCCTTCACGCCGCGGTACGAGGCGACCTTGCACGGTGGGGTCGTGCGGGCCGCCAACACCTCGGCGACGGGCGCCACCGGCGCCGAGCCGGCCAACGACGGCGCCACCATCGCGTACGTCGACGTCGACAGCGATCCCAACACCTACAACTCCAGCCGGGCCGAGCTGCGTGTTCCCGCCGGGGCCCGGGTCAGCTGGGCCCGCCTGTACTGGGGCGGGAACCTGCGCGTGGGCGAGCAGAAGCCGCCCACGGACAACGGGCGCGTGCTGATCGCCGAGCCCGGCGGCCAGTACAAGGCGGTGCTCGCCGACAGCACGATCGGCCACCGCACCGCCGACGGCGCCGACGCCTTCCAGGCCTCCGCCGACGTCACCGAGCTGGTCCGATCGGCCCAGCCGGGACTCTGGACGGTCGCCCAGGTGAACGTCGCCATGGGCCGTTCGGCGGTCGGCGGCTGGGGCGGCTGGACGCTGGTCGCGGCCTACGAGAAGGCCGAGGAGCCGCTGCGCCGGATCACCGTGTGGGACGGGTTCGAGGCGCTCGGTCCGAAGAACCGGGAGGTCTCGGTCCCGCTCGCCCTGGGCGGGGACCGCGTTCCCCGGGGTGCGGACGGCCTGCTCGGAATCGTCGGCTACGACGGCGACCGGGGGACTTCCGGGGATTACCTGGCGGTGGAGACCGGCCGGGCCAAGAGCGTCACGCGCAGCGTGATCTCCGATTCCGCGAATTCCGCGGACGACGTGATGAACTCCAGCATCACGGAATCGGGAACAAGTCGGATGGAACGACTGCCCGCTCATCAGAACACCCTGGGGTACGACTCCGACGTCTTCGATCTGCGGGGGGCGCTGCGCCATGGGGCCGATCGTTTCCACATCCGCCTCGGGAGCCCGGAGGACGCCGTCTGGCTCGGCGCGCTCTTCCTCCAGGCCGACCTCGAACCGAGCCGCCGCGCCCTGGCGGACGCCCGGGACTGAACCGCGGCCGGACGTGCTGCACGCCGTGCAGCCGGGTGACGGCGGGGTCGCCAGGGTCGTCACCGATCTGGTCCGCGGCCAGCTCGCCGCGGGCCTGCGGGTGGCCGTGGCCTGTCCGCCCGGCACCGAACTCGCCGCCGCCGTACGGGCGGAGGGCGCCGACGCGTACGACTGGCGGGCCGGGCGCGATCCCGGCCCGCGGCTGGCCGGGGAGACCCGTGAGCTCGCCCGGCTGCTCCGTACCGTGCGGCCCGCCCTGGTCCACGCGCACAGCGCCAAGGCCGGGCTCTGCACCCGACTCGCCCTGCGCGGACGGATCCCGACGGTGTACCAGCCGCACGCGTGGTCCTTCGAGGCGGTCGAGGGCACGACCGCGGCGCTCGCCCGGCGCTGGGAGCGCTGGGCGGCCCGCTGGACCGACCGCGTGCTGTGCGTCAGCGAGGCCGAGCGCCGAACCGGCGAGAGTGCCGGGGTGCGCGCCGCCTGGTCGGTGATCCACAACGGTGTGGACGCCGCACGCTTCACGCCCGAGGGCGGTTCGGCCGCCCCCGGCCCGGGGCCCGCCGGTGCGACCGGCGGGCCGCTCGTCGTGTGCGTGGGCCGGCTGTGCCGGCAGAAGGGTCAGGACGTGCTGCTCGACGCCTGGCCGACGGTGCTCGCCGAGGTGCCGGACGCGCGGCTCGTGCTCGTCGGCGACGGCCCGGACGCGGCGCGGCTGCGGGCCGCCGCCGGGGCCTGGCCCTCGGTGCGGTTCACCGGGTCCGTCGCCGACCCCGCGCCCTGGTACCGGGCTGCCGACCTGGTCGTCCTGCCGTCCCGCTGGGAGGGCATGGCGCTCGCGCCGCTGGAGGCCATGGCGAGCGGCCGTCCGGTGGTCCTCGGCGACGTGGACGGGGCGCGGGAGAGCCTGCCGCCCGGTCAGGAGGCCCTGTGTCTGGTCCCGCCCGGGGACCCGGCCGCACTCGCCGCCGCGCTCGGCCGCCTTCTCGGCGCGCCCGGACTGCGGCACTCGCTGGGCCGGGAGGCCCGCGAGCACGTACTCAGCAGATTCGATGTGCGGCGCACCGGCGCGGCCGTCGCGGAGCTCTACCGCGAACTGGCCGGAGTGCGGTGCACGGAGCACAGAGAGCCGATCGCACAGTGACTACCGAAAGCACCAGCGTTCCTCCTTCGTCCGGTCCCTGGTCCTCGGCCGGCCAGTTCGCCGGTCTCACCTCCCTCGCGTCGCCGCGCGCGGGCTCCGACCGGCTCGCGCTGCCGGCCCGCCGGCCGGCCCGGACGCGGTTCGCCGTTGTGCCGCTGGTCGCGGCGGACGTGTTCGCCGTACTGCTCGCGACGGCCGTGCAGGCCGCGGCGCACCGGCGCTGGGAGCTCGCGCTGTTGGTCGCCGCTCTCGTGGTGCTGCTCGACGGCCGGGCCGGGCTGCACCGGCCGGCGGCCGTGCCCGTCGGCGTCCTGGACGAGGTGCCGGCGCTCGCCGCCCGGGCCGGCGTGGCCTGGAGCGTGACGGCCGCCGCGGTCGCCGCGTACGCTCCGGCGCTGGCGATGGGCCCGCTGCGGCTGGCCGCCGCGTACGCGACGCACGTCCTGGCCGTGGTCGTGCTGCGCGGGTTCGTGCACGGGCGCCGGCGGAAGGCGGCCCGGGCGCATCCGCGTTCGGCGCTCGTGGTGGGCGCGCCGGGCCCGGCGCGGCGGTTCGCCGCGGCGCTCGGCCAGCACCCGGAGTACGGCATCCGTCCGGTCGGGATCGTCGGTCCGCGTCAGGACGGCGAGCGGGGCCAGGACGGTGAGCGCGGTCTGCCGGTGCTGACGACCGCCGAGGAGATCCACCGGGCGGTCATCCAGAACACGGTGCGCGACGCGGTCCTGCTCACCGAGGACGAGGGCCTGGTGACGCTGTTCCAGCAGTACGGCTGCACCACCTGGCGGGTCGGCGGCGAGCCGTCCGGCGAGCCGATGGCCGACCACCTGTGGGGTTACGGCTGCCGCCGCCTGGTGCCGCTCGGCGAGCGGCGCGGGCTCACCGCGAAGCGGGCCCTGGACGTGGCGCTCGCCGCGCCCGCGCTCGCGCTGGCGCTGCCGGTGCTGCTGCTGTGCGCGCTGGCGGTGCGGATCGCGGACGGACCGGGGGTGCTGTTCCGGCAGGAGCGGGTGGGTCAGCACGGCCGCCTCTTCACCCTGCTGAAGTTCCGTACGCTCAAGCCGGCCGACGAGACGGAATCGGCGACCCGGTGGAGCGTCGCCGACGACCACCGGATGAGCGCGGCCGGGCACTTCCTGCGGAAGACCTCGCTCGACGAGCTGCCGCAGCTCTGGAACGTGCTGCGCGGCGACATGAGCCTGGTCGGGCCGCGGCCCGAACGTCCGTACTTCGTCGCGCAGTTCAGCCGGGTCCACGCCGGTTACGCGGCCCGGCACCGGATGCCGGTGGGGCTCACCGGACTCGCCCAGGTGCACGGGCTGCGCGGCGACACGTCGATCGAGGACCGCTGCCGCTTCGACAACCACTACATCGACCACTGGTCGCTCTGGCAGGACGTGTGCATCCTGCTGCGCACGGCGGCCGGGCTCGTGCGACCGACGGGAAGCTGACGATGACCACGGCGACGGGAACGGCCGTGACGGTGCCGGCCACCACCACCGCTCCGGACGTGCGGGACTGGGCGCGCCGCGCCGGGGCGCTGTCCCCGGTGCTCGCGGTGATCGCCCTGCTGCTCGTACCGGGCGGCGGCGGTGGCGCGCAGGGCGGAACGGGCGGCTCGGGCACGGTCGCCGACGCGGCGTCAGGCCTGCTCGTGCTGATCTGTCTGGTGCGGGTGGTACGGAGCGGGGCCAGGCCGCTGAGCCGGGTGGCGGCCGTCGTGTTCGGCCTGCCGGTGTTCGGCGTCTGCCTGGCCGCGATCACCTCGCACGACCCGGGAGCCAGCCTGCCGGGCGTGGCCCGCTACCTGCAGATCTTCGTGCTCGTGCCCGCGGCCGTCCTCCTGACCATCCGCGACCGGCGCGACTTCGCCGTCGTCGCCTGGGCGCTGGTGGGCCTCGCGCTGCTCGAGGGCGGGGTGGGTGTGCTGCAGTACCTCACCGGCACCGGCGCCTCGTACCAGGGCGAGGACATCCGGGCGGTCGGCACCTTCGGCGCCACCGACGTCATGGGCATGGCCACCGTCGTCTCGTACGGCCTGGTCGTCGCCACCGGCCTGGCGCTGGGCGGCCGTGCGGGCCGGACCCGCACGGCGGCCCTGGTCTGCGCGGGCCTCCTCTTCCTCCCGCTGGTGCTGTCCTTCAGCCGGGGCGCGTGGATCGCGACCGTCCTGACCTGCGGCATCCAGCTGGTCCTCTCGGGCCTGCTGCGGGCCGGGCGGGTCGCGCTGGCCGCGGCCGCGCTCGGGGTCGTCCTGGTGGGCGGCTTCGGCGTCGGCGGGGACATGGTCAAGGAACGGGTCAGCAGCATCACCCAGGTCGCCGCCGCACCCGACCAGTCGGTGACGGACCGGTACACGATGTGGGCGGCGGCCGGCCGGATGTGGAGCGGCGAGCCGCTGACGGGCGTGGGCCTCAAGGGCTTCCCGGCGTACCGGGACTCCAACGCCTCGCTGGCGCTGTCCTCCGGCAGCGACACGGCCGGCGCGGGCGCGGCCTTCGCGCGCCAGCCGCTGCTCTCCCCGCACAACATGTACCTGCTGATCCTCAGCGAGCAGGGCCTCGTCGGCCTCCTGGCCCTCGCCGGCGGCTGGGTCGCCCTCCTGGTCGCGGCCCTGCGCCGGCGCCGCCTCGGCCCGGACTGCGCCCTGGTCGCGGCGGGGCTGCTGTCCTGGCAGCTCATCGACTTCTTCTACGCGGACATCGGCGGCCCCTCGACGGTCCTGATGTCCGTCGTGTTCGGCCTGGCGGCCTGGTGGTCCCTGGCGGAGGTGGACCGTGCGTGACCCCTGGGGCACTTCCCAGGACCCGACGGACGCCGCGGACGCGGCGGACGGCGGGCGCGCGCGGGGGCCGGCGGGCGCCGAAGGAGGGGCTCACCGGCCGGGGTTCGGCCCGTCGGGCGCGGGCGCCGGACACGGCCGCGGCGCGGACGGCCTCGACACCACGCCTTCCCCGCACGGGAACCGCCCCGCCACCGGGGACGGCACGCCGACCGGAGGCGGGGCGCCGACGCGAGGCGGGGCGGGTCACACGCCGTGGGATGCGACGCCGCCCACGGCCGGGCACGAGTCCGCCGCGTGGCGCCACGCCGTGCCCGGCGACGGCCCGCGGCCGTACGGCTCCGCCGACTCCCCGGACGGGCGCGTGCCGCACGGCCCCGCCGGTGCCGCGGGCGGCAGCCCGGCGCCCTCCCCGTGGGGCCGCGCCGTGCCCGGCGACGGGCCGGAGCCGCCGCGCGCGGCCCGCAGGCGCGACAGCGGCGGGGTGCCCGCAGAGGGGCGCGGGGCCTGGGGCGTCGGGCGGGCGGAAGGCGCGGATCCGTGGGCGGATCTCGCGACCGGGGACCCGTTGTGTGATCTGCCGCCGCTCCCGACGCCGGCACCCGTGCCGGGGGGCGTCGAGGTCGGGGCGGGTGGCGTGACGGGGGATCCGTGGGCGGCGGGAAGTACGGCGGACGCGCTGTGCGGGCTGCCCGCGCACGGCGTGGCGGCGGCCGAGGCGCCGCCCGTGGAACTCGCCCGCGGGCTGCGGGCAGGCGGCGGCGCGGATCCGTGGGCGGCGGCACCGACCGACGGGCGGTGCGAGTCGCCCGCGCACGCGGGCGCCGTCCGGCGGCCCGCGGGGACGCGGGCGGTACGGCACCGGACGGCCGGTCACCGGACCGTCGTGCTCGGCACCCGGCCCATCACCAGTCACTCGGTGCCGGACGAGGCGGCCCGCCCGCCGCTGCTCGGCGGACGTCCCCTGGGCCACGGCGCGCAGCCGGTCGCGCCCGAGCGGGGCCGGCACGCCCGTCGCCGGACGAAGTGGTCGCCGTCGGGGCGGTTCCTGCTGCGGGCCGCGGCCGTCACGGCCGCGCTGACCGCCGTCGGCGCGGTGCTCGGGCTGGTCAGGGACCAGATCCTGGCCGGGTACTTCGGCGCCGGCGCGGAGACCGACGCGTTCCTCGTGGCCTGGACCGTCCCGGAGTTCGCCTCGACGCTCCTCATCGAGGACGCGATGGCGCTGATCCTGGTGCCGGCGTTCTCGCGGGCCCTCGCGCGCCGGGCCGGCACGCTGTTCGGTGACCCGGTCCGCAACCTCGTACGGGCCACCCTGCCCCGGATCGTCCTCGCCGTCGCCGCCGTCTCCGCCCTGCTCGTGGTCCTCGCGCCGCTGCTGGTCGCCGCGCTCGCGCCGGGCCTGCCCGACCCGCAGCTCGCGGTGGACTGCACCCGGCTCACGGCCACCTGCGTGCTGTCCTTCGCCCTCGCCGGCTACTGCTCGGCCGCGCTGCGCGCGCACGGCTCGTTCCTGCCGCCGGCCGCGATCTACGTCGCGTACAACGTCGGCATCATCGGCACCACACTGCTCCTGCGGGAGCCGCTCGGCGTGCGCTCGGCCGCCGCCGGAGTCGCGGTCGGCGGCGTCCTGATGGTCCTCGTCCAGGCGCCCTCGCTCCTGCGGGAGCTGCGGACCCGGCCCGTGCCGAAGGAGGAGCCCAAGGCGCTCCCGGCCGGCGACGGGCGCCTCCTCGTGATCGGGATGATCGCTCCGGTCGTCGTCTTCGCGCTGACCCGCCAGTCGCAGATCCTGATCGAGCGCTTCCTCGCCTCGCCGCTCCCGGCCGGTGCCATCTCGCATCTGAACTACGCGCAGAAGGTCGCGCAGATGCCGATGATCCTCTCCCTGATGCTGTGCACGGTCAGCTTCCCCGTCGTCGCCCGCGCGCTCGCCTCGGGCGACAAGGAGGCGGCCCGCCGGCGGGTCGAGCGGGATCTGCTGCTCGCCGCAGTCGTCGTCCTGATCGGCGCGTCGACGGTGATCGCCGCCGCGCCGCAGATCGTCGAGCTGCTCTTCCAGCGCGGCGCGTTCGACGCCGGCGACACCGCGGCGACCGCGGCCGTGATGCGGGTGTACGCGCTCGGGCTGCTCGGCCAGACCGTCGTGGGCGCCCTGGTCCGCTGCTACTTCTCCGCCGCCCGCCCGCTCTGGTACCCCGCCGCCGCGATGGGCGCCGGGCTCGCCGCGACGGCCGTGACCGGCGCGGCCGCCGCCCGCCTCTGGGGCGCCTCGGGCATCGCCGGCGCCAACGCCTTCGGCATCACCCTCACCGCCGTGATGCTGCTGCTCGGTGCCCACCGCCAGTCCGTCCCCGTCGACGTCCGCCGGCTCGGCGAGGGCCTGCTGCGGCTGGCGACGGCCGGCGCCTGGGCCACCGGCGCGGGCTGGCTGTGCTCGGTCCTGATCGGCCCGCCCGTGCTCTCCCTCACCGTCGCGGCCCTGGTCGTCCTCGGTGTCTTCCTGCTCTTCGTCGCGTGCGCCGCCAAGGCGCCCGAGATCCCGCCCCTGCCCCGCTCCCCCCGCCGAAGGACCCCCCATGCCCGCCCCCGCCGTGCTGCGTCGTCTGCTGCCGAAGCCTCCCCTGTGGGTGGCGATGTACCACTCGATCGCGGAAGCGCCCGCTGACCCGTACAAGGTGACGGTCTCCCCCGTGCGCTTCGCCCGCCAGCTGCACTGGCTCGGCGACCGCGGCCTGCGCGGCGTGTCCGTGCGCGAGCTGCTCGCGGCGACCGCCGAGGGACGGGAACGCGGCCTGGTGGGGCTGACCTTCGACGACGGGTACGCGGACTTCCTGGAGTCGGCGGTGCCGCTGCTGCGCCGGCACGGCTTCACCGCGACCGTGTACGTGCTGCCCGGGCGGCTCGGCGGCGACAACGCCTGGGACGCGGAGGGCCCGCGCAAAGCGCTGCTCGACGAGGACGGCATCCGCCGGGCCGCCGCGGCGGGCATGGAGATCGGCTCGCACGGACTGCACCACGTGTCGCTCGTGGACGCCGACGACACCACCCTGGCCGCCGAGACCCGGCACAGCCGTGAACTGATCGAGGAGATCACCGGCGATCCGGTGGAGGGCTTCTGCTATCCGTACGGGACGGTCGACGCCCGGGTCGTACGGGCGGTCCGCAAGGCGGGCTACTCCTACGGCTGCGCGATCGACCCGGGGCCGCTGTCCGGCGCGTACGCCCTGCCCCGGATCCACATCGGCGAGGACGACACGTCCTGGCGGCTGACCGCGAAGCGCGTGCTGCACCCGCTGCGGCGGCGCCGGCCCGCCGACCTGGTCCCGGCGCGGAGCGGCCCGGCGAGGTCGGTCCTGTCATGACGGCGGACATGAAGGTGCTGCACGTCATCACCGGGCTCGGCATCGGCGGCGCCGAGCAGCAGCTCCGCCTGATGCTGCGCCATCTCCCGTTGCGGAGCGCCGTGGTGACCCTGACGAACCCCGGCGCCGTCGCCGACGGCATCGAGGCGGACGGCACCCCGGTCACCCACCTCGGGATGACCGGCAACCGTGACGCCGGCGCACTGCCCCGGCTCACCCGGCTGATCCGGCAGGGCGGTTACGACCTGGTCCACACCCACCTGTACCGGGCGTGCGTGTACGGCAGGCCCGCCGCGCGGCTCGCCGGCGTGCGGTCCGTCATCGCGACCGAGCACTCCCTCGGCGAGGCGCAGATCGAGGGCCGGCCGCTGTCCGCGGGCACCCGGGCGCTGTACCTGGCGACCGAACGCCTCGGCACGTCCACGGTCGCCGTCTCCCCGAGCGTCGCCCGCCGGCTCACCCGCTGGGGCGTGGCCCCGTCCCGCATCAGCGTGGTGCCGAACGGCATCGAGACGAACCGCTTCGCCTTCGACCCGCGGGCCCGCGCCTCCGCCCGGGCGGCGCTCGGCCTGCCCCCGAACGCGTTCGTGGTCGGCGGGGTCGGGCGACTGGCCCCCGGAAAGCGCTTCGACCGCCTGGTACGGGCGGTGGCGGCGGTACCGGAGGCCCGGCTGCTGCTCGTCGGCGAGGGCGACCAGCGGGAACAGCTGCTGCGCGTCGCCGAGGAGTGCGGGGCGAAGGACCGGGTACTGCTGGCGGGCGCGTGCGAGGACCCGCCGGCCGGCCCGTCGGGCCCGACCGCCCGGGAGACCGGCGCGCACGCGGCGGGCCCGGCCGGCCCGGAGGGCTCAGCCGGCCCGGCGGACCTGGCCGGCCCGGTGGGTCCGGAGGGCCTGGGAGGCCTCCCGGCCTCGGCGGGTCCGGTGGGTCCGGAGGGCCTGGCGGGCATCCCGGCCTCGGCGCGTCCGGAGGGCCCGGTGGACCTGGCGGCCTCGGCGGCCCTCTCGGATTCGGCGGCCTCCTCCGGGCGGGCCGGCGCGACCGGCGGGCGGCCCGGTCTTCCGGCGATGCTCGCCGCCATGGACGTGTTCGTGTCCACCTCCCCGGACGAGACCTTCGGGCTCGCCGTCGTCGAGGCGCTGGCGGCCGGGCTTCCCGCGCTCTACGTGGCCTGTCCGGCGATCGACGACCTGCCGGCCGAGGCCGCGCCCGGTGCGCGGCGGATCGGTGAGTCGGTGCCCGAGCTGATCTCGGCACTGCTCGCGCTGCGGGACTCCGGTCACGGTCGGCTGGCGCCGCCGGAGGCCGTCCGCCGCTACGACATCGCGCAGAGCGCCCGGAAGTTGATGTCCCTCTACCACCAGGCCGTCCACGGCCCCACCCCCGTGAAGTGAGAGCTGCGTCATGACCACCAACCCACCACGTCACACCCTGCTCACCCCCGCCCGCTGGATGGTGCTGCCCGCCGCCGTGCTCGCCGGAGCGGTCCTCGGCGGCGGTTACGGCGCCCTGAAGTCCCCCGAATACGCGGCGACCAGCTACGTCATCGTCGTCCCCGGGGAGAAGTCCGACCCGTCGGCCGCGCTCGGCTTCGCCCAGGCGTACGGGCGGGTCGCCACGGACATCGCGGTGACCGGTGACGCCCAGGTGTGGGCGGGCGTCTCGGCCGACACGCTGCGGTCGAGCGTGCAGGCCGCGACCTCGCCCGACGCGCCGATGATCTCGATCACCGCCCGCTCGGCGAAGCCGTCGACGGCGGTGTCGATGGCCGACGGCGTGGCACGCTCGCTGGTCCTCAACAGCTCGCACGTGGCCGCGAACACCGGCGTGAAGGTGGTCCAGTTCTCGCGGGCGACCAAGCCGGTCGAGCCGGTCTCGCCGTCGGCCTCGCTGTCGGCGCTGGTCGGCGCCTGTGCCGGCGGGCTGCTCGGCGGTCTGGTGCTGCTGGTCCGGCCCAAGCGGTCCGCCAGGGCCGAGGCACGGCACTCGCGCCAGGGCGCGAACCCGGCCGGGGCCCAGACCTCGGCCCCGGCGTCGGTTCCGGGCCCGGCGGGCGCCGCGCAGCAGCCGGAACCGGAGGCGGTGTGAACGGCAGACCCCTCTACCCGGAAGTCTGCCGGGACGCGGCCTCGTTCGGGCGGCTCGGCCCGGAGTGGACGGCGCTGTACGGGCGCTGCTCGACGGCCACGCCCTTCCAGTCCCACTCGTGGCTCCACTCCTGGTGGCTGTCGTACGGCCGGCCCGGCGCCCTGCGGATCGTCCTGGTCCGGCGCGCGGACGGCACGCCCGTCGCGGCGGCGCCGCTGATGCGGACCTCGGCCGGCCCGCTGCCGGTGCTCACCCAGCTCGGCGGCGCCATCACCGACTTCACCGACGTGCTGCTGGACGACGACTGCCCGGAGGCCGCGCCCGCACTCGCCGGCGCCCTGGCCCGGGCGGCGCGCGGCGCGGTGATCGATCTGCGCGAGGTACGTCCCGGGGCGGCGGCCGAGCGCGTCTACGAGGCCTGGCGCGGGCCCCGGCGGCGGCTCGCCGACTCGCTGTGCCTCGAGCTGCCCGCCGTACCGATGGAGGCCCTGCTCGAACGCATCCCCTCCGGGAAGGCGCAGCGGGTGCGCGCGAAGCTGCGGAAGATGGACGCGCTCGGCATCGACGAGCGCATCGTGCCCGCGGCGGAGGTGCCGGTGGCCCTCGAGCGGCTCCTCAAGCTCCATCAACTGCAGTGGCAGGGCCGCGGCGTGACCGCCGAGCACACCAGCGAGCGCTTCGCGCAGCACCTGGCGCGGGCGGTGCTGCCCATGGTCGAGCGCGGCGACGCGATGGTCACCGAGTTCCGGCTCGGCGGCGACGTCGTCTGCGCGGACCTGACGCTGATGTCGCCGCGGCTGGCGGGCGGCTATCTGTACGGGGCGGACCCGGAGCTGCGCGCGCGCAAGGTGGACGTCGCGGCGATGCTGCTGCGGCACGGGGCGCGCGAGACCAGTGCGAGCGGCCGGGCCACGCTGAGCATGCTGCGCGGCACCGAGTCGTACAAGCACCACTGGCGGCCCGAGACCGTGCCCAACCAGCGGCTCATGCTCGCGGGCCGGAGCACGGCACCGCTGCTGTGGCTGCGCGCGGGCGCGGCGAACGGGCGGCGCTGGGCGGCCCGGCAGGCGCGGGAACGGGAGTGGGTCGGACGGGCGGTCGGTCGGCTGCCGGGCCGGGCCGGAACGCCGAGCGGCGGCGGAGGATGAGTTCCTCCGCCGCCGTGGGGGGCCGTCACCTACCGGTCGGACCGGTCAGAAGGGCCAGACCCCGTTCAGCGCGCCCTTCCAGTCGATCTTCAGACCGTCCTGCCAGCCGACCACCGGCGTGGCGGGCTTGGCCGGCTCGACGGGCTTGGCCGGGACGGCGGGGACGGCGGGCATCTCGGGCCTGGCGGGAGCCGCAGGAACCGCGGGAGCCGCAGGAACCGCGGGGGTTGCCGGCTGCTTCCAGGAGTCCTTCCAGGAGTTCGTCGGTACGCAGATCGGTCCGCCGATCCAGCTCTCCACCCATGAGCCGAGGTTCAGCTTCCAGCAGTCGGGCTCGGGCTTCGGTTCCGGCTTGGGCTCGGGCTTGGGCTCGGGCTTCGGCTCGGGCTTCGGTTCAGGCTTGGGCTCGGGCTTCGGCTCCGGCTTCGGCTCGGGCTTCGGCTCCGGCTTGGGCTCGGGCTTCGGCTCCGGCTTGGGCTCAGGCTTCGGCTCCGGCTTGGGCTCAGGCTTCGGCTCCGGCTTGGGCTCAGGCTTCGGCTCCGGCTTCGGCTCAGGCTTCGGCTCCGGCTTCGGCTCAGGCCTCGGCTCAGGCCTCGGCTCAGGCCTCGGCACCGGCACCGTCGGGTCCACCGGGTCCGTCGGGTCCGTCGGCTCAACCGGGTCCGTCGGATCCGTCGGCTCAACCGGGTCCGTCGGGTCCACCGGGTCCGTCGGATCCGTCGGCTCAACCGGGTCCGTCGGATCCGTCGGCTCAACCGGGTCCGTCGGGTCCGTCGGCTCGACCGGGTCCGTGGGCTCGGTCGGCTCTGTCGGCTCGGTCGGGTCGACCGGGTCCGTCGGATCCACGCCGTACAGCATCTGCCGGAACACCTGCGAGGACTCCGGGTTGGCCTCGCACTGCCAGACGCCGTGCGGGCAGTAATCGGTGATCGTGTGATACAGCGGCTTGTGCTGCTTCATCCATTCCAGCATGCGCCGCATGTACTCCGGGTTGTCCCCGTTCCGGAACAGTCCCCATTCCGGGTAGGAGATCTGCTTCCCGTGCTGGGCCGCGAAATCGACCTGCGCCTGGAGTCCGTACGGCTCGCTGACGTGCCGGTCGAAATCGGCGCCAGGCGGCTGGTCGTAGGAATCCATGCCGATGATGTCGACGACGTCGTCCCCGGGATAGCACTCGGTCCACGGAACGGCGTCCAGACCCCGGCTCGGGTTGAAGTCGAACCGGAACTTCTGCCCCGGCACGGACCGCATCACGGTCACGATCCGGGTCCAGTACTTCTTCCACGCCGTCGGGTCCGGCGCGCACCGGTGGGTGTACGTCGTGCCGTTCATCTCCCAGCCGAGGACCACGACGGTGTCGTCGGCCTTCAGGTCGACCAGGCGCTGGGCGAGCGTGCGGAAGTGGTGGTCGAAGTACCCGGCGGCACCGAGCTGGAGCTGGCGGCGGACCTCGTAGTCGGAGACGCCCGCCTCGTTCCGCTCCAGCATGGGCACGTTGAGGACGAACAGGCGGTCGGCCCGCTCGTTGCGCCAGTTCGCCCAGGCGTCGAGGAAGCCGGGTGGGCCCTCGATGTTCGACCAGCGGTCGCCCGGCAGGTAGGTGTGACCGACGCGCAGCTCGCGGCCTCCGAGCCAGCGCTCCAGCTGGGAGATCCGGGCGACCCCGAGCGGGCCCGAGTCCAGGAACGCTCCCATGGCACTGGACAGAGTCGGTCGGGGGTCCCGGGTCGTTACGAGTTCGGATTCGGATTCGGCGGCGTGAGCGGGGGCGTGGGCATGAGCGGGAGACGACAGCACGACAGAACCTGATGCAAGGAGACCGGCGGTGAACACCCCCAGCCACATCCTCGAAGTTCTCTTCTTTCGGTTGATCATGACAGCACTCCTTCTCTCTCGCGCCGCTTGATGGTCCGTCAGTCTGATCTTCCGAAAGTATTCCTAATGCACCGACCGAGAACTCCGGTCCGCTCCCATCAATAGTCCGTAAGAGGATTCTTCATCGCCCAATTGGGGCACCCGAGACGAAGGACATGCCGTGCCGAGTTTTGACACCCGCGTCCCCGCGGTCCTTGTGCGGCTCGACCCGAACCCCTTTCACCACGGCACGCTCGGCGCGGCGCGGTCCCTGGGGCGGGCGGGCATCGCGGTCCACGCGGTCGTCGAGTCGCCGGCCAGTCCGGTCGTACGCTCCCGCTACCTGCGGCGCGCCCACCAGCGCCCCGCCGAGCCGTCGCCCGCCGAACTCACGCGGCTGCTGCACCGGATCGCCGACGAGATCGAAGAGCGGGAGGAGCGGGACGACGGACGCACGCGGCCCGCCCTGGTCGTCCCGCTCGACGACATCACCGCCCTCTCCCTCGCCGAGTGCCGCCCCGAACTGGGCGGTCGTTTCGTGCTGCCCGACCAGTCGCCCGAGCAGCTCGCCCGGGTCGCCGACAAGGCCCAGCTCGCCGAGACCTGCCGGGCCCTCGCCCTCCCCCACCCCCGTACCGAACTCCCCGCCAGCACCGACGAGGCCGCCGCCATGGCCTGGTCGCTCGGCCTTCCGGTGATCGCGAAGTGGAGCCGGCCCTGGCTGCTGCCGGTCGGCGGCGGGCTGCGCAGCACCACGATCGTCGGCTCGCTCGCCGAGGTCCGCGAGCTGTACGCGCGCGCCCCGCAGGCCGGCAGCCGGCTGCTGCTCCAGGAGCTGCTGCCCGCGGGGCGGGGCCTGGACTGGTTCTTCCACGGTTACGTGGACTCCGCCGGCGGCTGCTCGACCGGGGCCACCGGGATCAAGGAGCGCTCCTGGCCCGACGGCGCCGGGCTCACGGCGGTGGGCCGCTGGACGGCCAATCCCGTGGTGGACGCGACGGCCCGGGAGCTGCTCTCGGCGCTCGGCTACCGGGGCGTCTGCGACCTGGACTTCCGGCTCGACCGGACGACCGGCGCCTACCACCTGCTCGACTTCAACCCGCGGCCCGGCGCCCAGTTCCGGCTGTTCGCGGACCGGGACGGGCTCGACGTGGTCCGGGCCATGCACCTGGACCTCACCGGCCGTCCGGTGCCCGCGTACCACCCTTCCTACGGGCGGCGCTTCGTCGTCGAGAACTACGCGACGCTCTCGTACCTGACCTCGCCGGGCCGTCGTTACGTGCCCGTCCGGCGGGGTCCCGGCGGCGACACCGGCGGCGGCGAGGCGGCCTGGTTCGCCACCGACGACCTGCGGCCGGCGCTCGCGATGCTGCGGACCTGGTTCGCCCACCTCCTGCGCAAGGGCCTGCTGACACTCCGTCGGCTGACGCGCCGGCTGACCCGCCGGCTGCTGCGCGGCGCCGGCAGGCCGCGGCCGGTGGCGGCCGTGCCCGGGCCGCAGCCCCCGGCCCGTACCTCCAACGACCGGATGACCCAACGATGAGACCGACGACCTCGAAGGCGGAACGCGCGATGTACGACCTGGTGATTGTGGGAGCGGGGCCCTACGGCCTGTCCGTCGCCGCCCACGCGGCGGCGCACGGGCTGGACCTGCGCGTCTTCGGCAGACCCATGGAGATGTGGCACGCCATGCCTTCGGCGATGTTCCTCAAGTCCGAGCCGTGGGCCTCGCACCTCTCCGACCCCGCGGGCGCGTACGGGCTCGACGCCTACGCGGCCACCCGTGGGGTCCGCGCCGAGCACGGGGTGCCGCTGCCGGTCGGCTTCTTCGCCGCGTACGGCGACTGGTTCGCCCGCCAGGCGGTGCCGGCGCTCGACGAGCGGCTCGTCACCGCCGTGGCGCCGGCCGCCGACGGCGGGTTCGCGGTGACGGCGGAGGACGGCGGGACCGTCCGCGCCCGTACGGTCGCGCTCGCGGTGGGCGTGCTGCCGTTCCTGGAGGTCCCCGGCCCGCTGCGCGGGCTGTCCCGGCGCCATGTCACCCACTCGAGCCACCACGGCGAGCTCGACGGCTTCGCCGGCCGGGACGTCACGGTGATCGGCGCCGGTCAGGCCGCCCTGGAGACCGCGGCCATCCTCACCGAGCAGGGCGCCACGGTGCGGATCCTGGCCCGCTCCGGCCGGCTGAACTGGAACACCGTGCCGCCGGCCCTCGACAGGGGCCCGTGGCGGTCGCTGCGCGCCCCGCACACCGGGCTCGGCTGCGGCTGGCAGAACAAGCTGTACGCGGACACGCCCGGTGTCTTCCGGCGGCTGCCCGCCGCGACCCGGGAGCGGGTCTTCGACTCGGCGCTCGGTCCGGCGGGCGCCTGGTGGCTGCGCGAGCGGTTCGCGAAGGTCGGGGACGTACGGCTCGGGCAGCGGGTCACGCGTGCGACGGTGACCGCGGACGAGCGGCTGCGGCTCGACGTGGCCGGCCCCGGCGGGGCGACGGACGTGGTGGAGACCGACCATGTCGTCGCCGCGACGGGATTCGTGCCGAGCCTGGACCGCGCGGACGTGCTCGCGCCGGAACTGCGCGCCGGACTGCGGCGGGTGGGCGTGGGCGGGGCGCCGGAGGTGGGCGGGCTCTTCGAGTCCTCGTGGCCGGGGCTCTTCCTCGCGGGGCTGCTCACGGCGCCTTCGTACGGGCCCTCGATGCGCTTCGTGTTCGGCGCGGGCTACACGGCCGGGCGGCTCGTGAAGGGGGTGCGGCAGCGGCTGCGGTCGGCGGCCGGGCGCGGCGGTGTGGTGGGCCGTCCGCGGTCGGGCGAGGAGCGGGTGGCCGCCGGCGCCTCCTAGGACGACGGAAGGCCGGCCCCGGGGAGCGTGGTGGACGCTCCCCGGGGCCGGCCGGGTCCTGCGGGAACCGCTTCAGGACGACAACGTCAGGCGTTGGTCCTCAGGGCGACGTCAGGCGTTGATGCAGACGTTGCCCGCGGCCGGGTTGAGCGCGCCGATGATGTTCACGCTGTTGCCGCAGACGTTGATCGGGATGTGGATCGGGACCTGCACCACGTTGCCCGACAGGACACCCGGCGAACCGACGGCGAAGCCCTCGGCGTACGAGTCGGCCATCGCGGGAGCGGCGGCACCCAGGGCCATGAGCAGACCGGCGACGGCGACCGCAGCCTTCTTGCACTTCATTTCGTCTGGATCCTTTCTGCGGCGGAAGAGAATTCACGGCTTTCGTGACGAGCGGGACAACTCGCGTCCCGCCTTCCGCTGCACGATTGACAACGACCCTGCCATGGAAAGGAAACCATCCGGCGGTGCGCCCGGCACTGTTCACCCCATTGCCGTGCCCGGAATCGTTCAACGGGGCCAGATAGGTGTCCTCATGAGCCGCTCCCACTCCCGGTCCGGCACTCCGGGAACCGCCCGACCAGCCAGCATCCACTGGCGGGCCAGCGAGGAATAGACCGGGAAGGGTTCCTGGTCGGCCTGCGGCGGATCGGGAACATAGCGGCTCTTCGGAATGAAGGCCATGCGCTCCCATTTCCCCGGATCGGGCGCCATATTCGCTCCTTCCGCTGAGGTTCCGAATCATGACACAGCCGCCGCAGGAGAGTGATTCGAACTGCCCATGTCGCGTCGCGTACCTGTGTGCGACTCTGACCGATTTAACGTTCCTGCATGAATTTCCCCCACTCCCCCCGAAGGACGCGCCACCGCCTCCGCCGGAGACGTACGCTGCTCCTGTCCACGGCCCTGGCCGCGCTCGGCACGGGTGCCCTCGCCTGGGCCCCGGCGGAACTGCCCGCGCCGAAGAAGGGCCTCAACCTGCTCGTGGTCGGCATCGACAGCCGCGAGGGCGTCACCGCCGCCGAGAAGAAGAAGTACCGGCTCGGCAGCCGCGAGTGCTCCTGCACGGACGTGATGATGCTGGTGCACGTGTCGGAGAAGAACGACCGGGTGAGCGTGGTGAGCCTGCCGCGCGACTCCCTCACCGAGTTCCACGAAGGACACGTCGACCGGCGTACGGGCGAGAAGCACAAGGCCCACCCCGCGAAGATCAACAGCGCCTGGGCGGAGGGCGGCTCGTCCTTCACGGTCGAGACCGTCGAGGCGATGACCGGCCTGCCGGTCCACCGCTACCTGGAGATCGACTTCCGGCGCTTCATGGACACCGTCGACGTCTTCGACAAGGGCGTGCCCGTCTGCACCAAGGTCCCGCTCAAGGACTCCGTCACCGGGCTCGACCTGAAGGCCGGCTCGAAGTCGGTGAAGGGCGGGGAGGCGCTGCAGTACGTCCGCTCCCGCCGCGCGGACGGCAAGATGGACTTCGGCCGCATCCAGAAGCAGCAGCTGTTCCTGGCCAACCTGCACCGCAACCTCCGGGACGGCCTGCTGAAGAGCCCGACGGGCCTGAGGGCCTTCGCCTCGACGCTGCGCGGCACCGACAAGGGCGAGCGCGCGATCTCCGTCACGGAACTCGTCGGGCTGGCCGGCCGGCTGAAGAAGCTCGGCCCGGCCGGGACCCAGTTCGCGACCGTGCCCATCGCGGGTTTCAACGCGAACATCGCGGGCGTCGGCTCGACCCTCGCCTGGGACAAGAAGTACGCCGCCGAGGTCTTCGCGGCCCTGCGCGCGGACAAGCCCCTGCCGAAGCCGCACCCGAAGCCGAGCAGCGAGATCCCGCAGGGGCTCGGCGAGTACAGGCCGACCGGGGGCGGCAGGCTGCTGTGCGCCTAGGGCGCGGCTTCCGGGTCAGGCCGGGCGTCGGGACGCCGGCGAGATCCGGAAGCCACGCCCCGGGGATCGGCTCCTGAAGACGCCTCGGGCCGCCCCCGTCGGTCAGGGGGCGAGCTTGCGGGACAGCGCGGCCGGGTCCGTCGTCGGTGCGTCGCAGACGAAGTGGCGGCAGACGTAGGCGGTGGCCATGCCGTCGACCAGCGGCCGGTCCCTCAGCAGCGGGAACTCCTCGCCGCCGGGCAGTCCGGTGGCGAGGACCGCGCCGGGCGTGCCGGCACGCAGGGCGGTGCGGCGCAGGGCGCGGAAGCCCTCGTCGTCGGGGGCGCCCACCACGGCGATCTCGCGCGGTCCGTCGAGCAGCGCCTCGGCGACGGCGAGGCCCCACCCGATGAACCGGGGCGCGCGCGGTCCGAGCGCCTTGACCACGCCGAGCGCGCGCTCCGCGGCGGTCCGGTGGGCCTCGGAGCCGGTGTGCGCCGCGTACGAGAGGAGCGCGCCGGCGGCCGCGGTCCAGCCCGAGGGCGTGGCGTTGTCGGTGGGGTCCTGGGGGCGGCGGATCAGCCGTTCGGCGTCGTGCGCGGTGTCGTAGAGCGCCCCGCCCTCGGCCGTGAACTGGTCGAGGACGACGTCGAGGAGGAAGCCGGCGAACTCCAGCCACACGCCTTCCCCGGTGACCGACGCGAGCGCGAGGAAGCCCTCGGCGACGTCCGCGTAGTCCTCCAGGACGCCCGCGTTGCCGCCCGCGTGTCCGTCCTTGGAGGTACGGGTGAGGCGGGCGCCGTCGTCGAGGTGCAGCCGGACCAGGAGGTCGGCCGTCTCGGTGGCCCGCTCGACCAGGTCGGGGCGGTCGAAGAGGGCGCCGGTCTCGGCGAGGGCGGCGACGGCGAGTCCGTTCCAGGCGGCGACGATCTTGTCGTCGCGGCCGGGGCGCGGGCGCTGCTCGCGGGCGGCGAGCAGCCGGGCCCTGATGGAGGCGATCCGGTCGGCGTCGGCGACGCCCGCGTCCTGCGGCAGCTGGAGCACGGACGAGCCGTGCTCGAAGGTGCCGTCCTCGGTGACGCCGAAGTAGCGGGCCGCGTAGCCGGCGTCGTCCTCGCCGAGGACGGCGGTGAGCTGCCCGGGCGTCCACACGTAGTAGGCGCCCTCGACGTGCTTCCCCGTGCCGTCGTCGGAGTCGGCGTCGAGCGCCGAGGCGAACCCGCCCTCGGGAGTGCGCAGTTCGCGGACCATGAAGTCGGCGGTCTCCAGGGCGACCCGGCGGGCCAGGTCGCTGCCGGTGGTCCGCCACAGGTGCGTGTACACCCGGCAGAGCAGGGCGTTGTCGTACAGCATCTTCTCGAAGTGCGGCACGACCCACTCGCGGTCCACGGCGTAGCGCGCGAAGCCGCCGCCGAGCTGGTCGTAGATCCCGCCGCGGGCCATCGCCTCGCAGCTGTCCGCGGCCATCTGGAGGGCGCCCTCGGAGCCCGTACGGGCGTGGTGGCGCAGCAGGAACTCCAGCGCCATCGACGGCGGGAACTTGGGCGCCCCGCCGAAGCCGCCGGCCTTGGCGTCGTACTCGCGGGTGAGGCCGAGCAGCGCCTGGGCGAGCTCCTCCTCGCCGGGGACGCCGTCGCCGCCGAAGGCGAGCGAGCGGGCCGAGAGGTCCCTGACGATCTTGCCGGCGACCTCTCCGACCTCGCCGCGGCGCTCGGCCCAGGCGTGCGCGACGCCGTCGAGGACGTCGGAGAAGGACGGCATGCCGTGGCGCGGCTCGGGCGGGAAGTAGGTGCCGAAGTAGAAGGGCTCGGCGTCCGGCGTGAGGAAGACGGTCATCGGCCAGCCGCCCTGGCCGGTGGCGGCCTGCACGGCCTCCATGTAGACGGCGTCGACGTCGGGCCGCTCCTCGCGGTCGACCTTGACGGCGACGAACCGCTCGTTGACCAGGGCCGCCGTGGCCTCGTCCTCGAAGGACTCGTGGGCCATCACGTGGCACCAGTGGCACGCAGAGTATCCGACCGACAACAGAACGGGTACATCACGCCGTTTTGCTTCCTCGAACGCCTCGGGTCCCCACGGCCACCAGTCGACCGGATTGTCGGCGTGCTGAAGCAGATAAGGCGAGGTCATACCAGCCAACCGGTTCATACGACCCAGCCTCTCACAACGGCTGACGCGACCGGTGAATCACCGACGAGCCCGCCTCACTTGGCCGCATTGCACTTGTGAGCCATCACGTGGTGGGCGACTCCTCGCCCCTGAGTGTCGGGCGACCCGGCATCTCGGAACAGTAGGCTGGGCGCAGCAGAACCGGACCTGACGAGGCTCCTCGAAGGAGGTACACCATGTCCGCCGAGATGGTGGCGCCCGCGTGGATGCACTCGCAGATCAGCGCGGAGCAGTACGACTCCTGGTCCGAGGAGCAGTGCGCCGGCATCGAGATCGTGGACGGGATGGTCGTCGTGAGCCCGAGCGCCTCGAAGCGGCTGGGCCGGCTGGCCCGGATCCTGGCCAATGCGCTGGACGCCGCCGCGGGCCCGGACTGGAACGCCGACACGGACTTCGACGTCCGCCTGCAGGACGTTCCGCTCACCAACCGCCGTCCGGACGTCATCGTCTACCGGGCGGAGACCATCGACCTCACGCCCACCCGCCCCGAGCACGTGCTCCTGGTCGTCGAGGTCGTGTCGCCCGGCTCGGAGACCACCGACCGGATCGTGAAGGTGGACCAGTACGCCAAGGCCGGTATCCCCTTCTACTGGCGGGTCGAGCAGGCCGCCACCGGGGTCCCGATCGTCTATACGTACGTCCTCGATCCCGCCACCAGGGCTTACAGGGACGGCGAGATGTTCACCGGCACGGTGAAGCCCACCGCACCTTTCTCCCTCACGGTCGATCTTGGGGTCATGTAAGGAACGGAGAAGCCTCCGCTTTCGACGTTCGACCGGCAGCGCCCGCATCGTGGTTCTCCGCGGGCCGATCAGGACATCTGCCCGTTTCGCCATCGCTGCCACTGTCGCGCCGGCCGGGGCTGGAACCGCGGCGCTGCAGGCAGGTGCGAGCTGACGCGTTTCGACCACCAGCCGACCCTCCATGCGGACGTCGCCGCCGACGGCGAGACAGGAAGGCACGGGGAGGCGAGGCCGATCCCCGCCGAGTCGAGCACGGAGGCTCGTGTGGTGATCCTGGCCGTCACGCCGCCGGGCCTCCTCGAACGCCTCGGCCGACCAGGGCCACCAGTCGACGGGGTTGTCGGCGTGCTGGAGGAGGCAGGGGGGAGTCTGTTCGGCGTGACCCCATCCTTGCGCACACGATGAAAGACCGCCCGTACGCCACGGGTGGACGGGACGCGGGCGGGGCACTCATACACGGGAAGCGGCCCCGCTCCTCGCACTGGCTCTGCGAGGAACGGGGCCGCTTCAGCGGGGCCGCGGAAATCAGCCGCCGACGTTGCCGTTCTGGGAGAGGACCTCGCCCAGGATGTGCGACAGCGCGTCGTCGCCCTTCTGCTGCACGGAGTTCTGGGTGCAGGTCTGGTTCGACATCGGGTTGCCGAGGACGTCCTGAACGGCGATCGGAACGCCGATGAGGGCACCGATCGGCACCTGGGCCTGGACCTTCTGGATGTCGAAGCAGTGCAGGACGCCACCGTTGACGAGACCGAAGTTCGGGCTCATGTAGCCGCCGGTGGAGTTGCTGCCGATCGACTGCTTCGACTGGTTGCCGATGATGTTGGCGCTGCCGCCGTCGTTGCCGGCCGCCATCGCCGTGGTCGCGGACATGCCGGCGACGGTGGCCGCGACAGCAGCGGTAGCAAGAACCTTCTTGATCACGAGTCTTCCTTCTTGAGCTCGATGGCCCGGAGCTCGATGGCCCGGAACTGCTCCGTTGACCGAAGCGTCCTGATCAACTGCCCGGGGAAGGATTGGTTCCGGCGCGTCACCCGGACGCGGTATTCGGCACATGAACGCCATCGGACGCGAGGTCGACGCTCTGCCGTTCGGTCAGTTCCCTTATGGAACAGGCCCCTTGGGAACACCGGGATGCGGCGCCGGTCACTCGCGCCGACGCGCGCCACGCAGGACACTGGGGACCGGACTGTTCGATGCGGAACGCGCCGGAGGCTTCCGGCGCGGGCGGAGGGGGACGCGGATGCGGGACAGCCATCGGGCCGAGGCCGAGGGGCTGTTGGCACGGGCCGTGGAGGAAGAGGCACGGCGCTCGGGAGGCCGCCTCGACGAGCAGGCGCTGCTCGCGCGCGGCCGGGCCGGCCTGGACGGCATGGCGGCGCAGGCGGCGGAGGAGTACGCGGTCTATCTGCGGGCCGTGGAGGCGGCGGAGGCGGAGCCCGCCGGGTCCGCCGGGTTCGCGGCCCCGGCCCTGGTGACGGCCGTCGCCGCGGCCGCGGCGGTCGGCGGCGACCTGGCCCTCGGTACGGCGGCGGGCACGGCGCTCGGCGCGGGCGCCGTGGTCGCGGTGGCCGGGGCTGCGACCACCGCCCTGAGGGCCGGCGCGGAACGCCGGGCGGCCGCGCACCGCAGGGCCGGGGCGGCGGGCCGGCCGGGCGGGGTGGAACAGCTGCGGCTGCAGTGGCTGACGGCCCTGGAGGTGCGCGGGGTGCGGCCGTTCCTGGAGCAGCAGCGGGTGCTGGCGCAGACGGCGGCGCAGCCCGCGCAGAAGGCGGTCGAGCGGCTGCGGGGCGCGGACCGCAGCGCGGCGGCCCGCCGGCGGGCCGTACTGGAGCAGTCCTTCGGGCACCTGCCGGACGCGGAGGGCCCGTTCGCCGGGCGGCGGGCCGAGCTGGCGCGGATCACCCGGTGGGTGCAGGCCGGGCGGGCGGCGGCGACGACCCGGCCGACGGTGGTGATGCTGCCCGGCGCGCCCGGCGCGGGCCGTACGACCCTCGCGGTGCGGGCGGCGCACGCGCTGAAGGACCAGTTCCGCGGGGCGTGCGTGGTGGACCTGCGGGGCGCGGCGACGCGTGGGCAGCAGCCGCTGACGACGCGGGAGGCGCTGCTGCACCTGCTCAACCGGCTGGGTGCGCCGCGCGAGCAGCTGCTGTTCCGGGAGCGGTCCTCGCCGGAGCAGCAGGTGCGGCGGCTCGCGGAGCTGTACCACCAGCATCTGACCGGGCTGGCCGTGACGGTGATCCTGGACGACGCGGTCGACGCGGCGCAGGTGCGGACGCTGTTGCCGGAGCGCTCGGACAGTCTGGTCCTGGTGACCTGCCGGGAGCCGCTGGACCTGGGCGCGGACGTGCCGGCCGCGGTGCACGTGCTGCCGGTGGCGGAGCTGGACGCGGCGGGCGCGGAGGAGCTCCTCGGCGCGACGGCCGGCGCGGGGCCGTACGACGCGGAGGGCTTCGAGCGGGCGCGGGAGTTGTGCGGCGGGCTGCCGCTGGCGCTGCGCACGGCGGGCGCCCTGCTCGACGGGCGCCCCGCGGAGGAGGTGGCGCGACTGCTCGCGGCGGCGGGACCGGACGCCGGCCCGGTGGAGCGGGCGCTCGCCGCCGGCTACGCGACGGGCCTGGACGAGGACGGGCGGCGGCTGCTGCGCCGGCTGGCCCTGGCCGGCCGGGCCTCGCTGGGCGCGGCGGCCGCGGCGGCGCTGCTCGGCGGGACGCCCGCGGACGGGGCGCGGCTGCTCGGGGAGCTGGCCCGGGCGGGGCTGCTCGACCATGTGCGCGGGAAGCGCTACCGGCTGCACGACGCGGTGCGCGGCTTCGCGGCGGCGCGGCTGGTCGAGGAGGAGGATCAGGCGGAGATCGCTGCGGCGCAGGAGCGGCTGATCCGCAACTACGCGGAGCTGGCGGACGCGGTGATCCGGATGGTCGACGGCAAGATGTCGACGCGCGCGGATCGCTTCGACGGGCACGGCTTCGGTTCCCTGGACGCGGCGCTGCGCTGGCTGGACGAGGAGTCCAGCTTCATCACGGCGACGCTGCGGCACGCCGAGGGCGTGGACCAGCAGACGGTGCTCGACCTGCTGGGCGCGCTGTGCGACTACTGCCTGCTGCGCGGCGACCTGTACCGGCTCGGTGAGATCAACGAGCTGACGGAGGCCGTGGGGCAGGGGCAGCTCTCGCGGTCGGTGCAGTGGCGTACGGGCATCGCGGCCCGGCAGCTGGGCGAGCTGGACAAGGCGCGGACGACGCTGACCTCGGTGGTGTCGCTGTACCAGGAGGCGCACCAGGACGCGGGCGCGGCGCTCGCGCTGTGCTCGCTCGGGATCACCCTGCACCACCAGGGCAACCTGCCGGAGGCCGCGGCGCGGCTGCGGGAGGCGCTCGCGCTCCAGGAGCCGGAGTCGCTGGCGGCCGACCGGGGCTGGACGCTGCACGCGCTGGCCGCCGTCGAGCGGGACCGGGCCGGTCTCGCGGAGGCGCTGACATTGCTCGACCGGGCCCTCGCGCTGCACCGGGAGCACGAGTCGCTGCACGGCGAGGCGTGGGCGCACTTCCAGCTGGGCCAGGTGTTCCTGCGGACGGGCGAGGTGGCGCGGGCGGAGGAGGAGCTGCGGCTCGCGCTCGACCGGTACGGCCGCACCCACGACGGGCGCGGCGAGGCGTGGGCACTGACCCAGCTGGCCCGGGCGCGGCTGGTCGCCGGGGACACGGCCGCTGCGGTGGACGGGCTGCGGCAGGCGCTCTCCCGGCACCGGGAGCAGGAGGACGCCCGGGGCGAGGCGTGGACGCTCTACTACCTGGGGCACGCGCTCGAGGAGGGGGGCGACCGGGACCAGGCGGTGCGGGCGCTGGAGCGGGCGCGGACGATGTTCTCGCGCATGCGGGACGTGTACGGCTTGGCATGCGCCCGCCACCATTCGGGCCGGGTCACCCGGGACCAGCGGGCGGCGCAGACCGGGAACCTGCGCAACTCCGGTTTCGCGCGGCAGCTCCTGATGGACGCCCGGGCCGACTTCCGCCGGATCGGCGTGGCCCACGGGGAGGCCTGGACCTGCCTGGAGCTGGCCGTGATCGACGCCGGCAACGGCCGCACGTCCCAGGCGCTGGACCTCTGCGAGGAGGCCTCACGGCTCTTCCTCTCGTACGAGGACCGGCGCGGCGCCGACTGGGCCCGCTTCCTGCGCTGCACCCTGCTGCCCGTCGGGGCTGCCGCCCGCGAGGAGCTCGCGGCCCTGGCGGAGGCCCGGCATCCGGCCCGCGACCCGCGCCTGGAGGACTACGCCGAGGCCTACTCCCTGATCCTGGACCGCCCCGCCGCGCCGGAGTCCGGCTGGCAGGCGTGGGACCTGGGGATGATTCCGGGGAGGCAGGCGCGGGAGGTGATGGGGGTGCCGTTGGCGTGAAGCGCTCCTTGTCGGCTCGGCAAGAGGGCTGGGACCCTGGGTGGTTGACGGGGAAAGGGCACGGCGGGAGGGGGCGGGTGTGACCGCACACGAATCGCCCCTGCCGGCGGACCCCGTGCCGTTCGTGCGGCAGGAGGAGTCCGCCCGGCTGAGCACGCTGTTGCTGCTTCGGCCCGGCAGCCCGCGCGTCCTGGTGCTCCACGGCCCGGCCGGGGTGGGGAAGACGACCCTCGCACTGCGGGTCGCCCGGAACCTGGCCGAGCCCCGTTCCATGAGCATTCACCGGCAGCACTGGTCGGGGTGGGCCCACGTCACCCTGGTCCGGCTGTACGGCCGGCTCGGCGCTTCCCGGCGGACCCTGGTCGAACTGATGGCACTGGAGGACGGCGCGTACCCGAACGTGCGGGACGCCGTCCGTCGCCGGCTGCGCGGACTTCCCGGCAGTGTCGTGGTGTTCGACGACGTACCGTCGCCGTACGCGGCCGAGGAGTTGCTCGGTGCGTTCGGAGGAACGGAGGCCACCGTCCTCGTCACCTCGCGCGCCGCCGAGGGATGGGACGCGCTTCGGGGTTGCCACGCCCACGCCGTGGCTCCACTGGACGCCGATACCAGCGCGCTGCTGGCGGACCGGCCACTGGGACAGGCGAGGAAGGTCCGGGGCGTCACGGGAGGCCTGCCCGCCCTGTTACGGCTCGCGTCGAGGAGGAAGGGCCGGCTCCCGCGCCACCCCGGTGGACTGGTGCTCGCGGCTGTGGACGACATCTCGCCCGCGGCCTCGCAGGCCCTGAGCTGCCTCGACCACTGGGGACTGGAGCGGTTCTCGACGGAGACCGTCGCCCGGTTCGGCGCGTCGGTCCTCGCCGAGCTCGTCTCGGCCGGGCTCGTCACCGCCGCGGGCGACGACATGTACGTCCTGCCCTCGCTCGTGCGCGACGCACTGCAGACGACGGGCCCGGCGGAGTCGCCCGCTCCCCTGGCGGAGTGGCTCTCGCGCAGGGAACGCCCCGAGCGGGCGCTCGACGCGCGGCATCGGGCACGGCGGGCCGACGAGTACCTGGATCTGGTCCGTCAGCGTGGTGAGCTCCTCGGTGACACCGAGCTCGGCAGGCTGTTCGTCACACGCCTCCGCCACGACCACGTGGTCGCGCTCAAATGGATCGCCGCCCACCAGCCGTCGAACGCCCGCGCCGGCACGGGGCTCGTGGCGACGGCGTGTGCGAGCGCGGCTCGCGAAGCAGGGCGCATGCGGCACGCCCGAAGGGAACTCGCCGAGATCCTCCCGGGAGCGGAGCACGTCCTGCTGGATCACCAGACAGGGCGTCTGGACCGCGCCCTGGACAGCATGGCCCGTGCCGAGCGGGCCGGCGGGGGCGACGGCTACCGGCTGACGACCGTCCACGCCGCCGTGTTGAACGACCAGGGGTACCCCGCCGAGGCGGCCCGGCTCCTGGTGGAAGAGGCCGGCTCAGACGACAACAGCCCCGGCATCTACGTCTGGCGCCTGATCGAGCGTGCGCGGGCGCACCTGCTCCTCGGTGAGCTGGAGGCGGCCGGCACCACGCTCGCCCTCGCCCGGCACGACATCGACGGTCTCGACCGGGACCGTGCCGCAGCGTGGATCACCCTCCAGGAGGGTCGCCTCCTGCTCCAGCAGACGCGCTTCGACCAGGCGCTCGCACGTTTCCGCGAGGCCCTGGACGGACATCGCGTCACGGAGGACGTCCGCGGCGAGGCGTGGACCCACTACTACACCGGAGTCGCCCTGACCCGGACCAGGTTGCCGGGACAGGCCCGATCCGAGATGTCCACGGCGCTCGCGCTCTTCCGCGACCTTCCCGACGACCTCGGCCAGGGGTGGGCCCTCCATCGGCTCGGGCTTCTGGCCCGGCAGGCGGGCGACTACGCCGAAGCGGTACTCCGTCTCCGCGACGCGGCCGAGGTCTTCGTGCGGATCGGGTGCCGGCACGGCAGCGCCTGGACGGAGCTGGAGTTGGCGGAGCTGAGGCCGGAGCATGCGGCGGCGCACATCTCCACCGCGACGGAGGTGTTCAGGCGTCTCCAGGACGGGGCGGGCCTGCTGTGGTGCGCCTATCTCCGCGCGGCGCTGGTGGAACGACGGCCTTCGGCCCCGGACGACGTCCTCGAGGCCCTGCGGGAGTGCGGGCTCGTCTCCCCGGCCGAAGTCGTCGTCCGCGCCCGGTACTGGACCCGGAGGAGGGATCCGGCCCTGCACCTCGCCGTCCCGCACGGCAGTCGCGACACGATCCTCCCTCTCGACGCGGCCGCCGGCGCCCGTCTTCTGGGCAAGGGCTGCCACGTACGCCTCACCCTGCTCGACGAGCCCGGCACCGTCGTGCGGCTGCGGGTCGTCCCCGCCGCCGACCACCCGTGGGCCACCGGGCAAGCCGCCCGCCCGCCGTGGCTCTCCGTCGTCGCCACGCCCCTCACCGGCTGCTCCGTGGAGCCGGCCTCCTCGCTCGTCCGGCCGTCGGCGGACCCCGAGCCGGGCGCGGAGTTCCGCTTCTCCCCCTATCGCCCCGGGCTGCACCGGATCCGGTTCACGATCGCGGAGGAGGCGACCGGGACCGTCCTGCAGCAGGTGGAGACCGAGTTCGACATCCTCGACTCCGAGGACGAGGCCCTGACGGCCGCTCCGCATCCCGCGCACGTGCGGAGGGCGTGACCGTTGCCCACCGAGCTGCCCGTGCGCATCGTTCAGGATCCGAGCCGCCACTTCACCCTGCTCCGAGACCTCGCCACACCCGGTCCCGACGTGACCGTCGCCTTCGACATCTGCGGGGGCGACAGGATCAGGGCACGGCTGTACGGGCGGGGCGTGCCCGCCTTGAAGGGGACGGAGCACAAGGCCGACCTGCAGGTGCGCCCCGTGGACGTGAGGGCCGCTGCCACCAGGCTCGCCCGGAGGTGGAAGGAGGTGTTCGTCGAGTACCGGCCGCCCACCGCGGACGGCCGCCCGGCCCTTGGGCGGCCTGAGCAGCCGTACGCGACGCTCACCGACCTGAGCACGGAGCCGTTGGACGAACTCACTTACGCCCTGGATGAGTTGGTCATCAGCGGTTGTGACCTTCTGTACGGGACGCTGCTGGGCGGGGAGGGGCGCCAGGTCGCCATGTTCCGGGAGTTCCTGTCCGGGGCGCTGGCCGGCGAGGGGCTGCGGATCCGCTTCGACTCCGACCTCTTCCTCCCCTGGACCCTGATGTGCCTGCGTCCGGAGGAACTGCCCGCCCCCACCGCCGGCCTGGCGGGGCTCTTCGAGCGGTTCCTCGGCTACCGGCACCAGATCGAGCAGACCGGAGGCTCGTACCTCTGGCAGGGCGACCGGCCCACGCCGACCGCGCTGCCGGTCGTCAGCCTCAATCACGACACCGGCATCGACCGGCACAGGAACACCCGGGCCGCCGAAGTGGCCGCGCTCCTGTCGCAGGACACCACGTTCGTGGAGCGAACCCGGCACCGCGAGCTGGCCGCCGCCCTGTCGGATCCCGCACTCCGCGACCAGCTGATGTACTTCTGGTGTCACGGCGCGTTCCACTCCGACGGGCCGGAGCCCCCCGCGCTCGCCGTGCGCCTGAGCGACGCGCGGATCGTCGACGCCCATCTCGTGCGCGAGCGCAGGCGTGACGTCGGCGAGCAGACTCCCTTCCAGCCGTTCGTGCTGCTCAACGCCTGCCACGCCGGGGTTCCGTCAGGAGAGTCCGACCGTGCCTTCCTCGGGCGGGCGCTGATCGAGCACGGCGCGCGCGGGGTCCTGGGGCCGCAGATCGAGATGCCGCAGGTGTTCGCCGCCGAGTACGCGTACGCCTTCCTCGACCGCTACCTCGGCGGGCGGGAGACGGCCGGGCAGATAGCCCACTCCCTCGCCCGCCGTTTCGCGGACACGCACCGCAATCCGCTCGGCCTGGCCTACGCGCTGCACTGCGGCATGGACGCGCGGCTCGACCGGGTGCCGACGGCCACGAACGACCAGGAGCAGGAGGCCACGGTATGAGCACGCTGGACGGCCGCACCGGAGACGTCCGCGTCGTCGACCTCGACGAGACCGGATGGCTCCTCGACGCCGGCCTGCCCGTGCCGGCGGAGCGGATCGCCGAGCACTTCGCCGAGGTCCTCACCCCGCCCGACGGGACGACGGACATCGTCGTCTACGTGCACGGCTGGAAGACCAGGCCTCGCTCGGCGCTCACCGCGGCCGGGCGGCTGGCCGGACTCGTCGGCGCGCAGTACGCGCGGTACGGCGACCTCTACCCGCGGCTGCGGGCGGGCGGTTTCGCACCCTGGACGGTGCTGGTCCGCTGGCCCTCGCAGGAGGGCTACCGCGTCACGCGGGACCGCGCGCACAGCATCGGCCGGGTGCCGGACGGGCACGCCGCCCGGGTCGTCGGGCAGCTCCTCGGCTATCTGGACGGGCTGCGCGGCGACCCCGCCGCCGCGCCCGTGCTGGCCACCCGGGGCGGGCAGGCCCTGCACCTGGTCGGGCACTCCTTCGGCTGCCGGTTCCTCTGCGAGGCCGTGCAGTGGGCCGCCGACGAGGCCGGCGGCAGGAGTCTGGGCTGGTCCCGGCCCGCGCCGCCGGGCCGGCCGTTCACGGTCGACAGCATGCTGCTGTTCCAGATGGCCGCGCCCCGCGACGCCTTCGAGACGACGTTCACGGCGCTGCCCGGAGCACCGCTGAGCGGACCGGTGGTGGCCACGTACGCGGAGCGGGACTGGGCGACCGGGTTCTGGCACCGGCTCGCCGAGAAGCGCCGTGGCATCGGGGCGCAGGGCATCGGCACGGCACCGCGGCCGGTGTCGTCGGTGCGGATGCGCGGCGTCGACGAGGCGTACCCGCACGACGTGCTCGACCACTGGTTCGTGAGCGTGGACGCGGGCGGGGTGTTCGTCGACGGGAGGGGTCCCTCAGGGGCCCACTCCGACCACCTCAGGGCGGAGTCGGCCCATCTGCTGCTCTCGCTCGCCGACCACTGCCGGCCGTGACCGGAAGCGGGTACGGCTCGGGGCGCGACGGCACCGGCTGGTGTCGTCGCGCCCCGGTCGTGCCGCTACTTCTTCGCCGGGCCCTCGGCCGCCGGGGCGGCCGTGGCGGCGGCCGGGTCCGGGGACTCGACGAAGTCGATCTTGTGCATGTGGCGGTTCATCGACTTCATCAGCATCCAGACGGCCAGCGCCAGGACGGCGAAGACGACGAAGCCGAGGACGCCGGGGGTCACCTTGTTCTCGTCCAGCTCCTTCGCGGCGAAGGGGACGAGCTCGGTCAGTGCCAGGTGTGCGCTCATGCTAGGCATTGTCCCGGATGCCCGCGAAGAGGTCGCTCTCGGGGAGGGAGGTGTCCACCAGGGACTTGCTGAGCTCGTACTCCTCCGTCGGCCAGACCTCCTTCTGGATCTCCATCGGCACCCGGAACCAGCCGCCGTCGGGGTCGATCTGGGTGCGGTGGGCGATCAGGGCCTTGTCGCGGGTCTCGAAGTACTCCGAGCACGGCACGAAGGTCGTGAGGGTGCGCTCCTTGCGCTCGAACTCGTCCCAGCGCTTGAGCCAGTCCCCGTACGGCGACTCCAGGCCCCGGTCGAGGAGGGCCTGGTGCAGGGCCTCGGTGCGCGGGCGGTTGAAGCCCTGGTTGTAGTAGAGCTTCTGCGGCTGGAAGGCCGGGCCGAACTCGGCCTCCGGGTACTTCTCGGTGTCGGTCGCGCCGTCGAAGGCCACCATCGTGATCTTGTGGGTCATGATGTGGTCGGGGTGCGGGTACCCGCCGTTCTCGTCGTAGGTCGTGATGACCTGCGGACGGAAGGCGCGGATCTTGCGGACCAGCTCGCCCGCGGCGACGTCCACGTCCTCCAGGGCGAAGCAGCCCTCGGGCAGCGGAGGCAGCGGGTCGCCCTCGGGCAGGCCCGAGTCGACGAAGCCCAGCCACTCCTGCCGGACGCCGAGGATGTCGCGGGCCTCGTCCATCTCCTTGCGGCGCACCTCGTGGATGTTCGCCTCGATGTACGGGTCGCCCTGGAGCTTCGGGTTGAGGATGGAGCCGCGCTCGCCGCCCGTGCAGGTCACGACCAGGACCTCCACCCCCTCGGACACATACTTGGCCATCGTCGCCGCGCCCTTGCTCGACTCGTCGTCGGGGTGGGCGTGAACGGCCATCAGTCGCAGCTGCTCAGTCAAGACTCGATCCTCAGTGATTCGTCGCCTAGGGAGGTCTCTATAGTGACGGAATCGGGGGTGGGAAAAATTCCGGCACCCCTGCGGCGAAAGGAACGATCATGAGCGCGGTGCGCGAGGGCCTGCCCGAGGGGCGCTACGGCCGCTCCGCGGACGAGCGCGCCGATCGCACGCTGAAGATCGTCGGGGCCGTTCTCGGCACGCTCCTCCTCGCCGTGACGGGCTGGTTCGGCTGGTACTACGTCGTCGACAGCAAGATCAGCGCCGAGCTGATCAAGTTCGACGTGGTCAGTGACAACGAGGTCCAGGTGCACCTGGAGATCCGCAAGGACGCCGACGTCCGCGGCGTCTGCACCCTGCGCTCCCGCTCCGAGGACGGCGCCGAGGTGGGCCGCAAGGACGTCGCGGTCGACGAGGCCGGCGGCCGCGTCGACGAGGTCTACTCGATCCGCACCACCGCGAGGGCCACCAGCGCCGAGCTGATCGGGTGTACGGCGCGGTAGCGGTGGGTAGGGAGCCGGGGTAGCGCCCCCGGAAGGCCACGCCGGTGACCTGGGGTGACGTAAAGCGCGCGTTTATGTCCTCCCGCTTTTCGCCACTCATTGTTAGGCTCGTGGTTTCGCCCGTTCGGAAGGCGCATGCTGAAAAAGCGGCCTTCCGTGCAGGGCGAGCTTTGTATTCCCAGTACCTACGAGGAGCACCTGTGACCCAGACCAGCGACAACGTCACCTGGCTCACCCAGGAGGCGTACAACAAGCTCAAGGAAGAGCTTGAGTACCTGTCTGGTCCCGCGCGTACCGAGATCGCAGCCAAGATCGCCGCAGCGCGCGAGGAGGGCGACCTGCGCGAGAACGGCGGGTACCACGCGGCCAAGGAGGAGCAGGGCAAGCAGGAGCTCCGGGTCCGCCAGCTCACCCAGCTCCTGCAGAACGCCAAGGTCGGCGAGGCCCCGGAGGACACCGGTGTGGTCGGCCCGGGCATGGTCGTGACGATCGCGTTCGACGGCGACGAGAGCGACACCCTGGAGTTCCTGCTCGCGTCGCGCGAGTACGCGAGCGACACCATCGAGACGTACTCGCCGCAGTCCCCGCTCGGCGTGGGCGTCATCGGCCACTCCGTCGGTGACGAGGCCGAGTACGAGCTGCCGAACGGCAAGAAGGCCATGGTGAAGATCCTGAGCGCCAAGCCGTACACCGGCTGACGTCCTTCCGCGTTCCGCACGAAGGGCCGGACCCCGCGGAAAGGGTCCGGCCCTTCGTCATGCCCATGCAATGATTTTCGGTTGTCGGTCATGAACGGGGGACGGGGCAGATGCTGGGACCGCTGCGCGAGGGCGCGCCACGACGGATCGGGCCGTACGAGGTGCTGGCCCGGCTCGGCGCCGGTGGCATGGGCGAGGTCTATCTCGCCCGCCTGGACGGCCCCGGCGCCCCGGACGCTGCAGGCACTCCGGACGGCCCCGGCGCCCGGGCCGGCGAGTACGTCGCCGTCAAGACCGTACGGCGTGACGTCGCCGGCGACCCCGCCTTCCGCGAGCGCTTCCGCCGCGAGATCCGGGTCGCGGGCCTGGTCCGCAGCGCCCACGCCGCCGCGCCCGTCGGGGGCGACGCCGACGCCGAGGTGCCCTGGCTGGCCACCGCCTACGTGCCGGGCCCCAGCCTCTCGCAGGCCGTGCGGCGCGGCGGCCCGCTGCCCGTCGCGACCGTCCGTGCCCTCGGCGCGCGGGTCGCCCGTGCCCTCGCCGATCTGCACGGGGCCGGAGTGCTGCACCGCGACCTCAAGCCCGGCAACGTCATGCTCGCCGTCGACGGGCCGCGCCTGATCGACTTCGGCATCGCACGGGCGAGCGGCGCCACGACCATGACGGCGACCGGTCTGATGGTCGGCACGCCCTCCTTCATGTCGCCCGAGCACGTGGCCGGCGCCCGGCACGTCACCGGGGCCTCGGACGTCTTCTGCCTCGGCTCGCTGCTCTGCTACGCGGCGACCGGCGAGGACCCGTTCGGCGACGGGCCGGTGGCCGCCGTCCTCTACCGCGTCTCGCAGGCCGAGGCGGACCTCGCGCGGGTGCCCGAGGAGCTGCGCGGAGTGGTCGCCGCCTGTCTGTCCCGCGACCCGGCGGACCGGCCCACGCCCGAGGCGCTGGTGGAGCTCCTCGGCGGCGACGGCGGCCGGGCGCCCGCGTGGCCGGAGGCCGTACGGGAGCACATCGGCGAGTACGGGCGGGAGCTGGCCCGGCTCGTCGCGGCGGGCGGCCCGCTCGTCGAGGTCCCGGCGGCCCCCGTGGAGGCTCGGGGCCCGGATCCGTTGCACGCGGCGGCCACGCAGGCGGCCGGGGCCGGGGCCGGCCCCGCAGGCGGTCCCGGCGCGGCTCCGAAGCGGCGCCGCCGTGGGCTCGTGGCCGGCGTGGTGGCCCTCGCGGTCCTGGGCGGCGGCGGCGCGTACCTGCTGTGGCCGGAGCGGGCCCCGGATCCGAAGAAGCCGGTCACGGCCGGGCCGCCCGCCGCCTCCGGCCCGCGCGTCCCCGGCGTCGACGACCGCGGTCTGGCCGACGCCTCCGGGGTCGTCCCGCAGAACGCCGCCCAGCGCCCGGCCGGCTGGAAGCCGTGGCGGGCGAAGCTGTCGGCACCGGCCTTCGGCTGCTCGGGCAACGAGAAGGCACTGGTGTGCCGGACGACGGACGGCTGGTACGAGGCGCTGGACCCGGCGAACGGGAAGAAGCTGTGGGAGGCGGGCGGGCAGGACGGCGCCACGCGGAACCCCGAGGGCCGCGGCAGCTACATGACCGACCACGGCCTTCCGTGGATCGCCGGCAAGGCCACGCGCCCGACCGTCCACGACTCGGCCGTCGTCCTCGCCTGGGAAGGGAAGCTCCAGGTCCGCGACGTGCGCAGCGGCGCGGTGCGCTGGGAGAGCACCGCGGCGATCAAGGGCACCCAGAACGTGCCGACCCGGCCGATCGTCGCCGACGGCAAGGTCTTCGCCGCCACGTCGGGAAACACCTCGTCGGATTCCGTCAACGAGCCCGTCGCCATGACCGCGTTCTCCCTCGCCGACGGACGGCGGCTCTGGTCGAAGACGCTCACCAACGACGAGATCGCGTACTCCGAGCGCCGCGGCTTCGAGCCGGTCGCGTACGCCAGGGGGCAGGTGTACGCCCTCAGCGACGGCGGGCTCGTCGCCTACGACGCCGCCACGGGCGAGCTGCGCGGACAGGTCGCCCGGGAGGCCGTCGACTGCGAGACGGTGAAGGTCCTCGGCGGATCGGCGTACTGCGTCAGCACCCCGCACGTCGTCGACGCGCAGGATCAGCTGCACGTGCTGGACGCGGCCACCCTCGCCTCGAAGGGCACGGTGCCCGCCCCGGTCCGGCACCTGAGCGCGGAGGTCCTCAGCCCCAAGGCGTTCGTCGGCTTCGAGAAGGACAAGGGGCTCCAGGTGTACGACCCCGCGAGCGGCACCCGGCTCGCCTCGTACCCGCGGAAGGACCGCACGCCCGCCGGACTGTCCCAGGCCCTGTCCACGGCCCTGCTCGCGGGCGACCAGCTGGTGTACGCCGACTACTCCTCGCTCTACACCGTGCGCCTGGGTGCGGACGGCCGGCCCGGCGGCCTGAAGGTCACGCCGGTGCCGGGCGCGCCGGGACCGCGGGCCGAGGAGGACACCCGCGACCCGAACTACGGGATCGTCTACGAGCGGATGATCCGGCAGCCCGAGGTCCTGCCGGTCGGCGGAATCGCCTTCCTTGTGTACGACAAGGGCACCGTCGTCTCCGTGGAACTTCCCGGATAGTCCCGCCGGACCGTCCCGTCAGAAAGGTGTGTGACCCGTGCTGGAAGCACTGCCCGCCGGACCGCCGCGGCTCGTCGGCCCCTATCGGCTGCTCGCCCGGCTCGGCGCGGGCGGCATGGGCGAGGTCCACCTGGCCTGCCGGACGGACGAGCCGACGGCCGATCCGCACCGCATGGTCGCCGTGAAGACCGTACGGGAGGACCTGGAGGTCGACGGGGACTTCCGGACCCGGTTCCGGCGCGAGATCACGGCGGCGCGGGCGGTGCGCAGCCCGTACGCGGCGCGTCTCGTGGACGCGGACGCCGACGCGCCGGCGCCGTGGCTGGCGACCGAGTACGTGCCGGGGCCCTCGCTCGCGGAGGCGGTCGTGCGGTGCGGGAGACTGCCGGTCGCCGCCGTGCGGAAGCTGGGCGTCACGCTGGCCCGGGCGCTGGAGGCGGTGCACGCGGCGAAGGTGCTGCACCGGGACCTCAAGCCGGCGAACGTGCTGCTCGGCGCGGACGGGCCGAAGCTGATCGACTTCGGCATCGCGCAGGCCTTCGAGGCGACGGCGCTGACCTCGACGGGTCTGGTGGTCGGCTCGCCCGGTTTCATGTCGCCGGAGCACCTGACCGGCGGCCGGGCGGTCGTGCCCGCGTCGGACGTGTTCTGCCTGGGCGCGGTGCTCGCGTTCGCGGCGAGCGGCCGGGGGCCGTTCCACGACGACGAGATGGCGGCGGTCGTCTACCGGATCAGCCGGGCCGAGGCCGAACTGACCGGTGTGCCGGAGGAGTTGCGTCCGGCCGTGGAGCGGTGCCTGCGGCTCGACCCGGCGGAGCGGCCGACGGCGGCGGAGCTGGTGGGGCTGCTGGAGGGCGAGGACGCGCCGGAGGACGGGGCGCCGGAGAACGGGAACGCGCCGGAAAACGGGGCGCCGGAGAACGGGAACGCGCCCGAGGTCTTTCCGTGGCCGGGCGGGGTGCTGTCGCTGCTCGCCGAGTACGGGGACGCGGCCCGGGAGGCCGGTGAGGCCGCGGCGTCGGGCGCGGGCGTGGCGGACCTGCCGACGCTGGCGCCGGTGGTGCCGTACTCCCCCACGGCGGTGGGCGAGCGGCCGGGGGCCGGGCCGGCCGCTCGGCCTGAGGCCGGGCCGGCCGGGTCGGAGCCCCGGCGCCGCCCGTGGGCACGGATCGCCGCCGCGGCGCTCGCAGTGGCGGTCGTGGCGACGGTGGGCGTCGTGGTGCTCGACCGGGCGGGCGGACAAGGCGGTTCGGACGCGAGGGGGCCCTCCGGTTCGGCGTCGCCCTCCGCGTCGGCCTCGGGGTCTCCGGCCGGTCCGGGCGCGGCGAAGACGCTGAGCCAGGTCGTCCAGCCGTACGGCGGCGAAGGGCATCCCGGCGACTTCGGGGAGACGGGTGCGGCCAGCACGTCCAGGCCCGCGGGCTGGTCGCCGTGGATCAGCCGGTTCGACGGGGACGTCGACAGCTGCTCCCTGGCACCGAAGGTGCTGCTGTGCGTCGGGAGCGGGGGCGCGGCGCTGGGACTGAACGCCGCCGACGGCAAGACGCTGTGGTCGGTTGCCGGGCGGGAATCGCCCGAGGACTTCGGGCTGGCGTCGTCGCCCGGCTATCCGGCGGTCATCGGCGACACCGCCTACGTCCACGGCCGTGACGGGCTGACGGCGTACGGGCTCGCGGACGGCACGGTGCGCGGGAAGGTCCCGGGACCGGGTGCGGACTGGGCGCTGAAGGGCTCCGACCTGGTCGGCGACGTGCTGTACTCCGGCTACCTCAGCCGGACCGCCGAGGCCAGCGGCCTCGTCACGGCCGTGCGCCTGGACGGCAAGGGCGGCGGCGGCGAGCTGTGGAGAGCCGACCTCGACGGCATCCCGGAGCAGCTGGTCGCGTCGGGGAGCCGGGTGTTCGTGGCGAACGGGGTCGTGCCCGTGGCGCTCGACGCGAGGACCGGCAAGGAGACGGCCCGGGGCGACGGCGAAGTGCAGTGCGCCACCATGGTGGTGCACCGGGAGTCCGTGCTCTGCCACACCTCGCAGGACGGCGGCATCCCCGTGCTCGACGCCGGGACACTGCGGCCGGAGCGCACGCTCGCCGAGGACCTGACGGTCGTCACCGCCCCGGCGGTGAGCAGGGCCGGAACGGTGGCCGTCGTCCACAAGGAGACCGGAGGGCCCTTCTCGTTGGTCACGGTCGACCTGGACAGCGGGCGCGAGCTGCGCCGCACCCGCCTGGAGTCCTTCGAATACGGCGATCCGAACCTGGTCTACTTCGCGGGAGACCGGGTGCTGGTCACGGGCAAGCACCACGTGCAGTCCCTGCCCGCGACCGGCGCGGTGGGCGACCGCGACATCAAGCGGCGCGAAGCCGTGGTCCCGGACGGCATCGACGAGAAGTCGCTGACCGCGCGCGAGGGGCTGGTCGCCGGAGGGGCGGTGTTCCTGCCCTTCGACGGCCTGGTCCTCTCCGGCTACATGCCCTGACCGGCGGCTGCCGGTCAGGCCGTCGCCGACCGGTACTTGCGTACCGAGAGCGTCCGGAACACCACGATGATGATCACCGAGTAGATCAGCGAGGCCCACACCGGGTGCTGCATCGGCCAGGCGTCGGACTGGGACAGACCCGGGTCGCCGAACAGCTTGCGACAGGCCTGGACCGTGGCGCTGAACGGGTTCCAGTCGGCGACGTGCTGGAGCCAGGGGGTCATCTGGCTGGAGTCCACGAACGCGTTGGAGATGAACGTGACCGGGAAGAGCCAGATCAGGCCGCCGGAGGTGGCCGCCTCCGGGGTGCGGACGGACAGGCCGATCAGCGCGCCGATCCAGGTGAAGGCGTAGCCGAGGAGGAGCAGCAGGCCGAAGCCGGCCAGGATCCGGACGGCGTTGGTGGGTTCGGCCGTGCCGGGGCGCCAGCCCACGAGGAGCGCGACGACCGCGAGGACCAGGAGCGTCAGCGCGGTCTGCACGAGGTCGGCGAGGGTGCGGCCGGTGAGGACCGCGCCGCGGGCCATGGGCAGGGAGCGGAAGCGGTCGATGAGGCCCTTGTGCATGTCGTCGGCGATGCCCGCGCCCGCGCCGGCCGTGGCGAAGGTGACGGTCTGGGCGAAGATGCCGGCCATCAGGAAGTTCTTGTAGACGTTCGGGTCGGTGGTGTCGCCGATCTTCATCGAGCCGCCGAAGACGTACGTGAAGAGGATCACGAACATCACGGGCTGGATGAGGCCGAAGATCACCATCTCCGGGATGCGGGTCATTCGGATCAGATTGCGCTTGGTGACGACCAGCGAGTCGCTGATCGACTGGGCGACGGCGCCGCGCCTCGCCGGCTTCGCCAAGGTGTCGGGCACCGCGGTCACTTGACGGCCTCCTTCCTGCTCTCCGTCTGCTCGCCCGGTTCCGTTCCGCCCGGTTCCGTTCCGCCCGGCGTCCTTCCGCCTGGCGTCTTCCCGTCCTTCGCCCTGCCCGCCTTGCCTCCGCCGCTCTCCTCCTCCGCCTGCTCGGCCACGTGGCCGGTGAGCGAGAGGAAGACGTCGTCGAGGGTGGGGCGGCGCAGGCCGATGTCGTCGATCTCGACGCCGACGGCGTCCAGGTCGCGGATGACCTCGGCGAGGATCTTGGCGCCGCCGGTGACCGGGACGGTCAGCTTGCGGGTGTGGTCCTCGACGCTGATGTCGCCGCGACCGATGCCCGCCAGGCCGTAGCGGGCGAGGATCTCGCGGGCGGACGGGATCATCTCCCGCTCGTGGACGACGACCTCGACGCGCTCGCCGCCGGTCTGGGCCTTGAGCTGGTCGGAGGTGCCGCGCGCGATGACCTTGCCGTGGTCGACGACACAGATGTCGTGGGCCAGGTGGTCGGCCTCCTCCAGGTACTGCGTGGTGAGGAGCAGGGTGGTGCCGCCGGCGACGAGTTCCTGGATGACCTCCCACAGGGCCTGGCGGTTGCGGGGGTCGAGGCCGGTGGTGGGCTCGTCCATGAACATCACGGGCGGGGAGACGACCAGGGCGGCCGCCAGGTCGAGGCGGCGGCGCATGCCGCCGGAGTAGGTCTTGGCGGTCCGGTCGGCGGCGTCGGCGAGGTTGAACCGCTCCAGGAGCTCGTCGGCCCGGGCCTTCGCGGCCCTCGCGTTCATGTGGTAGAGCTGCCCGACCATCTGGAGGTTCTCGCGTCCCGTCAGGTACTCGTCGACGGCGGCGAACTGGCCGGAGAGGCCGATGGAGCGCCGCACCTCGTTGGGGTGCTTGAGCACGTCTATCCCGGCGACGACGGCCCGGCCGCTGTCGGGTCTCAGGAGTGTGGTGAGGACGCGCACGGTGGTCGTCTTGCCCGCGCCGTTCGGGCCGAGCAGGCCCAGGACGGTGCCCTCGGGGACGTCGAGGTCCACGCCGTCCAGAGCTCGTACGTCGCCGAAGGTCTTCACCAGACCTTCGGCGTGGATCGCGCCTGCCATGTGGGGTCTCCCAGCAGATTCGGCGGGATTTGAGCAATTCTGTCCAAGTCTAGGTATGCCGGACCGAGAGCGCCCGGCAGTCCCGTGACCCACACCACAAGCTAACGCGATACATCGCGACACACAACCGGTTTTCGACAGGCGACACCCGACCGGATCGCCCGCGCGGCCCGGCTCGGCATCGGGCCCGGCTCGGCCCCAGGCCCGGCCCGAGCCGGCCCCAAGGCGGCCCGGCTCGGCCCGACCCGGGCCCGGGTCGCCCGCGCGCCCCGGCTCAACCCTGGGCGGCCCGGCTCAGCCGAGGATCGTGTACCCCGCCTCCCGCAGCGACGCCGCGACCTCCTCGCAGTGCTCCGGCCCCTTCGTCTCCAGGTGCAGCTCCACCTCCGCCTCCGTGAGGCCGAGCCGCGGATCGGTCCGCACGTGGCTCACGTCCAGGACGTTCGCGTCCACCACCGTCAGCACGGCGAGCAGCGTCGCCAGGGCGCCCGGGCGGTCGGTCACCTTCAGGCGCAGGCTCAGATAGCGGCCGCCGGCCGCCATGCCGTGCCGCAGGATCCGCTGCATCAGGAGCGGGTCGACGTTCCCGCCGGACAGCACCGCGACCACCGGCCCGCCGCCCCGGAACGCCCCGGGGTCGGCCAGCAGCGCCGCCACCGGGCTCGCCCCGGCCGGCTCCACCACCAGCTTGGCCCGCTCCAGGCACAGCAGCAGCGCCGACGACAGCGCGTCCTCCGAGACGGTGCGGACCTCGTCCACGTACTCCTGGACCAGGGCGAACGGCACGTCGCCCGGGCGCCCGACCTTGATGCCGTCGGCCATCGTCACCGGCGACTCGACCGCCACCGGGTGGCCCGCCGCGAGCGAGGGCGGATAGGCCGCCGCGCCCTCCGCCTGCACGCCGACGATCCGCACGTCGGGCCGTACCGACTTCACCGCGAGGCCGATGCCCGCCACCAGACCGCCGCCGCCGACGCCCACGACGATCGTCCGCACCTCCGGGCACTGCTCCAGGATCTCCAGGCCCACCGTGCCCTGCCCCGCGATGATGTCCGGGTGGTCGAAGGGATGGATGAAGACCGCGCCGGTCTCCCGCGCGTACTCCTCCGCCGCCGCCAGCGTCTCGTCCACCACGTGACCGTGCAGCCGCACCTCCGCCCCGTACTCGCGGGTCGCCGCCACCTTCGGCAGCGGGGCTCCCACCGGCATGAAGACCGTCGCGTGCACGCCGAGCAGCGCCGAGGCCAGCGCCACGCCCTGCGCGTGGTTGCCCGCCGAGGCGGCGACCACCCCGGCCGCCCGCTGCTCGGGCCGCAGCCCCGCGATCCGCACGTACGCGCCGCGCAGCTTGAACGAGCCGGTGCGCTGGAGGTTCTCGCACTTGAGGTGCACCGGCGAGCCGACCAGCGAGGACAGGTGACGGCTGCCCTCCATCGGGGTCGCCCGGGCCACCCCGGCGAGCATCTTCTGCGCCCCGCGCACGTCGTCGAGCATCAGCCGATGCAAGGGGTCTGGCCTACGGAAGCTCATGACAGCAAGTCTCGCAGCATATCCGGATCGTGCAGCGCCGGTACGGACCCCGGAAACGCCGCGTACTCTGTCCCCCACCAACCGACCACCGCACGAGAGAGCCACCACAGCCATGCCCACGTCTCAGGACATGACGACTGAGCTCGACCCCGGTCTCCTCGACGCCCTCCAGCACCAGGTGGCCGTCTTCGCCCGGCGGGCCGAGCAGACCCGGCTCGGCGGCACCGGGCAGCTGCGCAACTCCATGGACCGCGCCGCATACCTGCTGCTCAACCGGCTCGACCAGGAAGGCCCGATGGGCGTCAAGGCGCTCGCCGCGGGCATGGGCATCGACTCGTCCACGGTCACCCGCCAGGTGGCGCCGCTCGTCGACACCGGCCTCGTCAAGCGCACCTCGCACCCCGAGGACGGCAGGGCCGTCGTGCTCCAGCTCTCCCCGCGCGGCCAGGCCCGCCTGGAGGAGGTCCGGGCCTCGCGGCGGCAGCTGATGGCGGAGGTCACCGAGGGCTGGACGCCCGCCGAGCGGGAGTCCTTCTGCTCGCTCCTCACCCGCTTCAACTCCGCCCTCTCGGCACGCCAGTCGGGCCTGCCGGCCACGCCCGAAGACACCGCGCCGAAGTCGTGACCTCGCGCCCCGACCACGGGGCTTGACCACGGCCGCGCGCTGCCCTCAACTGAGGACGTGCGAGAGACCGGAAACGGCCGCAGCGGCGAAGAAGCCCACCGCACCCGGGAGTTCACCGCGTTCACGGCGGGGGCCTCGGGCCGGCTGCTGCACGTCGCGACGCTGCTCACCACCGAGCCCGCGCACCGCAACCCGCTCGCCCAGGACCTGCTGACCGCCTCCCTCGCGCACACCTACGCCCAGTGGGACCGGCTGCGCGGCGAGGACCCGTACGAGGTCACCCGCTCCGACCTCGCCGCCCGCTTCGCCCGCACCGCCTGGCGGTACCACCGCGGCCGGGGCGGAGTGCTCTCCTCCCTCACTCCGCAGGAACGTCTCGTCGTCGTGCTCCGGCTGTACGAGGACGTCGCCGAGGAGCAGACCGCCGCGCTGCTCGGGGTGCCCGAGGACCGGATCCGGGCGGTCTGCGCCCGGGCCGTGAGCGCGCTTCGGGCGGCGGCCTCGTGAGCCGCCACGAACGCAAGGAGGACGCGGTCCGCCGGATGATGGAGGCCGGCCACCCGCACGTCCCCGGCGACCTCACCGCCCGGGCCGTCGCCCGCGGCACCCGGCTGCGGCGCCGGGACCGGGCGCTGCGCCGGATCTGGTGGACGCTGCTCGCCGCGACCGCCGTCGCCTTCGTGGTCTGGGCGTCGGTGGCCCGCCCCTGGGAGGTCCCGCCGGCCGGCACGACCCCGCCGCTGGAGGGCTGGTAGGACCGGGCCCGGCCCGTGGATCCGGCGCGCGGCTCGTACGTGACGCGGCTCGTGCGCGCGCGGGCCGGGTCCCGTGGAGGGACCCGGCCCGCGTGCCGGACGACGGAGGGGCGGCGGCTAGCCGAGCGCCTCGCGCAGGTCCGCGAGCAGGTCGTCGACGTTCTCGATGCCGACCGAGAGGCGGACCAGGTCCGCCGGGACCTCCAGGGCCGAGCCCGCGACGCTCGCGTGCGTCATCCGGCCCGGGTGCTCGATCAGCGACTCGACGCCGCCCAGGGACTCGCCCAGGGTGAACAGCTTGGCGCGGTTGCAGACCTCGACGGCCGCCTCCTCGCCGCCCTGCACGCGGAACGAGATCATGCCGCCGAAGGCGCGCATCTGCTTGGCCGCGACCTCGTGGCCCGGGTGCTCCGGCAGGCCCGGGTAGAGGACCTGGGTGACCTTCGGGTGCTGGGTCAGCATCTCGACGATCTTGCCGGCGTTCTCGCTGTGCCGGTCCATGCGGACGGCGAGCGTCTTGATGCCGCGCAGCACGATCCACGAGTCGAACGGACCGGCGACCGCGCCCATCGCGTTCTGGTGGTAGGCCAGTTCCTCGCCGAGCTCCGCGTCGGCCGCCACCAGGGCGCCGCCGACGACGTCGGAGTGGCCGCCCATGTACTTGGTGAGCGAGTGCACGACGACGTCCGCGCCCAGCGACAGCGGCTGCTGGAGGTACGGGGAGGCGAAGGTGTTGTCGACGACCAGCTTCACACCGGCCTGCCGGGCGACGCCCGCGACGGCCTCGATGTCGGTGATGCCGAGCAGCGGGTTCGAGGGCGTCTCGACCCAGATCAGCTTCGTACGGTCGTTGATCGCGCCGCGCACCGACTCGACGTCGGAGGTGTTCGCCACGGAGAAGTCGACGCCCCAGCGCTGGACGACCTTCGCGAAGAGGCGGAAGGTGCCGCCGTAGGCGTCGTTGGGGATGACGACGTGGTCGCCGGGGACGAGCAGGGTGCGCAGAAGGCAGTCCTCGGCGGCGAGGCCGGAGGCGAAGGCGAGGCCGCGGCGGCCGCCTTCCAGGGCCGCGAGGTTCTCCTCCAGCGCGGTCCGGGTCGGGTTGGCGCTGCGGCTGTACTCGTAGCCGCCGCGCAGCCCGCCCACACCGTCCTGCTTGTAGGTGGACACCTGGTAGATGGGCGGGACGACCGCGCCGGTCAGCGGGTCGGCGGTGTTGCCCGCGTGGATGGCGCGGGTCTCGAAGCTCTGGTGGGAGTGCTGGTCGCTCATGAGGCAGGAGCGTAGTCCCGCGCCCGCGCCGCCGCCCGGTGTCTCAGCAGGTGTGCCGGAGCGTCCTGGACAATGGACGCATGGAGATTCTGTGGTTCCTGATCGCGCTGGGCATGCTCTTCGGCGTCCTGGCTCCCTTCGTGTGGCGCGGCAGGCGTGGTGCCATCCGCACCGTGACGCCCGGCTCGCCCGACGCGGCGGACCCCGAGGCGTACGGGTTCCTGCGCCAGGAGGAGCAGGACGTGCGGCTGCCGGGGCCGGACCGCGATCTCCTCGACGTGCTCGACGTGGTGCAGGCGACGCAGGACTGGCGGGCCGCGTCGCAGCTGTTGAAGGGCACCGAGAAGGAGGGCGAGACCCGCTGGCAGCGCGTCCAGGCCTTCGCGGGCGCGGCCTCCCTCGAACTGGCCGAGCGGCCCGGCGTCGGCGGCGCGTGGCTGCGCTCCTGGCGGGCCGAGGCGCCCAAGGACCCGGGCGGCGCGCAGGTGTACGCGGAGTTCCTGGTGCAGCAGGCGTGGCGCACCTCGACGGCGGGGACGCAGGACTTCCGGGTCATCCTGGAGGAGGCGAGGGCGGCCTGCGAGCAGGCCGCGCTGCTCGCGCCGGGCGACCCCGTCCCGTACATCTCGCAGCTGGCCGTGGCCCGTGGACTGGGTTACGCCCACGAGGAGTTCGACCTGGTCTGGGCGAAGGTCATCGACCGGGCGCCGGAGCACATGGGCGCGCATCTGGCGGCGCTGCACTACTGGTGCGAGAAGTGGCACGGCTCGCGCGAGGAGGCGGACCACTTCGCGACGACGGCCGCGGCGCGCGCGCCGCGCGGTTCGCTGCTCGCGGCACTGCCGCTGTTCGCGGTCTTCGAGAACCGGCCCGAGTTCGTCGTCGGTGTGGACTTCCACCGCACGGCGGTGGTGACGAAGGCCGTGGAAGGCGCCATGTACGCGGTGCACTCGGCCCGGGCCGACGACCCGATGCTGGCGCACGTACGGCACCTGCTCGTGGAGTTCCTGCTGGGCGCGGAGCGTTGGAGCGAGGCCATGCAGCTCCTGGTGAAGGTGGACGGTTTCGTGGGCGCGCTGCCCTGGACGCTGGACGCGGACCCGGCGGCGGCGTACACGCTGCGGCGGAACCTGGTGGTGGCGGCGTACGAGGCGAACGGCGGTAGCCCGGCGACGCTGCCGCGGTAAGCGGTACGGGGGCGGTACGCGGGCTGCTGCGGGGCGCGGTACGACGAGGGCCGCGCGGGCCGGTCCGGTGAGGGCCGGGCGGGGGCGGGCTCGCGCCCGTCCGGGCCGGGGTGGGTCCTGGCGTGCGCGGCCGGGCGGGGGCGGGCTCGCGCCCGTCCGGGCGGGGGTGGGTCCTGGCGTGCGCGGCCGGGCGGGGGCGGGCTCGCGCCCGTCCGGGCGGGGGTGGGTCCTGGCGTGCGCGGCCGACGGATGACGGCCCCTGTGGCGGCCCGTGGGTCGGGCTCCCCCGGGGCGGGAGGAATCGGCTGGACGTCCTACCCGCGGGTAGGCGATACTCCGCTCTCCCCCCACATGCTCGTCGTTTCCGCTTTTCCCGTGGGGGGACTCTGCCCGATGGGCGCGACTCTGCGTGCCGTGCGCGCGTTCGTACTGCTTTCCGGTTTCCATCTGCTCGGCCTCGGGCTGCTCGCGCTGCTCGGCGCCGTGGACTGGGCCTCGTGGCTGTGGGCGCCCGCGGCGGTCCGGTTCAAGGTCTTCGTGGTCACCGTGGTCCTGGCGATCCCCGTCGTCCGGGGCATGTTCATGCTGCGGACCCCGCGTGACGACGAGCCCGGCGGGGTCCTCGTCGGCGAGGCGGACGAGCCCCGGCTGTGGGCGACCGTGCGCGGGCTGGCCGCACGGGTCGGCACCCGGGCCCCGGACGAGATCCGGCTGACCCCCGACGTGAACGCCGCCGTCAGCGAGGACGCCCGCCTCCTCGGTCTGGTGGGCGGCCGCCGCCGGCTGTTCCTGGGACTGCCGCTGATGGCCGGCCTCGACGAGGCCGGGCTCCGCGCGGTCCTCGCCCACGAGCTGGGCCACTACGGCAACTCGGACACCCGTCTCGCCGCGCTCACCGTGCGCGGGCGCGCGCAGGTCGGCCGCATGATCGCGACGTTCCACGCCAAGGCCGACGCCAAGGTCGCGCAGGAGCGGGCGCGTCAGGAGAGGAAGTCCGAGAAGCGGGTCGCCAAGGGCCGGTCGGCCAAGCGGATCGACACCACCGGCACCGGTGTCACCTACCGCACGATGGCGAAGATCTACTCGGCGTACGGGCGGCTCTACATGCGGGCCACCCGGTCCGGCGCACGCCGCCAGGAACTCGCCGCCGACCTGGCCGCCGTCCGCATCGCGGGCCGCGACGCCACGGCGCGGGCGCTGCGCGAGACCCACGCGATCCACACGGCACACGACTTCTACCTCTCCTCGTACGCGACCCTCGGCACCGAGTTCGGGCTGCTGCCCGCCCGTGGTGAGGTGTTCGGCGGCGTACGGCACCTGCTCGCCGCCCGCGCCGACGAACTGGCCGGGCTGCGCGAGGACCTGCCGCAGGAGCCCGCCTCGCCGTACGACTCGCACCCGCCGATGGCCGAACGGGTCGCCCGGATCGAGGCGCTGCCGGACGACGGCCGGTCCGCCGAGGGCGCCGGGCCCGCGCTCGGACTGCTGGCCGATCCGGAGCGCGCGCTGGTGGCGGTCGAGGACGTGTCCCTGACGCCCGAGGCGCGGCGGATGCGGCGCCTGGAGTGGGCCGAGCTGGTCCACGAGTCCATGAGCGCCCGGGTCGCCCAGGGCACGGAGGAGCTGCGCGCTGCTGCCGGCGGGGCGGCGGTCACGCTCCCCCGGCTGCTCGACGCGATCGACGCGGGCTCGCTGTGGGAGATCGCCGGCCGTCTGCCGAAGTCCGAGGAGGCCGCGGCGGCAAGCGGCCGCGTGGCCCGCGAGTTCGCCCGCCCCGCGGTGCGCCGCGGCCTGTCCGCGATGGTGACCGACGAACTGCTGCGCTCCGGCCGCGCCCGCTGGGAGCTCTCCTGGAGCGGCCCCGCGACCCTGACCCTGCCCGACGACACGGCGGACCGGCTCCCCGAGGCCCTGGACGCGGCCACGGCCGACCGTCCGGACACCGGGCCGCTGCGCGCGCTGCTGACGCCGGCCTCCCCCGCCGCCGCCCGCTGATCGTCCCCGTACCCCTTCTCCTGAGGAACACCCACTGATGCCTCGTCTCATACCGATGATCGTGATCGCGGTGGCGATCTACTTCTGGCTCAAGTCCCGCAAGGACCGGAAGGCGGCCCCGGAGCAGGTGGCCACCGGTCGGGCGGCCACCGCACCGCAGGTGCCGGCCCGCTCGGCCGCGCTCGGCTTCCTGCCGGCCGACCGCCTGGACACCGAGCGGAGCCGGCCCCTCGACCCGGACCTCGCCGCGGCGCTCGACGCCGCGCGTACGGGTGACTGGAAGCCCGCCGCGGCGCTGCTGTCGGCCACCACCGCCGGTCCCGACTGGGAGACGCGGACGTTCCAGGTCGCCCGGCTCGGCTCGCTGGCCGCCGACGACGACGAGTGGCTGGCGGCGTGGGAGGCCGCGGAGCCCGAAAGCCCGGACGCCGCCGTCGTACGGGCCGGCAGCTCCGTCAGCCTGGCCGGGAAGCTGCGCGGCAGCGCGACGGCCAGGAACACCACGCGGGAGCAGTTCGACGGCTTCCACCGCATGATGAGCCGGGCCCGGGACGAGATCGCCCGGGCCGCCGAACTCAACCCCGCCGACCCCACGCCGTTCATCGACGAGATCTGGGTCGCGCTCGCGCTGCGCTACTCGCACGACGACATGCGCGCCCTCTGGGAGCGCATCACGGCCCGCACCCCGCACCACTACTCGGCGCACTACGCGGCGACGCAGTACTGGTGCCAGAAGTGGCGCGGCTCGGTGGAACTGGCGCGCGAGTTCACCGACGGCGTGGTCGCCACCGCGCCCCGAGGCAGCCTGCTGACGGCGTTCCCGCTGATCAGCTGGTACGAGCACGAGTCCTTCGGCCACACCGACCGGGGCTACCGCACGCCCGAGGTGTCGGCCATGGTCGACGCCCTGGCCGCGGACGTGGCCGCGGCGCCCGCCGATCACCTGCGGCTGAACGAGGTCCGGCTGCTGCTCGCCTGGTACCTGGTGGAGCTGCGCCGCTACCCGGAGGCCCTGGAGCAGTTCCGGCTGGTGGACGGCCACATCGGGGCGTTCCCGTGGAACTACTACGGGGACCCGGCGAAGGCGTACGTGAAGGCACGCGAACTGACCGTCCGCAAGGCGGGCTGAGACACGGGCCTGCGGCCCCTGCCCGGACCGGGCGCGTGCCCGGGCCACGGGAGGGGCGCGTGCCCGGGCCACGGACCGGGCGCGGGCTCGGGCCGCGGGAGGGGCGCGGCGGGGCTGCGAAGGCGGGCGCGGCGGGGCTGCGAGGGCGGGAATCCCTTGCGGTCCCGCCGCGTTGTGCTTGTCGCCCACCGTCGAGGAGAGATGCAGCATGTTCCTGTCCCGAACCCCCGTCCTCCCCACTCCCGACCAGGCCCTGGGCGGGCGTCCCGAGCCCGCCTTCCAGGTCCCGGAGCGCCACACCGTCCTCGGCACGCCGCTGCTCGGCCCCTACCCGGAGGGCCTGGAGGTCGCGGACTTCGCCCTCGGCTGTTTCTGGGGCGCCGAGCGCAAGTTCTGGCAGACCGAGGGCGTGTACACGACGCTCGTCGGCTACCAGGGCGGCTACACGCCGAACCCGCTGTACGAGGAGGTCTGCTCGGGCCTCACGGGCCACACCGAGGTCGTCCGCGTGGTCTTCGACCCGTCCAAGGTCTCGTACGAGCGGCTGCTCAAGCTGTTCTGGGAGTCGCACGACCCGACCCAGGGCTTCCGCCAGGGCAACGACGTCGGCACCCAGTACCGCTCGGCCGTCTACACCCACTCCGCCGAGCAGGCCGCGACCGCCGAAGCCTCCCGCGAGGCCTACCAGCAGGTCCTGACCGGCTCCGGCTACGGCGAGATCACCACCACGGTCCTCCCGGCCGAGGACCGCACCTTCTACCCGGCCGAGGCCTACCACCAGCAGTACCTGGACAAGAACCCGGCGGGCTACTGCGGCATCGGCGGCACGGGCGTGTCCTGCCCGATCGGGGTCGCGAAGGCGGAGTGAGCCCCGCCCGTACCCGGATCCTTCCCCGGTCTCCCGTTCCGGCGATCACCCGTTCGCCGGCGGGTCATCCGTTCCGGCGGGTCATCCGTTCCGGCCGTCGCCGCAGGTCGCCAGTGAGCACCAGCGGCGGCGGCCGGACTCGTCCAGGAAGAGCCAGCCGCAGTCGGCGCTCGGGCAGGCACGGAGAGTGAGGCGGCGCGGGTCGGCGAGGAGGTCGGCGGCGGCGCGGGCGACCGCGAGCAGCGGGAGGTCGAGGCCCGCCGAAGGAGTCAGCCGCCAGTGCGCCAGGCCGTCGGGGCCGAGGGTGAGCACGGCGGAACGGGCCGCCCGCCGTGCCGCGTCGGCGACCGTGCGGAAGGCGCGGGCGTCGGCGGGGTCGGTGAGGCAGGCGTAGAGCGCGGCGCGGAAGTCCCTGGCCTCGGCGAGGGCCGTGGCGGCGGCCTCGGGGCGGTCGGCGGCCTCCTCGAGGAGCCGGTCCACGAGGGAGTCCTCCGCGAGGTCGTGGTGCCCTGCCCAGGCGGCGAGCGCCGGGTAGCCGCGCAGCCAGTCGGAGCCCGGCACGGCCGGGTCGCGGCGCCAGCCCGCGTACGTGTTGCAGAACTCCAGGGCCGGGTGCCCGCCGGTGGTCCACGGCAGCCACTGGTCGCGGACCCGGACCGCGTACAGCGGCGCCGGCGGGCGGTCCAGACGCGGGTCGCCGGTCAGGATGCGGTCGTGGAGGGTGGTCAGGACGGGGCCGGGATCGATGCCCAGCTCGGTGTCGAGACAGCGGCGGGTGGTCTCGTAGAGCTCCAGCGCCTCGGACTGCCGCCCGGCCCGGTAGAGGGCCGTCATCAGGGCCGCCACCAGGCGTTCCCTGCCGGGGTGCCCGGTGGCGAGCGGGCCGAGATCGGCGAGCACCCGGGTGTGCAGGCCCATGGTCAGCTGGGTCTCGGCGCGCTGTTCGAGCGCCGAGAGCCGCAGCTCGGCGAGCCGGCCGCCGAGCCGCTCGCGCAGCGCGTCGTCGACGGTGCCGTCGAGCAGCGGGCCGCGCCACAGGGTGAGCGCCGCGTCGTGGCAGCGCACCTGTTCGCCGGGGTCGCCGGCGGTCGCCGCCCGCCCGACGAGGTCGAGGAACTCCCGTACGTCCACCCGGTGCCGGCCGCCGTCCAGTTCGATCGCGTAGCCCTCGTGGCGGGTGGCCACGGTCACGCCGTACGGCTTGAGCGCGGCCCGCACCCGGCCGACGTAGGTGTGCACGGTCGAGCGCGCGGAGGCGGGCGGGGCGCCGTTCCACAGCAGGTCGGCGAGGCGGGCCGGGGACACCACCCGCCCCGCGTCGAGCAGCAGGATCGCGAGCAGGCACCGCTCCTGGCGGCGGATGCCGAGCTCGACACGCGCACCCTCGTGACGGGCCTCGAAGGGGCCGAGGAGGCTGAAGTCCATGGTGGGGACACCCTAAGGAGGCGGGACGGCAGCCGGGACAGCGGGCGGCGCCGTCACGGCCCGGGCGATGTCACAGACCGGGCCGCTGTCTCGTCCCAGGGGTGGAGAGGCGTCTCCGGTGCGGAGGTGCGCGGACGCGGGGTGACGAGGAGGAGAGCGGCATGAGCGGGTCGGGCACGGCGGACGGACCGGGCGGGACCGAGGAGTTCGAGGGGCTGCGGCCGCTGCTGTTCTCCATCGCCTACCGGATCCTCGGCAGCGTCGGCGAGGCCGAGGACGCGGTGCAGGAGACCTGGCTGCGCTACGCCTCCGCGCCGAACCCGCCGGTCTCGCCCAAGGCCTTCCTGTCCGCGACCGTCACCCGCATCTCGATCGACGTGCTGCGCTCGGCGCGGGTCCGGCGGGAGCAGTACGTCGGCGACTGGCTTCCGGAGCCGCTGCTCGCCGACCCGTACGAGGACCCGGAGCGCTCGGCGGAGCTGGCGGACTCGGTGTCGATGGCGGCGCTGCTGCTCCTGGAGCGGCTGAGTCCGCTGGAGCGGGCGGTGTTCGTACTGCGCGAGGTCTTCGGCTTCGGCTTCCCGGAGGTCGCGTCGGCGGTGGGACGTTCGGAGGCGGCCTGCCGGCAGCTCGCGGTACGGGCGCGACGGCACATGGCGGAGGGCCGTCCGCGCTTCGAGGCGGACCGGGTGGAGCGGGAGGAGCTGGCGGCGCGCTTCTTCGACGCGCTCCGGGAGGGCGAGGTCGACGGGCTGCGGGCGCTGCTCTCGGCCGACGCGCAGCTGGTCGGGGACGGCGGCGGCAAGGCCCCGCAGCTGGGCAGGACCGTGGTCGGCGCCGATCACGTGGCCCGGCTGCTCGCCGCGTACTACGGCATGTTGCTCGACGTCGACGTGACGTGCGAGGCGCACGAGGTGAACGGCAGTCCGGGCGCGGTCTTCCGCGACCGGGACGGCAAGGTGCTGTTCACCTGGACGCTCGATGTGCTCGACGGGCACATCCAGACGGTCCACTCGGTGTCCAACCCCGACAAGCTCGGGCACCTGGGTCCGGTCGGGGACGGCTGGGGCGTCGCCGAGGAGATCAAGGACCGCCGCCGCGAGGAACGCCGCTCCTCGTCCTGAACGCGCCGCTCCTCGTCCTGAGCGCCTTTCCTCTTCCGAGCACCGCGGCCTGGCTCGTGGTCGGGTCCGTGGTCGCGTTCCGTGGTCGGGTTCCGTCGTCAGATTCCGTGGTCAGGTCGTGGTCGGGTTCCGTGGTCAGGTTCTGGTGAGGGCGCGGCGGGAGGGTGGCACGGCAACGGACCAACCGCCCTTCCCCGCAAGGAGTTCCCATGCGACGTCGTGTCCTCGCCCCTCTCACCGCCGCCTGCGCCGCCCTGCTCGCCGTGGCGGCTCCGGCCGGCGCCACCGGCCCCGGTGCCGCCACCGAGGGCGGCGAGAGCGGCACCGGCTGGGAGCCGGCGCCCTCTCCCTCCTGGTCGTATCCGGCCGGCGCGCGCTGCGACTTCGCGGTGCAGGGCGCGCCGGTGGTCGACGAGGTGGTGCGGCGGACGGTCAGGGCCTACCCGGACGGCACGAAGCTCGTCGAGTACAAGGGCGCCCTGATGGTCAGGGTGGTGAACACGGCGACGGGCGCCTCGTACGACGCCGACGCGAGCGGCCACGCACTGGTCGAGGTCCGGCCCGACCACTCGCAGCGCTGGTACGTCCTCGGCCCGGTCCTGGCGGGCTTCGGCGCGGACGGCGGCAACGTGCCGCGCGGCCTGTACACGGTGGACGGCGCCTACACCCTGGACGTCTCCCCCACCGGCTACAAGACGCTGACCATGCTGAACGGCACGACCGACCCGCTTTGCGACAGGGTCAGCTGAGCGAGCGGAGCCGCGCCGCCGTGGCGGCCGGGTCGTAGCCCTCGGGAACGCCGTCGACCAGCAGGATGTCGCCGCTCATGTGGCGGGTCCGCAGCGGGATCAGGGCCTGGTAGGCCTCGGACTCGTACCAGTCGCGGGCGTCGTCGTACGTCGGGAAGCCGATGACGACGACGGCCCCGGGCCACGACCCCTCGCGGACCTCGCGCTCGGGCGCGCCGTGGACCAGGAAGCGCCCGCCGAACGGGTCGAGGGTGGCCTGGATGCGCTCCATGTAGGCGAAGACCTCCTCGTCGAGGCGGGGCTCCGGGTGCAGGTTTCCGATGGCGTATGCGGTCATGTGAACAGCCTGCCGGGGCACGCCGTACGGGTCGATTACCCCGCACGTCATGCCCCGGCACGATCCTGACGTCACCGGATCGGCGGCTGACCCCGTCGGACCGGAGGCCGACCTCGTCGGACCGGCGGCCGACCTCGCCGGACCACGACTGACGTCGCCCGGCCCGCGGCCGACCTCGTCAGATCGTCGACGCGTCGATCACGAAGCGGTAGCGCACGTCGGACGCGACGACCCGCTCGTACGCCTCGTTGACCTGGTCGGCGGTGATCAGCTCGATCTCGGCGCCCAGGCCGTGCGCGGCGCAGAAGTCCAGCATCTCCTGGGTCTCCTTGATGCCGCCGATCATCGAGCCGGCCAGCGTCTTGCGGCCGCCGATCAGGGAGAACAGACCGACCTTGACCGGCTCCTCCGGGGCGCCGACGTTCACCAGGGCGCCGTCGGTCTTGACCAGGCTCAGGTAGGCGTCGAAGTCCAGCGGCGCGGAGACCGTGGAGATCACCAGGTCGAAGCTGCCGCGGAGGGCCGCGAAGGTCTCCGGGTCGCTGGTGGCGTAGTAGTGGTCGGCGCCCAGCTCGAGGGCGTCCTCCTGCTTCTTCAGGGACTGGCTGAGCACGGTCACCTCGGCGCCGAGGGCGTGGGCGATCTTGACGCCCATGTGGCCGAGGCCGCCGAGGCCGACGATCGCGACCTTCTTGCCGGGGCCGGCCTGCCAGTGGGCGAGCGGCGAGTAGAGGGTGACGCCGGCGCACAGGAGCGGGGCGGCGACGTCGAGCGCGATGCCCTCGGGGATGCGCAGGGTGTAGTTCTCGTCGACGACGATGTGGGTGGAGTAGCCGCCGTAGGTCGGCTCGCCGTTCTTGTCGAGGGCGTTGTACGTGCCGGTCATGCCGTTGACGCAGTACTGCTCCAGGCCCTGCTCGCAGTACTCGCACTCACGGCAGGAGTCGACGAAGCACCCGACGCCGACGCGGTCGCCGACCTTGTGCCTGGTGACGCCGGGGCCGACCTCGGTGACGATTCCGGCGATCTCGTGTCCGGGCACCATCGGGAAGATGCCCTCTCCCCAGCCGTTGCGGGCCTGGTGGATGTCGGAGTGGCAGATGCCGGCGTACTTGATCTCGATGAGGACGTCGTGCTCGCCGACCGCGCGGCGCGGGACGGTGGTGCGCTCCAGCGGGGCGTTGGCGGCGGGCGCTGCGATGGCGGAAACGTTCGTGGTCATGGTGCCGAGCCTGCCGGAGGTTTCCGGCCGTACCCAGACCACTGCTCTGCCTACGACCCGTGTGCCTACCACTGGCAGGGACAGGAACGTACGTCCGTTCCCGGCCACGACCGGGAATACTGGGGACGCATGGACCTCAGTGCCGAACTCAGCGAATTCCTCCGCTCCCGCCGGGCACGCCTGAAGCCGCAGGACGTGGGGCTGCCCGAGTTCGGGCGGCACCGCCGGGTGCCGGGCCTGCGCCGGGAGGAGCTGGCGCAGCTGGCCGGGGTGTCCGTGGCGTACTACACCCGCCTCGAGCAGGGCAACGGCAAGAACGTGTCCATGGAGGTCCTGGACTCGATCGCGCGGGCGCTGCGGCTCAGTGACGCCGAACGGGCGCATCTCACCCACCTCGCCAAGCCGACCGTGAAGAAGCGGCAGCGGGCGGCGAGCGCCCGCCCTCAGCAGATCCGGCCGGGCCTGGCGCACCTCCTCGACGCCATGGAGGGCGTGCCGGCCTTCGTCCTGGGGCGGCGCGGCGACATCCTGGCCTGGAACCGGATGGCGCGGGCGCTGATGGGCGACTTCGCCACCTGGGAGCCGGGCGAGCGGAACATGGCCCGGATGGTCTTCCTCGACCCGAACGCGCGTGATCTGTACGTCGACTGGGAGTGCAAGGCCACCGAGGTCGTCAGCGTGCTGCGGCTCTACGCGGGCGTGTACCCGGACGATCAGGAGCTGCTGTCCCTGGTGGGCGAACTGTCGGTGAAGAGCGAGGAGTTCCGCTCCCTGTGGGCGGCGCACACGGTGACCGACAAGGGTCACGGCCAGAAGCGGCTGCGGCATCCGCTGGTGGGCGAGATGACGCTGCAGTACGAGTCGCTGAAGGTGTCGGGCGACGACCCGGACCTGATGCTCGTGACGTACCACGCGGAGCCCGGCTCGCCGTCGGCGGACGCGCTGCGGCTGCTCGCGCAGTGGGGCGTGGACGAGCCGGCGGACGTACGGAAGTAGCCCGCGGGCGTACGGCAGCGGCCCGGGGACGTACGGGAGCAGCCCGCGGACTTACGGAACCCGGCGGACGTACGGGAGCAGCCCGCGGACGTACGGAAGACCCGGCGGGCGTACGGGAACAAGGAAGCGGCCCCCTCTCAGGAGGGGGCCGCCGCACGTGTTCCCGCCGGTCAGACGGCGGAGCCGGCCTTCCACGCCGACCAGCTCATGTTCCAGCCGTTGAGGCCGTTGTCGGGAGCGATCGTCTTGTCCGCGGAGTTCTTGACGATGACGACGTCGCCGATCATCGAGTTGTTGTAGAACCAGGCGGCCTGCTGGTTCGGGTCACCGGCGCCCTTGACGTCGGCGAGGCCCACGCAGCCGTGGCTGGTGTTCACGCTGCCGAAGATGGAGCGGGCACCCCAGTAGTTGCCGTGGATGAAGGTGCCGGACGTGGACAGGCGCATGGCGTGCGGCACGTCCTTGATGTCGTACTCGCCCTTGCCGTCGTCGTCGGTGAAGCCGACGGTGGCGCCGTTCATCCGGGTCTCCTTGAACTTCTCGGAGATCACCATCTGACCGTTGTAGGTGGTGTTGTCCGGGGAGCCGGCGGAGATCGGGATGGTCTTCACGGTGCGGCCGTCCTGCTTGACGGTCATCGTCTTCGTCTTGACGTCGACGGTGGAGACCTGGTTGCGGCCGATCTTGAAGGTGACCGTCTTCTGCTGGACGCCGTAGACGCCATCGGCGCCCTCGACACCGTCGAGGTCCAGCTTCATCGTGACGGTCGAGCCCTCGGTCCAGTAGTTCTCCGGGCGGAAGTCGAGCCGCGTGGAGTTGAACCAGTGGCCGACGACCTCCTGGCCGGTGCTGGAGGTGACGGAGATGCCGCCCTGGACGGCCTTCTTGTCGGTGATCGCCTTGTTGAAGTTGATCGAGACCGGCATGCCGACGCCGACCGTGGAGCCGTTCTCCGGCGTGAAGTTGCCGATGAAGCTGTTGGCCTGCGAGACCGTGGTGAACGAGGAGTTCTCGTGGGCCTCGAGACCGGAGGCGTCCTTGGCGGTCGCGGCGATCTTGTAGACGGTGCCGCGCTTGAGCTGGCCGGTCGGCTTCCAGCTGAGTCCGTCGGCCGCTATCTCGCCCTCGACGGCGGTGCCCTCGGCGGAGGTCATGGTGACGTCCGTGAGCTTGCCCTCGGTGACGGTGACCTTGGCGTCGTCGTTGATCGACGCGTTCTGGGCGCCGTTCTTCGGCGAGATGGTGATCTGCGCCTTGGAGGTCTTCTGCGCGGCGGCCTCGTCGACCTGGGCCTGTGACTGCGCACTCTGCGAGGCGTCGGCGGCGCTGCCGCCCTTGTCGCTGTCGCTGCAAGCCGAGAGCACCAGCACGCCACCGAGCACCGCGGCCGCGGCGGCCAGGCTCTTGCGGCGCTTGCCGTCCGTCATCACACGCTTCTCCATCGTCGCCGACTACCTGCCACTTCCCACTGAAACACCCGTCAGAACCCGCCCGGTTCCGTAACCGGAGGGTATGTGGGGAACACCACTGATCCACACGCACCAGCGGACCGTTCGGTTCCCGGGCGCGGGGAGGCCCCGGGACACCGACGCCCCGGGGCCTCCGTCAGCACGTGACCGGCGAGTGAGCGGCACGCGGTCGGAGCCCGGTCGGAGCCCCGACCGGAACCCGCTCGGCACGCGATCGCCGCCCGGTCGGAAGGAGTCAGGTGCGGTCTTCTTCGTCGTCTTCCCACCCACCATCTTCGTCCTCGCCGTCCCACTCCATCGCATCGGGGTCGTAGTCGATCTCCTCGGTGCTCCAGGAGGCCTGGACCAGCTCGATTCCGGGGACGGTGCCGACCACGTCGAAGGGCTCGACCAGGTAGGCCAGGGCCTCCGCGCTGTCCTCGACGACGGCGGTGCGGGCCTGCGTCCGCTCCTCCTCCGGCAGCGAGGTGTCGGACTCGATGCGGCCGACGGCCGCCTCGGAGAGCTCGGCGGGCCCGTCGATCTCCAGGACCAGATCGACCCGAAGGCGTACATAGCGTGATGTCTCGGAAGTGCTCATGGGCGGAGCGTAGAGCGCGGGGTGACCTCGGGTTTCCCGCGACCCGCTGTGTTCAATACCATCGGCGCACCTACCAGTTCGCGGTTTCCGCAAGGGGGATCGAAAACACGTGTCCGTCGCCCGACGCCCGCTGCTCACCGCCACTGCCGCGGGGACACTGCTCTGCGCACTGTGGTTCGTGCCGTCCGCGAACGCGACGGGCGATCAGAGCAGAGCCGACGGCAGTCGGCCGGCCGTGACGGAGGGGCAGGACGACGGGCGGCTGGCCGAGACCGGCGGCCTGGACACCACGCCGTACGTCCTGGGCGGGGCGCTGTTCCTGGGCGTGGGCGCGGGTTTCGTGACCCTGGCGATGCGCCGAGGCGGCCGGGCCTCGTAGGGCCGCCTGCGGCGGCGGCCGGGCCTCGTAAGTCTCCGTGAGTCGTCGCCTCACAGCCCTCTGTACGGCGAAGGGCCTCACGGCGAAGGGTCCCTGTACGGCGAAGGGCCTCGCGGCGAAGGGTCCCTGTACGGCGAAGGGCCGCCCCGGTGACGGGGCGGCCCTTGCGCGTGCGCTCGCGGGTTACGCCAGCGGGCCGGTGACCGGCTCGACGGCGGCGACCAGCCGGCCCTCGCGCACGAAGGTGTCGGTGGCGGCCAGGTCGGGCGCGAGGAAACGATCCGGCCCGGGGCCCTCGACGCCGGCGGCGCGCAGCGCCTCGATGGCGGCGGCGGAGGCGGGCGCCGGGCTCAGGCCGTGGCGGAGCTCGATGGCGCGGGTGGCGGCGTAGAGCTCGACGGCGATGATCCGGTTGAGGTTGTCGATCGCGGTGCGCAGCTTGCGGGCCGCGGACCAGCCCATGGAGACGTGGTCCTCCTGCATCGCCGAGGACGGGATGGAGTCGGCGGAGGCCGGGACGGCGAGCCGCTTCATCTCGCTGACCAGGGCGGCCTGCGTGTACTGGGCGATCATCAGGCCGGAGTCGACGCCGGCGTCGTCGGCGAGGAACGGCGGCAGACCGTGCGAGCGGTTCTTGTCGAGGAGCCGGTCGGTGCGGCGCTCGGCGATGGAGCCGAGGTCGGCGGCGGCGATCGCGAGGAAGTCGAGGACGTACGCGACGGGGGCGCCGTGGAAGTTGCCGTTGGAGCGGACCTCCCCGTTGCCCAGGACCACCGGGTTGTCGACGGCGGCGGCGAGCTCGCGCTCGGCGACGAGCCGGGCGTGGGCCATGGTGTCGCGGCCGGCGCCGGCGACCTGCGGGGCGCAGCGCACCGAGTAGGCGTCCTGGACGCGCGGGGCCTCGCCGCTCTGGTAGTGGCCGGTGAGCTCGGAGCCCTTGAGCACGGCCAGCATGTTGGCGGCGGAGGCGGCCTGGCCCGGGTGCGGGCGGATGGCGTGCAGCTCGGGCTCGAGGACCTTCTCGGTGCCGAGGAGGGCTTCGAGGGAGAGCGCGGCGGTGACGTCGGCCGACTTGTAGAGGTTGTCGAGGTCGGCGAGGGCCATGACCAGCATGCCGAGCATGCCGTCGGTGCCGTTGAGGAGGGCGAGGCCCTCCTTCTCGCGCAGCTCGACGGGCTCGATGCCGGCGGCGGCGAGCAGCTCGCCTGCGGGCTTGACGACACCGTCGGGCCCCTCGGCGTCACCCTCGCCCATGAGGGCGAGGGCGCAGTGGGAGAGCGGCGCGAGGTCGCCGGAACAGCCGAGCGAGCCGTACTCGTGGACGACGGGCGTGATGCCCGCGTTGAGCAGGTCGGCCATGGTCTGGGCGACCTCGGGCCGGACACCGGTGTGGCCGGAGGCCACGGTCTTGAGCCGCAGGAACATCAGCGCGCGGACGACCTCGCGCTCGACCCGCGGGCCCATGCCGGCGGCGTGCGAGCGCACGATGTTCCGCTGCAGCTGGGTGCGCAGCTCGTGGCCGATGTGCCGGGTGGCGAGCGCACCGAACCCGGTGGAGACGCCGTACACCGGCTCGGGCTTGGCCGCGAGCGCGTCCACGGTGGCACGGGCGGCGGCGAGCGCCTGGACGGCTTCGGACGACAGCTCGACGCGGGCGCCGTGGCGGGCTACGTCGATGACGTCCTGCGGGGTGGTGCCGGACGTCCCAAGGACGACAGTCTGCATATCCATATTCAGCACCCTACGGACTGAAGAGCGACCTGTCACTAGACGGCAGGCGTGAGGCTTTCGTTCTCAGTCTGCGCGAGCAGGGTGGCCCAGTCCTGGGCGGCGGCCCAGTCGGCGAACGAGTGCCAGCCGACCTCGGGGTACGCGCGGCGCAGGGCGGCGGTGTCGACGTCGAGGCCGTGGCCGGCGAAGTACGCGAACATGGCGGCCAGGTCGGCGGAGTGGCGGCGCACGTAGTCGAGCGGCACCTCGTGGTGGGTGACCGGCCGGCCGGCGGCGGACGCGAGGATCGCCGCCATCTCGTCGGGGGTGCGCTCGTCGGAGGCTATGTCGATGCGGCGGCCGGTGAACTCGGCGCGGCGCTGCAGGGCGAGCGCCGCGAAGGCGCCGATGTCGGTGGCGGGGATGAGGGTGAGCGGCGTGGCGGCGGGCATGGGCCACGCGAAGGAGCCCTCGCGCAGGCTCTCCAGGGTCCAGCCGTCGGCGTAGTTGTCCATGAAGGCGGCCGGCCCGATCACGGTCCAGGGCAGGCCGGAGGCGTACAGGTGCTGCTCGACCGCCCACTTGCTGTCGTAGTGCGGGACACCGGTCCCGCGGTCCGCGTGGGCGGCGGACGTGAACACGACGTGCCCGACACGGGCGGCCGCGGCGGCGTCGACGAGGCCCCTGCCCTGGCGTATCTCGGTCGTGACGCCGGAGCCGAAGGGCGTGGTGACGGCGAAGAGCGCGTCCGCGCCGGCGAGGGCCGCGTCGAGCGAGGCGCGGTCGTCGAAGTCGGCGCGGCGGACGTCGGCGCCGAGGGCGGCCAGGGCCTGGGCGGCGGGCGAGCCGGGGTCGCGGGTGAGGGCGCGGACGTGGTGTCCGGCGGAGAGCAGGGAGCGGGCGGTGGCTCCGCCCTGGGCTCCGGTGGCACCGGTGACGGCGATGGAGAGCATGGGCTCCTCCGAAGAATTTCTCTGCGTGACACAACCTTTGCGTCACGCAGAGAATATCCCACTCCTCTGTGTGGCGCAGATTTATTTCCCGGCGCACGGAGCAGCGAGGTCCGCGGCCGCGCAGGCCGACACCGGGTGGCTTGAAACCGATCGACTCGCGCGGGCCCGCTCGCGCATCCTCTCGGCATGGAATTCCTCGTCTATCACCGCGACCGGCCCGGCTCCCTGCCGCTGCGCCGGGAACTGCTGGAAGCGCACTGGTCGTACATGGACCGGTTCGAGAAGGAGATGATCGCCCGCGGGCCGGCGTTCGACGTCGGCGACGGCGAGAAGCTCGTCGGCAGCGTGCACATCGTCGACCTGCCCGGTCCCGAGGCCGCGCGGGCCTTCGCCTTCGGCGAGCCGGCCTACCAGGCCGGTGCCATCCGGGACGTGCTGATACGCCGGTGGCGCAACGCGCTGGAACGCACGATGTGGGACTTCCCCGGCGGCCGCACCGGAGGCGACCGCTTCCTGGTGCTCGGCCTCGGCCAGGGCGAGCCGGTCGACCTGGAGGTGCCGGAGAACCGGGACGACCTGGTCGCGTACGGCCCCCTGCTCTCCGACGACGGCTCCGCCTGGCTGGGCACGGCGGCGCTGGTCCGTGCGGCGGACGCGGAGTCGGCGCGTGCGCTGCTGACCGTGGACCGGTACGCCGATGTCGAGGTGTACTCCTGGGAGTTCGGCGGACGCCGGTAGCGGACGCGGGTGGCGGTCCCGGGCAGGGGGCGCACGTGAGAACCCGGACGGCACACGTCCCGCGGCCGGACGTCCGGCCGCGGGACGTGGCGTCCGTCAGCCGTCCGTCAGGACGGGTTCAGCTTGATCGCGAAGCCGTTGAAGATGGACCAGACGTCGACCCAGGCGAGGCCGGTGCTGCACTCCTTCGCGGCGTTGCAGCCGTAGCCGTAGCTCACGATGCCGTTGAGCTGCCGCGAGTTCGGGTCGTTGATGTAGATCACCGGGCCGCCGCTGTCGCCGCCGCGGCCGACGATGCCGCCGTAGTGCGGGACGCCGTAACTCCCCCAGACGGTGGTCCCGTTGACGTTCCAGCTGGAGTTGCCCGCGTACACCGTGCGGATGTTGCAGACCACCTTGGAGTTGTAGCCGAGCTGGCAGGTGAAGTCGCCGACGGCGACGTTGCGGACGCCGTTCAAGTAGCGCGTGTAGCCCGCCGCGTCGACGCCGTCCCAGGTGTAGCGGTGGGTCGGGGTCTCGATGAAGGCCGAGTCGAGCTCCGGCCGCTTGTACTTGACCTGGCCGATGTAGTTGCCGCCGGCCGCCCAGACGTTGTCGTTGACGTTGTAGCAGTGGCCCGCGGTGACCAGCCACTGACGGCCGTCCCAGGTGCTGACGCCGGGGATCCCGCTGGTGCACCACGAGCGGCTGCCGTTGGCCGGACCGAGCGCGGCACCGGCGTAGAAGGGCGAGGAGTCGTTCCACCGGCTCAGCGGGGCCGACGGCGCCGCCTGCCTCACCCGCACGGGAGTGGCCCCCGCCGCCGTACGCTGCCGGGCCACGGCCGGGGAAGCGAACCAGTTCCGGGCGGCGCCCGGTTCGTCGACCGCGAGCTCGATGGTGCCGCCGTCCACCGAGGTTCCCGCCAGGGAGACGGTGAAGGGCAGGTCCTTGCGGGAGGTGAGGGCGGAGATCTCCGCCTTGAGGTCCTTGCGGGACTTCTTCGCCGGGAGGACGCGGATCAGCCCGGTGTCCGCCTTGGGGGCGGCGCGGTGGGCGGCTGCCAGGAAGCGCGCGCCCTGGCCCGGGTCGGTCAGATAGACGTTGACGGAGCGGTAGTCGGAGGCCATCTCGACCTGGGTGTAGATGTCGGCCATGGGGCCCTGCCCGGCCTGGGCGGCGGCGTCGGCCGCCAGCCTCAGCGGTTCGAGGACCTCGGCCTGCCGTTCGGGGGACAGGGCGGCGATCCGGTCGGCGGACAGTGGTTCGGACGGCTCCGCGTGGGCGGACACCGCCGCTAAGGGCAGCAGAGCGAGCGCTCCCAGGAATGCCAGGGAACGCCTGAACCGGCTCTTCATGAAACTCCCCTGATCAACCGTCACCGACCCCGCGGACGCGGGGTCTCGGTGTCCGGGGATGCTAGGGAGCGGCTATCAGGGCCGCCAAGGGCGCACGCGGCGGCCTCCGGGGGCCGCCCCCCGTCGCCGGACCAGGCCCCGGCAGCAGCCGGAACGTCCCGCCTCGGGGTCCCCGGACCTGCCCGCGCACGGTCCGGCGCACGGGCCCGGCCCTGGTCCGGCCGAAGGCGACGGGCCTCACCCCGCGCGCCGCCACCCGCCCCGCGCACGAGGGCGCACGCCTGGCCGCCGCGCGCTCTGCGCGTACGGGTTCCCGGCCGGGGCCGCCCCGCGACCGGCCCCCCACGCCCGTCGGACGGGCGGGCGCGGAAGGACGGCTCACCTGACACGCGGTGGGCGTGCCGGTCCGATCCGGCGAGGGCCCACTCCCGGCCGGCACCGCATGCCCGTCAGGCGGGCGTACACAGATGGACGGCTCACCTCACACGCGGAGGGCGTGACGTCGGCCCGGCGAGGGCGCACCCCGGCCGGCACGGCACGGCGCGCCCGTCAGGCGGGCGCGCAGGCGGCGGGAGGACGGTTCACCTGACGCACGGGCCGCGCGGCGGGACGATTCCGGATCCGCCCGACAGGCCCTACTGCGGTGGCGCGTCGCGGAAGCGGCGGCGGTCGCGGGCGCCGGGCGGGGCGTCGGCCAGGCGGATGACGGCGCCGTCGCGGCCCGCGACCACCGGCTTCGTCGAGCGGGCCGCCTTGGCCTGGTACTGGGCCGCGTCGGCGAGGCGGAAGAGGCGGCGGGCCGACTTCAGCGGGCCGATCGGGTCACCGGTCGAGGCGACCCCGCACGCGACGCCCTCGCCCAGCTCCAGTTCCGCCGCCCGTACGCACAGTTCCTCGGCGACCGCCACGACCTCGTCCGCCGTGGGCCCGACCGACAGCAGGCAGAACTCGTCGCCGCCGAGCCGGGCCGCCAGCGCGCCCGGAAGCATCGCCCCGCACCGTGACAGAACGGAGCCGAACCGTTCCAGCAGTCGGTCGCCGACCGCGTGGCCGTGCGTGTCGTTGACCCGCTTGAGCCCGTTGAGGTCGCACACCAGCAGGCTCACCACCGACCCGTCCACCCGATAGCGCTCGATCGCCTGGTCGAGCCGGGTGTCGACGGCCCGGCGGTTGGCGAGGCCCGTCAGCGGATCCGTGAAGGCCAGCTTGCGGACCTCCTCCAGGCGCTCCGCCTGGGCGATCCCGGCCGCCACGACGGCCGCGAGCACCGTCGCGAAGTCGGAGTCGTCGCGGTCGAACGTCGTCGCCCCGGCCGGCCGCGCCACGTACAGCTCGCCCCAGGCCCGCCCGTGCAGCACGATCGGCGCGACCACGCAGCAGCCGCGCCCGCGGCGCCGCAGACCGGTGACGCGGCCGGTCGGTACGCGGTCGTCGGCGGTCTCGACCCACGCGTCGGGCTCGCCTCCGCCCGCCCACTGCTCGTGCAGGAACTCGGTGATCTCCGGGAACTGGTGCACGGGATAGGTCTCGGCGTCCGGGAACTCCTCCTCCCCCACCGCTCGCTCCCCCGCGTTGACCAGGACCTTCAGCCGGCCGTGGTCCCGCTGCCAGACGGAGAGCGCGGCGAAGCTGCCGCCGAGCGCGTCACGGGCGCCCAGCGCGGCGGCCCGCCAGAACTCGCGCGGAGTGTGCGCCGCCGCCATCGCCTGAGCCAGCGCCACCACGGCCCGCAGCCGCACGTCCTCTCCCATTCCTCCAGCTTAGGGAGGTTTGATCCATTTTCCCTTCTGAGACGTCACGGAAAGTGACATTTAGTGCAATTCGGGACCAAGGGCCTGGCGCGAGGACGAGGAGGAGGGCGGCCGGCTCACTCGCCCGGCCACTCCGGGCGCCGCTTCTCGTTGAACGCCGCCACGCCCTCCGCCCGGTCCCCGGAGAAGGCCACCGAGCGCCAGGCCGCGTCCTCGACCTCCAGACCCGCCCGCAGGTCGAGGCCCTGGCCGAGGCGCATGGCCTTCTTGGCCGCGCGCAGGCCGACCGGCGAGTTCGCCGCGATGCGCCCGGCGAGCTCCAGGGCCGCGGTACGGGCGTCCTCCTCCAGGAGGTCGACCAGGCCCAGCTCGCGCGCCTCGGCCGCCTCGACCCGGCGCGCCGTGAAGACCAGCTCGGCGGCGCGGGCGGCACCCACCCGGCGCGGCAGGAGCTGCGTACCGCCGCCGCCGGGGATCACGCCCACCGACACCTCGGGCAGCCCCACCACGGTGGTCGCGTCGGCCACGATCACGTCGCAGGAGAGCGCGAGCTCGTAACCGCCGCCGAGGGCGAAGCCGTGCACGGCGGCCACGGTCGGCATCGGCAGCTCCAGGACGCCGGTGTACGCGGCGCGGGCGACGGGCCGCTGGCGGACCAGTTCGGCGTCGCTGAAGGAGTTGCGCTCCTTGAGGTCGGCTCCGACGCAGAAGGCGCGGTCGTTGGAGGAGGTCAGGACGGTGACGCGGACGGAGGGGTCGGCGGCGAGCGCGGCACAGGCGGCGCCGATGGAGCGGGCCATCTCGGAGGAGACGGCGTTCATCGCCTTGGGCCGGTCGAGAACGAGCTCGGCGACGTGCCCGTCCTTCCGCACGGCGACGAACTCACCAAAACGCTGCTCGGACTGCACGGACTGCTCGGACATTCCTGAGGCCCTCCCGGTCGCGCCTGTTAACGGGTGTTAACGGCTGTTCACCGGGAGATCCTAGGTCGGACGGCGGCTCAGCAGCCAGGGCTCCACGACACCCAGTCCTCGCACCGGGCGCTGCCACATCGGCTGGAGCGCGAAGCGGTACGCGGGCGGGCGCTCGCCCTCCTTCTCGGCGCGGGCCGCCTCCTCCGCCGCCTGGGTCTCGGAGACGGGCGCCTCACCGGTCCTGGTGAGCTCCTCCGCGAGGGCGCTGTCGACCAGGACGGCGTCCTTCGGCGCTATCGACGTGAGCCGGCTGGCCAGGTTCACGGTGGTGCCGAACACGTCGCCCATCCGGGTCGTCACCGTGCCGAAGGCGAGACCGACCCGCAGCGCGGGCATGGTCTCGTCGTGGCCGAGGGTCTCGATCAGCCGCAGGCCGATCTCGGCGGCCGTGCCGGCGTCGTCGGCCGCGTACAGGACCTCGTCGCCGAGCGTCTTGATGAGCCGGCCGCCGTGCGCGGCGACCAGGTCGGCGCAGGTGGTCTCGAAGGCCTCGACCAGCTCGCCGAGCTCCTCCTCCTCCAGGCGCCGGGTGAGCCGGGTGAAGCCGACGAGGTCGGCGAAGCCGACGGCGAGCCGACGGTCGACCATCTCCTCGTCGTCCGCGGCCTGCACGACCCGGCCGGTGGCGGCGGCGAGCTGGCGCCGCCACACGTAGATCAGGAACTCCTCCAGCTCCGGCAGGAGCAGCTCGACCAGCGGGTACGTGACCTCGGTGCGGGTCATGCCGGGCTCTGGCGGCTCGGTGAGGCCCTCCAGGAAGGAGTCGATCTGCCACTCGGCCAACCGGGCCGTGGTCTGGCCGGTGGAACGGGCGACCTGCACGGCCATCGGCTCGCTGAGCAGTCCGGCCTCGACGAGACCGGCCAGGCGGCGCAGCGCGAGCACGTCGGCCTCGGTGAGCGCCTTGGCCTGGCCGATGTCGGCGAAGCCCATGGCGCGCCAGAAACGGGAGGCGAGCTCCATGGAGACGCCGGCGGTGCGGGCGGCCTGGAAGGGCGTGTAGCGGCGGTCGGCGCCGAGGATGAGCTGTTCGAGGCGGATCGCCAGAGGGTCGTCGGTCGGCTCCGCCGTGTGGTCGACGACATGGTGCGGCGTGGGATAGGTCGGAGGTCCAGCTGGTTCGGCCGCGCCGCCGTTGTTCGCGTCGTCGACGGTCACCGGCCGCCTCCTGCCCGTTCCCTGCCCACTGTCCTGCCGTTCTGTCGCGTGGATGACGCGTCACGCGTCGCGCTCCACGAATCGCGCTCCACGATACGACAGGTGTGTGCTGGCTCACGCCCGAACCGGCCGCGCACCGCCCTCCACGGGCGGGAACGGCCGGTCCGTAAGGGTGACAGACGGGCCGACGCACACCGTGACGGGCGGGCGACGGGTGCCGTGACGGGCGGGGTCGACGCGTGCCCCGGACGACCGGCCACGCGCGCCGTGACCGGCCGCCGGACCCGGTGGACCGGCCCGCCGACGCGCGCCGTTCCCCGCCGTGCGCGGCGCGCCGTGACAGGCCTGCCGCCGGCCCCCGTGACCGGCCGGCCGACACGCGCCCTGACCCGCCGCGCGCCGCGCACCCCACCGGCCGAACCGACTCGCACCGGGCCCGCCGACGCGCCGTGACGGACCGGCCGCCGGACCCGTGCCCGGCGGCCGCCACGCGGCCGTGACCTGCCGTGCGCCGCGCGGCCGTGACCGGCCCTCTCGTCAGTCCGCCGACCGCAGGTGGACGATGTCGCCCGCGGCCACCGCCTCCGTCCCGCCGCCCTCCGTGGCGACGACGAGGCGGCCGTCGCCGTCGACGGAGACCGCGTCGCCCTCGAGCATGCGCTCGCCGGGCAGGTCGGCCCGGACACGGCGGCCGAGGGTGGCGCAGGCGGTCGCGTAGGCCTCCTGGAGGCCGGAGGCGGCCGGGTCGCCGTCGGCCCGCACCCAGTCGCCGTACCACTGCTCCAGGGAGCGCAGCACGGTGCGCAGCAGCGTGTCGCGGTCGGTGGAGACGGCGCCGGCGAGGAGCAGGGAGCCGGCGGCCGGTACGGGGAGCTCGTCCTCGCGGAGGCTGACGTTGACGCCGAGGCCGACGACGACGCCGTCGGCGCCGGCCCGCTCGGCGAGGATGCCGCCCGTCTTGCGTTCCTCCCCTCCCACACCGACCAGGAGGTCGTTGGGCCACTTGAGGGAAAGCTCGACGCCGGCGGCCTTGGCGAGACCGGTCGCGGCGGCCACGCCGGTGAGCAGCGGCAGCCAGCCCCAGTGGTGCACGGGCACGGCGGGCTTGAGCAGGACGGAGACGAAGAGGCCGGAGCGCGCCGGTGCGGTCCAGCTGCGGTCGAGCCGGCCGCGCCCGGAGGTCTGCTCCTCGGCGACGAGCACCGCGCCTTCGGGGAGTTCGTCCGCGCGGGCGGCGAGGTCGGAGTTGGTGGAGCCGGTGGACTCGACGACGTCGAGGGAGGTCCACAGGCTGTCGGGGAGCACGAGCGCGCGGCGCAGGGCGGGGGCGTTGAGAGGGGGCCGGTCGAGGTCGGACCAGCGTCCCGCTGAGCCTTGGGAGGACGTCATGCAAGCCAGCGTAGGTGTGGCAAACGCCGCACTGCCGAACCGTATCGACGCCGATACGCTACGGGTCAGTAGCAGGGCAGTAGCCCATTCGTAGTCAACGAACCCCCCGTGACCAGGCAGGGAGCCGCATCCCGATGTCCGAGCCGGCAGAGCACAACGAGATCGACATTCACACGACCGCGGGCAAGATCGCGGATCTGCAGCGCCGGATCGGCGAGGCCACGCACGCCGGTTCCGAGCGCGCCGTCGAGAAGCAGCACGCGAAGGGGAAGCTGACCGCACGCGAGCGCATCGCACTCCTGCTCGACGAAGGTTCGTTCGTGGAGCTGGACGAGCTGGCCCGGCACCGCTCGACCAACTTCGGCCTGGAGAAGAACCGCCCGTACGGCGACGGCGTGGTCACCGGCTACGGCACCGTCGACGGCCGCCCGGTCGCCGTGTTCTCGCAGGACTTCACCGTCTTCGGCGGCGCGCTGGGCGAGACGTACGGCCAGAAGATCATCAAGGTGATGGACTTCGCCCTGAAGACCGGCTGCCCGGTCGTCGGCATCAACGACTCCGGCGGCGCCCGCATCCAGGAGGGCGTGAGCGCGCTCGGCATGTACGGCGAGATCTTCCGCCGCAACACCCACGCGTCCGGCGTCATCCCGCAGATCTCCCTGGTCGTCGGCCCCTGCGCGGGCGGCGCGGTCTACTCGCCCGCGATCACCGACTTCACGGTGATGGTCGACCAGACCTCGCACATGTTCATCACGGGCCCGGACGTCATCAAGACGGTCACCGGCGAGGACGTCGGCTTCGAGGAGCTGGGCGGCGCCCGCACGCACAACACCACCTCGGGTGTGGCCCACCACATGTCGGGCGACGAGAAGGACGCGATCGAGTACGTCAAGTCCCTTCTGTCCTACCTGCCTTCGAACAACCTCTCCGAGCCGCCCGCCTTCCCCGAGGCCGCCGAGACCGAGGCGACGGACGAGGACCGCGAGCTCGACACGCTGATCCCGGACTCCGCGAACCAGCCGTACGACATGCACTCCGTCATCGAACACGTCGTCGACGACGGCGAGTTCCTGGAGACCCAGGCCCTGTTCGCGCCGAACATCGTGACCGGCTTCGGCCGCGTCGAGGGCTTCCCGGTCGGCATCGTCGCCAACCAGCCCATGCAGTTCGCCGGCTGCCTCGACATCAACGCCTCCGAGAAGGCCGCCCGGTTCGTGCGCACCTGCGACGCGTTCAACATCCCGGTGCTCACCTTCGTCGACGTGCCGGGCTTCCTGCCGGGCGTGGACCAGGAGTACGGCGGCATCATCCGGCGCGGCGCGAAACTGATCTACGCGTACGCCGAGGCGACCGTCCCGCTGATCACCGTCATCACCCGCAAGGCCTTCGGCGGCGCGTACGACGTCATGGGCTCCAAGCACCTGGGCGCCGACATCAACCTGGCCTGGCCGACGGCGCAGATCGCGGTCATGGGCGCGCAGGGCGCGGTCAACATCCTGCACCGCCGCACGCTCGCCGAGGCCGAGGCGAACGGCGAGGACGTCGAGGCGGTGCGCACCCGGCTCATCCAGGAGTACGAGGACACCCTGCTCAACCCGTACATCGCGGCCGAGCGCGGCTACATCGACGGGGTGATCATGCCGTCGGACACCCGGTCGCAGGTCGTGAAGGGTCTGCGTCAGCTGCGGACGAAGCGGGAATCCCTGCCTCCGAAGAAGCACGGCAACATCCCCCTCTAGGACCTCAAGGAGCCGTTGTGATCAAGGTCGTACGAGGAAACCCGACCCCGGAGGAGCTGGCCGCCGCACTGGCGGTGGTCCAGGCCCGGGCCGCGGCGACGGCGGCGGCAGCCGCCGAGGGCGGCGGCCCGAAGGTGCCGGAGGGCTGGTCCGACCCGGCGCGGATCGCCCGCAACGTCCGCCCCCGGCCGGGCCCGCGCTCCTGGGCGCGGTCCTACTGGCCGGTCTAGGCCCGTCCGGCCCTGACGGGCCGGACACGCGACACGTTCGTGCGGAGGCCGGGCCCCTTGTGCGGGGGGTCCGGCCTCCGGCGTGCCCGCCTCCTGTCCGCCCGGGCGGCCGAAATCCGCCTGGAAGAGCCGGAGTTGCCGTCGTACCCTCATACGGCTCGGAGGCAACGGAGGTCACGTGAGGATCACCCTGGAGGTCACCGGCGCCGGTGAAGCCCTCGACCTGCGGGAGTGGCTGCGCGGCGATCCGGAGCTGCGCGACCGCGTCGGCCGCGTCCCGGCGCAGGCACCGGAGCCCGGCGCGATGGGCGGGCTCGGCGAGCTCGTCGCCCTGCTCCTGGAGCCGGGCGGTCTCACCGTCACCCTGGCCGCCTCGGTGGTGGCCTGGCTGCAGACGCGCAAGGGCAGCCAGACCGTGACCATCACCAAGCCGGACGGCACGCAGGTCGTCGTCACCTCGGAGGGCGTGCGGGGGCTCACGCCGGAGAGCAGCGGCGAGCTGGCGGAGCGGGTGGCACAGGCGCTGCGGGCGCCGGCTCCTCCCCCGCCCCCGGCCCCGCCCACGACAGACGGGGCCACCGGCGACCGGGGCGGTGACGCCGACACTCCCGGCGGCGCCGGCACCGGCGAGCGCGTCTGAGTCATGCCGGACCGAGCGGGGGATCTGGCGGGACCGGACTGCCACGCCGTCGTGGTCGGCACGGGCCGCCAGGCGGCCGGCGGAGAATCCGCCTCATCCGCCGGCGGCGCGCGGCTCACCGACCTGCCGAGCGCGGCGGACACCGCACGCGCGCTCGCCCGCGTGCTGCGCGAGCACTGCGGCATGGCGGACCGGGTCACCGAGGTCATCGACCCGGAGAGCCCGACGGACGTCCTCCACGCGCTCCGTAGCGCCGTCGACCGCGCGGAGGGCGGCACCGTCCTCTTCTGCTTCACGGGACACGGCCTGCTCGGCCCGCGCCGGCAGCTCTACCTGGCCACCGCCGCCACCGCCACGGCCGACGACACCGTCAACGCGGTGCCGTACGCGGAGGTCCGCAACCTGCTCGCCGACGCGTCCGCACGCACGGTCGTCTTCCTGGACTGCTGCTTCTCCGGCCGGGCGGAGGCCGCGCCGAGCGACGCCCATCGCGACCCGTACGCCTCCGCCCGCCCCGACGGCAGCTTCCTGCTCGCCTCGGCGACGCACTACGCGGCCTCGTTCGTGCCCGTCGGCGCCGAACACACCCTGTTCGGCGGCGAGTTGATCCGGCTGCTCACGGCGGGCGACCCGGGCGGGCCGCGCTGGCTCACCCTGATCGACCTGTACCGGATCCTCGACCGGCGCTTCCAGGGCGGCCCGGCGCGGCCGTACGCGGACGGCGTCGGCCGGGCGGGCGACCTGGTCGTCGCCCCGAACGCCGCCCATCCGGCGGCTGCGGACGCAGGTGGTGCGCCCGAGGCGGAGCAGGAGCCAGGGGCGGACTCCGCGGGCCCGTGCCCGTATCCCGGGATGCGCCCGTTCCTGCCCGAGCAGCGTCATCTGTTCTTCGGTCGCGAGGAGTCGGCCCGCGCCCTCCTCGACCGCGTGCGGCACGGCACGGACCCGGGCCCCGTCGTCCTCGTCGGCGCGTCCGGAGCGGGCAAGTCCTCGCTGCTGCGCGCCGGTCTGGTGGCGGGCCTCGAAGACCTGGGCGGGTCCCGCGTCCTGCTCGTCCCGGGCCCGGGCGCCCACCCCTTCCGCACCCTCGTCGAGCACTGGTCGCGGGCGGTGCGCCGCCCCTTCGCGGAGGTCGAACGGGAGCTGGGCTCGGGCCGCTTCGGCGGCGGCGCCGGCCCGGAGCGCGGCCCGGACGTCCTGATCGTCGACCAGCTGGAGGAGATCTTCACCGAGTGCGAGGACCCGGAGGAGCGCGAGCTCTTCCTCCGCGCGGTGACGGGCGACGCCGACGGGTCCGGCGGCTCCGACGGGTCCGGCGCCACCGGCGACGACGGCGGCACCGGGCGCCCCGAAGGCTCAGGCCCCTCCGACGGCTCCAGGCCTTCCGGCCGCCCCCGGCACTCGGGCGTCGCAGCGGCCGCCCGTCCCCGCATCGTGCTCGGGCTGCGGGCGGACTTCTACGGGGCCTGTCTGCGCGACGCACGGCTCGCGCGGGTCGCGCAGGCGGGCCAGTTCACCCTGGGCGCGATGTCCGACGAGGAGCTGCGGGCGGCGATCGAGCGGCCGGCCGGGCACGCCGGACTGCGCCTGGAGGACGGTCTCGCCGAGCACCTGCTGCACGAGCTGCGCCGGGAGTCGGCCGGCGCGGGCGAGGCGGTCGCGCTGCCGTTCCTCGCCCACGCCCTCCAGCAGACCTGGGCCCGGCGCCGCGGCACCCTGCTGACGTTCGCCGGTTACGAGGCCTCTGGCGGCATCCGGCGCTCGGTGGCCCGGGTCGCCGACGAGGTCCACGACTCCCTCGACGCCGAGGGCCGCGCGCGACTGCGGGCACTGCTGCTGCGCATGGTGACCCTGGTCGACGCGGACGGGCGGGCGGTGCGCCGCCGGCTCCCGGTCCCCGAGCCCGGCGGCGGCGCGGACGGCGACGCGGACCGGGAGCTGCTCGGGCTGCTCGCCGACGCCCGGCTGGTGGTGCTCGACCGTGGTGTGGCGCAGTTGTGCCACGACTCGCTGCTGCACGGGTGGCCCCGGCTGCGCGACTGGATCCGGGACGACCGGGTCGGCCTGCTGGTCCGGCGCCGGTTCGGTGACGCGGCCGACACCTGGGAGGAGGCGGGCCGCCCGGACAGCGCCCTGTACCGGGGCGACCAGCTCGCCTCGGCGCGCTCGCTGCTGGAGGAGCCGGGCGATCACGTCCCTTCGGCCCGCCCTCGGTCGCAGGCCCGTGCCGCGGGAGCGGCGGCCGGGCCGCTCCGCCCGGTGGAGCGGGACTTCCTGCGGGCGAGCGAGCGTGCCGAGCACCGGGCCCGGCGGGCGCGCCGGGCGGTCGTCGCCGTCGTGTCGGTCCTCGCGGTGCTGGCCGGTCTGCTCGCCTTCGTGGCCCGGGACGCGCTGCGGGAGGCCGAGAGCCGCGAGACCCTCCTCATCGCCAGGCGTCTGGCCGCCCAGGCGGACGCGATGCGCGAGCGCGACCCACAGACGGCGGCGCTGCGACTGAGCCTCGCGGCGTACCGCACGGCGGAGACGAGCGAGACGCGCTCCAGTCTGTACGCGGCCTACACCTCCCGGCCGCAGGTGGACCTGCCGGCCGGCGGCGGGCACGACCCGGTCGTCAACCTCGCGTACAGCGCGGACGGCAAGGTGCTGGCCGTCTCCCAGAGCAACGGCGTCGTCCGGCCCTGGGACGTCACCCGGCCGGCCGTACCGGTGCCGGGCAAGGTCCTGCCGAAGCAGAGCGGGGCCGTCGCGATCGCCTTCCATCCGCGGTCCCGGCTGCTCGCCGCGCTGGGCCCGGACGCGCTGACCCTGTGGGACACCGCCGACCCCGCGAACCCGCGGCCGGTCGGCCGGCTGCCTCTTCCTCGTACCCGCGCCTACAGCCTCGCCTTCAGTCCCGACGGACGCACCCTCGCCGGAGGCGGCGCGAAGGGCCTGCTGCGGCTCTGGGACGTGTCCGACCCGGCGAGCCCCCGCCAGGTCTTCGGGCGGACCGTCGCCACGGCCCACCTCATGGCGGTCGCCTTCCACCACGACGGCCGTTTCCTGGCCACGGGCAACGGCATCGGCAAGGACGGCAAGGGACGAGGGACACCCGCGCAGGTGCGGCTCTGGGACGTCCGCGCGCCGGCGACGCCCGCCCTGCACGACACGGTCACCGCCGCGTCGGTGATGGCCGTGGCCTTCCATCCGAAGCGGGACCTGCTGGTGGCGACCGGCGGGAAGAACGCGATGGCCTGGTGGCGGGTGGACACGGGCGGGCCGGGGCACGAGCGCGGGCGGCTCGTCCGGATCGTCGCCGAGGACCCGTACGAGAACACGTGGGGGTCCGGCGACGCCATGCCGTCGCTCAGCTTCCGCCGGGACGGCGAGATGCTCGCCGCGGCGGATACGGGCGGGGCCGGCGGCGGGCGGACCCGGGCGGTGGACGACGGCGACGGCCCGGAACTCCTGGAGACCTCCGCCGACCGCGAGATCCTGCCCGGCGGCGAGCCCGTCCAGTCCGTGGCGTACAGCCCGGACGGTGCCCATCTGGCCGTGGGAGACGTGGGCGGGAACGTGCGGCTGTGGCCGGAGCGGACGGCCGGGCTCGCGCTGCGCGGGACCCTGGAGTACGCGGCGCCGGGTGCGACGGCGGTGAGCGGGGACGGCCGGCTCGCCCTGACCAGCGAGGCCCGGGTCGGGGACGGCGCCATCGGCCGGCTGACCCGGGTGTGGGACCTCCGTGCGGCCGACACCCGGAAGGGCACGGCGCCACGGCCGGTGTTCACCCTGCCGCCGGAGTGGGAGGCGAACGACTTCCTGCCCGGCCGGGACCGGCCGCTGGTACTGGCCCACCGATGGGGCGGCGTCGGCTCCGGGGACCACGCCTTCCGGATCTGGGACCTCGGCGGCGACGGGCCGCCGGTCGCGGGCCCCGAGATCGCGGTGCGGGCCCCCGACGTGAGCACCGCGGTGTCGTCGGACGGCAGGCTCCTGGTGGTCTCCGGCTCCCTGGCGCCGCGGGGCGAGGTCTGGGACGTCGGCGACCCGCGCCGGCCGGTGAAGCGCGGCACGGTCACGGTGGCCCCCGCCGGCCTGGCCGACACCATGAACTTCTTCGGCCCCCGCACGCTCGCGACCGTGGAAGACGCCTCCGGCGACGGCGTGGCCGACGACCTTCGCCTGTGGGACCTCACCGACCCGGCCCGCCCGGTCCGGGCCGGCGCGCCGCTCGAGGGCGTGGCCGCAGGGCGGGCGGCCTACCTGCCCCACACCAAGACCCTGATCACCGACCACATCGGTCAGCGGGCGAAGCTGTGGGACCTGACGGACGTCCGGCACCCGAGGCTCGTGACCACGCTCGCCGCCACCTCCGGCGGCTACACGCCGGTCGGCGGCGGACGTCACGGCACGCTGCTCGCGACAACGCTCGCCGACGGGACCGTACGGCTCCTGGACGTACGGAACGGGTCCGTGGTGCACACCATGCGGTTCGACCGCGAGATCACCGACGTCGTGGCCGCCGGTGACGGCAACCGGGTGCTCACGGGAGCTCCGTACCGCGTCTGGGACATCGCCCCGGACGGCCGCTGGGTCACTCCGGCGTTCGCCACCCTGGAGGACGCCGACGGAGTGATCCTGCCGCCGGGGGAGAGCCCCTTCCTGCTGGTACGGCCCGACCGGAGCAACCTCCGGGGCACCGAGTACACCTTCCTCCTCGACCGGGACAGCGATGCCGTCTACGAACGACTGTGCACGACCAGCCCGCTGGACGTCGGACGGGAACAGTGGAAGGCGCTCTTCCCCGACCTCGCCTACCGCGACTCCTGCTGACGCGGCCGGCGCAGGAACAGGACCGAAGCCCCGGCGCCCGCGGCGACCACCACGAGTACGACGGACGGCGCGGCGGACCGGCCCTCCGCCACTGATTAGTCCCTTGCCACCGGCGCGGTTGAGTACCCGTACTCAGGCGCCCCGGCGGCGTACGCCGCACGATCGTGAGCATGCTCTGGTCCGACCCCGAGAACGAGCCGCCGAAGGAACTGCGCGACGTGCAGGCGATGCTGCGTCGTGCCGGCGTCGTCCTCGGGGTCGCCATGGTGCTCTTAATGCTCGTCGTCGGCGCCCACTGACGGACCGGACGCGCGCCGACGCGCCGACGCCGACGCCGGCCGCGGCGTCGGCGCGGCCGACGGGCTGAGGACCCGGCCCGGGCTCGCTACGCTGCCCCCATGACTGCTGATCGCCGCCGCCTCGTGCTCGCCTCCGCCTCTCCCGCCCGACTCGGCCTGCTCCGCCAGGCCGGGCTCGCGCCGGAGGTCATCGTGAGCGGTGTCGACGAGGACAAGGTGCACGCCCCGACCCCGGCCGAGCTGGCGCTCGCCCTCGCCGAGGCCAAGGCCGCGCACGTCGCCGCCCGCCCGGAGGTGTCCGGCGCCCTGGTCATCGGCTGCGACTCGGTCCTGGAACTGGACAAGCAGGCCCTCGGCAAGCCCGCCGACGCCGAGGAGGCCACCGCCCGCTGGAAGTCGATGCGCGGACGGGTCGGCATCCTCCAGACGGGCCACTGCGTGTACGACACGACGGCCAAGCGGTACGAGTCGGCCACCGCCTCCACCGTCGTCCGCTTCGGCGAGCCCACGGACGCCGAGATCGCCGCCTACGTCGCCAGCGGCGAACCCCTCCACGTGGCGGGCGCGTTCACCCTCGACGGCCGCTCGGCCCCCTTCATCGAGGGCATCGACGGCGACCACGGCAACGTGATCGGCCTGTCCCTGCCGCTGCTGCGCAAGCTGCTCGGCAAGCTGGGCGTCTCGATCACCGACCTCTGGGTCTGACGGACCGGGCTCACGCCGTGGCCGGCGCCTCCTGGCCGTCGGGCTCGTCGGCCCGGGCGTCGCCGCGGGTCTCCCCGTACGCCACGAGCGTGAGCACTATCAGCCCCACCACCACCATCAGGAACACGAACGCCGCCCAGCCGAGCAGCCCGACCGCGACCGCGCCGAGGACGCCGTGGACGACGGCGCAGCCGATGAGCAGGGCGCGGCCGGGACGGCCGGGGCGGCGGTCGCGCACCGCCGCGACCAGCGGGACGAGCGCGCACAGCACGAGCAGCGCGCCGGAGCCGATGCCCAGGGCCCAGGTGCCGGTGTACATGGCGTCGGGGTCGAGTCCGTCGAGGGACATCGACTGGGCCTTCACGAACCGGGCCATGACGGCGTTGATGGCCACGATGCCGGGTGCTTCGAGCAGGAGCACCGCCGCCGTCACGAGTGCTATCGGTCTGCGGGCCACCTCGGCCACCCCCTGGAAACGGCTGTTACCTCCGGTACGTACGACACGGCGAAGGCTACTGGCCGGTAAAACCTCGGACAAGGGTTCGTGCCGGGAAGCGAAACGAGCGCAGGTGGGCGGCGTGCGGGCGGCGTACGGGCAAAGAATCATTGAGCCATTCGTAGGGACTCCACAAAGAAACCCATTTGGCGACTGGCCCAGGGAACAGAGACCTGCGCCACACCTCGGAGCTACTGTGCCGTAAAGAATCCCTGCGTACCGTGGTGCGACAAGGGATTTCACGACCCGAGCGAGCCTCGATTCACGCTCCGTGTGGGCAAGCTCACCATTGGGGACGGGTCGAAGTGCCGTGTCGGCAGTCCCTAAACTCAGCTTGTTTCAAGGAGGGAGCCATCGTGCGCAAGGTGCTCATCGCCAACCGTGGCGAAATCGCTGTCCGCGTCGCCCGGGCCTGCCGGGACGCCGGGATCGCCAGCGTAGCCGTCTACGCCGATCCGGACCGGGACGCTCTGCACGTCCGCGCGGCCGACGAGGCGTTCGCCCTGGGCGGTGACACCCCGGCCACCAGTTACCTGGACATGGCCAAGGTGCTCCAGGCCGCCGCCGACTCCGGCGCGGACGCGGTCCACCCGGGCTACGGCTTCCTCTCCGAGAACGCCGAGTTCGCCCAGGCCGTGCTCGACGCCGGTCTCATCTGGATCGGCCCGCCGCCGCAGGCCATCCGTGACCTCGGCGACAAGGTCGCCGCCCGTCACATCGCGCAGCGCGCCGGCGCCCCGCTGGTCGCCGGCACCCCGGACCCGGTCTCCGGCGCCGACGAGGTCGTCGCGTTCGCCCAGGAGCACGGCCTGCCGATCGCCATCAAGGCCGCCTTCGGCGGCGGTGGCCGCGGCCTGAAGGTCGCCCGCACCCTCGAAGAGGTGCCGGAGCTCTACGACTCCGCCGTCCGCGAGGCCGTCGCCGCCTTCGGCCGCGGCGAGTGCTTCGTCGAGCGCTACCTCGACAAGCCGCGCCACGTCGAGACCCAGTGCCTCGCCGACACCCACGGCAACGTGGTCGTCGTCTCCACCCGTGACTGCTCGCTCCAGCGCCGCCACCAGAAGCTGGTCGAGGAGGCCCCGGCGCCGTTCCTGTCGGAGGCTCAGAACGCCGAGCTGTACGCGGCGTCCAAGGCCATCCTCAAGGAGGCCGGCTACGTCGGCGCCGGCACCGTCGAGTTCCTCGTCGGCCTCGACGGGACGATCTCCTTCCTGGAGGTCAACACCCGCCTCCAGGTCGAGCACCCGGTCACCGAAGAGGTCACCGGCATCGACCTGGTCCGCGAGATGTTCCGCATCGCCGACGGCGAGGAGCTCGGCTACGGCGACCCGGAGATCCGCGGCCACTCCTTCGAGTTCCGCATCAACGGCGAGGACCCGGGCCGCAACTTCCTCCCGGCGCCCGGCACCGTCACCACCTTCGCCCCGCCGACCGGCCCGGGCGTCCGCCTGGACGCGGGCGTCGAGTCCGGCTCGGTCATCGGCCCGGCCTGGGACTCGCTGCTCGCCAAGCTGGTCATCACGGGCGCCACCCGTGAGCAGGCGCTGCAGCGCGCCGCCCGCGCGCTGGCGGAGTTCAAGGTCGAGGGCATGGCCACCGCCATCCCGTTCCACCAGGCCGTCGTGGTCGACCCGGCGTTCACCGCGGACCCGTTCCGGGTCCACACCCGGTGGATCGAGACCGAGTTCGTCAACGAGATCAAGCCGTTCGCCCCGGCGGGCGCCGAGGCCGAGGAGGACGAGGCCGGTCGCGAGACCATCGTCGTCGAGGTCGGCGGCAAGCGCCTGGAGGTCTCGCTCCCGTCCTCGCTGGGCATGACCCTCGCCCGCACGGGCCTGGCCGCCGGCGCCAAGCCGAAGCGCCGCGCCGCCAAGAAGTCCGGCCCGACCGCCTCCGGCGACACCCTCGCGTCCCCGATGCAGGGCACCATCGTCAAGGTGGCCGTCGAGGAGGGCGCGGAGGTCAAGGAGGGCGACCTGATCGTCGTCCTGGAGGCCATGAAGATGGAGCAGCCGCTCAACGCGCACAAGGCCGGCACCATCAAGGGCCTGTCCGCCGAGGTCGGCGCCTCCGTCACCTCCGGCGCCGCGATCTGCGAGATCAAGGACTGAACCGGCCCCCGGCCGCCCGGGGTACGGTACGAAGGGCCCGCAGGCACCCGCCCGCGGGCCCTTCGCCTCGTCCAGGACCCGTCCAGGAAGGACCGCGCATGCGCGCCGACGCGCGCCGCAACCACGAGCGCCTGCTCGCCGAGGCCCGCGCCGCGTTCGCCGCGCAGGGCACCGACGCGTCCCTGGAGGACATCGCCCGGCGCGCCGGCGTCGGCATCGGCACCCTCTACCGCCACTTCCCGACGCGGGAGGAACTGCTCGGCGCCGTCTTCCGTGACGGGCTCGAGGAACTGCTCGACCGCTCGGCGGAACTCGCCGGGTCGAGCGACCCGTGCGCCGCGCTGGTCGGCTGGCTGCGCACCCTGATCGCCCACGCGGGCGAGTACCGCGGGCTTTCGGTGGCGCTCATGTCCGTTTCGTACGGCCGGAGTTCGGCGCTCGCCGAGTGCAGCGAGCCGCTGCGGGCGGCGGGCGAGCGCCTGCTCGCCCGCGCCCGTGAGGCGGGCACGGTGCGGGCCGACGTGTCGATCGGCGACCTGATGAAGCTCACCAACGCCATCGCCCTCGCCGCCGAACGCTCCCCGGAGGACCCGGACTTGGCGGACCGACTGCTCGACCTGACGGTACGGGGCCTGCGGGCGTGAGGAGTCGTCCCTGAGGCTCGGTCCGGTTCAGCGGCGGCGCATGTCCGCGACGCGGGCCGCCTGACGCTCGGGCGCCAGCACGTCGTTCCCGAGCGGACCGCCGGGGCCACCGCGGAACTGCCCGCCCGGGAGCCGGCCGCGCTGGCCCGGCAGCGGCAGCTCACGGCGCGGGCGGCCGCCCGGGGGGTGCTGCTCGCTCCCGTGGGCCGGGCCGCCGGTGCCGGCCACCGCGATCTGCACGCCCTGGTCGGCCAGGGCCTGCAGCTCGGTGGCGGCCCGCTCGTCGTGGACCGGCGGCTCGTCCGTGACCAGGCGGGTGATGACGTCGGTCGGCACCGTCTGGAACATGGTGTCGGTGCCGAGCTTGGTGTGGTCGGCGAGGACCACGACCTCCGCCGCCGCCTGCACGAGGGCCCGGTCCACGCTCGCGGAGAGCATGTTGGAGGTGGACAGACCGCGCTCGGCGGTCAGTCCGCTGCCGGAGAGGAAGGCCCGGGAGACCCGCAGGCCCTGGAGGGACTGCTCGGCCCCGCTGCCCACCAGCGCGTAGTTGGAGCCGCGCAGGGTGCCGCCGGTCATGACGACCTCGACCCGGTTGGCGTGGGCGAGGGCCTGGGCGACGAGCAGCGAGTTGGTCACCACCGTGAGCCCGGGCACCCGGGCGAGCCGGCGGGCCAGCTCCTGCGTGGTGGTACCCGCGCCGACGACGATGGCCTCGCCTTCTTCGACGAGGCTCGCGGCGACGTCGGCGATGGCCGTCTTCTCGGCGGTCGCGAGATGGGATTTCTGCGGGAAGCCGGACTCTCTCGTGAATCCGCCCGGCAGTACCGCACCGCCGTGCCGGCGGTCGAGGAGTCCTTCTGCCTCCAGGGCCCGCACGTCTCGCCGTACGGTCACTTCTGAGGTCTGGACGACGCGGGCGAGCTCGCGGAGCGACACGGCTCCATTGGCGCGCACCATTTCGAGGATCAACTGGCGACGTTCTGCAGCGAACACGAAACTGACAGTAACGTGACCGGACGATGCTTTTCAGCAGTATGGGCCGAATTGCAGAAGATGCACACAGGCGGGGTCCCCAAGTGGTATGGGAGACCCCGCCGTTGATCCGCTCATTGCCAGGGCTATGCCCCGCCTTGCCGGGGGTTGTCCGAGTCGGTGAACCGTTCCCGCAGGCCGGGACGGCCGTCGACCGGTGACCGGCCGGCCGACTAGGCCTCGCCCGCGGTCTTTCGGGTGTGCAACTGCCGTGCCACTTCCGCGATCGAGCCCGACAGGGAGGGGTACACGGTGAAAGCATTTGCGATCTGTTCGACCGTCAGATTGTTGTCGACCGCGATCGAGATGGGGTGGATCAGCTCGCTCGCGCGGGGCGCGACGACCACGCCGCCGACCACGATGCCGGTGCCGGGCCGGCAGAAGATCTTGACGAAGCCGTCCCGGATGCCCTGCATCTTCGCCCGGGGGTTGCGGAGCAGCGGCAGCTTGACGACCCGGGCCTCGATCTTGCCGGCGTCCACGTCGGCCTGGGTGTAGCCGACGGTGGCGATCTCGGGGTCGGTGAAGACGTTGGAGGAGACGGTCTTCAGGTTGAGCGGGGTCACCGCGTCGCCGAGGAAGTGGTACATGGCGATCCGGCCCTGCATGGCCGCCACCGAGGCGAGCGCGAAGACGCCGGTGACGTCACCGGCCGCGTACACGCCGGGGGCGGAGGTGCGGGAGACCTTGTCGGTCCAGATGTGCCCGGAGTCCTTGAGGCGGACCCCGGCCTCCTCCAGGCCCATGCCCGCGGTGTTCGGGATGGCGCCGACGGCCATCAGGCAGTGGGTGCCGGAGATGACCCGGCCGTCGGAGAGGGTGACCTCGACCCGGTCGCCGACCCGCTTGGCGGACTCGGCGCGGGAGCGGGCCATGACGTTCATGCCGCGGCGCCGGAAGACGTCCTCGAGGACGGCGGCGGCGTCCGGGTCCTCGCCGGGCAGCACGCGGTCGCGGGAGGAGACGAGGGTGACCCGGGAGCCGAGCGCCTGGTAGGCACCGGCGAACTCGGCACCGGTGACACCGGAACCGACCACGATGAGCTCCTCGGGGAGCTCCTTGAGGTCGTAGACCTGGGTCCAGTTCAGGATCCGCTCGCCGTCCGGCTTGGCGTCCGGGAGCTCGCGCGGGTGACCGCCGGTGGCGATCAGGACGGCGTCGGCGGTGAGCGTCTCCTCGCTGCCGTCGGCGGCGGTGACGACCACCTGGCGCGAGCCGTCGAGGGCCTGCCGCCCGGAAAGCCGGCCGCGGCCGCGCAGCACGCGGGCGCCGGCCCGGGTGACGGAGGCGGTGATGTCGTGCGACTGGGCGAGCGCGAGCCGCTTCACACGGCGGTTGACCTTGCCCAGGTCGACGCCGACGACGCGGGCGGCCTGCTCGATGTGCGGGGTGTCGTCCGCGACGATGATGCCCAGCTCCTCGTAGGAGGAGTCGAAGGTGGTCATCACCTCCGCGGTGGCGATGAGGGTCTTGGAGGGAACACAGTCGGTCAGGACCGACGCGCCGCCGAGACCGTCGCAGTCGACGACGGTCACCTCCGCGCCGAGTTGGGCGCCCACCAGGGCCGCCTCGTATCCGCCGGGTCCGCCGCCGATGATCACGATCCGGGTCACTGGGATCTACGCCTCGCGCTCTCGTTCTGCCGGGGGGTGCGGCCCCCGTTGGGCTGCAGTGCGTACGCCATTGTCCCGCACGCTTCAAAGTGCGTACCCCATTGTCCCGCACGGACGAACGACCCACGCGCCGGGGCCGCCCGGCGGGTCGCGATGGGCGGCAGGGGGGCGCGTAGGGGCAGGTCGGGCATGGTGGCCGGGGCGCGTACGGGCAGGCCGGGCGTGGCGGCCGGGCACGCGTGCCGGCGGCCCGGGGGCCGCGGACGAGGACGCGTGCGGGCGGGCCGGGGGCCGCGGAGGAGGGCGCGTGTGGGCGGGCCGGGGCCGCGGGCGAGGACGCGTGCCGGCGGCCCGGGGGCCGCGGGCGGAGGCCGGCCCGACGGCCGCGCGGCGGCTACCGGTGGGTCACCTTCCGCCGACGTACGCCCCCCGCCCCGGACTTCGTCATCCACCCCGCGCCCTCCCGTACCCTCGACCCCATGTCGCTCTACGCCGCGTACGCCGGCAACCTCGACGCGCGGCTCATGACCCGCCGCGCACCGCACTCGCCGCTGCGCGGCACCGGCTGGCTGAACGGCTGGCGGCTGACCTTCGGCGGGGAGCAGATGGGCTGGGAGGGGGCGCTGGCCACGATCGTGGAGGCCCCGCGGTCCCAGGTGTTCGTCGCCCTGTACGACATCGCGCCGATGGACGAGGACTCCATGGACCGCTGGGAGGGCGTCGGCCTCGACATCTACCGGCGGATGCGGGTCCGGGTGCACACCCTGGACGGCGACGAGCCGGCGTGGGTGTACGTGCTCAACGCGTACGAGGGCGGGCTGCCCTCCGCCCGCTACCTGGGCGAGGTCGCGGACGCGGCCGAGTCCGCGGGCGCGCCGCACGACTACGTGATGGAGCTCCGCAAGCGCCCCTGCTGAACCCGGTCCGGAGGCGGAGCCACCGCTTTCGTCGGAAACGACAAGACAACGATCGCAGGTCCGTGCGCGACGTCATCTACGCGCGTAGGGATTCTCGGGCTAGGCTGCTGGACGTATCAAATCCGTCCGGGGCTTCCCTCGGACCCCCCTCCCCGAGGCGAGAGAGTCAGTGAACGCTACTGCCACCCCGTACGAGGCCGCCGAGGCCGCCGCCGCGCGCCTTCGCGAGCTGACCGGCGTCGAGAACCACGACGTCGCCCTGGTCATGGGCTCCGGCTGGGCCCCTGCCGTCGACGCCCTTGGCGCTCCCGAGGCCGAGTTCCCGGTCACCGAGCTGCCCGGCTTCCCGCCGCCGGTCGTGGAGGGCCACGGCGGCAAGATCCGCTCGTACAAGATCGGCGACAAGCGCGCCCTGGTCTTCCTCGGCCGCACCCACTACTACGAGGGCCGCGGCGTCGCCGCCGTCGCCCACGGCGTGCGCACCGCCGTCGCCGCCGGCTGCAAGACCATCGTCCTGACGAACGGCTGCGGCGGTCTGCGCGAGGGCATGCGCCCCGGCCAGCCGGTCCTGATCAGCGACCACCTCAACCTGACGGGCGCCTCCCCGATCGTCGGCGCGAACTTCGTGGACCTCACCGACCTGTACTCGCCGCGGCTGCGCGCGCTGTGCAAGGAGGTCGACGAGACCCTGGAAGAGGGCGTGTACGTCCAGTTCCCCGGCCCGCACTACGAGACCCCGGCCGAGATCAACATGGTCCGCGTCATGGGCGGCGACCTGGTCGGCATGTCCACGGTCCTCGAGGCCATCGCGGCCCGCGAGGCCGGTGCCGAGGTCCTGGGCATCTCGCTGGTCACCAACCTCGCCGCCGGACTCTCGGGCGAGCCGCTGAACCACGAGGAGGTCCTCCAGGCGGGCCGCGACTCGGCCGCCCGGATGGGCGAGCTGCTGACGCGGGTCCTGGACCGGATCTGAGCCCTTCCCCCAGCACGCCCCCTCCCGTCACCGGCGGCCGCGCCCCCGGACCTCCGCGCCCCGATCGGGCACGGCCGCAGGCCGTATGGGGGCCTGGGGGCGCGCCCTCCGTTCGGGAAGGGGCGGGCTGGGGAAGAAGAACCGCCCGCCCCCTCCCGCCGCACCCTCCGAAAGGCACACCACCGTGACGACGCAGGACGACCTCCTCGCCAGGGCCCAGGCGTGGCTCGCCGAGGACCCCGATCCGGAGACCCGCGAGGAGCTCGGCGCGCTCCTCGACCGCGGCGAGGCCGCGCGTGACGAGCTCGCCGCCCGCTTCGCCGGCACGCTCCAGTTCGGCACCGCGGGACTCCGCGGCGAGCTGGGCGCGGGCCCCATGCGGATGAACCGCGCCGTGGTCATCCGCGCCGCCGCCGGCCTCGCCGCGTATCTGAAGGCCAAGGGCCAGGCCGGTGGCCTCGTCGTCATCGGCTACGACGCCCGCTACAAGTCCGCCGACTTCGCCCGCGACACCGCCGCCGTGATGACCGGCGCCGGGCTGCGCGCCGCGCTGCTGCCGCGCCCGCTGCCGACGCCCGTCCTGGCGTACGCCATAAGGCACCTGGGCGCCGTCGCCGGCGTCGAGGTGACCGCGAGCCACAACCCGCCGCGCGACAACGGCTACAAGGTGTACCTGGGCGACGGCTCGCAGATCGTGCCGCCCGCGGACGCGGAGATCGCCTCCGAGATCGACGCCATCGCCGCCCTCGCGGACGTGCCGCGCCCGGACAGCGGCTGGGAGACCCTCGGCGACGAGGTCCTGGAGGCCTACCTGGCCCGCACGGACGCCGTCCTGACCCCCGGCTCCCCCCGCACCGTGCGGACCGTCTACACGGCCATGCACGGCGTCGGCAAGGAGGTCCTCACGGCCACCTTCGCCCGGCACGGCTTCCCGGCCCCGGCGCTCGTCGCCGAGCAGGCCGACCCGGACCCGGCGTTCCCGACCGTCGCGTTCCCCAACCCGGAGGAGCCCGGCGCCATGGACCTCGCCTTCGAGGCGGCCCGCGCCGTGGACCCCGACATCGTGATCGCCAACGACCCGGACGCCGACCGCTGCGCCGTGGCCGTGCCGGACGCCTCCGTCGACGGCGGCTGGCGGATGCTGCGCGGCGACGAGGTGGGCGCGCTGCTGGCCGCGCACCTGGTGCACAAGGGCGCGCGGGGCGTGTTCGCGGAGTCGATCGTGTCGTCGTCCCTCCTCGGCCGGATCGCCGAGGCGGCGGGCGTGGGCTACGAGGAGACGCTGACCGGCTTCAAGTGGATCGCCCGCGTCGAGGGCCTGCGCTACGGCTACGAGGAGGCGCTCGGCTACTGCGTCGACCCGGAGGGCGTCCGCGACAAGGACGGCATCACGGCGGCGCTGCTCGTCGCCGAGCTGGCCTCGGAGCTCAAGGAGCGCGACCGCACCCTGACCGACCTGCTGGACGACCTGGCGGTGGAGCACGGACTGCACGCCACGGACCAGCTGTCGGTGCGCGTGGAGGACCTGGGCATCATCGCGAACGCGATGGCGGCGCTGCGCGAGAAGCCTCCGGTGCACCTCGCGGGCCTCACGGTCGTCTCGGCCGAGGACCTGACGAAGGGCACGGAGTCGCTGCCGCCGACCGACGGTCTGCGCTACCACCTCGAGGGCGACTACAAGGCCCGGGTGATCGTCCGCCCGAGCGGCACCGAGCCCAAGCTGAAGTGCTACCTGGAGGTCGTGGTCCCGGTCGCCGACGCGAGCGAGCTCGGGACGGCCCGCGCGAAGGCCGGCGAGGTCCTGAACGCGATCAAGAAGGACCTGGCGGAGGCCGCCGGTCTCTGAGCGCCGGCGGGCCGCCGCCGGCACCGTCGTCAGGGCGAGGGCCCGTACGGAATCGTTTCCGTACGGGCCCTCGCCCTTTCGGGTGAATCGGGTACGACAGGGCCCGCGACGCGCGGCCCGCATCCGGGTGGCCGGGGCAGGGTGGCCCGGTGTCTCCCGTGCCGTCGCAGCTGACCCGCCGCCGCCCCGCCCCCGGGGCCCCCGAGGCCGCCCCCGGGACTCCGGGAGCCTCCGGGGCCTCCGCGTCCTCAGGAGCCGCCGGAGGCCTCGGCGCGGCCCGCGCCCGGGGCCGCGGAGCCGCCGCGTGGCAGGCGGCGTCGGCACGGGCACTGCGCCACGCCGCCCCCGCCCTGCTCGGCTATCTGGCCGTGCGGCTGCTCGGCCTCGCCGTCCTGGCCCACTGGACGCACCTCCAGGGGCACGGCGTGTGGCCGGTGCTCGCGCGGTCCTGGGACTCCAACTGGTACCTGGGGATCGCCGACCACGGCTACACCCACGAGCACCGCGACCGCCTCACCGACCCGCCGCGCAGCCTGGCCTTCTTCCCGCTCTATCCCGCGCTCGTGAAGGCCCTCGCGGCCGTCACGCCCGGCTCACGGGCCTCCGTGGGTCTGGTACTCGCCGTGCTGTGCTCGTTCGCCGCCGCCTGGGGCGTCTTCGCGGTCGGCGACCGGCTGCGCGGACGCCGCACGGGCACGCTGCTCGCCGTGCTGTGGGGCGCCACCCCGGTCGCGCTCGTGCAGTGGATGGGATACACCGAGTCGCTGTTCACGGCGCTCGCCGCCTGGTCCCTGTACGCGGTCCTGACCGGGCGCTGGGCGTGGGCGGCGGGCCTCGCGGCGGCCGCCGGACTGACCCGGCCGACCGGGGTCGCGGTCGCCGCCGCCGTCTGCGCGGCCGGGCTGCTCGCCGCCCGCCGGCAGGGCCGGGCGCCGCTGCTCGCCGCCCTCGCCGCGCCGCTGGGCTGGCTGGCGTACGTGGGCTGGGTGGGCGTGCGAGTGGGCCGCTGGGACGGCTACTTCGCCGTGCAGCGCGTGTGGGGCAACACGTGGGACGGCGGCGCGGTGACCCGCGCCCGGCTGCGCGACCACCTGGTGTACGACGACGACCCGCAGCTCTTCCTGGCCGTGGTCTCCGTGGTCCTGGTCGTCTCGGCGGCCCTGTACCTGCTGTGCCTGACGGACCGCCAGCCGCTGCCGCTGCTCGTCTTCGGCGGGGTGCTGCTCCTGGTCGTGCTCGGCAGCGGCGGCGTCTACTTCCCCCGGGCCCGCTTCCTGGTCCCCGGCTTCCCGCTGCTGCTGCCGGTGGCGACGGCGCTCGCCCGGGCCCGCTTCCCCGCGACGGCCCTGGTGGCGGGCGGTGCGGCACTCTCGTCGGCGTGGCTGGGCGCGTACATGATGCTGGTGTGGCAGGGCCCGCCGTGACCGGGTCCCGGGCTCGGACCGCGCGTCAGCCGGTCGCCGAGAGGATCACCAGGAGCACCAGGCCCGCGACCGCCGGGGCGATGACCTCGTAGGCCCAGCGGATCTGCGGCTCGCCCTGGGTCTCCGGCAGGCCGCTGCGGCGCTCGGCGAGCTCGCGCAGATCGGCCACCGACTGGTCCGCGGGCGCGACGCGGGCCTTGGAGTCGCGGACGTCGGCGCTCACCGACGTACGGCCGTGCGGGTCGTCCTGGGAGGCCCGGGCGGCCTGGCGGGCGGCGCGCTTGCGCTGGCGCAGCGAGACCGGGATCGCCCACAGCTGGTACGTGCGGCCCTCGTTCGTGAGGGCCTCGCTGGAGTAGCCGGCCCGGATGTCGGCGATGGTGCCCCAGGGCAGCGTGATGGTGCGGAACGGGTTGCGGATGCGCAGCCGCTCTGCGCCCGCGAAGACGGCCGGCCGGATGGTGAACGCGACGATGAGCGGGACCACCATGATCAGCGCGGCGAGCGCGAGCCAGGGCGTGCGGCCGTGGCCGCGCAGGATCGAGTCGCCGCCGAGGACCACGGCGAGGGCGAGCAGGAAGACGCCGCCCGCGATGCCCATGGGCGAGCGGAAGACGCGGTCCCTGACGGGCTCGGAGGGCTGCGGGGCGGGCGGCTCGGGGGTCGTCATGGCCCGATTCTGCCTCAGCGCTCACGCACCCGCGGTGACGAGGTCGGCGTAGACGACGATGTTGTCGGGCCGGTGGCCGTCGACGAGCTCGCCGCCGCAGGTGATCAGCCGGAGTTCGGGCCGGGTGGTGTCGCCGTACACCTTCCGCGTCGGGAAGGCCTTCTTGCCGACCTGTTCCAGCTCCCGCACCCGGAACACGGCGTCGGTGCCGTCGGCGCGCGTCACGGTGACACGGTCGCCGACCCGGATCCTGCCGACGTTCCTGAGAACGGCGGGGCCGTCGGCGGTGTCGTAGTGGCCGATGAGGACCGCGGGCCCGGTCTCGCCGGGCGTGACGCCCTTGTCGTACCAGCCGATCCGGTCGGCCTGCGCGACCGACGGGACCTGGACGGTGCCGTCGGCGTTGAGGCCGAGCGTGAGGACCGGCCCGGTGTCGACCCCGGCGGCCGGCACCCGCACGCGTACGGGCACCGAGCGCGGCAGCGGCGCGGTGGCGAGCTGCTCTGGCGGCGCGGGGGCGGCGGTGGCGGTGACGCGCGGGGCGGGGACGGGCGGCGCGGTGGTGGTCGGGGCGGGCGTGGGCGCGGGCCCGGCGCAGCCCGCGAGGACGGCGACGGCGGCCGTGGCGGCGGCCAGGGCGAGGAGCAGGGGGCGGCGGGTCACGGTTCGGCTCCGGGAAGGGTCTGGCCATGGGAACGGCTGAGGTCTGACTCCGGGAACGACGGAGGTCTGACTCCGCGGAACGGGGTGCGGCGGGCCGCCGAGGAGGAGGCGGCCCGCCGGGGGGGTGGGACTGCGGCGCGATGAGGGGTGTTCGCCGCGGGGTGCCGGTCGCGGGGACCGGAAGACCGTCAGCCGCGGTCGGCGGCGGTGCGCCGGCGCAGAGCGGTGAAGCCGAGGCCGGCGGCGACGACCGCGGCGGCGCCCCCGGCGGACGCGAGCAGCGCGGTGTCGTTGGCGTGCTCGACGCTGCCGAACTCGGCACCGGCGGCGACGCCGCCCTTGGGGACGACGGTGGTCTGGCCGCCGTTGCCGCCGGATCCCGAGGTGGGCGCGGGCGTGGGCGTGGCGGTGGGCGTCGTGCTGCTGCAGTCCTGGGGAAGCTTCGGGAAGTCGACCCACCGGTACGGCATGTCGCCGCCCTGGGTGCGCTGGCCGAGCTTCGGGGCGGCGGTGTCCGCGCCCTCGATCTTCAGGCCGTAGCGGCCGTCGACGGGGTGCTGACGGTCGGCGGTGCCGACGACCTTGCCCGCGTCGTCCCTGAGGACGGCCTCGGGCCCCTTCTTCAGGTCGTTGGTGAGCGTGACCGTCCAGTACGGGAAGACGGAGGCGATCTTCTCGGTGACGGTGCACCCGTTCGCCGTCGGCCCGGAGAGCACGGTGCCGGGCTTCGGGGCGGGCTTCGGGTTGACGCCGGCGCCGAGGTGGACGGGGGCGGCCTGCTCGGCCTGGCCGGGGACGTAGGCGGCGAGCCCGCCGTCGTTCTCCAGGACGACCACGGCCTTCCCGTACGTCCACACCGAGCGGACCGGGTGGTACGCGTAGACGAATCCGCCGCCCTGGCCGGTCTTGTCGACCGGCTGGAGGCCGAACCGGCCGTCCTTCGGGTTCTTGCCGAGCTCCACGACGGTACCGTCGGCCAGTCGGTACAGGCCGAGCTCGGCGGGCGAGACGACGTTGCCGCGCCACGCGAGGGTGCGGCCGTCCTCGAAGAGGACGAGGTAGTTGCCGTTGTCGTTGCCGGCCGCCGCGCGGGCGTTCGCCTCGACGGAGCCGATCGACTGGCCGTTCTTGAAGCTCTCGGCGCGGTACCACGTCGGTCCGAGCTTGTAGATCTTCACGACGGTGCCGTTGTAGAGCGTCTCGGTCCGGACGAGCGTGCCGTTCTCCGCCGTGGCCGCCGGGCCGTCCGCCGCGAAGGCGGTGCCGGTGGCGAGCACCGGAGTGACCGCGAGGCCGGCGAGGAGGGCGGTGGCGACGGCGGCGCGAAGGGCGGTGCGCATAACGACTCCTGTGGAATCAGACAGGTCGGGTGAGGAAGAGCCGCATGCCGCTGACATCTCGTTCGGTGAGGGCCGGTGAGTTCTGGCTGGCTGCAGGAGAAACGTTAGGGATCTTGGGTTCGGGAGTTGTCCGCTCCATGTCACGGGCATGTGACAGGCCTCACGCGCACCCCACTTTCCCCGCACCCACCTGCGCTTTCACGCGCTCGTACGAGCAGCCCCCTGTACACGCCGCTACGCGCGTAGATATGCTCGACTGGTGACCATGCCCACCACTGCACCTGCAGCACATGCTTTCGCCGACGTGACCACGTCCGAGAGCACGCTGCGCCGCTTCCTCCACGGGCTGCCCGGCGTCGACGCCGTCGGCCTGGAGGCGCGCGCCGCGTCCCTCGGCACCCGCTCGATCAAGACCACGGCCAAGGCCTACGCCATCGACCTGGCCATCTCCATGATCGACCTGACGACGCTCGAAGGCGCGGACACCCCGGGCAAGGTCCGGGCGCTCGCCGCCAAGGCCGTCAACCCCGACCCGACCGACCGCACCACCCCGACGACCGCCGCCGTCTGCGTCTACCCCGACATGGTGGCCACCGCCAAGGCCGCCGTCGCGGGCTCCGGCGTCAAGGTCGCCTCGGTCGCGACCGCCTTCCCGGCCGGCCGCGCCGCCCTCCCCGTCAAGCTCGCCGACACGGCCGACGCCATCGCCGCGGGCGCCGACGAGATCGACATGGTCATCGACCGTGGCGCCTTCCTCGCCGGCCGCTACCTGGAGGTCTACGAGCAGATCGCCGCCATCAAGGCCGAGTGCGGCGACCGGGCCCGCCTCAAGGTGATCTTCGAGACCGGTGAGCTGTCCACGTACGACAACATCCGCCGCGCCTCCTGGCTCGGCATGATCGCCGGCGCGGACTTCATCAAGACCTCGACCGGCAAGGTCGCGGTCAACGCCACCCCCGCCAACACCCTGCTGATGCTGGAGGCCGTGCGCGACTTCCACGCGCAGACCGGCGTCCGGATCGGCGTGAAGCCCGCGGGCGGCATCCGCAACACCAAGGAAGCCATCAAGTTCCTGGTCCTGGTCAACGAGACCGTCGGTGCGGACTGGCTGGACAACCACTGGTTCCGCTTCGGTGCCTCCAGCCTGCTCAACGACCTGCTCATGCAGCGTCAGAAGCTGGCGACCGGCCACTACTCCGGCCCCGACTACGTGACGGTGGACTGATCGACATGACCTCCCCCTTCGAGTACGCCCCCGCGCCCGAGTCGCGCTCGGTCGTCGACATCGCGCCGAGCTACGGCCTGTTCATCGACGGCGAGTTCGTCGAAGCGGCCGACGGCAAGGTCTTCAAGACCGTCTCGCCCTCCACCGAGGAGGTGCTCTCCGAGGTCGCCCAGGCGGGCGCCGCGGACGTGGACCGCGCGGTGAAGGCCGCCCGCAAGGCCTTCGAGAAGTGGTCGGCGCTGCCCGGCTCCGAGCGCGCCAAGTACCTCTTCCGCATCGCCCGGATCATCCAGGAGCGCAGCCGTGAGCTGGCCGTCCTGGAGACCCTGGACAACGGCAAGCCGATCAAGGAGACCCGCGACGCGGACCTCCCGCTGGTCGCCGCGCACTTCTTCTACTACGCGGGCTGGGCCGACAAGCTCGACCACGCCGGCTTCGGGCCGTCCCCGAAGCCGCTGGGCGTGGCCGGCCAGGTCATCCCGTGGAACTTCCCGCTGCTGATGCTGGCGTGGAAGATCGCCCCGGCGCTCGCGACCGGCAACACGGTCGTCCTGAAGCCGGCCGAGACGACCCCGCTCTCCGCCCTGTTCTTCGCGGACATCTGCCGCCAGGCCGGGCTGCCCAAGGGCGTCGTCAACATCCTCCCGGGCTACGGGGACACCGGCGCCGCGCTCGTCGAGCACCCGGACGTGAACAAGGTCGCGTTCACCGGCTCGACCGCCGTCGGCCGTGCCATCGCCAAGTCGGTGGCCGGCACGGACAAGAAGCTCACCCTGGAGCTGGGCGGCAAGGGCGCCAACATCGTCTTCGACGACGCGCCGATCGACCAGGCCGTCGAGGGCATCGTCAACGGCATCTTCTTCAACCAGGGCCAGGTCTGCTGCGCGGGCTCCCGCCTCCTGGTCCAGGAGTCGATCCACGACGAGCTGCTCGACTCGCTCAAGCGCCGCCTCTCGACGCTCCGCCTGGGCGACCCGCTCGACAAGAACACCGACATCGGCGCCATCAACTCCGAGGAGCAGCTGGCCCGGATCACCACGCTCGTCGAGCAGGGCGAGGCCGAGGGCGCCGAGCGCTGGTCCGCCGCCTGCGAGATCCCGTCCGCCGGCTACTGGTTCGCCCCGACGCTCTTCACGAACGTCACCCAGGCGCACACCGTCGCCCGCGACGAGATCTTCGGCCCGGTCCTGTCGGTGCTGACCTTCCGCACGCCGGACGAGGCCGTCGCCAAGGCCAACAACAGCCAGTACGGCCTGTCGGCGGGCATCTGGACGGAGAAGGGCTCCCGCATCCTCGCGGTCGCCAACAAGCTCCGCGCGGGTGTCGTCTGGGCCAACACCTTCAACAAGTTCGACCCGACCTCGCCGTTCGGCGGCTACAAGGAGTCGGGCTTCGGCCGCGAGGGCGGCCGCCACGGTCTGGAGGCCTACCTCGATGTCTGATCAGCAGACCCGTCTGAGCGTCTTCAAGACCTACAAGCTGTACGTGGGCGGGAAGTTCCCGCGTTCCGAGAGCGGCCGGGTGTACGAGGTGACCGACTCCAAGGGCAAGTGGCTGGCCAACGCCCCGCTGTCGTCCCGCAAGGACGCGCGTGACGCCGTCGTGGCGGCCCGCAAGGCCTTCGGCGGCTGGTCGGGCGCGACCGCGTACAACCGCGGTCAGATCCTCTACCGCGTGGCCGAGATGCTGGAGGGCCGCAAGGGCCAGTTCGTGCACGAGGTCGCGGACGCCGAGGGCCTGTCCAAGAACAAGGCGGCCGTGGTCGTCGAGGCCGCGATCGACCGCTGGGTCTGGTACGCGGGCTGGACCGACAAGATCGCCCAGGTCGTCGGCGGCGCCAACCCGGTGGCGGGCCCGTACTTCAACCTGTCCACCCCGGAGCCGACCGGCGTCGTGACCGTCGTCGCGCCGCAGGAGTCGTCCTTCCTCGGCCTGGTCTCGGTGATCGCCCCGGTCATCGCGACCGGCAACACGGCGGTCGTCATCGCCTCCGAGAAGGCCCCGCTGCCGGCCCTGTCCCTGGGCGAGGTGCTCGCCACCTCGGACCTGCCCGGCGGCGTGGTCAACATCCTGTCGGGCAAGGCGTCCGAGATGGGCCCGCACCTGGCGGCCCACCTCGACGTCAACGCGATCGACCTCACGGGCGCGGACGCCGACCTGGCCCGCGAGCTCGAGATCGCCGCGGCGGACAACCTGAAGCGCGTGCTGCGCCCGCGCACCGAGGACTTCGCGGAGTCCCCGGGCACGGACCGCATGACCGCCTTCCTGGAGACCAAGACGGTCTGGCACCCGACGGGTTCGCTGGGCGCGTCCGGCTCCTCGTACTAGGCCGTACGGCGAAGGGCCCCCGACCACTCCTCCGGTCGGGGGCCGTTCGCCGTGTCCGCGCAAGCGCCTACGGCAGCAGCGACTGCGACAGCGGGCCCGCGACCGGCAGGTCGGCCAGGGCGCCGCCCTTGGTGACGTGGTCGGTCACCAGGTTCGTGCCGACCGGCTTGAAGTCGGCGACCTGGGTGCCGAGGCCGTTGTCGAGCGGGTCGACGCCCGTGTTGGCCAGCGGGTCGAGCTGGAGCTGCGTCAGCGGTGCCACGCCGTGGCCGAGGCCCTCCAGGGCCGCCGCGCCGTCCATCCGGGTCAGCGAGTCGGTCGGCAGCGGCACGCCGACGCCCTCGGCGGCCTGGGCGCCGGCGCCCGCGCCGAACACGGCGGCCCCTGCCGCGGTGACGGTGAGTCCGGCCTTCAGCAGGGCACTGCGGCGGGACGTGCGGGACTGTGCGTGACGCGCCATGGGAATCCTTCCGGAGGGTGGTCGAGCGGGCACCGACAGTAGTGGAGGTGTGATGCTCGATACCAACGGGCCGCCTCGGTGGTCCCCTGCACGGGGGAATGCCTCACACTGGTGTCCCGTGAGTTCCCAACCGATCCCGACCCGGGTCGTCCTGATCGCGGGCCCTTCCGGCTCCGGCAAGTCGTCCCTCGCCGCCCGCACCGGTCTGCCGGTCCTGCGTCTCGACGACTTCTACAAGGAGGGTGACGACCCTTCCCTGCCACTCGTCGAGGACAGCACGGACATCGACTGGGACTCCCCGCTCTCGTGGGACGCGGACGCGGCCGTCGCCGCGATCGCCGAGCTGTGCCGCACGGGCCGCACCGACGTGCCCGTGTACGACATCGCCACCAGCGCCCGCGTGGGCCACGAGGCCCTCGACATCGAGCGGACGCCGCTGTTCGTGGCGGAGGGCATCTTCGCCGCCGATATCGTGGCGCGCTGCCGTGACCTCGGGGTGCTCGCCGACGCGCTGTGCCTGCGCGGCCGTCCCGCCACGACCTTCCGCCGCCGGCTGCTGCGGGACCTCAGGGAGGGCCGCAAGTCGGTGCCGTTCCTGCTGCGCCGCGGCTGGCGCCTGATGCGGGCCGAGCGTTCGATCGTGGCCCGCCAGACCGCGCTCGGCGCCCACCCGTGCGCCAAGGACGAGGCCCTGGGCCGCCTGGCCGCCGCCGCGGCGGGCCGCTGCCGCGTCCCGGCGGCCCGCGCCTGACCCCTTCACCCCGCCCGCGAACGTGCCGAGGGCCGGACAGGATCCCCCGATCCTGTCCGGCCCTCGCCCTTTACCCCGTACCCCCGTACGGTCCCCCGTGTTTCCCCGTGCCCCCGTGTCCCCCCGTATCCCTCAGGCGACGAGCTCGCCGAAGGACTCCTCCTCGTCACGGCCGAAGCTCAGCACCTCGTCCTCGCGCAGTCGCCGCAGCGAGCGCCAGATGCTCGACTTCACCGTGCCGACACTGATGTCCAGGATCTCCGCGATCTCCGGGTCGGTCCGGCCCTCGTAGTAACGCAGCACCAGCATCGTGCGCTGGAGCTCGGGCAGACGGGCCAGCGCCTGCCAGAGGACCGCGCGCAGTTCGGTTCCGCGCATCGCGTCCGTCTCGCCCACCGTCTCCGGGAGCTCCTCGGTCGGGTACTCGTTGAGCTTGCGCCGGCGCCAGGCGCTGATGTGCAGGTTGGTCATCGTGCGGCGCAGATAGCCGCCGACCGCGGCCTTGTCGCTGATCCGGTCCCAGGCGCGGTACGTGGAGAACAGCGCGCTCTGGAGCAGGTCCTCGGCCTCGAAGCGGTCACCGGTCAGGTGGTAGGCGGTGGCGTACAGGGAGGCCCGGCGCTCCTGGACGTAGGCCGTGAACTCGGCCTCCGAGCAGGAACGCTCCCCCGTGACCTCCCCGTACGCCGCTCCCCCGTCAGCCACGGCGACCATGTACGGCGCCTTGTGCTGACGCCCGACGCTGCGAACGCACCCCCGCCCGTTCACCGCGCCGGACTTCTCGGTGCTCCGTGTGACGTCGTGGAGACGCGTGACAACTGCGCTGGAGGTGGTGCTGTGCAGTGCGTTCATCTCGCGCCCCCCGTCGGTTGGAGTCCGTAGGTCCTTGATGTCGAAAAGCCTGCCCGGCCGACTTCATGGCGGTGTCCGCCGACTGTCACAGGCGTGTCACAGGCGGGGGCGGGACGGAGGCGTGACCTGACGGTCGAACTCGGACGGCCGCATGCGACAGAATGAGGCCGTGCCTTTCCTGTTGCTGATCGAGGACGACGACGCCATCCGCACGGCCCTCGAACTCTCCCTGTCACGCCAGGGCCACCGTGTGGCCACCGCGGCGACGGGCGAGGACGGCCTGAAGCTGCTCAAGGAACAGCGGCCCGACCTGGTCGTCCTCGACGTGATGCTGCCCGGCATCGACGGCTTCGAGGTGTGCCGCCGGATCCGGCGTACGGACCAGCTGCCGATCATCCTGCTCACCGCGCGCAGCGACGACATCGACGTGGTCGTGGGCCTGGAGTCCGGGGCCGACGACTACGTGGTGAAGCCCGTGCAGGGCCGGGTGCTCGACGCCCGGATCCGCGCGGTGCTGCGCCGCGGCGAGCGGGAGGCCACCGACTCGGCCACCTTCGGCTCCCTCGTCATCGACCGCTCCGCGATGACGGTGACGAAGAACGGCGAGGACCTGCAGCTCACGCCGACCGAGCTGCGGCTGCTCCTGGAGCTGAGCCGGCGGCCCGGTCAGGCGCTGTCGCGCCAGCAGCTGCTGCGGCTCGTGTGGGAGCACGACTACCTCGGCGACTCGCGCCTGGTCGACGCCTGTGTGCAGCGGCTGCGCGCGAAGGTCGAGGACGTGCCCTCCTCGCCGACCCTGATCCGCACCGTCCGGGGTGTGGGCTACCGGCTGGACGTTCCTGCGTGAGCAAAGGGATCGTCTCGGTGCTGAGGTTCACCAGCCTGCGGCTCCGCCTCGTCGTCGTCTTCGCCCTGGTCGCGCTCACCGCTGCCGTGTCGGCCTCCGGCATCGCGTACTGGCTCAACCGCGAGGCCGTGCTCAAGCGCACCCAGGACAGCGCGCTGAACGACTTCCGGCAGGAGATGCAGAACCGGGCGGCGACGCTGCCGCCGCGGCCCACCGAGGAGGAGCTGCGGCGCACCGCCGAGCAGATGGCGAGCGGCAGCGCCGGCTACAGCGTGGTGCTCATGGGCGAGCGGGCGGCGGGCAAGCCGATCGTGGGCGCCTCCGACCCGGACGTGTTCACGCTCGCGGACGTGCCGCGCCCGCTGCAGACCGCCGTGACCACCGAGCGCCCGGTCTCGGACGCCAACCCGTACCCGTACCACCTGTTCTGGCAGCGCACCCAGCGCGGCTCGACGCCGTACCTGGTGGGCGGCACGAAGATCGACGGCGGCGGGCCGACCGGCTACATGTTCAAGTCGCTCGCCGCGGAGAAGGCCGACCTCAACTCGCTGTCCTGGTCGCTCGGCATCGCCACCGGTCTCGCCGTGATCGGTTCGGTGCTGCTCGCGCAGGTCGCGGCGACGACCGTGCTGCGCCCGGTGCACCGGCTCGGGGAGGCGGCCCGGCGGCTCGGCGAGGGCAAGCTGGACACCCGGCTGCGGGTCTCCGGCAACGACGAACTGGCGGACCTCTCCCGGACGTTCAACAGCGCCGCCGAGTCGCTGCAGAAGAAGGTCGCGGACATGAGCGCGCGGGAGGAGGCGAGCGCCCGCTTCGTCGCCGACATGTCGCACGAGCTGCGCACGCCGCTGACCGCGCTGACCGCTGTGACGGAGGTCCTGGAGGACGAGCAGGACGCGCTCGACCCGATGATCGCGCCGGCGGTGGCCCTCGTCGTCAGCGAGACCCGCCGGCTCAACGACCTGGTGGAGAACCTGATGGAGGTGACCCGCTTCGACGCGGGCACCGCGCGCCTCGTCCTGGACGACGTCGACATCGCCGACCAGATCACCGCCTGCATCGACGCGCGGGCCTGGCTGGACGCCGTGGACCTGGACGCCGAGCGCGGGATCGTCGCGCGGCTCGACCCGCGCCGGCTCGACGTGGTCCTGGCCAACCTGATCGGCAACGCGCTCAAGCACGGCGGCTCGCCGGTGCGGGTGTCGGTGCGGACCGAGGAGGCCGAGGAAGGCGAGGAGCTGGTGATCGCGGTGCGCGACCACGGGCCCGGCATCCCGGTGGAGGTCCTGCCGCACGTCTTCGACCGCTTCTACAAGGCGAGCGCGTCGCGCCCGCGTTCGGACGGCAGCGGTCTCGGTCTGTCGATCGCGATGGAGAACGCGCTGATCCACGGCGGCTCGATCACCGCCGCCAACTCCACGGACGCCGACGGCCGGGTGGACGGCGCGGTGTTCGTGCTGCGGCTGCCCCGGGACGCCTCGGGGATCGCGCGCGAGCTGCGGACCCGCAGCAGCCAGGGCGAGGTGGAGGAGAGTTGAGACGTCGCCGTACGTGGGGACTTGGCCGTACGGGGCTGCTGGCCCTGGGCGCCGCCGTCCTCCTCTCGGGCTGCGGCATCCGTACGACGTCGGTGCCGGTCGACGCGGGCGCGGCGCCCTCGCGAGTGCCGTGCAGCGTGCCGGGCGAGGCGTCCGGTACGGGCGGGCAGAGCGGGGTGCCGCTGCGCGTGTACCTGGTGTGCGGTGCGCAGCTGGACGCCGTGGAACGCAGGTCGCCGTTGTCCGAGGAGAAGGCGGCGGGCGACCCGGTGCGCACGGCCTCGGCGCTGCTCGCGCAGCTGCAGAGCGAGCCGTCGGACGAGGAGCGCCGGGCGGGCTTCGCCACGGCGGTGAAGGGTCCGCTGGTGGTGGGCGCGGCCCGCAAGGGCGATCCGAAGGGCACCCTGCGGCTCAGCCGCCAGCCCGAGGACCTGCCGCCGACGGCCCTGGCCCAGATCGTCTGCACCTTCGCGGAGAGCACGGCCGGCGAGCCGGGCGGCTCCGGCTCCACGGCCGACTCCGTCGTCCTGGGCGGCCCCGGCCCGTACGGGCCGCGCCGCTACAGCTGCACGACCGAGCTGAAGGAGCGCCCGGAGTCGGTCCGCTCGTCACCGGCGGGTCACTGACGGGACGACGGGACCCGGGGGCGGCCCGCTTCCGGGGTCCGTGACGGTTTCCGGTCCGTGACGGCCGGACGGAACCGATTCCGCCGGAGGGCGCGTCTTGGGGGGCGTGCAACGTCAAGGTTCGGGTGGGTCGGGCAGTTCCGGCGAGTCTGTCGCCGTGGTCGTACGCGTGGCGGGGTTCGCCTTTCTCCTCGCCCATCTGCTGCTCGTCGCCTGGGTGACGCTCCGCCCGCGTGACGTGGCCTGGGTGACCGCGCCGAACCTGACGCCACTGGCCGGGATCCGGGGCGATCTGGCGCTCGGCCCGGCCGAGGCCGCGCGGCGGATCGCCGGCGGGCTGCTGCTCCTGGCCCCGCTCGGGGTGCTGCTGCCGATGGCCGACGGACGGCTCGCGGTGTCGCCCTGGGCGTCGCTCGCCCGGACGACGGCGGCCGGGGCGCTGGTCTCGCTCGCGGTGGAGCTGCTGCAGACGGCGGTGCCCGGGCAGGTCGTGGACGTCGACTCGGTGCTCCTGAACACGGCCGGGGTGGCGCTCGCGCACCTGCTGCTGGTGCCGGCGGGGCGGGCGCGGCTGCGCCGCGGCCCGCGCGGGCGCCGGCCGTCCACCCGGCCCGGGAAGTCCTCCTCGAGGACGAGCGAGCGGCGGGCTTCTCAGGGGGCGACCCCGACGATTCCCAGGGTCGGTATCGCCCCGTAGAGGGAGGCTTTGTCCACCGGTCCGGCGGCACCATGGAGACATCGGAAATTCCGAGCACCCGGACTGAAGGAGCCCACCATGGCCGCACTTTCCCGCCCTCGTGACGGACGCGTGATCGGCGGAGTGTGCGCGGCGCTGGCACGGCGCTTCGGCATCTCCGCCTGGACGATGCGCGCGATATTCCTGGCCTCGTGCCTGCTCCCGGGCCCGCAGTTCGTGCTGTACCTGGCGCTGTGGGTGCTGCTGCCCGCGGAGAAGACGGCGAGCACGGCCTGGTAGCCGTCGCACCCGTCGTACGTACGCCGAAGGGGCGCTCACCCGGACCGGGTGGGCGCCCCTTCGGCGTGCGGGGGGGGCTCAGACGCCCAGGCCGCCCAGCGGCAGGCCGTTCAGCGGCAGCCCGCCGAGGAGGCCGGTGGCCGCGCCGAGCGGGGTGGAGCCGAGGCCGGCCTTGGCGCCGTCCAGCGGCAGGTCCTGCGCCTGCTTCTGCACCTCGCCCGGGAGGTTCTGGGCCTGCTCGACCGCGCCCGGGAGGGTCTTGGCGCCCTGCTCGACACCGGTCCCGACGGCACCCTGGCCGCCGGACAGGGCCTCGGACGCGCCCGCCGGGAGCTCGGTGAGGTCGTCACCGAGCGGGACGATGCTGGTGACGGTGCCGAGCGCGTCGGAGCCGACGACCGGCAGCGCCGGGGCGGCGGAGGCCGTTCCGGCGGCGGCGGCGGCGAAGGCGGCACCGAGGGCGGCGACACCGAGCGTCTTGGCGGCAGACTGCTTCATCAGAAAATCTTCCTCAGGAATCTCGGGTGCGTCTCGGGGCGACGGGGAAGGCCCTGAGAGCGGGGGAATTTCGGGGAATGCAGAGTGGCTACGCAAACTAACCAGCCAAAGTCCCGGCCGCAAACACCGGACGGCGGCCGGGCGTGGTGCGCCCGGCCGCCGTCCATTCCTTCCCGAGGGTGGTGATCAGCCCGTCTGCTGGGAAGACTCGCTGGTCGTGGCGGTCTGCTGGAACAGCCATTCGGACTTCAGCTCGGCATAACCAGGCTTGATCACGTCATTGATCATCGCCAGTCGTTCATCGAAAGGAATGAACGCTGATTTCATCGCATTGACCGTGAACCACTGCATGTCGTCGAGCGTGTAACCGAATGCCTCGACCAGGAATTCGAATTCCCGGCTCATGCTGGTGCCGCTCATCAGCCGGTTGTCGGTGTTGACCGTCGCGCGGAAGTGCAGCTTGCGCAGCAGCCCGATGGGGTGCTCCTTGTAGGACTCCGCGGCGCCCGTCTGCAGGTTGGAGGTGGGGCACATCTCCAGCGGGATGCGCTTGTCGCGCACGTACGCGGCGAGCCGGCCGAGGCTGACCGAGCCGTCGTCGGCCACCTCGATGTCGTCGATGATCCGCACGCCGTGGCCGAGCCGGTCGGCGCCGCACCACTGGAGGGCCTGCCAGATCGACGGCAGGCCGAAGGCCTCGCCCGCGTGGATCGTGAAGTGGTTGTTCTCCCGCTTCAGGTACTCGAAGGCGTCGAGGTGACGGGTGGGCGGGAAGCCGGCCTCGGCACCCGCGATGTCGAAGCCGACGACGCCGGAGTCCCGGTAGCGGTTGGCGAGTTCGGCGATCTCCAGGGCGCGGGCCGCGTGCCGCATCGCGGTGAGCAGCGCACCCACCCGGATCCGGTGGCCGTTGGCCCTGGCCTGCCGCTCGCCCTCGCGGAAGCCCTCGTTGACCGCCTCGACGACCTCTTCGAGGGTGAGACCGCCCTCCAGGTGCTGTTCGGGCGCGTAGCGGACCTCCGCGTAGACGACGCCGTCCTCGGCGAGGTCGACGGCGCACTCGGCGGCGACCCGGACCAGGGCCTCGCGGGTCTGCATGACGGCGCAGGTGTGCGCGAACGTCTCCAGGTAGCGCTCCAGGGAGCCGGAGTCCGCGGCCTCCCGGAACCAGATGCCGAGCTTGTCCGGCTCGGTCTCGGGAAGGCTGTCGTAGCCCTGGGCCCGGGCGAGTTCGATGATCGTGCCGGGGCGCAGACCGCCGTCGAGGTGGTCGTGCAGCAGGACCTTCGGGGCGCGGCGGATCTGATCCGCCGAGGGGGTGCTGGGGATCTGGCTCGTCATTGCCGCACTCTAGCGCCTACGCGCGTAGAGCGCGCCTCTTCGGCACCGCATCCTTCGTCGGATTTCGGGTCCGCTGCCGGGACGTGACCGCCCGGTGCCGCGGTCGGCGCGACGGCCGTGCCGCGCCGGGCGCCGTGGCCCGAAACTCCCGCGCGGGCCCCTCCGCGGACACCTAGCCTGCCGGTATGACCACCGCCACCAGCGACTCCGAACTGCGCCGGATCATCCGCTTCATGTCCGCCTTCACCCGCCGGCAGGCCGAGCGGACGATCGACTTCCCCGGCGGGTTCGCCGCGCTCGACGACACGTACGCGCTCTCGCACGGCAACAACCACGTCCTGGTGGACGGCCGGACCGACCCCGAGGCGCTGCCCGGCCGGGTCGACGAACTGATGGCCCACCTCTCGCACCGCACCGTGTACATCCCCGACCCGGAGGCCGCGCAGGCCTGCATCACACCGCTGGTCCGGGCCGGGTACGAGTGCTCCGAGGTCCTGCTGATGGTCCACACCGGGCCGGTACCGGAGCTCGGCGGGGCGCGCGAGGTCGACCTGCCCGCCCTGCGCGGGCCGCTCACCGAGAGCCAGCGGCGCTTCCTTCCGGACGTCGGGGACGACGTCGTCCACGACCTGGTGGAACGTCGCGCGGCCCGGCGCCGGGGCGCCGACGACGTCCGCTTCCTCGCCTCGCACGACGAGTTCGGCGAGGTCGCGTCCTGGGCGGACCTGTACATCGACGCGGCCTCGGGGACGGCCCAGATCGAGGACCTGGTCACGGCCGGGTCCCACCTGCGCCAGGGCCACGCCGGCGTCGTCCTGGACACCGCCCTGCGCATGGCCGACGCCGCCGGCTGCACGACCGTCTTCCTGACGGCCCTCGCCACCGACTGGCCGCGCGACTGGTACGCACGCCGCGGCTTCGTCCCGGTGGGCAGCGTGCACTGCTTCGAACGGCCGTGAGACGTACGGACGTTCGGTCAGCGGACGATACGTAACAGAGACCGCGCGTACCACTCGCGTACACCTCGGCTTCTGAGACTGTTTTGTCATGGCGCACAACGCACTCGTGGGAACGGCCGCCTCCCGGACACCCCGCCTCGGCCGGCCCGTCGCGGCGACGACGGCGGTCACCGAAGCGGGCGGGGTGGTGTTGCTGCTGCCGGACGGCGAGGTCACGTCCGGACGGCGGCACTCCGTACGGGCCCATGCCGCGGTCCTGCCGCTGGGGCGGCAGCTGGTGCGGGCGGGGCGGGCCGACGGGCTCGTGTCGCACGTGGTCCGGTACCGGGGGCGGGGCTGGAACGGGACGGACGCGCAGCTGGCGGCGGACGCCCGGTGGGCGGTGTCGGAGGCGGTACGGCGCTACGGGGACGTTCCGGTCTGCCTGGTGGGACGGGGCATGGGCGGCCGGGCCGCGCTGGCCGCCGGCGGGCACACGGCGGTGGCGGCGGTGCTGGCACTCGCCCCGTGGCTGCCGGAGGACGACCGGGCGGCCGAGCCGGAGCCGGTGCGGCAGCTCGTGGGGCGGCGGGTGCTGATCGTGCACGGCACGAACGACGCCCGTACCGACCCCGAGCTGAGCTACCGGTTCGCCGAGCGGGCCAAGAAGTCCAACCGGGACACCTGCCGCTTCGAGGTCCACGCGGACGGGCACGCGCTGCGCCAGTACCGCGACGAAGTCCACGCCCTGGCCGCCGACTTCGTGCTCTCCGCGCTCTTCGCGCGCCCGCAGAGCCGTCCGCTCGCGGACGCGATGGCCGCGCCGCCGCCGCTGGGGCTCCGGATGCCGCTGGCGGCCGGGTTCGGGCGGTCGGTCGGCTGACGGCCGCGCGGCCGGACCCTCACTCGGGCAGCAGGCTGCCCCGCTTGCCCAGCAGGAACTTCTTGAACGCGGCCACCGGTGGTGTGTCCGGGTGGCCGTCGAGCCAGGTCACGCCGATCTCGCGGACCGCGCGCGGCGAGGTCACGCCGAGTTCGACGACACCGGGGCGGGCGACGGCCGGCGGCGGCAGCAGGGCGACGCCGAGGCCCGCGGCGACCAGGCCGCGCAGCGTCTCGGCCTCCTCACCCTCGAAGGCGATGCGGGGCTTGAAGCCGGCCTGCGCGCACAGGTCGTCGGTGATGCGGCGCAGCCCGTAACCCGGTTCGAGGGTCACGAAGGTCTCGTCGGCGGCCTCCGCGAGGCGGATCCGCTTGCGGCCGGCGAGCCGGTGGTCGTCGGGCACGACGAGCCGCAGCCGCTGTTCGTCGAGGCGGCGGCCGACCAGGTCGGGCGCGTCCGGGACGGGCGAGGTGAGGCACAGGTCGAGCTCGCCGGCCCGGAGCCGCTCGATCATCGCCTCGCCGTAGTTCTGGACCAGGGTGAAGCGGACGTTCGGGTGGTCGACGCGGAAGGCGCGGATCAGCCCGGGCACGGTCTCGGAGCCCATGGTGTGCAGGAAGCCGAAGGCGACCCGGCCCGCGGTGGGATCGGCGTCGGCCCGTACGGTGTCGGCGGCCCGCTCCACCTCGGCGAGGGCCCGCTCCGCGGCGGAGAGGAAGCCGCGGCCGGCCGGGGTGAGCGAGACCGTGCGCCCGCGGCGGGCGAACAGGGCGACACCGAGGTCCTCCTCGAGCCGGACCATGGCCCGCGACAGGGTCGACTGCGGGACGCCCATCTCGGCCGCGGCGCGGGTCACGTGCTCGTGCCGGGCGACCGCGGCGAAGTAGGCGAGCCGCGGCGCGAGCAGCAGTCCCATGTCTTCTTCGTTACTGTTCGGTGACAGGCGAGGCTGTGACCTGTACTCATGCACCATGGGAACGATTACAGCAGTTCCGTGCATTGGACGCATGAAGCGGACCGTCCTACGTTCGAGGCATGCCTTCCGCCAGTACCAAGGCGGCCGCCACCAGCGCGGTCGCCGAATCCGGTCGTGAGTCCGCCGACACCCGCCTCTCCCCCGGCCGCCCCGGCTACCGCCGGATGAGCCTCGCGCTCTTCGCCGCCGGAGTGGCCACCTTCGCCCTCCTCTACTCCACCCAGGCCCTTCTGCCCGCCGTCTCCGCCGAGTTCGGCGCGAGCGCGTCGGCCGCCTCCTGGACGGTCTCCGCCGCGACCGGCGCGCTGGCCCTGTGCGTCCTCCCGCTGAGCGCGCTCTCCGAGCGCTTCGGGCGCCGCTCGATGATGACGGTCTCGCTCGCGGTCGCGGTGGCCGTGGGCCTGCTCGTGCCGCTCGCCCCGAACCTGGAGACCCTGGTCGCGCTGCGCGCGGTGCAGGGCGCGGCGCTGGCCGGTGTGCCGGCCTCGGCGATGGCCTTCCTGGCCGAGGAGGTGCGGCCGAAGGCGCTGGTCGCGGCGATCGGCCTGTTCGTCGCGGGCAACTCCATCGGCGGCATGAGCGGCCGGATCGTCACCGGCTGGGTGGCCCAGCTGTGGGGCTGGCGGGCGGGCCTCGCGGCGGTCGGCCTGACGGCCGCGGTCTGCGCGCTCGCCTTCCGGGCGCTGCTGCCGAAGGCGCGGCACTTCACCCCGGGCACGCTCGCCCCGAAGGCGCTGGCGCGGACCGTGCGCGGGCATCTCGCCGATCCGCTGCTGCTTCGCCTGTACGCGATCGGCGCGCTGTTCATGACGGTGTTCGGCGCCGTGTACACGGTGATCGGCTACCGCTTGGTCGAGGCCCCGTTCTCGCTGCCGCAGGGCGTGGTCGGCTCGGTCTTCCTGGTCTACCTGGTCGGTACGGTCTCCTCGGCGGCGGCCGGCAAGCTGGTCGGCCGGCTCGGCCGGCGCGGTGCGCTCTACCTCGCGGTCTCCACGACGGCGGCCGGTCTGCTGCTGTCCCTCGCGGACGCGCTGCCCGCCGTCCTGGCGGGTCTGGTGCTGATCACCGCGGGCTTCTTCGCGGGGCACGCGGTGGCGTCCTCCTCGGTGAGCCGTACGGCGCGGACGGGCCGCGCGCAGGCCTCGGCGCTCTACCAGTCGGCGTACTACCTGGGCAGCAGCGCGGGCGGCACGCTCGGCGCGGTCGCCTTCCACGCCGGCGGCTGGGCCGGGACGGTCCTGATCGGCCTGGTGGCGGTGCTCGGCGTCGTGTCGATCACCCTGTACGGGACGCACAGCGCCCGGGTCGAGGCCCGGCGGGTGAAGGCCCTTCGTCACGAACTGGCCACGGCTGTCTGAGTAACTGCAACTGTCGGACTCCCCCGGGCGTCAAACGGGTCAGGACTCTAGGGGGAGTTGACGATCATGAACGGGATACGCAGGCGCGCGGGCATCGGGCTCGCCGTCACGTCTCTGGTGGTACCCATGACGGTGGCGCTCACCGCCGCCCCGGCCCAGGCCGCGTCGTGCAACGTCACGACCGGCCCGTACCAGAAGCAGGTGGAGAAGTTCCTCGGCCGGCCGGTCGACGGGAAGCAGTCGCTCGCCGACTGCAAGGCCATCCAGGCGTTCCAGGCGAAGCACGGGATCACCCCGACGCAGGGCTACGCCGGGACGATCACCTGGCGCACGATGTCCACGATGCTGGCGCAGAAGGCGGCGGGGTCCAATCCCAACAAGGCCGGGAAGTGCCCGACCAACAAGGGCCGGATCGCCTGTGTCGACCTGACCCGCCAGCTCAGCTGGATCCAGGACGGCTCCAGGCTGAAGTACGGCCCGGTGCCGGTGCGTACGGGCAGGGACGGCTCGGAGACGCGTACGGGCGCCAAGAAGATCTACTGGCGCAACATCAACCACTGGTCGACGCTCTACCACGTGTCGATGCCGTACGCGCAGTTCTTCGACGGCGGGCAGGCCTTCCACTCGGTCACCAAGTCGATGTGGAACCCGCCGGGTTCGGCCGGCTGCGTCAACATGACGCAGAAGGACGCCAAGGCGTACTGGAACCTGCTCCGCAACGGTGACGACGTGTTCGTGTACGGACGCAAGCCGGGCACCTGACCGGAACCGGCCCCGGTTGTCAGTGGGCTGCGATAGCTTCCCCCCATCGGCGTCGAACGGGCGCCGATGAGGGGCGACCGGGGTGGACCGATGGCTGCGCAGATGACCGAGGACCTGGAGAAGTACCGCACGGAGCTGACCGGTTACTGCTACCGGATGCTGGGCTCCGCCTTCGAGGCGGAGGACGCCGTGCAGGACACCATGGTGCGCGCCTGGCGGTCGCTCGACTCCTTCGAGGGCCGCTCGTCCCTCCGCTCGTGGCTGTACCGGATCGCCACGAACGTGTGCCTGGACTCGCTCAACGCGGGCAACCGGCGGGCCCGTCCGATGGACCTGACGGATCCGACGCCGGTCGCCCAGGCCCGGCTCAACGAGCGCCCCGAGATCACCTGGCTGGAGCCGGTGCCGGACGGGCGGGTGCTGCCGTCGGTGGCGGACCCGGCGGAGACGGCCGTGTCACGGGAGACGGTGCGGCTGGCCTTCGTGGCGGCGCTCCAGCACCTGCCGCCGAAGCAGCGGGCGGTGCTGATCCTGCGCGAGGTGCTCGCGTGGAAGGCGAGCGAGGTGGCCGAGCTGCTCGGCCTCACCGTCGCCTCGGTCAACAGCGCGCTGCAGCGTGCCCGGGCCACCATTTCCGAGCAGGCCCCGGCCACGTCCGACGCGGCGGACCCCCTCGACGAGGAGCAGAAGGCCCTGCTCGACCGCTACGTGGCGGCCTTCGAGGGCTATGACATGCAGGCCCTCACCGCGCTCCTCCACGAGGACGCGACGATGTCCATGCCGCCGTACGACCTGTGGCTGCGCGGCCACGAGGACATCGTGGGCTGGATGCTCGGCGTCGGCGAGGTGTGCCGCGGATCGAAGCTGGTGCCGACCGTGGCGAACGGGCAGCCGGCCTTCGCGCACTACCACCCGGACCCGGAGGGCGGGTACGCGCCGTGGGCGCTGATCGTGCTCCAGCTGAACGACGGGAAGATCGGCGGGATGGACTTCTTCCTGGACACGAAGCGCTGGTTCCCGCTGTTCGACCTGCCGGAGCGGCTGGAGGCCTGACCGCCTCCGGGGTGCTCACAACAGCTCGCCGAGCCCGAAGAGGTCGAGCATCTCGCGCAGCTCGGGCCCGGCACCCGTGAACACCAGACGGTGCCCACGCCGCCGTGCCGTCAGCCGCAGCCGCGCGAGGGCGTCGACGCCGGCGAGCCCGGCGGGCTCCAGGCCGCCGATCTCGCAGACGACGACGGTCGGCTCGGCGGCGTCGAGCAGCGCGCAGAGCCGCCCGACGTCGATGGGCGCGGGCGGCCCGGAGAGCCGCAGTTCAAGAGGGCGTGAGGTGTCCACACGTGGTGGACCGCCGCCGCGCCCGGAATTCATCGCGGGCGCGGCTGGCGTTCAGCCGAGCGGGAAGACGCTGGTGTCGATCGTGAGGCCGAAGGGGTCGGGGAGGTGGAGCTCGCCACCGAACTCGACGACGTCCAGGACGCGGTACAGGCCGTTCTTCGGCTCGCCGTAGAGGGTGGCGGTGGGCCGGCCGGAGTGCCAGCGGTCGATGAGCAGGTAGAGCGGAACGCCCGCAGTGGCGTAGCTCTGCAGCTTCACCACCCTGTCGTGGTTCGCGTTGCTCCGCGAGGTGATCTCGACGACAAGCTCGGCTTCGGCGGCGAGGAGGCCGTGTTCGGCCTCACGGACAGACTTTTTGGGGGCGACGAGAACGGCCGGGACGAACATACCCACGCGCGTGGGAACAACGACGGGTTGCGTCTGATAGACGCCCCAGTCCCGGCGAATCACCGGGTACAGCACCCGCTGCAGGTCGTCGGCGATGTCGTTGTGGTTACCGGACGGCGGTGGTGTCACAACAATGATCCCATCGATGATCTCCACCTTGCTGCCCTCGGGCCAGTCCGACTCCTCCCAGAAGCGGACGAGCTCGTCCCAGTGCGGGCCCGGAGTGGGATCGACGGGGAGTGCCCTCATGGCGGTCTCCTTTTCGGTGTGACACCGATCCCAGCATGCCGAACGGGGCCGGTGGAGGTCCACCGGCCCCGTTCACCCGAAGGCGTCACTGGCATATGCCAGTACCGGTCACCGCCTTACGCGATGCGGTCCAGGACGATCGGGTTCGGGGAGAACTTCGTGCCCTCCGCCTCGATGTCCCAGGCGCCCTCCAGGGACTTCAGGGCGTAGTCGAACTTCTCCGGCGTGTCCGTGTGCAGGGTGAGCAGGGGCTGGCCCGCGGTCACCGTGTCGCCGGGCTTGGCGTGGAGCTCGACGCCCGCGCCGGCCTGCACCGGGTCCTCCTTGCGGGCGCGGCCGGCGCCGAGGCGCCAGGCGGCGATGCCGATGTCGTAGGCGTCGAGGCGCGTCAGGACGCCGGAGGACGGGGCCGTCACGACGTGCTGCTCGCGGGCGACCGGGAGGGTCGCGTCCGGGTCGCCGCCCTGCGCGGCGATCATGCGGCGCCAGACGTCCATCGCGGAGCCGTCGGCGAGGGCCTTCGCCGGGTCGGCGTCCTTGATGCCGGCCGCGGTCAGCATCTCCTTCGCCAGGGCCACCGTCAGCTCGACGACGTCCGCCGGGCCGCCGCCCGCCAGGACCTCGACCGACTCGCGGACCTCGAGGGCGTTGCCCGCGGTGAGGCCGAGCGGGGTCGACATGTCGGTGAGCAGGGCGACCGTCTTCACGCCGCTGTCCGTGCCGAGGGCGACCATCGTGGAGGCCAGCTCGCGGGCGTCCTCGATGTTCTTCATGAAGGCGCCGGTGCCGACCTTGACGTCGAGGACGAGGGAGCCGGTGCCCTCGGCGATCTTCTTCGACATGATGGAGGAGGCGATCAGCGGGATCGCCTCGACCGTGCCCGTCACGTCGCGGAGCGCGTACAGCTTCTTGTCCGCCGGGGCCAGGCCGTCGCCCGCCGCGCAGATGACCGCGCCGGTCGTGTCGAGGACGTGCAGCATCTCCTCGTTGGAGAGCAGCGCCCGCCAGCCCGGGATGGACTCCAGCTTGTCGAGGGTGCCGCCGGTGTGGCCGAGGCCGCGGCCCGAGAGCTGCGGGACGGCCGCGCCGCACGCGGCGACCAGCGGGGCGAGCGGCAGGGTGATCTTGTCGCCGACGCCGCCGGTGGAGTGCTTGTCGGCGGTGGGGCGGGAGAGCGAGTCGAAGTTCATGCGCTCGCCGCTCGCGATCATCGCCGCGGTCCAGCGCGCGATCTCCTCGCGGTTCATGCCGTTCAGCAGGATCGCCATGGCCAGCGCGGACATCTGCTCGTCGGCGACCTCGCCGCGGGTGTAGGCGTCGATGACCCAGTCGATCTGCTCGGGGCTCAGCTCGCCCTTGTCCCGCTTGGTGCGGATGACGGAGATGACGTCCATGTGATGGTGCCTCTTTCTACGCGCATAGAGGGGGAAAGGAGGAGCGGCCCTTCCCATCGTGCCGGAAGGGCCGCTCCGAGGTACTACTGGGCGAGGTGGTCCGGGCCGAAGGCCTGCGGGAGCATCTCCGCCAGGGTGCTGAATCCCGCGGGCGTCTCCAGGACGAGTTCGGGGCCGCCGAACTCGTACAGGAGCTGCCGGCAGCGGCCGCACGGCACCAGCGGGCCGCCACTGCCGTCCACGCACACGAAGTGCGTCAGCCGCCCGCCGCCGGTCGCCTGGAGCTGCGAGACCAGGCCGCACTCGGCGCACAGGCCGAGGCCGAACGAGGCGTTCTCCACGTTGCAGCCGGAGACCACCCGCCCGTCGTCGACGAGGGCCGCCGCGCCGACCGGGAACTTCGAGTACGGGGCGTAGGCGTGGGACATCGCCTCGCGCGCCCTCGTCCGCAGCAGCTCCCAGTCCGGCTCGGAGCCGGCCCGGGTCACTTGCCCTGGCCCTTCCGGTACGGCAGTCCGTCCGCCTTGGGCATGCGCAGGCGCTGCGCCGACAGGGCGAGCACGAGCAGCGTGGTGACGTACGGAGCGGCGTCCACGAACTGGCTCGGGACCTCGTCGGTCAGCGCGTACCAGAGGAAGAAGCCGGCCGAGAAGAAGGCGGCGAGCGCAGCGGCCACGTACTTCTTCTTGTACAGCTGCCACAGGGTGGCGATCACGAGGAGGACCGCGACGAGCAGCAGCAGGGCGTGGACGTTCTCGGCGCCGCCGCGCAGCTTGAGGCTGTCGGTGAAGCCGAACAGGCCGGCGCCCATCGCCATGCCGCCCGGCATCCAGTTGCCGAAGATCATCGCGGCGAGACCGATGTAACCGCGGCCGCCGGTCTGGCCTTCCTGGTAGATGCCGGTGGAGACGATCGCGAGGAACGCGCCGCCGAGGCCCGCGAGGGCACCGGAGACCGCGACGGCGACGTACTTGTACTTGTAGACGTTGACACCGAGCGACTCGGCGGCGACCGGGTTCTCACCGCAGGAACGCAGCCGCAGGCCGAAGGCCGTGCGCCACAGCACCCACCAGGTGGCCGGGACCAGCAGGATGGCGACCACGGTCAGCAGCGACAGGTTGGTGACCAGACCGCCGAGGATGCCCGCCAGGTCGGAGATCAGGAACCAGTGCTTGGCCTGGAGGTCGGCCAGCCAGTCCGAGAGCCCCGGGATGGTGATCTGGGTGATCTGGTCGATGCGCGGGGACTGCTTGGAGGAGCCGCCCTCGGCCTCGGCGAACGTGAAGTTCGACAGGTACTGGGTGAAGCCCACCGCGAGGATGTTGATCGCGACACCGGACACGATGTGGTTCACGTTGAACGTGACGGTGATGATCGCGTGCAGCAGACCGCCCAGCGCGCCGCCGAGCAGGCCGACGACGACACCCGTCCACGGGCCCCACTGGTAGCCGGCCCAGGCGCCGAACCAGGTGCCGAGGACCATCATGCCCTCGAGACCGATGTTGACGACGCCCGCGCGCTCGGACCACAGACCGCCGAGACCGGCGAGACCGATCGGCACCGCGAGCTGCAGCGCGCCGGAGACCTGGCCGACGGAGGTGAGGTCGTTGGCCCCCGAGACGGCCCGGACCATCGAGAACAGGACGAGACCGGCCGCGACGATCAGCAGGATCCAGGGCCAGGTGAGCTTGCGGCGGCCGCCCGCCTTCTTGGGCGCGGCGCTCGGCTTGGTGACGGTGCCCGTGCTCATGCCGCAACCTCCTTGTCGGTCTTGATGGCGCCGCCGGCGGCGAGTTCCTCGCCGACCTTCTGCTGCTGGCGGCGGAGGCCGTAACGGCGGACGAGTTCGTAGGAGACGACCACGGCGATCACGATGATGCCCTGCATGATCTTGGTGATCTCCTTCGGGTAGCCCTCCACGTCGAGCGACGACGAGGCCTTCTCCAGGAAGGCGAAGAGCAGGGCGGCGAAGAAGATGCCGACCGGGTGGTTACGGCCGAGCAGCGCGATGGTGATGGCGGTGAAGCCGACACCGACGGGGAAGTCGAGGCTGTACGTGTGGGTCTCGCCGAGCAGGGTCGGCATGCCGGACAGACCGGCGAGGGCGCCGGAGAGCAGCATCGAGGTGAGGATCATCTTCTTGGCGTCGACACCGCTGGCCTGGGCCGCGGACTCGCTGGCGCCGGTGGCGCGCAGGTCGAAGCCGAAGCGGGTGCGGTTGAGGACGAACCAGTAGACGACACCGAGCGCCAGCGCCACGAAGGTGAAGCCGTAGATGACGCCGTTGCCCTCGCCCATGTCGATGCCCGGGAACCAGCCGGACTCGGAGATCTCACCGGTGGTGAGGTTGTTGGAGCCCTCGGGCTGGACGCCGAAGTTCTTCGGCAGGATCAGCCAGGCCACCAGCGAGGTCGCGATGGCGTTGAGCATGATCGTCGAGACGACCTCGGAGACGCCGCGGGTGGTCTTCAGGATGCCGGCGATGCCGGCCCAGAAGGCACCGGTGAACATCGCGACCAGCACGATCACCAGGATGTGCAGCGGGCCCGGCAGCTCGATGGACGCGCCGACCAGGGCGGAGACCATCGCGGCGAGCCGGTACTGGCCGTCCACACCGATGTTGAAGAGGTTCATCCGGAAGCCGATGGCCACGGCCAGGGCCGCCAGGTAGTAGATCCCGGTCTGGTTGACGATCAGGACCTGGATGTCCGAGTACCCGGCCTGGTCGATCATCAGCCGGATCGGCTCGATCGGGTCGAGGCCCGTGGCGAGCAGCACCAGCACGGTGAGCACGAACGAGGAGACCAGCGCGAGCACCGGGCCCGCGGCCCCGATGATCAGCTTGTCCTTGTCGAATTTCATCATCGGGCGTCACCGTCTTCGGGGTGCTCTGCGGAGGGCGCGTCGGTGCCTTCGAGGTGGCCGGTGGCCGCGCCGGTCATGGCGGAGCCCAGCTGCTCGGGCGTGATGGTGGCGGGGTCGGCGTCCGCGACGAGCTTGCCGCGGTACATGACCTTGAGGGTGTCGGACAGGCCGATCAGCTCGTCGAGGTCGGCGGAGATCAGCAGCACCGCGAGGCCCTCGCGGCGGGCGTCCCGGATCGCGTCCCAGATCTGCGCCTGCGCGCCGACGTCCACACCGCGGGTGGGGTGGGCGGCGATCAGGAACTTGGGGGCGTGGCTCATCTCGCGGCCGACGATCAGCTTCTGCTGGTTGCCGCCGGAGAGGGAGGCCGCGGTGACGTCGATGCCGGGCGTGCGGACGTCGTACTCGCGCACGATCCGCTCGGTGTCCTTGCGGGCGGCCTTCGGGTCGAGGACACCGCGCTTGGAGTTGGGCGCCTCGGTGACGTGGCCGAGGATGCGGTTCTCCCAGAGCGGGGCCTCGAGGAGCAGGCCGTGGCGGTGGCGGTCCTCGGGGATGTAGCCGATGCCGCCCTCGCGGCGCTTGCGCACCGAGGTGGCGGAGATGTCCCGGCCGTCGAGGGTGATGACGCCCTCGTCGGGGGCGTTCATGCCCATGAGGGCCTCGATGAGCTCGGTCTGGCCGTTGCCCTCGACGCCGGCGATGCCCAGGATCTCGCCCTTGTGGATGGTCAGCGAGACGTCGTCGAGCAGCTTGCGGCCCGCGCCGACCTCCTGGAGGGCGACGGCGCCGGACGGGTCCGGCGGGGCGGCGGTGGTCAGCGGGGCGGCGGCAGCGGCGCCGGCCTCGGTCAGGGTGAGGCCCTTGACCTGGAGCATCGGGACGTCCGTGACCGTCGACTCGCGGGTCTCCGGGGACGGCAGCTCGGTGCCGACCATCAGCTCGGCGAGCTGCTTGGTGGTGGCGGTCCTCGGGTCGGCGGTGCCGACGGTGGTGCCCCGGCGGATGACGGTGATGTCGTCGGCGACCTTCAGTACCTCGCCCAGCTTGTGCGAGATGAAGATGACCGTGAGGCCCTCGGACTTGAGCTCGCGCAGGTTGTCGAAGAGCGCGTCGACCTCCTGCGGGACGAGCACGGCGGTCGGCTCGTCGAGGATGAGGATCCTGGCGCCGCGGTAGAGGACCTTGAGGATCTCCACGCGCTGCCGGTCGGCGACGCCGAGGTCCTCGACCAGCGCGTCGGGGCGGACGCCGAGGCCGTACGCGTCGGAGATCTCCTGGATCTTCCTGCGGGCCTTGGCACCGATGCCGTAGAGCTTCTCGCCGCCGAGGACGACGTTCTCCAGGACGGTGAGGTTGTCGGCGAGCATGAAGTGCTGGTGCACCATGCCGATGCCGCGCGCGATGGCGTCACCGGGGCTGGAGAAGGAGACCTGCTCGCCGTCGATGGCGATGGTGCCCTCGTCCGGCTTCTGCATGCCGTAGAGGATCTTCATCAGGGTCGACTTGCCGGCACCGTTCTCACCGATGAGGGCGTGCACGGTGCCCTTGCGAACGGTGATCGCGATGTCCTTGTTGGCGACGACGCCGGGGAAGCGCTTGGTGATGCCGTGGAGTTCTACGGCAGGGGGGCTGGACGCGTTGATGGCGCACTCTCCTTGGCCGGAAGGAGTGGGAGCGGAGGGGCAGGGCGGGGCGAAGTTATCGTGCCGCTGGGACATCTACACGCGTAGCACTGCCGAAAATTGAAAACCCGTACGGGAATCGGGCCCGTTCCGGGGGAATGGGGCCGGGGCCCGGCTCCGGTGGAGGTGCCACTGGAGCCGGGCCCGCAGGCTCAGGTCAGGACCTGGATGCCGTTACGGCGTGGTCTTGACGGTGATCTTGCCGTCGACGATTTCCTTCTTCGCCTTGTCCACGGCGGCGACCATCTCGGTCATGCTGGAGTACGCCGGGTTGGACGTGGCCAGGCCGACGCCGTCCGTCGCGAGGCCGTAGCGGACCTCGCCCGACTGCGGCTTGCCGTCCTTGACCGACTTGATCAGGTTGTAGACGGAGTCGGACACGTCCTTGGTGACCGAGGTCAGGATGTGGTCCTTGTAGGCCGCGAGGCCCTTCTGGTTGTACTGGTCCGAGTCCACGCCGATGGCCCACTTGCCGGCCTTGGCGGTGGCCTCGATCGCGCCGGAGCCGGCGAGACCGGCGGCGGCGTAGATCACGTCGGCGCCCTTGTCGAGCTGGCCCTGCGCGGCGGCCTTGCCGAGGTCGGGCTTCGAGAAGCCGTCGAAGTTCGGGGGCTGGGTCAGGTACTGGGTGAGCACCTTGGCCTTGGGGTTGGTGTCCTTGACGCCCTGGACGAAGCCCGCCTCGAACTTCTTGATCAGCGGAACCTCGACACCGCCGATGAAGCCGACCGTGCCGGTCTTGGACGCCTTGGCGGCGGCGACGCCGGCCAGGTAGGAGCCCTGCTCCTCGTTGAAGACCATGTTGGCGATGTTCGGGCCGGTCTTCGACGTGTCGTCGATGAGGCCGAAGGTGGTCTTCGGGTAGGCCTTGGCGACCTTCTCGATGGCCGGCGCGTAGGCGAAGCCGACACCGATGACCGGGTTGTTGCCGGCGCGGGCGAGCGCGGTGAGGCGCTGCACCTTGTCGGCGTCGCCCTCACCCTCCGAGGGCTCGGCCTCGGCGCCCTTGACGCCCAGCTCGTCCTCGGCCTTCTTCAGACCCGCGTAGGCGGCGTCGTTGAAGGACTGGTCGCCACGGCCGCCGATGTCGTAGGCGATGGCGGCCTTGACGGCACCGGCGCTCGCGGTGGAGCTGGAGCCCGAGTCCGTCGACGACTTGCCACACGCGGTGGCGGACAGCGCGAGCGCCGCGGAGGCGATGCCCACGGTCGTGATCCTGGTGATCCGGCGCAAGAGGAGGGTCCCTTCAAGACTGACCGAAAGCGCCTCTTCCGGCGCTGGTTTCGCGGCGATCGTAACGCGCGTAGATGTCAGTTAAAGACCCGTTCATGAGTCGTTATCGGATCGACGCGAACCGGCCAGGGCGGACACCGGCGGCGTCCGGCCCGATACCGCCCGTCATACACGCTGGTGCGGGCGTACGGGCCGGGCCCCGAAGCGACACGCCGGACACTGGGCCGGGCGGATGAAGGCCCTCCGGTCCCGCATTAAGTCGTACTTAAACGTCCGGATTTCATCGTCGCGCGAGGCCCCGTCCCAGCCCCGCAACGGTCCCCCGCGCCGGCCCGAGGACCGGCCCGCGCCCGCCCCCACGACCGGCGCCGGGATCAGCGTTTGACGGGCTTCGGTGCGGCGTCGAGCAGCGCGGCGGCGGTGAACAGCTCCACGCCCACCCCGATGGCCCGCTCGTCGACGTCGAAGTCGCCGGCGTGCAGGTCACGGACCCGGGTGTCACCGGGCGTGCGGACGCCGAGCCGGGCCATGGCGCCGGGGACGTGCTCCAGGTACCAGGAGAAGTCCTCGCCGCCGAGGGACTGCTCGGTGTCCTCGACCGAGAGCGGGCCGCGGCGGGCGGTCATGGCGTCGCGGAGCAGCTCGGTGACGACCGGGTCGTTGACGACCGGCGGGACGCCGCGGACGTAGTCGACGGTCGACTTGGCGCGGTGCAGCGTGGCGATCTCGTCGATCGCGGCGTGCACCAGGTCCGGGGCCTCGCGCCAGGTCGGCAGGTCGAGACAGCGGACGGTGCCGGAGAGCTCGGCGTGCTGCGGGATGACGTTGGGCGCGTGGCCGGACTCGATGCGGCCCCAGGTCACCGAAAGGCCGGAGCGGGCGTCCACCCGGCGGGCCAGCACGGCGGGCACGTCGACCGCGATGCGGGCGGCGGCGGTGACCAGGTCGGTGGTGAGGTGCGGGCGGGCGGTGTGGCCGCCGGGGCCGTCGAGGGTGACCTCCAGGCGGTCGCAGGCGGAGGTGATGGGGCCGGGGCGCAGCCCGATCTTCCCGGCGTCGACCCTGGGGTCGCAGTGGACCGCGAGGATCCGGCCCACGCCGTCCAGGACGCCCGCCGCGACGGCGTCGGCGGCGCCGCCGGGCAGCACCTCCTCGGCGGGCTGGAACAGCAGCCGTACGGCCGCGGGGAGGCGGCCCTGGCGGTCGAGGTCGGCGAGGACGAGTCCGGCGCCCAGCACGGCGGTGGTGTGGACGTCGTGGCCGCAGGCGTGGGCCCGGTTCTGCTCCCGGGAGCGGTACGCGACGGTCTTGACGTCCGGGATGGGCAGCGCGTCCAGGTCGGCGCGGATCGCCAGCATGGGCCGTCCGCGGTCCCAGGTCCCGATGTCACAGATCAGCCCCGTACCGCCGGGGAGCACCTGCGGTCGCAGGCCCGCGGCCTCCAGACGGGCTCTGACCGCGGCGGTGGTACGGAACTCCTGGTTGCCGAGCTCGGGGTGCATGTGCAAGTCCCTGCGGAACGCGATCAGTTCGGCACGCAGGGGTTCGGACAGCGTTCCGGGCAGTGCTGCGGGCTCCGCGCCGGGACCGGGCTCTCGGGACTTCAACTGGTTCACCTTTTGAAGGGTAGGCCCCCAGTGAGATCAACTGCCCGTTGATCACGAAAAGTTCAGCCCGTTAGGGGAAAGAAATCTTGTTCCTTGGGCATGACGGTCACCCTCTGTGGGTACGCTTACCCGAATTCGAGTCTTTCGGTCCGGGTCGCGGTGCCGGCGACGCCGGCCAGGAAGCCCTGGGCGCGGGGCGAGGCGTTGTCGCGCAGCCACTCGGGGGCGATCTCGCAGACGGCGACCTTCACGCCGGTGCCCGCGAGGGCCAGCGGCAGGGTGTGCACGACCGTGGACGGAAAGCTGACGATCGTGCGGCCGACGGGGCCGCGGCGGGCGATCAGCTCCAGCGGCAGGTCGGGCCGGACCACTTCCAGACCGGTCTCGACCGCGATCCGGTGCAGCTTCTCGGCGCTCTCGCGGCGGTGCGCGAAGTAGCGGGTGGCGCCGTGGGTGCGGGCCAGGACGGTGACGGCCCGCAGGTACTCGTCCGGGTCGACGACGCCGGTCTCGACCAGGGAGGTGCCGACCAGGTCGGCGCCGCGGGTGAGCCGGGGCGGGCCGAAGCGGGACCGGGTCCAGGCGAAGTCGTTGGCGGTGACGGTGGTGCCGGGCGGCGGTTCGACCGGAAGCGAGGTGAAGATCTCCACGGTGCGGCGGCGGCCCGGCGCCAGCTTGCGGCGGGCGAGCGTCGTGACCGGTGCGAGCACCAGCTCGCGCGGCCCCCGGCCGCTGCCCCGCCGGTGCCAGCGCACCAGACGCTCGCCGCGCGCGAGTTGGGCGGCGAACTCCATGGTGGCGGTCCCGTCGTCGACGACGGTGACGCGGCGGGGCCCGAAGAGGGTGAGCAGCAGCTGGACGTAGCGCGAGAACGGATCGCCGACGATCACCCGGTCCGCGGCCCGCAGCGGCCCCGCGAGCTCGCGCAGCGTACTGACCAGCGCCCCCCGGCCCTGCCGCGCGTCCTGCCACTTCACGGTGACGCCCTCGTCCCGGGCCAGCTGGGCCATCCGGCGCAGCTGGCCGCGGGACATGGGGTCGGTGGGCGACAGCACGACCACGGTGAGCCCGAGCGGGGCGAGCGGCCCGGGCGGGCCCGAGGGACCCGGGGGCCAGGTGGGGCCGGCGTCGGGGCCGGCGTTCGCCGACGGATGCCCGTCGGGGCCCCGGTCCGCTTCCCCGGTGCCCGGCGCGCCGGGTTCGGCGGCGCGGCCGTGGCCGGCCGCCGGCGCCGCCGGCCTCGCGGCCCCGGCCCGCCGTCCGCCGGTCGGCTGGGCCGGGACGCCCGGGAGGGCGGCGGCGGGGCGGCGGGCCGTGGCGTGGGCCCATTCCAAAACGTTCAGCAGCTGGACCGGGCTCTCGACGAACGCCAGCTGGCCGGTCATGCGGAGACGAGTCCCTGGACCCGGCGGAGCTTCTTCATCGGGCCGAGCTCCGACTCGTACACCTTCTTCACGCCGTCGCCCAGCGCGGTCTCGATCGTGCGGATGTCGCGGACCAGGCGCTGCAGGCCCTGGGGCTCGACGGAGGCGGCCTGGTCGGAGCCCCACATGGCGCGGTCGAGGGTGATGTGGCGCTCCACGAACGTGGCGCCGAGCGCGACGGCGGCGAGGGTGGTCTGCAGGCCGGTCTCGTGGCCGGAGTAGCCGATCGGCACGTTCGGGTACTCCTCCCCCAGCGTCTGGATCACGCGCAGGTTGAGCTCCTCGGCCTTCGCCGGGTAGGTGGAGGTGGCGTGGCAGAGGAGGATGTTGTCCGAACCGAGGACCTCGACCGCGTGGCGGATCTGCTTCGGGGTCGACATGCCGGTGGAGAGGATCACCGTGCGACCGGTGGCGCGCAGCTCGCGCAGCAGCTCGTCGTCGGTGAGGGAGGCGGAGGCCACCTTGTGGGCGGGGACGTCGAACTTCTCCAGGAAGGCGACGGCCTCGGTGTCCCACGGGGAGGCGAACCAGTCGATGCCGCGCTTCCTGCAGTGCTCGTCGATGGCGCGGTACTCGTCCTCGCCGAACTCGACGCGGTGGCGGTAGTCGATGTACGTCATCCGGCCCCAGGGCGTGTCCCGCTCGATGTCCCACTGGTCGCGCGGGGTGCAGATCTCCGGGGTGCGCTTCTGGAACTTGACGGCGTCACAGCCCGCCTCGGCGGCCACGTCGATGAGCGCGAAGGCGTTGTCCAGGTCGCCGTTGTGGTTGATGCCGATCTCACCCGTGACGTAGACGGGCCGGCCCGGGCCTGCGGTCTTGCTGCCGAGGGTGCGGAGACGGTTGCTGCTCATGGTGGTGGTTCCTTACGAGTTGGGGGTGCGGGGCTCGGGGATGGTGAGCTCGGGTCCGAGGAGCCAGGCGGCGATCTCGCGGATCGCTCCGGAGCCGCCGGGGGTGTCGGTGACCGCACGGGCGGCGGCCCGTACGGCGTCGTGGGCGCTGCCCACCGCGACGGGCCAGCCGACGAGGTGGAAGCAGGGCAGGTCGTTGACGTCGTTGCCGGCGTAGAGCACGCGCTGCGGGTCGACGCCCTGCTCGTCGCACCACTGCTTGAGGGCGAGGTCCTTGCGGTCCACGCCGTGCAGCACGGGGACGCGGAGCTTGCGCGCGCGGGCGGCGACGACGGGGTTCTGCTCGGTGGAGAGGATCAGCAGCGGTACGCCGGCCTTGCGGAGGGCGGCGATGCCGAGGCCGTCACCGCGGTGCACGGAGACGAACTCGCGTCCGTCGGCGTCGATGTGGACCCGGTCGTCGGTCTGGGTGCCGTCGAAGTCGAGGACGACGGCGTCGACGTCGGCGAGGGCGGGTGTGGCGGCCTCGTCGACGAGCGGCGCGATCGCACGGGCGCGGGCCAGGTCGTGCGGGTCGTCGATCTCCAGGACGCGGGCCGGGTCGGTGACGACGAGCGCGGTGCGGCCGAAGAAGCGGTGCCCGTGGGTACGGAAGCCCTCGGCGGCCATCGCATAGACGGCGCCGGTCTCCAGGTACTCGGGTTCGCGGTCCTGGCGGCGCGGCCGGTGGGCCTTGTCGTGGTTGACGCCGGTGGCGTCACCGTCGGTCTCCCGCCACAGGAAGCCGTGGCTGGGGGCCGCGGTGAAGGCGGTGTCGGCCGCGCCGGAGGTGATCCGCCCGGCGGTCTCGGCCACTTCCTGCGGTGTGAGGAAGGGGCTGGTGCACTGCACGAGCAGCACCACGTCGGCGGTGCGCCCCTGGGTGGCCTCGAAGGCGTCCATGGCGTGCAGCACGGCCGACTCGCTGGTCGCGGTGTCACCGGAGAGCTCGGCGGGGCGGTGCACCGCCTCGGCGCCGAAGGCGCGGGCGGCCTCGGCGATGGCCGGGTCGTCGGTGGAGACGACGACGTCGGTGACGCCGGGGGCGCCGAGGCAGGCCCGGACGGCCCGGCCGACCAGCGGGATCCCGGCGACCGGGGCGAGGTTCTTGGCGGGAACGCCCTTGGAGCCGCCCCGTGCGGGGATGACGGCGAGCACGGTCGGCGTGTCGGTGGGCATCAGAGTTCTCCCAAGCGGCGGATGACGGGGGCCACGCGCTGGACGCCGTGGCGGTAGGCGCCGCGCGCCGCCTCGCGGACGATGCGGCGCACCCCGCTCTCGCGGGGCTCGGGCGCGGTCACGTCGAGACGGTGGCGGGCGAGGATGCCCGGCAGGTAGCCGCCGGCGGTCTCGGCCGTGTAGTACGGGGCGACCGGCGGCAGCGCGGGTCCGGCGAGGAGTTCGGCGACCCGCTCGCGGGCCGCGTCGAAGGCCCTCTCGTACGGGATCCCCCCGGGCAGTCCCGCGGCGCCGACGCCCTGGCGGGCCAGCCACTGCTCGTCCGGCTCCGGTGCGGCGCCCTTGTCGAGCGCGTCGAAGGACGTGAGCAGTCCCGAGCCGATGAAGTGGTGGTTGCCGAGCGCCTCGCGCACGCCGAGGTCGGTGAGGACCGCGGTGGGGACGCGTCGGTGCAGGGCTTCCAGGGCGGCCGTGGAGGACACGGTGACCAGCAGGTCGGTGCGGTCCAGGACCTCGCCCATGTGCCCGTACACGAGGCGGAAGTTGGGCGGTGCGGGAAGGTCGCGCACCAGCTTCTGGTACGGGAACTCCTCCAGGTGCGTGGTGTGTTCGCCCGGCCGGGAGCGCAGCTTGAGCAGCACCTCGCGGTCCGGGTGCAGCCGGGCGTGCTCGACCAGCCGGCGCAGCACGTAGGCGCGTTCCGCCTTGGTGACCGGCACGGAGGGCTGCGCGGCGAAGACCAGGGTGTCGCGGCCGGGTTCGGGGCGGTGCGGGGCGCCGCCCAGGAAGGGCAGGGCGGCCTCGACGACCGCGCCGGGGTCGGCGCCGACGCCCTCGTACACGGCTCGGAAACGCTCCGCGTCGTGGCGGGAGTTGGCGAGGACCACGTCGGCGCCGTGCCGCAGCAGCAGCCCGTCGGCGAGCTTCTCGTAGACGACGCCGACATAGCCGGTGACGAGCACCGGGCGGCGGTCGAGGGCGAGGTCGGCGAGGCCCTGGAGCATGGCGCGGACGGTGCCGCCGACGAGGGCGAGCACGACGACGTCGTAGCCCTCGCCGCGGTCGGCGGCGTCGCGTACCTCACGCAGGAACTCCGTGCCCGTCACCTCGCGCGGGGCGGTGTCGGACACCGCGGTCTCGGCGAGCTGGCGGGAGGTGGGGGTGGCGCGGCCGCGCAGGACGAATCCGGTGGGACCCGCCGGCTCCGCGGGCTCGGCGCCCGCGGCGCCCTCAGCGGATTCCGGGGTGATTCTGCGTGCGGTGAGCACGCCCCATTTCCACCGGGTGTCGGAGTCGGCGAGAACGGCGACGCGCACCGCTCGATCGGTACGTGATGGCACGTCCAGGACGCTAGGAGGGCCGGGGGATTCACAGCCCAACTGGGCCGCAACAAATGGTTAACAGCACCATGACGCATTGCGGGAAACGGACAGAAAGAGGTGCGGATCCGGGGCGGTTAAGGGGCTCGCCGCTTTGTGTTCACCGGGCATCCCCTTGCCGGTCAGGACGAATGCCGGGGCGCCGCCTAGCGTCGATTCCGTGGTCAAGCTCTCCGTCGTCGTGCCGTTCTACAACGTGCAGACATATGCCCCCGACACCCTCAGAAGCCTGCGTGCGAACGCCCGTGAGGACTTCGAGTTCCTGCTGGTCGACGACTGTTCGACGGACGGGACCCCGGAGCTCCTGGAACGGGCGGAGCGCGAGATCCCGGGGGCCCGGCTGCTCCGGCACGCGCGCAACGAGGGACTCGCGACCGCCCGCAACACCGGGCTCGACGAGGCCCGCGGCCGGTACGTGGCCTTCCTGGACGGGGACGACTGGCTCTCGCCCGGCTTCTACGCGGGCCTGGTCGCCACCATGGACGAACTGGACTGCGACTTCCTGCGCACCGACCACGTCCGGGTGACCGGCCGGAACCGCTCCGTGCGGCGGGCGCCCGTGGGCCGGCGCGGAGAGCTGCTGCGGCCCCGGGACGCGATCCTGCCGGCCGACCGGACGACCTCGGTGGACTACCCGTACGCCTGGGCCGGGATGTACCACCGGCGGCTGCTCGACCGGGGGCTCCTGCACTTCCCGCACGGGCTGCGGACGGCCGAGGACCGGCCGTGGATCTGGCGGCTGCACCGGGAGGCGGAATCCTTCGCCGTGACCGGTGATCTGGGAATCTTCTACCGGCGCGGAGTCGCCACCTCGCTCACGCAGATCGGTGACGTCCGGCAGCTCGATTTCATCCGCGCTTTCGATCAGGTGATCGACGGGGCAAAGAACGATCCCGACGCGGAGCTGCTGCTTCCGAAAGCCGTCCGCACCTATTGCGCGGTGATTTCCCACCACATCGGGAACATGGCTAAATTCGAACCCCAGGTCGGCCGCGAATTGCGGGCGATGAGCTCGGGCGCGCTGCGGCGGCTGCCGCAGGACGTGCTCGCCGAGGCGCTGGCGGCGATGGGCGAGGACCGCGCCGGCCCGCTGCGCCGGCTCAAGCGCCGCCGCCCCGCGCCCGCCCCCGCCGCTCCCGCCGCCCCGGCCCAGGAAGTGAACGCCGCATGAGCAGCGAGACCCGCACCGGCACCACCCAGATCTTCTACGCCTCCACCCTGTACGGGGCGGCCACCCTCGCCGCGGCCCTCGACAGCGGCTGCTTCCGCCCGGCCGGACGGCGGCTGCTGCTCGTCTCCACCAACGCGGCCGTGCCGGAGACCACCACCCCGCTGGACCGGATGCCCGGATTCGAGCGGCTGCGCGGCCGGTTCGACGGGATCCTGGACTGGAACGAGACCATCGAGCCGCTGCACCCGGGCGGCTGGACCCCGCGCCCGGACGACCTGCCGCTGCTCCAGCGGCACCTGCGACGACTGTGGGGGCTCGGCACCGACCGGGTCGAACTCGTCGTGGAGTCCCTCCAGGTGGCGCCCGCCCTGACGATCGCCCAGCTCTTCCCCGACGCGTCGATCGACGTCTACGCCGACGGCCTGATGAGCTACGGCCCCACCCGCAACAAGATCGACCCGCTGGTCGGCGAACGGGTGCGCCGGCTGCTCCACCTGGATCTGGTGCCCGGCCTGGAGCCGCTGCTGCTGGCCGAGTTCGGCGCCGCTCCGGAGACCGTGCCGACGGAGGCCTTCACCAAGGTCGTCGAGGAGCTGTCCGGCCCCGAGGCCGCGGAGCCGGGCCCGGGACAGGGTCCCGCCCTGCTGCTCGGCCAGTACCTGGCGGCGCTCGCTCTCCTCACCCCCGCCGAGGAGAGCGAGCTGCACCTGCGGATGGTGCGCGGAGCGGTCGCCCGCGGCCACCGCCGGCTGGTGTTCAAGCCGCACCCGACGGCGCCCGACGCATGGTCGGAGGCCCTGGTCCGGGAAGCGCGGGCGCTGGGCGCCGAGCTGACCGTCGAGGACCGGCCGGTGCTCGCCGAGGTGCTCTACCGGGAGCTGCGGCCCGCCCTCGTCGTGGGCTGCTTCTCGACGGCGCTGTTCACGGCGAGCGCCTTCTACGGGATCGCGACCGCCAGGGTCGGCACCCGGCCGCTGCTGGCCCGGCTCTCGCCGTACCAGAACAGCAACCGGGTGCCGGTGGCCCTGGTGGACTCGCTGGTGCCGGACCTGGAGGAGCCCGGGCAGCCGGCGCTCGACCTGCCGGAACTGACCGGCCTGGTCGCGGCGGTGGGCTTCGCGATGCAGCCGAAGGTCAGGCCGGACCTGCGCGAGGCGGCCGTACGGCATCTGTCCGGCCCGCTCGCGGTCCGCACCCGGCACCACTTCACCCGCCGCCGGCTGACCTCGCTCGGCCTCCCCGGCGGCCTCCCGGTCCCCCGCCACCCGGGTCTGCGCCGCCTGGCCCGCCGCGCCCTGAAACTGAAGCGACGGGCCCTGGGCGGCCGGTGACCCGGCAGCCCGGCCTGCGCGCCGGGCGGGCCTGCGCGCCGGGCGGGGTCAGACTCGGGTGATCGGCTCCTGGATCTCGGCGACCCAGCCGGCGGGGTCCTCCGGGCACTCCAGGTACAGCTCGCGGGCGTAGCCGGCGGAGCGGTAGCCGTTGGTGTCGATCCAGGAGGCCAGGGTCTGCACGGTCGGGAGGATCCCGTCCATGGAGCCGCGGTGGACGATGGTGGCGGCCTCCTCGATGCCCGGCAGGACGTGCACCAGCACGCCCTCCGCGGCCGTCCCCTCGGGGACGGTCATGCCGGCGTGCACGACGACCGAACCGTCGCCCCTGCCCGCGTCCTCGTAGTAGGCGATGCCCGGTCCGAACCCGGTGACGCCCGCCGCCTCCAGGCGGCCGCACAGCTCCTCGTACAGCGGGCCGATGACCGGGCTGATGTCCTTCGGCCCGAAGCTGCCGGCGGTGCCGCTGAGCTCGGCGATCCGGACGGCGGGGATCTTCTTGACGACGACGTCCTGCGTGGACATGCGTCCCTCGCTCTCGATGGCTCGGAGCCGCGCACCGACCTGGGCGAGCCGGGCCCGCGCCTCCTCCAGGGCCGTCTCCAGCTCGGCCTGGCGCAGGCGCAGCATTCCGCGCAGCTCGTCCGCGCCGATCTCGTCGTCGAGGATGGCCGCCACCTGTTCGAGGGTGAAGCCGAGGTCCTTGAGCGCGATGACGCGGTTGAGCCGGGCGAGCTGGTCCGCGGAGTAGAAGCGGTAGCCGCTGTGCGGGTCGACGTGGGCCGGGCGCAGCAGTCCGATCGCGTCGTAGTGACGCAGCATGCGGACCGACACCCGCCCGTGCCGGGCGAAGTCTCCGATGGTGAACATGACGTCTCCTACGGAACGGCCTCACACCGTGTCAGGGTCAACCGGTCAGGCGGCGCTGCTCAGCGAGAGCTTCACCGCGAAGCCGAGGAAGAGCGCGCCGGCGGCGGACGTCGCTCCCGCCGAGAGGCGCTTGCGGCGCCGGAAGGTGGAGGCGAGGCGGGTGCCGCCGAATATCAGGGTCGTCAGGTAGAGGAAGCTGCCGAGCTGCAGCAGGGTCCCGAGGACCAGGAAGGACAGCGCCGGGTAGGCGTAGGACGGGTCCACGAACTGCACGAAGAAGGAGATCAGGAAGAGGATCGCCTTGGGGTTGAAGAGGCTGATGACCAGCGCCCGGCGGTAGGGGCGCTCCACCGGCCCGGCGGCGCCGTCGGCGGCCGGCTCGTCCGCGTCGGCCTGGCCGCGGGTGCGCCACATGTCGCGGGCGGCGCGCAGCATCCCGTACGCCATCCAGGCCAGATAGCCCGCGCCCGCGTACTTGACGATCATGAAGAGCAGCGGGGTGGTCTGGAGCAGCGAGGCGGCGCCTAGGGCGGCCAGGGTCATCAGGACCGCGTCGCCGGTGAACACCCCGGCCGCGGCCTTGTATCCGGTCCTGGTGCCCTTGCGGGCGGCGACGGACAGCACGTACAGCGAGTTCGGCCCCGGCAGGAGGATGATGAGGACGAGCCCGGCGAGATAGGTCGGCAGATCGGTGACACCCAGCATGGAGCGGAGTGTCGCACGTGGGTACGACACTCCGCTCGGGTGTTTCGTATCGCGGAAGACCGGGAGGAGGCGGCGGGGAACGTCAGAAGGCGTCGGTGGGGACGTAGGTGCCCCAGACCTCGCGCAACGCGTCGCAGACTTCGCCGACCGTGGCCCGCGCCCTGAGCGCCGTCTTCATCGGGTAGAGGACGTTGGCCGTGCCCCCGGCCGCCTTCCTGAGCTCGGCGAGCGCCGCGTCGACCGCCGCCTGGTCGCGCTCGGCCCGCAGCCTCGCGAGCCGTGCGGCCTGCTGGGCCTCGATCGCCGGGTCGACCCGCAGCGGCTCGTAGGGCTCCTCGACGTCGAGGGCGAAGCGGTTGACGCCGACGACGACCCGCTCGCCGGAGTCGGTCTCCTGCGCGATGCGGTAGGCGGAGCGCTCGATCTCGCCCTTCTGGAAGCCGCGCTCGATCGCGTCGACCGCGCCGCCGAGGTCCTCGACCTTCCGCATGAGCTCCAGGGCCGCGGCCTCGACGTCGTCCGTCATCCTCTCGACCACGTACGAGCCGGCGAACGGGTCGACGGTCGCGGTGACGTCGGTCTCGTACGCCAGGACCTGCTGGGTGCGCAGCGCGAGCCGGGCGGACTTGTCCGTCGGCAGTGCGATGGCCTCGTCGAAGGAGTTGGTGTGCAGGGACTGCGTGCCGCCGAGGACGGCCGCGAGGCCCTGGACCGCGACCCGGACGAGGTTGACCTCGGGCTGCTGGGCGGTCAGCTGCACGCCGGCGGTCTGGGTGTGGAAGCGGAGCATCAGCGACTTGGGGTTCCTGGCTCCGAACTCCTCCTTCATCACCCGTGCCCAGATCCGGCGGGCCGCCCGGAACTTGGCGACCTCCTCCAGGATCGTCGTGCGCGCCACGAAGAAGAAGGAGAGCCGCGGCGCGAAGTCGTCCACGTCCATGCCGGCGGCGATCGCGGTGCGGACGTACTCGATGCCGTCGGCGAGGGTGAAGGCGATCTCCTGCGCGGGCGAGGCGCCCGCCTCCGCCATGTGGTAGCCGGAGATCGAGATGGTGTTCCACTTCGGGATCTCGGTCCTGCAGTACGCGAAGATGTCCGCGGTCAGCCGCAGGGAGGGCTTGGGCGGGAAGATGTACGTGCCGCGGGCGATGTACTCCTTCAGCACGTCGTTCTGGATGGTGCCGGTCAGCCTGTCCGCGGGGACGCCCTGCTCCTCGCCGACGAGCTGGTAGAGCAGGAGCAGCAGCGCGGCCGGGGCGTTGATGGTCATCGAGGTGGACACCTTGTCCAGCGGGATCCCGTCGAACAGCACCCGCATGTCGTCGAGCGAGTCGACGGCCACGCCCACCTTGCCGACCTCGCCGTGCGAGATCGGCTCGTCGGAGTCGTGGCCCATCTGGGTCGGCAGGTCGAAGGCGACCGACAGGCCCATGGTGCCGTTCGCGATGAGCTGCTTGTAGCGGGCGTTGGACTCGACGGCCGTGCCGAAGCCGGCGTACTGGCGCATCGTCCACGGCCGGCCGGTGTACATCGACGGGTACACACCGCGGGTGAACGGGTAGGCGCCGGGCTTGCCCAGCTTCTCGGCCGGGTCCCAGCCGTTCAGCGCCTCGGGCCCGTAGACCGGCTCCACGGGCAGCCCCGACTCGGACTCGCGCGCCATCTGCTGTGCCTCCCGATCGACGTCGTGCTTCCTCCCAGCATGCCCGTCTCGTTTCGGTCACGTGCGCAACCACTCGGGCGTGGGAAGCATCACTTCGTACACACGTCATTCTTCCCGGGGGGCTCCGATGAAGCGTTCGTCATCCGTCATACGCAGAGCAGTGCTGGCCACCGCCGCCGTCGCGCTCGCCGCCGGCTGTACGGCCCAGGCGGCGGGCCCCGGCTCCGGCGGGACCACGGGTGCCGCGACGCCGCCCGCCGGCACCACCGCTCCCCCGGCGACGCCCACCTCCGACGACAAGCCGTCGGCCACGCCCACGACGGAGAAGCCGAAGGCCAAGGTCCTGATGAAGGACGGCGACGAGAACGAGCAGGTGCGCGAGCTCCAGGCGCGGCTGCGCCAGGTCGGCTACTTCGACCGGGCGCCGACCGGCTTCTTCGGCACGATGACGGCGGGCGCGGTGAAGGCCTTCCAGAAGAAGCGGGAGCTGCCGCAGACCGGTTCGGCCGACGAGGTCACCTGGCAGCGGCTGGTCGCCATGACGCACAGGCCGACGGCCGACGAGCTGAAGCCGTCCACCACCAACAAGCTGGACACGCCCGACCCGCGCTGCATGACCGGGCGGGTGATGTGCATCAGCAAGGAGAGCCGGACGCTGGCCTGGATGATCGACGGCAAGGTCGTGTCGTCGTTCGACGTGCGCTTCGGCTCGGAGAACACCCCGACCCGCGAGGGCGAGTTCAAGGTGGAGTGGAAGGCCCGCGACTGGACGTCGACGATCTACCACACCCCCATGCCGTACGCGATGTTCTTCAGCCGCGGCCAGGCGGTGCACTACTCGTCGGACTTCGCGGCCCGCGGCTACAACGGTGCCTCGCACGGCTGCGTGAACGTCCGTGACAAGGGCAAGCTCGCGGTGCTGTTCGACCAGGTGAAGGCGGGCGACAAGGTCGTCGTGCACTGGTGATCGTGCGCCGCAGGACCGTCGGATGACCCCGTAGGAGAGAGGGCGCGGGTGGGACCGGGGGAACGTGCCCCACCCGCGCCGGTGCGCCGAGCCGAAGGTACGGGGGGAACCCCGGCTCCTTGCGCTCGCCGATGACCAGTCGGCTCACTCAGTACTGCGTCGCGGGGTCGAAAAGTGTCACACCCCCTGTCGGCGCTATGAACGTGAGCGGTCCTTGCCGTGCGTTCCGCCGTTCGTGGCGCCGCCCGTTCCGCCGTTGCCGCCGCCGTCCCGGTCACGGTTCTTCCCGTGGTCCCGGTCGTGGTCGCCTCGGTCGCTCTTGTCGTCGCCGTCGGCGCTGCCCGAGTCGGAATCGCCGGAGCCGCCACTGCCCGGGCCGCCGGACGACGTCCGCCCGGCGGTGGGCTTGGGCGTGGCGGTGGCGGTGGCGGGCGCGCCGGAGAGGATCCGGTCGCAGTAGCGCTTCACGGTCTCGCCGCTGCGGAGCGCGTTCACGAGCCGGTCGCGGCCGCTGTCGGCCAGCCGGCCGGCTCGGTAGTCCTGGCAGGCCTGGATCACCTTGGTGCGCTCGTCGCCCTCCGGCGTCCGGCCGTCGGCGGTCTCGCCGGGCCTGGCGGTGCCGCCGGCTCCCGCCGAGGTGCCGGGGCCGTCCGTGGCGCCGGGAGTGGCGTTCTGTCCGTCGCGGTCCGTCGGGACGCCGGGTACCTGCGTTCCGGCGCCGCCGCTCGGCGAGCCGGAGGTGCCGGGGCTGCCGGACTCGCCGGGCGGTGTGGTGCCGACGGACACGACCGACTTGCCGGGCTCCGGGTCGGTGGTCAGCGGCAGCATGCCGGTGCCCGCGGCGACGGCGACACCGCCGACGGTGACGGCGGCGACCGCGGCGGCCAGGCCGTAGCGCAGGGAGCGGCCCCAGCGGCGGCCGGTGAGCACGGGCGCGATCCGGACGCGGCCGAGGTCCGTGGCGGCCTGACCGGCGTATCCGGGTACGGCGGCACCGGCCGCGCGCTCGGCGACGGCCTTGCGGAAGGCGGCGAGCGCGGCGGCCTCGCCGGGGAGTTCGCCGTCGGGCCCCGCGACCGGTCCGGCGGCGGGGGTGCGGGCCGTTTCGAGGACGCGCGCGAGGAGTTCGGCCTGCGCGCGGGAGGCGTCGTCGACGGGGTCGACCGGCTCGCCGCGCAGCAGCCGCTCCGCGGCCTCCTGGTCGAGCCACTGGTACCGCTCGTCGGCCATCACATGTCCTTCTGCGTCCGCGCGTGCGATTGCGTCACACCGCCGGGGGAGCCGGCCCCCGGCCGGGGGCCGCGTTGCGGAGGGACGCCGTCCAGCGAGGCGGTGTCGTCGGCACCGGCCGCGCCGAGGAGTTCGGCGAGTTTCTTGAGGCCGCGGTGGGCGGCGGTACGGACGGCGCCGGGGCGCTTGCCGAGGGTGTCGGCCGCGCTCTTGGCGTCCAGTCCGACGACGACCCGCAGGACGACGGCCTCGGCCTGGTCCTGCGGCAGCTGGGCGATGAGGTGCATGGTGCGGCCGGTGGCCAGGGCTTCCAGGGCCTCGTCCGCGGTGTCGGAGTCGGCGGGCTTGTCGGTGAGCTCGGTCTCGTCGCCGCCGACGGAGGGCCGACGGCCGCGCATCCGGATGTGGTCCAGGGCGCGGTTGCGGGCGATACGGGCGGCCCAGCCGCGGAACCGGTCCGCGTCGCCGTCGAAGCGGTCGATGTCGCGGGCGATCTGCAGCCAGCTCTCGGATGCCACGTCCTCGGCGTCGGCCTCGCCGACCAGAGTGCGTATGTAGCCCAGGAGCCGCGGATGCACCGCACGGTAGACGGTACGGAAGGCGTGCTCGTCGCCGTTCTGCGCGGCGAGCACTGCGGCTGTCAGCTCCGCCTCGTCCCCCAGCACTCCCCACACCTGTTCGTCGTCGCGCTCATCGCGGCTGGTCGTCACCGCCACGCCGCCCAGGGCGCAGCAGAACGCTACGTCCTTTTCGGGCGCCGCGTCCACGCGGGTCCGGTTCTTTGTGCAACTCGCAACTTCGGGGTGTGACAGAAAACGCACGCCCGGCGCTGTTAGGAGTACGGGGCCGTGCTGCGGCTCCGCGGACGACGACCGGGGCCTCTCCTGTGGGGGGTGGCGGCCCCGGTCGTCTTCCTTTCACCTGCGGTTTCGGGCGCCCCAAGACGGGCGCCCTTTTCTTTTGCCTTCGACTGTCAACCATCCGTTGACAGCCCGGGACTGTCAACCTAGGGTTGCACTCATGACGAATCCACTCGGCATGAGCAACCCCGTGCGACTCGACGACCTGATCGAAGCGATCAAGCAGTCCCACTCGGACGCCCTCGACCAGCTGACCGGCGCGGTCATCGCGGCGGACCACCTCGGCGAGGTCGCCGACCACCTCATCGGCCACTTCGTGGACCAGGCGCGGCGGGCCGGCGCCTCCTGGACCGACATCGGCAAGAGCATGGGCGTCACCCGGCAGGCCGCCCAGAAGCGCTTCGTCCCCAAGGACGACAAGGAGGCGGACGCGGCGAAGATGGACCCGAACGCCGGCTTCAGCCGGTTCACGCCCCGGGCCCGCAACGTCGTGATGGCCGCGCAGAACGAGGCCTCCGCCGCCCGCAACGACAAGACGGTCCCGGCCCACCTGGTCCTCGGCCTGCTGGCCGAGCCGGAGGGCCTCGCGGGCCACTGGATCGCCGGCCAGGGCGTCACCGCGGAGCAGCTCCGCGAGGCCGTCACCCCGACGCTGCCGCCGGCCGCCGAGGAGGTGCCCGCGCTCATCCCGTACGACGCGGAGGCCAAGAAGGTCCTGGAACTCACCTTCCGGGAGGCCCTGCGGCTCGGCCACAACTACGTGGGCACCGAGCACATCCTGCTCGCGCTCCTGGAGTTCGAGGACGGCAAGGGCGTGCTCGCGGGCCTCGGCCTCGACAAGGCCCGCGCCGAGCAGGAGATCTCCGCGGCGATCAGCTCGCTGTCGATCGCGAACACCGAGCCGGAGGCCTGACCGGCGCACGGCTCGGGCGGTACGGGCTGCCCGGCCCGTACGGCTCAGGCGGTGGCCCGGCCCGTGCGGCTCAGGCGGCGGCCCGGCCCGTACGGCTCAGGGGGTGGCCCGGCCCGTTGGCCCGGGCGGTACGGGCTGCCCGGCCCGTGCGGCTCAGGCGGTGCGCGCCCTGCGCGAGACGACCGCGCGCAGGACGCGCCCGCCCTCGGTCGAGAGGTCCCGGGCGCGGCGCAGTCCGGTCGGGCCGTGCGCCACGGCCTCCAGGACGGCCTGCTGGCGGCGGAGTTCGCCCGCGTGCAGCGGGCCCGCGTCGGTGGCGTCATAGTGGGCGTGCGCGGTGAGCGCCGCCCCGGAACAGCGCCGGGCCCACTCCCGCAGCGGTTCCACGGCCCAGTCGGCGGGCGCGTCGTCGAGCATCCCGCGCACGAGGGCGGCGACCTCGCCACCCGGCCCGGAGCCCGCGCCGTCGAGTTCGACCCGCGCCTTGGCGACGGCCTCGCCCCAGGCGCCGCCGTCGCCGCGGGCCACGGTGGCCCAGGCCGGCCGGAGGACGTCCGCGGCGTCGGGCGCGAGCAGCGGCAGACACCGGTCGAGACAGGCGAGTCCGGCGGCCGCGAGGCCCCGCTCCTCGGCGCGGTCGATCAGTTCCTGCAGGCTCGTGCTCGTCACGGACGTCATGGACGCCTCCTCGCCAGCTATGCGGACGCAGTACTTCCACTACTGCGCCGCCCGGCGCGTTTTCGTCACTGCGCGGCCGGAATCATGCCAGTGGTCTTCGGGCCCTGCATAGAGGTCGGACGCAGGACGAACACGGCCGCGAGGACGGCCACGAGGGCGTTCAGCAGGTCGGCCGCGGCCAGCGCGCCGGCGCCGGTGACGAATCCCGCGACGGTGTCGGCGGAGACGTACGCCCAGGTCCCGCCCGCCGTGACCAGCGCCACGACGCCGAGTCCGGACCACCAGCCGGCGCCCGCCCGGCGGCGGCGCAGCAGGACGGCCAGGAACACCGCCGTGACCGGCACCAGCAGGCACTGGAGCGCGCCCGCCGTCGCCAGGCCCAGGTCACCGAAGCCCGCGGGGTCGGGGTGGTCGGCGAGAGGGCCGAGGAACAGGCCGCGCACGCTCCACGCTGCCGCCGCGGCGAGGGCGTCGACGACGGCGGTGACGGCGAGCAGGGCGGCGACGGCGTACGTCAGGCCGTCACGGTCAGGGTTCATGGTGCGTGCCCCCAGGGCGCGGGCGCCCCACTCGGGCGCCGGACACCGGGAACGTACGGGCGGCGGGCGGGCCGCGGCCACGGCGCGGCTACTCAGACGCGCCTGAGTACCCACACGGCCGGGCCCGCACGGCGGGACGCCTCGGACACCGCCGGGGCATCCCGCCCGCCGCAGGGACGGCGGCGCGCCCGCCTCAGCGCACCCGCGCCGCCAGCGCCTGGAAGGCCGCCCAGCTGATGGCGGGTTTCCGGGCGTCCCAGAGCTTCTGGGCGGTCGCCGTCAGCGGCATCCGGATGCCGGCCGCCACCTGGGCCTGCGTCTGGGCGTTCGGGAGGTCTCCCCAGATCGCGAAGCTGCCGCCGAGGATCTGGGGGTCGTAGCGGGCGGGCACCGGGGTGCTGCCGCGCAGGACGAGCGGGGTCCACTGCTCGTAGATGAGGCGGCCGGTCGGGTACACGAACTGGTTCGGCTGGCCGAGCACGTAGTAGAGGTACTTGTCGTTGTAGTTGATCATCTTCCGGCCGGCGCTCAGATACGAGACGGGCGTCCTGGCCCCGATCTCCTTGCCCGTCCAGTAGGCGACCTGGAGGTCCTTGTCGGCGCTCGTGACGCCGCCGGTGAAGAAGCCGTCGTTCCAGGCGCGCATGGCCTTGCCGGTCGGGCGGACCACGGCCGCGCGGTCGTTCAGCCAGCCGGTCGCCAGGTCCTGGACCCGGCCCGACGGCCCGTACCTCGCGGTCGCGGCGCGCGCCAGCTGCGGATAGGTCGCCTCGGGGTTCTTCGACATCAGGGCCACGTATTCGTCGCCGCCCAGGTTCCAGTACGCGCCGGGGAACAGCCCGGCGTACTCGCGGAGCAGCTCGTCGACGATCCTCGCCGAGGCGGGCTTCGAGATGTCGACGGCGCCACGCGGGGCGCGGCCGGTCGCGCTGACGAGCTGCAGGTCGGGGTGCGCGGCGATGACCGCACCCAGGTGTCCCGGCGAGTCGATCTCGGGGACGACCGTGATGTGCAGGCTCGCGGCGAGCTGCACGATCCGCCGCACCTCGGCCTTGCTGAGGTGCCGCTGGGAGACCACCTCGGGGTGGGTGTCGGAGGCGATGCGGAAACCCTGGTCGTCGGAGAAGTGCAGCCCGAGCTGGTTGAGCTTGAGGTCGGCCATCTCGCGCAGCCGGCCCTCGATCCAGTCGGCGGTGTAGTACTTGCGGGCGATGTCGACCATCAGCCCGCGCTGGGGCTTCGCCGGGGCGTCGGTGACCACGCCCTCCGGCATCGCGCCGGTGGACCTGACGGACTGCTTGAGGGTGCGCGTGCCGTAGAAGACCCCGGCCTGGTCGGGCCCGGTGATGCGTATGCCGCCGTCCCGGACGGTGAGGGTGTACGACTCGGCGGCACCGGACCCGCCGAGGGCGAGGCTGACGTCGCCCGGCCGGGCGGCGGCGGTGCCCCGGTACGGCACGCGGAGCTCGGCGGCGATCAGCCGGGCCTCGTCGGCCAGCGCGAACGCGTCCTTCTCGGCGACCACGACACCGGTGCCCGGGCCCGGCTTCCAGCCGGGGCCGCGGGCCGCCCGGTGGGCGAGCACGGCGGGGACGACCTGCGGCGCCTTCGACAGCGGATAGGTCTTCGTCGGCGTCGGGCTGGGCGGCGGACTCGGCGGCGGGCTGCTCACGACCGGGCTGGACGCGCCGGTCGAGGCGGTGCCGACGGTCCCGGCCGGCGGCCCGGCGGAGGATCCGTTCGAACAGGCCGCCACGGTGGCCAGTGCCACCGCGGCCGCCAGGAGTGCGGGGCCCCGGCGGGGCCCCCGTATGGAGTACCGCATCACCCGGAATCCTCCCTCACCACGCGAATCGCGGCATCCCGGGGCCTTCCTGCCCTTCCGGCCGCACCGTCGACCCTGCCGACGAAACCCACTCGTCCAGGTGAAATTCGCGCATCCGTCGGACACTTCCCCCTTCCCGCCGATAGCGTGGCGTCACATCCTCCCCACCGTTCTCCCCGACACCTCCACGTCTCGCTCCCGGAGTCCCCGCTGACCAGCGACACCCACGCCGCCCCGTGCAGGACCGGGGTCACTCCCGCTGCCATACCTGCCCAGCAGGGCACCGGTCGGCACCTCACCGGGCTCGTGCGCTTCAACGCGGACCCGCCCACCGCGGCCGAGGCACTGCTGCTCGACTGCTGCGGCAGCCGCCGCTGGGCCGAACGGGTGGCCGCCCACCGGCCGTACCCGACCCTCGACGCGCTGCTCGCCGCCGCCGACGAGGCCGGATACGACCTGTCGGGCCGGGACCTCGACGAGGCGCTGTCGCGCGAGACCTCCGCACTGCCGCACCCTGACGCGCCGCCGGCCGCCCGCACCGCGCTTGGCGCCGCCCTCGCCGCGTACGAGAGCAGCTTCGGCCACGCCTTCGTGATCAGCCTGGACGGAGTGCCGGCGGGCGAGCGGCTCGACCAGGTCCTCGCGGGCATCCGGTCACGCCTCGGCAACGAAAGGGAGGAGGAGCGGGTGATCGCGGCGGAGGAACTGCGCCGGCTCGCCCGCACCCGGCTCACGCGTTCGATCGCCGCGCGGTGAGTTCGCCCGCAATACGGCGATTCGGGGTCGGACGATAGCCCGTCCGTGCCTGTTTGATCACACCTATGGACCCCGCGCGAGCGAACCGACAAGTCGTCGCTACGATGACCGGGGCCGGTGGACCGTACCCGGCCGGGCCAGACCGACAGAGAAGCCGGCCGGCCCTGATCCCCGCTCCCGGAGGGTTTTTCCGTGCCGGCTGGAACGCTGTACCGCGGCCGGGAAGGAATGTGGTCCTGGGTGGCTCACCGAGTCACCGGCGTCCTCATCTTCTTCTTCCTGTTCGTACACGTGCTGGACACCGCTCTCGTCCGCGTCTCCCCCGAGGCGTACGACGAGGTCGTCGCGACCTACAAGACGCCGATCGTCGCTCTTCTGGAGTACGGCCTGGTCGCCGCCATCCTTTTCCACGCGCTGAACGGTCTCCGTGTCATCGCCGTGGACTTCTGGGCCAAGGGCCCCCGCTACCAGAAGCAGATGCTCTGGACCGTCGTGGGCATCTGGGTCGTGCTGATGGCGGGTTCGCTCTACCCCGTCCTCGGCCACGCCGCACGTGAACTGTTCGGGAGCTGACGCACATGTCCGCTGACACCTCTACCGCGATCGGCCCCGTCGAAGGCGCCGGCTACGACGTGGACAACCCGGCCCCGTACATCGAGGCCCCCCGCAAGCGCACGGGCAAGACCCCGCGGGCGACGCGAGGCAACTTCGAGATGGCCGCGTGGCTCTTCATGCGCCTCTCGGGCGTCGTCCTCGTCGTCCTGGTCCTCGGCCACCTGCTGATCCAGCTCTTCCTGGACGGCGGCGTCTCCAAGATCGGCTTCGCCTTCGTGGCCGGCCGCTGGGCGTCCCCGTTCTGGCAGGTCTGGGACCTGCTGATGCTGTGGCTCGCGATGCTGCACGGCGCCAACGGCCTCCGCACGGTCATCAACGACTACGCGGAGCGCGCCAACACGCGCCTGTGGCTCAAGGGCCTGCTGTACACCGCCACGGTGTTCACCATCCTTCTGGGCACGCTGGTGATCTTCACCTTCGACCCGAACATCCGCTAGGCACGGGGCTGAGGTAACCACGTCATGAAGATCCACAAGTACGACACCGTCATCGTCGGCGCCGGCGGCGCCGGCATGCGCGCCGCCATCGAGGCGACGAAGCGCAGCCGCACCGCCGTGCTGACGAAGCTGTACCCGACCCGCTCCCACACGGGCGCCGCGCAGGGCGGCATGGCCGCCGCGCTGGCCAACGTGGAGGAGGACAACTGGGAGTGGCACACCTTCGACACGGTCAAGGGCGGTGACTACCTGGTCGACCAGGACGCCGCCGAGATCCTGGCGAAGGAGGCCATCGACGCCGTCCTCGACCTGGAGAAGATGGGCCTGCCGTTCAACCGGACCCCGAACGGCACCATCGACCAGCGCCGCTTCGGCGGTCACTCCCGCAACCACGGCGAGGCCCCGGTCCGCCGGTCCTGCTACGCCGCGGACCGCACCGGCCACATGATCCTCCAGACGCTGTACCAGAACTGCGTCAAGGAGGGCGTGGAGTTCTTCAACGAGTTCTACGTCCTGGACCAGCTGATCACCGAGGTCGACGGCATCAAGAAGTCCGCCGGTGTGGTCGCGTACGAGCTGGCCACCGGCGAGATCCACGTCTTCCAGGCGAAGGCGGTCATCTACGCGTCCGGCGGCACCGGCAAGTTCTTCAAGGTGACCTCCAACGCCCACACCCTGACCGGTGACGGCCAGGCCGCGTGCTACCGCCGCGGTCTGCCCCTGGAGGACATGGAGTTCTTCCAGTTCCACCCGACGGGCATCTGGCGCATGGGCATCCTGCTGACGGAGGGCGCCCGTGGTGAGGGCGGCATCCTCCGCAACAAGGACGGCGAGCGCTTCATGGAGAAGTACGCGCCGGTCATGAAGGACCTCGCGTCCCGTGATGTCGTCTCCCGCTCCATCTACACGGAGATCCGCGAGGGCCGCGGCTGCGGTCCCGAGGGCGACCACGTCTACCTGGACCTGACGCACCTCCCGCCGGAGCAGCTGGACGCCAAGCTCCCGGACATCACCGAGTTCGCCCGTACGTACCTCGGCATCGAGCCGTACACGGACCCGATCCCGATCCAGCCCACCGCGCACTACGCCATGGGCGGCATCCCGACCAACGTCGAGGGTGAGGTCCTCTCGGACAACACCACCGTCGTCCCGGGCCTGTACGCGGCCGGCGAGGTCGCCTGTGTCTCCGTGCACGGAGCCAACCGCCTCGGCACCAACTCCCTGCTCGACATCAACGTGTTCGGCAAGCGCTCGGGCATCGCCGCCGCCGAGTACTCCGCCAAGAACGACTACGTCGAGCTGCCGGAGAACCCGGAGGCCTTCGTCGTCGAGCAGATCGAGAACCTTCGCAACTCCACGGGCAACGAGCGGGTCGCCGACCTGCGCCGTGAGCTCCAGGAGACGATGGACGCCAACGTGATGGTGTTCCGCACGGAGCAGACCATCAAGACGGCCGTCGAGAAGATCGCCGAGCTGCGCGAGCGCTACAAGAACGTGTCCATCCAGGACAAGGGCAAGCGCTTCAACACGGACCTCCTGGAGGCCATCGAGCTGGGCAACCTGCTCGAGCTGGCCGAGGTCATGGCCGTCTCGGCCCTGGCGCGCAAGGAGTCCCGCGGCGGTCACTACCGCGAGGACTACCCGAACCGCGACGACGTCAACTTCATGCGCCACACCATGGCGTACCGCGAGGTCGGCGAGGACGGCTCCGAGACCGTCCGTCTCGACTACAAGCCGGTCGTCCAGACCCGCTACCAGCCGATGGAGCGTAAGTACTGATGGCTACCCCCGTTCTGGACAAGGTGGAGAAGGACTCCGCCGCGTCCCCGTACATCACGGTCACCTTCCGGATCCGCCGCTACAACCCCGAGATCTCGGACGCGGCGGTCTGGGAGGACTTCCAGATCGAGATCGACCCGAAGGAGCGCGTGCTCGACGGTCTCCACAAGATCAAGTGGGACCTCGACGGCACGCTGACCTTCCGCCGCTCCTGCGCGCACGGCATCTGCGGCTCGGACGCGATGCGGATCAACGGCAAGAACCGCCTCGCCTGCAAGACGCTGATCAAGGACATCAACCCCGAGAAGCCGATCACGGTCGAGGCCATCAAGGGCCTCACGGTGATGAAGGACCTCGTGGTCGACATGGAGCCGTTCTTCCAGGCGTACCGGGACGTCATGCCGTTCCTGGTCACCAAGGGGAACGAGCCGACCCGCGAGCGGCTGCAGACGGCCGAGGACCGCGAGCGCTTCGACGACACGACGAAGTGCATCCTCTGCGCGGCCTGCACCTCCTCCTGCCCGGTCTTCTGGAACGACGGCCAGTACTTCGGTCCGGCCGCGATCGTCAACGCGCACCGCTTCATCTTCGACTCGCGTGACGAGGCCGGCGAGCAGCGCCTGGAGATCCTGAACGACAAGGACGGCGTGTGGCGTTGCCGCACGACGTTCAACTGCACGGACGCCTGCCCGCGTGGCATCGAGATCACGAAGGCGATCCAGGAAGTGAAGCGCGCGCTGATCACGCGTCGCTTCTAGTCTTCCCGACGCGCCCCTCGCGCCGCTCGGCGCCTGGGGAGCCTCACAGGCTTCGGGCCGCTGCGCCGCCGTGACGTCGGTCGCTCCCGCGACCGGCGTCCGGCGGCCGGCGGCAGGGCCCCGTCTCCCTCGGTCGAGGGGGGCGGGGCCCTTCGCATGTACGGGGAGCACGGACGCTCCGGGACACGGCCGCATGTGCCAGGATCTGGGGCAGTGTTGACGGGCAAGGAAGGACGGGGACCATGAGCGAGCCGAACCCCTACAAGTCGGACGACTCGGGCAACTACGAGTGGGGGCCGGGCCATCAGGCGGGGGCGCCGGGTTACGGCTACCCGCAGACGCCGCCCGCCTACCAGCCGACCCTGCCGGGCGGCGTCCCGGTGCCGCCGCAGCACGCCCCGGTACCGGCCATGCCGATGGCGGGCGGGGCTCCGCTGCTGAGCCTCGGCGACATCACCGTGGTCGGCGACCAGATCATCACGCCGGCCGGAGCGATGCCGCTCAAGGGCGCGGTGTGGAACGCGATGGACATGTCGCGGACCGAGGAGAAGATCCCGACGGTCGCGATCGTGCTCGCGATCATCTTCTTCGTGCTCTGCCTGCTGGGTCTGCTGTTCCTGCTGATGAAGGAGAAGCAGACCACCGGCTTCATCCAGGTCACGGTGACGAGCGGCGGCAAGCACCACTCGACGATGATCCCGGCGACCGGTCCTGACACCATCCACTGGGTGATGGGTCAGCTCAACTTCGCCCGCTCGCTCAGCGTCTGAGCGGCTCTCAGGGTTAACCCCTCAGGGTCGTCCCCCAAGGCCCCTTCTCCTTCAGGGATCTTCCTCAGGGCTCCGCCTCAGGGGTGGACCAGGGTGGTCCCCGATGGTCCGGAGGGGCGGTCGGGCGGGAACCTTGATCCATGACGAACTCGTGGATGAACAAGACCCGTTGGACGACGGCCGCGGCGGTGGCCGCCCTGGTGGTGGCGGGTGCGGCCGTGCCCGCGGGCGCCGTGACGGCTCCTTCCCCGGCGGCTCCGGCGGTGGCGGCTCCGGCGGTGGCGGCCACGGCCGACGGCCGGGTCGATCCCGCGGCGATGCGGGAGGCGCTCGCCGGACTGCCCGACACGTACGTGCGGGGCGCCATGGTGAAGGTGACGGGGCGGGACGGGCGGTGGAGCGGCACGGCCGGCGAGTGGACCGCGCCGGTCGAGGCCGAGTTCGCGATAGGCAGCGTCACCAAGGTGTTCACCTCCGCCGTCGTGCTCCAACTCGTCGGCGAGGGCCGGGTGTCGCTCGACGACACGGTCCAGGAGCTGCTGCCCGGCCTGCTGCCGGACTCCTACGCGCCGATCACGGTGGGGCAGCTCCTCAGCCACACCAGCGGGCTGCAGAAGCCCCGGTGCGTCCGCCCGGGGACGCCGGTGGAGATCGTCAGATCCGCGGTCTCCTGCGGGACTCCGGCCGCCCCGGGGACCGTCGCCCAGTACAACGGCATCAACTACTTCATCCTCGGCCTCGTGGTCGAGGAGACGACCGGCCGGACCTACGCGGAGGAGCTGGACGACCGGGTGCTGCGGCCGCTCGGCCTGCGGCACACCAGGCTGCCGGCCGACGAGTGGGCCTGGGCGGAGGGCGGACTCGTGTCCAACGCCTCCGACCTGCGGCGCTTCACGACCGCGCTGATGCGCGGCGGGCTGCTGCGCCCGGCCGAGCGGCGGCTGCTGTTCGCGATGCCGGAGGTGCCGGGGGCCGAGTTCAGCTACGGCGGGCTGAACCGGATCGCGCTGAAGGACGGGACGGTGATCTGGGGCAAGACGGGGACCAACCACGGTCACGCGAGCGGGGTGTTCGCCACGGCGGGCCTGGAGCGGGTCCTCGTGTACTCCCTGCTGGCGACCGGCAAGGACGCCGACAAGGAGGTCGAGCGGATCGAGAAGATAGCCGGCGCCGCGTTCGGCGGCGTGACGCGCTAGGAAGCGCCTCGCCGATCGGGCCGGATCAGGGCGGCACCGCCGCTCGGGGGTGAAGGTGCTGCGCAGGGCCGGATCAGAGAGGGGTCGGGGGCGGATCAGGGCCGGATCAGAGACGGGTCGGGGGCGGATCAGGGCCGGATCAGAGACGGATCAGGGCCAGATCTGAGGCGAGAGGACGCTAGCCGTGCCAGTGCGGGACCGTGGGGTCCTCCTCGGCGGCGATCATGATGCGGCGGAGCAGGTCGTTGAGGGTGGCGCGCTCCTCGGGGTCGAGGACGCCGAGGAGGCGGTACTCCTCGTGGCCGAGGACGTCCATGGCGCCGAGCCAGGTCTCGTGGCCCGAGTCGGTGAGTTCGACGATCACCCGGCGGCGGTCGGTCGTGGACTGGGTACGGCGGACGAAGCCCCGCTTCTCCAGGGCGTCGAGGCGGCCGGTGACGGAGGCCGGGGCGAGGTCGAGGTCCTGGGCGAGTTCGGAGGGCGCGGCGCTTCCGCCGCGGCCGGCGAGCTTGTGGAGCGTGTCGAACTCGTGGCGTTCCAGGTCGAAGTCGACGAGCGACTGCTCGCGGACGCGACGGAAGTAGACGGAGAGCTTCTTCATCCGGGTGACCGCGCCCTCGACGACCGGGTCGAGGCCGGGCAGGACGGGCTGCCAGCGGGCCACGTGCTCGTCCGTCCAGTCGCGCAGGGACGCGGGTGAGCCCTGGGACGCGGGTGAGCCCTGGGGAGCGGGTGAGCCCGGCGAAGCGGGCCCGCCCGGCTGCTCGGAGCCCTGCTGCTCCGCGCCCGGTCCCTCTGCGCTCGGGGTCTCGGTCGGTGCCATGGGGTGATCGTACGTCGGCGGCGCGGGCGAACCACGGCAGAAGTATTTCGTTGACGAATTATTCGGTACCGAAATACTCTGCGCCTCATGCCTGCCACCGCTCTCGACCGGCCTCCCCTCCCCCATCCCCTGCGCACCCGCTCCTTCCGGCTGCTCTTCGCCGGGCGCACACTCTCCCTCCTCGGCGACGCCGTCATCCCGGCCGCGCTCGCCCTCGCCGTACTGAAGGCGACCGGCTCCACCTCGGCACTCGCGCTCGTGCTCGCCTGCTCGATGGTGCCGAAGCTGCTCCTGCTGCCGCTCGGCGGCGTGGTCGGCGACCGGTTCGACGCCAGGACGGTCGCCCTGGCCATGGACCTCGTCCGGTGCACGACCCAACTGGTCGTCGGCATCCAGCTGTTGGGCGGTACGCCGTCGCTCGGCGTCATCGCGGTCGTCGAGGTGCTCGGCGGCGCGGCGGGCGCCTTCGCGATGCCCACGACCGCGCCGCTGATCAAGGGCACGGTCGCGGCGGAGGCACTGCAGCGGGCGAACGCGGCGATGGCCGTGGCGCACAGCGCGAGCCGGGTCGGCGGTCCGGCGCTCGCCGGGACGCTGATCGTGACCGTGGGTCCCGGCTGGGCCTTCGTCCTGGACGCCGCGAGCTTCGCGGTCAGCGCCGCGCTGCTGTGCGCCGTACGGGTCGAGCGGGTGGCCGCGCCGCCGCGCCGGTCGGTGCTCGCCGACCTCAAGGAGGGCTGGCGTGAGGTCCGCAGCCGCGACTGGTACTGGACGAGCCTCGTCGGGCACAGCGCATGGAACGGCGCCGCCGCCGTCCTGATGACGCTCGGCCCCGCGCTCGCCCTCGACCGGTTCGGCGGCGACCTCGCCTGGGCGGGCCTCCTCCAGGTGGGGGCGATCGGGCTGCTCGCCGGCTCGCTGGCCGCCGACCGGATCCGCCCCCGGCGCCCGGTCCTCGCGGCCAACCTGGGCCTCGCCCTGTACGCGCTGCCGCTGCTGCTCCTGGCGGCCCACGCGCCGGGCCCGGCGGTCTTCGCCGCGTACGGCCTCGCGCAGGCGGGGCTCGGGTTCCTCACACCGGTCTGGGAGACCGCGGTGCAGCGGGCCGTACCGGAACACGTGCTCGCGCGCGTGACCTCGTACGACTGGCTGCTCTCCTTCGCGGCGATGCCGCTCGGCTACGCCCTGGCACCGCTCGCCGCCTCGGCCTGGGGGCCGGAGCTCCCGCTGGTGGCCGCGGCGGTGACGGTGGCCGCCTGCTGTCTCGGGACGGCGCTGGTGCCGGGCGTGCGGCGGTTCAGGAGCGGCTGACGGAGCCCGCGCCGGTGCTCCGGCGCCCTCCGCGGCCCCCTACGCCCTTGCGCCCCGGCGCCCCCTGCGCCCAACGTCCGCCGTCTGCCGTCCGCCGCGTCCCCCCTCTGCGGCCTTCTGCGGCCCCCCGCGGCGCCCCTGAGGGCCCTCCACTGCGGTCTTCAACGGCCCCCGTGACCCTCCGGGAGGGGACGGCCCTCCGCCGCCTCAGGCGGTGGGAGAGCCGAGGAAGTCGAGGAGCAGCTTCGCGGTCTCCTCGGGGCGCTCCACGGCGGGCAGATGGCCGGCCCAGTCGAGCTCGGTGCGGCGCACGTCGGGGAAGAGCCGGCCGAGCCGGTCGCCGATCGCGCGGAAGTCCGGTACGTCGTGGGCGCCGGTGGCGACCAGCACGGGGACGCCGATCGCGGCGAGGTCGGCGTCGGTCACCTCGACCTCGCCGGGCGCGAACTCGTCGGGCGCGGGCAGCTGGAGCTCGAAGGCGCGGGTCTGCATGCGGCGGACGAGCTCGCGGGCGTCGGCGTCCGCGTCCGGACCGAGCCAGAAGTCGACGTTGAGGTCGGCCGCTGCGGCGATGTCGCCGTCCACGAGCAGCGCGCGCTCGCGCGTGAAGAACCCGCGCAGCTCCGGGCCGGCCTCGTGGCCCGGGGCGGCGGCGCAGAGCAGGGCGAGGGCGGTGGTGCGGCCGGGGTGGCGGACGGTGAACTCCAGGGCCACCTCGCCGCCGAAGGAGGAGCCGACGAGCGCGGCGCGTTCGACGCCGAGGTGGTCGAGCAGCGCGCGTACGTCGTCGGCGTGGACGTGCGGGCGGTCGATCGGCGTGTCGCCGAAGCCCCGGAGGTCGCACCGCACCACCCGGTGTCCGGCCTCGGCGAGGGCGTGGAACTGTCCGTCCCACATGCGCCGGTCGCAGACGCCGGAGTGGAGCAGCAGAACGGTGGAGGGGCCGTCGCCGGCCACGTCGTGAGCAAGTGTCATGGCCCGCACCCTAGATCGCCGGACACCCGCCCCACCAGGGGTTTCCCCGGCCCCGCCCACCCCGGCTTGAACACGTTCAAAGAGAGGTCTACAGTCATCCACGTCAGCTTTGAACGCGTTCAAGGGAGCGTGAGGGCATGGACCTCACTGTCGTCGCGTACGTCGTCTACCTGCTCGTCAGTGTCGGGCTCACCATCTGGGTCGCCCGCACCCTCAGCCGCAACGGAAAGGTCTTCCTCGCCGACGTGCTGCAAGGGAACGAGAAGCTCGCCGACGCCGTGAACCATCTGCTCGTCGTCGGCTTCTACCTCGTCAACTTCGGCTTCGTCGCCCTCTACCTGAGCCAGGACGAGGCCGTCCCCGACGCCCGCGGGCTCTTCGAGGCCCTCTCCGTCAAGCTCGGCGTCGTCCTGCTCGTCCTCGGCGTGCTGCACCTCGCCAACGTCTACGTCCTCAACAAGATCCGCCGCCGTGGCGTCATGGAGCGCCGCCAGGTCCCGCCGGTGCCGCCGCAGGGCTGGATGGGCCCCGGCAAGGGCGGCCCCACCGGCCCGCAGGGCCCCGGCCCCTGGGCGACCCCGGCCACCGGCGCCTGACGCCCCGCCCGGGCCGGGAGCACGCGTGAACCCGAACGCGCCCGTGCGGCGCCTGACCGTCCTGTACGACGCGGACTGTCCGCTCTGCGTCCACCTGAGGCACTGGCTGCTCCGTCAGCCGCAGCTGGTGCCCCTGGACCTGGTCCCGGCCGGCTCCCGGGAGGCGCGCGAGCGGTTCCCGGGCCTCGACCACGAGGACACCCTGCGCGAGATCACCGTCGTCGGCGACGGCGGCCAGATCTACCGCTCCACCGCCGCCTGGATCGTCTGCCTCTGGGCCCTGGCCGAACACCGGCCCCGGGCCCACTGGCTGGCCACGCCCGCCGGGCAGCCCTTCGCCCGGGCCACCGTCCTCGCCGCCGCCAAGTGGCGCGAGGCACTCAAGTCCGGGCGCGGCGAGGGACCCGGCGAGGGCGGCGACGCAGCCGGCACCGCCTGCTCCGACGGACGGTGCGGGACACCCGGCTCGTCCGGCTAGGCTCAGGTCCCGTGGAGGACGCGAGGGAAGAGATGGAAGAGAAGCAGGACAACGCCGCCAAGGCGCCCAAGAGCGAGCAGACCCGCGCGCTCATCCTGGAGACCGCGCTCCGGCTGTTCAAGGAGCGCGGCTACGACAAGACGACGATGCGGGCCATCGCCCAGGAGGCCGGGGTCTCCGTCGGCAACGCGTACTACTACTTCTCCTCCAAGGAGCACCTCGTCCAGGGCTTCTACGACCGGATCGCCGAGGAGCACCAGGCGGCCGTCGAGCCGATCCTGGAGAGCGGCGAGAAGGACCTGACGGCCCGGATCCGCGGGGTGCTCCTCGCCTGGCTCGACATCGCCGAGCCGTACCACGAGTTCGCGTCCCAGTTCTTCAAGAACGCCGCCGACCCGGACAGTCCGCTCAGCCCCTTCTCCCCCGAGTCCGAGGGCCCGCGGGAGGCGGCGATCGAGGTCCACCGGCGGGTCATCCGCGGGGCCGCGGTCAAGGTGGACCGGGAACTGGCGGAGCCGCTGCCGCGGCTGCTCTGGCTCCAGCAGATGGGCCTGGTGCTGTTCTGGGTGTACGACCGCTCCGAGGGCGCGGCCAACAGCCGCCGCCTGGTGGAGCGGCTCGCCCCGGTCACGGCCCGGGCCATCTCGCTGTCCCGCTTCCGGATCCTGCGCCCGCTGGTCACGGACGTCCACGACGTCCTGTCCGACTTCATGCCGACCGCGGCGGGGATGGCGGCCTCCGGCAAGCCCAAGCGGGCCGGCCGGAAGCCCTAGCGCACGGGCCCCGGGGCGTGTCTTCCGGATCCTGCCGGCCTCCCGGCCCGACCCGAGAGACCCGCCCTAGATCCAGCCGAGTTCCCACAGGCGCCACATGCCCGTGCCGTCCGACAGATACTGTGAGCCGGCCACCTGGTCCGTGGCCAGCACGTAGTCCTTCTTCTGCCACAGCGGCACCAGCGGCACGTCCTTGGCGACCTCGCTCTGGATCGCCTTGAAGTCGTCGGTGGCCCGCGCCCGGTCGCTGTACTGCTGCGACGCGGCGATCAGCGAGTCGATCGTCTTGCTGGAGTACCCGTTGTGCAGCGCGTTGCCGGTGCCGACGAGGGGCGCGGCGAAGTTGTCGGAGTCCGGGAAGTCCGGGAACCAGCCGATCGGGTACGCGTCGAACTTCCCCTGGGCGTACGCCTTCTGGAAGGCCTTCCAGTCCACCGAGACGACCTTGACCTCGAACAGGCCGCTCTGCTCCAACTGCTTCTTGATCTCGGCGGCCTCCGCGGCGTACGTGGCGTCCGCACGGTGTCCGAGGGTGAACTTCACCGGTGTGTCGACGTCCGCGTCCTTCAGCAGCCGCTTCGCGATGGCCGCACTGGGCTCCGGGTAGGCGTCGTAGAAGGCGGTGCTGTGGCCGACGAAGCCCTGCGGGATGAGGGAGTACAGCGGCTCGACGGTGCCCTGGTAGGGGCCGGTGGTGATGGCCGGGCGGTCGAGGACGGCGGCGACGGCCCGCCGTACCGCCTTGTCCGCCATCGCCGAGCCGGGCCGGAGGTTGAAGTTGAGATTGCGGACCTCGGCGGTCGCCACCTCCGTGATGCGGGTGCCGTCGCTGGACGCGTCCTTCAACGCGTTGATGAAGCCGGGCGGCATCTGACGATTCGTCACATCCACCTGCTTCGCCTTCCAGGCGGCGGCGAGCTGCTCGGACTCCTGGAAGTACTTCACGACGACCGTGTGGCCCGTCTTGGAGACCGCGCCCTTGTAGCGCGGGTTGGGCTCGAAGCGGGCGACCTCGCCCGGCTTGTACTCCTTGAGGACGTACGGCCCCGAGCCGTCCACCGCCGTGCCCTCGCGCAGCCTCTTCGCCGGGTACAGCGTGCGGTCGACGATCGAACCGGCGCCCGTCGCGAGCTTCAGCGGGAAGGTGGCGTCACGGCCGCTGAGGTGGAAGGTGACCTTCTGGCCGTCCGCTTCGACGTTCTTCAGGGTCGGGAAAAGGGGCGCCGGACCGACGTCCGTCTTGATGGCCAGAATGCGCTCGACGGAGTATTTGACGTCCTCTCCGGTGATCTTGCGGCCATTGACGAAGGTGAGGTCGTCGCGCAGCGTGCACTCGTACGTCGTCAGCTTGTTGCCGACGAAACGGCAGCTCTCGGCGGCGTCCGGGACCGGAGTGGTGAAGCCGGGCTTGAAGGTGAGCAACGACTGGAACACGTTGCTGTACATCGCCCAGGAACCCGCGTCGTAGGCGCCGGCCGGGTCGAGCGAGGTCACCTCGTCCGTGGTGCCCACGGTGATCGGATCGGTCCGCACGTCATCAGAGGGCAGTAGCTGCCAGCCTCCGATTCCGGCGACCACCAGAACCCCACAAGTGATCAAAATGCGCAGACGGACCGTCGACCGCATGAGTCGTGTTTCCTTCATCGCGTGCCCCACCCCTGGTCGCGGCGGAAATCGGCCGGCCGCGATGGGCGTCATCCCATCACACGAATTTCACTGGTGGAAGAGTAAACCTTCACACGGCACGCATATGTCCAGGGATAAGGGATTTCGGGCGGCCGAACAGTACGTACCGGTCACCAAGCACTCCGTGAACGCACCTGGTCGGCGCCGAGGCCGACCGGGTCGCCGCCGGCCGGCGGACCCGTCGCCGCCCCCTCACGCCTGCTTCGACGCCAGCTCCACGACCGTGATGTCCGAGGGCGCGCCGACCCGGACCGGAGGCCCCCAGGCGCCCGCGCCGCGCGACACGTACAGCTGCGTGTCGCCGTAGCGCTCGAGCCCCGCCACGGTGGGATTGGCCAGCTCGGCGATGAAGTTGCCGGGCCACAGCTGACCGCCGTGGGTGTGGCCGGAGAGCTGGAGGTCGACACCGTGCCGCACGGCGTCGTCGATGACGACCGGCTGGTGCGCGAGGAGCACGGCGGTACGGGACCGGTCGCGGTCCCCGAGCGCCCTGCCGAAGTCGGGCCCCTGGCCCTCGCGCTCGCCCGCCACGTCGTCCACCCCGGCGAGGTCGAACCCGGCGCCGATCTCGACGCGGGCGTTGCGCAGCGGACGCAGGCCGAGCTCGCGGACGTGGTCGACCCAAGCGTCGGCGCCGGAGAAGTACTCGTGGTTGCCGGTCACGAAGAACGCGCCGTCGCGGGCCCTGAGGTGCGCGAGCGGCTCGGCGGCCGGACCCAGGTCGGCCACGGAGCCGTCGACCAGGTCACCGACGACGGCGACGAGATCGGGCTGGGTGGCGTTGATCGTGTCGACGATCCGCTGGGTGTGGGCGCGCCCCAGGACGGGCCCGAGGTGGATGTCCGACACCACCGCGATCCGGTACCCGTGCGCCCCGCGCGGCAGCTTCGCCAACGGCACGGTGACCCGCTTCACGCGCGGCCCGCGCAGCACGCCGTACGTCCCGTACCCGACCGTCCCGACGGCGACCGCGGCAGCGGTCCCGGAGACGATCCGGTTGACGAACAGACGCCGGGAGAGGCCGGGGGCCGGTGCGGCGGCCGGGGTGGGGGCGGGAGCTTCGGGGGCGGCCTCGCCGAGCCCCTCGGAAGCTCCCTCGGGCTCCGCGGCAGCGGGAGCGGGCACGGGCACGGGAGCCGCCGGGACCCGGGCGGCCGCCACGGCGGCCCGGCGGGCGAGCAGCCGCCGCAGCAACGGCCGCAGCGGTTCCGTCACGACCAGCGCCAGCGTCACGTACAGGAGCAGCGCGAGCCACAGGTAGCCCGGCCAGGCGACGACCTGCTCCACGACGAAGGGCGCACCGGCACGCCCGGAGACGAGCGCCGCGACCGACAGCAGCGGCAGTACGACGGCGGCGGCCGTACCGGCCCGACGGGCCGCGCCGCCGGGCGCCGTGAGATCGCGCACCAGGCGGCGCCACACGTACCAGTGCACCGCGCCCAGGAGCGCGAGGATCACGACCAGTACCACCAGGAACACGACCACGCCCCGCCCCACTCTCTCCGTACCCGTACTCCGTCAGCCGCGCTCGCGCCGAAGCGCGCGCACGCCACGCAACCCGATCACCCCGACCACCGTCCCCAAGACGAAGGACGCCACGGCCAGCAGCAGGTGAACCCAGAAGTAGCCCGTCGGATCGCCGGCGTCGTCGAAGGCGAGTCCGCTCGCGTCGTTCCACATACGAAGCTAACCGTTAGCGTACGGAGACCCTGCCGCAAGATCACCGCAGGCCCGTTCGATACTGGCAGGGCACGGCCACCCCACCCCGAAGGACACCCCATGAACCTCAGCCGCCGCGTCTCCTGGTTCCTGCTCGCGTTCGGCGTCTGGTCTTGGGTGATCTGGGTGACCTTCGCGAAGAACCTCTGGAAGGACGGGAGCGGCCTCGCGTTCGACGACGCGGGAAACCCCACAGCGTACTTCTGGGTCCACCTCGCCCTCGCTGTCACGTCGTTCATCCTAGGGACGGCTGTCGGCGTGATCGGCTTCCGGGGTGTCCGCGCGGCCAAGAAGTAAGGTCATCATCCGTCTCAAGGTGCCGCCCGCGAGCGTCGCGCGTTCTTCGTGCCGCCTCCGCCGGCCATTCCCTGTGCTCGTGGTCGTCGACGTCCGCGGCGGCAAGACGTGCCCAGACACGCCGGGCCCCGTAGCCATCGGCGTCCTTGCGCTTGATGCTCAAAGCGCGTGGCCCTTGGGGTCGGCGCACATGTAGTAGTCCAGCCCGCCGTTGTTCCGACTCCAGCGTCGTCGCGATCTTGTCGTCGGACGTTCCGGCGAACGACATCTCCACCATGCGCTCGACGAGCGCGACGTGGTCCGGGGCGGGCGGATGCCGTTTGGATCCCAACCCGGCCGACCGACGTCTTTGAACGTGTGAATCACCTCCCACCCCCCGGCTCGCCGCCGGCGTCCCGCCGGCTGCCACCTGGGTTTCCGCCGACGCCTCGGAGGGGTCGGGGCGCGCCTTGGACTGCCGGGCGCAGACAGCCACCCGCACCGCGTCCCGATGCTCGGCTCCCACGGGCGAAGCGAAGGGGGGGCGAGGTCTCTCACCTGTTCTTTTCTGCCGTCGAAGCTCTACCGGTCAGCTATATGGAGAAAGTGATCCAGATGAACCAGCTCCACGCCCCGAACGCGAGCAGGAACCAGGAGACGGGGCGGCTGAGCTTCATGGTCCCGGTATCACCGGGAGGTCCGGCGGCCCTGCGGACGGGTGGACGAGCGGGGGCGAACAGCCCCGCGGGGTTCGGAAGGCGGTTCCGGGGATGTACGTTCTCGATCGTGTCCGCTTCGAAGATGACCGCGAAGGCCGCCCTGTCGGCGACCGCCGCCGCCGCGCTGCTCCCGCTTCTCGCCGCCGCCCCCGCGCACGCGGACGGCAAGCCCCCGCAGCCGCAGCCGCCCGCCCGGATGTCGAGCGTCGGCGGGGCGCTGCTGGCTCAGCCCGGCACCCAGGTGCGGCTCGGTCCGGGCGCCCCGGTGCTGCCGAAGGAGCTCAGCGCGCGCTCGTGGATCGTGGCGGACGCGGAGAGCGGGCAGGTCCTCGCCGCGCACAACGCGCACTGGCCGCTGGCCCCCGCCTCCACCCTCAAGATGCTGTTCGCGGACACCCTGCTGCCCAAGTTCCCCAAGACGCAGAACCACACGGTCCTGGCCCAGGACCTGACCGGCCTGGGCTCGGGATCCAGTCTGGTCGGCATCAAGGAGAAGCAGACCTACAGCGTCCACGACCTGTGGATGGGCGTCTTCCTGCGCTCCGGCAACGACGCCGTCCACGTCCTCACCGCCATGAACAACGGCAAGGACCGGACCGTCCAGGAGATGCAGCAGCGGGCGGTGGAGCTCCAGGCCCTGGACACCACGGTGAAGACCCCCGACGGCTACGACGAGCCGGGCCAGGTCTCCTCCGCGTACGACCTCACCCTCATCGCCCGCAGCGGCATGCAGAAGCCGGACTTCCGGGAGTACGCCGCGACCGCGCGCGCCAAGTTCCCCGGCGAGCAGAAGCCCGGGAAGAAGCGCGATACCTTCGAGATCCAGAACACCAACCGGCTGCTCACCGGCGACCTCGGCGTGCCCGCGTACCAGGGCATCGCGGGCGTCAAGAACGGCAACACCACGCACGCCGGCGCGACCTTCACCGGCGTAGCCGAGCGCAACGGCCGGGTGCTGCTCGTCACCGTCATGAACCCGTCGTCGAAGGAGCAGCACGCCGTCTACAAGGAGACCGCGCGGCTCCTCGACTGGGGCTTCGCGGCGTCCGGGAAGGTGACGCCCGTCGGCGAGCTGGTGCCGCCGAAGTCGGCCCGCACCAGTCCCGGGACGAGCGCGGGGACCAGCTCGAACGGCACGGAGCCCGCTCCCGGCAAGAACGCCCCCTCGGGTACCCAGCACGCGGCGGCCGTCGAGGAGAAGTCGGGCGGCGTGGGCATCGCGCTCGCCGTGGCGGGCGGTGTGCTGGTGCTGCTCGCGGGCGCGGTGTTCCTGGTCAACCGGCGCTGGCCACTGGCGGGTTCGGCCCGCCGTTCCCGTCCGGACACGGAGCCCGCTGGTCCGGTCGACGAGAGCGTGAATCCGTAGCCTGCCCGTCGTCCGCCGTGGCTTCCGCCGCCGTCTTGCCCGTGGCCGTCCAGGCGGCGCAGAACAGCAGCAGCTTCGCCGTGAAGTTGATCCACAGCAGCAGGGCCACCGGCACGCCGAACGCCCCGTACATCGACTTGGCGGCGACGCCCCTCATGTAGCCGCCGAGCAGCAGCTTCAGGAGCTCGAAGCCGATCGCGCCGAGCAGCGCCGCGATCACCAGGTCGCGGCGCCTCGGCTCGACGCCGGGCAGCAGCGTCAGGACGTACGACAGGATCAGGAAGTCGGCGACGACCGCCACCAGGATCGCGGCTGCCTCGATCAGCGCCCGGCCGGGGCCGGTGTGCTCGATGCCGAGCTGCTCGGCGCTCCAGCCGACGGCGGTGGAGCCGAGCCAGGACGCGGCGAGCGAGCACAGCATCACGCCGCCGAGGCCGAGCAGCACGATCGCGTCCTTGCCCTTGCGCAGGACCGGATTCTCGTCGTCGGGGCCGTCGAGGCCCCAGACCGCACGCAGGCACTCGCGCATCGAGCCGACCCAGCCAATGCCCATGAAGAGCAGCACGGCACCGGCGACCAGACCGATGGTGCCGGCGTTGGCGACGAGGCCGGCGATGTCGAGCTGGTCGGAGATGCCCGGGACCTGGTCGGCGATCTTGTCCTCGATCTTTCCGAGCTGTTCGTCGGAGAGCAGCGCGGCGCCCACCGCGGCGGCGACGGTGATCAGCGGGAAGAGCGCGAGGAAGCTGAGGAAGGTGATGGCGGCGGCGAGCCGGGCCCAGCGGACCTCGTCGAGCCGTTCGTAGGAGTGCCAGGCGTGCGTCTTCATCAGCCGCGTGACCCACGGCCCGACGACGGGGAGTTTGGTCAGCCAGTCCATGACGTACGCGCCTCTTCCTCGGCTACCTCGCGGGACGGGATCCGGAACACAAGGGTCCGGGTACCCCAGAATCGCAGACAGGTAGCAAGGACCATGCCCAGACCCAGTCCTGACACCGTGTCGGCACGGGCCGAGGTGAATCCGAGGCCGTGGTGCGAGACGAGGAGGCAGAGCAGCTGGACGACGGCTCCGGCGGCGTTCACGGCGAAGAAGACGGCGTACTCGCGCAGGGCGACGGCCCGGCGGCGGTAGGTGCCGAGGGCGTTGCCGACGTACGCCACCGTGCAGCCGGCCAGGAAGGAGACGGCCTTGGCCGTGATCGGGTCCTGGCCGAGGGGTCCGCGCAGCCAGAGGAAGAGGGCGAGGTCGGCGGCGTACGCGGCGAGCCCGGCGACGGCGAAGCCGAGCACCTCGCCGCCCAGTCGGCCGGTCGACTCGCTGCCCCGACGGCCGGTCGACTCCCTGCCCCGACGGCCGGTCGACTCCCTGCCGAGGCGGCCCGTCGACTCGGTGCCCGGACGGCCTCCGTCGTATCCGCGGCCTCCGTCGTACCCGCGGCTTCCGTCGTACCCGCGGCCTCCGTCGCACCCGCGGCCTCCGTCGTACCCGCGGCCTCCGTCGTACCCGCGGCCCCGGACGCGTCCGCAGGCTGCGACCGGTTCGCTGCCGCTCACAGGTCGGCGACCGCCATGCCGTACATCGCCGCCCACACCAGGCCGATGACGGCGAGCGGCCGGTCCCGCAGGATGACGTCCTCGGGTTCGCCGGCCGTGCCCCGGTCGGCGAAGACCGCGTACCGCAGCACCGCCAGGACGAAGGCGACCACGGAGAGCTGACGCCACGGCAGCAGCGAGCCGTTGGCGACGCCGCCGCTCTCCAGGGCCCACAGGCAGTAGCCGAGGACGGCGACCCCGGCCGCCAGCTGCCAGACGAAGCGGAGGTATCCGGCCGTGTACTGGGTGAGCAGTGCCCGGGTCGCGCCCCGGGCCTCCTCCATCTGTACGGCCTCCGAGTAGCGCTTGGCCGCCACCATGAACAGCGCGCCGAAGCCGGTGGTGATGAGGAACCAGCGCGACAGCGGGATGCCGAGCGCGATCCCGCCGACCATCGCCCGCATGAGGAAGCCGGTGGTGACGACGGTGAGGTCGACGACGAGGACGTGCTTGAGGCGGACGCAGTAGGCGAGTTGCATCGCCAGGTACGCGGCGAGGAGCAGGGCCGTCATCGCGTTGCACAGCGCGGCGGCGGCGACCGCCGCGCCGAGCCCGAGGACCGTGCCCGTCGCGTACGCGAGGGGGACGGGGACGAGGCCGGCGGCCACCGGGCGGTTCCGTTTGACGGGGTGGGCGCGGTCGGCGGTGGCGTCGCGGGCGTCGTTGACCAGGTAGACGGCGGAGGCGGCGGCCGTGAACAGGGCGAAGACCAGGCCGAGTCGGGCGGCGCTGTGCCAGGAGGCGAGCTGCCCGGCGGCGACGGGCGCGGCGACGACGAGGGTGTTCTTGACCCACTGGCGGGGCCGGGCGGTGCGTACGAGGCCTGCCGCGAGGGCGAGCGCCCCGGGCCGTGCGGCGGGCCGGGCGGGTGCGGCGTCGGGTGGGTCGAGCAGGGCGGTGCCGATGGCGGGGGCGGGCGAGGGGGCGGGTGCGACGGCGGAGACGGACGTGGAGACAGCCGTGTGTACGGCCGCGTTGACGGCCGCGTTGACGGCCGTGCCGCCCGCCGTGGGGACAGTCGACGAGACGGCTGTGGAGGTGGACGCGACCGGTTCAGCCACGGGTGCCTCCCGGTGGGGTCGCGCGCAGCCAGTCGCGGCCGGCCGCGGCCGTGGCCGCACCGAGGAGCGCGCCCGCGGCGACGTCGCTCGGGTAGTGGACACCGACGACCAGCCGCGAGAGGCACATCGCCACGGCGGCCGGGACGGCGACGTGCCTGAGCGGCGGGTGCAGGGCGGTGAAGGCGACGGCCGCTGCGGCGGCCGAGCTCGCGTGCGAGCTGGGGAAGGAGTGCCGCCCGGCGGTGCGGACCAGCGGCGCGTACCGCTCGGGGCGCGGCCTGGGGCGCCGTACCACCCGCTTGACGCCCATGCTGGCCAGGTGTGCTGCCCCGACCAGGGCGGAGCCGCGCAGCCAGGCCGCCCGGCGCGCCGGGTCGAGCGCGGCGGCGGTGGCTCCGGCGGCGAGCCAGAGTGCGGCGTGCTCGCCGCTGTACGAGAGGCCGCGGGCGAGCCCGGCCACGGCGGGCCACCGCCCGGCGCCGCGCACCACGGCCAGCACGCGCCGGTCGGCAGCGCCCCCGCGCGGGAGCCAGGATGCGGACTGTGCCGGGTCGGCGACCTCGGGCACGCCCCGGGGCGCGGATCGCACCGAGTCGGTGGCCTCGGGCACTCCCCGGGGAGCGGACCGCGCCGGATCGGCGGCCTTGGGCACACCCCGGGGAGCGGACCGCACCGAGTCGGTGGCCTCGGGCACTCCCCGGGGAGCGGACCGCGCCGGATCGGCGGCCTCGGGCACACCCCGGGGAGCGGACCGCACCGAGTCGGTGGCCTCGGGCACTCCCCGGGGAGCGGTCCGCGCCGGATCGGCGGCCTTGGGCACACCCGAAGACTCGGACCGCACCAGGTCAGTGACCTTAGGCACGGTCCAGGACGCGGATCGCGTCAGGTCAGTGGCCTGGCGTACGCCCCAAGACGCGGTCCGCGCCAGGTCGGTGGCCTCGGGAACGCCCCGGGGCACGGTCCGCGCCAGGTCCCCGCAGGGGTCCGTCCCGGCGCCGGTGGCCCCGGGTGCGGCCCACTCCCCGTTTCGCATGTCTCTCGCCCGCCTCCCCGGTGCGCCGTCAACCACGGGCGACTCTGACGCCCGGAAGCGGCCTTCGGCACGGCACGCTTTCCTGACACTCGTTTAATCACCCATTTCGACGAACCGCCCACCAATCCCGGCATAAGCGACACTCCCGGCTATACGGTCGCTCCATGGCAGCCGAGACCGACTTCGAGACGGGCGTCGACACCCACGTCGACTCCGCCCTCGACACCGACGTCGACATCGACATCGACATCGACACCCTCACCGGCTGGGGCCGCACCGCCCCCACCCACGCGCGCGTGATCCGCCCGCGTACGTACGACGAGGCCGCGGCCGCCGTCCGTGCGTGCGGCGCCCGCGGGTCTATCGCGCGCGGCCTCGGCCGGGCCTACGGGGACGCCGCCCAGAACGCCGGCGGGTCCGTGCTCGACATGACCGCGCTCGCCCGGATCCGCGCCGTCGACGCCGAGGCCGGGCTCGTGGTCTGCGACGCCGGGGTGAGCCTGCACCACCTGATGGAGGTGCTGCTGCCGCTCGGCTGGTTCGTGCCGGTCACCCCCGGCACCCGCTACGTCACCGTCGGCGGCGCCGTCGGCGCCGACATCCACGGCAAGAACCACCACGTCTCCGGCTCCTTCTCCCGTCACGTCGTCTCCCTCGACCTGCTCACGGCCGACGGCAGGGTCCACACCGTCGCCCCCGGCACCCCGCTCTTCGACGCCACCGCCGGCGGCATGGGTCTGACCGGTGTGATCCTCTCCGTCACGCTCCGGCTGCTGCCCGTCGAGACGTCGCTGATGTCCGTCGACACCGAACGGGCCACCGACCTCGACGACCTGATGGCCCGGCTGACCGCCACGGACCACCGCTACCGCTACTCCGTCGCATGGATCGACCTGCTCGCGCGCGGCGCCTCGACCGGCCGCGCCGTCCTCACCCGCGGCGACCACGCCCCGTACGACGCGCTGCCGGTACGCGCCCGGCGCGCCCGCCGCGCGCCCCTGGACTTCCGGCCCGGGCAGCTGCCCCCCGCGCCCGCGTACGTCCCCGAGGGGCTGCTCGGCCGGACCACGGTCGGCCTGTTCAACGAGCTCTGGTACCGCAAGGCGCCGCGCCGCTCCACGGGCCGGCTCCAGCGGCTCTCCTCCTTCTTCCATCCGCTCGACGGGGTGCCGCACTGGAACCGGGTCTACGGGCGCGGCGGCTTCGTGCAGTACCAGTTCGTCGTCGGGGACGGGCAGGAGGAGACGCTGCGCCGGGTCGTGCGGCGGATCGCGACCCGAGGGTGTCCGTCCTTCCTCGCCGTCCTCAAGCGCTTCGGCGAGGCCGATCCCGGCTGGCTCTCCTTCCCGCTGCCCGGCTGGACCCTGGCGCTCGACATCCCGGCCTCACTCAGCGGTCTCGGCGCCTTCCTCGACGAGCTGGACGAGGAGGTCGTCGCGGCCGGCGGGCGGGTCTACCTCGCCAAGGACTCGCGGCTGCGGCCCGAGCTGCTCGCGGCGATGTACCCGAGGCTCGCCGACTTCCGCGAGCTGCGCGCCGCCCTCGACCCGCACTCGGTGTTCATGTCGGACCTCGCCCGCCGACTCGACCTCTGATCCCGGTCGTCCCCGCCGACTCGCCCTCTGCCCCCGGTCGCCCCCCGCCGTCCCTCCCCGCCTCTCCTGTCCCTCCCCACCTCTCCCTCTCCTGTCCCTCCCTCGCTCTCTTCCGCCCCGCCCGTTCTGTGCCTCCACCCCCGTCCGGCTCCCCCCTCCCCAGTCCCGCTCCTCCCTCCCCCGTCCCGCTCCCTCCCTCCCCCGTCCCGCTCCCTCCCTGGAGGCTGAACGCCATGAAGGACGCCTTCGGCGCACCCCAGTCCCTGCTCGTTCTCGGCGGCACCTCCGAGATCGGCCTCGCCACCGCTCGTCGGCTGATCACCCGCCGTACCCGTACGGTGTGGCTGGCCGGCCGGCCCTCGCCCGCCCTCACCGCCGCGGCGGACTCGCTGCGCGCGCTCGGCGCGGACGTGCGCACCGTCCCGTTCGACGCGCTGGACACCGAGTCGCACGAGGAACGGCTCGGCAAGATCTTCACCGAGGGCGACGTCGACATGGTGCTGCTCGCCTTCGGCGTCCTCGGTGACCAGGTGCGCGACGAGTCCGACCCGCTCGCTGCCGTACGGGTCGCCCAGACGAACTACACCGGCGCCGTCTCGGCCGGTCTGGTCTGTGCCCAGGCCCTGCAGGCCCAGGGCCACGGCTCGCTGGTGGTGCTGTCGTCGGTGGCCGGCGAGCGGGCCCGGCGGGCGAACTTCATCTACGGCTCGTCGAAGGCCGGTCTCGACGCCTTCGCGCAGGGGCTCGGGGACGCGATGCACGGCACGGGCGTGCACGTGATGGTGGTCAGGCCCGGGTTCGTCCGCACCCGGATGACCGCGGGCCGCGAGGAGGCGCCGCTCGCGACCACGCCGGAGGCCGTCGCGACGGCGATCGAGCTGGGGCTGCGGCGCCGCTCGGAGACGGTGTGGGTGCCGGGCGCGCTGCGCGTGGTGATGTCGGCGCTGCGGCACGTGCCGCGACCGCTGTTCCGGCGCCTGCCGGTATGACCCCGCCGGCGGGGTCTGCGTGCGGGCGCGGGTCGGGGTCCCGGCTCAGACCGCCGGCGAGGTGGCCGGCGCGTCGACCGGGCTGCTGCCCTGCGCCGGTACCGCCATGATGGTCCGGCCGCTGCCGAACTCGTAGTCGCACAGCTTGCGCCACACCTCGTCCGCACCCTGCTCGTACAGCGCGAAGGACCGGCAGGTCCACCGCGCCTCGTAGCCGGAGAGCTCCTCGAAGGCGCGGTCCATCGCCTCCTCGGCGATGCCGTGGGCGACGGTGACGTGCGGGTGGTACGGGAACTGCAGCTCGCGCGGGACGGGGCCGGCCGCGTCGCGGATCCGCTGCTGGAGCCGGTCGCAGCCGGCGGCGCCCTCGACGAGCTTCACGAAGACGACCGGGGAGAGCGGCCGGAAGGTGCCGGTGCCGTCGAGTCGCATGGTGAAGGGGTCGCTGAGCGCGGCGATGCCGGCGAGGTGCGCCTCGATCTCCGGCAGTCGCTCCTCGTCCACCTCGGTCGGCGGGAGCAGGGTGACGTGGGTCGGGATGCCGTGCGCGGCGGGATCCCCGAAGCCCGCGCGCCGCTCCTGGAGCAGGCTGCCGTGAGGCTCCGGGACCGCGATCGAAACGCCGAGCGTTACGGTCCCCACGTCGTTCTCCTCCGTCGTCCGTCGTCCGTCGTGCGTGGAAATGTGTGTGGTGGTGCAGCGCCAGTGTGCGGCCTGCACCACCGTTTCGGCCAGAGTCCTCGGACTCGGTGCCCGGCTCAGTGCTTGGCGGGCAGGAAACCGATCCGCTCGTAGGTCTGCGCCAGCGTCTCGGCGGCGACCGCACGGGCCTTCTCCGCGCCCTTGGCCAGCACGGAGTCCAACGTCTCCGGGTCGTCCAGGTACTCCTGGGTGCGGGTCCGGAACGGCGTGACGAAGTCCACCATGACCTCGGCCAGGTCGGTCTTCAGGGCGCCGTACATCTTGCCCTCGTAGCTCTTCTCCAGGTCGGCGACCGACGTGTCGGTGAGCACGGACAGGATGGTGAGCAGGTTGGAGACGCCGGCCTTGTTCTCCGGGTCGAAGCGGATGACCGTGTCGGTGTCGGTGACCGCGCTCTTGACCTTCTTCGCGGTGGTCTTCGGCTCGTCGAGGAGGTTGATCAGACCCTTGGGGGTGGACGCCGACTTGCTCATCTTGACCGACGGGTCCTGCAGGTCGTAGATCTTGGCCGTCTCCTTGAGGATGTACGGCGCCGGGATCGTGAAGGTCTCTCCGAAGCGGCCGTTGAAGCGCTCCGCGAGGTCGCGGGTCAGCTCGATGTGCTGGCGCTGGTCCTCGCCGACCGGGACCTGGTGGGCCTGGTACAGCAGGATGTCGGCGACCTGGAGGATCGGGTACGTGAAGAGGCCGACGGTGGCGCGGTCGGCGCCCTGCTTCGCGGACTTGTCCTTGAACTGGGTCATGCGGGAGGCCTCGCCGAAGCCGGTGAGGCAGTTCATGACCCAGCCGAGCTGGGCGTGCTCGGGCACGTGGCTCTGGACGAAGAGGGTGCAGCGCTCCGGGTCGAGGCCGGCGGCGAGCAGCTGGGCGGCGGCGAGCCGGGTGTTGGCGCGCAGCTCGGCCGGGTCCTGCGGGACCGTGATCGCGTGCAGGTCCACGACCATGTAGAAGGCGTCGTGGGACTCCTGCAGCGCGACCCACTGACGGACGGCGCCGAGGTAGTTGCCGAGGTGGAACGAGCCTGCGGTGGGCTGGATTCCGGAGAGCACACGAGGTCGATCAGAGGCCATGCTCATCATTCTCTCAGGTGTGGGAACCGATCCCGGACTGCCGGTGTATCAGAGATGTGAGGACGAGGGAGGGGACCCGGGAGGGGGGCCGAGTCGTCGTCGACGAGGGGGCCGTGATCGCACGGGTGCGCGCCGGAGAGCCGGAGGCGTACGCGGAGCTGGTCCGCGCCCACACCGGGGTCGCGCTGCGGGCCGCGGTGGCCTGCGGGGCGGGCGCGGACGCCGAGGACGTGGTGCAGCAGGCGTTCTTCAAGGCGTATCGCTCGCTGGGCGCCTTCAGGGACGGGGCGGCGTTCCGGCCGTGGCTGCTCACCATCGTGGCCAATGAGACGAGGAACACACTGCGCTCGGCGGGTCGGCAGCGGGCGGTGGCCGGGCGGGAGGCGGAGCTGCTCGCGGGCGAGCCGCTGATACCGGAGGGCGCGGACCCGGCGGTGGCGCTGGAGGAGGACGAGCGGCGCAGACGGCTGCTCGCGGCGCTCGACGCGCTGGGCGAGGAGCAGCGCGCGGTGGTGGTGCACCGCTATCTGCTGGAGCTGGACGAGGCGGAGACGGCCGAGGCGCTCGGCTGGCCGCGCGGGACGGTGAAGTCCCGGCTGAGCCGGGCGCTGAAGAGGCTGGGGACGGCGCTGAAGGGAGGTGAGGAGCATGGCTGACCCGGAGAAGGGCCTGGAGGACCTGGGGAAGGGCTTGGCGGAGGACCTGGAGACGGACCTGGAGGAGGAGCTGCGGGAGCTCGGACGGGCGCTGAGGGTGCCCGACGTGGACGGGCCGACGATGGCCGAACGGGTGCTGGCCCAGCTCCTGGCCGAGCGGGTGCCGACACCGGTGCCGCCGCCCGCGCCGCCGCCAGGCCGGTGGGGATGGCTGCGCCGTTGGTGGAGGGCGCTGGTGGCCTCGTTCTCGGGGCTGCTCATGGTCGTGGTGCTCACCCCTCCGGTGCGGGCCACGGTCGTGGAGTGGCTCGGCTTCGGCGGGGTCGCGGTGCGGTACGAGCCGGGGGCGCCGCCGGCGCCCGGCTCGGCGGCCGGGGTGCCGGGCTGCCCGGATCCGGTGCCGCTCGCGGAGGCGGGGCGCAGGGCGGGCTTCACGCCGCTGATACCCGGGGCGCTCGGGGAGCCGGACGCGGTGACGGTGACGGGCGTCCCGCCGCGGGGCGTGGTCGGCCTGTGCTGGCGGACGGCGGAGGGCGGCGCGGTCCGGCTGGACGAGTTCCCGGCGCGGCTCGACGTCGGCTTCGGCAAGCAGGTGCGGGTGCCGCCGGAGTGGGTGGCACTGCCGGACGGCGCGGAGGCGTACTGGTTCGCCCGGCCGCACCTGCTGACCTTCCCCATGACGGACTCCTCCGGCTCCGGCTGGGCCCCCTCGGTCCGCCCGGCGGGCCCCACGCTGCTGTGGACGAGGAGCGGGGGCACGCTCACCCTCCGCCTGGAGGGAGTGGCCGACCGGGCGGAGGCGATACGGATCGCAGCGTCCGCCCGGTAGGGGCCGGTGGCCGAGGCCGGCCGCCGGGAGGCCAGGGTCAGGTCGGGAGGCCCGGGTCGGGCCGGGAGGGCCCGGTCCGATGGAAAGCCCCGGTCAGGTCGGGAGGGCCGGGTCCAGACCGGGAGGCCCAGTCCGGTCGGGAGGCCCGGTCCGGTCGGGAGGCCGGGTTCAGACGGGGAGGCCGGGGGCCGGGAAGGCGGCCATCAGCTCGGCGACCTCCGCGCGGACCACGGCGAGGGCCTCCTCGTCGCCCTTGCCGGCGGCGGTGACACCGCGGTCGATCCAGTCGGCGACCTGGGGCATGTGGGAGACGTCCAGGCCGCGGGAGGTGAGGGAGGGGGTGCCGATGCGGACGCCGGAGGGGTCGAAGGGCTTTCGGGGGTCGTAGGGAACGGTGTTGTAGTTGACGACGATCCCCGCCCGGTCGAGGGCCTTCGCGGCGACCTTGCCGGGGACCTCCTTGGGGGTGAGGTCCATGAGGATCAGGTGGTTGTCGGTGCCGCCGGAGACCAGGTCGAAGCCGCGGGCGAGCAGGGCCTCGGCGAGGGCCTTGGCGTTGGCGACGACGGCGTGGGCGTAGTCGCGGAAGGAGGGCTGGGCCGCCTCGCGCAGGGCGACGGCGATGGCGGCGGTGGTCTGGTTGTGCGGGCCGCCCTGGAGACCGGGGAAGACGGCCTTGTCGAGGGCCTTGGCGTGCTGTTCGCGGGACATCAGCATGGCGCCGCGCGGGCCGCGGAGGGTCTTGTGGGTGGTCGTGGAGATCACGTCCACGTGCGGGACGGGCGACGGGTGGGCGCCGCCGGCGATCAGGCCGGCGATGTGGGCGACATCGGCGACGAGCACGGCGCCGGCCTCGCGGGCGATCTCGCCGAAGGCGGCGAAGTCGATGGTGCGGGGCAGCGCGGTGCCGCCGCAGAAGATGACCTTCGGGCGTTCGGCGAGGGCGAGTTCGCGGACCTGGTCGAAGTCGATGAGCCCGGTGTCCTGGCGTACGCCGTACTGGACGCCGCGGAACCAGGTGCCGGTGGCGGAGACGCCCCAGCCGTGGGTGAGGTGGCCGCCCATGGGCAGGGCCATGCCCATCACGGTGTCGCCGGGCTCGGCGAAGGCGAGGTAGACGGCGAGGTTGGCCGGGGAGCCGGAGTAGGGCTGGACGTTGGCGTGGTCGACGCCGAAGAGGGCCTTGGCGCGCTCGATGGCCAGGCTCTCGACCTGGTCGATGTTCTGCTGGCCCTCGTAGTAGCGACGGCCCGGGTAGCCCTCGCTGTACTTGTTCTGCAGGACGGTGCCGGAGGCCTCGAGGACGGCGGCGGAGACGTAGTTCTCGCTCGGGATGAGCCGCAGCGTCTCGGCCTGGAGCCGCTCCTCGGCGCCGACGAGGGCGGCGAGCTCGGGGTCGGCGGCGGAGAGGGCCGGGTGGTGGCCGGGGAGTTCGGCGTGCTGGGCGGGAAGGTTCATGGCGTTCGTTCCTCCGGGCAGGAGGTCCCGGTGCGGGTGCCGCACGGCGCCACACGGGACCTGACGGTTCCGTGATGCCCAGGCGAGCGGCACCTCGTGTGGTCTGCCGCGCACGGCTCCCCCGGGGTCGTTTCCCCGTACGCCAGTCGCCGTGCGTGTTTCCAGACTAGCGGGCGCGCCGTCACGGCAGGTTTCCCGGTCCGGCATGTGAGCGACGATAAGAAAAGGGAGCCACACCCGCCCCAGCCGCAGGACGAACGGAGATCCCGTGTCGAAGACGCAAGACGAGATCGCTGCCGCGGACGCGCACAGCGCCCACAACTACCACCCGCTGCCCCTGGTCGTCGCCTCCGCCGAGGGGGCGTGGATGACCGATGTCGAGGGGCGCCGCTTCCTCGACATGCTCGCCGGCTACTCGGCTCTCAACTTCGGTCATGGCAACCGGCGTCTGCTCGACGCCGCGCGGGCGCAGCTGGAGCGGGTGACGCTCACCTCGCGGGCCTTCCACCACGACCGGTTCGGGGAGTTCTGCACGCGCCTCGCCGAGCTGTGCGGCAAGGAGATGGTGCTGCCGATGAACACGGGCGCGGAGGCCGTGGAGACGGCGGTGAAGACCGCGCGGAAGTGGGGCTACGAGGTGAAGGGCGTGCCGGACGGGCACGCGAAGATCGTGGTCGCGGCGAACAACTTCCACGGCCGGACGACGACGATCGTCAGCTTCTCCACGGACCACGAGGCGCGCGACCACTACGGCCCGTACACGCCGGGCTTCGAGATCGTGCCGTACGGCGACCTGACGGCACTGGAGACGGCGGTCACGGAGAACACGGTGGCCGTGCTCCTGGAGCCGATCCAGGGCGAGGCGGGTGTCCTCGTCCCGCCGCCCGGCTATCTGCGCGGGGTGCGGGAGCTGACGGCACGGCGGAACGTGCTGTTCATGGCGGACGAGATCCAGTCGGGCCTCGGCCGAACGGGCAGGACCTTCGCGTGCGAGCACGAGGACGTGGTGCCCGACGTCTACATCCTCGGCAAGGCGCTGGGCGGCGGCGTGGTGCCGGTGTCGGCGGTGGTCGCCGACCGGGACGTCCTCGGGGTGTTCCGGCCGGGCGAGCACGGCTCGACGTTCGGCGGCAATCCGCTGGCCTGTGCGGTGGCCCTGGAGGTGATCGCGATGCTGCGGACGGGCGAGTACCAGCAGCGGGCGGCGGAGCTGGGCGAGCACCTGCACGCGGAACTGAAGCTGCTGGTGGGCGGCGGCGCGGTGGAGGAGGTGCGCGGGCGGGGCCTGTGGGCGGGCGTCGACATCGCGCCCTCGAAGGGCACGGGCCGGCAGATCTCGGAGCGGCTGATGGAGCGGGGCGTGCTGGTGAAGGACACCCACGGGTCCACGATCCGGATCGCTCCGCCGCTGGTGATCTCCAAGGAGGATCTGGACTGGGGACTCGAGCAGTTGCGGGCGGTGCTGACGGAGGAGTGATCCCGTAGGGGCCAGGAGCTAGGGGCTAGGAGCTCCGACGGGGAGGACGCGGCCTCCGGAGGGGGAGCGCCCGGGCCGCGTCCTCCGCGGTGCCTCGCTCATGGAGGACGCCGCCACGCCCGGACGCCACCACGTCCACCACGCCCGGGCGTCGTCACGTCCACCACGCCCGGGCGCCGCCACGCCCAAACACCGTCACGTCCGGACACCGTCACGTCCGGACGCCGCCACGCCCCGACGCCGTCACGTCCCGACGCCACCACAGCCGGACGCCGCCCCCACTTCCGGACGCCTCCGCCCTCCGGCCCCGGCCCCTCCCCCGTCGGTCGTCGGTCGTCGGTCGGCGGTCGACGGTCGACGGCCGACGGGGCCGGCGCTGGATCCCCGGGGTCCGGTTCGTGGTCAACTCCACCCGTTGACACGGCAGTTGGTCTAGGCCAATGTTGCGGCCATGTCGAGACCCCGTCTGCGCCGTGCCCTGCGCGGTGCGCTCGCCGCACTCGTCCCCTTCGCCCTGCTCGGCGCGTTCTCCGGCTCCGCGCATGCCGCCCCGCGGGCCGCGTGGCCCGAGCCCGTGCCGGTCGTCTCCCGTGTCGAGACTGCCGACCCGGTCGTCTTCATCACCCTTGACGACGGCTGGAACCACGACCCGGGCGCCGCGAAGCTGCTGCTCGACCGCAGGGTGCCCGCCTCGCTGTTCCTGCTGCCGGGCGCGTACTCGTACGACTCCGGCTACTTCCACGGCCTGCTCGACCAGGGCCGCTCCCGGGTCGAGAACCACACCGTCGGCCACCCGGACCTCACCGCGCTCGACGCCGCCGGGCAGAAGGCCGAGGTCTGCGGGGCGCGCGAGGCGCACCTCGCCGAGTTCGGGGACGGGCCGCGGCTGCTGCGCCCGCCGTACGGCGCGTACGACGCGACGACCCGGACGACCGCGCGCGCCTGCGGGGCGAAGGCCCTGGTGACGTGGACGTACGACCTGACCACCTGGGGTGCCGATCCCGTCCCGATGCCCCGGCTGAAGGCGGGCGACATCGTGCTCCTGCACTTCAACGGGACCGTCGAGCAGGACCTCCGCCGCGTCCTGGACGCGGCCGAGGCGGCCGGTCTGGAGCCCGCGCCCTTGAGGGACTACGTCACAGAATGACGTGCGGGACGAAGCGGGCGTACTCGTCCGTGACCGGTCCCGCCGACTCCCGGATCCCGAGCCCCGCCGACTCGTCGCCGACGGTCCACGCGCCGAGCACCACGCGGTTGCCGTCGAAGTCGGGCAGCGGGGCCAGTTCCTGGTAGACGCAGGGCTCGTCGCGCAGCACCGGCTCCGCGCCAGGCTCGTGCAGGGTCACTCCCGCGCCCTCGCGGCCGAGCAGCGGCTTGGAGACGTAGCCGGGTCCGCCGGCGGCGGCGAGTTCCCGCGGGCCGTCGAGGTAGGCGGGCAGCAGGTTCGGGTGGCCCGGGTGGAGCTCCCAGAGGATCGCGAGGAGGGCCTTGTTGGAGAGCAGCATCTTCCACGCCGGCTCGATCCAGCAGGTGGTGCCGGTGCCGCCGCCGTTGTCGAGGGTGTCGAGGACGTACGGGCCGAAGCGGTCCGTGGTGAGCCACTCCCACGGGTAGAGCTTGAAGCAGGCGCGGATGAAGCGGAGCCGGTCGTCGACGAAGCGTCCGGAGATCCGGTCCCAGCCGATCCGCTCGACCGAGAGCGCCTCCGTGGCGAGCCCGGCCTGCTGGGCCGTCTCGCGCAGGTACGCGACCGTCATCAGGTCCTCGCCGAGCTCGTCGCCGTCGGAGTGGACGAAGTGGACCGGGCTGCCGGGCGGCAGCAGGTGGGCCTGCCGCTTCCAGGCGTCGACGAGCCGCTCGTGGAGCGAGTTCCACTGGTCGGCGCCCGGGAAGCGCTCCTCCATCCAGAACCACTGCGGGCTCGCGGCCTCCACCAGGGAGGTGGGGGTGTCGGCGTTGTACTCCAGCATCTTGGCCGGGCCCGTACCGTCGTAGCGCAGGTCGAAGCGGGCGTAGACGGTGGGGAGTTCGGCCCGGCGGCGCCAGGACTCGGCGACCCGGGCGACGAGGCGGGGATCGGTGATGCCGAGCTCAGCGAAACGGTCCTTCTCGACGATGTGCGCCGCCGCCTCCAGGCACATGGCGTGCAGCTCCTCGACGACCTCCTCCAGCGCCTCGACCTCGGGCAGGTTGAAGGAGTAGTAGGCGCTCTCGTCCCAGTAGGGGCGAAGCGAGCCGTCGGGGTAGCGGGTCAGGGGGTAGATCAGGCCCTGCTCCTCGACGGTCTGCTGCCAGCCGGGGCGGGGCTCGATGGTGTGGCGCTCCACGGCCGGATCAGCCGCCGGAGGAGGAGTGGTGGCCGCCGAAGCCGCCGCTGTCGACCGCGGACTTGTCGAAGCTGCCGCCGCTGACCGTGCCGTTGCTGGACGAGCCGCCGTAGTAGTAGCGGCCGTTCGAGCTGCTGCTGCTCCCGCTGCTGCCGTCGCCGTCACACTTGTAGTCCGGCAGCTCCTTGTACGTCACCGGGTCGACGCAGCGCCGGTCGGGCTCCGAGGAGCAGGCGGTGAGTGTCACGGCGAGCATGCCCACCCCACCGAGTACCACCGTGGTCGACCTCAGTCTGCGCATGACCCTGTCCTCCCCTGTCTCCCCTGTTGTCCGGGCGGTGCGGACGCCGCGCCCGGTTGCGATCGCACAGTGTAGGCCCGGCGTGAACAGCCGACCGATCCCCGTCGCACTAGAGTCCCTTTCGTGCTCCTTGGGATGATGTGCGCACTCGGATCGGCCGTCTGCTTCGGGGCCGCCTCGGTCTTCCAGGCGCTCGGCGCCAGGGCCGCCGAGCCCGGCACGGGCAGCGGGGTCGACGTGGCGCTGCTGTGGCGTGCGCTGCGGCAGTGGCGGTACGTGGCCGGGCTCGGCTTGGACGGACTCGGTTTCGTGCTCCAGATCGTCGCGCTGCGGACCCTGCCGATCTACGCGGTCGGGGCCTCCCTCGCGGCCAGCCTCGCCGTCACGGCGGTGATCGCCTCCCACATGCTGAAGGTGCGGCTCAGCCGCATCGAGTGGACGGCGGTCGCGGTGGTGTGCCTCGGACTCGCGATGCTGGCGCTCGCCGCCGGCCGGGAGGGCCACGAGAGCCCCGGCGCCGTGCTGGAGTGGGGGCTGCTCGCCGCGGCCTTCGGGGTACTGCTCGTCGGGGCGGCGGCCGGCCGGCTCCCGGAACGGCCGCGGGCCCTGACCCTCGGCCTCGCGGGCGGTGTCGGCTTCGGCGTGGTCGAGGTCGCCGTCCGGCTGATCGACTCGGTCGACCTGGCCGACCCCGCCTTCTACGCCCTCCTCGTCGGCGGCGGCAGCGCCTTCCTGCTCTACACCTCCGCCCTCCAGCGCGGCTCGGTCACCACCGCGACCGCCGGCCTGGTCCTCGGCGAGACCATCGGCCCCGCGGTGGTGGGCGTCGTCTGGCTCGGCGACCGCACCCGCGAGGGCCTCGGCTGGCTCGCCCTGCTCGGCTTCGCCGTCGCGGTCGCGGGCTCGCTGACCCTGGCCCGTTTCGGCGAGGCCCCGGCACGGGAGGAGGCGGACGCGGCGCTCAAGGCCTGAGGGTCCGCGGCCGGTTCGCCTACGGGCCGCCGCGCGGCGCGGCGGCCCCGGTCGGCAAACGGCCCGCGCGGGCCACGGGCCGGCCCCTGCGGCGGCACCGGAGCACGTTGTGGTCCCCGTCGGCGCCGGTCGGCCCGGGCTGCGAGGCCGGGCCCCACGGCAGCACCCGGCACGCCGGGCTCCCCGTCGGCCGCCGGCCCACGCGCACGGCCCCACGACAGCACCCGGCACGTGGCTGCCCCCGTCGACCGACCACCGGCTCGCGCGGCCCCGCGACCCGGGCCCCACGGCAGCACCCGGCACGCCGGGCTCCCCGTCGGCCGCCGGCCCACGCGCACGGCCCCACGACAGCACCCGGCACGTGGCTGCCCCCGTCGACCGACCACCGGCTCGCGCGGCCCCGCGACCCGGGCCCTACGGCAGCACCCGGCACAACGCGGCCAGTGCGCCCGACCACGCGCTGTCCGTGGGCGTGCCGTAGCCGACGACGAGGGCGTCGCGGGTGCGGGGGACGGCGGAGTGCCGGAAGCGGTTGACGCCCATCAGGGCGAGTCCCTGGAAGGCCGCGGCGCGGACCACCGACTCCTCGGTTCCCTCCGGGAGTTCGAGGACTGCGTGGAGCCCGGCCGCGATGCCGCTCACCCGGGTCTCGGGCGAGGATGCGGCCACCGCCGCCACCAACTGGTCGCGCCGCCGCCGGTAGCGCAGCCGCATCGCCCGGACGTGCCGGTCGTACGCGCCGGAGGCGAGGAACTCGGCGAAGGTCAGCTGGTCCGTGACGCCCGACATCCAGTCGACCCCGCCCTTCGCCGCCGCCACCTCGTCGACCAGGTGTTCCGGCAGCACCATCCACGCGAGCCGCAGGCCCGGGGCGAGGGACTTGCTCGCGGTGCCGAGGTAGACGACCCGCTCCGGGTCGAGTCCCTGGAGGGCTCCGACGGGCTGGCGGTCGTAGCGGAACTCCCCGTCGTAGTCGTCCTCCAGGATCAGCCCGCCGGAGGCCCGCGCCCAGTCGACGGCCGCCGCCCGCCGGTCCGGCCGGAGTGCACCGCCCGTCGGGAACTGGTGGGCGGGCGTCATCAGGACCCCGCCCACCTCGCCCAGTTCGCCCGCCCCCAACTCCTCGGTCCGGGTGCCCCGTTCGTCGAAGGGCAGGGCCGGCATCCGGATGCCCTCGCGGCCGAGCATGTCCCAGTGGACGTCGAGGCCGTACGACTCCACGGCCACCGCGCTCACCCCGCGGCCCCGCATCACCTGGCCCATCAGCATCAGGCCGTGCACGAACCCCGAGCAGACCACGATCCGTTCGGGCCGTGCGTGGACGCCACGCGCCCGCGCCAGGTACTCGGCGAGCACCGTGCGCAGTTCGGTCCGGCCGCGCGGATCGCCGTAGCCGAAGGCCTCGTGCGGCGCGGCCGTGAGCGCCTTGCGGGCCGCCCTGAGCCACTCGGCGCACGGGAAGGAGCCGAGGTCGGGAGTGCCGGGCCGCAGGCTGTACGCGGGCTTCCCGGCCGCGGGCGTGACGGCGGCGGCACCGCCCGACGGGGCCGCACGGCGCGCCGCGGGCCGGGGCGTCGAGCGCGGGGCCACCCGGGTCCCGGAGCCCTGACGTGCGGTCAGCCAGCCCTCGGCGACCAGCTCCGCGTACGCGTCGGCGACGGTGTTGCGGGCCACGCCCAGGTCGACGGCGAGCGACCGCGAGGACGGCAGCCGGGTCCCGGCCGCCAGCCGCCCGCTGCGCACGGCCTCCCGCAGCGCGTCCATCAGTCCGTCGCGCAGGCCCTGCCCGCGCAGCTCCAGGTGTAGGTCGGCGCCGAAAGTGGCCCAGTCATCCGCCATGGGAATGGACCATACCCGGGCGCCATCCCGACCGTACGGTCGTCGACATGACCACCACCACGACCAGTACGGCCGGGACGACCCAGGCCCCGGCGCAGGCCGCCCTCGCCTCCGAGCACCCGCCCCGGCTCCCCTTCGCCGAGCGGCACCCCGCGTTCTACAAGGCCATGATCGGCCTGGAGATCGCGGCGTCGAAGCACGTGGACCCGACGCTGTACGAGCTGGTCAAGATCCGCGCCTCGCAGATCAACAACTGCGCCTTCTGCCTGGACATGCACACCAAGGACGCGCTCGCGGCCGGGGAGAGCGTCCAGCGGATCGTGCAGCTGTCCGCCTGGCGGGAGTCGCGGCACTTCTACACCGAGCGCGAGCTGGCCGCCCTCGCCCTGACGGAGGCGGTCACCGTGCTCACCGACGGCTTCGTGCCCGACGAGGTGTACGCGGAGGCCGCCCGCCACTTCGACGAGACCGAGCTGTCGCACGTCATCGGGGCGATCGTGACGATCAACGCGTGGAACCGGATCGCCGTGACCTGCCGCTTCACGCCGGGCCACTACACGCCGGGCGCGTACAAGCGATGAGCGCGGACCTCGCCGCGTCCGCCGGCGCCCCCTCGCGGGTCGGCGTCCTGCGCGCCCTGCACCTCGACCGGCCCGCCGGGCGACCGCTGGTCCTGCCGGGGCCCTGGGACGCGGCCTCCGCACGGGTCTTCGAGGAGGCCGGGTTCCCGGCCCTGGCCACGCCCAGCGCGGGGATCGACGCGGCGCTCGGGAACGCGGACGGCACCACTGCGCCGGAGGAGATGCTGGCGGCCGTGGCGCGGATCGCCCGGGCCGTGTCCGTGCCGGTCAGCGCCGACCTGGAGGACGGCTACGGGCTGCCGGCCGACGAACTCGTGGCGCGGGTCCTGGAGACCGGCGCGGTCGGGCTGAACCTGGAGGACTCCGACCGCGCCGGCCACCGGCTGCGCGACCCGCACGAGCACGCCGAACGGCTCGCGGCGGTACGGGCGGCCGCCGGGCCCGCCCTCTTCGTGAACGCCCGCGTGGACACGTACCTCCACGGCGGGACGGCCGAGGAGGCCGCCGAGCGCGCCCTGCTCTACCGCGCGGCCGGCGCGGACTGCGTCTTCCCGGTCCTCGCGCCTCCCGAGGACCTGCCCAGGCTGCGGTCGGCGGGCGTCGAGGGCCCGCTCAACTTCCTGGTCCGCCCCGGCGATCCGTCGTTCGCCGAACTCGGCCGTCTGGGCGCCACCCGGATCACCTTCGGCCCCGGCCTGCTCCGCCGCGCGCTCGCGCACCTCGCCGGCATGGCGGCGGAGACGGCCGCGGAGACGGCCTGAGAACGACATGACGGTGCCCCCGGCCGGAAGTGGCCGGGGGCACCGTCATGTCACGGGCGTCTCTCTCGGACGAGGCTCCGATGAGGCTCGGACGAGGCTCGGATCAGGCTCAGATGAGGCCGAGCTCGCGGACCGCGTCGCGCTCCTCCGACAGCTCCTTGACGGAGGCGTCGATGCGGGCGCGGGAGAAGTCGTTGATCTCCAGGCCCTGGACGATCTCGTACTTGCCGTCCTTGCAGGTGACGGGGAAGGAGGAGATCAGGCCCTCCGGAACGCCGTAGGAGCCGTCCGACGGGACACCCATGGAGGTCCAGTCGCCCTCGGCGGTGCCGTTGACCCACGTGTACACGTGGTCGATGGCGGCGTTCGCGGCGGAGGCGGCGGAGGACGCGCCACGGGCGTCGATGATCGCGGCGCCGCGCTTGGCGACGGTCGGGATGAAGTGGTCGGCCAGCCACGCCTGGTCGTCGACGACCTCGGCGGCGTTCTTGCCGGCGATCTCCGCGTGGAAGATGTCCGGGTACTGGGTCGCGGAGTGGTTGCCCCAGATGGTGAGGCGCTTGATGTCCGTGACCGAGGAGCCGGTCTTCTGGGCCAGCTGCGTCAGCGCGCGGTTGTGGTCCAGGCGGGTCATCGCGGTGAAGCGCTCGGCCGGGACGCCCTTGGCGGCCGACTGGGCGATCAGGGCGTTGGTGTTGGCCGGGTTGCCGACGACGAGGATCTTGACGTCGTCCGCGGCGTGCGCGGCGATGGCCTCGCCCTGCGGCTTGAAGATGCCGCCGTTGGCGGCGAGCAGGTCGCCGCGCTCCATGCCCGGGCCACGCGGGCGGGCGCCCACGAGCAGACCGATGTTGGCACCCTCGAAGCCCTTGTTCGGGTCGTCGAAGATGTCGATGCCCTTGAGCAGCGGGAAGGCGCAGTCGTCGAGCTCCATGGCGGTGCCCTCGGCGGCCTTGACGCCCTGCGGGATCTCGAGGAGGCGCAGCTTGACCGGCACGTCCGCGCCGAGCAGGTGGCCGGAGGCGATGCGGAACAGCAGCGCGTAGCCGATCTGGCCGGCCGCGCCGGTCACGGTGACATTCACGGGAGTGCGGGTCATGGCGATCTCCGTAAGACAGCTGGCGGTGGGGATTCCCTTGCCCCTGAGGTGGCCCCTGAGGCTGGACGGCTCTTCTTGATCGATCGATGTCTCGACGTGAAGAGATATCCGGCGTCAGGCTATCGGACCCGGACCACTGCGCACCTCCACCCCCTTGTGGTGCGGCTCACTGACCACCCGGGTACCGGACACGTAGCGGAATGGTCACCTCCGTCACCTCCGTGCCACAAGGGCCCGGCAGGCCTTGAACCGCCTTGGCACGTACATGACCCTTGATCGCGACGGCGCCCGTCCTCCCACGGGGGAGAGGACGGGCGCCGTCACCGTTTCGGGTGACCCGTGGATCCCGGGTGACCCCGCTCCGGTCGCGTCAGGTGACCGTCAGGTGGAGGACGTCCTCCAGGAACGGGATCCGCAGCCAGGGCTCCGGCTGCACCATGAGCGCCAGCAGCACGATGAGCCCGCCCATCACGCCGTACGTGATCATGTCGGTGAAGCGCGAGCGCACCGCGAGCATCCCGACCGAGGGCAGCGTCCGGCGCAGCACCGCCCCGGTCAGCAGCGCGGCCCCGACGAGCAGCGTGCCGACCCGGAAGGCCTGCGGGAACAGGTCCGTACCGACGATCAGCAGACCGAGCGCGGCCAGCCCGAGCACGGTCAGCAGCGGCCACTGGCGGGCGGGGGCCGACGCGTCGCCGGGCGCCGCCCGGCCGCCGCCCTCGGGGCGGGCGGTCGTGGTGGTGAGCTTGGCCCGGGGGTGCCGGCGCGGAGCCGCACCGCCACCACCGCTCTCGCCGGGCTCCTCCGGGGTCTCCGGGATGCCGGAGGCGTCGGAGGAGGACACGGTCAGCGGACCCCGGCCGCGCGCTCGGCGGCCTCGACGACGTTGACCAGGAGCTGGGCGCGGGTCATCGGGCCGACACCGCCGGGGTTCGGGGAGATCCAGCCGGCCACCTCGGCGACACCGGGGTGGACGTCGCCGACGATCTTGCCCTCGTCGTTGCGGGAGACGCCGACGTCGAGCACGGCCGCGCCCGGCTTCACGTCCTCCGGCTTGATCAGGTGCGGCACACCGGCCGCCGCGACGATGATGTCCGCGCGCCGCAGGTGCGCCGCGAGGTCCTTGGTGCCGGTGTGGCACTGCGTCACGGTGGCGTTCTCGGAGCGGCGGGTGAGCAGCAGCGGCATCGGCCGGCCGATGGTGACGCCACGCCCGACGACCACGACCTCGGCGCCCTTGATCTCCACGCCGTGCTTGCGCAGCAGCTGGATGATGCCGTACGGCGTGCAGGGCAGCGGCGCGGGCTCGTTGAGGACCAGCCGGCCGAGGTTCATCGGGTGCAGGCCGTCGGCGTCCTTCGCCGGGTCCATCAGCTCCAGGATGCGGTTCTCGTCGATGCCCTTGGGCAGCGGCAGCTGGACGATGTAGCCGGTGCACGCCGGGTCCTCGTTGAGCTCCCGCACGACCGCCTCGATCTCCGCCTGCGTGGCGGTGGCGGGCAGTTCGCGCTGGATGGAGGCGATGCCGACCTGGGCGCAGTCGCGGTGCTTGCCGGCGACGTACTTCTGGCTGCCCGGGTCGTCGCCGACCAGGATCGTGCCGAGACCGGGCGTGACGCCCCGCTCCTTGAGGGCCGCCACACGGGCGGTCAGATCGGACTTGATCGCGGCTGCGGTGGCCTTGCCATCGAGAATCTGGGCGCTCATGCGGCCATCCTCCCGGATGACCCCCGCCGGTTTCCAATTCGGAACCGGAGATTGCACTTGCACAACTGCGCTGCCTATCGACTGGACAAGAAGTGGACGTTCTGACCACGATGATCTGCGCAGTGCCGCGAGCAGTGCCGGGGGGCAAAACCGCTCATACGTCGTGAAACACGTGGTGACATCTCCTCCGCGCAGGGCCGCGTCGTCCCCGCACAGGAAACAACGGAGGAGTCACCCGATGAGCTTCGGCGACCCGAACAACCCTTACGGCCAGCAGCAGGGGCAGCAGCCCGGCTACGGCTACCCCCAGCAGTCCCCCCAGGGCGTCCCGCCGCAGCAGGGCTACGGCTACCCGGCCGCCCCGGCGGCGCCGTACGGCGGCTACCCGGCCGGCCCGACCGAGATGCCGGGCGGCCTCAAGGCGGCCCGCGTCATGCTCTTCGTCATCGGCGGCCTCCAGGTCATCGGTGCGATCTTCGCCGCCCTCGCCGCCGTCGGCGTCTCCGCCGCGAAGAACGACCCGGCCCTCAAGGACGACGTGCAGTTCCAGCAGGTCGCCGACTGGTCGGCCGGCGCCGTCTGGGCCGTCGCCCTGCTGATCCTGGCCTGGGGCGTGCTGTCCATCGTGCTCGGCGCGAAGTTCGGCTCGGGTGGCAACGGCATCCGCGTCACCGCGATCGTCTTCGGCGTCATCACCGCCGTCCTCGGCATCTACCCGTTCGTCGTGATCGGCCTCGCGCACACCGTGATGGCCATCCTGGTCGTCGTCTTCGCGGCGAAGTCGGACGGCGCGGCCTGGTTCAACCGCCAGCGTCAGCAGTTCTGACCCGCGCGGCAGCGGTACGGAAGGGGCCGGGTTCCGACGGGAACCCGGCCCCTTCCGCGCGTACGGTTCCCCGCCGTCACTGCCGCTTCAGCACCACGAACTGCCCCGCCTGCTCGGTCACCGCGTACCGCGCCTCCGGGTGCAGCTGGGCGGCCAGCCCGACCGGGTCGGCGACCGGCTGGGACCAGCCCGAGTTGAGGTCGAAGGCCAGGTAGTCGGGGCTCACGCCCTGCGCGCCGCCGACCCAGTAGACGGTGTGGTCGCCGGTCAGGTGGGCCATCAGCGTCACGTTGGTCTCCACGCTGCTGCCCTCCGGCACCGCAGCCACCGCGCGCCGCGCGTCCAGCGTGCGGGCGTCCGTGCGGTAGGTCTCGGGCCGGGTCAGCTCGCGCAGCGGCATGTCCAGGGCGTGCACGAGCGCGACCGCCGTCACGACGGGGACGGCGACCTTCCCGTACGCCACGAGCCAGGGCCGCGGCGAGGTGCGCACCGTGCGGACCGCGTCGACCAGGGCGAGGAAGACCACCGGCATGAGGATCGCGCTGTAGTGCCACAACATGCCCCAGTGGTTGGGGTCGTGGGAGAGGAAGCGCCAGGCGAGGGTCGGCAGCACGAGCAGCATCAGCGGCGAGCGCAGGCAGAGGAAGCCGGCGACGCCGACGAGGAAGAGGAGCATCTCCCACTTCTCGCCGTGCTGGAAGGCGCCGAGCACGGAGTCGAGGAAGGACACCTCGGCGCCGTCCCCGCCCTTCTCGATCTTGGCCCAGTAGTCGTACTGGCCGACCCGGCTCGCCGCCGGGATGAGCACGAGCACCGTCAGCGCGAAGAAGGCCGTCCCGAAGCCGGCGAGGGCCGCGCCGAGCCGCTTCTGGCCCTTCACGAAGAGGACCGCGCCGACCATGGCGACGGTCAGGCCCATGTCCTCCTTGACGAGGACCAGCGGCACGGCCCAGCCGACCGCCGCGTTCCAGCGGCCGAGCAGCAGGGCCCGGCAGGTCAGGGCGAGCAGCGGGACCGCGAAGGCGATCTCGTGGAAGTCGGACTTCACCGCCTCCTGGAGGCCCCAGGACAGCCCGTACGCCACCGTCAGGGAGATTCCGGCGGCCCGGCTGCCGAGCACCTGCTGGGCGGTGCGGCCGACCACGACGGCGGAGGCGGCGAACAGCGCCGCCTGGGCGAGGAGCAGGGCGAGCGGGGAGGACCACACCCAGTAGAGCGGCGCGACGAGCGCCGTCACCGGGCTGAAGTGGTCCCCGAGTATGAGGAAGCCGGGCCCCTTGATGTCGACGATCGGGGCGCGCAGCTCCGCGTAGGCGCGGACGGACTGCTCGAAGATCCCGAGGTCCCAGGAGGGCGTGCGGAAGCGCTCGTACTGGACCCAGGAGTACGCGAAGTACAGGGCGCCGAGGACGGCCGCGATGACCGCGTACGGCAGCGCGGGCGCCGGCGCGAGGCCGTCGTCCGGCGTGCCGCCGTCGGCCTCGGGGGCGGACGGCTCCGCCGCGGAACTGCTCTGCACATCCAACACCGCGCCCCCATGGACCAGCCGCCGACAAAAGAGCAACCCATTAGAACAGAGTCCACTCGACCGGCGGAATCGTCGGCGTTCCGTGCTCGTTTATCAGCGCTTCCTACGCTTTCCGCCGAGCAGACCTCGGGGAAAGGAAGCGCCATGTACAGCATCATCGTGGTGCCCGCACGGGCCGTGAGCACGCACGACCAGATCAGACTGGCCCCCGGTGACCGGCTTCACTTCGGCCGGACCGCGCCGCGCGATGCCACCGGCCCCCTCGGCCCGGCCGGCGCCGGCGGACCCCGCCACCTGGACATCCCGCACCCCGGGGTGTCGCGCTCGGCGGGCGAGATCATGGCGAGTGGCAGCCACTGGGCGCTCAGCAACTTCAGTCCGGCCTGCACCTACGTCGTGGAGAACCCGGAGGGTGCCGGGGAGCACATCAAGATCGCGCCGGGGCGGGTGGGGGCGCCCGTCCCGTTCGAGTTCTCCCGGGTCGTGCTTCCGGCCGCCGGCGAACTGATCGACTTCGCGGTGTGGGCGCCGCGCCACGACTACGTGCAGTGCGTGCCCGACGCCGGCGGCGGCGAGCCGACCGCGCTCGCCTTCCCGCTCGACCGCGCCAAGCGCTACTTCCTGGTCCTCGCCGCGCTGTGCGAGCCGCGGCTGCGCGGCGCCCCGCACGCGCCGCTGCCCACCGTCGACGCCGTGGTCGACCGGCTGCGGCCGGTGTGGCCCGCCGCGAACCGGGCCGCGGTGCAGTGGAACATCGACTACCTGGCCGTGAAGCTGCGCCTCAAGCCCGGTCCGGACAGCGCCGACACCGGCCCGCGGCTCAACGGCAAGAAGGAGACCCTGGTCTCCCTGGCGCTCCGCTTCGACCTGGTCCGCGAGGACGACCTGGAGACCCTGGCGGTGGCCCGGTGACCACGGACTTCCCGCTGCGGGTGGAGCCGGGCTACCGGGTCGGCCGGTGGACCGTCGAGCACCCGCTCGGCGCGGGCGCCTTCGCGAGCGTGTACGCGGCTCGGCGGGCCGAGGGCGCGGAGCCGCTGGGCCCGGAGGCGGCGGAGGACCGGGCCGGGGCGGGCGAGGACCGGGCCGGGGCCGACGAGGTCGCGCTGAAGTTCCTGCCGACCGGCACCTGCACCCCGCGCGGACTGCGCCACCTCAAGGACCTGGCCGAGCGCGAGGTGGAGCTGCTGAGCCGGTTACGGGCGCCGCGGCTGATCCGGCTGTACGAGACCCTGACCGTCGACGACCCGGCAAACCCGGAGCTGGACGGCGCCACCGTGCTCGTACTGGAGCGCGCCGACCGCTCGCTGCAGTCCCTGCTCGCCGAGGCGGAGGCCGGAGCCGCGGAGACCGGGGCCGGTCGGACCGGGGCCGGGGCGGCCGGGGCCGGTCGGACCGGGGCCGGGGCGGCCGGGGCCGGTCGGACCGGGGCCGGGGCGGCGAAGGCCGGTCCTGGCCCCGGCACGGGTCGCGCTCCCCGTGCCGGCACCCGGGCCGGTACCGCGCCGCTCGCCGAGGGCCCGGCGCTGCTGGCGCAGATCTGCGAGGGCCTCCACCAGCTCCACGACGCCGGCTGGGTGCACGGCGACCTCAAGCCGGGGAACGTGCTCCTGATGCCGGACGGCAGCGTGCGGCTCGGCGACTTCAGCACGGCCGGCGAGCTGGAGGGCACCCACGCGTACGGCCCCGGCTTCGCGACGCCCGACTACACGCCGCCCGAACTGCTCTGGCCGGAGGTGGGCGCGCGTGGCAGCCGGGTGCGCCCCAGCAGCGACATCTGGGCCTTCGGCGTCCTCGCCCACCTGGTCCTCACCGCGACCCACCCGCTCCCCGGCGGCACCCCCGCAGCCCGCCGCGACGCCGCCGTCCGCTACGCCCGCGGTACGGAGGACCTGCGCCTCTCCCCCGCGCTCCCGGCCCCGTGGCGGGCGATCGTCACGGACTGCCTGAGCCGCACGCACGAGACCCGCGTCCCGCACGACGCCACGGTGCTCCTGGAACGGGTACGGACGGCCGCGGCGGGACAGGTGCCACGGCGGCCGGGGCGGGCGCGGGCGCTGGCCCGCGGGGCGGTCCTGGTCGCCGCCGGCACGGCGCTCGGGCTCACCGCCGGACTGATCGCCTGGGGCGGCGGGACCCCGGAACCGGGCTACGAGCGCTGTACGCCGGGAGCCGTTTGCTTCTTCAGCGGCCGGGACGGCAAGGGCGAGGTGTGCGTGTGGCAGGGCGGTTCGCGGAACTGGGCGAGGAGCGACGCTGCCCGCTGCCCGTGGGCGACGACCGGACCGGTCGCCTCGGCGTTCAACAACGGCTTCGGCTCCGAGGAGGGAACCGGCCTCCCGGCCGTCGACTACTACGCGGCGGCGGAATTCCGGCAACCTCTCGGCTGCCTGCGCCAGGGCACGCGCATCACCTTCAGGGAGCCCGTCCGGCCCCTCTCGCACGAGTGGCGGACGTCCTGCTCGGCACCCTCGGAACTCTGAGTACGCACGTGGCGGCGGGCCCGGAGACCGTGGAGACCACCCCGCCCGGAACGTCACACGAGAACCCGACACGAGAAAGGGGCCGTCCCCATGGCGTCCGCCCGCTTACGCACCGCCCTCGCGGTGTTCCTGACCCTGGCGGCCGTCGCGCTCGGCACCGGCGCCACCACCGGCGCCGCCCGGGCCGACGCGCCACCGCCCGGCAAACCCGCCTTCCAACTCCCCTTCGCCTGCGGGACTGCATGGCGGCTCGACACCTGGGGCCACGACCCCGCCGTGGACATCGTCGCCGAGGGCAATCCCGGTTCGGACGGCCGTCCCGTGTACGCCTCCGCGCCCGGCACGGTCTCCGCCGCGTACGTCCACCCGGGCTCCGGCAACACGATCCAGATCAACCACGGCAACGGCTGGTTCACCGCGTACTACCACCTCCAGGAGGCCCCGGACCGGTTCGTCGGCGTCGGCCGGCAGGTCACCGGCGCGACCCGCATCGGCAGCATCGGCACGTCCGGTGCCGCCAACGGCTGGGCGCACCTGCACTACGAGCAGCGCTATCGCGCGTCCGGCGACTTCACGTACGAGTCGGACCGCGTGCCCGTCCACTTCGACGGCGTCGGGTACAGCGGCGCCGGATCCACGTGGCCCTCCGTCACCAGCCGCAACTGCGCGACCTCGCAGCCGTGGGACTGCCCCGCCGGCTTCGTCTGCTTCTACTCCGGCACCGGCGGCACCGGCACGGTCTGCAAGACAGACGTGAACACCCCGGCCAGCCCGTGCGGCCTGCGCCGCTCCTTCTTCAACAACGGCACGGAGCAGCCCGGTTACGACCACGCCTACGTCACCTTCGCCGAGGGCGGCTCGCAGTGCCTCCACTTCGGATGGGCGGAGGGCCACGGCGACTTCCCGTCCGGCGGACGCACGGTCACGTCCGTGCGGTGGGGAGGCGAGTGCCCGTAGCCGTGCTGTCCGGAACGGCGGTACCGGCGCCGGACGCCGGTACCGCCGTTCGCGCGCTACCTCGCCGGGCCCGGGCTCAGCACTCGCCGCCCCACTTCGCGTGGTTCAGCGTCACCCTGCCGTAGAGCACGTGCGCGGTGCCGCTCGTGCTGCCGCCCTCCGGGTAGTGCAGGCAACCGTTCACGGACTGTCCGTCCGTCCAGGTGGCCTTCCACCAGATGTGGTCCGCACCCGCGTCGGCCACGCCGTTGTTGCGGATGGACATGCCGTTGGCCGAGTACAGGTTGTAGAGGTTGCCCTTCGACTTCCACTTGGGCAGCCCGGAGAACGACGTGTTGTCCCAGACGCAGACGTACTCGCGGGGACAGTCGGAGAACGCCGCGGACGCGGACGGCGCCACCATCAGGCCCGCCACCGACAGACCGAGCGCACTCGCGCCGACCACCGCGCGACGAAGGATGTTCCGCTTCACCAGATGCCTCCCTGTGACCACTGACAGCCTCGCGGCTGGTTACGGGGGCGAGCGTAATGACGCGTATGCGTCATGTGATCCTCGTATGTCCGAGGGTCGCCGGGGCCGCGCGCGTCCCGCGGGAGGGGCGGGCGTCGCCGACAAGGCGGCGGCCCGCCGGTGAACAACCAGCGGGCCGCCCGTAGTTCCTCGCGCTCAGTGGAAGAAGTGACGCGTCCCGGTGAAGTACATCGTCACGCCCGCCTTCTTCGCCGCCTCGACGACCAGCTCGTCGCGGACCGAACCGCCCGGCTGCACGACCGCCTTCACGCCCGCGGCCGTGAGGATCTCCAGGCCGTCGGGGAAGGGGAAGAAGGCGTCCGACGCGGCGTACGAGCCGCGGGCGCGCTCCTCGCCGGCGCGCTCGACGGCCAGCTTGGCGGAGTCGACGCGGTTGACCTGGCCCATGCCGACGCCGACCGAGGCGCCGTCCTTGGCGAGCAGGATCGCGTTGGACTTGACCGCGCGGCAGGCCTTCCAGGCGAAGGACAGCTCGGCCAGCTCCTCCGCGGAGAGCGCCTCGCCGGTCGCGAGGGTCCAGTTCGCCGGGTCGTCGCCGTCGGCCTGGAGGCGGTCGGTGACCTGGAGCAGGGCGCCGCCGTCGATCGGCTTGACCTCGACCGGGTTGGCCGGGGCGCCCTCGGCGCGCAGCACGCGGATGTTCTTCTTCTTGGCGAGGATCTCGACCGCGCCGTCCTCGTAGCCGGGCGCCACGATGACCTCGGTGAAGATCTCGGCGACCTGCTCGGCCATCGCGACGGACACCGGGCGGTTGACGGCGATGACGCCGCCGAACGCGGACAGCGGGTCGCAGGCGTGGGCCTTGCGGTGCGCCTCGGCGACGTCGGCGCCGACCGCGATGCCGCACGGGTTGGCGTGCTTGATGATCGCGACGCAGGGCTCGGAGTGGTCGTACGCGGCCCGGCGCGCGGCGTCGGTGTCCGTGTAGTTGTTGTACGACATCTCCTTGCCGTGCAGCTGCTCGGCCTCGGCGAGGCCGCCCGTGCCGTCGACGTAGAGCGCGGCGCCCTGGTGCGGGTTCTCGCCGTAACGCAGCACGTTCTTGCGCTCGTACGTGGCGCCCAGGAACGCGGGGAAGCCCGAGTCGTCGAAGGCGGCGTAGTCGTCGGCGAACCAGGAGGCGACGGCGACGTCGTACGCGGCGGTGTGCCGGAACGCCGTGGCGGCGAACAGCTTGCGGAGCGCCAGCGTGGTGCCGCCGGTCTCGCGGATCGCCAGGAGGACCGCGGCGTACGCGCCCGGGTCGGTGACGACCAGGACCGACGGGTGGTTCTTGGCCGCGGCGCGGACCATCGACGGGCCGCCGATGTCGATCTGCTCGACGCACTCGTCCGGCGTGGCGCCGGAGGCGACGGTCTCGCGGAACGGGTACAGGTTCACCACGACGAGGTCGAAGGGCTCGACGCCCAGCTCGGCGAGCTGCTCGCGGTGCGACTCGAGGCGCAGGTCGGCGAGGATGCCGGCGTGCACGCGCGGGTGCAGGGTCTTGACGCGGCCGTCCAGGCACTCGGGGAAGCCGGTCAGCTCCTCGACCTTGGTGACCGGGACGCCGGCCGCGGCGATCTTCGACGCGGTGGAGCCGGTGGAGACCAGCTCGACCCCGGCCTCGTGCAGACCGCGGGCCAGCTCCTCCAGGCCCGTCTTGTCGTAGACGCTGATCAGCGCGCGGCGGATGGGCTTAACGGTGTCCGTGTTCACCGACATGAACCTTTCGTCCCTCAATGCTGTAGCCGTTGCGGGCGAGGCGCCCCACGACCTCGACGAGCAGCGAGCGCTCGACTTCCTTGATGCGCTCGTGGAGCGCGGCCTCATCGTCCTCGTCCCGCACCTCGACCACGCCCTGGGCGATGATCGGGCCGGTGTCGACACCGTCGTCGACGAAGTGGACGGTGCACCCGGTCACCTTCGCCCCGTAGGCGAGGGCGTCGCGCACGCCGTGCGCGCCGGGAAAACTGGGGAGGAGCGCCGGGTGGGTGTTGACGACCCGGCCGCCGAAGCGGGCGAGGAACTCCTTGCCGACGATCTTCATGAAGCCGGCCGAGACGACGAGATCGGGCTCGTACGCGGCGGTGGCCTCGGTCAGTGCGCGGTCCCACGCCTCGCGGCTCCCGTGGTCCTTGACGCGGCACACGAAGGTGGGGAGCCCGGCGCGCTCGGCCCGCTCCAGACCGGCGATGCCCTCGCGGTCGGCGCCGACGGCGACGACCTCGGCGCCGTAGCCCTCGGGGTCGGCGGCGATCGCGTCGAGCAGGGCCTGGAGGTTCGTGCCGGAGCCGGAGACCAGGACGACGAGGCGGGCGGCAGCCACTGGGTCACTCTTTCCGTGGTGTTTGTGCGGTCGTACGAACGAATCGCGTCCCCGGATACGGGGAACCCTACGAAGGGCCCGACCGTCAGCAACGATACCGGCACTCCGGAAGGCCCCCACGGGACGGGGGCGGGACCGGGGGGTAGCGTCAGGGTCCGACGACACGCCACACCAGCGCCGCGCCACAGTCCCACCCGCGCACACAGACAGAGGGAAGACGTCCAGCACATGCCGGATCGCCAGTCCACGAACGACAGCAACCCGTTCGCTCCGCCGCCGGAGGGTCAGCCGGACCAGCCGTGGCAGCCGCGGCTGCCGGAGGGCTCCCAGGGTTCCGACGACGGTTCGGGCTCGGGCCCGGGCTGGAGCAGCAGTCAGCCGGGCAGATCCTCCGACGGCTTCGGCGGCCGCCCCGAGCGGTCCCCCGGCGGCCAGGGCGGTGGTCCCGGCGGACCGGGCGGACCGGGCGGCGGCCCTGACGGCCAGGGACCGGGGCTCCGCTGGGACCCGACCGACCCGGCCCAGCGGCGCGCGCGGTACGCGGTGCTCTCGGGCATGTGGGCGTTCTTCTTCGCCTTCTTCGTGCAGGAGGTCGCGCTGCTGCTCGGCGCGCTCGGCGCGTACTGGGCGATCAGCGCCCTGCGCACCCGGACGAAGACCCCGGAGGCGGCGGAGGGTGCCGACGGTCCGCCGTCGCCCGCGCAGGTCGTGGCCGCGGCGACCGCGAACCGCGCCAAGCAGACTGCGGCGATCAGCGGTCTGGTCGCGTCCGCGCTGGCCCTGATGATCGTCGCGAGCGGTTTCCTGGTGCACCTGGTCTACCGCGACTTCTACGAGTGCCGGGCCGACGCCCTGACCAAGGAGAGCCAGCTGGCCTGCAACGACCTGCTGCCGAAGCCGCTGCAGGACACGCTCGGCGTGCGGGAGTAGTCACTCCGGGCCGGAACCGGGAGCCGGGGCGGGAGCCTCGGCGGGCGCCGGGGCCTGCGGCTCCGGAGACGACCCAGGGGACGGCCCCGGCGACGGCTCCGCGGCGGGCTGCCAGGCCGGGGGCTCCCACGCGGCCGGCAGGAAGCCGTACCCCTCGTCGCCCGCGTCGTCGTCCAGCGCGTCGAGCGCCTCCAGGGCGTCGAGGGCTGCAAGGGCTCCGGCCGCGCTCCCCCGCGTGCCGTCCGGGGCGGCCGGGGCGCGGGGCTCCGGCGCCGGCTCCTGGCCCGCCTCGGCGGACCCGGACACGGACGGCGATACGGGCGCGGGCACGGCCCCGAGAACGGCCCCGGGCGCCGGGGCCGACGCCAGGGCCGCCGCCGCGGCCGCCCGTTCCCTCGCCTTGCGCGCGGCGCGACGGCCCCAGGCCCGCACCGCGAGCGCGGCCGGCACTCCCACGGCCGCGCACCACAGCACCGCCGCCGCGCCCGTCTGCCACCACACCGGCCCGAAGGCCGCGAGCCGCCCCGAGCCCAGCGGGCCGCCGGCGAGGGCCGACAGGACGGCGACGACCGCCCCGCAGACGCAGGAGGCGCCCAGCGCGGTCAGCGCCGTCTCCTGCCCCGACCGGTCCCGGGCTCCCCGGCCCACCCGGCGGCCGAGCACCAGCGCCGCGACGGCCGGGACCGCGGTCGCCGTCCAGTGCAGCCACCGGCCGGGGCCCTCGCCGGGCAGCGCCGCGAGCAACGGGAAGTCCGGCACGGCCGGAGTGCCGGTGAAGCCGAGCGGGGTCACCAGGGCGCCCGTACCGAGCGAGAAGCCGGGGCCGAGCCCGTAGGCGAGTCCCCAGACAGCCGCGTTCGGCAGCAGCGCGAGGACGAGCAGCGCGACCGACGCCCGCCCCGACCACTCGCCCGCGAGCCCGTCGAAGGACGCGTGGGCGTCGCCCACGTGCCGGAACAGCGAGGCCGCGGCGAGCAGCGCGCCGCCCGCGAGGAGCACGACCAGGGCGATTCCGGCGGCGCGCAGGGCGACCGCGTACCGCTCCTGTCCCGGCAGCGGTCTGCCGCGGGCCGTCCAGACGCCCGTCCCCACCGCGGCGAGGACGGTGAGGGGCGTCCAGGCGCCCGTGGCGACCAGCTCGGCGGGCAGCGTGCCGGCCTCCGTGTAGACCACGACCGCGGCCGCGACCAGCAGGTATCCGCCGGTGACGGCGCCCACCGCGCCGAGCGGTGAGGGCGCGGCCCCGCCCTCCTGGTCGAGGGTGTCCCGGGCAGCGCGGTGCGCGAGCCACAGCGGCAGGGCGGTGAGCAGCAGCGGCGTGACACCGAGCGGGGCCGGAATGCCGGACACGGTGCCGGTGCGGAGCAGGTCCCCGCCGTGGGCGAGCAGCCACAGACCGGCGGCGGTGTGCAGGGCGCCACCGGGGCCGCTGTCAGGGAACGGGGAGGCGATCCAGGCCGCGGTCACGAGCACGGCCAGCGCGCCGAGACCGAGGCCCGCCGCGACGGCGCCGCGCACGAAAGCGGTGGCCAGGGGCGCGGCGGAGCGGTGGCCCTGGACCGTGGCGTCGGGCGCCGCGGGCGGGCGCTGCTCGGTCACGTGCGTCACGGAGGCCATGCTGCCAGCGACACGCGGTTTGCCCGGGTAACAGGCGAATGGCCGTGGTGTCGCTCAAGATACGTTTATGTACTTTTCCGCCCGGAGCAGTGCTGTGGGAGGTCGACGCCGATGAGTCCGACGAGCCGCGCCGTCTCCCTTCCTTCGCCCAAGGAGCGGCGCCGACTGCGTGAGGCCCTCGCCCTGAGCGAGGACCAGGTCGCGGAGGCCATGGGCGTCACCCGGGCCACCGTCCGCGCCTGGGAGACCGGCCGCAGTTCCCCCAGAGGGCGCAAGCGCGAGGCGTACGCGAAGCTGCTCGGCGTCCACGAGGAGCCGACCACGCCCCGCACGGAGAAGCCCGCCCGCCCGTCCTCGGCCGCCACGCGCCCCCGCCCCGCCGCCAAGGGCGCCGCACGTCCGCCGAAGACACCCACGCCGCCGCCGGCGACGAGGACGACGCCGGAGCCGGTGGAGCCCCATCGCCCCTGGGAAGCCGCCCAGCCGCCGGAGGAGCGCCTGAAACCGGCTCGGTCACGCGCCGAGTCCGGCCCGCAGGCACTGGCCCGTTCCCATGCCCCGGACGCGGTCACTGCCGCCGAGGCGGGCACTGCGGCCGCCGCGAACACGCGCGCGGGCGATACCGATGCCCAGGCCTCGGACCCGGCCCCCGTCGCCGCTGCGGGTTCCGCGCCGCACGCCACAGACACGGCCGGGGCTCGCGAGCCTGGGGCAGGCACGTCCGGGGCGGAAGCGTCGGGGGCGGAATCGTCCGGGGCGGGCACCTCCGGGGCAGAGGTGTCCGGGGCGGGCTCGGGTGAGGGCGCCGCACCGCCCGCCACGGACCCAGCGGTCGCTGCCCCCGGCACGCGTTCCGGCGCACCGGGCCACCAGGACGTCACGGCGGCGAGGGCCGCGGAGACGGCGGAGGCCGCTGAAGCCACGGAGGCCGCGGAGACGGCGGAGGCCGCTGAAGCCGAGGCCGCCGGGCTCACGCCCGAGGAGGCGTTCGACGCGCTCTACGCGTACGCCGCGCCCTCGCTCGTCCACCAGACCTATCTGCTCACGGGGCGCCGCCGGCTCTCCCGCGAGTCCGTCGAGTACGCCTTCCACTACGCCTGGCAGCACTGGCCGGAGGTCGCCGTCGACCGCGACCCGGTGGGCTGGGTGCGCGCGGCGGCGTACGAGTACGCGCTCTCGCCCTGGCACCGGTTCCGGCGCCGCCACCGGCATCCCGACTCCGCGCCGACCGAGGCCTCCCGGCGCGCGCTGCTCGGGGCGCTCCTGGAGCTGCCGCCGCCGTACCGCCGTACCGTCCTGCTCTACGACGGCCTCGGCCTCGACCTGCCGGAGACGGCCGCGGAGACCGAGGCGAGCACCCCGGCCGCCGGGAACCGGCTGCTGCACGCCCGTACGGTCATCGGGCAGCGGGTGCCCGAGCTCTCCGATCCGGAGGCGCTGCAGCGCCGGCTGGCCGCGCTGGTCGCCGAGGCGCCGACGGCCACGCTGCCCGCGGCGCGTGCCGTGCGGACCGGCAGCGAGCGGCGGTCCCGGCGGCTGACCCGGACGGTCATCGGGGTGACGGCGGCGCTCATCTGCATCACGGCCGTCACCGCGGCGACCGCACCGACCCAGTACGTCCCGGCGATCGCGCCGGGCGAGGTCGTCGAGGGCGTCCCGGTCCGCGGCGGCCCGCAGAAGCTGGGCCCGGAGGACAAGGAGCTGCGCGACAGGCTGCGCTCGGCCCCCAACCCGGGCCCCGAGCGGCTGGTCCCGGCCGCCGAGTAGCGCCCGCCGGGCCCCGCCCCGCCGGACGGACCCCGGCGCGTACGCGAGTGGGCCCCGCGCCACCCGGTCTCCCGGGTGGGGCGGGGCCCACTCCTGTGCGGTGCCGCTTGCGCGGTCGCGCCGTGCGTCAGCCCGCGAGGATCGCGCGCGCCAGCTTGGCGGTCTCGGTCGGGGTCTTGCCGACCTTCACACCGGCGGCCTCGAGGGCCTCCTTCTTCGCCTGGGCGGTGCCGGAGGAGCCGGAGACGATGGCGCCGGCGTGGCCCATGGTCTTGCCCTCGGGCGCGGTGAAGCCCGCGACGTAGCCGACGACCGGCTTGGTGACGTTGGCCTTGATGAAGTCGGCCGCACGCTCCTCGGCGTCGCCGCCGATCTCGCCGATCATGACGATCAGGTCGGTGTCCGGGTCGGCCTCGAAGGCCGCCAGGGCGTCGATGTGCGTGGTGCCGATGACCGGGTCGCCACCGATGCCGACGGCGGAGGAGAAGCCGATGTCACGGAGCTCGTACATCATCTGGTACGTCAGCGTGCCGGACTTCGAGACCAGGCCGATGCGGCCCGGCTTCGTGATGTCGCCCGGGATGATGCCGGCGTTGGACTGGCCCGGGGTGATGAGGCCGGGGCAGTTCGGGCCGATGAGGCGGGTCTTGTTGCCCTTCTCCACGGCGTACGCGTAGAACGCGGCGGAGTCGTGGACCGCGATGCCCTCGGTGATGACGACGGCGAGCGGGATCTCGGCGTCGATCGCCTCGACCACGGCGGCCTTGGCGAAGGCCGGCGGGACGAAGAGGACCGAGACGTTGGCGCCGGTCTCCTTCATCGCCTCGGCGACGGTGCCGAAGACCGGGATCTCGGTGCCGTCGAAGTCGACGGTCGTGCCGGCCTTGCGCGGGTTCACGCCGCCGACGATGTTGGTGCCGTCACCCAGCATGAGCTTGGTGTGCTTCATGCCCGTGGCACCGGTCATGCCCTGGACGATGACCTTGCTGTCCTTGTTGAGGAAGATAGCCATGGCTGTTCTGTCCCTCTTCCCTTACTTCGCAGCCGCGAGCTCGGCGGCCTTGTCGGCCGCGCCGTCCATGGTGTCCACACGCTGCACCAGCGGGTGGTTGGCGTCCGACAGGATCTTGCGACCCAGCTCCGCGTTGTTGCCGTCGAGGCGCACGACCAGCGGCTTGGTGACCTCGTCGCCACGGGAGGCGAGGAGCTCCAGGGCCTGGACGATGCCGTTGGCGACCTCGTCACAGGCGGTGATGCCACCGAAGACGTTGACGAACACGGACTTGACGTCCGGGTCGCCGAGGATGATCTCCAGGCCGTTCGCCATGACCTCGGCGGAGGCGCCGCCGCCGATGTCGAGGAAGTTGGCCGGCTTCACGCCGCCGTGGTTCTCACCGGCGTACGCGACGACGTCCAGGGTCGACATGACCAGGCCGGCGCCGTTGCCGATGATGCCGACCTCGCCGTCGAGCTTGACGTAGTTGAGGCCCTTGGCCTTGGCGGCAGCCTCGAGCGGGTTGGCTGCGGCCTTGTCCTCGAGCGCCTCGTGCTCGGGCTGACGGAAGTCGGCGTTGGCGTCCAGGGACACCTTGCCGTCCAGGGCCAGGATGTCGCCGGAGGCGACCTTGGCCAGCGGGTTGACCTCGACGAGGAGGGCGTCCTCGGCGATGAAGGTCTTCCAGAGGGTCACGAGGACCTCGGCGACCTTCTCGGCGACCTCGGCCGGGAACTGGGCCTGGGCGACGATCTCACGGGCCTTCTCGATGTCGACGCCCTTGTTGGCGTCGACCGGGACCTTCGCGAGCTTCTCGGGGGTCGTGGCGGCGACCTCCTCGATGTCCATGCCACCGGCGACGGAGGCCATGGCGAGGAAGGTGCGGTTGGTGCGGTCGAGGAGGTACGAGACGTAGTACTCCTCGAGGATCTCCGGAGCGGTCTCCGCGATCATCACCTTGTGGACCGTGTGGCCCTTGATGTCCATGCCCAGGATGTCCGTCGCGCGGGCGACGGCCTCTTCCGGGGTGGCGGCCAGCTTGACGCCGCCGGCCTTGCCGCGGCCGCCGACCTTGACCTGCGCCTTGACGACCGACTTGCCGCCAAGCCGCTCCGTCGCAGCGCGCGCCGCCTCAGGCGTGTCGATGACTTCACCGGCCAGCACCGGTACACCGTGCTTGGCGAAGAGGTCCCTCGCCTGGTACTCGAACAGGTCCACGCGCGTCCCTTTTCTAGATGATCGCGGTTCGTTGTCTGCGTGGGCGTGCCGCGAAGGGCAACGTGACTGCGCTGTCACTAGGGAGGCGTACACGGTGACCGTGGACGCGGCATGTCCGTCTCGCAGGTTATCCCCGTGGGACGTAGGTCCCTAAATCGCAGATCACAACCTGGCGGTGATACGGGTCACAGAACGTAGGCGCGGTGCGGCGGTCCGGAGCGGTGACCGGGGACGGCGACCAGGTCCTCGGGGCAGGCCGGGCGCGGGGATTGGGCGCCTCACGGCGCGCCGGGCGGCGGGGTGAGGGCCGTACGGCCGGTGGTGTGATATGGGCCTCAGTGACAGCTGGCGCGCCCGTCCGGGTGGTCGCGCGGCGACGGAATCCGCACCGCTTCACCACCGGATCCGCACCGCCGGTGCCACGGCTCGGGGGCGGGCGGCTCGCCTTCGGGCCGGCGGCTCAGGGGCGGGCGGCTCGCCCCTCGGGCCGGCGGCTCAGGCCTCCGCCCGGCCGCTCGTCCCTCCGGCCTCGGCGGCTCGGGACTCGGGCCCGACGGGGCAGGTGCCGGGCCGGGCGGCTCAGGCCTCGGGCATCGGCAGCGGGCGCTTCTCCAGGGCGGCCGCCATGACCTCGGGAAAGAGGTCGGGCGTGCAGGCGAAGGCGGGGGCTCCGAGCGCGGCGAGGGCGGCGGCGTGCTCCCGGTCGTAGGCGGGAGCGCCCTCGTCGGAGAGGGCGAGCAGGGCGACGAACTGCACGCCCGATGCCTTCATCGCCGCGACCCGCTTCAGCATCTCGTCACGGATGCCGCCCTCGTAGAGGTCGCTGATGAGGACGACGACGGTGTCGGCGGGGCGGGTGATCCTCGACTGGCAGTAGGCGAGCGCCCGGTTGATGTCGGTGCCGCCGCCGAGCTGGGTGCCGAAGAGCACGTCGACGGGGTCGTCGAGCTGGTCCGTGAGGTCGACGACGGCCGTGTCGAAGACGACCAGGCGGGTGGCGACGGACCGCATGGAGGCGAGGACGGCGCCGAAGACCGAGGCGTAGACCACGGAGGCGGCCATGGAGCCGGACTGGTCGACGCAGAGCACGACCTCCTTCTTGACCGCACGGCTCGCCCGGCCGTATCCGATCAGCCGTTCGGGCACGACCGTGCCGTACTCGGGGAGGTAGTGCGCGAGGTTGGCGCGGACCGTGCGGTCCCAGTCGATGTCCCGGTGGCGCGGGCGGCTGATCCGGGCCGAGCGGTCGAGTGCGCCGGTGAGCGTCGCGCGGGTGCGGCCGGCGAGCCGCTTCTCCAGCTGGTCGACGACCTTGCGGACGACGGCCCTCGCGGTCTCCTTGGTGGTCTCCGGCATCGCCTTGTTCAGGGAGAGCAGGGTGCCGACGAGGTGGACGTCCGCCTCGACCGCCTCCAGCATCTCGGGCTCCAGGAGCAGCGTGGCGAGCCCGAGCCGGTCGATGGCGTCGCGCTGCATGACCTGGACGACGGAGCTGGGGAAGTACGTGCGGATGTCGCCGAGCCAGCGGGCGACGGAGGGCGCGGAGGCTCCGAGTCCGGCCGAGCGGTCCCCGCCGGCCCGCCGGTCGCCGCCGCCCGTGCCGCCGTAGAGGGCGGCCAGGGCCCCGTCCATGGCGGCGTCGGTGCCGCTGAGGGCGCGGCCGGTGCCGTCGGCCGCGCCGCCGCCGAGGACCAGCCGCCAGCGGCGCAGCCGCTCGTCGTCCGTGCCGGTGCTGCGGGTGGTCATGCGTGGGCCTCCGTGCCGAGGATGAGGTGGAGCAGGGGCAGGACGTCGTCGGCGCGGCGCTCGTCGAGGACGGCGGCGAAGCCGGGCGTGACGGCCGCGGCGCCGGCGGAGCCGCCGGTCGCGGGGCCGCGGGCGACGAGCTCGCCGAGGGTGCGCCGGACGCCCGGCTCGTACCCCGCGAACGTGCGCCGCAGCAGCGGCAGGACGTCGGTGAACGCTTCCGCGGACACGCCGCCCAGCCAGTCGTCGACCAGGCCGAGCAGCCGCTCGTCGTGGACGAGGAGCAGTCCGCCGCCGGACGCGCCGCCGACGAAGCCCTCGATCCAGCCGGCGGCGTCGGCGGGCGGCGTGCCGGGCGAGAGCGCGAGCCCCATCAGCCGCGCCGCCTCGTCCACGCCGACCCGGCCTTCGTCGAGCAGCAGCCGGGCGGCCCGGCCGCGCAGCACACCGGGCACCCGGTCGCGCACGGCGAGCCGCCGCAGCACGGCGGCCCACCGCTCACCGAGCCCGGCGGTGGGGCCGGAGGCGGAGGCGGAGGCGGGGGCAGAGGCGGAGGCGGGGTCTGGAGCGGGCGGGGGCATGTGGGCGGGCGCACCGGCTGTGGAGGCCTCCGACGCATTCGGTGCCTCCGTCGTCGCCGCCCTTTCGGTGGCCGCGGTGGTCTCTGTGGTCTCCGTGGTCTCCGTGGCCTCTGCGGTCTCTGTGGCCTCAGCGACCTCTACGACCGACGAAGCCTCCGTCGGGTCGGGTGGCCCCGGTCGGGCGGCGGACCCGGTCGTCAGGAGGGCGATCGCCGTGTGGACGGCGTCGAGACGGTCGCGCATCTCGGTGGCGGCGTCGCCGTCGAGCGCGGCGCAGGCGGGCGGCAGACCGACGCAGATCCGTTCGGCGAGACCTGCGGCGACCTCGCGCAGCGCGGTGGTGTCGGTGGCGCGGACGTCTCCGTAGCGCAGGGAGCGGGCGAGGGCCGGCAGGGCCTGGGCGAGGTGGGCGACGTCGGTGTCGAGGGCGGCGCGGTCGGCGAGCGCGTGCAGGACGGCGGGCAGGGCGTCGGTGAGCCCGGCGAGCAGGCACTGTTCGGCGAGGGCGGTGACGGCGGCGAGGTCGTCGACGGCGGCCGCCTGGGACCGGGCCCTGGCGGTGGCGGCGGCCTCGACGGTGGTGCCCCAGACGCCCGCCTCGGCGACCTGGACGTGGAGTTCGGGTTCCCAGCGCAGCCGCCAGCTCTCCCGGAACGTGCCGGTGGAGCCGCGGCCCGCGACGGGGCTGCCCCAGCCGACACCGAGCAGCCGGAGCCGGTGCAGCAGCCGGCTGCGGGCGGCGTCGTTGTCCTTGCGCAGATCGAGGTCGAGCTCGCGCTCGGACGCCTCCGGTTTGAGGCGCAGTCCGCGCTGCAGCCGCTCGAGGTCGCGCTGGAGCGGCACGGCCGGAGCGCCGGCCGGGACCGTGCCGAGGACGTCACCGACCACGAGCCGGTCGCGCACCAGGTCGAGCGGGACCTCGGAGCCCTCGCACATGACGGCGCGGACGGCGTCGGTGGTCTCGCCGAGCCCGGGCAGCGGGCGGCCGCGCAGGACGGCCAGGGTGTCGGCGAGCCGTACGGCCTCGATGACGTGGGCGGGCGAGACGGTCAGGTCCTCGTCCCGCAGCAGGCCCGCGACCTTGGTCATCCAGCGCTCGACGGGACGGTCGGGCGCGGTGAACAGGTGCGCGTACCAGCCGGGGGCGTCGATGCCCGCGCCGTAGCCGGAGCGGCGGGCGAGCCGGCGGTGGGTCCAGGGGACCCAGGTCAGCTCGGCCTTCACCTTGGGCAGGCCCTTGAGCAGGGCGCGGTCGGCGGTGACGGTGGTCCTGCGGCGCAGCGCGGGCACGTGCCAGGCGCCGCAGACCACGGCGACGTCGTCGCCGAACTCCTTCTGGGCGGCGCGGAGCCGGATCCGCATGTGCGCCTCGCGCACCAGGTCACGCGGGTGGCCGCCGTGCCCGTACGCCTCGCGCAGGGCGCCCATCGCGTCGGCGAGGGCGTCGAACGGGGCGAACGGGTCGGCGGCGCCGCGGAGTTCGACCACGTCCTCCCACCAGCGCTCGGCGTCGTCGTAACCGGCGGTGCGGGCGAGCTCGGCGATCGGGTCGACGCGCAGCTCCTGGTCGCCGGCCGGTTCCGTTCCGGTGAACTCCTCGCTGTCGTCCCAGGTGGGGTCGAGGGCGGCCAGGGTGTGGGCGGCGGGCAGGTCGACGAAGCGGACCTCGGCGCCGTGGGCGAGGGCCCAGCGGATCGCGGCCCACTCGGGCGAGAACTCGGCCATCGGCCAGAACGCGGCCCGCCCCGGGTCGTCCACGGCGTGCGCGAGCAGCGCGACCGGGGGCCGCATCTCCTCGTCGGCGGCGAGCGCCACCAACGCGTCCGCCTCGGGCGGCCCCTCGACGAGCACGGCTTTGGGCCGCCCGGCGTCGAGCGCCGCGAGCACGGCCCGCGCGGACCCGGGCCCGTGGTGCCGCACACCGAGCACGAGCGGACCAGGCAGGGACCGCGCCGGGCGCGCACCGGCTCCGCCGGCGCTCGCGTCCGTCTCCAGGGCTTCGGCGTCGTGGGTCGCGGCGGCGGGGCGCGTCATGCGCTCACCTCGCGGCAGGCGCGGTAGAAGTCCTTCCATCCGTCTCTCTCACGGACCACCGTCTCCAGGTACTCCTGCCAGATCACGCGGTCGGCGGCCGGGTCGCGGACCACCGCGCCGAGCAGCCCGGCGGCCACGTCGGCGGAGCGGAGCACTCCGTCGCCGAAGTGGGCGGCGAGGGCGAGGCCGCCGGTGACGACGGAGATCGCCTCGGCCGTCGACAGCGTCCCCGAAGGCGACTTGAGCTTGGTGCGGCCGTCGGTGGTGACGCCGTCGCGCAGCTCGCGGAAGACGGTGACGACCCGGCGGATCTCGTCCACGCCGTCCGGCACGGCCGGCAGGTCCAGCGAGCGCCCGATCTGGTCGACGCGCCGGGCGACGATGTCCACCTCGGCGTCCGGCGTCGCGGGCAGCGGCAGCACGACGGTGTTGAAGCGGCGGCGCAGCGCGCTGGACAGCTCGTTGACGCCGCGGTCGCGGTCGTTGGCCGTGGCGATGAGGTTGAAGCCGCCGACCGCCTGCACCTCCTCGCCCAGCTCGGGGATCGGCAGGGTCTTCTCGGACAGGATCGTGATGAGGGTGTCCTGCACGTCGGCGGGGACGCGGGTCAGCTCCTCGACGCGGGCGGTCATGCCCTGCGCCATGGCCCGCATGACGGGACTGGGGACGAGGGCGTCGCGGCTGGGGCCGTGGGCGAGCAGCTGCGCGTAGTTCCAGCCGTAGCGGATGGCCTCCTCCGGCGTTCCGGCGGTGCCCTGCACGAGGAGCGTGGAGTCGCCGCTGACGGCGGCGGCGAGGTGCTCGGAGACCCACGTCTTGGCGGTCCCGGGCACGCCGAGCAGGAGCAGGGCGCGGTCCGTGGCGAGCGTGGTGACGGCGACCTCGACGATCCGGCGCGGGCCGACGTACTTGGGTGTGATCACCGTGCCGTCGGGCAGCGTGCCGCCGAGGAGATAGGTGGCGACGGCCCAGGGCGAGAGCCGCCAGCGGGCCGGACGCGGCCGGTCGTCGGCGGCGGCGAGCGCGGCGAGTTCGTGGGCGAAGGCGTCCTCGGCATGGGGCCGCAGGGCCCCGTCCGCGGTGGTGGTCGTGGTGGTTTCGGGCAGGGTCATGAGTCCCCCTCCAGATCGTTCGACCTGCTGTGCGACCCACGGTGCACCATGCCACTGACATTCGGTCGCCGTCGGTGGAAAACGCAGGTCAGGGCCACGGAGAGGACATTGTCAGTGGCGGCCCGTACGGTCGTTCGCATGACTGAGCAGGGGGTGCGCTGGACGTCGGAACAGGTGCTGGCACTGGCTCCTGACGACGCGTCGCGCAGAGCGGGAAGCAAGCTGGGTTCGCCCGGCCCGTGGTCCGGCGCGGGCTGCGACGGACGGGCCGTCTGGGGCCTGTGCGAGGGCAGCGGGAAGACGCCGTACCGCACGGTCGTGGACACCACGGGTCCCGCGTACGCGTGCAGTTGCCCGAGCCGGAAGTTCCCGTGCAAGCACGCGCTGGGACTGCTGCTGCTGTGGGCGGGGGACGCGGCCGGGACGGCGGTGCCGACGGCCGGCGCGGTGCCCGACTGGGCGGCGGAATGGCTCGCGGGCAGACGTGCGCGGGCGGAGGCCGCCCGGGCGGAGGCGGGCTCCGGGCCGGCCGACCCGGAGGCCGCGCGCCGCCGGGCGGAGCGGAGGGCGGCGCGGATCACGGCGGGCGCACAGGAGTTGGAGCGGCGCCTCGCCGATCTGCTGCGCGGCGGTCTCGCCTCGGTCGAGGGCGCGGGGTACGGGCTGTGGGAGGAGACCGCGGCCCGCATGGTCGACGCACAGGCCCCGGGGCTCGCCGGCCGTGTGCGCGAGCTGGGCGCGATCGCGGGGTCGGGGCCCGGCTGGCCGGTGCGGCTCCTGGAGGAGTGCGCGCTGACCCATCTCCTGGACCGCGCCTGGCTGTCGGCGGACCGGCTGCCCGGCCCGCTGGCCGCGACCGTCCGCGGCCGGGTCGGCCTGCCGTCCCCGCCCGAGGGCCCCGTGCTGCGTGACCAGTGGCTGGTGCTCGCCCAGTACGACACGGCGGACTCGCGCCTGACGACGCGCCGCATCTGGCTGCACGGCCGGTCGAGCGGGCGCACGGCCCTGCTCCTCTCCTTCGGCGCTGCGGGACGCTCGCCCCAACTGGCCTTTCCGGTCGGCGTCGTGGTCGACGCCGAGCTGCGCCCTTACGGATCGGGGGGCGGGCTGCGCGCCGAACTGGTCGACCGGTTCGGCGCCGCCGCGCCCGTCGGCCCACCGCCTCCGGGCACCCGGGTCGCCGACGCCGTCGCCGCCTACGGACGCGCGCTGCGCGAGGACCCGTGGCTGGACACCTGGCCGGTGACCTTGTCGGACGTGGTCCCGGCACGAGCGGAGTACGGCTGGCAACTGGCCGACGCACGGCCGCGCGTGGGCGCCGGGGACGCCGTGGGCCGCGACGGCGGCACGGCACCCGACGAGCGGGACGCCCTACCGCTGACCCACACCGCCCAGGCGCATCCCGGGCTGTGGCGGCTGGTCGCGCTGTCGGGAGGCGGGCCGCTGAGCGTGTTCGGGGAGGTGGGGCACCAGGGGTTCACTCCGCTGGCCGCCTGGTCGCCGGACGACCCGGGCGAGACGGTGCCGCTCGTCTGACACCGCCCCGTGACCCTGACCCTGCCTCCTGCCCGTGTCCCTGCCCCCGTCGAAGCCCCGGCCCACAGACCCGCAGACAGCCCCGCAGACCCACCAACCCACCAACCCACCGACCCACCGACCCACCGACCGCGTTGGCCCGAACACCTCTGGAGGAGCCCATGGACGCCTGGGAAGAGCTCGTCACGTCGGCGCTGCTGGGCACCGACCGGAAGCCGTTCGCGCGCGGCAGCGGGGACACGGCGCCGGTCGCGCTGCTGGACGCCGCCGCCGTGCACACCGTACGGCGCAGAGCGGGGCTGCGGCCCGGGCCGGCCGCCGCGCCGCTGGAGGCCGCGCCGGAGGACGTTCGCGGGCCGCTGCCCGCGGCGGCCCGGCGGCGGCTGGGGCAGCTGCTCGCGGGCCGGGCCGCGCCCGCGCCGTCCGGGGGGCGGCGCGGGGCGGCACCGGACCTTGCCGAGCTGCTGCCCCAGTGGCTGGCCGCCGCGAACGAGCGGGGCTACCGCGCGCCCGCCGCCGCGCTGCCCGCGCTGCTCGACGCCGCCCGCGCCCGGACGGATCTGCGGCCCCAGGCGCTGGCCTTCGCCGGGCCGCGCGGACTGTGGCTGGCCCGGCTGAACCCGGAGTGGAGGTTCGCGCTGCGCGGGGCGGCCGGCACCGGCAACGGGGCCGGAGGCGCGCTGCCCGACCCGGCGGACGGGGACGCGGTCCTGGCGCTGTGGGAGGAGGGCCTGTTCGCGGAGCGGGTCGCACTGCTCGCCGCCGTACGGGCCGACGACCCGGCACGTGGCCGGGAGCTGCTCGCCTCGACGTGGGGCGCGGAGCGGGCCGAGGACCGGCTGATGTTCCTGGACTCGCTGCGGGCGGGGCTCGGCCCGGCGGACGAGGAGTTCCTGGAGGCGGCCCTGTCCGACCGCAGCCGGAACGTCCGCGCGACGGCCGCCGAACTGCTCTCCGCGCTGCCGGCGTCCGCGCTCGCCGCACGGATGGCGGAGCGGGCCGCGTCGTGCGTGTCCCTGGACCGTACGAAGGGGGCGGAGACGATCGTCGTGGAGGCGCCGCACGAGTGCGACGCGGGCATGCGCCACGACGGGGTGATACCCACGCCGCCCACCGGTCGCGGCGAGCGCTCGTGGTGGCTGGGCCAGCTGGTGGAGGCGGCGCCGCTGGACTGCTGGCCGGCGCGGTTCGGCGGGCTCGGTCCCGAGGAGATCGTCGCGCTGCCGGTCACGGACGACTGGCGGGCGGAGCTCCACGCGGCCTGGTGCCGTGCGGCCGTCCGCCAGCGGAACGCGGACTGGTCACGCGCCCTGCTCGGTTCCCCGGCGGCCCCGCAGGCCACCGGCCCCGGCACCTCGTCGTTCGCGGAGCGGGCCCAGCTGCTCTCGACCCTCGCGGAGGAGGAACGGGCCGTCTGGGTCGCGTCGTTCATAGCGGCGCACGGCCTGTCGGAGGCCTTCCAGCTGCTCGGGGTGTGCGCGGTGCCGTGGGCGGAGCCGCTGGGCCGGGCCGTCGTCGACGCCCTCGACATCGCGCGGGACGCGGGCAGCTACCCGTGGAGCTTCAGCGGGGTGATGGGCCTCGCCGAGCGCTGCCTGTCCCCGGCCGCGGCCCCTCAGCTCGCGGCCCTCACCGCCCTGTCCGCCGAGCCGGAGGACGCCTCTCCCGGTGCCGCCGGCTACTGGTCGGAGGCCTTCCAGCGCCTGGTGTCCACCCTGGAGCTACGGGCCGCGATGCACGCGGAACTGCTGCCCCCGGACGCGACGGACACCTGACGGGCCGCGGCGCGGCGTACAGGCCAGAAGCCCGGCGGTACGCGCGGGGCGGGGCCGGGTCGTCGCCGCGCCGGAGCGGGGCCGGGTCGTCGCCGCGCCGGGGCCGGGTCGTCGCCGTGCCGGCCCGCACAGGACGCCAACCCGGCAGCACGCGCCGGAGCGGGGCGGGGCCGTCGCGCCCGCCCCGTACCCGCGAACGTCAGGCCGCCACACGCACGTTGGCGTTGACCCAGTCCACGATGGAGGCCGTCGTGGCGCCCGGGGTGAAGATCGCCGCCACGCCCTTCTCCTTCAGCGGGGCGATGTCCGCGTCCGGGATGATGCCGCCGCCGAAGACCTTGATGTCCTCCGCGTCGCGCTCCTTGAGGAGCTCGAGCACCTTCACGAACAGCGTGTTGTGCGCACCCGAGAGGATCGAGAGGCCGATGGCGTCGGCGTCCTCCTGGATGGCGGTGTCCACGATCTGCTCGGGCGTCTGGTGGAGGCCGGTGTAGATGACCTCCATACCGGCGTCGCGCAGCGCGCGAGCGATCACCTTGGCCCCGCGATCGTGGCCGTCGAGACCCGGCTTGGCGACCACCACGCGGATCGGACCGGTCACACCCATCACTGCCTCCACATGCGACCCCCGGGCTTCGTTGCCGGGGAGGTGAACGAACGTTATCGCCAGCATCCCGCACGCGCCCGTTTCGCGGTGGACAGCGAGGGGGAAATCACACGTGGGACATTGTTCGCTCCCCGGAGGAGCCGCCACGGGGTGCGCCGTACACCCGTGCCGCCGGCCGTGCGACACGGAGTGCGGCGCACCGCCGTACCGGACGGAGGTCGGCGATGGAGTTCTTCCCCACCGCTTTCGCCGACCGGATGAAGGCCACCGCCCTGGAGCTCGCCGTCCTCGCGGGACATCTGGTTCTCTACCCGTCGGGACTCGTGGGCGAACGTCGCGCCGCGCCTTCCGTTCCGGCCGGTGACGGGACCGGCTCCGGTCCCGGCGCGGCCGCCCGCCCCGTGGTGCTGCTGCACGGCTTCGTCGACAACCGTTCGGTCTTCGTCATGCTGCGCCGCGCCCTTTCCCGGCACGGGCGTGACAGTGTCGAGTCGCTCAACTACTCCCCGCTCACGTGCGACCTGCGCGCCGCTGCGGAACTGCTCGGGCGTCGGGTGGCGGAGCTCCTCGACCGCACCGGCCACACGGAGGTGGACCTCGTGGGCCACAGCCTCGGCGGCCTGATCGCCCGCTATTACGTACAGCGCCTCGGCGGTGACGCCAAGGTGCGCACGCTGGTCATGCTGGGCACCCCGCACTCCGGGACCACCTTCGTGCCGCTGGCGGTGGCGGACGCCCACCCGCTGGTGCGCCAGATGCGGCCCGGTTCGGAGGTGCTGCGCGAGCTCGCGGGCCCGGCGTCCGGCTGCCGCACCCGCTTCGTGAGCTTCTGGAGCGACCTGGACCAGGTGATGGTCCCGGTGGAGACGGCCCGGCTCGACCACCCGGATCTGATCGTCCACAACGTGCGCGTCAGCGGCATCGGGCACCTCGCCCTGCCGGTGCATCCCACGGTCGCGAACGGCATCCTCCGGGCCCTGGACGACGGCGTCCCGGCGACGGACGAGCGCGACGGTTCGAGCGGCGCCGCCTCGGTGGCCTGACCGACCTCCCGGCCCACCTCCCGAGCGACCCCTGACCGGCCCCTGACCGGCCCGCTACCGACCCCCTGACGGGCCGCCAGAGGGTTTCCGTTCTTCGAACGTTCTTCGAACACAGGGCCAAGGCTCTCCCCACAACCCGCCGAAAGGCGGCCGATTGCCCGTTTCCTGGCGGCTCGAAACCCTCCGAAGATTGTCCGCCGCGCGTACCGCCGGGTACAGTCACGCCACTGCTTGACCCCCTGCTGCCGAGGCGAGAGAGAAGTTGGTGAACGACCAGCACCCCCACGCCGGGTACGTCACGGACGCCACCCAGACCACGGGCAGCTTCGCCGTCGACCCACTGTTCGGCACCTACGACGCCGGCTACGACGCAGGTCAGAGCGGTCAGCACGGTTACACCGACTACAGCGCCGGATACGACGGCCACACCGGGTACGGCGAGCAGAGCGGCTACGCCGCCGGGTACGGTGACCAGGGCCAGTGGGACACGGGTTCCTACGGCTCGTACACGACCACCGGTCAGTGGGACGCCACCGCCTGGACCGAGGCCCAGCAGACCGGCCAGTACGAGACCGCGGCGCAGTTCGCCTCGTACGACTCCACGGGCACCGGCCAGTGGACGACTCCGGCGGGCTACGAGACCGGCGCTTATGACGCCACCGCCTGGAACCAGGTCGCGCCCGAGCCGGTCGTCCCGCACCAGTACACCCCGGAGCACACCGCCGAGTTCCCGGCCGCCGAGTTCTCCGGCGGCGACTTCTCCGCACCGGAGTTCGCCACCGCCGAGTACCCCGCCTCGGAGTACGACGCCGACGGCGGCTACGCCTACGAGGCGTCGTACGACACCGCCTACGACACCGCCTACGACACGGCCTACGACGAGCCGCAGGCGCAGCAGGGCTCCGGGCCGGAGCCCGACACCTTCCACGACGCCGAGACCATGATCGCCCTGGAGCTCGACGTCACCGGCCTGGAGCCGGACCGGGCGGCCACGGCCCCGGGCGCCGAGCTCCCCGCCCGTCCCGTACGCCGCTCCGGCGGCGGCAGCCGCGGCCGGCGCCGTACGCCCGCCAAGCGCTCCGCGCTCCTCACGGTCGCCGTCCCCTCCGCCTGCGTGATGGGCGTCGCCGGTATCGCCGCAGCCTCCGTGAGCGGCCTCACCGACGGCGGCGACCAGAAGGACGACACGACCTCCCTCGCCGCCGCCGACCCGGCCTCCGTGAAGCAGGTCGCCGCCAACAGCAAGCTGGACACCCAGCTGGCGGCGCTCAGCGCCGACGCCCGCGACTTCGGCGACCGCGCGAGCCGCACCCAGGAGCGCATCGACCTGAAGCTGCGCCAGGAGGCGGAGAAGAAGAAGCGCGAGGAGGAGGCCGCCCGCAAGGAGGCCCTCCGCCCCAAGTTCATGCTCCCGGTGAAGCTGCACCAGCTCAGCGCCCGCTTCGGCCAGTCCGGCGTCAACTGGATGTCCGTGCACACCGGCATCGACTTCCCGGTCCAGTACGGCACGCCCGTGATGGCCGCGACCGACGGCACCGTCCGCACCCAGTGGAACAGCGCCTACGGCAACATGGCGATCGTGACCGCCCCGGACGGCACCGAGACCTGGTACTGCCACCTCAGCAGCACCAAGATCCGCTCCGGCAAGGTCAAGGCCGGCGAGGTCATCGCGTACTCGGGCAACTCCGGCAACTCCACCGGCCCGCACCTCCACTTCGAGGTCCGGCCGGACGGCGGCGCGGCGATCGACCCGCTGGCCTGGCTGCGCAGCCACGATCTCGACCCGACCAGCTGAGACGCACCGCACGTACGAGAGGGGCCCCGACACCGGTCGGGGCCCCTCTCGTGTGCGGCCGCTCGCGTGCGGCCGCCGCTACAGCTTCTCGACCGGCGCGTACCGCAGCAGCAGTCGCTTCGGCTTCTCGTCGCCGAAGTCGATCGTCGCCTGCGCGTCGGCGCCCGCGCCCTGCACCGCCATGACGGTGCCGAGGCCGAACTGGTCGTGGGTGACCCGGTCGCCGACGTGCAGCGCGATCACCGGCTTGTCGGTGGTGCGCCGGGTGGCGAAGCCCGAGGGACCGGAGCGGGAGCGCGAGGAGGACAGCGAGGACGTGATGCCCGAGGTCGGCCCGGCGGGCTTGGCCATCGGTCCGGTCCGCTTCCAGTCCAGGTAGGTGGCGGGGATCTCCTCGAGGAAGCGCGAGGCCGGGTTGTACGAGGGCTGGCCCCAGGCGCTGCGCATCGCGGAGCGCGTCAGGTAGAGACGCTCGCGGGCGCGGGTGATGCCCACGTACGCCAGGCGCCGCTCCTCCTCCAGCTCCTTGGTCTGGCCGAGGGCGCGCATGTGCGGGAAGACGCCGTCCTCCATGCCGGTGAGGAAGACCACCGGGAACTCCAGGCCCTTGGCGGTGTGGAGGGTCATCAGGGTGATGACGCCGGCCCCTTCCTCGTCCTCGTCGGGGATCTGGTCGGAGTCGGCGACGAGCGCGACCTGCTCGAGGAACTCGGCGAGCGAACCGCCTTCCTCCCCGCGCTCCTGCTCGAACTCCAGGGCCACGGCGGCGAGTTCCTGGAGGTTCTCGATGCGGGTCTCGTCCTGCGGGTCGGTCGAGGCCTGCAGCTCGGCGAGGTATCCCGTCCGTTCGAGCACGGCCTCCAGGACCACGGCGGGTCCGGCGCCCGAGTCGACGATGGTGCGCAGCTCCTCCATGAGGGCGTTGAAGCGCTTGACGGCGTTCGCGGAGCGCGCCGCCATGCCGTACGCCTCGTCGACCCGCTTCAGGGCCTGCGGGAAGGTGATCTTCTCGCGCAGGGCGAGGGCGTCGACCATCGCCTCGGCGCGCTCGCCGATGCCCCGCTTGGGCACGTTGAGGATGCGGCGCAGCGGCACGTTGTCCTCGGGGTTGGCGAGGACGCGCAGGTAGGCGAGGACGTCACGGACCTCCTTGCGCTCGTAGAAGCGCACGCCGCCGACGACCTTGTAGGGCAGTCCGACGCGGATGAAGATCTCTTCGAAGACGCGGGACTGGGCGTTGGTGCGGTAGAAGACGGCGACGTCGCCGGCCTTGGCCTCGCCCGCGTCGGTGAGCCGGTCGATCTCGTCGGCGACGAACTGGGCCTCGTCGTGCTCGGTGTCGGCGACGTAGCCGGTGATCTGCGCGCCGGCGCCCGCGTTGGTCCACAGGTTCTTGGGGCGGCGGGACTCGTTGCGCTCGATGACGGCGTTCGCGGCGGACAGGATCGTCTGGGTGGAGCGGTAGTTCTGCTCCAGGAGGATCGTGGTCGCGTCCGGGTAGTCCTCCTCGAACTGGAGGATGTTGCGGATGGTCGCGCCGCGGAACGCGTAGATCGACTGGTCGGCGTCACCGACGACGCACAGCTCGGCCGGGGCCAGGTCCTCGTATCCGGTGCCGACGAGCTCGCGGACGAGGGTGTACTGGGCGTGGTTGGTGTCCTGGTACTCGTCGACGAGGACGTGGCGGAAGCGGCGGCGGTAGTGCTCGGCGACGTCCGGGAAGGCCTGGAGCAGGTGGACCGTCGTCATGATGATGTCGTCGAAGTCCAGCGCGTTGGCCTCGCGCAGCCGGGCCTGGTACATCCGGTAGGCCTCGGCGAGGGTCTTCTCGAAGCCGTCCGCGGCCTGGTCGGCGAAGGTCTCCTCGTCGATCAGCTCGTTCTTCAGGTTGGAGATCTTGGCGCTGAAGGACTTCGGCGGGAACTTCTTCGGGTCGAGGTCCAGGTCGCGGCAGACCAGCGCCATGAGCCGCTTCGAGTCGGCGGCGTCGTAGATCGAGAAGGAGGAGGTGAAGCCGAGCTTCTTGCTCTCCCGGCGCAGGATGCGCACGCAGGCGCTGTGGAAGGTCGAGACCCACATGGCGTTGGCGCGCGGGCCGACGAGCTGCTCGACGCGCTCCTTCATCTCGCCCGCGGCCTTGTTGGTGAAGGTGATCGCCAGTATCTGGCCGGGGTGGACGTGCCGGGTCGCCAGGAGGTGGGCGATGCGGTGGGTGAGCACCCGGGTCTTGCCGGAGCCGGCGCCCGCGACGATGAGCAACGGGGATCCGGTGTGGACGACGGCGGCGCCCTGCTGCTCGTTCAGCCCGTCCAGGAGCGCGGCGGGGTCCACGACGGGCCGGTGGGCGCCGTCGCGGTAGTACGCGTCCCGGTCGGCCGGGGGCGCGTCGAAGTGCTCCCCGAAGAGGTCGTGCGGAACCTCCTCCGCGGCCGGGGCGCCGTGCTCGTCGTCCTCGGGCAGGGGCGGAGGCTCCTCCGAGGAGTGGTTCTGGAGGCTCGCCAGGAAGCTGTCGTCAAAGAGGCTGTTGCTCATCGCCTCACGAGTCTAGGACGCCGGACTGACAGTCCGCTCCTGTCCCCGGAAGTGACCGTGAACTCACGGAGGGCGACAGTCCGCTTCAGGTCACGGAAATGTATCGGACATAAGGCACACCGGCCTTCCCAGGCGTCCCACGGCTCGCTAGCGTGCACGCCCAAGCAGCCCGTCCCCTACCGCTCTCCACCGTCGGCGAACCACGCCGAGCGGGCGGCCCACGCCGAACCCGGCTCTTCCCCACGCCACTTGAGCCTCGTACACCGGCGTCCACGGAAGGAGATGCCGGCCTTGGCGTCCCATCGCAAGCCGCGCACCACCCGCCCCCACTCCCCCGCCGTCGGCGTCACGACGGCCGCGCTCGCCTCCGTCACGCTGCTCTCCGGGCAGAGCGCCCAGGCGGCTCCCACGGCACCGGCTCCCAAGCCCACGGTCGAGGAGATCCAGAAGAAGGTCGACCGGCTGTACCGGGAGGCCGGCGTGGCCACCCAGGAGTACGACCGCGCCAAGGAGGCCACCGACCGCAAGCGGCGCGAGGTCGACCGGATCCTCGACGACGTGGCCCGCCGCACCGAGGAGATCAACACCGCACGGCGGGCCCTCGGCTCGTACGCGGCGGCCCAGTACCGGGCGGGCGCGGTCGGCCCGACGGCGACCCTGATCTTCGCGGACAGCCCGCAGGACTACTTCGACCAGACCCACCTCATGGACCGGCTCTCCGAGCGGCAGCGCACGGCGGTCGCGGAGTACGAGTCCCGGCGGGCTGCCGCGGCGAAGCAGCGGACCGAGGCCACCCGTCGGCTCGCCGAGCTGACCGCGTCGCAGAAGGAGCTGAGCGCGAGCAAGCAGACCGTGCAGCGCAAGCTCGCGGAGGCGCGCACGCTGCTCGCGCGGCTGACGGCCGAGGAGAAGGCCCGGCTCGCGGAGCTGGAGCGCAAGCGGGAGGCCGAGGCCCGGCGCAAGGCGGAGGAGCGCGCGAAGGCGGAGGCCGAGGCCGAGCGCAGGCGCCAGGAGGAGGCGGCCCGCCCCACGCCGAGTCCGACGCCCGCCCCGACGCCCACGCCCACCACGCCACCGCCGTCCGGCGGCACCTCGTACGCGGCGAAGGCCGCCGAGGCGCTGGCCTTCGCGCGGGCCCAGATCGGCAAGCCGTACGTATGGGGCGCGACCGGTCCCAGCTCGTACGACTGCTCCGGCCTCACCCAGGCCTCCTGGCGCGCGGCGGGCGTCGACCTGCCCCGCACCACCTGGGACCAGGTGGAGGCCGGCAGCCGGGTCGCCACGGCCGACCTGCTCCCCGGCGACCTCGTCTTCTTCTACGACGACATCAGCCACGTCGGCATCTACATCGGCGACGGCAAGATGATCCACGCACCGAAGCCGGGCGCCTACGTGCGCGAGGAGTCGATCTACTACATGCCGATCTACGGCAGCGTCCGCCCGGCCTGAGGACGCCGGGCGGACGCGTGGCGGACGCCGACGACGGACGCCGGGCTACGGACGGCGGTCAGACCCAGAGGGTGGCGATGAAGATGTTCGCCACGGTCAGGCCGCCGACCGCGCCGAAGAGGGCCTTGTCGACCTGCTCCTCGTCGCGCTTGACGTAGACGAGGCCCAGGATGACCACGAGGACGGCGAGCTTGACGCCGATCTTGATGTTGTTCACGGTCCGGTCGTCGGCCTGGTTGAGCCCGACGAGGGCGACGCCGGTGATCAGCATGGTCAGGGCACCGTGCAGCATCGCGGGGGTGAAGCGGGCCGTACCCGCGCCCATCGCCTTCATCTGTGTCAGGAATCCGCCGAGCAGGGCGCCGATTCCGATGATGTGCAGGGCGACGAAGACATGAATGAGTACGTCCATGGGGCGGAGCCTAACCGGGCCCCTAGCACCGGCCCCGGGGCGGGTCCACCTTCTCCGGGGCTTCGGTCAGGCGGCTGCCGGAAGCACCGCCCGAGCGCCGTCGACGCGGAAGCGAACGGTCACGGAAATGTCATCCGGCGCCAATAGCGGTCAACGACGGCCGCCGGGCGGCGGCCAGGTTTAGCGTCCTCCCCCAGGTGGCCGGCTCCCCACCACCGCCGTACCCCGGCGGTTGCCGACCGCCCCCGCCGAGAAAACCGGCGGCGGCCCGTCTCCCCTGTGCGGGCCGCCGCCGGCCCCGGCGGGCAGCGTCCCCCACAGGGAGAGGATGTGACCCGCCCTCGTGGCAGCACACCGCAAGCCCAGGCAGTCCCCGCTCGGCGGCCAGGCCGTCCGCACCGCGGCCACCCTCGCCCTCGCCTCCGCGGCCACCGCGACCGTCTTCGAGGGATCCGGGCACGCCGCGCCGAAGCCCGCTCCCGCTCAGGTCAAGGCCGAGGCCGACCGGCTCTACGAGGAGGCCGAGGTCGCGACCGAGAAGTACAACGGGGCGAAGGAGCAGGCGGACACGGCGCGCGCCGCGTTCGACCGGCTGCGCGACGAGGCCGCACGCAGGACCGAGCGGCTCAACCGCTCCCGCGACGCCCTCGGCGCGTTCGCCGCCGCGCAGTACCGCTCCGGCGGGCTCGACCCGGCGATCCAGCTCGCGCTGACCTCCGACCCGGACCAGTACCTGGAGCGGGCCGCGCTCGCCGAGAAGGCCGGCGACCGGCAGGCCGCCGCCATCACCTCCGTACGGCGTGAGCTCGCCGCCGTACGGCAGCTGCGCGCCCGGTCGGAGGGCCGGCTGCGCGAACTGAAGGCGCACGAGGCGGAGCTGCGGCGGCAGAAGGCCGCCGTCCAGGGCAAGCTGGACGCCGCCCGCACGCTGCTCGCCCGGCTCACCGCCGAGGAACGGGCCCGCTACGACGCGGCCGTGGCCGCCGGAAGCCACGACGCCGCGGGCGGCGCGACGGCCCCCGACCGGGCCGACCGGGCCGCCACCTCGGTCCGCGGCCCGATCGGCCCGGCGACGGGGCGCGCCGCCGAGGCCATCGCCTTCGCCCGGGCGCAGCTCGGCAAGCCGTACGTGTGGGGCGCGACGGGGCCGTCCGCCTACGACTGCTCGGGACTCACCCAGGCCTCCTGGCGCGCGGCCGGGGTCTCGCTGCCGCGCACCACCTACACCCAGATCAACGCCGGCCGCCGGGTCTCCCGCTCCGAGCTGGCCCCGGGCGACCTGGTCTTCTTCTACTCCGGCATCAGCCACGTCGGCCTCTACATCGGCGGCGGGCAGATGATCCACGCCCCCCGGCCGGGCGCGCCGGTGCGGATCGCGCCGATCGACGAGATGCCGTTCGCGGGCGCCACCCGGGTCGGCTGATCCCGTCGGCGGGCGCGGCGGGCCCACCGGGGCCCGCCGGACGTCGCAGGCGCTACACGAGGCGCCGGGCGGTCGCCCAGCGGGTCAGCTCGTGCCGGTTGGACAGCTGGAGCTTGCGCAGCACCGCCGAGACGTGGGACTCGACCGTCTTCACCGAGATGAACAGCTGCTTGGCGATCTCCTTGTACGCGTAGCCCCGGGCGATCAGCCGCAGCACCTCGCGCTCCCGCTGGGTCAGCCGGTCCAGGTCCTCGTCCACGGGCGGCGCGTCCGTCGAGGCGAAGGCGTCGAGGACGAACCCGGCCAGACGCGGGGAGAAGACGGCGTCGCCCTCCTGGACCCGGAAGATCGAGTCGACCAGGTCGGTGCCGGTGATCGTCTTGGTGACATAGCCGCGGGCGCCGCCCCGGATCACGCCGATGACGTCCTCGGCGGCGTCGGAGACCGACAGGGCGAGGAAGCGCACCGGGTCCTCGGCCGCCGCCATGAGGCTCGCACAGCGGCGCAGCACCTCGACACCGCCGCCGCCCGGCAGGTGGACGTCCAGGAGGACGACCTCGGGGCGGGTCGCCGTGATCACGGTGACCGCCTGGTCCACGTCGGCGGCCTCGCCGACCACCTCGACGCCCGTCACGTCCGTCCGGCCGATCTCGGCCTGCACGCCGGTACGGAACATCCGGTGGTCGTCGACGAGCACGACTCGCACCCGGCGCTCCGTGTCCCGCGCCGCCCCGCTTCCGGTCACGGTCTCGTCGCTCATCCGTCCGCCCTCTCCATCTCCAGCTCCACTTCGGTGCCCCCGCCCGGAACGGATCTCAGCCGCGCCGATCCGCCGTTGCGCTGCATCCGGCCGATGATCGATTCTCGTACGCCCATCCGGTCGTCCGGCACCGCGTCCAGGTCGAAACCGGGGCCGCGGTCCCGCACGGAGACGAAGACCTTCCGGCCCTCCACCTCCGCGTAGACCTGGACCGGGCCGCCTTCGCCACCGTACTTGGCGGCGTTGACCATCGCCTCGCGTGCCGCCTGCATCTGCGCGGCCAGTTTCTCGTCGAGCGGGCAGTCGCCGACGACCACGACCTCCAGCGGGACGCCGTGCTTGTCCTCCACCTCGGCCGCGGCCCGCTTGACCGCCTCGGCGAGCGTGGCCGGCTCCTCGTCCTCGTCCTTGCCCGTGCCCTCCGGCTTGTACAGCCAGTTGCGCAGCTCCCGCTCCTGGGCGCGGGCGAGCCGGCGGACCTCGCCGGGGTCCTCGGCGTTGCGCTGGATCAGAGTGAGGGTGTGCAGCACGGAGTCGTGGACGTGGGCGGCGACCTCGGCGCGCTCCTGGGCGCGGATGCGCAGCGTCCGCTCCTCGCTGAGGTCCTGCGACATCCGCACCAGCCAGGGTCCGGCGAGCAGGGCGATCCCGGTGAGCACCGCGACGGCGGCGGTCAGGGCCGTGCCGAGCTGGGCGACCGAGCCGCGGACCACCATGAAGACGGCGAGGCCGGTGCCGACCAGGGCGACGCCGACGAGGCCGCGCACCAGCTGGAGGACCCGGCGCCGCCGGTCGGGGTCGGTCCAGCTGGCCCGCCGCGCGTTGTCGGCCTGCCGCCAGACGAGGACGACGCCGACGCCGATCAGCAGCGAGGGCCAGACGTAACGCCCGGCCTGCTTGTCGACGTTGACGTTGCCGACGAACACGGAGATCCCGATCGCGAGCGCGATCAGGGCGAAGATCTGGCCCCGGTCGGGCTTGCGGAGCCGCTTGCGGCCGTCCGGGGTGGTCTCGAAGACGGGGCGGGGCGCGGAGCGGCCGCCGACGCCGAGCGGGACGACGATCCAGAACACCGCGTACAGCAGCGCCCCCAGCCCGTCCGCGAGCAGGAGCGCGACGAAGAACGCGCGCACCCAGATCACCGGCAGGCCGAGGTGTCCGGCGAGGCCGCGCGCGACACCGCCGAGCCACCGGCCGTCGGCGCTCCGGTAGAGCTTGCGCACGGGCGGTTCGTCGAGGTCGGTGACCCGAGGGACTGCGGACATGGAGAGATCGTCACACGTTCGGCCGCCCGCGGGCATCAGGGTCGGCCCGGATATCGACCCTGGAAGCGTCTCGGGGTCGCCCGGGCCCGGAAGATCAGGGTCAAGGCAGGGTCGGTCCCGGTGCCGCGGGGCGTCACGGGCCGTCACCATGGACCCATGACGAGTTCGACGCCTTCGCACCACGAGGCCCCGCCGCCGGCGGAGGCCCGGTCCGCCCCGCCCCTGCGCCGTTCGCGCGGGCAGAAGGTCGTGGCGGGCGTGTGCGGCGGCCTCGGCCGGCACTTCGACCTGGACCCGGTGATCTTCCGGGTCGCGCTGGGCGTGCTGGCGGTGACCGGCGGCGTCGGGCTGATCTTCTACGGCTTCGCGTGGCTCGTGATGCCGCTCGCGGGCGAGGAGGAGAACGAGGGACGCAGGCTGCTCACCGGCCGGGTCTCGGGCTCCTCGCTGTCGGCGGTGCTGATGGCGCTCGTGGGCAGCGGGATCTTCCTGTCGATGCTGCGGAACGGGGGGACGATGGCGTTCGCCCTCGTCCTCGCGCTCGGGGTGAGCGGCGCGGCGGTCTGGTCGCAGCGGCGACCCGGGGTCGCCGCCACGGCGGAGGAGGGCGGCCGGATAGACCCGGCCGCCGCGCTCGCGGTCGCGGAGGCGCCGCCGGAGACCAAGGCGCCGCCCCTGGTGGAGTTCCCGTCGTGGTGGCGGGACCCGATCGTCAAGGACGGCTCGACCGGCAAGGTGGCCATCGGCTATCTCTGGGGCCCCCACGGAATCGTCGACCGGGACGGCAAGGTCGACGGTGAGGTGCCCAAGCCCGGCGGCCAGTGGGGCCCGCGGCCCGCCCCCGGGCGCCCGGTGCCGTCCCGCCCGGTCGGCGGCGGGCCGGTGTCCATCGGCGGACTGGTCTTCCTGCTCGCCCTGATGGCGGGCGGTCTGGGCACGGGCCTGTCGTGGGACGGGCATCCGCTGGGCACGAGCCTGCAGATCGGTCTCGCGGCCGCGCTCGGTGTGATCGGCCTGGGCCTGCTCGTCAGCAGCTTCCTCGGCCGCACCGGATTCGGCACGCTCTGCCTCATGGTCCTCACGGCGGGCCTGCTCGCGATCGCCTCGGTGCTGCCGAAGGAGATCTCCACGGTCTGGGCGCGGGAGACCTGGCGCCCGGCGGCGGTCGCGGCGGTGCAGCCGCGGTACGAGCTGGGGACGGGCGTCGGCACGCTCGACCTCTCCCACCTCGCGGTCCCGGCGGGGACGACGGTGTCGACGCGGGTGGAGGTCGGCGCGGGCAAGCTGAAGGTGATCGTGCCGCGGAACGCGACGGTGACGCTGCGCGCCCAGGTGGGCCTCGGCGACCTCATGCTGCCCGCCGCCCAGCCGACCCGGGCCCCGGACGCGCCGGCCGCCCCGACCGCCCCGTCGGCCCCTGCGCGCCCCTCGGACGGGCCGGCGGCGGCCGCCGCGCCGAAGGCGCCGACCCTGGCACCGCCCGTCACACCGGCACCGCCGTCGGAGCCAGGGGGCGACATCGACATCGCGCCGGATCTCGACGAGACCCGGACGCTCGTTCCGCCACCCGGTGTCACGCCGGGCGGCACCGTCGACCTCCACCTGGAGGTCGGAGTCGGACAGGTGGAGGTCGTCCGTGCTGCTGCATGAGTTCCGCCCCGGCCGGATGGTCCTGGGCCTGGCGGCCCTGGCCCTCGCGGCCCTGTTCCTGGGAGACGCGGCGGGCACCTGGTCCGTCGCCTGGTACGTGGTGGTACCGGTCCTCTGCGGAGGCCTCGGACTCGCGGCCCTCACCTCCTGGACCGCCTACCTCATACGCCGCCGGTCGGCGAGGAGCGCGTCCAGCGAGAGCACCGGAGCGCCGGCGAGCAGCAGCGGCAGCCAGGCCATGAGATAGGCGAGGTCGTTGCCGAGGTAGTACGGGCTCACCTGCCAGCTGACGGTCAGCCACAGGCTCAGCGAGATCAGCGCGCCGCCGAGCGCGGCCACCCGGGCGAAGAGTCCGAAGAGGGTGCCGAGGCCGACGGTGAGCTCGCCGAGCGCGATGGCGTAGCCGAAGCCGACCGGGCTCTTGAGGGCCAGGTCGACGAGGGCCGGGAGCGCCGAGGTGTCGCGGACCCCTCGCATGACCTCGCCGATGGACTCGGGCCCGGTCTCGGCGAGGAAGGAGGAGTCGGTCAGCTTGTCGAGCCCGGCGTAGATGAAGGTGACGCCGAGGAAGATCCGCAGCGGGACGAGCGCGTAGCGGGTGGCGAGGGCCTTCCAGCCGTCGATGCCGCCGGGGCCGCCCGGCCGGTCCCCGGAGCCGGAGCCCTGGCCCCACGTCGTTCCGTCCGTACGTCCCGTCATGTCCGGCCGCCTCTCGTGCCCCGTACCCGTCTCCAGGGGACGATTCTCCTCGGATTACCTGTGCGAGGACATTCCCGGGGCCGGGAGTTCCCTGTGAAGGGCGCGCCGTTCGCCGCCACGCGTCCGGGTCGCGGCCGGCCGCGGGCGAGCGAGGACGAGCGCGAGCGCCGACGGGCGGATCGCGGGCGCCGGCGGGCGGATCGTGTCCGGCCGCGGCCGCGGTCAGTCGAGGACGTCGATGGTGACCCGGTTGGTCTCGACCCCGGCGGCCGTCACGACCGACACCTCCACCCGGCCCGGTTCCACGTCCGCGGGGAGCGGCACGGTGAGGGCGGTGTCGGTCGGGTTCGCGAAGCCGCCGGGGACGGGGACGAGCGGCACGTGGGCGTGGACGGGGCCGATCCGGACGACCAGGCGGGTCAGCGGTTCGGGCGCGGCCGCTCCCGCCGGGACGAAGCCGCTGCCGCGGATCTCGATGTCGTCGCCGGTGCGGATCGGCGCGTCGAGGTCACCCGCCTCGCGGGCCCTGACGACCGAGAAGATCTTGGGCCGCCCGCCCTGGACGCTCTTGCCGGCGAGCTGGCAGGTCACCGAGACGGCGACGAGCAGCACGAGCGCCCAGGGCAGCTCGGGAAGCCGCTCCGGGGCGCGGCACAGCCGGACGGCCGCGACGGCGAGGACGGCGACGGAGACGAGCACGTACTGGACGTCGGCCAGGTCGGCCCGCCCGTCGTCGTCGCACAGCAGGTCGGCCGGGCGCGGCCGGTCGGCGCGGACCTTCTGCAGCCGCCGGGCGGCGACCCGCAGCGCCACGATCAGCCGGGCGGTCACGGCGCACCAGCCGACCAGGACGAGCACGGCGAGCAGCCCGGCACCGCGCCGCAGGCCCAGGTCCACGAGGGGCGCGCCGCCGGCCAGGAGCAGGGAGAGGTGCAGCACGGCGAAGACGGAGAGGAGGAGCCAGCAGGCGGCGACGGTACGGGAGGTGGAGAGCCGGTTGTCCTCGCCGAGGAGCGGGGCGAGGACCCCGCCCCGGCCGCGGTGCAGCCGCGCCGCGGCGGTCAGGGCGGCGGCGAGCAGCACGGCGGCGCCGAGCGCGGCGGTGCGGGTGCCGGTCCAGCCGCTGCCGAGGGCCGTGAGCGCCTGCCCGAGGAGCAGGGCGAGGACGCCGCCCCACACGGCGGCGAGGGTGCCGCGGTACACCCGGCCGGAGCGGGCCGCGCCGGCCTCCAGACCCCGGGCGGCGACGGTGCGGGCCGACTGGGCGAGTTCGTCGGAGACCCACTGGCGGGACGCGACCGGCGAGTGGGCGAGGGCGGCGGGCACGCCGTGGCCCGCGGCCAGTTCGTCACGCCGGGCGAGGAAGGCGGCGACGGCCCGCCGGTGGCCGGAGCGTCCGCAGTGCGGGCAGCCGCCGCCCTCCGCGTCCGCCCCGCACTGTCTCGCCTCTTGCACCGCCACTGCGCCGCCCCCTTCCCGCTAGGTCAACTGGCTGTCGATTCCTGGGAATTGTGCCGCACACGATGCCCGCGAGCAGGGTCCTGCACCCCTCACGCGGGAGTGATTGAAGAGTCATCACATTGACGTAAAGGAGTTTTCTACGACAGGAGTTCGGGCTCCGTGCGGCTGATCCGACGCCACAATGGCTGGTAGTTGATCCAGGCCACCAGGTCGCTGCCGAGCTGTTCGCGGGTGGCGACGGCGTCGCGGTGGTCGATGAGCACCGGCTTGCCCGCGGCCCGGGCGGCCAGCTGCACCTGGGCGCACCGCTCCATGGCGATGAACCACCAGGCAGCCGCGTCGACCGAGGAACCGACCGTGAGCAGCCCGTGGTTGCGCAGCACGATGCCCTTGAAGGAGTCGAGCGCGACCGCGATCCGCCGGCCCTCCTCCGGGTCGACCGTGACACCCGTGTAGGCGTCGTAGAGGGCGTGGTCCTGGTAGAAGGCGCAGGCCTCCTGGGTGATCGGGTCGATCAGCTCGCCGAGCGCGGCGAGCGCCCGCCCGTGCGGGGAGTGGGTGTGGGCGACGGCCACGACGTCGGGCCGGGCCCGGTGGACCTGGGCGTGCACGGTGAACGCGGCCTGGTTGACGTGGTGGGCGCCGTACACGACCTGGCCGTCCCCGTTGACCAGGATCAGGTCGCTCGCGGTGAGCTCGGCGAAGGGGGCGCCGAAGGGGTTCACCCAGAAGCAGTCGAAGTGCTCCGGGTCGCGGGCGGTGATGTGCCCGGACACGCCCTCCTCGTATCCGGACCGTGCGAAGACCCGGAGCGCGGCGGCGAGCCGTTGCTTGCGGTGGGCGCGCTCCTCGGCGGCCGTCGCGTGGACGGGCGGCATCGCGAAGTGGAGCTGGTCGACAGGAACGGGGGCCGGGACGGGCGCCGGTATCTCGGTCATGCGCCGGAAGGTAACGCCCGGCAGGTCAACTCACCAGATCCCGTACGGGAAAGAAGCCGCCGCCCCCGTACGACGTACGGGGGCGGCGGCTTCGGGCTCGCGCCTCAGGCTCGCGCGGGAGGGGTCACTCCCACTCGATGGTGCCCGGCGGCTTGCTCGTCACGTCGAGGACGACGCGGTTGACGTCCGCGACCTCGTTCGTGATGCGGGTCGAGATGCGGGCGAGCACCTCGTACGGCAGCCGCGACCAGTCGGCGGTCATGGCGTCCTCGGAGGACACCGGACGCAGCACGATCGGGTGGCCGTAGGTGCGGCCGTCGCCCTGGACGCCGACGGAGCGGACGTCGGCGAGCAGCACGACCGGGCACTGCCAGATCTCGCGGTCGAGACCGGCGGCCGTCAGCTCCTCGCGGGCGATGGCGTCGGCCTCGCGCAGCAGGTCCAGGCGCTCCTTGGTGACCTCGCCGACGATGCGGATGCCGAGGCCGGGGCCGGGGAACGGCTGGCGCTGGACGATCTCCTCGGGCAGGCCGAGCTCCTGGCCGACCATGCGGACCTCGTCCTTGAAGAGCTGGCGCAGCGGCTCGACGAGCTCGAACTCCAGGTCCTCGGGGAGGCCGCCCACGTTGTGGTGGGACTTGATGTTGGCGGTGCCGGTGCCGCCGCCGGACTCGACGATGTCCGGGTAGAGCGTGCCCTGGACGAGGAAGGCGACCTCCTCGCCGTCGGCGGCGCCCTCGGCGATGATCTCGGCCTGCGCCTGCTCGAACACGCGGATGAACTCGCGGCCGATGATCTTGCGCTTGGTCTCCGGGTCGGAGACGCCGGCCAGCGCGGTGAGGAACCGCTCCTGCGCGTCGACGACCTTCAGCTGGACGCCGGTGGCGGCCACGAAGTCCTTCTCGACCTGCTCGGTCTCGTTCTTGCGCATCAGGCCGTGGTCGACGTAGACGCAGGTGAGCTGCGAGCCGATGGCCTTCTGCACGAGGGCGGCGGCCACGGCGGAGTCGACGCCGCCGGACAGGCCGCAGATGGCGCGCTTGCTGCCGACCTGGGCGCGGATGGCCGCGACCTGCTCCTCGATGACGTTGCCGGTGGTCCAGGTGGGCTCGATGCCGGCACCGCGGTAGAGGAAGTGCTCCAGGATCTGCTGGCCGTGCGTGGAGTGCAGCACCTCGGGGTGGTACTGGACGCCGTAGAGCCTCTTCTCGTCGTTCTCGAAGGCGGCGACCGGCACCACGTCGGTGGACGCGGTGACGGTGAAGCCCTCGGGGGCGGCGGAGCAGGCGTCGCCGTGCGACATCCACACGGACTGCTCGACCGGCGTGCCCTCGAAGAGGGTCGAACCGGCCCTGGAGACGTGCAGCGGCGTGCGGCCGTACTCACGGGCGCCCGTGTTGTCGACGGTGCCACCGAGGGTGGTCGCCATCAGCTGGAATCCGTAGCACATGCCGAAGACCGGGACACCGGCCTCGAAGATCTCGCGGTCGAGCCGCGGGGCTCCCTCGGCGTACACCGAGGACGGGCCGCCGGAGAGGATGATCGCCTTGGGGTTCTTGGCCAGCATCTCGGCCACCGGCATGGTGGACGGGACGATCTCGCTGTAGACCCGCGCCTCACGGACGCGACGGGCGATGAGCTGGGCGTACTGGGCGCCGAAGTCGACAACGAGGACTACGTCCGGGTTGGTGACGTCGGGCGCGGCAGCGGGGGGCGCTGATGACACTACGGCGGCCTTCCGGCGGTAGGAGCGGTTCCCCCGACAGGGGGGCTATTTGTCGATTCTACCGGCGCGCCGGTGGCTCGATTCGTCTCACCATCCGAACCGACGTGGCCTTCGTCTCACCATCCGGGCCCGGTTTGGCCCGGGCCGCCCGGTGGGGTCCATACTGGCTCCATGCGCAAGCTCCCGACCTTCGTCTTTACCTATGGCAACCGGCCCACCGGCTGCCATGGTCGTGCTGCTTGAGCAACTGACAAGCGACTTCCCAGGCGCCCCGGGCCGACAAGGCCCGGGGCGTCTGGCGTTTCCCGGGCCGTACCGCCCCGGGGCATCCCGAGACCACCGAGATCTCCGCGATCTCCGAGACCACGAGGAGCCCCACATGACCGCCATGACCCAGACCGAGAAGACCGGCGCCCGCACCGACGAGGCCGCCGCGGTGATCGGCGACGCCCGGGAGCGGATCGACGCGCTGGACGACCGGATCATCGGTCTGATCCAGGAACGGATGGCCGTCTCGGCCGTCATCCAGGAGGCCCGGATCTCCTCCGGCGGCCGCCGGGTGAACCTGGCGCGCGAGATGGAGGTCCTCGGCCACTACCGCGACGCGCTGGGCAAGCCGGGCACGGCGCTCGCGATGACGATGCTGGAGCTCTGCCGGGGCCGCATCTGACCCGCCGGGGCGGGGTGACGGACCTGAGTTCGGTCGCACCCTCACCCGTACGGCGCGTGACCGCGCGCGGCGCCGGTTCGTTGGTCGTGATGTCCGTGCCAGCCAGGGGCGGGCCCGAATAAAGACCACGCGTGGCTTCGCTGGGGCGTGTGACGTACCTCTGGTGCGTCGTGGGACCTCGCCCCAGCGCGTGTGACCGGACGGCAGGGGACAGCAGCCCGGTCACCCAGAAAGGGCGGTCGGTCCCGGGGACGCCCGGGGCCGACCGCAACCGGCCGAACGATCCGAGACCCCACCGTCCCGCTCCCCCACACTCCCCGTGCTCCCCGCACTCCCGTGCTCCCCGCACTCCCCTCAGGGCCCCGCGCGCGACCGGAATCGCGCTGCGGGGCCCTTGCGTTGCCCGCCTCCAGGGAACGTGACGCGCGTCACATAAAGATCTCGTGAGCGGGCTACAACCAATCCCCCAGGTCACCGGTCATCTATGCAGCACCACCAAGAAGCTGGAGGGGCGCTGCACTCGGAGGGGGGTGCAGCGCCCTTTCCACTTTTCTGGAATGTCCCCGGAGAGCCCGTGGATCTCCCGGGGATTCGCTCAGGCCTTCTTCGGCGGGACCGCCGGGATGCCGAGGAACGGCAGCTTCAGCGCGCCGAAGGCCTCCGCCGGGACCGCGGGCGACTTCGGCTCGACCGGCGCCAGCCGGACGTACGCCTCGCCCTGGCGCGGACGCTGGTCCTCCTCGCCCTTGTTGGGCCAGAACGACATGGCCCGCTCGGCCTGCGCCGTGATCGTCAGGGACGGGTTCACGCCCAGGTTGGCGGAGACGGCCGCGCCGTCGACCACCGAGATGCCGGGGTGGCCGTAGAGGCGGTGGTACGGGTCGATGACGCCGGAGTCCGCGTCCGCGCCGATCGGACAGCCGCCGAGGAAGTGGGCGGTGAGCGGGGTGCCCATGAGCTCGCCGATGTTGGAGCCGGCGAAGCCGTTGATCTCCTCGGCCATCAGGGAGGCGGCGCGGGTCGCGGCCTCGATCTGGGTCGGGTTGGGCGCACCGTGGCCCTGGCGGGCGGTGAGCAGGCCCTTCCCGAGGCCGCCGGGCTTGCGGTAGGTGGTCAGCGAGTTGTCCAGGGACTGCATGACCAGGCCGATGATGGTCCGCTCCGACCAGCGGCGGTTGGACAGCGAGCGCGCGGCGAGCGCGGGGTGCTTGACCAGCTCCAGGAACCACCTGCGGACCCGGTGCGCGCCGTAGGGCACCTGGAGGACGGTCATGCCGCCCATGGAGTTGGAGCCCTTGCCGTAGCGGACCGGCTCGATGTGGGTGTTCTCGTCCGGGTGGATCGACGAGGTGATCGCGACGCCCTTGGTGAAGTCGACCCGCTCCTTGCCGTGCCGCTTGCGGTAGCGGCGGTCGGTGGTCTGCGAGCCCACGAGAGCCTCGGAGTTGGTGCGGGTGAGTTCGCCGAGGCGGCGGGAGATCCCGGGCAGCAGGCCGGTGTCCTTCATCCGGTGCAGCAGCGTCTGCGTGCCGTACGTGCCGGCCGCGATCACCACCCGGCGGGCGGTGAAGGTGCGGCCCGCGCCCTTCTTCCGGTTGTCGGTGGGCAGCGTCCTGACGGCGTAGCCGCCGCGCGAGTCCTCGGTGACGGCGACGACCGTGGTCATGGGGTGGACGACGGCGCCGGCCTTCTCGGCGAGGTAGAGGTAGTTCTCGTTGAGGGTGTTCTTGGCGCCGTGCCGGCAGCCGGTCATGCACTCGCCGCACTCGGTGCAGGCCTTGCGGGAGGGGCCCGCGCCGCCGAAGTACGGGTCGCCGACCTCGCCGCCCGGCTTCGCCCGCACCTTCTCCGAACCGTCGGCGTCGGAGCCGTCGCCGAAGAAGACGCCGACGGGCGCCATGTGGAAGGTGTCGCCGATGCCCATGGCCTGGGCGGTCGCCTTCAGGTGCACGTCGGACGGCGTCATCGTGGGATTGAGCCGGACGCCCAGCATCCGCTTGGCCTGGTCGTAGTACGGGGCGAGCTCCGTGCGCCAGTCGGTGATGTCCTTCCACTGCGGGTCGTCGAAGAACGGCGCCAGCGGCTCGTAGAGGGTGTTGGCGTAGTTGAGGGAGCCGCCGCCGACGCCGGCGCCCGCGAGCACCATGACGTTGCCGAGCAGATGGATGCGCTGGATGCCGTAGAGCCCGAGGGCCGGCGCCCACAGGAACCTCTTCAGGTCCCAGGAGTTCTTCGGCAGGGTCTCGCGGGTGTAGCGGCGGCCGGCTTCCAGGACGCCGACCCGGTAGCCCTTCTCGGTGAGGCGGAGAGCCGTGACCGAGCCGCCGAAGCCGGAGCCGACGACGACGACGTCGTAGTCGTACGTGCCGTCCTCGTCGTACGCGCCGTCCTCGGCCTGGTTCTGGGCAGGGGGTACCGCGGTCATGGCTCTCCTCGTACGAGAAAGGGGCTGCGAAATCGGGTGCGGTCAGCGCAGGCGCAGGGCCTTCATCGCCTTCAGGGACGCGCTCATGAAGGCCGCGTACTTCTCGTCGTCCATCCCGAAGGAGGGCGCGAGCGGGATCAGCCGCTGCTGGGCGACGGTCTGGGCCTCGGTGAACTTGAGGATGCCCTCGGAGCCGTGGCGCCGGCCGAGGCCGGAGTCCTTCATGCCGCCCATCGGGGCGCGCACGCTGCCGTACGCGGGCGCGTAGCCCTCGTTGATGTTGACGGTGCCGGTGCGCAGCCGGGCGGCGACGGCGTGCCCGCGGCGGGAGTCCCTGGTCCAGACGGACGAGTTCAGGCCGTACGGGGTGGCGTTGGCCAGCTCGACCACCTCGTCCTCGTCGCGGAAGCGGTAGATCGAGACCACCGGGCCGAAGGTCTCCTCGGCGCAGACGGCCATCGGGGCCTCGACGCCGTCCAGGATCGTCGGCTCGTAGAAGAGCGGGCCGATGTCGGGGCGGGCGACGCCGCCGGCGACCACCCTGGCGCCCTTGGCGACGGCCTCCTCGACGTGCCGGGTGACGGTCTCCAGCTGGCGCTCGCCGACCAGGGAGCCCATGTCGGCGCCGTACGCGAGGGAGTTGCCGAGCCGCATCGCCTTCGTACGGGCGGCGAAGCGCTCGACGAAGGCGTCGGCGATCGACTCGTGGACGTACAGCCGCTCGATGGATATGCACAGCTGGCCGGCGGAGGAGAAGCAGGCACGGACGGCGCCGGCGGCGGCCTTCTCGATGTCGGCGTCCTTCAGGACCAGCATGGCGTTCTTGCCGCCGAGCTCGAGGGTGACGCCGACGAGACGGGCGGCGGCGCCCTGGGCGACCTCGCGGCCGGTGCGGGTGGAGCCGGTGAAGGACACGTAGTCGGCGTGCCGGACGACCTCGGGGCCGACGACCGGGCCCTCGCCGATGACGACCTGGAAGACCTCGGCGGGCAGTCCGGCCTCGATCAGCAGGTCGCGGGCCCACAGCGCGGTGAGCGCGGTCTCCGTGTCCGGCTTCATGACGACCGCGTTGCCCGCGACGAAGGCGGGCAGGGCGTCGCCGACCGACAGCTCCAGCGGGTAGTTCCAGGGCGCGATCTGGCCGACGACGCCGCGCGGCTGGCGGAGCTCGGTGACCTTGGTGAGGGTCGGCACGACGCCGGTGTGGCGCTTGGCGCGCAGGTAGGCGGGCGCCTTGCGGCCGTAGTGGCGGGCGGCGACGGCGACCGACAGGACCTCCTCGTGGGCGTGCAGGCGCGCCTTGCCGGTCTCCAGCTGGATGAGGTCGAGGATCTCGCCCTGCCGCTGGAGGATCAGGTCGTGGAAGCGCAGCAGCACGGCGGCGCGGGCCCTGACGGGCGTCGCGGCCCAGGCGCCCTGGGCGGCGCGGGCGCGGGCGAAGGCGGAGGCGACGTCCTCGGGCGTGGACTCGGGCAGGTCCGCCAGCGCGTCCCCGGTGAAGGGGGTGTGGTTGGCGGTACGGCCGGAGCCCGCGACCCCGCGGGTGAGGCGGGCGACCAGCTCGGGCGTGACCACGTCGGCGGCGGTGCGCGCGCCGGCGGGCGCGGGCGCGACGGGGTTGGTGCCGAGGGGGGCCGCGGGGGCGACCTGGGCCGTGGTGGCGAGTGCCTGCGAGTCCGTCATGAGGGCGAGGGTAGGGGGCATTCCCCGCTTTGGGTACCCGTCGGTAACGCGTTTTCACCCACCACACACAACCGCGCCAGTGTTCGCTGGCACATAAGCCCTGATCAGGGGCTTACGGCGTCTCCGGGTGCCCTCCAGTACTTCTTCACGATGTCGAACTGCTCACGCGTCCGCTCCCAGCTGTCCTCCGGCGAGGCCATGAACAGGGCGTACTCGGTGCCGTCGTCGCCGTAGTACACCTGGTCGATCGCGTGGCGGGGTCCCGGGAAGGTCTGCTTCTCGATCCAGGTGAACTCCCACACGGCGGAATTGACCTGGTCGCGGAAGGTGTTCTGGGTCAGCCGGATCCGCTCGTACTCGGCCCGCCTCGCCACGATCTTCTCGAGGTCGAGCAGGTGCATGTACGGGTTCTCGAAGTCGGGCGAGTCGTCGATGCTGACCCGGATCCGGTGCTTGCCGTTGTCCGGGGTGTAGTCGATCTGGTCGCCGTCCTCCATCCGCTTCCAGCCGTCGGGGACGACCAGGCTGAAGCCCTCCGGGTCCTGGACCCGGTGCCAGCCGGCGGGGACGGTGCCCTTGGCCGGATCCTTGCCGTCCTTGCCCGTGTCCTTGCCCTGGGTGGTGGTGGACGTGCCGGTGCCCTTGTCGCCCGTGCCGCCCATGTGGGTCATCGCGGCGAAGACCGCGCCGCCCGCGAGCAGCCCGGCGACGACGGCCGCGAGCAGGGCGGGACGCCACCGGCCGCGGCCCCCGGCGGAGCCCGCGCCGCTGCCGCCGCCCGGCAGACCGGGGACGGTCGCGCCGGCGGATGCCGGGGCGGGGGTCGCCGTGGCGGGCGCGGCCGCCTGGACGGCCGCGGGGTCGTCGTGCGGCACGGGCAGCGGGGTCGTCACCGAGGGCGCGGCCTCGGCCAGTTCCTCCGCACCCACCCGCTGCGTCGGCACGTACGCCTGCGCGGCCTGCGGCGCCCGGCCCTCCATGGCGTCGAGCAGCATCCGCTCGGCCTCGTCGGCGCGCGGGCGCTGCTCCGGGTCCTTGCGCAGCAGCGCCACGATGACGGGGGCGAGCGGACCGGCCTTCTCGGGGTACGGCGGCTCCTCCGTCACCACGGCCTGCATCGTGCTGATCGGCGAGCTGCGGCGGAACGGCGAGTTGCCCTCCACCGCCGCGTACAGCGTGGCGCCCAGCGACCACAGGTCGGAGGCGGGACCGGGGTCGCCGCCGCGCACCCGCTCGGGGGCCAGGTAGTCGATGGAGCCGACGAGTTCACCCGTGCGGGTGATCGAGGAGTCGCCCTCGATGGCGGCGATCCCGAAGTCGGTGATGAGGACCCGGCCGTCGCGCGCGAGCAGCACGTTGCCCGGCTTCACGTCCCGGTGCAGCACCCCGGCGGCGTGCGCCGCGCGCAGCGCGCCGAGGACGTGCAGCCCGACCCGGGCCGCCTCGCGCGGCTCGATCGTGCCGGCCTCCTTCGCCGCGTCCGCGAGCGAGGGCCCGTCCACGTACTGCATGACGATCCACGGCCGGTCGTCGTGCTCCAGGACGTCGTGCACGGTGACCACGCCCGGGTGGGTGATCCGGGCCGCCGCCCGTGCCTCCTTCTGCGTCCGGGCGTGCAGAACCAGCCGGTCGGCCTCGGCCACGAACCGGCCCGCCGTCAACTCCTTGACGGCCACCACACGGTGCAGCACCTCGTCGTGCGCGCGCCAGACCTTGCCCATGCCGCCGCGCCCGATGGACTCGCCCAACCGGTAGCGCCCGGCGAGCAGCAGCCCGGTGCCGGTGCTCTCAGAATGTTCCACGTGCCCCCGCCTGTTTGCTTCGTAGGCAAGGTTACGGAGAAGGGTGCGGAACACGGAACCTCGGGGCGGGCTTTGGGAACAACCTGTAACCAGCGGCGGTTTTCAGCCACTGGCGCAGTCCGCACCTGAGGCGCCGATACGACCGGCGGGTAACCGACGGGACCGGCGGGCGGACGCGGAACCGACGGGGTGGCAGACGCGGCCGGGGGGTGGCGGACATGGCCGGCGGGTGGTCGGGCGACGACCGTGGCGGGCCGGGCGACGACCGTGGTCAGCGGGTGACGACCGCGGCGGGCCGGGCGACGACCGTGGTCAGCGGGTGACCCGGTACGCCTTCACCGCCTGGTCGTAGATCTGGGACACCTTGTCCCGCTCGTTCTCCGGGCCGATGACCTGCACGACGTGGTAGCGGCCGCCTTCGATCAGCGCCAGGTTGCGCACGAACACCTCGCGCCCCGTGCTGTCCTGCCAGGTGAACTGCCCCACCGCCATGGTCTGCTGACCGATGACGACCTGACGCAGGTCGGAGGCGCCGGACCAGGACGAGTCCCGCCAGGGCTGGAGCTCGCGCTCCTTGCTCCGCTGGTACACCAGCGGGTCCGAGCCGTTGGCCTGCACGGTGTCCCGGCCCGGCACCACGATCAGCGTGAAGTCACCGCCCGTGAAGCGCACTTGTCCGGCATCGTTGATCGGGCTGCGCCGCCAGCCGCGCGGCACGCCCACCTGGAACCCCTCGGGATCCCTGCGCAGCTCGTACCCGGCCAGGAGGGACGGGGCCGAAGGATCGACGGCGGGCGGGGTGGTGCGCGACTGCTGCGGCGCGGGCCGGGTGGCGGCACCGCCCGAGGGACCGCCGGTGCCGGCCGGGGCCGAGGACGGCGCCGGAGCACCGGACTTCGCCGGCGGCGCGCCCGTACCGCCCTTCTCCTCCCCCGCCTTGGGCAGGAACAGCACGGCGTACGCGACGGCCCCGGCGAGCAGGAGGAGGATCAGGAGCAGCAGCGTCCGGCCGAGGGCGCGCGGCGAGCCGCCGTCGCGCCCGGGTGCGCGGGGCATGCGGGCGGCGCGCTGCGGGATCTCCTCGTGCGCCAGGTCGTCGGGGTACGCCGTGTGTCCCTGGTACGCCGTCGAGTGCGCCGGCTGCTCCGCGTGCGCCGCGTACGCCGACTCGCGCGCGGCACGCCCCTTGGCGTGCCGGTGCCGGTGCCGGCCGCCCCCGGCCCCGCCGCGCCGCCGGCGCACCAGTTCGCCGCGGCGGCGCACGATCGGCAGCCGGGTGGCGTCTGGGGACGGCAGCGGCACGACGCCGATCCCGGCCTCCGGCTCGGGCGCCGAGCGGACCAGCGAGCGCAGCCAGCCGCTCAGCTCCTCGACGTCGGGGCGCTCGGTCGGGTCCTGGCGCAGCAGGGACTCCACGACGGGCCGGAGCGGACCGCACTCCTCGGCGAAGGCGGGCGGCTCCGCGCAGACCAGCTGGACCAGTTCGGCGGCGCTGTCCTCGGGGTACGGGGCGTGGCCCTGGACCGCCCGGTAGAGCAGCGCGCCGAGCGCCCACAGGTCGGTGGCGGGGCCGATGGGCGGCGCGAGGCGCCAGTGCTCGTGGACCGGACCCGCCTGCTCGGGCGCCCACCGCTCGGTGACGGCGCCGACCACGGCGATCCGGGTCTGCCGGGCCCGCTCGGCGCCCAGCCGTGTCACCGGTCCGCGGTACGCGTCGCCGGACGCGGCGGCCGGAACGGGCACGGGCTCGGGGGCCGGCCGGGGCGCGGCGGCGCGGTATCCGGCGGGTAGCGCGGGCAGCACCGGACCGCCCGTTCCCGCGGTGCCGCCGGCGGGGACGGGACGCCCGCCGTCGCGGGCCGCGTGCGGGCCGTCGCTCCAGCTGCCGGTGAGGTACGCGCGGGGCGGCGGGCCGCCGGGCGTGGCGCCGGGGGGCGTGCCGTAGGTGCCGCCGGTCTCGTCGTCGTCGGGGCCGTCATCGTCGTCGTCGCCCACGCGCGACCACCACTGCGGCTCGGGAGGCGTGGGCGGGCCGGACGGCGGCGTGGGTCCGGCGGGACCGTCGGGACCGGAGGGGCCCGCAGGTCCGGCGGGCTCGGCCGGGCGCTGGGCCGGAAGGGTGCCGGTCTCCCCGATCGCGGCGGCGGCGCGTGCGCCCGCGCGGTAGGCGGCGATGGCCCCGGCCCGGGCCGCGCGCGGGTCCGCGGCGGGCGGCACGGCGGGCACGGGTACGACGGGCACGACGGACAGCTCGGGCCGCCCCGCGCGCCCGGGCCCGTACGGGGTGCCGCCGTGCGGGCCGTATCCGGTGATGCCGGGCGTGTCGGTGCCGTCCCCGTCAGGGCCGTCCTCGTAGCGGCCGTCCCCGTAGGAGCCGTCCTCGTAACGGCCGTCCCCGTAGGAGCCGTACTCGCCGGAGCCGTCTTCGTCGGCCTCCCGGCCGTCCGCGTGGTTCCCGTCAAAGTAGGCCTCGTCGTCGGCCGTCTCCTCCAGGTACGTCTCGTCGGGATACGGCTCGGAGCCGCGGGCCCGCGGCAGGAGGGTGCCCCGGGAGTCCGGAGCGTACGGCTCCGGCGCGAACGACTCCGGCTCGTGACCGCCCACCAGGGAGCGGCCGTCACCCTCATGGCCGTCGTGACCGAGGTGGCCGACGTGGCCTGAGCCGTACTCGCCGTATTCGCCGTATTCGCCGTCGTCCTCGTACGCGTCGTACGTCTCGGCCTCGTGGACGTCCGGCCCCTCGTACGGCTCCGTGGCCTGCGGTCCGGCGGCGTACGGGAACTCGTCGGCCTCCGGGACCGGCGCGTAGCCGCAGAGGGCCTCCTCGGCGGCGCCGGCCGCGAGGCCGGTGAGGACGACACGGCCGTCGTCGCAGACGAGGACGGTGCGGGCGGTGACGTTGCGGTGGGTCCAGCCGTGCGCGTGGAGGGCGCGCAGGGCGGTGAGCAGGTCGGCGCCTATCTCGGCGGCCCGGTAGGGGCTGAGCGGGCCGTCGGCGAGCAGCTCGGAGAGCGGAGCGGCGGCGACGAACTCGCTCACTATCCACAGGGATCCGGCCTCCGCGAACACGTCGAAGACCTGGTCGAGGCGCGGGTGGTCGGGGATCCGGGCGGCGGCCTGGGCCGCCTCCACGGCGCGGCGGACCGTCGGATCGGCCGGCCGGCGGGTCGCCCGGCCCTGATCCGCGTAGGGCTGGTCGTCGAGGAGTTCGGCGTCGACGACCTCGGGCAGCGGCACCTGCCGGATGCGGACTTCCTGGCCGCTGTACGTGTCGAAGGCGCGCGTCTCGACGAGTTCGTACGCGTCGGGCGGCGGCAGGGGCAGGCGGTAGCGGTCCGCGAGCACCCTTCCGGCGTAGTCGTCCACGACGCCTCCCCACGCGCCTGCCGTCCCCCGTGCCCCGCCCTCACGGTGTCGGGCGGGGCCTCTCACGATACGTGCCGCCCGTCAGTCCTTGGGGCTGAACGTGGCGAACGCGGTCTCCCGAAGCGTCTTGCACTCCGCCGCGTCCCACGCGTCGGCACGGCAGCTGATCATGATCGAGTAGCCGTGGTCGGCGTCGACCTTGAACCCCCGGTTCAGTATCCGGATCCGCTGGCCGCCCTGGTTGCGCTCGAACTCCCAGTCCGCGACGGTCGGGTAGCCCTTGTACGAGACCGGGCTGATGCCGATGTGCTTGTAGCCGTTGCTGGAGGCGGCGACCCCGGCCATCGCGGCGCTCCAGGCGGCGGCCGCGTCGTCCTTCGGGCTGTCGTTGTAGTCGACCTGGACGCGCGGGAACGAGCCCTTGGCGGCGTTGAAGATGCCGCCGGAGTTCTGGCCCGCTATGTCGGTCATCCGGAAGGAGCCCGGCATCGCCATCGAGAAGTGGAACCGGTCGTTGGTGACCATCACGTAGCCCGGGGGCAGCTTGGACCCGTCGCCGCCGTCGGCCCCGTCGCCGCCGTCCTGGTCGCCACCGGGCGACCCGGACGGCGTGGTGCCGGTCTGGCCGCCGTTGACCGCGGGCTTGCCGCCGCTGCCCTGCTGGGCCGGGTCGCTCGGCGACTTGTCGGTGTTCTGGCCGTCGGCCCCGCCGGAGGAGCTGCCGGCCGAGGCGGTGGTGCCGGCGGTGTTCCCGCCCTTGCCCTGGTCGGCGCCCTTCTGGCCGCCGCCGAGGGCGACGTACAGGATGGTGCCGAGCAGCGCGACGAGCACGACCGCGGCGATGATGACCAGGGTGCGGCGCGGCACCACGTCGGTGAGCGAGGCCCTGGCCGTGGCGGGCCGGTCCGGCGTACCCGCTCCGGTGGCCGGGCGCTTGGGTTCGGTCCTGGCCGCGGCGGCGGCGTTGCGCACGGACTTCAGGGCGCCGCGCATCCGCTCGGCCGCCACGTCGGCGGGCTTCGCGGACTTGGCCGGGTCGCCGGAACCGGCCGGCGGGCCCTCGGGCAGCGGGGGCAGCGGTACGACCCGGGTCGCCTCGGGCGAGGGCGCCGGCGGTGCCTCGGGCGCGTCGAGCACGGCGCGCAGCAGGGTCCGCGCGCCCGCGTCGTCGAGGCGCTGGGCGGGGTCCTTGGCGAGCAGGCCGTAGATGACCTTCTCCAGCTCGGGGCCCGCGTTCTTCGGCGGGTCCACGGGCTCGGTCATCACCGCGGTGAGCGTGGCGATGGCGGAGCCCTTGTCGTAGGGCGGGCTGCCCTCGACGGCGGCGTAGAGGAGTCCGCCGAGCGACCAGAGGTCGGCGGCGGGGCCGGGCTTGTGGCCGCGGGCCCGCTCGGGCGAGATGTACGAGGGCGCGCCGACGAGCATGCCCGTGGAGGTGATCGAGGGGTCGCCCTCGACCTGGGCGATGCCGAAGTCGGTGAGGACGGCCCGGCCGTCCTCGGCGATCAGCACGTTGGACGGCTTCACGTCGCGGTGCAGGATGCCCTCGCGGTGCGCGGAACGCAGCACGTCGAGGATGGCGAGGCCGACCTCGGCGGCGCGGCGCGGGGTGAGCGTGCCGTCCTCGCGCACGGCGTCGGCGAGGGACTTGCCCTCGATGAGCTCCATGACGATCCACGGACGGTCGTCCTCGTCGACGACGTCGTAGACGGTCACGGCGCCGTTGTTGCGGATCCGGGCGATGGCCTTGGCCTCGCGCAGGGTCCGGGTGACGAGGCGTCGCTTCTCGTCCTCGTCGATGCTGTTGGGGAAGCGGAGCTCCTTGACCGCGACGGTCCGGCCGAGCGTCTCGTCGACCGCGCGCCAGACCGTGCCCATGCCGCCGCGGCCGAGGACGACGCCGAGCCGGTAGCGCCCGGCCAGCAGCCGTCCTTCGGCGGACGACGTGTCAGTGCGGCCGGTCCGCCCGCCGGTTCCGGTCGCGTCGGCGCCGAACCCGGCCGCCGGAGCGGCCCCGTCGGTGGACCTGCTGGTCTTCGCCAGGCCGACCGGCGCCTTGACGGGCGCGGGGCCCTTGCGCTCGGGTCCGGCGGCTGCGGCACCGGCGGTGGATCCGCTGCCCTTGGCCAGGCCGACGGGCGCCTTGGCGGGCTCGGCACCGCCGGCGGCGCCGGCCGGGTCGCCCGCCTTGCCGGAGGCCGTGGCCGCGGCCGCGTCCTTCGGTTCCCGCGCGGCCTTCCGGGTGCCCATCACGCTGGTGGGCGTGTCCGTGGGCCGGTCGTCCTCCGGCTCCGCGGCCGACCGGCCGTCACCAGCCGCGGCGGCCTTCGGTTCCTCTGGCGCCTCCGGTCCCCCGGACGCCGTCGACTCCTCGGGCGCCTTGGTGTCCTTCGACTCCGTCGCGTCCTTGTCCCGCTCCGCCTTGCGCGCGGCCGGAACCGCACCCCGGTCGCCGTCGGTGGCGGCGCCCGCGGCGGAGTCCCGCCGGGGGTCCTGCCCCGAGTCCCGCGACTGCTCCGCCTCCGACATGCGTCCCCTCTGCGATCCCTGTTTCTCGCCCGCGTCCGGCGCTCCCGCTCGATGCGGCAACCCGCCCTGGAAGAGAGCTCATTGTCCCTCACTCCGGGACCGCTGACTCCCCCGGGTCCGCACTCCGAGAACGTCGGACACCTCCCAGAGGTGCCCTGATCGGGTCAGATCGGCACGATGTCAGGCGCGCCGAGCCGTGCCGCGTCCGCCGTGAGGTCGTCCGGCTGGCGCTGCGACTCGCGTTCCGCCTCGACCCTCTTCTCGTAGTGTTCGACCTCCTTGTCGATCTGCCGGGCGTCCCAGCCGAGGACGGGCGCCATGAGTTCGGCGCACTCACGGGCGCTCAGAGTGCCCCGGTCGAAGGTCTCGATGGAGATCCGGGTGCGCCGGGTGAGGACGTCGTCGAGGTGGCGGGCGCCCTCGTGCGAGGCGGCGTAGACGATCTCTGCCTTCAGGTAGTCCTCGGCCGCGGGCAGGGGTTTGCCGAGGGCCGGGTCGGCGGTGACGAGGCCGAGGATCTCCTCCGTCAGGGAGCCGTAGCGGTTGAGCAGATGCTCGACGCGGGCCACGTGGAGTCCCGCGCGCGCGGCGATTCCGGCGCGGGCGTTCCACAACGCCCGGTAGCCCTCGGCGCCGAGCAGCGGGGTGTCCTCGGTGACGCACGCGGCGACGCGCTTGTCGAGCGCGTGGACCGCCTCGTCCACGGCGTCCTTGGCCATGACGCGGTAGGTCGTGTACTTGCCGCCGGCGACGACGACCAGGCCGGGCACCGGGTGGGCGACGGTGTGTTCGCGGGAGAGCTTGCTGGTGGCGTCGGACTCGCCGGCCAGCAGGGGCCGCAGGCCCGCGTAGACGCCCTGGACGTCGTCGCGGGTGAGCGGCGTCGAGAGCACGCTGTTGACGTGCTCCAGGAGGTAGTCGATGTCGGCGCTGGAGGCGGCCGGATGGGCCTTGTCGAGGTCCCAGTCGGTGTCGGTGGTGCCGATGATCCAGTGCCGGCCCCAGGGGATGACGAACAGTACGGACTTCTCGGTGCGCAGGATGAGTCCGGTGGTGGAGTGGATGCGGTCCTTGGGCACGACGAGGTGGATGCCCTTGGAGGCGCGGACGTGGAACTGGCCGCGCTCGCCGATGAGCGCCTGGGTGTCGTCGGTCCACACGCCGGTGGCGTTCACGACCTGACGGGCCCTGACCTCGTACTCGCCGCCGGTCTCGACGTCCCGGACGCGGGCGCCGACCACCCGCTCGCCCTCGCGCAGGAAGCCGACGACCCGGGCCCGGGCGGCGACCCGCGCCCCGTAACTCGCGGCGGTGCGGACGAGGGTGGTGACGAAGCGGGCGTCGTCCATCTGGGCGTCGTAGTACTGCAGGGCGCCGACGAGGGCGTCCTTGCGCAGGCAGGGGGCGACGCGCAGGGCGTGCCGGCGGCTGAGGTGGCGGTGGACGGGCAGGCCGCGGCCGTGCCCGGAGGAGACCGACATCGCGTCGTACAGCGCGACGCCCGAGCCCGCGTACAGCCGCTCCCAGCCCTTGTGCTGCAGCGGGTAGAGGAACGGGACGGGTTTGACGAGGTGGGGCGCGAGCCGCTCGAGGAGCAGACCGCGCTCCTTGAGGGCCTCGCGGACCAGGGCGAAGTCGAGCATCTCCAGATAGCGCAGGCCGCCGTGGATCAGCTTGCTCGACCGGCTGGACGTGCCGGAGGCCCAGTCGCGGGCCTCGACGAGCCCGGTGGAGAGGCCTCTGGTGACGGCGTCCAGGGCGGTGCCCGCGCCGACGACTCCGGCGCCCACGACCAGGACGTCCAGTTCGTGCTCGGCCATCGCCGCGAGCGCCTCGGCGCGCTCGGCGGGTCCCAGTGTCGCTGTCCTCACGGTTGCTGCCTCCCGTCGTCCCCCGACTGTCCAGCACGCGAACCGGGCCCGTGTGGTCCGGCTCACAGACTCGATTCTGTCCCGGCACCCCGACTTCAGCCACCGCCCCTGCCCCACCCTGTGGATAACACTCGGCGACCTGCGGGCCCACAATGCCGCACAACGGTCATATTTACTCTTAGTCTGACATCGCGTCGGCCTCTCTCGGTCCACAGGGCTTGCGCACCGCGTCCCCTCCGGCTACTGGGAAGGACGGCCCACCCCCATGCCCGCTGATCTCGCCGTCATCGGCCTCGGCCACCACGGACTCCCCCTCGCCCAAGCAGCCACCGCGGCCGGTGTCGCCACCGTCGGCTACGACACCGATCCCCGCGCCGTCGCCGAACTCGCCGCCGGGCGTCCCCCCGTCGACGGCTCCCTCACCGCCGCCGAGATCCGCCGCATGGTCTCGTCGGGCTTCCGGCCCGCGACCGACCCGGCCGAACTCGGTCGCGTCCGCACCGCCGTCATCTGCGCGCCCACCCCGCCGGGGCCCGACGGCACCCTCGACCTCACGCCCGTGACCGACGCCGCCCGCGCCCTCGCCGCCCGGCTGCGCCCCCACACCACCGTCCTCCTGGAGTCCCCCGTGCCGCCCGGCACCACCGAGGGCCCGCTGCGCGAACTCCTGGAGAAGGGCTCGGGGCTGCGCGCCGGGCGCGACTTCCACCTCGCGTACTCGCCCGGCCGCCTCGACCCCGGCAGCCGCGTCCAAGGCGGCGCGCGCGGGCTCGCCGCCGCGCCCAAGGTGATCGGCGGCCTGACGCCCGCCTGCACCGAGTCCGCCGCCGCCTTCTACGGGCGGCTCACCGACAAGGTGGTCCGCGCGCGCGGACCGCGCGAGGCCGAGACGGTCAAGCTCCTGGAGACCAACTTCCGGCACGTCAACATCGCCCTGGTCAACGAGATGGCGGTGCTCTGCCACGAACTCGGCGTCGACCTCTGGGACGTCATCCGCTGCGCCGAGACCAAGCCCTTCGGCTTCCAGGCCTTCCGGCCCGGCCCCGGCGTCGGCGGCCACGGCGTCCCCGTCGAGCGCCTGCCCGGCCACCGCCCGCTGCGCCTGGTCGAACTCGCCGGCCAGGTCAACGAGCGGATGCCCCAGTACGTGGTGCAGCGCTGCGCCACGCTCCTCAACGAGCACGGCAAGTCGGCGCGCGGCGCACGGATCCTGCTGCTCGGGATCACGTACAAGCCGGACCTCGCCGACCGGCAGGGCGCGCCCGCCGACGAGATCGCCCGCCGCCTGATGGACCTGGGCGCGGCGGTCAGCTACCACGACCCGTACGTCACCGACTGGCGCGTGCGCGACCTGCCCGTCCCGCGCGCCGACTCCCTCTACGAGGCCGCCGCCCACGCCGACCTGACGATCCTGCTCCAGCACCACCGCACGTACGACCTGCAGGGCCTGTCGGTGAAGGCCCAGCTCCTCCTCGACACCCGCGGCGCGACCCCGGCGGGAGCGGCGCACCGGCTGTGACGGGAGGGCGCGCGCGAGCGCCCCGCCGTACGACGACGAGGGCCCCGCACCACCCGGTGCGGGGCCCTCGTCGTACGCAGGAGGCGGGTCAGCGCTTGTGCTCGGATTCGGCGACCGTGACCTCGACGCGCTGGAACTCCTTCAGCTCGCTGTAGCCCGTGGTGGCCATGGCGCGGCGCAGGGCGCCGAAGAAGTTCATCGAGCCGTCGGGGGTGTGGGACGGGCCCGCGAGGATCTCCTCGGTGGTGCCGACCATGCCGAGGTCGACCAGCTTGCCGCGCGGCACGTCCTCGTGGACGGCCTCCATGCCCCAGTGGTGGCCCCTGCCGGGGGCGTCCGTGGCACGGGCCAGCGGGGAGCCCATCATGACCGCGTCCGCGCCGCAGGCGATGGCCTTGGGCAGGTCGCCGGACCAGCCCACGCCGCCGTCGGCGATCACGTGCACGTAGCGGCCGCCGGACTCGTCCATGTAGTCGCGGCGGGCCGCGGCCACGTCGGCGACGGCGGTGGCCATCGGGACCTGGATGCCGAGCACGTTGCGCGTGGTGTGCGCGGCGCCACCGCCGAAGCCGACCAGGACGCCCGCGGCGCCGGTGCGCATCAGGTGCAGGGCGGCGGTGTACGTGGCGCAGCCGCCGACGATCACCGGCACGTCGAGCTCGTAGATGAACTGCTTCAGGTTCAGCGGCTCGGCGGCGCCGGAGACGTGCTCGGCGGAGACGGTCGTGCCGCGGATCACGAAGATGTCCACGCCGGCGTCGACCACGGCCTTGGAGAACTGCGCGGTGCGCTGCGGGGAGAGCGCGGCGGCGGTGACCACACCCGAGTCGCGCACCTCCTTGATGCGCTGCCCGATCAGCTCCTCCTTGATCGGAGCGGCGTAGATCTCCTGCAGACGGCGGGTCGCGGTCGCCTCGTCGAGCTCGGCGATCTCGTCGAGCAGCGGCTGCGGGTCCTCGTAGCGGGTCCACAGGCCCTCGAGGTTCAGCACGCCGAGGCCGCCCAGCTCGCCGATGCGGATGGCGGTCTGCGGCGAGACGACGGAGTCCATGGGGGCGGCCAGGAACGGCAGCTCGAAGCGGTAGGCGTCGATCTGCCAGGCGATCGAGACCTCCTTCGGGTCCCGGGTGCGCCGGCTCGGTACGACGGCGATGTCGTCGAACGCGTACGCCCTGCGGCCGCGCTTGCCGCGCCCGATCTCGATCTCAGTCACGTTGTGTGGCCTTTCCCTCTGTGTCTGCGCCTACCAGTATCCCCGACGCACGCCGAAGGGGCGGCTCCGGCCATATGCCGGAACCACCCCCACGGATCGCGCTGTGTGACCGGAAGCTACTTCCGGCTGTAGTTCGGCGCCTCGACCGTCATCTGGATGTCGTGCGGGTGGCTCTCCTTGAGACCCGCCGCCGTGATCCGGACGAAGCGGCCCTTGGACTCCATCTCCTCGACCGTGGCTGCGCCCACGTAGCCCATGGTCTGGCGCAGGCCGCCGACGAGCTGGTGCAGGACGTTGGCCAGCGGGCCGCGGTAGGGCACCTGGCCCTCGATGCCCTCGGGCACGAGCTTGTCGTCGGAGGCGACCTCGGCCTGGAAGTAGCGGTCCTTCGAGTAGGACCGGCCCTGGCCGCGGGACTGCATGGCGCCGAGCGAACCCATGCCGCGGTACGACTTGAACTGCTTGCCGTTGATGAAGAGCAGCTCGCCGGGCGACTCCTCGCAGCCCGCGAGCAGGCTGCCGAGCATCACGGTGTCGGCGCCGGCGGCCAGCGCCTTGCCGATGTCGCCGGAGTACTGCAGACCACCGTCGCCGATCAGCGGGATGCCGGCCGGACGCGCCGCCAGCGAGGCCTCGTAGATGGCGCTGACCTGCGGGACACCGATGCCCGCGACCACGCGGGTGGTGCAGATCGAGCCCGGGCCCACGCCGACCTTGATGCCGTCGACACCGGCGTCGATCATCGCCTGGGCGCCGTCACGCGTGGCGACGTTGCCGCCGATCACGTCGACGTTCACGCTCGACTTGATCTTCGCCATCCAGCTCAGGGCGTTGCTGTTGTGGCCGTGCGAGGTGTCGACGACCAGGAAGTCCACGCCGGCCCCGGCGAGCGCCTGGGCGCGCTCCAGGGACTCCGGGCTGGCGCCCACGGCGGCACCCACGAGCAGGCGGCCCTCGGCGTCCTTCGCCGCGTTCGGGTACTTCTCCGCCTTGACGAAGTCCTTGACGGTGATGAGGCCCTTGAGCACGCCCTGGTCGTCGACCAGGGGCAGCTTCTCGATCTTGTGCCGGCGCAGCAGCTCCATGGCGTCGACGCCGGAGATGCCGACCTTGCCGGTGACCAGCGGCATCGGCGTCATGACCTCGCGGACCTGACGGCTGCGGTCGCTCTCGAAGGCCATGTCGCGGTTGGTCACGATGCCGAGGAGCTTGCCGTCGGGGCTGGTGACGGGGACACCGCTGATGCGGAACTTGGCGCACAGCGCGTCCGCCTCGGCGAGCGTCGCCTCCGGGTGCACCGTGATGGGGTCGGTGACCATGCCGGACTCGGAACGCTTGACCAGGTCGACCTGGTTGACCTGGTCCTCGACCGAGAGGTTCCGGTGCAGCACGCCGACGCCGCCCAGACGGGCCATCGCGATCGCCATGCGGGACTCGGTCACCTTGTCCATCGCCGCCGAGAGCAGCGGGATGTTCACCCGGACGTTGCGGGAGATGCGGGACGAGGTGTCGACCGCGTTGGGGAGCACCTCGGATGCACCCGGCAGCAACAGCACATCGTCGTAGGTCAGCCCGAGTGTCGCGAATTTCTCGGGCACTCCGTCGACGTTGGTCATGACACCTTCCCCAATGGCCTTGATCGGTGCGGATGTCCATGCTAACGGCCCGCGGCGGTGTCTCATTCCACGATCAAGATCAGCCGGCAGCTTTGGATGTTCCTACGTGTACGTGAGGGACACCGGCGGACGGTGACCCTTACTGCTCGGCCAGCGCCCGCAGCCGGCTCAACGCCCGGTGCTGGGCCACCCGCACGGCACCCGGGGACATGCCGAGCATCTGCCCGGTCTCCTCGGCGGTCAGGCCGACGGCCACCCGCAGCACGAGCAGCTCGCGCTGGTTCTCCGGGAGGTTGGCGAGCAGCTTCTTGGCCCATTCGGCGTCGTCACTGAGCAGCGCGCGCTCCTCGGGGCCGAGCGAGTCGTCGGGCCGCTCGGGCATCTCGTCGGAGGGCACGGCCGTCGATCCGGGGTGCCGCATGGCGGCGCGCTGGAGGTCGGCGACCTTGTGCCCGGCGATGGCGAAGACGAAGGCCTCGAAGGGCCTGCCCGTGTCCTTGTAGCGCGGCAGCGCCATGAGAACGGCCACGCAGACCTCCTGGGCGAGGTCCTCCACGAAGTGACGGGCGTCACCGGGCAGCCGGTTCAGCCGTGTACGGCAGTAGCGCAGGGCGAGCGGATGCACGCGCGCGAGGAGGTCGTGCGTGGCCTGCTCGTCCCCCTCGACGGCACGGTGAACGAGTGCTCCGATCTCCCCCTGCCCGGCAGGCACGGGTGACCCCACGGTCTCGTCGTCGCGCATCGCTCCATGGTGCCCCGGCGCCCGCTCGTTCGCGGCACCGCGCCCGTAGTTGTGCACCGAAGCGTTATGAGCAGGTGCGCCGGGACTCATCTCCTGCGCCCTCCCCTTCCGCTCGATCTCCGCCGGCTCGTCCGACTCGTTCGTCTCGTCCCCGAGGAACTCCACGTCTTCAAGGATGCGGCATTCCGCGGGGAAGTGACACAAGCCCACCCCGTCCGCCCCGCGGCGGACGGGGATACGGCCGGCGGCCGCGGGTCAGCGGACCAGGCCCCAGCGGAATCCGAGCGCGACGGCGTGCGCCCGGTCGGATGCGCCCAGCTTCTTGAAGAGGCGCCGGGCGTGGGTCTTGACCGTGTCCTCCGAGAGGAAGAGCTCGCGCCCGATCTCCGCGTTGGACCGGCCGTGGCTCATGCCTTCGAGGACCTGGATCTCACGTGCGGTGAGGGTCGGCGCGGCGCCCATCTCGGCCGAGCGCAGCCGGCGCGGGGCGAGCCGCCAGGTCGGGTCGGCGAGGGCCTGGGTGACGGTGGCCCGCAGCTCGGCGCGCGAGGCGTCCTTGTGCAGGTAGCCACGGGCACCGGCGGCGACGGCGAGCGCGACGCCGTCCAGGTCCTCGGCGACGGTGAGCATGATGATGCGGGCGCCGGGGTCGGCGGACAGCAGCCGGCGGACGGTCTCCACGCCGCCCAGACCGGGCATGCGTACGTCCATCAGGATCAGGTCCGAGCGGTCTGCGCCCCAGCGGCGGAGGACTTCCTCCCCGTTGGCCGCGGTGGTCACGCGCTCGACGCCGGGCACGGTCGCGACCGCGCGGCGCAGCGCCTCTCGGGCAAGCGGGGAGTCGTCGCAGACGAGGACGGATGTCATGCCTGACCTCCGCAACTCTCGCGGCTGAAGCGCGTCACCTTGAGCCTCCAGGGCTGGTACGAATCGTCACCTGTGCGGTTGACGCCCTCGGACACCTGCCCGAGCGCTTGTTCCTTCAACCGCCTCCGCACTCTCAACGATGGTCACTCGAAAGAGTTACGGGTCGGACGGCCGCCTTCGGCACTCTACGTAAGGGCCCGTACGCGGAGGAGAGCGTCGCAGGTCATCCGTCCTTCGCTCGAAGCTATGCCCCATTTAGCGGGTTTTCTTCCCTTTTTGCGGTGTCTGTGGCTAGATTCGCAATGAGTCATATTTACATCTACTCAGTCAGTAGTTGTACGGTCGGATCGAACCCGCGAGAGCGGGTACCCGAGACCCCACGGGGGGCGGAGGACCCCCGTTCGATCAGCCATACACCCGCCCACCTATCCGTTCGACACGGTTTCAAGGGGACAAGCGCAATGGCAGATTTCTCCCGCCTTCCCGGACCCAACGCCGATCTGTGGGACTGGCAGCTCCTCGCGGCCTGCCGAGGGGTCGACAGTTCCCTGTTCTTCCACCCCGAGGGAGAGCGCGGCGCGGCACGGAGTGCGCGCGAGAACTCGGCGAAAGAGGTCTGCATGCGGTGCCCGGTACGCGCGGAGTGCGCGGCACACGCGCTCGCCGTACGGGAGCCGTACGGCGTCTGGGGCGGCCTCACCGAGGACGAACGCGAGGAGCTCATGGGCCGGGCGCGCAACCGCCTGGTCTCCACGGCGACCGGCCACGCGACGGCGACGGCCGCCGCGGCACGGGCGTCGGCAGCAAGCTCGGCCGGCGTGACACACGCATGAAGGAACGTTTCTGCGTAGGGGTTTGACGGGGTGACACACCGGGCCGCCGGCCCGCACCCGGCCACCGCCGGTCCGGAACGCCGCACCGCACGCGGCCCGGGGGCGCGCGGCGCGGAGAGCCCGGCTCGGGCACCTGCGCGACCCCCGTACGGCCCGACCCCGGCCCACCCGTACGGCCGGACCCGCACCCGGTTCGTCGCACGGACGGACGCGGACCGGTCACCCGGACGGGCCTGCCGCCCTCACGCGGACGGCCGAGGGCGGATCACTCCGACGGCCGGGGGGCGCGCGGCAGGACGGCCCTCGGCGCTCCGCCGGTGGAGCGGGTGCGTCCACCCGTACGGACGCGGGCGGGACCACCCGTACGGACGCGGTCCCGCGTCACCCGAGTGGAGTCAGGGTCCTACGGGTTCCGGGGCGCGGCCGGCACGGGCCGCGGCGCGGGTGAGCTCGTCGAGGGTGGCGGCGACCGCCGGTACCTGCGCCAGGTCCGGAAGGGTCAGCGCCACGATCTCCCGCTCCACTGCCGGTTCGACCGTCACGGTGACGGCTCCCCTCGGCCGAACGGACTCGATCGCCAGCTCCGGCAGCACCGCCACGCCCAGGCCCGCGCTCACCAGACCCACCACGGCCGGGTAGTCGTCGGTGGCGAAGTCGATCCGGGGCGTGAAACCCGCCGTCTCGCAGACGTCGACCAGCTGGCGGCGGCAGCGCGGGCAGCCCGCGATCCACGGGTCCTCGGCGAGCTCGCCGATCGGGACCGACCCGGCACCCGCCAGCCGGTGCCCCTCGGGCACGAGGCCGACGAGCCGGTCGGCGAGGAGCGGGCGGACGACCAGGTCGTCCCAGGAGTCCGGGCCGGCCCCGTAGCGGAAGGCGAGGGCCACGTCGCAGTCGCCCTCGCGCAGCATCTCCACCGAACGCGGCGGCTCGGCCTCGACCAGGGAGACCCGGGTGCCGGGGTGGGCGGCGCGCAGGGCGGCCAGGGCGGTGGGAACCAGGGTGGAGCTGCCGCTGGGGAAGGAGACGAGGCGCACCCGACCGGCCCGCAGGCCCGCGATCGCGGCGACCTCCTCCTCGGCGGCGGTCAGCCCGGCGAGGATGCCGGCGGCGTGGCGGACCAGGGCCTCGCCGGCCTGGGTGAGCCGCATCTCGCGGCCGGTGCGCACGAGCAGGGGCGTGCCGGCGGAGGACTCGAGCGCTTTCATCTGCTGGCTCACCGCGGGCTGGGTGCAGCCGAGTTCGCGGGCGGCGGCGGAGAACGAGCCGGTCGCGGCGACGGCGCGCAGGACACGGAGGTGGCGGGCCTCGATCATGCTACGAGCATAAGCGATTCTTGGAAGCGATGCCGAATTCCATTGATCCACTTTGAGAACCCCCCCGGTCGGACCCCGGCTCCTGGTTAGGGTTCCCCTCATGGAACTACTGAGCGTGAACGTCGGCCGCGCCACGGCCGTGGACTACACCAACGCCCCCTCCGGGACGACGGGCATCGACAAGCGCCCGGTCGCCGGACCCGTACGGATCGAGGCGCCGGCCCCCGGCGGGGCCAGCGGTGTGGCCGGTGACGCCGTGTGCGACCTGCGCTTCCACGGCGGTCCGGACCGGGCGGCGTACGCGTTCGCGCGCGAGGACCTGGACAGCTGGGAGCGGGAGCTCGGCCGGCCGCTCGTCCCCGGCTCCTTCGGCGAGAACCTCACCACCCGGGGCCTCGACGTCAACAACGCCCTGATCGGCGAGCGCTGGCGGATCGGCGACGAGGTCGTGCTCGAGGTGACCGGCGGCCGCATCCCGTGCCGCACCTTCGCCGGGTTCGTCGAGGAGGGCGGCTGGGTCCGCCGTTTCAACGAGTCGGCGGCCGGTCCCGGCGCCCTGCTCCGGGTGATCGTCCCGGGCGAGGTCCGGGCCGGCGACCGGATCGAGGTCGTGCACCGCCCCGGCCACGGCGTCACCGTCGCCCGGCTGCACCACGCGGCGACGGCCGACCGCACGCTGCTGCCGGAGATGCTGGTGGCGGCCGAGTGGATGGAGTCGGGGCTGCTCGGACTCGCGCGTACGTACGCGGAGAAGTACGGGGACCGGTAGGCGAGAGGCGGACGTCCGGCAGGCGAGACGGTTTCCGCACACGGCGTTCACACCCCGCGGGTTAACGTGCCGCGTATGACGACTGCACTGATTACGGGAGCGACGGCCGGCATCGGCGCCGCCTTCGCGCGGCGGCTCGCCGCGGACGGACATGACGTGGTGCTCGTGGCGCGCGATGTGAAGCGGCTTCGGGAACAGGCGACCGAGCTGCACGACCGGCACGGGATCGAGGCCGAGGTGCTGGCGGCGGACCTGTCCGAGGAGGACGGGATCACGGCCGTGGAGGCACGGCTGTCCGACGCCAAGCGGCCGGTCGACCTCCTGGTGAACAACGCGGGGTTCGGCAACAAGGGCCGGTTCCTCGAGGTGTCCATGGCCGACGAGCTGACCATGCTGAAGGTGCACTGCGAGGCGGTGCTGCGGCTGACGTCCGCGGCGGCCGCCTCCATGCGCTCGCGGGGCCGGGGCGGGATCGTCAACGTCGCCTCGGTCGCCGCGTTCGTGCCGCGCGGCACCTACGGGGCCTCGAAGTCGTGGGTCGTGCAGTTCACCCAGGGCGCGGCGCGGGACCTCGCGGGCAGCGGGGTGCGGCTGATGGCGCTGTGCCCGGGCTTCGTCCGGACCGAGTTCCACCAGCGGGCGGGGATGGGTACGGACAACATCCCGGGCTGGATGTGGCTGGACGCGGACAAACTGGTGGCCGCGGCGCTGGGCGACCTGGCGCGGGGCAAGTCGCTGTCCATCCCCGATCCCCGTTACAAGGCGCTGATGGGTGTGGTGAAGCTGGCCCCGCGCGGTCTGCTCGGCGGCGTGTCCTCGAAGGCCGGGCGCAAGTACGGGCCGAAGTAGGCCCGTACCCGAGCAGAAGAGGAAACGTGGGCCCGGACGGGCGGGTACTCAGGGGGAGTTGAGTACCCGCGCGCTGCCAGGAGGACGGGCTGCCGGGGACGCTCGGGCCATGGACCGGAAGCTGCTGAAACTCGCTCCCTTCGTGACGGCTCTCGTGGCGGCCGCGGCCTGGGCCGCGTGGCTCGGCTGGGACCAGGTGCGTGACGTGCACCCGGACGGCTCGGTGAGCGGCCCGTACGAGGCGTGGCAGGTCGTCGGGCTCGTGCTGACCCTGCTGGCGCCGCTGTACTGGACGGCGTCCCGGCGCCATGTCACCGCCGGCGCGCTCGGCACGACGGCCGGACTCGCCGTCGCCGCCTGCGTCGACTGGTCGGACGACGCCAGCGGGCTCTACATGATCGGCGTGCTGCTGGTCCTGCTGGGGAGCCTGGCCGGGACCTTCGGCGTGTCCGCCCTGATCGCCGCCGTGACGCGGGGCCGAGGCGAAGGCCGTTCCGCGGCCGGGCCCGTCGCCTAGGCGGCTCTCGGAGGCGCCTTGTGCCGCCGGCTCCCGTAGGCACCCCTTGTGGGCAGCTCTCGTTGGGCCCCGTGCAGGCTTCCTCGTTCGCGCCGCTCGCAGGCGCCCCTCGCAGCCTTCCTCGCAGGCGCCCTCGTCAGCGCCCGCGTAGGAGAATCCTGGAGACGCTTCGATCGGGCGTCAAGAGTCGATGGAGCGAATGATCGAAATTCCTTCCGTTCGATCATTTCGACTCGAACTGCTCTAAGGTCGGGAACGACCACCACCGCCAGGGGAACCGAGGGGACCACGCCGTGCGCGAGAGTGCTGCCGAACGACACGACCGACTGCTGGCCCTCGTGCGCGAGCGGGGCACGGCCCGGGTCTCCGACCTGGCCGGACTGCTCGGGGTCTCCCCCGTCACCGCCCGCCGGGACGTCGAGGCGCTGGCCGCGAGGGGCCTGCTCGACCGGGTGCACGGCCAGGTCTCCTGGCCCCGCGCGCCGGGCGCGCCGGGCGGCGTCACCGGCAGCGGGAGCGGCCTGGTCCTCGGCCTGCTCGCGCCCTCCGCCACCTACTACTTCGCCGAGGTCATCCGGGGCGCCCACGAGGCCGCCGCCCGGGCCGGCGCGCGGCTCATCCTGCGGATCTCCGACTACCGGCCGGAGGAGGACCGGGCGCGTACCGAGGGCCTGCTCGCGGCGGGCGCCGAGGGCGTGCTCGTCGCGCCCGGCTGGCGGGGCCCCGAGGACCGGCTCGCCTACGGCGACTGGCTGGCCGAGCTGCCGGTGCCGGCCGTGCTCCTGGAGCGCCGGGCCGCGCCGGGCACGCCGCTCGACGGCCTGGACCGGGTGTCCTCCGACCACGCCCACGGCGTGCTTCTCGCCCTGCGCCACCTGCTGGAACTCGGCCACGCGACCCCGCTCCTGGTGGCCCGGAGCGACAGCCCGACGGCCCTCGCGGTGCGCGCCGGGTACACCGAGGCGCTCGGCACGCTCGGCCTGGAGGCGCCGCGCACGGTGATCGACTCCGTACCGGCGGAGACCGACCCGGAGGGCTTCGAGCGGGCGGTGCGGGCGCTGCACGAGGCCGTGGCGTCCGGGCGCGCGAGCGCGGCGCTCGTGCACAACGACGTGGACGCGATCCAGATCGTGCAGCGGCTCGCCGAACTCGGCGTACGGGTGCCGGAGGACCTGGCCCTGATCGCGTACGACGACGAGGTCGCCGCACTCGCAGACACCCCGCTCACGGCGGTCGCCCCGCCCAAGCGGCAGGTGGGCAGGCACGCCACGGAGCTGCTGGTGGAGCGACTGGGCGCGGGGACCGGCGGCGACGAGGACGAGGCGGCCCGGCGGCATCTGAGCCTGCTGCCGCGGCTGCGGGTGCGGGACTCGTGCGGGGCCTCGCGAACGACCACGGTCTGATCCTTTTTCGATCAATCAATCTTTCGCTCTTGACTTCGCTCACGAACCGTCCCAGGATCACGGCCAACCCCGTCCACGCCCCGTGTCAGGAGCCGTGCCGTGAGCCGTACTTGGAGCAGTCGGAGCAGAACCACCCGTGTCATAGCCGGCGCCGCCACCGCCCTGGCCGTTCTCACGGCCTGCGGCGGCGGCGGTGACGACACCGCCAAGGGCGGCGCGGACGAGCCCGTCACCATCACCTTCTGGGGCTGGGCCAAGGGCTCCAAGGACGTGGTCGACGCGTTCAACGCCTCCCACGACAACATCCAGGTGAAGTTCGAGGAGATTCCCTCCGGCACCGCCGGCGGCTACGCCAAGATCTCCAACGCCGTGAAGGCGGGCAACGCCCCCGACCTCGTCTCCATCGAGTACGCCTCGCTCCCCGAGTTCGTCTCCTCCGGCGCGCTCCAGGACATCGGCGGCGAGTTCACCGAGCAGGACCGCGCCAAGCTGCTCCCGCAGGCCGTGGAGCTCACCACCCTCGGCGGCAAGAGCTGGGCGGTCCCCTTCGACGCCGCCCCGCAGGCGTTCTACTACCGCAAGGACCTCTTCGCGAAGTACCAGGTCGCCGTGCCCAGGACCTGGGACGAGTTCAAGTCGGCCGCGGAGAAGGTGAAGAAGGCCGACGCCAAGGCCCGGATCGCGACCTTCTTCCCCGACGACCCGACCACCTTCGAGGCGATGGCCTGGCAGGCCGGCGCCCAGTGGTTCAAGGCCGAGAACGACACCTGGAAGATCGACACGACGGACCCGGCCACCACCAAGGTCGCCGCCTACTGGCAGGGTCTCCTCGACGCCGACCTCGTCCACAAGGACGCCTCCTTCACCCCCGAGTGGACCGGCTCCCTCAAGAACGGCACCACCATCGGTTACCTCGGCGCCTCCTGGGGCGCGGGCGTCCTCAAGGGCACCCTGCCCGAGCAGAGCGGCAAGTGGGCCGTCGCGCCCATGCCGAACTGGGGAACCCCGGCCAGCGGCATGCTCGGCGGCACCTCCTTCGCCGTGACGAAGGGCAGCGGGAAGAAGGCCGCGGCCGTCGAGTTCGCCGAGTGGATGTCCACCACCGAGGCCGGCGTGAAGGCCCGTATCGCCTCGGGCACCTCCAGCGCCTTCCCCGCCGCCACCGCCCTGCGCCCGGTCGCCAGGTCCGTCTTCGACGCGAGCTACTACGGCGGCCAGGACATCTACGCGCTCTTCGAGGAGGCCGGCACCTCCATCGACGGCGACTGGGCCTGGGGACCGGCCACCGGCACCACCAACACCACCATCAAGGACCAGTTCGGCAAGCTCGGCAAGGGCGGCCCGACCATCACCGACGCCGTGAAGGCCGGCCACGACGCCACCGTCGCCGAGCTCACCAAGCGCGGACTGAAGGTCGAGGGCTGACCCGGTGAAGGCCCGCACCCGCGCGGCGGCGACCCTGCTGACCCCGTTCTTCCTGCTCTTCACCGCGGTGATGGTGGTGCCGATCGGCTACGCGGTCTGGCTCAGCCTCTTCACCGAGAAGCAGTCGGGGCTCGGCTTCGGCGGCGCCGAGACCGTCTTCAGCGGACTCGACAACTACACCGCCGCGCTGGGTGACCGGGCCTTCCGCGAGGGCTTCGGCGTGCTGCTCGGATACTGCCTGTTCTACATCCCGCTGCTGATCGCCGGGGCCCTCGGCCTCGCCCTGCTGCTCGACTCCGCGCTCGCCCGCGCCCGCCGCTTCTTCCAGCTCGCGCTCTTCCTGCCGCACGCCGTCCCCGGCATCATCGCCGCGCTGATCTGGGTCTACCTCTACACGCCCCAGCTCAGCCCGGTCGTCCAGGCCATGGAGGCCGGCGGCATCGGCTTCGACTTCTTCTCCCCCGAGGGCTCCCTGCCCTCCGTCGTCAACATCGCGCTGTGGGAATGGCTCGGCTACAACATGGTCATCTTCTACGCGGCGCTCCAGGCCGTGGACCGCTCCGTCCTGGAGGCCGCCACCGTGGACGGCGCCGGCGCCTGGCGCGTCGCCTTCAGCATCAAGGTTCCGCTGATCCGCGCCTCGCTCGTGATGGTCGGCCTCTTCACCGTCATCGGTTCGCTCCAGCTGTTCACCGAACCGCTCATCCTCGACAAGGGCACCGGCTCCGCCGTCACCTCCACCTGGACGCCCAACATGTACGCGTACACGGCGGCCTTCGACCGCAACGACTACGGCCTGGCCGCCGCGGCCTCGGTGCTGCTCGCCCTGACGGCCGCACTGCTCTCCTTCGCCGTCACCCGCCTGACCGGCCGCCGGACCCGCCGCAAGGAGAAGACGGCATGAGCAAGCCCCGTACGCCCTCCGTCTGGCTGTCGCAGACCGCGGTCAACGGCGCCCTCGCCCTCGCCGTCGTCTACATGCTCTTCCCGCTGGTCTGGCTGGTCACCGCCGCCACCAAGGACGCCGGCGGACTCCTCGCCGGGAACGCCTTCTCCTTCGAGGGCTTCGACCTCGGCGGCAACCTCTCCCGGCTCGCCGACTACAACGACGGCATCTACTTCCACTGGTACCTCAACAGCCTGCTCTACGCGGGCCTCGGCGCCCTCGCCTGCTCACTGATCAGCGTCGCCGCGGGATACGCCTTCGACAAGTACGAGTTCCGGGGCAAGGAGAAGCTGTTCGGCGTCGTCCTGCTGGGCGTGCTCGTCCCCACCACCGCGCTCGCCCTGCCCATGTACCTCCTCGCCAGCGAGGTGGGCATCGTCAACACCTACGCGGCCGTCCTGCTCCCCGTCCTCGTCAACCCCTTCGGCGTCTACCTCGCCCGGGTCTTCAGCGCCGGCTACATCCCCGACGAGGCCCTGGAGGCCGCCCGCATCGACGGGGCCGGCGAACTGCGCACCTTCTGGTCCATCGGACTGCGCATGGTCATGCCCGGCTTCGTGACCGTCTTCCTCTTCCAGTTCACCGCGATCTGGAACAACTTCTTCCTCCCGCTGGTGATGCTCTCGGACCAGAAGCTCTTCCCGCTGAGCCTCGGCCTCTACGCGTGGAACAGCAACGCCCACGCCGAACCCGACTTCTACCCCCTCGTCGTCACCGGATCCCTGCTCGCCGTCGTCCCGCTCGTCGTCGCCTTCGTCTCCCTCCAGCGCCACTGGAAGGCGGGCCTGACCGCCGGCAGCGTCAAGTGAGGAACACAGGTCCCAGGATGCACCCCGCCACTGACAACCACCCGACCACCGACGACCGCCCCTCCCTCCTCCTCGCCATGGGCCCCGGCGTGGCCGGACGCCTCCTCACCGAGGACCACCGCGCCCGCCTGGCCGCCCTCGCCCGCACCGACCCGCACCTCGTCGCCCACGACCTGACCGCGCGGGACCCGGCCGTGGCCGCCGCCCTCGCCGAGGCCGAACTGCTCCTCACCTGCTGGGGCGCCACCCCGCTCACCCCCGAGGTCCTGGCCCGCGCCCCGCGCCTCAAGGCGGTCGTCCACGCGGCCGGTTCGGTCAAGCACCACATCACCGACGCCTGCTGGGAACGCGGCATCCGGGTCACCTCGGCCGCCGCCGCCAACGCCCTGCCCGTCGCCGAGTACACCCTCGCCGCGATCCTCTTCGCCGGGAAACAGGTGCTGCGCTCAGCCCGGCAGTACGCCGAACTCCGCACCGACCAGGCCTGGCTCGCCGAGTCCGGCCCCTGGGGCAACTACCGCAGGACCGTCGGCATCGTCGGCGCCTCCCGCATCGGCCGCCGGGTCATCGACCTGCTCCGCCCCTTCGACCTCGACGTGCTCCTCCACGACCCGTACGTGACCACGGCACCGCCCGGCACCGAACTCGTGGACCTCGACGAACTGTGCGCCCGCGCCACGGTCGTCTCCGTGCACGCGCCCCAACTGCCGTCCACGTACCGCATGATCGGTGCCCGCCAGCTCGCCGCGATGCCCGACGGCGCGACCCTGGTCAACACCGCCCGCGGCTCCCTCGTCGACGAGGACGCCCTGCTGCCCCACCTGCTGAGCGGCCGTCTGCACGCGGTCCTCGACGTCACCGACCCCGAACTCCCCGCCCCCGACTCCCCCCTCTACAGCCTGCCCAACGTCCTGCTCACCCCGCACGTCGCCGGCTCGCTCGGCAACGAACTGCACCGGATGGCGGACCGGGCCCTGGAGGAGGTGGCGCGGTACGGGCGGGGCGAGCCGTTCGCGGAGGAGGTCCACGCCGCGGATCTGACCCGGTCGGCCTGACGGGGTCGGCCGGGCCCGGTCGGCCTGACGCGGTCGGCCCAGCCAATCGGACCTAGACTGGAGAGGTCCCAGCGGGTGCGGGGGATGGCTCCGGGAGACGCCATGAGCTTCGTACAAATCATCGACTGCAAGACCAGTCGGGTCGACGACCTGAACCGCCTCATGGACCGGTGGGTCGAACAGACCAAGGGCAAGCGCACCGCCACCCACAGCATCGTCGGCAAGGACCGCTCCGACGCCTCCCATGTCGTGGAGATCGTCGAATTCCCGTCCTACGACGTCGCCATGCGCAACTCGCAGCTCCCGGAGACCGACAAGATCTTCCGTGAGATGGTGGCGCTCTGCGACGAGATGCCGACCTTCACCGACCTGGACGTGGTGCGGGACGAGGCGCTGTACAAGGCCAACGCCCGGCGGCTGCTCGAGATGTTCGCGGACGAGCCGGAGCTGGCGCTGCTCGACGAGGTGCTCGCCGAGAGCTACCACGACCACGACCCGACCAACGAGCAGGACGTGATCGGGATGGACGCGGTCCGGCGCGAGGTCGAGATGTGGCGCGGTGGTTTCGACTTCGCCTTCACCGTCGACGACCAGATCGCCGAGGGCGACCGGGTGTGCACGCGGTGGACCTGGCGCGGCAGCCACACCGGCGACTTCATGGGCCTCCAGCCCACCGGCATGGAGGTCGGGATGACCGGCATGGTGGTCCACCGCTTCCGGGACGACGGCAAGATCGTCGAAGGATGGTGGCACTACGACCTGCTGGGCCTGATGGGACAGCTCGGCGCCGTGGAGGCCTGAGGGCCCCGGAGCCGGACGACACCGAGGCCCGGTGCTCCCGCGACGGGAGCACCGGGCCTCGGTGGTCGGCTACGGGCCTCAGTGGGAGTGGCCGTGGCCACCGTGGCTGTGGCCGTGGTTCTCCGGCTCCTCCTCCTTCTTCTCCACCACGAGGGTCTCGGTGGTGAGGAGCAGGGAGGCGATCGAGGCGGCGTTCTCCAGGGCGGAGCGCGTCACCTTCACCGGGTCGATGACGCCGGCCTTGACCAGGTCGCCGTACTCGCCGGTGGCGGCGTTGAAGCCCTGGCCCTTGTCGAGCTCCGCCACCTTCGCGGTGATGACGTAGCCCTCGAGGCCGGCGTTCTCGGCGATCCAGCGCAGCGGCTCGACGGCGGCGCGGCGGACGACCGCGACACCGGTGGCCTCGTCGCCGGTCTTGTCGAGGTTGCCCTCGAGGACCTTGACGGCGTGGACCAGCGCGGAGCCACCACCGGAGACGATGCCCTCCTCGACCGCGGCGCGGGTCGCGGAGATGGCGTCCTCCAGACGGTGCTTCTTCTCCTTCAGCTCCACCTCGGTGGCGGCGCCGACCTTGATCACGCACACGCCGCCGGCCAGCTTCGCGAGGCGCTCCTGGAGCTTCTCGCGGTCCCAGTCGGAGTCCGTGGCCTCGATCTCGGCCTTGATCTGGTTGACGCGGCCGAGGACGTCCTCGGAGGAGCCGGCGCCGTCCACGATCGTGGTGTCGTCCTTGGTGACGGTCACGCGGCGGGCGGTGCCCAGCACGTCCAGACCGGCCTGGTCGAGCTTGAGGCCGACCTCCTCGGAGATGACGGTGGCACCGGTGAGGGTGGCCATGTCCTGGAGCATCGCCTTGCGGCGGTCACCGAAGCCGGGCGCCTTGACGGCGACGGCGTTGAAGGTGCCGCGGATCTTGTTGACGACGAGGGTGGAGAGGGCCTCGCCCTCGACGTCCTCGGCGATGATCAGCAGCGGCTTGGAGCCACCGGACTGGATGACCTTCTCGAGCAGCGGCAGGAGGTCCTGGATGGAGGAGATCTTGCCCTGGTTGATCAGGATGTACGGGTCGTCGAGGACGGCCTCCATGCGCTCCTGGTCGCTCACCATGTACGGGGACAGGTAGCCCTTGTCGAAGGCCATGCCCTCGGTGAAGTCGAGCTCCAGGCCGAAGGTGTTGGACTCCTCGACGGTGATGACACCGTCCTTGCCGACCTTGTCCATCGCCTCGGCGATGAGCTCGCCGACCTGCTGGTCCTGCGCGGAGAGCGCGGCGACGGCGGCGATGTCGGACTTGTCGTCGATCGGGCGCGCGGTGGCGAGCAGCTCGTCGGAGACGGCCTTGACGGCGGCGTCGATGCCCTTCTTCAGGGCGGCCGGGGAGGCGCCGGCGGCGACGTTGCGCAGGCCCTCGCGGACCAGGGCCTGGGCGAGGACGGTGGCGGTGGTGGTGCCGTCACCCGCGATGTCGTTGGTCTTGGTCGCCACCTCCTTCACCAGCTGGGCGCCGAGGTTCTCGTACGGGTCCTCGATCTCGACCTCGCGGGCGATCGTGACACCGTCGTTGGTGATGGTGGGGGCGCCGAACTTCTTGTCGATGACGACGTTGCGGCCCTTGGGGCCGATCGTCACCTTCACCGTGTCGGCCAGCTTGTTGACGCCGCGCTCAAGGGCGCGACGGGCGTCCTCGTCGAACTTCAGGATCTTCGCCATGGGAGCGATTCAGCCCTCTCGGAAATCGTAGAAAAAACTGCGCCCCTGAACGCCCGCGGAGAAACCAGGGGGTCAGGGGCGCAGCTCAAAGCATCTGGTTCAGGTGCCTTGGTGACTTACTTCTCGATGATCGCGAGCACGTCGCGAGCCGAGAGGACGAGGAACTCCTCGCCGTTGTACTTCACCTCGGTGCCGCCGTACTTGCTGTAGAGCACGACATCGCCGACCTTGACGTCGAGCGGCAGGCGCTCGCCGTTCTCGAAGCGGCCCGGACCCACGGCGAGGACGGCGCCCTCCTGGGGCTTCTCCTTCGCGGTGTCCGGGATGACCAGGCCAGAGGCGGTGGTCTGCTCGGCGTCGAGCGGCTGGACCACGATGCGGTCCTCGAGCGGCTTGATGGCAACCTTGGAGCTGGTGGTCGTCACGATCCGACCTCCCCCTTCGGAGATCTCACGGGGTTAACTGTCTGAGGTGGCGACCAGGTGGATCCGTCGTCGCGGGTGCCGGACCTGCCCGTCGCTGTGTTGGCACTCTCCTGCGGGGAGTGCCAGAGCCGAGACTATGACCGCGATTAGCACTCGGTCAAGCGGAGTGCCAATTCACGACCCCGTGGCGTGACGGGCCGGTGCCGCTTCCTCCCGGAGAGGGGGAACGCTCGGGCGGATCTTGTGGTTCCGTACGAGCGGGCTCACCTTCTCCGCCGCCTTGCGGCCGAGACGTTCGATCGGGTCGACCGAGGAGGCGCAGGCCGGGACGGCGGCGAGCAGCGCGCCGGCCAGGGCCAGGGCGGCGGTGAGCCGGCGCGCGCGGCTCACACGTAGTCCTCGAGCTTCGCCACCGCGTACCCCTTGGCCGTGACGGTCTTCATCACCCTGCGGATCATGTCCGGCATGCTGCCCTTCCAGTCCTGCTTGCCCCGGAAGTGGGTGAGGATGATGTCGCCGGGGTGCAGGTCCCGGTCCCACTCGCGCCATTCCATGTGGTCGGGGAAGGCCTCGGACGCCCACAGCGGGACCGCCTTGACGCCGCAGGACTTCGCCGCGCGCAGGGTGTCCTCGTTGTAGTTGCCGTACGGCGGCCGGAAGAGCGGGGGCCGCTTGCCGTAGCGCTTCTGGATGACGTCCTGCATCCCGCAGATCTGCCGCTTCTGGTCGTCGTAGTCGAGACCGGGCAGATAGGGGTGGGTGAGCGTGTGGTTGTGCAGGGACACCCCGGCGTCCTGCATCTTCTCGAAGTAGCCGTAGTCGCTCTTCACCAGGTAGTTGCTGAGGAAGGCGCTGTACGGGATCTTCAGGTCGCTCATCATCCGCAGCAGCTCGGGGTCCTTCTCCGCGCCGTCGTCGATCGTCAGGAAGACGATCTTCTCCTTGGTCGGCACGGTGGTGAAGACCGGCGGCAGGCCCGTCCCCTTGGTCTCGAAGCCCTTGCGGGTGGTGATCCTCGGCTTCACCGCGGGCGGCTCGGGCGCTTCGATCGGCGGCTGGGCCAGGCCCCACTTCTTCGCCGCGGCGACCCTGGCGGCGCGCGCCTTGCGGACCCGCTGGACATACGCGTCGAGCGCGCCGGCCGCGCCCTCGACGCGCGGCTGCTGGCCCGCGGCCGGCTTGGCGGGGGCGGGCCGCTCCTCCGCGGCGGGCGCGGCGCAGGCGGCGCCGAGCGAACCGACGAGCAGGGCGGCCCCGAGCGCCCGCGCACCCCGGAAGAGGGGCTTCTGTTCCTTTTGTCTGACAAGCTGCATGGCGCCGCATCCTGTCAGCGGCGCGCCCGCCCGGGCCGCCGACACCACCGGCCGCCGTCCACCATCCCCCGGCCGGCCCGCACCCGTCCGGACCAGGGCCGGTCCGGCCCTGGTCCACCGGACGGGCCCGGGCGCCCCGGACGGGCCCGGGCGCCCCGGACGGGCCCGGGCGCCCCGGATGGGCTCCGGCACCACGGGACCCGCCAGAATGGGAGGGGTGACCGACCTCGCCGCCTTCGCCGCACTGCTCGCCCCCGAGGGGCAGGCCCTCCTCGACGCCCTGCGCGACTACGACCCCGCCCAGGAGCTGGCGGTCGCCTCGCGACTGCGCCGCGACCACCCCGCCGAACTCGTCTCGGCGGCGCTCGGGCAGGCCCGGTTGCGGCAGCGCGCGGTGGCCAAGTTCGGCTCCGAGGACGCCCACCGGATGTACTTCACGCCCAACGGCGTCGAGCAGTCCACGCGGGCGAGTGTCGGGGCCTACCGGGCGGAGCGGATGCGGGCGCTCGGCGTGCGCGGCGTCGCCGACCTGTGCTCCGGCATCGGCGGCGACGCCATCGCGCTGGCCCGCGCCGGGATCTCCGTCCTCGCCGTCGACCGCGACCCGCTGACCGCGGAGGCGGCCCGCGCCAACGCCGCCGCGCTCGGCCTCGCGGACCTGATCGAGGTCCGCTGCGCCGACGTGACGGAGATCGACACCAGCCCGTACGACGCCGTGTTCGTCGACCCGGCGCGGCGCGGCGGCCGGGGCCGCATCTTCGACCCCGAGGCCTACTCGCCGCCGCTCTCCTGGGCGGTCGAGGCGGCCCGCAAGGCACCGCACGCGGCCCTGAAGATCGCGCCCGGCATCCCGCACGAGGCGGTGCCGGAGGAGGCCGAGGCGGAGTGGATCTCGGACGGCGGCGACGTGAAGGAGGCGGTGCTCTGGTTCGGCACCGAGCCGGGCGCCCGCCGCGCCACGCTGCTGCCCGGCGGCGCGTCGCTCACCGGGCGCGGGCTTCCCGACCCGGCGGTCCGTCCCGTCGGCCGCTATCTGTACGAGCCCGACGGCGCCGTGATCCGCGCGCACCTGGTCGCCGAGGTCGCCGAGCAGCTCGGCGGCGGGCTGGTCGACGAGACCATCGCGTACGTCACGGCGGACGAGCTGCGGCCCACGCCGTACGCCGCCGCCTACGAGATCACCGACGAACTCCCCTTCAACCTCAAGAAGTTGAAGGCCCTGCTGCGCGAACGGGAGGTCGGCACGCTGACCGTGAAGAAGCGCGGCTCCGCCGTCGAACCCGAGGAGATCCGCCGCAGGGTGAAGCCCAAGGGCCCCAACTCGGCGACGGTGCTGCTCACTCGGGTCGCGGGAGCTCCGACGATGCTGATCGGGGGTCCCGCCGGCGTGTGACGGGGCCGGTGACCCGGAGCGCCAGGCGGTAGTGGGAGACGGCCTTGGTGAGCCCGATCAGGCCGTTGATCCAGAGGATGAGCGCGACGCCCATGCCGTACGCGACGAGGCCGTAGCCGCCGTCCAGGCCGATGCCGTCGGCGTCCCGTGAGGTGCCGGCCGGGACGGCGAAGCCCAGCCACAGGCCGGTGCCGCACATCACGGCGGACAGCAGCATCCAGGAGACGCTCAGGACCGGCGCCCGCAGCCGGGCGTCCGTGGGCCCGTGCCGGTCCAGCAGCGCCCACTGGACGAGCCGCTCGCGGGCGATCCGGTCCTGCCGCACCGACCGCACGGTCAGCCACACCGCCGGCACGAGCACGGCGATGCCGAAGGCGGCCACGATCAGGCCGACGAGCATCGCGATCGGATCGAGGATCGCACCGCCGAGCGAGGTGAGCAGCACCCCGACCATTCCCCAGCCGAGCTGGAGCATCAGGGTCGCGGAAAGGAAGAGCGCGAGCCGCCCGCCGCCGAGCAGCCGCCGCCCCAACGCGTCCAGCGCCGCCGCCCGGTCGGCGAGCCGCGCTTCCCGGTCGGGCCAGTTCCGGATCTCGGCGGGCGGGGGCGGCGGAGGCATCGGTATGCGCGGGGACATGGTGGGAAACCCTACCCAGACGCCCGCTGATCCCCTGTCTCCGGCCCGGGTTCACGAGCCCGTTCGCGCAGCAGGGCGCGCTCCCGCTCGTTGCGGGTGAGTTCCGCCGCGCGCGCGAACTCCGCCCGCGCTTCCTCCGCCCGTCCCAGCCGGTCGAGGAGGTCGCCGCGGACGCTCGGCAGCAGGTGGTAGCGGTCGAGGGCGGGTCCCGCGGCGACGGCGAGCGCGTCGACGAGGGCGAGACCGGCGGCCGCGCCCTCGGCCATGGACACCGCGACCGCCCGGTTGAGCTCGACGACCGGTGAGGGCGCGACGGCCGCGAGCCGCCCGTAGAGCGCGGCGATGGTGGCCCAGTCCGTCTCCTCGTAGGTCGCCGCCCGCGCGTGACAGACGGCGATGGCGGCCTGGAGGGCGTACGGACCGCCGGCGCCGCCCGCCGCGACGGCCCGCTCCAGGGCGGCGAGGCCGCGCCGGATCAGCAGGCGGTTCCAGCGGGCGCGGTTCTGGTCGGCGAGCAGCACCGGCTCGCCGCCGGGGCCGGTGCGGGCCGCCGTGCGGGAGGCCTGGACCTCCAGCAGGGCGGCGAGCCCGTGGACCTCGCCCTCCTTCGGCATCAGCGCGGCGAGCTGCCGGGCGAGCCTCAGCGCGTCCTCGCAGAGCGCGGGGCGCAGCAGGTCGTCGCCCGCGGTGGCCGCGTATCCCTCGTTGAAGATCAGGTAGATGACCTCCAGGACGGAGTCGAGCCGGGCCGTCCGGTCCGCCCCGTACGGCACCTCGAAGGCGACTCCCGCCCTGGCCAGCGAGCGCTTCGCGCGCACGATCCGCTGGGCGACGGTCGCCTCCGGCACGAGGAAGGCGCGGGCGATCTCGTCCGTGCGCAGCCCGCCGACCAGCCGCAGGGTCAGCGCCGTGCGGGCCTCGGCGGACAGCACCGGGTGGCAGGCGGTGAAGACCAGCCGCAGCACGTCGTCGTCGATGTCGCCGGGACCGGAGGGCTCGGGGTCGTACGACTCCTCCGTGAGCTCCCGGCCGGCCTCCGCGAGCTTCCGGGCGTACGTCTCGCGGCGGCGGACCAGGTCGACGGCCCGGTGCTTGGCCGCGGCCGTCAGCCAGGCGCCCGGCCGCTCCGGGACCCCGTCCCGCGGCCACTGCTCCAGGGCCGCGACGAGCGCGTCCTGGGCGATCTCCTCCGCGATGCCGATGTCCCTGACGATCCGGGCCACGGTCGCGACGACGCGGGCGGACTCCATCCGGAAGACCGTCTCCACCGTCTCTTCGACCGAGCCGCCGCGGGCCTGTGCCGTCACACCTCACATGACAGCACAGGGCACCGACAACGCGCCGGGACGGGCCCCGGCCCGGTTCAGTCGGCCGGCATCTCCTCGACCTCGCGGACCTCCAGGCCCACCTTCCAGTGCTTCGGGTGGACCTCCAGGAAGCGCTTCCCCCACTCGACGGCCTCGGCCATGTCCTTGCACTGCAGCATGGCGTAGCCGCCGACGACCTCCTTGGTCTCGGTGAAGGGACCGTCGGTGTACGAGAGCTTCCCGTCCGACCAGGTGATCCGGGTGGCCTCGGCGGTCGGCCGGAGCCCGGCCGTGTCCACCATGGCGCCCGCCTTGGTGATCTCCTCGAACAGCGCGCCCATGCGCTCCTCGAAGCCGGGGTCGGCCGACGCCATGTCGATGGTGTTCTCCTCGATGCGGACGAGGGAGAGGTAGCGGGGCATGGTGACTCCTCGGGGTGCGGGTGGCGGGGCCGTTCCCCGCCTTCCACTCATACGTCGAACGGGACGACCCCGCATCGACACCCCTCCGGAATCTTTTTTCGAGGGGGTCAGACGTAGTCCTCCAGACGCGCCACCGTGAAGCCCTGCTCCTGGATGTGCCGGAGCAGGTTGGTCATCATCTGGGTCATCGTGCGGCCCTTGAGCTCGGACGGGCCGCGGAAGTGGGCCAGGATGATGTCGCCGGGGTGGAGCTTCCGGTCGCCGCGCTGGTACTGCATGTTCTGGATCTGCATGGACTCGCGCCACAGCACGATCGCGTCCACGCCGCACTCCTTCGCCGCCGCGCGCGTGCCCTCGTTCCAGTTGCCGTACGGCGGGCGGAAGAGCCGCGGGCGCTCGCCGTATCGTTTCGCCAGCTTCTCCTGCTGGCCGCAGATCTCCCGGCGCTGGGCGTCCTGGGAGAGGGTGCGCAGGTTGGGGTGGGTGAGGGTGTGGTTGGCGAGGCCGTGGCCCTGGGCGACGAGCGGCGCGAAGTACGCGTAGTCGGCGCGGATCGCGGAGTCGGTGAGGAACATCGTCACCGGCACCTCGAGGTCCCGCATCATCGCGACGAACTCGGGGTCCTTCTCGGCGCCGTCGTCGATCGTGATGAAGACGATCTTCTCGCTGGTCGGGATGTCGCTGATGACCGGGACCGGGCCGCCGGCCGCCCGCGTGCCCGGCTTCTTCGCGGGCGGGGCGGGCGGCTCCGCGAAGGGCTCCAGGCCCCACTTGCGGTACGCGGCGGCCCGCTGGTCGGGCGCCGCCGGTGCCTCCGGGGCCTTGTCGCCGGCCGAGGGGGCCGCGGAACCGGAGGCCGGGGCCGTGCGGTCGGGAGCGTCGGCGTCGGCCGTCGACGTGCAGCCGGTCGCGAACAGAGCAACGGCGGTCAGCGCCGCCCACAGCGCGAGGGTCTTCTTCACGCGCTGTGGGATGCCCGATCCGGACGAAAGGTTGCTCCCGGTACGACTATCCGACTGATTCGAAGCGCCATCGGTGGACCGGACGGGTGACCAGACCCGCGTCCGGCTCCGGCAGCTCCGGCAGCTCGGCGCCGAGCCCGTCCGCCGTCTCCCACCAGGTGAGGACGAGGACCCGGTCCTGCGGCGCGCGGAAGGTCTCGCGGCGCAGCGGCTCGGCGGGGAGCCGCTGCGCCCGTGCCCAGTCGAGGAGTTCGGCACCGCGGCCCTCGGCCGCGCGCGCCTCCCACATGAGGGTCACCGTCGTCGACGACGTCACGAGTACAGGTTCTCCTTGCTGACCTCGTGCACGTGGTCGTGGTCGTGGACGTGCGCGCCGGGCACGTGCGACTCGGTCACCGGCAGCGAGGAGTCGGCCGACAGCTCCAGGTCGGAGGCCGACCGCCCGCGCGCGACCATCTCCGCGCCGAGCGCCGCGACCATCGCGCCGTTGTCGGTGCACAGGCCCGGCCGCGGCACCCGCAGCCGGATGCCGGCCCGCTCGCAGCGCTCCTCGGCGAGGGCCCGCAGCCGGGAGTTCGCGGCCACGCCGCCGCCGATCATCAGGTGGTCGACGCCCTCGTCCTTGCAGGCCCGGACGGCCTTGCGGGTGAGCACGTCGACGACCGCCTCCTGGAAGGACGCGGCGACGTCCCGTACGGGCACGTCCTCGCCCGCGTTCCGCTTGGCCTCGATCCAGCGGGCCACGGCCGTCTTCAGACCGGAGAAGGAGAAGTCGTACGCCGGGTCCTTGGCGCCGGTCAGACCGCGCGGGAAGGCGATCGCCGCCGGGTCGCCCTCCTTGGCGAGCCGGTCGATGACCGGGCCGCCCGGGAAGCCGAGGTCGAGCACGCGGGCGATCTTGTCGAAGGCCTCGCCCGCGGCGTCGTCGATGGTCGCGCCCATGGGCCGCACGTCGGAGGTGATGTCGCTGGACAGCAGCAGCGAGGAGTGCCCGCCGGAGACCAGCAGGGCCATCGTCGGCTCGGGCAGCCGGCCGTGCTCCAGCTGGTCGACGCAGATGTGCGAGGCCAGGTGGTTGACGCCGTACAGCGGCTTGCCGAGGGCGTACGCGTACGCCTTGGCGGCGGAGACGCCGACGAGCAGCGCGCCCGCGAGGCCGGGACCGGCGGTGACGGCGATGCCGTCGAGGTCGCGCGCGGTGATCCCGGCCTGCTTCAGGGCGCGTTCGATCGTCGGGACCATGGCCTCCAGGTGCGCGCGGGAGGCGATCTCGGGCACGACGCCGCCGAAGCGGGCGTGGGTGTCGACGCTGGAGGCGACGGCGTCGGCGAGGAGCGTCGTGCCGTGGACGATGCCGACACCGGTCTCGTCGCAGGAGGTCTCGATGCCGAGTACGAGCGGTTCGTCAGCAGCCATCGGAATCAGTCTCAGTTTCAGTCTCAGTTGCTTGAACGGTGTGTCGCATCACGAGCGCGTCCACGTTGCCGGGCTGGTAGTAGCCCCGGCGGAAGCCGATCGGCGCGAAGCCGAAGCGCTCGTAGAGCTTCTGGGCCCGGGTGTTGTCCACGCGTACCTCGAGGAGGACCTCCTCGCACTCGAACGCGGTCGCGGCCTGGAGGAGGTCGGTGAGGAGCCGGGCGCCGAGGCCGGTGCCCCACTGGTCGCGGGCGACGGCGATGGTCTGCACGTCGCCGAGTCCGCCGGCGGCGGCGAGCCCGGCGTAGCCCACGACCCGGCCGTCGGCCGGGTCCTCGGCGACGATGTAGTGGCGGGTCGCCCGCGGCCCGCGGGCGTGCGCGAGCTCCGACCAGAACATCCCCTCCGACCAGGCGTCCTCGGGGAAGAGCTCGGCTTCGAGCGCGAGCACGGGCTCCAGGTCCCACCAGCGCATCTCACGGAGCACGGTCGTCACTTCGGGGTGACCACCTTGTAGTTCTTCGGCACCTGCGCGTCGGGGCGGCGCAGGTACATCGGCAGCGGGTCGAGGAAGCCGGCCTCCGCGCCCTCGCCGGCCGCGGCCAGCTTCTCGGCCGCGAGGGCGGCGAGCGCGGCGGCCGACTGGTGCTCGGGCTCGCGGGCGTCCGGGAACGCCTCCGGGTAGAGCCGGGCGCCCGCGCCCACCACCGGCAGCCCGGCGAGCTGTTCGGCGATGTCGGCGGGCCGGTCGACGGAGGCATCCGAGACGCGCGTGCGGGAGTCGTCGTACCGCGCCCAGTAGACCTCCTTGCGGCGCGCGTCCGTGGCGACGGCGAAGGGCTGGTCGAGCCCGGCGGCGTAGGCGAGTCCGTCCAGGGTGCACAGGCCGTGCACCGGCACACCGAGCGCGGAGGCGAAGGTGGCGGCCGTGACGAGGCCGACGCGCAGTCCGGTGTACGGGCCGGGACCGACGCCGACCACGAGACCGGTCACCGCGTCGAGCTTCAGCCCGGCCTCCTTCAGGACCCGGTCGACGGCGGGCAGCAGCAGCTCCCCGTGCCGGCGGGCGTCGACCTGGCTCGACTGTGCGACGACGGTCTCCCCGTCGTGGAGGGCGACGGTGACGGCGGGTGTGGCGGTATCCATGGCGAGCAAGAGCACGCGAACAGCCTACGGCGCCCGAGCGGCGGGGCGTGTCCGTCGGGCTGCGCCCCGCTCGACCCGCGCGACGGCTGCTACGGTCGGGCACCGATACGTAGGTACGACAGAAGGTGGGCGCGCGGTGGCAAGGAGCAGCTCGGGATTCGTGGCCGGGCTCACCGTGGCGGCCGTCGCCGTGATCGGCTTCCTCGCCTATCAGGCCTCGGCCACCGCGCCGTCGCCGGCCGAGCTGGCGGCGAAGCCGTCGAAGACGAGCACGGCGCCCTCGGCCGCGCCGAGCGGGAAGCCGGCGCAGCCGGCGAAGGACCCGCTGGCACTGCCCGTGAACTCCGGTACGGGCGAGCGCGTGGTGTACGCGCTGAAGGACCGGCGGGTATGGCTGGTCGACGCGAAGAACCAGGTCACGCAGACCTTCTCGGTGATGCCCAGCACGGTCTCGCCGCCGCCGGGCAGCTACGCGGTGACCTCGCGGTCCGGCGCGGTGCGCGGCTCGGACGGCGTGCAGATCGAGCACGTCGTCCGGTTCGCGACGGTGCAGGACGTGTCGATCGGCTTCAGCGCGGCGGTGGACGGCTCGACGCCGAACCCGGACCCGACGAAGCGGACCGGCGGCATCCGGATGAAGCGCGCCGACGGCGACGCGATGTGGCGGTTCGCGTCGATCGGCTCGAAGGTCGTCGTCGTCTCGTAGGGCCGGACCGGGGCCCGGGCGGCGGCGCCGGCCCGTGCGGAGCCGGGGCTCAGGCGGCCTCGTCGTGCACGAGCGGGGGCACGGCCCCGCGCCCGTCGTCCGCCGTGGCGCCGGGCTCGCGCGGCGGGGTCGAGACGGCGCTCGCCGCGGCGCAGGAGGCCAGCAGGTCGCGCATCGAGACCATGTCCGGCACCGCGTCCGGGACCGTGTCCGCTGTGCGTTCCGCGCGCTCCGGCGTCGCCATGCCTGCCTCCCGTAGGTTAGGTACACCTAACCAAGCTCGTGCCTCCATGTGACCACGGTTCGGAGCACCCGCGCAACATTTTCCCGACACGTTGTCGGAACCTACGTACGTTCAGATCAACGAGAGGTCCTCGGCCGCCCACCGGGAGCCGATCCCGTTGAGCACGACGGTGCGCCGGTCGTCGTCCGTGTCCCCCACGACTCGGTGGATCAGGACGTGCAGCCGGTCGTCGGTCAGCTCCTCGACCTTGCCGTCGCCCCACTCGACGACGACCACCGAGTCGGGCAGCGACACGTCGAGGTCGAGATCCTCCATCTCGTCGAGGCCGCCGCCGAGCCGGTACGCGTCGACGTGCACGAGCGGCGGGCCGTCCACCAGCGAGGGATGGACGCGGGCGATCACGAAGGTCGGCGAGGTGACCGCGCCCCGTACGCCAAGGCCCTCGCCGAGCCCACGGGTCAGGGTGGTCTTGCCGGCGCCGAGCTCGCCGGTGAGCATCACGAGGTCGCCGGAGCGGAGCAGCTTCGCGAGGCGGCGTCCGAGCTCCTGCATCCGCTCGGGCGAGTCGACCTCGACGGTGGCCTGGTTGTGCGGTGTGTCCATGCCCGCCAACCTATCCGCTGCCGGAACCCGCCTTCTCCGGGTGCGGCACCGCGCCCGCCCGGGCGAGCAGATCGGCGATCCGGTCGGTGACCGCCTCGGGATGCTCCAGCATCACCAGGTGGCCCGCGTCGGGCACGATGACCAGCTCCGCGTCGGGCAGCAGATCGGCGATGGCCTCGGTGTGCGAGCTGGGCGTCACCAGGTCGTGGTCGCCGGCGAGGGCGAGCGCCGGGACCTCGCGGAAGGCGGCCAGGGCGGCCGCCTTGTCGTGCTCCGCGAAGGCCGGGTAGAACTCCGCGACGACGTCGATCGGGGTCGACTCGATCATCCGCTCCGCGAACCGGGCGACGGCCGGGTCCACGTCCTTCGACGAGAACGAGTACTTCTTGATCAGCCCGGCGAACAGGTCGGCCGTGGCCCGCCGGCCCCGCTCCACCAGCTCGGCCTGCGAGCCGAGGGCCCGCAGCACGCCCGGAAGGACCCGGCGCACCGCGTTGACGCCGGCCGTCGGCAGCCCGTAGTTGACCTCCCCGAGCTTCCCCGAGGAGGTGCCCACGAAGCCGACGCCGACGACCCGCTCGCGGACGAACTCCGGGTGGCGGTCGGCGAGCGCCATGATCGTCATCCCGCCCATGGAGTGCCCGATCAGGACCAGCGGGCCCTCCGGCGCGGCGGCGTCGAGCACGGCCTTGAGGTCACGGCCCAGCTGGTCGATGGAGACGGTCGTCCCGTCGGGCCCGCGCCCGGAGCGGCCGTGGCTGCGCTGGTCCCAGTGGACGGTGCGGACCAGGCCGCGCAGGGCGGCGCGCTGGAAGTGCCAGGAGTCCTGGCTGAGGCAGTAGCCGTGGCTGAAGACGACGGTGACCGGCGCGGGTGCCTTGCGCCCGAAGAGCCTGCGCCTGCGGGAGGCGGCGGGCTTCGGGTCGGCCGCCGCCGGGTCGACCTCGTCCACCTCGTAGTAGAGCTCGGTCCCGTCGTCGGCGACCGCCCGCCCCGGCGTGCCGCGCACGGCGCCGTACGGGCCCTCGGCGTCGAGCGCGAGCCGCGCCTTCTCCCGTACCGAACGCCCCACCGTCAGCCGCTCGATGGCGACGCCGGCCGCCGCGCCGGCGGCCAGCACGCCTATTGCGGCACCGGCCCAGCCCGCTCGCCGCCAGGTGTCCTCGCCCACGGCGTCCTCCTCCCCTGCTCGGCTACTCCCCCACGTAGACGCGCGGGACGCGCGCGCCGATCCGGGTGACGATCTCGTACGCGATGGTGTCGGCCGCCTCGGCCCAGTCCTGCGCCGTCGGCTCGCCCCGGTCGCCGGGCCCGAACAGCACGGCCTCGGCGCCGGCCTCGGGCAGGTCGCCGCCGAGGTCGACGACGAACTGGTCCATGGCGACCCGCCCGGCCACCGTACGGACCCGGTCGCCGACGAGCACCGGCCCGCGGCCCGAGGCGTGCCGCGGGACGCCGTCCGCGTAGCCCAGCGGGATCAGGCCCAGCGTGGTCTCGCCGGGCGTGACGTAGTGGTGCCCGTACGAGACGCCGTGCCCGCCCGGCACCCGCTTCACCAGCGCGACGCTCGCCTTGAGCGACATCACCGGCCGCAGCCCCAGCTCGGCGGAGGTCCCGACCGCCGGATCGGGCGACACGCCGTACATGGCGATGCCGGGCCTGACCAGGTCGAAGTGCGCCTCGGGGAGCGTGAGCGTGGCCGGCGAGTTCGCGATGTGCCGCACCTCGGGCTCGATCCCGGCCTTCTCCGCGTAGTCGAGCATCGAACGGAAGACGTCCAGCTGCCCCGGGATCGACGGGTGGCCGGGCTCGTCGGCGCAGGCGAAGTGCGACCACAGGCCGGTCACCTTGACCAGGCCCTGGGCCTCGGCCTTGAGCGCCTCGGTGACGAGCTCGGGCCAGTCGGCGGGCTGGCAGCCGTTGCGGCCGAGACCGGTGTCGGCCTTGAGCTGGACGCGCGCGGGGCGACCGGTGGCCTGGGCGGCCTCGGTCACCTCCCTGAGGGCCCACATCCCGCTCACGGCCATGTCGAGGCCGGCCTCGATGCCCTCGGCCCACGGGTCCCCCGGCGTCCACAGCCAGCACAGGATCCGCGCCTCGCGCAGCCCTGCCGCCCGCAGCGCGAGCGCCTCGTGCGGCGTGGCCGTCCCGAGCCAGGTCGCCCCGGCGTCCAGCGCGGCGCGGGCACAGCGCACGGCGCCGTGGCCGTACGCGTCGGCCTTGACCACGGCCATCATCTGGACGTGCGGCGCGACGCGGGCGCGCAGCGTGCGGACGTTCGCACGCAGCGCGCCGAGGTCGATCTCGGCGCGGGCTCGGCGGTGGAGTGCTGTCTGAGTCATCGCGCCCAGTCTCTCAGGTGTCGCGCGCGGGGGCCGTCAGGCCTCGGGCCGACTGCCCCAGACATAGACGTGGTCGTCCTGGCGCAGCACGTCCCAGAGCTTCTTGGCGTGGGCGTACGACAGGTTCACGCAGCCCCGGCTCCCGGTGGGCGTGGCGATCTGGCCGTAGACGCCGTGGAAGGCCTGGCCGCCGTCGAAGAACTGGGCGTAGGGCATCGGTGTGTCGTAGATCGAGGACCAGTGGTCCTTGTTGCGCCAGTAGACCGTGTGCCACCCGGTCCGGGTGCGGTAGCCGGGCCGGCCGCTGCGGATGTTGACCACGGCGTACGTGACCCGGCGGCCCTTCTGCACCCACATCAGCTCGCGGTCGAGGTCGACGCAGGCGACGGTGTACGTCATGACGGGGCACCGGCCGGCGGCGTTGGGGTCCTTGCGGGCGGCGAGCAGCTCGGCGCGGGACCAGGTGACGGGACCCGCGTACCCGTTCGCCGGCTTGATCTTCTCGCGCTGCTGGAACGCCCGGATGGCCTCGCAGTCGGCGGCGGACTGCCTGCCGTCCACCGGGAGCCGCAGCAGCCGCTCGACGCGCCGCTGGTGGGGCCCGGCCGTGGCGGTGCAGGCGGCACCGACGGCGCTGCGCGGCAGGTACTCGACGAGCTCGTCGACCTCGCCCTCCGGTACGGGCGTGGGCGTGGGCACCTCCCCCTCGGGCCGCACCGGCGGCAGCACCTGGTCGGGCGTGTCCATCGGATACTCGGCCCGCCCGGCACCGACGATCCCGGGCACGAGCACCTCTCCGGGCTCGGGCGCGTCGGCGGCGGAGACGGAGGGCAGGACCGGGACGAGAACGGCGGCGAGGAGCACGGCGGCGCGGCGCCGGCGGCATCGGGATCTGGTCACCCGCCCATCCCACGCCGCCGCTCCGGAGTCCGCCTGCGCTGCGCCACCTGCGGAGCAACGCTTTCGCCCGAGTGGGGGCGCGGCGCCCGCGAGCCGTCGCCCGGCCGGGCGGCGCCCTCAGGACTTCACGTCCCGCCACGCCTCCGGAAGGGCGGCCGTCACGTCGTTCGCGGCGATCGGGGACGTGCTCCGGGAGGCGCGGCGGGCTGCCAGGCCGTGGAGGTAGGCCGCCGCCGAGAGGGCGTCGACCGGGAGCAGGCCGGCGGCCAGGAGGGAGCCGGCCAGGCCGGAGAGGACGTCGCCGCTGCCGGCCGTGGCGAGCCACGGCGTGCCCGTCGGGTTCACCCGGACCGGGCCCGTGCCGCCCGCCCCGCACACCAGCGTCGTGGAGCCCTTCAGGAGCACCGTGGCGCCGTACCGTTCCGCCAGTTCGCGGACCGCCGCGAGCCGGCCGGCCTCGACGTCCTCGCGGGCCCTGCCGAGCAGCGCCGCCGCCTCGCCCGCGTGCGGGGTGAGCAGGGTGGGCGCGGTGCGGGCTCGGACCTTCGCGGCGGTCAGGCCGCGCAGCCCGTCCGCGTCGACGAGGACCGGCACGTCGGAGGCGAGGAGCTGGTCGAGGGCCACGGCCACGCCGGGGCCCTCGCCGAGGCCGGGGCCGACGACCCACGCCTGGACCCGGCCCGCCTTGTCCGGCGGCCCGCTGTGCACCAGCGTCTCCGGGTGGGCGGCGATGACCGCGTCGGCCGCGGGACCGACGTACCGCACGGCGCCCGCCCCGCCCCGCAGCGCCCCCGCGACCGCGAGGACCGCGGCGCCGGGATAGCGGGCGGAACCGGCGACGAGGCCGACGACCCCGCGCCGGTACTTGTCGCTCTCCGCCGCCGGCTCGGGCAGCAGCCGGGCCACGTCCTCGTGCTGGAGCGCCTCCAGGTCGGGCACCGACGGAGGGGCCAGCCCGATGTCGACGAGCCGGAGCGCGCCCGCGTACTCCCGTCCCGGGTCGACGAGGAGGCCCGGCTTGTACGTGCCGAAGGTGATCGTCGCGTCGGCGCGCAGGGCCTCCCCCGTGACCTCCCCGGTGTCGGCGTCGACGCCGCTCGGCAGGTCGACGGCGACGACGACCGCGTCGGAGCCGCGGGCAGCCCGCGCCACGGGCACGGCGTCGGGCCGCAGTCCGCCCCGCCCGCCGATGCCGGTGATCCCGTCCAGGACCAGGTCCGCGGCGGCCAGGGCGTCGTACGGATCGTCCGCGACCCGCCCGCCCGCCGCCTTCAGGGCGGCCAGGCCCGCCTCGTGCGCCCGTGAGCCGAGCAGCACCGCGGTGACCCCGGCGCCGCGCCGGGCGAGCCGGGCACCGGCGTACAGGGCGTCGCCGCCGTTGTCGCCGCTGCCGGCGAGGACGACGACCCGCGCCCCGTACACCCGGCCTCGCCCGAGCAGCGAGCAGCAGGCGGCGGCGAGTCCGGCCGCGGCCCGCTGCATCAGGGCGCCCTCCGGCAGCCGTGCCATCAGCTCGGCCTCGGCGGCCCGTACGGTCTCCACACGATGAGCGGTACGCATGGGTCAACCCTCCGCGATCACCACCGCCGACGCCACTCCCGCGTCGTGACTGAGGGACACGTGCCAGTGCTTCACGCCGAGTTCGGCTGCCCGGGCGGCGACGGTGCCGCGTACCCGCAGCCGTGGCTGTCCGCTGTTCTCGACGTACACCTCGGCGTCGGTCCAGTGCAGGTTGCCCGGCGCGCCGAGGGCCTTGGCCAGCGCCTCCTTCGCGGCGAACCGCACCGCGAGGGAGGCGGGCCCGCGCCGCTCGCCGCTGGGCAGCAGCAGTTCGCGCTCGACGAAGAGGCGCTGCAGCAGCCCCGGTGTCCGTTCCAGCGACGCGGCGAAGCGGTCGATCTCCGCCACGTCGATCCCCACCCCGATGATCATCTGTTCACTGCCTCACTCGCTCGCTCACTCCACGGTCACGGACTTGGCCAGGTTGCGCGGCTGGTCCACCTCGTTGCCCCGCGCCGTCGCCAGTTCGCAGGCGAAGACCTGGAGCGGGACGGTGGAGACCAGCGGCTGGAGCAGCGTGGGCGTGGCCGGGATGCGGATGAGGTGGTCGGCGTACGGGACGACCGCCTCGTCGCCCTCCTCCGCGATCACGATGGTCCGCGCGCCCCGCGCCCGGATCTCCTGGATGTTGGAGACGATCTTGTCGTGGAGGACGGACCGGCCGCGCGGCGAGGGGACGACCACGACGACCGGCAGGTCCTCCTCGATCAGGGCGATCGGCCCGTGCTTGAGCTCGCCCGCCGCGAAGCCCTCGGCGTGCATGTAGGCGAGCTCCTTGAGCTTGAGCGCGCCCTCCAGGGCCACCGGGTATCCGACGTGCCGGCCGAGGAAGAGCACGGTGTCCTTGTCGGCGAGGGAGCGGGCCAGGGCGCGGACCGGCTCCATGGTGTCCAGGACCCGCTCGACCTCGTCGCCGATCCTCGCCAGCTCGCGGACCACGGCGTGGATCTCGTCGCCCCACTTGGTGCCGCGCACCTGCCCGAGGTAGAGCGCGAGCAGGTAGCAGGCGACGAGCTGGGTGAGGAAGGCCTTGGTGGACGCGACGGCGACCTCGGGCCCCGCGTGGGTGTAGAGCACGGCGTCGGACTCGCGCGGGATGGTCGAGCCGTTGGTGTTGCAGACGGCGAGCACCTTGGCGCCCTGCTCGCGGGCGTGCCGCAGCGCCATCAGGGTGTCCATGGTCTCGCCGGACTGGGAGATGGCGATGACGAGGGTCCGCTGGCCGAGGATGGGGTCGCGGTAGCGGAACTCGCTGGCGAGCTCGACCTCGCAGGGGATGCGGGTCCAGTGCTCGATCGCGTACTTGGCGATGAGTCCGGCGTGGAAGGCGGTGCCGCACGCGATGATGACGATCTTGTCGGCCTCGCGGAGCACGGCGTCGGGGATGCGCACCTCGTCGAGGCGGAGGTGCCCGTCGGTGCCGATCCGGCCGAGGAGGGTGTCGGCGACCGCCTTGGGCTGCTCGGCGATCTCCTTGAGCATGAAGTAGTCGTAGCCGCCCTTCTCGGCGGCGGAGGCGTCCCAGTCGATGTGGTACGCCCGTACGTCGGCGGTGGCGCCGTCGAAGTCGGTGACGGTGACGCCCTCGCGGGTGAGCTCCACGACCTGGTCCTGGCCGAGTTCGATCGCCGAGCGGGTGTGGGCGATGAAGGCGGAGACGTCGGAGGCGAGGAAGTTCTCGCCCTCGCCGACGCCGACGACGAGCGGGGAGTTGCGGCGGGCGCCGACGACGACGTCGGGCTGGTCGGCGTGGACGGCGACGAGCGTGAAGGCGCCGTCGAGGCGCTTGCACACGAGCCGCATGGCCTCGGCGAGGTCGCCGACGGAGGAGAACTCCTCGGCGAGCAGATGGGCCACGACCTCGGTGTCCGTCTCGGACAGCAGGTCGTGGCCGCGCTCGGCCAGTTCGGCCCTGAGGGTGGCGAAGTTCTCGATGATGCCGTTGTGGACGACGGCGACACGGCCCGCGTTGTCGAGGTGCGGGTGCGCGTTGGCGTCGGTGGGGCCGCCGTGGGTGGCCCACCGGGTGTGTCCGATGCCGGTGGAGCCGCTCGACAGCGGGCGGTCCACCAGTTCCTTCTCCAGGTTGACGAGCTTGCCGGCCTTCTTGGCCGCGGCGAGGCCGCCGTCGGAGAGCACCGCGACCCCGGCCGAGTCGTAGCCGCGGTACTCGAGCCGCTTGAGGCCCGCGATCACCACATCGAGCGCCGACTGTCCGCCGACGTAACCCACGATTCCGCACATGACGGCAGCCTACGGCGGAACGTCCCGGACCGGCCGGACTCGGCGCGGCCTGTCCGCCTCCCGCCCGTCCGCCCCCGTCCCGGCCGCCCGCCCGGCCCCGTCCGCCCCCGTCCCGGCCGTCCGCCCGGCCCCGTCCGCCCGCCCGGCCGCCGTCCGCCCCCTTCCGGTCGTTCGCCCCGCGCGTGCCCGCTCCGTGCACCGGGTGTGCACCCGGCCGTCACCCCGGCGCCGCCGGGACCGCCGAGGCTCGGTGCTTTCGCCGTACGACACGTACGCCAAGGACCCGGGAGTGGGCCATCGTCACCGTCATCCGATCCCGCGGTGCGGCAACCGCGACCACCGGCAGCGCGAACACCACCGGCAGCGCGACCGGCGCCGGCCTCGCCCCGCGGATGGACTCCCTCACCGGCCTGCGCTGGTTCGCGGCGTTCGGGGTGTTCCTGTTCCACACCTACGGCTACGCCAAGGAAGCCCCGGCGCTGATGCGGCTGATGTCGACGGGCTACGAGGGCGTGGTGTTCTTCTTCGTCCTGTCGGGCTTCGTCATGGCCTGGGTCGCCCGCCCCGAGGACACCCCGGCCCGCTACTACTGGCGCCGCTTCGCCCGCATCTGGCCGCTGCTCGCCGTGACGACGCTGGTCTTCGCGGTCCTCGAGAAGGAGTGGCTGCGGCTCCCGGTGTCGACGGCGGACGTGGTGTGGACGCTCACGCTGGCCCAGGCCTGGAGCACCGACCACTTCTACAGCCTGAACATCGTCACCTGGACGCTGTCCGTCGAGGCCTTCTTCTACCTGCTCTTCCCGTTCCTCTTCCGGCTCCTGACGCGCTGCCGGTCCGGCGCGCTCGTGGCCCTCGCCGCGCTGACGCCGGTGGTCACGGCGGCCACGCACGTGGTGGCGCCGCGCCTGGACCTGGCGCCGGAGACGGCCCGTCTGGTCACGTCATCGCCGCTGTCGCTGACCCCGATGTTCGTGCTCGGCGTGTGCGCGGCCCTGCTGGTGCGGCGCGGCCACCGCCCGCCGTTCGGTTCCGGCACCGCGCTCGCCCTGACGGCCGGCTCGCTGTTCCTCGGCTGGCTGTGGCTGGGGCACCCCGGCGCCGTGCCGTGGCTGGTCCCGAAGCCGGGCGCGCTCGACGCCCTGGTGATGCCGTCCTTCGCGGTGCTGATCACCACCGCGGCCGTGGGCGACCTGCGGGGCCGCCGCTCCCTGCCGGCCCGGCGACCGCTGGTGAGGCTCGGCGAGTGGTCCTTCGCCTTCTACGTCTGCCACCTGGTGATGCTCCGGGTCTTCCGCCACCTCGGCCTCGGCCCCGGCCCGGGGCTGCGCGCCGACGCGCTCGCGGTGGCCCTGGCGCTGCTGACCACGCTCGCCCTGGCGGCCCTGCTCCACGAGTACCTGGAGAAGCCGGCCGAGCGCCGCCTGCGGGCCCTGCTCCCGGCCCGTACGAGGGCGGTCTGACGCCCCGGAGTCTGACGCCCCGGAGACCGACGGGGCCGCACCGGCCCTGGGCTCCTGCCGGGCCGGTGGGGTCCCGTGGACCGGGCGGTGTCAGCGCAGCTTGGCGGCCTGCGCGTCGACGATGCCGGTGGGCAGCTCCTTGACCTCGCCGCCCAGGCTCAGGGTGGAGAAGCCGGCCAGGTTGTTGCCCTTGCGGAACACGACGAGCTTGGTGACGAAGGTCTCGCCCTCGTTCTTGCTGGTGACGGTCCAGGCCAGGGCCTCGTCGCCGGCGGTCACGGTCTCCGGGGCCAGCTTGGAGACCGTGCTCTTGGTGCCGCCGCCGTGGACGGTGAAGCCGCCCGCGCAGTCGGTGCCCGCGGCCTTGAGGGCGGCGAAGACCTGCTGGGCGCCCTCGCCCGCGTACGAGCCGAGGGTCACCGAGGTGATGGGCGCGGCGAGGGCGCCGAGGGCGTCGTCGACGGAGCCGGTCTTCTTGTCCGGGACCTCGATCGCCTTGCGCTGGGCGCTGGCGCCCGGGGTGCCGGGCGCGGCGGAGGCGAAGGCCTCGGCCAGCGGCTCGCACACGGCCTTGTCGGCGCTGACGTCGCCGGCGTTGAGGACCTGGCCGGCCTTGGCCTTCTGCACCTGGTAGCCCTTGAGGTCCGCCTGCTCGACGACGAGCTTGTCCAGCTCGGCGGCGGAGAGCGCCTTGACGTCAGGCTTGGCCGCGGCGGAGGCGGAGGCGTCCGCCTTGCCCGTGTCCTCGGTCTTCTTCTCCTCGCCACCGCAGGCGGTGAGGAGAAGGGCGAGGGAGGTGACGGCAGCGGCGGCAGCGGCGTGACGAACGGCACGTGCTCTCATGACTCGGCTCTCTTTTCGGCTGTGAGTTGTCTGCGTGAACCCTATGTGTGCAGGTCGCAGGCGCCCAGCGAATACGTCACCTCGGTCCGGCACCGTGCCGCCGATCCCCCGACATCGTCCGAATTGGTCCGCTTTCGGGCGTCATAAGAAGCCCACAACGAGCCCACAAATCGGTCACAGGGCCGTGATACGTTCCAGGACCGAAAAATGGTTTGACTCCTTTCAGCGACCCCGGAAATCCCTAGGAGTGGGTCAGTATTTCCGCGCTCACGAAGAATCCGGCCGCCCCGGTCCGGCACATCCGCACCCGGGCGCCCGGCGCGCCCGTCCGCTGGTCGCCGGCGAACCCGTGGGGCCTTCCGGTCGGCGGGACCCGGGTCGACTCACTGACCGGACTGCGGTGGTTCGCGGCGTTCGGCGTCTTCTTCTTCCACGCCCACCCCTATTTCGTGGAGGTCGAGAGGGCCGGCCAGCTCGCCGTCATCGGATACGAAGGCGTCCCCTTCTTCTTCGTTCTGTCCGGTTTCGTCATGACCTGGGTCGCCCGCCCGTCGGACTCCGCGCCGCATTACTACTGGCGCCGCTTCGCCCGTATCTGGCCACTGCTCGCGGCCACGACGGTGATCACCGTCGCGCTGATGAAATGGTGGTGGCACGCGCGGGTATCCGTGGAAGACATCGTGTGGACCCTCACATTCGCCCAGGCGTGGAGCACCGACCACTTCATGACGATGAACATCGTCACCTGGACGCTTTCCGCCGAGGCCTTCTTCTATCTCGCTTTTCCGCTGGTCCTGCGCCTGCTGCTGCGCCGCTCGTCGGCAGCGGTCGTCCTGCTGGCCGCGCTGTGCGTGGCGGCCACCGCCGCCACCCGTGTGGCGGCCGCGCTGCTCGACCAGCCGGAGCGGCTCGAGCGGCTCCTGGTGTCCTCGCCGCTCTCGCTCAGCCCGATGTTCGTCCTGGGCGTGTGCACGGGCCTGCTCGTACGGCGGGGATGGCGGCCGCCCTTCGGTACCGGCACCGCCGCCGCACTGACCGCCGGAACGATCCTGCTCTGCTGGCTGTGGATGCGGGAGCCCGACCTGCTGTACCCCGTCCGGGGCACGACCGGCTTCTTCGACGCCGTCCTCATGCCGGCCTTCGCCCTGCTGATCGCCTGCGCCGCCCTCGCCGACGCCCGCGGCACCCGCTCCCTGCTGCGCTCCCGCACCCTGGTGAAGCTCGGCGAGTGGTCCTTCGCGTACTACCTGTGCCACGTGCTCGTCCTGAAGTGCTTCCGCCACCTCGGCTACGGCCCCGGCCCCGGCCTCGTCCGCGACACCGCCGAAATGGTCCTCGCGGCCCTCGCGGCCCTCGTGGCGGCGGCTCTCCTCCACGAACTGGTCGAGAAGCCCGCGGAGCGCCGCCTGCGCAGGCTGCTGCCCTCCCGCGCCACGTGACCCACCCCACCACCCCCCGTCCCCCACGACCGCCCCGCAGCCACGACAATGGCGGGGTGATCACTTCGCCGCCACGAAGCCCCAACGGAAACGGCAACGGGAACCCGACCGGCAACGGCGCCGGCGCCGGGGGCCGTAAGGGTGCCGAGCCGACGCCCTACGTCGACCTCACGCGGGCCGAGTGGAGCGCGCTGCGCGACAAGACGCCGCTGCCGCTGACGGCCGACGAGGTCGAGCGACTGCGCGGGCTCGGGGACGTCATCGACCTCGACGAGGTCCGGGACATCTACCTGCCGCTCTCCCGGCTGCTCAACCTGTACGTGCAGGCCACCAGCGGGCTGCGCGGGGCGCTCAACACCTTCCTCGGCGAGAAGGCCGAGCAGCGCGGCACGCCGTTCGTCATAGGGGTGGCCGGCTCCGTCGCCGTCGGCAAGTCCACCGTCGCCCGCCTCCTGGAGGCGCTGCTCGCGCGCTGGCCCGAGCACCCGCGGGTGGAGCGGATCACCACCGACGGCTTCCTCTACCCGATGGAGGAGCTGAAGGCCCGCGGCCTGATGTCCCGCAAGGGCTTCCCCGAGTCGTACGACCGGCGGGCGCTCACCCGTTTCGTCGCGGACGTCAAGGCGGGCAAGGAAGAGGTCAGCGCACCCGTCTACTCGCACCTGATCTACGACCGGGTGCCGGACGAGAAGCTGGTCGTGCGCCGCCCCGACATCCTCATCGTCGAGGGGCTCAACGTCCTGCAGCCCGCGCTGCCCGGCAAGGACGGCCGCACCCGGGTGGGCCTCGCCGACTACTTCGACTTCTCGGTGTACGTGGACGCCCGGGCCGAGGACGTCGAGCAGTGGTACCTCAACCGCTTCCGCAAGCTGCGCGAGACCGCCTTCCAGGACCCCTCCTCGTACTTCCGGCGCTGGACCCAGGTCTCCGAGGAGGAGGCCCTGGACTACGCGCGCACGATGTGGCGGACCGTCAACAAGGTGAACCTCCTGGAGAACGTGGCGCCCACCCGCGGCCGGGCGACGCTCGTGCTCCGCAAGGGACCTGACCACAAGGTGCAGCGGCTGAGCCTCCGCAAGCTCTGATCCCGCTCCGGACCTCCGTAAGCTCGGAGGATGCTGCACCTCCGACTGATCGTCCCGCCCGACCGTACGGAAGCGGCCGTCGCGCTCATCGAGCGGACCGTCGGCACCACCCACCTGGTGGTGCTTCCCGGCGCCGCCCGGGACCCGTCAGGCGACCTCGTCCTGTGCGACGTCGCCCGTGAGGCCGGGCAGGAACTCCTCCACGGCATGCGGGAGCTGAAGGTCGATCAGGACGGCTCGATCGCCGTCGAGAACATCGACCTGTCGCTGTCCACCCGCGCCGCGGCCGCCGAGGAGGAGGCGCCCGGCGAGGCCGCCGACGCCGTGATCTGGGAGCAGCTGACCGACGCCACCCACGAGGAGTCGACGCTCACCATCACCTACAGCGCGTTCATGATCATCGCGACGATGATCGCGGCCTGCGGTGTGGTCCTCGACAACGCGATCCTGATCGTGGGCGCCATGGCCGTCGGGCCGGAGTTCGGCCCGCTCGCCGGCATCTGCACGGGCATCGTCCGGCGGGCCCCGAAGCTGGTCCTCCGCTCGTCGTACGCGCTGCTCGTCGGCTTCGCCGCGGCGATCGTCGCGACGACCGTGTTCAGCCTGGGCATGGACGCGCTCGGCCTGTTCAGCGTCGAGCAGCTCGACGGACCGCGCGCCAACACCAGCTTCATCTGGCAGCCGGACCCGTTCTCCTTCGTCGTCGCCCTGCTCGCGGGCGCCGCCGGCACGCTCTCGCTCACCTCGACGAAGTCCGGCGCGCTCATCGGCGTCGCGATCTCGGTGACCACGGTCCCCGCCGCCGCGAACGCCGCCGTGGCGCTGTCCTACGGCCAGTACGGCCAGATGTGGGGATCCATCGAGCAGTTGCTGCTCAACCTGACCGGCATCATCCTCGCCGGCACCGTCACCCTGTTCGGCCAGGTCCTGCTGTGGCGCACCCAGCGCGGCCACTGGACCCGCACCGGCGGCAAGCGCCCCTGAGACGACGCCGGCCCCCGGCCCGGGAATCCGGGGCGGGGGCCGGCGGTGTGCCGTACTGCCCTAGCCGAGCGCCGACTTCACGGCGTCGGCGAGCCGCCCGGCCACCGAGCGGGCCTGCTCGATGTCGGCGGCCTCGACCATGACCCGGACCAGCGGCTCGGTGCCGGAGGGGCGCAGCAGCACCCGGCCGGTGGAGCCCAGCTCGCGCTCGGCGTCGGCCACGGCGTTGGCCAGCTCGGCGGAGGTGCCCACCCGCGACTTGTCCACGTTCGGCACGTTGACCAGGACCTGCGGCAGCCGCTCCATGACCGCGGCGAGCTCGGTGAGGGACTTGCCGGTGGCGGCGACCCGGGCCGCGAGCATCAGGCCGGTCAGGGTGCCGTCGCCGGTGGTGGCGTGGTCGAGCACGATGACGTGGCCGGACTGCTCGCCGCCGAGGGCGTAGCCGTGCTCCTTCATCGACTCCAGGACGTAGCGGTCGCCGACCGCCGTCTGGACGAGCGAGAGGCCCTCGCGCTCCATCGCCAGCTTGAAGCCGAGGTTGGACATGACGGTGCCGACGACGGTGTCGCCGCGCAGGGTGCCGGCCTCGCGCATGGCGAGGGCGAGGATGGCGAGGATCTGGTCGCCGTCGACCTCGGCGCCCCGGCCGTCGACGGCGAGGCAGCGGTCGGCGTCGCCGTCGTGGGCGATGCCGAAGTCGGCCTTGTGCTCGACCACGGCCGCCTTGAGGAGGTCGAGGTGGGTGGAGCCGCAGCCGTCGTTGATGTTGAGGCCGTCCGGCTCGGCGCCGATGGTGACGACGGTGGCGCCGGCCCGGGAGAAGGCCTCGGGCGAGACGCGGGCGGCGGCGCCGTGGGCCTCGTCGAGGACGATCTTCAGACCGTCGAGGCGGTTGGGCAGCACGGCGATGAGGTGGGCGACGTACTTGTCGAAGCCCTCGTCGTAGTCACGGACCCGGCCGACGCCGCCCCCGGTGGGACGGTCCCAGGGCGCGCCGGTGCGGTGCTCCTCGTAGACGGACTCGATGCGGTCCTCCAGCTCGTCGGCGAGCTTGTGGCCGCCGCGGGCGAAGAACTTGATGCCGTTGTCGGGCATGGCGTTGTGGGAGGCGGACAGCATCACGCCGAGGTCGGCGCCGAGCGCGCCGGTGAGGTACGCCACGGCGGGCGTGGGCAGCACGCCGACACGGAGGACGTCGACGCCCGCGCTGGCGAGGCCCGCCACCACGGCGGCCTCCAGGAACTCTCCCGAGGCACGCGGGTCGCGCCCCACCACGGCGGTCGGCCGATGGCCCTCAAAGGTGCCCGTCTCGGCGAGCACGTGAGCGGCCGCGACCGACAGGCCGAGCGCCAGCTCCGCCGTCAGGTCGGCGTTGGCCACGCCGCGTACCCCGTCCGTGCCGAAGAGTCGTCCCACAGCTGTCCTCCGAAAGTCCTTGTGCCCAGGTCCCAGGGTCGTGCCCCCGTGCCCAAGATTATGAAAGCAAGATGTGAAAAAGCCGTACGCCCCGGGGCACGGGCAGTGCCGCCGGGGCGTACGGACCAAGCAGACCGAGCAGGCGATTAGCGCTTGCTGTACTGCGGGGCCTTGCGGGCCTTCTTGAGACCGGCCTTCTTGCGCTCGACCGCGCGGTCGTCGCGGGAGAGGAAGCCGGCCTTCTTCAGCGGGCCGCGGTTGTTCTCCACGTCCGCCTCGTTGAGGGCGCGGGCCACGCCGAGGCGCAGGGCGCCGGCCTGGCCGGACACGCCGCCACCCGCGATGCGGGCGATGACGTCGTAGCGGTTGTCGAGCTCGAGCACCTTGAAGGGCTCGTTGACTTCCTGCTGGTGCACCTTGTTGGGGAAGTAGTCCTCAAGGGTGCGACCGTTGATCTTCCACTTGCCGGTGCCCGGGACGATCCGGACGCGGGCGATGGCGTTCTTGCGACGGCCCAGGCCGGCAGCCGGCTGCGGGTCGCCGAAACGGGACGCGAGGGACTCGGAGGTGTAGTCACCCTCGACGATCTCGGTCTCCGTGGTGTACTCCTCGACGCCCTCGAACTCGTCGACGGGGGTCTCGGGGGTGGTCTCGGCCACGATGCTCCTCAGATTTCTTTCGTTCTTAGGGGGTGTGGCCGGAATTACTGCGCGACCTGGGTGATCTCGAACGGAACCGGCTGCTGGGCAGCGTGCGGGTGGTTCTCGCCCGCGTAGACCTTCAGCTTCGAGAGCATCTGACGGCCCAGGGAGTTCTTGGGGATCATGCCCTTGATGGCCTTCTCGACGGCCTTCTCGGGGTTCTTCTCCAGCAGCTCGTCGTAGCGGACGGAGCGCAGACCACCCGGGTAGCCAGAGTGGCGGTAGGCCATCTTCTGGGTCTTCTTGTTACCCGACAGGTGAACCTTGTCGGCGTTGATGATGATGACGAAGTCGCCCATGTCCATGTGGGGCGCGTAGACGGGCTTGTGCTTGCCTCGCAGGAGGTTCGCAGCCGTCGTCGCCAGACGGCCCAGGACGATGTCCTGCGCGTCGATGATGTGCCACTGGCGAGTGACATCGCCGGGCTTGGGGCTAAACGTACGCACTTCGTAGCCTTCGCTTCTTCAGTGGATGGAGTCCAGACACACCTGAAGCGATCATGCAGCTGGGGCCTGCACTGCCGGGAACAAACGCCCGTATGCGAGCCACTGGTAACTGCTCCAGGGAACTTGCGTAGCGGCCCCTCGCGTGAGAACGACGAAGCCAATACGCATAACAAACGCCAACGGTACCCGCGGCACCCCCGACGGGTCAAAACGCCGCGGGACACCAGGTCACCGCGCCCGCTCCACTCGCCGCCCGTCCCACACCGGCTCGCTCGGCCCCTCTCCTCCACGCCGCCCTCGCACGGCTCGGCCCCAGGGGGCCTCCCGGCTTCGGCCGGCTGCGCCGGACTCCGTCCGTCGATCAGTGGCCCCGGGCCCCGTCCCGCACCCGACGGCGGCCCGAGGTCACCGCGCCGACTACCGCGCCCGCTCCACCCGGCGCTCGTCCCACACCGGCTCGCTCGTCTCCCGGACCACCCCGTCCGAGCCGAAGACCAGGTAGCGGTCGAAGGACCGGGCGAACCAGCGGTCGTGGGTCACGGCCAGGACCGTGCCCTCGTACGACTCCAGGCCGTCCTGCAGCGCCTCCGCCGACTCCAGGTCCAGGTTGTCCGTCGGCTCGTCCAGAAGCAGCGCCGTCGTGCCCGCCAGCTCCAGCAGCAGGATCTGGAAGCGGGCCTGCTGGCCGCCGGAGAGCTTGTCGAAGGGCTGGTCGCCCTGGCGCTCCAGCTCGTAGCGCCGCAGCATCGACATCGCCGCGCCCCGGTCCTTGGCGTGCTCCGTCCACAGGATGTCGACGAGGGAGCGGCCGAAGAGCTCCGGGTGCGCGTGGGTCTGCGCGAAGTGGCCGGGCACCACGCGGGCGCCCAGCTTCCAGGTGCCCGTGTGGGCCACCGACCCGTCGCCCGCGAGCAGTCGCAGGAAGTGCGACTTGCCGGAGCCGTTCGAGCCCAGGACGGCGACCCGCTCCCCGTAGAAGACCTCCAGCGAGAACGGCTTCATCAGGCCGGTCAGCTCCAGGTTCTCGGCCGTCACCGCCCGCACCCCGGTCCGGCCGCCGCGCAGCCGCATCCGGATGTCCTGCTCGCGCGGCGGCTCCGGCGGCGGGCCGGCCTCCTCGAACTTCCTCAGCCGGGTCTGCGCCGCCGCGTACCGCGAGGCCATCTCGTGGCTGACCGCCGCCGCCTGCCGCAGGTTGACCACCAGCTTCTTCAGCTGCGCGTGCTTCTCCTCCCAGCGCCGCTTCAGCTCCTCGAAGCGCGCGAACCGCTCCCGCCGCGCCTCGTGGAAGGTGTCGAAACCGCCGCCGTGCACCCACACGTCCGACCCCGCGGGACCGGGCTCCACGGCCACGATCTTCTGCGCGGCCCGGGAGAGCAGCTCCCGGTCGTGGGAGATGAAGAGCACCGTCTTGCGGGTCTCCCGCAGCCGCTCCTCCAGCCAGCGCTTGCCCGGCACGTCCAGGTAGTTGTCCGGCTCGTCGAGCAGCAGCACCTCGTCGTTGCCCCGCAGCAGGTACTCAAGGACCAGCCGCTTCTGCTCGCCGCCGCTCAGCGTGCGCACCTGCCGGAACTGCGCCTTCTCGTACGGCACGCCCATCGCGGCCGTCGTGCACATGTCCCACAGGGTCTCGAACTCGTACCCCTGCACCTCGGCCCAGTCGCTCAGCGCCTGCGCGTACGCCATCTGCGCGGCCTCGTCGTCCACCGTCATGATCCGGTGCTCGGCCTCGTCGACCGCCTTCGCGGCCTCCCGGATACGGCCGGGCGCCACCGAGACCAGCAGGTCACGGACGGTGGACTCGTCCCGTACGGAGCCGACGAACTGCGGCATCACACCGAGCCCACCGCTGACGGTGACGCCGCCGCCGTGCGGCTGCAGCTCCCCGGAGATCAGCCGGAGCAGGGTGGTCTTCCCCGCTCCGTTCGCGCCGACCAGGGCGACCACGGCACCCTCGCCGACCCGGAAGGAGGCGTCCCCGAGCAGGACCCTCCCGTCCGGAAGGTAGTACTCCAGGTGTGCGGCCTCGACATGTCCCATGAGGGGCATTGTCACCGCCCGCGCCCCTGGATCCCAACCGGTTTAGGATGCGCGGCATGAGCTTTGGGGGACCGCAGCCGGGCGGCGAGCAGCAGGGACAGCAGGGACACGGGTACGGATACCCGCAGCAGCAGTCGTACGGATACGGATACCCGCAGCAGCCGCAACAGCCCTACGGGCAGCAGCAGCCGGCGAACCCGTTCCCGGGCGCGCAGGCGACGGGCACCCCGGACTGGGGCGCGCTCGCCGAGGCCTCGGCCGCCCGCAGCAAGCGCAAGCGCTGGCTGGTGATCGGCGGCGCGGCCGTCGCCGCTCTCGCCGTGGGCGCGGTCGTCGCCACCGCGATCGTCACCACCAACAAGAACAACGAGCAGGCCAAGAACGGCGGCGCCACCCCGACCGGCTCGGCGGCCCCCACCGACACCGCGAGCCCGGCCCCGACCTTCTCCTCGGTCGCCCCGCCGCCGCCCCCGAACCCCATGGACTTCATCTCCGACGCCAAGAAGGACAAGGCGCCGCTGAGCCCCGAGGGCCTCTACCCGGGCAAGAAGCTGACCATGAACAAGCGCCCGTACCAGAAGGGCGCCACCTCCTCCACGACCGACTGCGCGGCGGTCACCCAGGGCGGCCTCGGCACGGTCCTGAAGAACAACGGCTGCACGCGCGTGATCCGTGCCACGTACGTCACGGACGGCGTCGCCGTCACCGTCGGCGTCGCGGTCTTCCCCACCGACGACCAGGCCCTCAAGGCGAAGAAGCAGGCGAGCGGCGGCATCGCGCCGCTCGCCGGCGGCGGCGTGAAGGACTTCTGCCACGCCACCGTCTGCCTGCGGCGCACCAACTCGATCGGCCGCTACGTCTACCTGACCCAGGCCGGCTTCCTCAACGGCAAGAAGGTCACCACCACCGACCGGGCGGTCTTCCAGGCCAGCGACGACGTGGGCACCTTCACCTTCAACCAGATCTACGCCCGCGGGCGCGCCCAGGCCTCAGCAGCAGCCGGCGCTCCCGGGGAGTGACCGCTTGTTGCGGGCCTCCCTGTTGCGGGCCGCGAGCTGGTCGTCGGCCGGATAGCCGACCTCTTCGAGGGTCAGGCCGTGCGGCCGTACGACGTGCACGGCCGAGTCCCGCACGCCCGCGGCGAGCACCTTGCCCGGCCACTCCACCGGCCGGTGGCCGTCGCCGACGAACAGCAGCGCGCCGACCAGCGAGCGGACCATGTTGTGGCAGAAGGCGTCGGCCTTGACCGTGGCCTCCAGGATGCCGTCGGGACGGCGCTCCCAGCGCAGCTCCTGGAGCGTGCGGATGGTGGTGGCACCCTCGCGCTTCTTGCAGTACGCGGCGAAGTCGTGCTCGCCGACGAGCCGCTCGGCGGCGGCGTTCATGGCGTCCATGTCGAGGGTCCAGTCGTGCCACAGGACATGCCCGCGCAGCAGCGGGTCGACGCCGCCCGGGTGGTCGGTGACCCGGTACGCGTACCGGCGCCAGACGGCCGAGAAACGGGCGTTGAAGCCCGCGGGCGCCTCGGTGAGCCGCCACACCCGGACGTCGTGCGAGAGCCGCCCGGCGAGCCGCCTGAGCAGCTTCTCGCGGTGCTCCTCCCACAGCGCGACGGGCAGGTCGACGTGCGCGACCTGGCCACGGGCGTGCACTCCGGCGTCGGTGCGGCCGGCGACGGTCAGCTCGAACGTCTCCTGGGAGCGGGTGACGGTGCGCAGCGCGTCCTCGATCTCGCCCTGGACCGTCCGCTGGCCGCGGGCCTGCTTGGCCCACCCGGAGAAGTCCCTGCCGTCGTACGACAGGTCGAGCCGGACGCGGACGAAGCCGTCCCGCACGTCATCGCTGAAGCCGCTCTCGCCGTTCACGCCGTAAATCCTCTCAGAACCTCTTGCACGCGGAACGGGCCCGCACCCCGAAGGGTGCGGGCCCGGCCACGAGATCGTCAGAACGCTCAGGCGTCCTGCGCGTCCTCGGTGGTCTCCTCGGCCTTGGGGGCCTCGTCGGCCTCCTTGACGGCGCGCTTGGTGGCGGCCTCGGCCTCGGCGACGGTCGCCTTCTTGGCGATCTCGCCCTCGACCAGCTCGATCACGGCCATCGGGGCGTTGTCGCCACGACGGTTGCCGATCTTGGTGATGCGGGTGTAGCCACCCGGGCGCTCGGAGTAGCGCGGGGCGATCTCGGTGAAGAGCGTGTGGACGACGCCCTTGTCCGTGATCGTCTGCAGCACCAGGCGACGGTTGTGGATGTCGCCCTTCTTCGCCTTGGTGATCAGGCGCTCGGCGACCGGACGCAGGCGGCGGGCCTTGGCCTCGGTCGTGGTGATGCGGCCGTGCTCGAAGAGCGACTTCGCCAGGTTGGCGAGGAGCAGCTTCTCGTGCGCGGCGGAGCCGCCGAGGCGGGCGCCCTTGGTGGGACGCGGCATGGTGATTCTCCTTGAGATCTGCACCGGCCGTATCAGGTACCGGTGTCAGGGCCCCGCAGGCGGATGCCTACGGGCAGCTATCAGTACTGCTCGGTCTCGACGAAGCCCGCGTCCGCGTCGTCGTCGGCGCCGAAGGCGTCGGCGGCGGCGGTCGGGTCGAATCCGGGCGGGCTGTCCTTGAGGGCCAGGCCCATGCCGGCCAGCTTCGCCTTGACCTCGTCGATCGACTTCGCACCGAAGTTGCGGATGTCGAGCAGGTCCGCCTCGGAGCGGGCGACGAGCTCACCCACGGAGTGGATGCCCTCGCGCTTGAGGCAGTTGTACGACCGGACGGTGAGCTCGAGCTCCTCGATCGGCAGCGCCAGGTCGGCGGCCAGGGCGGCGTCCGTCGGGGACGGGCCCATGTCGATGCCCTCGGCGTCGATGTTGAGCTCGCGGGCCAGACCGAACAGCTCGACCAGGGTCTTGCCGGCGGACGCCATGGCGTCACGCGGGCGCATGGCCTGCTTGGTCTCGACGTCGACGATCAGCTTGTCGAAGTCGGTGCGCTGCTCGACTCGGGTCGCCTCGACCTTGTAGGTGACCTTGAGCACGGGGCTGTAGATGGAGTCGACCGGGATACGGCCGATCTCCTGGCCCACCTGCTTGTTCTGGACGGCGGAGACGTAGCCACGACCGCGCTCGACGGTCAGCTCCATCTCCAGCTTGCCCTTGCCGTTGAGCGTGGCGAGGACCAGGTCGGGGTTGTGCACCTCGACACCGGCCGGCGGCGCGATGTCGGCGGCGGTGACCACACCGGGGCCCTGCTTGCGCAGGTACATCACGACCGGCTCGTCGTGCTCGGAGGAGACGACCAGCTGCTTGATGTTCAGGATGAGGTCGGTGACGTCCTCCTTGACGCCCGGCACGGTGGTGAACTCGTGCAGGACACCGTCGATGCGGATGCTGGTGACAGCAGCGCCGGGGATCGACGAGAGGAGGGTGCGGCGGAGCGAGTTGCCGAGGGTGTAGCCGAAGCCCGGCTCCAGCGGCTCGATGACGAACCGGGAGCGGAACTCGTCGACGACCTCTTCGGTCAGCGAAGGACGCTGAGCGATAAGCATGTCTTCGTTTCCTTCGTTTGTGGACGCCCACTATTTGACGTCCGACAGGTACTGCCAAGGGTACGGGCGGCACGTCCCCTTTCGGGGTCGTACCGCCCGGACACTCAAGGACGCACAGGCGTCGCTGCGTCAGACGCGGCGGCGCTTCGGCGGACGGCAGCCGTTGTGCGGGGTGGGGGTGACGTCCTGGATCGAGCCGACCTCGAGGCCGGTGGCCTGGAGGGAGCGGATCGCGGTCTCACGGCCGGAGCCGGGACCCTTGACGAAGACGTCGACCTTGCGCATGCCGTGCTCCTGCGCGCGGCGGGCGGCCGACTCGGCGGCCATCTGCGCGGCGAAGGGGGTGGACTTGCGCGAGCCCTTGAAGCCGACGTGGCCGGCGGAGGCCCAGGAGATCACGTTGCCGGACGGGTCCGTGATCGAGACGATCGTGTTGTTGAACGTGCTCTTGATGTGCGCGTGGCCGTGAGCGACGTTCTTCTTTTCCTTGCGGCGCACCTTCTTGGCAGCGCCCTGACGACCCTTGGGGGGCATCTATAACTCCTACGGGAGGTGGTCGGTCCTACAGCGAAGACCGTGTGGTCAAGCGTCCGCTGTGGACTACTTCTTGCCCGGCTTCTTCTTGCCGGCGATGGCGCGACGCGGGCCCTTGCGGGTACGGGCGTTCGTGCTGGTGCGCTGACCGCGGACGGGCAGGCCACGACGGTGGCGCAGACCCTGGTAGCAGCCGATCTCGACCTTGCGGCGGATGTCGGCGGCGATCTCGCGGCGGAGGTCACCCTCGGTCTGGAGGTTGGCGTCCACGTACTCGCGGATCTTGACGAGGTCTTCCTCGGCAAGGTCGCGGACACGGGTGGACGGGTTCACGCCGGTGGAGGCGAGGATCTCCTCGGACCGGGTACGCCCGATGCCGAAGACGTAGGTGAGTGCGACCACCACACGCTTTTCGCGCGGGATGTCAACACCGGAAACGCGTGCCATTCAATGGCTCCTGTGTATTCGGGGGTCTTCCGCAGAACCGGCCCCGGCTGCCGTATGAGGTACGAACCGGGTCCCCGGCCCCCGCCGGAGGTGCCGTCAGCCGTGGTTCACGGCCGGACGGGCTCTGCGTATGTACGTATTGCTATGCGTCGCGCGAAGAACTGCGAGATGCAGGTCGGTCGGCGTGCGTCAGCCCTGGCGCTGCTTGTGGCGCAGGTTGTCGCAGATGACCATGACCCGACCGTGGCGGCGGATCACCTTGCACTTGTCGCAGATCTTCTTGACGCTCGGCTTGACCTTCATGGGATGTGAGGTTCTCCGGGTCAGTGCCACCACCCGCGCGAGTGCGGGGGTGCAGGCAAGATCTACTTGTACCGGTAGACGATCCGGCCACGCGTCAGGTCGTACGGAGACAGCTCCACGACGACCCGGTCGTCCGGGAGGATTCGGATGTAGTGCATCCGCATCTTGCCGGAGATGTGCGCGAGGACCTTGTGACCGTTCTGGAGCTCCACCTTGAACATGGCGTTCGGCAGAGACTCGATCACGGTGCCCTCGATTTCGATGGCACCTTGCTTCTTGGCCACGCTTCGCCCTTCGAATCGGCTACCTTGATCGACTCTCTTCTCCGGGTGAGGACACACGGGTACACGAGAGCCGACGCATCAGTCTACGTCAGGCCCCACGAAAAGACGAATCGGGAAGTCTGCCCACCGTAGAAGATCCTTACGCGAGCGCCCCCGAGGGCACTCGAAGCCCCCCGGCCGGCGGGGCCGCGGCCGGCTACGCCAGCGGGTCCGGCGCCGCCGTCACGCCCAGCTCGGCCAGCTTCGCCTTGCCGCCGTCGACCGCCGTCAGGACCAGGGGGCCCTCCTCGGTCAGGGCGACGGAGTGCTCCCAGTGGGAGGACCAGGTGCCGTCCGTCGTGATGACGGTCCAGTCGTCGGCGAGGACCTCGGTGCGCGGGGTGCCGAGGGAGACCATCGGCTCGATCGCCAGGCAGAAGCCGGGGACCAGCTTCGGGCCCTTGCCGCGCTTGCGGGAGACGTAGTTCAGGAGGTGCGGGTCCATGTGCATCTCGGTGCCGATGCCGTGGCCGCCGTAGTCCTCGATGATCCCGTAACGGCCGAGGCTGTGGTCGCCGACGGACGGGCGCGGCTGGCGCTTGATGTAGGTCTCGATCGCCTTCGAGATGTCGACCAGGCGCGCGCCCAGCCGCATCGCGGCGATGCCGGCCCACATCGACTCCTCCGTCACCCGGGAGAGCTCGACCAGCTCCGGCGCGTGACCGGTGCCCACGAAGGCCGTGTACGCGGCGTCGCCGTGCCAGCCGTCGACGATGGCGCCCGCGTCGATGGAGATGATGTCGCCGTCCTTGAGGACGGTCTTGTCGTCCGGGATGCCGTGGACGACGACCTCGTTCACCGAGGTGCAGATGGTGGCGGGGAAGCCGCCGTATCCGAGGAAGTTCGACTTCGCCCCGTGGTCGGCGATCACCTTGCGCGCGACCTCGTCCAGGTCCTTCGTCGTCGCACCCGGCACCGCCGCCTCGCGGGTCGCCGCGTGGATGGCGGCGACGACCAGCCCCGCCTCGCGCATCTTCGCGATCTGCTCGGGGGTCTTGATCTGCACCATCTCGGCCGCGGCCTTTCCTCGATTACAGGGGTCGGAACAACGATACGGCCGCGGTGCCCCTCACGGGCACCGCGGCCGTACCGCAGCGATCAGTGGTTACTTCTTCAGCGCGGCCATCGCGCGCGCCGTGACCTCGTCCACCTTGCCGAGCGCGGAGATCGTCACGACCAGGTTCTGCGCCCGGTAGTAGTCGATGATCGGCTCGGTCTGCGTGTGGTAGACCTCCAGGCGCCGGCGGACGGTCTCCTCGGAGTCGTCCGGACGCTGGAACAGCTCGCCACCGCAGGTGTCGCAGACGCCCTCGGTCTTCGGGGCGTTGTACTGCACGTGGAAGACGTGCGCGGAGTCGTTGCGGCAGACGCGGCGACCCGCGATCCGCTTCACGACCTCGTCCTCGGGGACCTCCAGGTCCAGAACCGCGTCCAGCTGCATGTCCTCGGCCTTGAGGACCACATCCAGCGCCTCGGCCTGGGCCACGTTCCGCGGGAACCCGTCGAGCAGGAAGCCGTTCGCGGCGTCGTCCTGCTCCATCCGGTCCTTGGCCATCCCGATGGTCACCTCGTCGGGGACGAGGTCACCGGCGTCCATGTACGCCTTCGCCTTGAGGCCCAGCTCCGTGCCCTGCGAGATGTTGGCACGGAACAGGTCACCCGTGGAGATGTGCGGGATGTCCAGGTTCTTGGCAAGAAACGCGGCCTGCGTTCCCTTGCCGGCCCCGGGCGGTCCGACGAGGACGATTCGCATCAGCGGAGGAACCCTTCGTAATTGCGCTGCTGGAGCTGGCTCTCGATCTGCTTCACGGTCTCAAGACCCACACCCACGATGATGAGGATGCTGGTGCCGCCGAACGGGAAGTTGGCATTGGCACCGCCGAAGCCTGCCAACGCCATCGTCGGCACGAGAGCGATCAGACCCAGATACAGCGAGCCCGGCCAAGTGATCCGGTTGAGCACGTAGCTCAGGTACTCGGCAGTAGGTCGACCAGCCCGGATACCCGGGATGAAGCCACCATACTTCTTCATGTTGTCGGCAACTTCCTCGGGGTTGAACGAGATCGCCACGTAGAAGAAGGCGAAGAACACGATCAGGAGGAAGTACGTAGCGATGTAGTAGGGGTGGTCACCCTTGACGAAGTGGGCTTCGATCCAGGTCTTCCAGCCGGCGGTGCTGCTCGAGAACTGCGCGATCAGTGCCGGGATGTAGAGCAGCGACGACGCGAAGATGACAGGAATCACACCTGCCTGGTTCACCTTCAACGGGATGTAAGTGGACGTACCGCCGTACGACCTGCGGCCGATCATCCGCTTCGCGTACTGCACCGGGATGCGGCGCTGGGCCTGCTCGACGAAGACGACGAGGGCCACCATCACGAAGCCGATCAGGATGACGGTGCCGAACTCGATCCAGCCCCCGGCCAGGTCGCCGCTCTTCTTGATGGCCCAGAGGGCACCCGGGAAGCCGGCGGCGATCGAGATGAACATGAGGATCGACATGCCGTTGCCGATGCCACGGTCGGTGATGAGCTCGCCGAGCCACATCACGACACCGGTGCCCGCGGTCATGGTGATGACCATGGTGGCGGTGGTGAAGATCGACTGGTCGGGAACGACCTGGCTCGCGACGGTGCAGCCGCTGAAGAGCGCGCCGGTACGGGCGGTGGCGACGAGGCCGGTGCCCTGGAGGATCGCGAGGGCGACCGTCAGATAACGCGTGTACTGCGTGATCTTGGCGGTGCCGGACTGACCCTCCTTCTTGAGGGCCTCCAGGCGCGGGATCACGACGGTCAGCAGCTGCAGGATGATGCTCGCCGTGATGTACGGCATGATGCCGAGCGCGAAGATGGTGATCTGCAGCAGCGCCCCGCCACTGAACATGTTGACCAGGCCGAACAGGCTGTTGTTGCCCTGGCTCGCCTGGTCCACACACTGCTGGACGGCCTCGTAGCTGACGCCGGGGACGGGGATGTGTGCCCCGAGCCGGTACAGCACGATGATGCCGAGCGTGAAGAGCAGCTTCTTGCGCAGGTCGGGCGTCTTGAACGCCCGGGCGAACGCGGTGAGCACGGTGCCTCCTGCGACCCCCGCGCACGTGCGTCAGAGGTGACGGTCTTGAGGTTCGACTGGATAGTGATCGCCCAGAGAGCCTTCGGAGACACCTCACGCACTCTGGACAGTGGAGGCCACCTTACCGGCGACTACGCCCCCCTAGGAACGACCAACCGGGGATGCCCCTTTTGAGAGGCATCCCCGGTCGGATGTTCAGGCCATCGAGTCGTCTCAGACGAGCTCGGTGACGGTGCCGCCGGCGGCGGCGATCTTCTCCTTGGCGGAGCCGGAGACGGCGTCGACCGTCACCTGCAGCGCCACGGAGACCTCGCCCTGGCCCAGGACCTTGACGAGCTGGTTCTTACGAACCGCACCCTTGGCGACCAGGTCGGCCACCGTGACCTCGCCACCCTGCGGGTAGAGCGCGGCCAGCTTGTCCAGGTTCACGACCTGGTACTCGGTGCGGAAGGGGTTCTTGAAGCCCTTCAGCTTCGGGAGACGCATGTGGAGGGGCATCTGGCCACCCTCGAAGCGCTCCGGAACCTGGTAGCGGGCCTTCGTGCCCTTCGTACCACGACCGGCCGTCTTACCCTTCGACGCCTCACCACGACCGACACGGGTCTTGGCGGTCTTGGCGCCCGGGGCGGGACGGAGGTTGTGGACCTTCAGCGGGTTGTTCTCCGCCATGTCAGTCGACCTCCTCGACCGTCACGAGGTGGCGGACGGTGTGCACCATTCCGCGGAACTCGGGGCGGTCCTCCTTGACGACCACGTCGTTCAGGCGCTTGAGCCCGAGCGAACGCAGGGTGTCGCGGTGGTTCTGCTTGCTGCCGATGTACGACTTCGTCTGCGTGATCTTGAGGCGAGCCATTACGCACCCGCTCCCGCACGCGCACGAAGCAGAGCCGCGGGGGCGACGTCCTCGAGGGGCAGACCGCGGCGAGCCGCGATCTCCTCGGGACGCTGCAGGCCCTTCAGGGCCTCCACGGTCGCGTGCACGATGTTGATCGCGTTGTCGGAGCCGAGCGACTTCGACAGGATGTCGTGAACGCCGGCGCACTCGAGCACGGCACGCACCGGGCCACCGGCGATAACACCGGTACCGGGGGAAGCCGGCTTGAGCAGGACGACGCCCGCCGCCTTCTCACCCTGGATCGGGTGAGGGATGGTGCCCTGGATACGGGGGACCTTGAAGAAGTGCTTCTTGGCCTCCTCAACACCCTTGGCGATGGCGGCCGGCACCTCCTTGGCCTTGCCGTAACCGACACCCACGGTGCCGTCACCGTCACCCACCACGACCAGCGCGGTGAAGGAGAAACGACGACCACCCTTGACAACCTTGGCGACGCGGTTGATCGCGACTACGCGCTCAACGTACGCGGTCTTCTCGGCGGCAGCAGCGCCACCGTCGCGACCCTTCCGGTCCCGCCGCTCGCCGCCACCGGCACCGCTGCCGCGGCGCTGGGGTCCAGCCATTGGATTACCTCTCTCTGTTACGTCCGTTAGTCCCGGAACCGGGGCTTAGAACTTCAGCCCGGCTTCGCGGGCGGCGTCAGCCAGAGCGGCAATGCGCCCGGCGTACCTGTTGCCACCACGGTCGAACACGACGGCCTCGACGCCGGCGGCCTTGGCGCGCTCGGCGACCAGGGCACCGACCTGCTTGGCCTGCGCGGACTTGTCGCCCTCGCCACCGCGGATCGACGCGTCCAGGTGGGACGCCGACGCCAGGGTGTGACCCTTGAGGTCGTCGATGACCTGCGCGGTGATGCCGCGGTTGGAGCGCGTCACGACGAGGCGCGGACGCTCCGCCGTACCCGACACGTTCTTGCGGATGCGCAGGTGACGGCGCGCCTTGGCAGCGCGCTTGTAAGCGTCGCCCTTGGCGATCTTCACACCGTATGCCATGGCTTTACTTACCAGCCTTTCCGACCTTGCGGCGGATGACCTCGCCCGCGTACTTGACACCCTTGGCCTTGTACGGGTCGGGCTTCCGCAGCTTGCGGATGTTGGCGGCGACCTCGCCGACCTTCTGCTTGTCGATGCCCTCGACCGAGAACTTGGTCGGCGACTCGACCTTGAAGGAGATGCCCTCGGGGGCCTCCACCAGGATCGGGTGGCTGTAGCCGAGCTGGAACTCCAGGTTGGAGCCCTTCGCGGCCACGCGGTAACCGACACCGCTGATCTCGAGCGCCTTCGTGTACCCCTGGGTCACACCGGTGATCATGTTGGCCACCAGCGTGCGGGACAGGCCGTGAAGGGCCTTGTTCTGACGCTCGTCGTTCGGACGGGTGACGTTCAGAACGCCGTCCTCGCCCTTAACGATCTCGATCGGAGCGGCAACGGTGTGGGTCAGGGTGCCCTTGGAACCCTTGACGGTGACCGTGCGGCCCTCGATGGTGACGTCCACGCCGGCGGGAACCGGGATGGGGAGCTTGCCAATGCGAGACATAGCTTTTCCTCCGTTCCCGACTACCAGACGTAGGCGAGGACTTCCCCACCCACGCCCTTCTTCTGCGCCTGCTGGCCGGTCAGGAGACCGTGGGACGTGGAGATGATCGCCACGCCCAGGCCGCCGAGAACCTTCGGCAGGTTGGTGGACTTCGCGTAAACCCGGAGGCCCGGCTTCGAGATCCGCTTGATGCCCGCGATGGAGCGCTCACGGTTCGGACCGAACTTGAGGTCGAGCACGAGGTTCTTGCCGACCTCGGCGTCCTCGACCTTCCAGCCGGAGATGAAGCCCTCCTGCTGGAGGATTTCCGCGATGTGCGACTTGATCTTGCTGTGCGGCATCGTCACGGAGTCGTGGTACGCCGAGTTCGCGTTCCGCAGACGCGTGAGCATGTCTGCGATCGGATCAGTCATGGTCATGAATTGGCCTTCGGCCTCTCTCGCCGGGGTTTCCTGGTGCACCATCCCTCTCCCCGATCCGAGACGGGGCGGGTGCGGTGCGGTGGACCTACGGCGTAGTAAGTCGTACGGGCGGCGGACGCCCAACCCCACAAGCCTAAGCCATGTGGGGCCGGACCTCCGCCAACCCAGTGCTTACCGAGAGACTCCGGTCATTCACCAACGCCCAAAGGGCGAAGGGGAATTACCAGGAGCTCTTGGTCACGCCCGGCAGCTCGCCACGGTGAGCCATCTCACGAAGGCACACGCGGCAGAGGCCGAACTTGCGGTACACGGAGTGCGGGCGGCCGCAGCGCTGGCAGCGGGTGTACGCACGCACACCGAACTTGGGCTTACGAGCAGCCTTGGCAATGAGAGCCTTCTTCGCCATCTCGCTTACGCCTCCTTGAACGGGAAGCCGAGGTGACGCAGAAGGGCACGGCCCTCGTCGTCGTTGGTCGCCGTGGTGACCACGGTGATGTCCATACCCCGGACGCGGTCGATCTTGTCCTGGTCGATCTCGTGGAACATGACCTGCTCCGTGAGACCGAAGGTGTAGTTGCCACGGCCGTCGAACTGCTTCGGGGACAGGCCGCGGAAGTCGCGGATGCGCGGCAGCGCGAGCGACAGGGTGCGGTCCAGGAACTCCCACATGCGGTCGCCACGGAGCGTGACGTGGGCACCGATCGGCTGGCCCTCACGCAGCTTGAACTGCGCGATGGACTTGCGGGCCTTGGTGACGGCCGGCTTCTGACCGGTGATCGTGGTGAGGTCGCGGATGGCGCCCTCGATCAGCTTCGAGTCACGGGCGGCGTCACCGACACCCATGTTGACCACGATCTTCACGAGGCCCGGGGTCTGCATGACGTTCTCGTACTTGAACTCGTCACGCAGCTTGCCCGCGATCTCCTCGCGGTACTTCGTCTTGAGACGCGGAGTGGTGGTAGCCATCAGATGTCCTCACCCGTCCGCTTGGCAACGCGGATCTTGTTGCCCTCGTCGTCGAAGCGGTAACCGACACGCGTGACGACCTTCTTGCCGTCCTTCTCCACGACCAGCTGGACGTTGGAGACGTGGACCGGAGCCTCGGTGGTCACGATGCCGCCGGCCTGGTTCGGGCCGGCCTTCGTGTGCTTCTTGACCCGGTTGACACCCTCGACCAGGACGCGGGAGTCGGCGGGGTAGGCCGCGATGACCTTGCCCTGCTTGCCCTTGTCCTTACCGGTGATGACCTGGACCAGGTCGCCCTTCTTGATCTTCATGCTTACAGCACCTCCGGCGCGAGCGAGATGATCTTCATGAACTTCTTCTCGCGCAGCTCACGGCCGACCGGGCCGAAGATACGGGTGCCACGAGGGTCGCCGTCGTTCTTGAGAATGACAGCGGCGTTCTCGTCGAAGCGAATGTACGAGCCGTCCTGGCGGCGGCGCTCCTTGACGGTGCGAACGATGACCGCCTTGACGACGTCACCCTTCTTCACGTTGCCACCGGGGATCGCGTCCTTGACGGTGGCGACGATGACGTCACCGATGCCCGCGTAGCGGCGACCCGAACCACCGAGAACACGGATGCAAAGGATCTCCTTGGCACCAGTGTTGTCGGCGACGCGAAGTCGCGACTCCTGCTGGATCACGTCTATCTCCTGATTGTCTGCCGGTTCCCGGCAGGGGCCTTCCTCTTACGAGGCAGGACCCCTGCCGAGCCTGGCGGAACGAACCTGAGGGATGCCCCTCAGGTAATTACTTGGCCTTCTCGAGGATCTCGACGACACGCCAGTGCTTCGACGCCGAGAGCTTCCGGGTCTCCATGAGGAGGACGCGGTCGCCGACGCCGGCCTGGTTCTGCTCGTCGTGAGCCTTGAGCTTGTTCGTACGGCGGATGACCTTGCCGTACAGCGCGTGCTTGACGCGGTCCTCGACAGCGACGACGACGGTCTTGTCCATCTTGTCGCTGACGACGAGGCCCTCACGGACCTTGCGGGCGTTGCGCTCGGTCTTCTCAGTCACGTTGTTCTCGCTCATCAGGCGTTCTCCACCGTCTCGATGCCCAGCTCGCGCTCACGCATCAGGGTGTAGATCCGGGCGATGTCCTTACGGACGGACTTGAGCCGACCGTGGTTCTCGAGCTGGCCCGTCGCCGCCTGGAAGCGGAGGTTGAACAGCTCTTCCTTGGCCTCGCGGAGCTTGGCGACAAGCTCCTCGTTGCCCAGCTCGCGCAGCTCGGACGCCTTGGTACCGGCCGACATCACAGCTCACCTGCCTCGCGCTTAACGATCTTGCACTTCATCGGCAGCTTGTGGGCCGCACGAGTCAGAGCCTCACGCGCGATCTTCTCGTTCGGGTAGGACAGCTCGAACATCACCCGACCGGGCTTGACGTTCGCGATCCACCACTCCGGCGAACCCTTACCGGAACCCATGCGGGTCTCGGCAGGCTTCTTCGTGAGCGGACGGTCCGGGTAGATGTTGATCCAGACCTTGCCGCCACGCTTGATGTGGCGGGTCATCGCGATACGCGCGGCCTCGATCTGGCGGTTGGTCACGTAGGCCGGGGTGAGGGCCTGAATGCCGTACTCGCCGAACGCAACCTGCGTGCCACCCTTGGACATACCGTTGCGCTTCGGGTGGTGCTGCTTGCGGTGCTTGACCCTACGGGGGATCAGCATTTCGGTCAGGCCTCCGTTCCGGTGCTCTCAGCAGCCGGAGCGGCGGCGGGAGCCTCGGCCTTGGGGGCCTCGGCAGCCTGAGCCTGCTGCGGCTTGCGACCGCGACCGCCACGCTCGCCACCGCGGCCACCGCGGCCGGCCGGACGGTCAGCGCCGCCACGGGCCGGGCGGTTGCCCGCACGGGCAGCAGCGTTCTCGGCGCGGACCTCGGCGATGTTCTTGACGTCGCCCTTGTAGATCCAGACCTTCACGCCGATGCGGCCGAAGGTGGTCTTGGCCTCGAAGAAGCCGTACTCGACGTTCGCGCGCAGCGTGTGCAGCGGCACACGACCCTCGCGGTAGAACTCCGAGCGGGACATCTCGGCGCCGCCGAGACGGCCACCACACTGGATCTTGATGCCCTTGGCGCCGGCCTTCATGGCGGACTGCATGCTCTTGCGCATGGCCCGACGGAAGGAGACGCGGGAGGACAGCTGCTCGGCGACGGCCTGGGCCACCAGCTGAGCGTCGACCTCGGGGTTCTTGACCTCGAGGATGTTCAGCTGGACCTGCTTGCCGGTCAGCTTCTCGAGCTGGCCACGGATCTTGTCGGCCTCGGCGCCACGGCGACCGATGACAATGCCCGGGCGAGCGGTGTGGATGTCCACGCGGACACGGTCACGGGTGCGCTCGATCTCAACCTTCGAGATGCCGGCGCGCTCCATGCCGGACGTCAGCATCCGACGGATGGCGACGTCTTCCTTGACGTAGTCCTTGTACAGCTTGTCGGCGTACCAACGCGACTTGAAGTCGGTGGTGATGCCGAGCCGGAACCCGTGCGGGTTTACCTTCTGGCCCATTACCGGGTTCCTTCCTTGCTGCTGACGACCACGGTGATGTGGCTGGTCCGCTTGCGGATCCGGTAGGCACGGCCCTGGGCACGCGGACGGAACCGCTTCAGGGTCGGACCCTCGTCGACGAACGCCTCGCTGATGAACAGCGAAGAGGCGTCCGTGTGGTCGTAGTTGTGCGCGGCGTTGGCGATGGCGCTGTCGAGCACCTTGCCGACCGGCACGGAGGCTGCCTGCGGAGCGAATCGCAGAACAGCCTGAGCCTCCGTGGCATCCATGCCACGGATCAGGTCCACCACGCGGCGGGCCTTCATGGGCGTGACGCGGATGTACCGCGCCTGGGCCCTGGCTTCCATGGTTGTCCCTCTCAGTTACTTACGTGTCTGAATGCGATCCGCTACTAGCGGCGCTTCGACTTCCGGTCTTCCTTGACGTGACCCCGGAAGGTGCGCGTCGGCGAGAACTCGCCGAGCTTGTGACCGACCATCGACTCGGTGACGAACACCGGGATGTGGGTCTTGCCGTTGTGCACCGCGAGCGTGTGGCCGAGCATGGCCGGCACGATCATGGAGCGACGGGACCAGGTCTTGATGACGTTCTTGGTGCCGGCTTCGTTCTGGGCGTCCACCTTCTTGATGAGGTGGTCGTCGACGAAGGGCCCCTTCTTGAGACTGCGCGGCATCTAAACCCGCTCCTAGCGCTTCTTGTTCGTCTTGCGGCGGCGGACGATGTACTTGTTCGAAGCCTTCTTCGGCGAACGAGTACGACCCTCCTTCTGACCCCACGGGGAGACCGGGTGGCGACCACCGGAGGTCTTGCCCTCACCACCACCGTGCGGGTGGTCAACCGGGTTCATCGCCACACCGCGGACGGTCGGGCGAACGCCCAGCCAGCGCTTGCGGCCGGCCTTACCCCAGTTGATGTTCGACTGCTCGGCGTTGCCGACCTCACCGATGGTGGCGCGGCAGCGGGCGTCGACGAGACGGATCTCGCCGGACGGCATGCGGAGGTGGGCCATCGTGCCCTCCTTCGCGAGCAGCTGCACGGAGGCGCCGGCGGAGCGGGCGAACTTGGCGCCGCCACCGGGACGGAGCTCGATCGCGTGGATCGTGGTACCGACCGGGATGTTGCGGAGGGCCAGGTTGTTGCCGGGCTTGATGTCGGCCGTGGGGCCGTTCTCCACCCGGTCGCCCTGCGAGAGACCACGCGGGGCGATGATGTAGCGCTTCTCGCCGTCCGCGTAGTGCAGCAGCGCGATGCGAGCGGTGCGGTTGGGGTCGTACTCGATGTGAGCGACCTTGGCCGGCACGCCGTCCTTGTCGTGGCGACGGAAGTCGATCACACGGTAGGCGCGCTTGTGGCCACCGCCCTGGTGACGGACGGTCACACGACCGGTGTTGTTACGGCCGCCCTTGCTGTGCAGGGGGCGGACCAGCGACTTCTCCGGCGTGGACCGCGTGATCTCGACGAAGTCGGCTACGGAGGAGCCACGACGGCCCGGCGTAGTCGGCTTGTACTTGCGGATACCCATTTCTCAGTCCTCGTCCGATATCGGACGACTCGACCGCCGTCAGGCGGTCGGGCCGCCGAAGATGTCGATTCGGTTGCCCTCGGCGAGGGTCACGATGGCGCGCTTGGTGTTGGCGCGCTTGCCGAAACCGGTGCGGGTGCGCTTGCGCTTGCCCTGGCGGTTGATCGTGTTGACCCCGGTGACCTTGACCGAGAAGACCGCCTCGACGGCCTGCTTGATCTGGGTCTTGTTGGCGGTGGGCGCGACGATGAACGTGTACTTGTTCTCGTCGAGCAGCGCGTAGCTCTTCTCGGAGACAACCGGCTTGACGAGGACGTCGCGCGGGTCCGTGAAGGTCTTGCTGGTGATCTCGGCCATCAGGCCTCGCTCCCCTCGTTGTTGTCGGCCTTGGGGCCAGACACGAAGGACTCGAGGGCGGCCTGGGTGAAGACCACGTCGTCGGATCGCATCACGTCGTACGTGTTCAGCTGGCCCGGCTCCAGGATGTGCACCTGGGGCAGGTTGCGGGCGGACAGCCACGCGGCCTCGTCGGAGCGCTCGACGACCAGGAGCAGGTTCTTGCGCTCCGAGATCTTGCCGAACAGCGTCTTGGCGGCCTTGGTGGAGATGCCACCCTCGACCACGCCGGTGACGACGTGGATGCGGGAGTGGTTCGCCCGGTCGGAGAGGGCACCGCGGAGGGCGGCGGCCTTCATCTTCTTCGGGGTCCGCTGCGAGTAGTCACGCGGCACGGGACCGTGCACGACGCCACCACCGGCGAACTGCGGGGCGCGGGTCGAACCCTGACGGGCGCGGCCGGTGCCCTTCTGGCGGTACGGCTTCCGGCCACCACCACGGACCTCGCCACGCGTCTTGACCTTGTGCGTGCCCTGACGGGCGGCGGCCAGCTGCGCGACGACGACCTGGTGGATCAGCGGGATGCTGACCTTGGCCTCGAAGATCTCGGCCGGGAGCTCGATGGTCCCGGTCTTGTCGCCGGAGGGCGACAGAATGTCAATGGTGCTCATATCCTCAGGCCCCCTTGGCCGCGGTGCGGACCAGGACGAGGCCGCCGTTCGGACCAGGAACCGCACCCTTGATCAGGAGCAGGCCCTTCTCCGCGTCAACGGCGTGAACGGTCAGGTTCTGGGTGGTCACGCGCTCGTTGCCCATGCGGCCGGCCATGCGCATGCCCTTGAAGACACGGCCCGGGGTGGCGCAGCCACCGATCGAACCGGGCTTGCGGTGCACGCGGTGGGCACCGTGGGAAGCCTTGCCACCACGGAAGTTGTGGCGCTTCATGGCACCGGCGAAGCCCTTGCCCTTGCTCTTGCCGGTCACGTCGACCTTGATGCCCGCCTCGAAGACCTCGGCGGTGATCTCCTGGCCGAGGCTGTACTCGCTGGCGTCAGCGGTACGGATCTCGACGAGGTGACGGCGCGGGGTGACGTCGGCCTTGGCGAAGTGGCCCTTGAGGGGCTTGTTCACCTTGCGCGGGTCGATCTCGCCGAAGGCGATCTGGACCGACTCGTAGCCGTCGACGTCGTTCGTACGCACCTGGGTCACGACATTCGGGCCGGCCTTGACGACGGTCACCGGGACGACCCGGTTGTTCTCGTCCCAGACCTGCGTCATGCCGAGCTTCTCGCCCAGGATGCCCTTGATGTTCTTAGCCATCTCGCGCGTCACCTCAGAGCTTGATCTCGATGTCGACGCCAGCCGGCAGGTCGAGACGCATCAGCGAGTCAACCGTCTTCGGCGTGGGGTCGAGGATGTCGATGAGGCGCTTGTGCGTGCGCATCTCGAAGTGCTCGCGCGAGTCCTTGTACTTGTGCGGCGACTTGATGACGCAGTACACGTTCTTCTCAGTGGGCAGCGGCACCGGGCCCGCGACCGACGCACCAGTGCGAGTCACCGTCTCGACGATCTTCTTCGCCGAGGAGTCGATGACCTCGTGGTCGTAGGCCTTGAGCCGGATGCGGATCTTCTGTCCCGCCATGGCTACTTCGTAGTCCTGTCTCTCGTAACGCTCCGGAACCCGGTCGGTTCGCGTTTCTCCTCCGACCCACGCGGTCGGGCGTGTCGCACTCCCTCTACGAAGAAATCCCGGAGGATTTCCCAACCAAGGGGGTGCGGTCCAAGACCGCGAGACGGGGGCGAAACACCCACCGGGTGCCTGGTCGGGGCCCCGCTGACACTTCCCGGAAGATTCCCGTACGTCCGCCCCTGAGAAGGGGCGACGAGTACTGTGGGACTCGCTTCCGGTCCTCCCGGCGGGAGGCGCGCAGCATCGGCACTCAACCGAGCAACCCCGCTAGTCTGCCATACGGGGCCTTCCGGCCGCCAATCGGGGCGAAGACTGTACCCCACGTCACGCCGGGCTACGCACGGAGGCGCGCCCCGCGTGCGGACGCGCGCCGTGGCCGGCCGGGCCCGGACGTCCGCCGCGCCGGTACGGCCCGGATCACGTTCTCGCTGGCCGGTCCCGCCGAGTCCGCGGTGACCAAGGGCGAGACCGGCGGCCGTCGGCCCGCCGCCGCACCGGACCTGTGGGTTCCGCGGCAGCCGGACCACCGGTCCGCGGCCCGCCGCGTCCCCCGCGCGGCGGACCGGGCGGTCAGCTGCGGGTGACCGTCCCGCATTCCTGCGGCTGCCGGTCGATCGGCTTGCTGCGGTCGTACGGGTCGACGGCCGGGCCCGACCGGGCGGGATCGGGGGCGGAGGTGTGGTCCTCCGCGAACGACGGGTGGTAGAAGCCGTCGCTGTCGTCGCAGGAGCTGTTGCCGGCGCTGCTGGCGTAGTGGTTCAGGATGAGGCGGCCCTTGGTCACCGCGTACCGCCCCGGCTGGTAGAAGGCGAAGGTCACCTCGCGGCGGACGATCGTGCGGACGACCTCGTCGGCTCCCGGCCGGGCCTTCACCAGCGGATAGACGAAGGTGTAGTCGGCGCGGACCAGGACCGCGCCCTTCTCCTTGCCCTTGCCGGGCTCGACGGTCATGTGGCCGCGGGTCTTCACGACGGAGCCGACGAGGGCGACCTCGGACGGGGAGAAGCGGCTGAAGAGCGACGTCGGGTCGTTCTCGTCCGTCGGCTTCGCCAGCGCCTCTTCCAGGCGCTGGTGGATCTCCGGCTGCTTCGGCTCGATGAGCTTCAGTGCCGCCTCCGGCCTGCCGCCCTCGAGGACGGCCGGGTCGAGGTTGGCAGCGGCCAGGAAGTCCTTCGACCGCTTCAGCGCCGCCTCGACCTGGGCCTTCGACATCCAGCCCGTCGCCTTGGCCTCCGGCGGCGTGATCCCCGCCGCGCCGTCCGCCCAGCGCAGGGCCGGCGAGCCCTTGAAGGGCTCCTTCAGGGTCGGGCGGTCCGGGTCGGCGTACTCCGGGGGTGCCGTCGGCGGGGCCGTCTCCGCGGGGAGCGGGGTGGTGTCCGCCGGGCGGTCGGTCCAGCTCGACGGCAGGGCCGAGGTGACGCTCTCCGGCAGCACGCCGGTGACCAGCTGCGGCCGTACGGCGACGAGGGCGAGGGCCGCCACGAGGGTGATGCCGAGGCCCGCCCTGATCCGGCGCCGCCGCTGGGCCCGGCCGTTCATCTCCTGCCAGGCCGGGCCGGTGCGCCAGCCCGCGGGTTCCTGGCGCTTCGCCGCCCTGGGGGCCTTGGGAGCCCTGGGCCGCTTCGTCGGCCTGGCCTTGCGCAGCGCCCGCTCCTGGGCCTCCGTGCCGAGGCCCTGCTCCTTCGCGGCCGCCACGAACGCGGCCCATTCCTCGTCCGAGACCGACGGCTTGTCCGACGGGCTGTCCGACGGCTTGTCGTTCATCTACCCCACCCCTGGTGTCGCATAGTGCGAAGCGGACGTTCTCACGCCCTGCGACCTGCGGAGAAGGCGGGTCCGCCACCCTTGATCGGTTCGTGACGTACGGAGGTCCCGTGCCCGTGCCCGAGGTCCCCGTGCTCGCTGCGGAGCCCACGTACCGCACCGCCGTCGCCTGGCTGCCGCCCGACGGGCTGTGGCCGGGCATCCAGGCGGTCCGGCGCGTGCACGACCGGCAGATCCGACGCTGGCCGCCGCACGTCAACGTCGTCTACGGCTTCGTTCCCGAGACCGACTTCGCCCGGGCGCTGCCGCTGGCCGCCGGGGCCCTGCGCGCCGTGCCGCCCTTCACCGCACGCCTTTCCGGAGTGCGCTGGTTCCGGCACCGGCACGACGCCACCGTCTGGCTCGACCCGGCCGCCGCCGACCCGGCGCCCTGGCTCGCCCTGCGCGCGGCACTGGAGGAACGCTTCCCCCGCTGCGTCGACCCGCGCCCCTACACCCCCCACCTCTCCCTCGGCCGCAGCCGCGAACCCGCCGCCCTGGCGGCCCGGTGTGCCGCGCTCCTCGGCACCTCGACCGCACCGGTCGACGAGCTCGTGCTGCTCTCGCGGCGCGGCGACGGCCCCATGGAGGTGCGCGCGACCGTGCCGCTCGGGGGATCCGCCGCCCCGCACTGAACCCCGTACGCCGAAAATCCGTCTAGCCGGTCGCACGAGGACCAGACCGGGCAAGACGGCACGCACAGGGGAAGCACGAGCGGTGGACGAGAGAAGACTGGCGCGGCGCACCGTGCTCGCGGGAGCGGCCGCCGGAGCCGCCGCCGCGGCCGTCGCCGGATGCTCCGTACCCGCTCCGCCCGGCCGCACGGCCTCCGCCGACCCCGCGCCCGGCCGGCCCGTCTCCACCGGCCGCCGGGCCCTGCTCATGCAGGTCGCCGCCCACCCGGACGACGACCTGTACTTCATGAACCCCGACACCCAGCGGCTGCTCGACGCCGGGGTCCCGCTCGTCTGCGTGTACGTCACCGCCGGCGAGCACACCGGCAAGAACTGGATCAAGGGCATGCCGGAGACCCCGCCCGACAAGGCCGCGTACTCCTCCGCCCGCCACCAGGGCCTGCGCCAGGCGTACGCGGACGCGCTCGGCGCGGACACGTTCACGCCCTGGCAGAAGCGGGTCGCCACGCTCGCCGGCGGGCGCCGCGCCGAGGTCGACACCCTCGTCCACGACGGGCGCCGGGTCGAGCTGGTCTTCCTCAACCTCCCCATGCACACCTCCCGCCGCTACATGGCGCTGCCCGCGCTCTGGCAGGACCGCGCCCTCGAACTGCGCACCCACCTCTCCGCCGGCTCCCCCGTCACCCGCGCCGACGGCTACGACCACACCGGTCTGATCGAGGTCCTCGCCGGGCTGCTCGCCGAGTACCGGCCGACGGTCGTGCACACCCTCGACCCCGACCCGGACATCCAGATAAGCGACGAGGCAACCCGCAAGCGCGACAGCGAGCAGCCCGGCTACTCCGACCACGGCGACCACACCGCCGTCGCCTCCTTCACCTGGGCCGCGCTGCTGCGCCGGGTCGCGGACGCCACCGCGGACGGCGGACCCGTCCCGGCCTTCACCACGACGGCGTTCCGCGGCTACTACAACCGCCACTGGCCCAAGAACCTCCCGCCGCGGGTCCTCGCCGAGAAGGCCGCCCACCTCGTCCCGTACGGCGGCGACCCGTCCTGGGAGTGCGGCAACCCGTCCGGCTGCGGCGACTACGGCGTGAGCGGCGACCGCCCGCTCACCAACCGGAAGGGCTGGGTGCGCGCCACCCACTACCGCTGGCCCGCCGCGGGCCCCGCCGTCACCGAGGAGGCGGGCGGCCGGCTCGTCGCGTACGGCGTGCTCGGGCTCCGCGCGGTCCGCTGGCGCGAGCGGGAGGAGCGCACGGGCGTGTTCGGGGAACCGGAGGACCTGGGCGGCGGCCCGCTGGCGCCGGTCCTCGCCCCCGCGGTGCTCGCCGACGGCCGGGTGCTGCTCTTCGGCGTGCGGTTCGCCGCGCTCTCGGGCCGCGGCGGCGCCGACCGGCGCGAGCTGGTGCTCCTGGAGCAGCGCACCCCCGGCGGTCCCTTCCTCGCCTGGCGGGGCCTCGGCAATCCGGAGCGCGGCGACGACCGCGGCCGCCGGGTCGGCGCCCCGGTGGCCGTCGCCGCTCCCGACGGCCGGGTCCACCTCTTCGTACGGAACGCCGACAAGGGCGTCTCGACGCGGGTACGGGCGGCCGACGGGTCCTGGGGCCCGTGGCGGGCGCTGCCCGCCCAGGAGGAGGTGCAGGACGGGCTGACGGCGCTGGTCGACGGCACCGGCCGGGTGCACCTGCTGGCGGCGGGCCGCACGGCCGTACGCCACTGGGTGGACGGCGCGCCCGCCGCGCCGTTGCCGCTCGCCGGCGACCCGGTCGCCGCGGTCCCGGCGCCGGACGCCGAGGACGGCGTCAGGGTCTTCTACCGCGCGCCCGCCGACGGCCGGCTGCGCTCCTCCTCCGGCACGGCACCCGCCTTCGAGGGGTACGGGCCGCTCGCGGCCGCCCCCGGCGGCCGTGGCCCGGTGCTGCTCGGCCGGGACGACCGCGGCCGGGTCCAGCTCCACCGCGACGGCCGGCTGCTCACCCGTACCCAGGGCGTCACACCGGCCGGCACCGCCCCGGTGCTGCACCGCGGCGAGGTGGTGGTGGGCCTGGGCGCGGACGCCCGGCCGTGGGTCTGGCGGCCGGGCCTCCGCGGCTGAGCGCGCTGACCCGGGCCTCCTGAAGCCGGGCCCTCCGCGCCTGACCCGGCCTCCGCGCCCGACCGGCGGCGGCCGCGGTACGCGGAAGGGCCCGCCTCCCGGAACGGGAAGCGGGCCCTCAAGTCGACCTGGGATCAGGTCACTTCACGAAGTAGCCGGTGATGTCGGCGATCAGGTCGACCGAGCCGGACTTGTTGTAGAAGTTGACCTTGCCGTCCTCGCCGACGGGCACGACGACCAGGTTCGGGATCGTCAGGCCGACGGTGAAGTTGAGGTTCGACGCGCTCGTCCGGGTCGTACCGCTCGGGTAGACCGAGACGAAGCTGCCCGCCGTCGGGTTGGTCGCGGTCACGTTGAGCACGACGGCCGTGACGCCGGTCGCCGGAACGCCCTTGACGCCGGCCACCTGGAGCGAGGCCACGCCACCGGCGGCGATCTTGGCCTTCGGGACGCCGGTGCCGTCACGCGTGTCCATCATCCGCAGCGGACCGAGGTTGATGTGCGACGCGCCCTCCGTGCCGGAGGAGAAGTAGCCGGTGATGTCGGCGAGCAGGTCGACCGAGCCGGCCCGGTTGTAGAAGCTGACCTTGCCGTCCGCTCCGACGGGCACGATCACCAGGTTCGGGATCGTCTGGCCGGCGACGAAGTTGAGGTTCGACGCGCTGGTCCGGGTCGTGCCGGTCGGGTAGACCGAGACGAAGCTGCCGGCGGTCGCGTTGGTCGCGGTCACGTTGAGGACCACGGCCGTGACGCCGGTCGCGGGAACGCCCTGGGCACCGGTGACCTGGAGGTCGACCACGGCGCCCGGACCGACCTTGGCCTGCGGGACGCCCGTGCCGTTACGGGTGTCCATCAGCCGCAGCGGACCCAGGTTGCTGTGGGTCGAGCCGGTCGTGTCCTTGACGTAGTAGCCGGTGATGTCCGCGAGCAGGTCCACCGAGCCGTTGCGGTTGTAGAACCGCACCTTGCCGTCGACGACCGGGACCGTCACCAGATTCGGGATGGTCTTGCCGGCCGTGAAGTTGAGGTTCGACGCGCTGGTGCGGTCGGTGCCGTTCGGGTAGACCGAGACGAAGCTGGCGTCGGTCGGGTTGGTCGCGGTGACGTTGAGGACGACCGCGCCCACGCCCGTGGCGGGGATGCCGTTCGCGCCGGTGACCTGGAGGACGACCTCCTGGCCGGCGCCGACCTTGGCCTTCGGCACGCCGAGGCCCGCGCGGGTGTCCATCAGGCGGGTCGGGGTGACCGGCGTGAAGGTCTTCGGACCGGGGACGGTCACGGTGACCTGCGGCGTGGACGTCACCTTGCCGGAGGTGTGCGTGGCGCGGACCGTGATGGTGTGGGCGCCGAAGCCGCCGAGCACGGTGGACCAGGAGCGGGCGGTGCCGCTGGTGGTGGCGGCCGTCTGGCCGTCGACGAGGACCTCGAACTTGTGGATGAAGGTGTTCGACGTGCTCGTCGTCCAGTTCACGGTGACCGGGCCGGGCGTCTCGTAACCCGTGCCGGCGCGGGTCGCGCCGCCGCCCACCGAGCTGACGGTGAGGCCGCTGACGGAGCCGGTGGCGTAGCTGCGGATGGTCGGCAGCTGCGGGTAGAGGCCGTCGCCGGGGCAGACGGTGTTGTAGCCGTTGCGGTGTCCGGACACGGCGTCGAACTCGTACGTCTGGCCGGTGGTGAACGACTGCCGGAAGTAGTTGTTCTGCGTGGCGCCGGCGGTCAGCGTGGCCTTGCCGGCCGGGTTCACCCCGTACTGGCCGAGCTTGTACGCGATGACCTTGGAGGCCGAGGCGAGCGCGGCGTCCGGGGCCGGCGAGGACTCCGCCGTGTGGTCGCCGAGGATCGCGACGCTGGTCGACTCGCTGTTCCAGCCGTACGTGTGCGCGCCGAGGACCGGCTGGTCGATGCCGCCCTGGCGGCCCTCGAAGATCTTGCCGCACTTGTCGACGAGGAAGTTGTAGCCGAGGTCGCGCCAGCCGTTGGTCTTCACGTGGTAGACGTGCAGCGACCGGACGACGGCCGCGGAGTCGGCGCAGTCGTACGTGATGTCCGGTGTGTGGTGCACGAACGCGGCCTTGATCTTGCCGCCGGGCAGGTAGATCGGGCCCTCGTTGTTCAGGGACTCGTCGGCCTGCCACTCGGCGCGCGTGACGATCTTGGGCTGCGGCGCGGTGGACGCGGGGCCGGGCGTGCTCGGCGGGAGGTCCGTGGAGAACGCGGCCGACTCGGCGTTGAAGCCGCCGTCCTTCGAGTCGCCCGTCGACTCCTTCTTCGGGTCGACCAGGTCGACGCGGAGGCCGTCCGGCAGCTCGTTGTTGGCGGTGCCGTCGCTGACCCGGACCTCGACACCGTCGGCAGAGCCGACCCAGATGGGCTCGGTGGAGCCACGGGCGCCGGCACGCTTGCCGTCGAGGAAGGCCGGGTAGGGCTCGAGGTCCCGCCACTCGCCCCAGGTGCCGTCCGCGGCGCTGCGCGCGCGGGCCTGGATGGTGCCCTTGATCTTCGCCGCGGGGTCCGTCCAGGACACGCCCATCAGGTCGAAGGGTTCGGTGGTGGTCTTGGTGAGCGTCGCCTCGCCGTGACCGCGGTCGGTCAGCGCGAGCTTCTGGACCTCGCTCTTGATGGGCCCCTCGGTGTTCTGCGCGGTGGCCGTGTTCCCGCCGGCGTCCGACGTCCCCACCCCGGCGCCCGCGACGCTCTGGATGCCCAGGACCGCGGCGGCGGCCAGTGCGGCGCCCAGTGCCGTACGACGTACTCGTCTGCCCGTTGTGCGACGCGCTCGACGTCCCGATTTCAAGTTGTCTCCACCCCTGTTGGTCATGACACGCCTGACCGGCGGCATGCTACGGGACGCGTGTTCGACTACCGCACAGGGGGGGTGGGTTGGTGTGCGGAGGCAAAGCGGAAGGCCCCGCACCACCGAAGTGGTGCGGGGCCCTCTCAAGCAGCTCCAGGAGCTACCAGGTCAAACCACCGAAGTTCGCGAGAACTTACTTGGTGATCTTGACGACCTGGCCGGCGCCGACGGTCCGGCCACCCTCACGGATGGCGAACTTGAGGCCCTCCTCCATGGCGACGGGCTGGATCAGCGCGACGGACATGGAGGTGTTGTCGCCCGGCATGACCATCTCGGTGCCCTCGGGGAGGGTCACGACGCCGGTCACGTCCGTGGTACGGAAGTAGAACTGCGGGCGGTAGTTGTTGAAGAACGGGGTGTGACGGCCACCCTCGTCCTTCGACAGGATGTAGGCCTGGGCCTCGAACTCGGTGTGCGGCGTGACCGAACCGGGCTTGATGATGACCTGGCCGCGCTCGACGTCCTCGCGCTTGATGCCACGGAGGAGCAGACCGACGTTCTCACCGGCCTGGCCCTCGTCGAGCAGCTTGCGGAACATCTCGATGCCGGTGACCGTGGTGGTGGTCTTCTCGGTCTTGATGCCGATGATGTCGACGGTCTCGTTGACCTTGAGGACACCACGCTCGATACGACCGGTGACGACGGTGCCACGACCGGTGATCGTGAAGACGTCCTCGATCGGCATCAGGAACGGCTTGTCGACGTCACGCTCGGGCTGCGGGATGGACTCGTCCACGGCCTTCATGAGGCCGAGGAGCTTCTCGCCCCACTCCTTGTCGCCCTCGAGCGCCTTGAGCGCCGAGACGCGGACGACCGGCAGGTCGTCGCCCGGGAACTCGTACTCGGTGAGGAGCTCACGGACCTCGAGCTCGACGAGCTCCAGGATCTCCTCGTCGTCCACCATGTCGGCCTTGTTCAGGGCGACGACGATGTACGGAACGCCGACCTGGCGGGCCAGGAGCACGTGCTCCTTGGTCTGCGGCATCGGGCCGTCGGTGGCGGCGACCACGAGGATGGCGCCGTCCATCTGCGCCGCACCCGTGATCATGTTCTTGATGTAGTCCGCGTGACCGGGGCAGTCGACGTGGGCGTAGTGACGCGACTCGGTCTGGTACTCGACGTGCGCGATGGAGATCGTGATACCGCGCTGGCGCTCCTCAGGAGCCTTGTCGATCTGGTCGAAGGCCGAGGCCTCGTTCAGGTCCGGGTACGCGTCGTGCAGCACCTTGGTAATGGCGGCCGTGAGGGTCGTCTTACCGTGGTCGATGTGACCGATGGTGCCGATGTTGACGTGCGGCTTAGTCCGCTCGAACTTCGCCTTCGCCACTGGGGTCCTCCTGTGGAGTGGTTCTGTACGCCTTACTCATCGGCGCCAGGGTGATCTTTGCTGGGGTGCCGCCCGCCGGGGTTCTTTCCCTTGTCGGGTCCGACCCCCGGCGGTCGGTGTCAAGCCTAAAGCGTGGGAACGCGGTGCGTTAAACGCGGTGCGTTACTCGCCCTTGGCCTTCGCGATGATCTCCTCGGCGACGTTCCGCGGAACCTCGGCGTAGGAGTCGAACTGCATCGAGTAGCTTGCGCGACCCGAGGTCTTGCTGCGGAGGTCGCCGACGTAGCCGAACATCTCCGACAGGGGCACGAGGCCCTTCACGATGCGGGCACCGTGACGCTCCTCCATGGCCTGGATCTGGCCACGGCGGGAGTTGATGTCGCCGATGACCTCGCCCATGTAGTCCTCGGGCGTGGTGACCTCGACGGCCATCATCGGCTCAAGGAGCACGGGGGAAGCCTTGCGCGCGGCCTCCTTGAAGGCCTGCGAACCGGCGATCTTGAACGCGAGCTCGGAGGAGTCGACCTCGTGGTACGCACCGTCGTGCAGGATCACGCGGACGCCGGTCATCTCGTAACCGGCGAGGATGCCGAACTGCATGGCCTCCTGCGCGCCGGCGTCGACCGAAGGGATGTACTCCTTCGGGATACGACCACCGGTGACCTTGTTCACGAACTCGTACGAGGTCTCGCCGCCCTCGATCGGCTCGATGCCGATCTGGACCTTGGCGAACTGACCCGTACCACCGGTCTGCTTCTTGTGCGTGTAGTCCACGCGCTCGACGGCCTTGCGGATCGTCTCGCGGTAGGCCACCTGCGGCTTGCCGACGTTGGCCTCGACCTTGAACTCACGGCGCATGCGGTCGACCAGCACCTCGAGGTGCAGCTCGCCCATGCCACCGATGATGGTCTGGCCGGTCTCCTCGTCCGAGTGGACCTGGAAGGAGGGGTCCTCCTCCGCGAGACGCTGGATGGCGACACCCAGCTTCTCCTGGTCACCCTTGGACTTGGGCTCGATGGCGACCTGGATGACCGGGGCCGGGAAGTCCATGGACTCCAGGATGACCGGGTTCTTGTCGTCACAGAGCGTCTCACCGGTGGTGGTCTGCTTGAGACCCATCACGGCGATGATGTCGCCGGCGCCCACCGAGTCGATCTCCTCACGCTTGTTCGCGTGCATGCGGTAGATCTTGCCGATGCGCTCCTTCTTGCCCTTCACGGAGTTCAGGACAGAAGAACCGGAGTCCAGGCGACCGGAGTACACGCGGACGAAGGTGAGCTTGCCGAGGTGCGGGTCGCTCATGATCTTGAACGCGAGCGCCGACAGCGGCTCCTCGTCGGACGGCTTGCGCTTGACGACCTCCTCCGGGTTGTTGACGGCGTGGCCCTCGATGGCCTCGACGTCAAGCGGGGAGGGGAGGTAGCGCACGACCGCGTCGAGCAGGGGCTGGACACCCTTGTTCTTGAACGCGGTACCGCAGAACACCGGGGTGACCGTGGTGTCCTTGGACTTGCCGGAGGCGATCGTGATGCGGCGGACGGCCGCGTACAGCTGCTCCTCGGTGGGCTCCTCGCCCTCGAGGTACAGCTCCATGATCGCTTCGTCGTTCTCGGCCACGGCCTCGATGAGCTTGCCGCGGTACTCCTCGGCGAGCTCGGTGTGGGTGTCCGGGATGTCGACGACGTCGTACATCTCGCCCTTGGTGGCCTCGGCGGACCACACGAGGGCCTTCATGCGGACGAGGTCGACGACGCCCTGGAAGTCGGCCTCGGCACCGATCGGAAGCTGCATCACGATCGGCTGGGCGCCGAGGCGGTCCTCGATCATGCCGACGCAGCGGAAGAACTCGGCACCGGTGCGGTCGAGCTTGTTGACGAAGCAGATGCGCGGAACGCCGTAGCGGTCCGCCTGACGCCAGACGGTCTCGGACTGCGGCTCGACGCCGGCCACGCCGTCGAACACCGTGACAGCACCGTCGAGCACGCGCAGCGAACGCTCCACCTCGACGGTGAAGTCGACGTGACCCGGCGTGTCGATGATGTTGATCGTGTGATCGACGTCCTCGAGCGGCCAGTGGCAGGTCGTCGCGGCGGACGTGATGGTGATGCCGCGCTCCTGCTCCTGCTCCATCCAGTCCATCGTGGCAGCGCCGTCGTGGACCTCACCGATCTTGTAGGAGACACCGGTGTAGAACAGGATCCGCTCGGTGGTGGTCGTCTTGCCCGCGTCGATGTGGGCCATGATGCCGATGTTGCGCACCTTGGCCAGGTCAAGCGAAGTGGTAGCCATAAGGCTTCAGTCTTCTCTCGGTCTCGATGTGGGTTGCGACTACCAGCGGTAGTGCGCGAAGGCCTTGTTGGACTCGGCCATCTTGTGCGTGTCCTCGCGCTTCTTGACCGAAGCACCGAGGCCGTTCGAGGCGTCGAGGAGCTCGTTCATGAGGCGCTCGGTCATGGTCTTCTCGCGACGGGCGCGGGAGTAGCCGACCAGCCAGCGCAGCGCGAGGGTGGAGGCGCGACCGGGCTTGACCTCGATCGGCACCTGGTAGGTGGCGCCACCGACACGGCGGGACTTGACCTCGAGGGACGGCTTGACGTTCTCGAGAGCGCGCTTCAGCGTGACGACCGGGTCAGCACCGGTCTTCTCGCGGAGGCCCTCCATGGCGCCGTAGACGATGCGCTCGGCGGTGGAACGCTTGCCGTCCAGCAGGATCTTGTTGATCAGCGAGGTGACAAGAGGAGAGTTGTAGACCGGGTCGATGATGACCGGGCGCTTCGGGGCGGGGCCCTTACGAGGCATTCTTACTTCTCCTTCTTGGCGCCGTAGCGGCTGCGAGCCTGCTTACGGTTCTTGACGCCCTGCGTGTCGAGGGAACCGCGGATGATCTTGTAACGAACACCCGGCAGGTCCTTCACACGGCCACCACGCACGAGCACGATGGAGTGCTCCTGCAGGTTGTGACCCTCACCCGGGATGTAGGCCGTGACCTCGATACCGCTGGTCAGACGCACACGCGCGACCTTACGGAGGGCCGAGTTCGGCTTCTTCGGGGTGGTCGTGAACACACGCGTGCAGACGCCACGGCGCTGAGGGGAACCCTCGAGTGCGGGCGTCTTGTTCTTCTCGACCTTGTCCTGCCGGCCCTTACGGACCAGCTGCTGGATCGTAGGCACTACTTCTCCGGTTTCTGTGTGCCGTTCGGTACAACTAACCTGGAACGTCGCCGACCCACGCGGTCGGGTGTGTCGAATCGCGCGGACCTCCGCCGGTGGCGGAAAGGGGCGCTGATTGCGGTGGCCGGTCTCGGATCCGACGTGCGGTTGAAGACACGCACACGGCTCCGGGCACACCCCAGGCACAAGGCATGAGCGTACCTATCGCATGCACTCCGGTCAAAACAAATGCCCACGCACAGAGCGCCCGGGCGACGTGGGAGAACACGGCGGCGACGGGCGCACGGGGGCCGGGGGGCCGCGGTCCGGCGCGGGGGCGCCCCCGGGGGTCGGCGTGGAGTGCGGGGGCGGGGCGGCCCGGGCGCCGGTCCGGACACGGGTTCCGGACCGGGCCCGGAACCCGCGCGCGGGTCGATCCTGGCGCGGTCAGTCCTGGCGCGGTCAGTCCTGGGCGGCGCGGCGGGACTCGCCCGCGGGCCGCTGTTCGGCGCCCTCCGTCTCCGGATGGTCCAGGAACTGGTTCACGACCTTGACGAAGACGTCCATGCGTTCGTCGGGGACGCCGAGCCAGCGCGCGAAGTCCTCCATGGTGGGCTGCCAGTCGCCCGGCGGCAGCAGGTCCGCCGCCACCGGCAGCTCCTCCGGGGTCACACGCCCGGACCGGATCAGCATGTCGCGGACGGAGACCCCGAGGAGCGGGGCGATCCTGCGCATGGTCTCCAGGTCGGGCATGCTCTGCCGCTGCAGCAGCCGGGTCACCGCCGCGCGGTGCACGCCGGCCTCGTCGGCGATCCGGGACTTTCCGCCACCGCGGGGGCTGTCGATGTCGTAGCCGCGCGCTCGCATCAGGCCCTCGACCCATCCCGCGAACTCGTCGAGCCCTTGAGTGCTCATGTGTACCGCTCTCCCTTTACTCCCCCACCCTTCGGGCCCCTTACTTTAGCGTGCTTGCGCGCACAGAATTACGTGCTTTCGTGCACGCAACCGTGTCGAATCGGTGAAGAGTGCTTCACGGAGCTAGTTGCGAGCTCGCACGCAACATGTCTATCTTGCTGAGCGCCGCACTCGTCGGCCTCACGAGTCCCATGGGTCCCACCGACCCCAGGGGCAGCGGGGCCCGGAACGTGGAGACCCACCTTGCACCAGCCCGACACCAACCCATGGCAGGCCGCCGCCGCGTGCGCCGGCCTCTCCCCGTCCGTCGTCTTCTCCCGTCGCGGCAAGGAGGCGGCCCCGGCGCTGCGCGCCTGCGCCGTCTGCCCCGTCAGCCGCGAGTGCGAGGCGGCGGTCGCCCCCGCCGAGAGCTGGTTCGACGGCGTCTGCGCGGGCCGCCTGTGGCGCAACGGCCGCCCGGTGAAGCCGCGCGGCCGCAAGGGCCGCACGGCCGCCGACGAGCTCGCGGCAGCACTGGACGCGGCGGGAGCGACGCTGGAACCGGCGGCCGCCCCGGTCCTCGCCGGGAGCACCAGTGGCTGAGCGCACGCCGGCGCCGGCCGTGACCGCCCCCACCTCCACCGCCGCCACCGCCTCTCCTGCCTCCCCCACCGCCGCGTCCGCCGCCGCCACCGCCGACCGCGGTCGCGTCGCCGACGAGCGGGTCCTGCGTGACGTCGTGCTGTGGGCCGCCTCCCTCGTACGGCAGTTCCCCGAGCTCGCCGAGGAGCTGGCGCCCGGGCGCACGGCACCCGCCGGCTCCGCGCCGCGCGCCCCGCACCCGGGCCGGGACGAGCTGATCCGCGCCGAGCGGCGCGAGGCCCTGCTGCTCGAACAGCGGCACGGACTGGCGGTGCCCGGCCACGGCGCAGCGCCGATCCGGCTGCACATCTCCGACGCGATCCGCGACATCACCGACGGCGTGGTCGAGCTGGAGGAGGCGGTCTGCGCGCGGCTCGGGCTGCCGCGCCCCCGCCGAGCCGGGGTCGTGGAGCGGCTGCGCCGGGTCGTCGGACTGCTCGACGAGATCGCCGGCCACCCGGTGCTCACCCGGCACGTGCGCGACGAGATCCGCCGTATGGCCCGCCGCTGCGCGCGCACGCTGGGCGAGGCGGAGACGGTCGTCCGGGTGTCGGGGCGCTGCCCGTGGTGCGACTCGGTGTCGCTGCGGGCCTTCCCGGACCGGCGCGCGGTGCTGTGCGTCAACCCGGCGTGCGTGTGCACGGACGAGGCGTGCGGCTGCCAGGACGACCCGTCCTACCGGCACCTGTGGCCGGAGGACGAGTGGACGGAGCTCGCGGACGCGTCCGGGGCGCGCACGGAGGAGATCGAAGCGGCGATGGACGACACGAAGGAGACCTCATGCTGAGCTCGACGGCCCTGCCGCTGTCCCTGCCGGCGCTGATCCCGGGCCCGCTCGCCGCCGAGGAGGCGGGAGTCGCCCCGGCGACGATCCGCAAGTGGGTCCAGCTGGGCCATCTGCGCGCCGCCGGCAAGGCGGGGCGGGCGCAGCTCTTCCGCCTGGAGGACGTCTTCGCGGCGGAGCGGGCGGCGCGGCGGAAGCCCCGTACCGCCTGAGCTCACCCCCTCCGTACGAACGGACGCGCCCCGTTCCCTCCGTACGAAAAGAAGCGCCCCGTGTCTCCCAAGAGACGCGGGGCGCTTCGTCATGCCCGCAGGAAGTCGTGCAGGGATGCGGTCACGGCCTCGACGAAGCGCTCGCGGACCGGATCCGGCACGCGGTCGAGGGAGAGGTACGGGTTGAGGTCCTCCAGTTCGACGAGGAGCAGCTCGCCCTCGGGGGCGCGGCAGGCGTCCACGCGCTGGATGCCGTGGTCGAGGGTGTTCCAGTCGACGAAGCGGCGGGCGAACGCGAGGTCGGCGTCGGTGGGCTCGTACGGCTCGAGGACCCAGCGGCGCTCCGGGTCGGGGGCGTACAGGGCGTACTGGAAGCGGTCGTCGACGAAGTAGAAGGAGACCTCGTAGCGGAAGTCGATCCGCGGCTGGACGAGGACCTCGCCGTACGAGAGCTCCGTGAGGCGCTCGTACGGCACGAACTCCAGGCCTATGGAGTCGGCGCCGGCCTTGGGCTTGACCGCGTAGGTCTCGGCGGCGGGGAGCCGGTCGAGGTGCTCGGGGCGGTCGACGGTGGGGATGACGGGGAGTCCGGCGGCGGTGAGGTCGAGCAGGTACTGCTTGCCGGCCATGTCGCCGCGGCCGTGCAGCGGGTTGTAGACGCGGGTGCCGAGGGCCTGTGCCCGGGCGCGGAAGTGGTCGTGGGCGTCCTGGTGGTGGAGGACGGGGCCGCTGTTGCGGACGACGACGGCGTCGAAGCCGTCCATGAGGGCGGCGGCGTCGCGCGGGTGGCACAGGGCGAGGCCGAAGGCCTCGCGCAGGCGGGCGGTGAGGTCGATGTCCTCGTCGCAGTAGCGCCGCCCGCGGGCCGGATAAGAGAGGTCGGTGACGTAGAGGAGACGGGGTCGGGCGGCGGGAACGGCGGGCACGGGCGGCTCCTCATCGGGTGCGGGAGCCCCAACCTATCGGGCGGCGGCGCGCTCCGAAAGAGCATTTCCCCAGGTCAGAACAGGTGCGGACGCCTCCTTACGAACGAACCGCGAAATCGGTCCCCTAACTAGTTGCGTGCGCGCACGCTCGTCTGTCACAGTTGGTGCAGCGGCGGAGCTGTGCCCGCGAGACGGGCCGCAGGCTCCGCCGTTCGCCGTCCGGGAGCGCTCCGCGCCCCCGCCCCCTTCCCCGCGTCGAGCGCCCCGGGCGGCCCCCCGCACCACCCGTCCCGCGCTCCCCTTCCACCGAGGAGAACCGTCATGACCACTCCCCCGAGTGCGTTCCCGGACGTCGAGAAGCTGGTCGTCGACGTCCTCAAGGCCGACCCGGCGCTGGCCGGCGTCACGATCGCCGCCCAGGCGCCGAGCGGCTTCGACGGCACGCAGAAGGCCGTCCTGGTGAACCGCCGCGGCGGCGCCTGGATCGGCGACCTGCACGTCGACAAGCCGCTGATCGAGTTCGAGGTGTACGGACCGACGAAGACCGAGGCCCACGTCATCGCGAACGCCGCCCGGCGCGCGCTGCTCGCCACCATCGGCAAGCAGCTCGGCGCGAACTTCGTCACCGACGTCGAGGAGCAGGACGGACCCCGCTGGCTGCCCGACTACCTCTACCGCGGCGCCAACCGCTACCTCTGCGTCATCCAGCTCTCGCTGAACGTCTTCTAGACGCCGGCAGCGGCTCCTGGGCCACCGCGGCTCCTGAGCCCACTGCGGCTCCGAGCCGGGCTCTTGAGCCCACCGCCGCTCTGGAGCCCACCCCGGCTCAGAGCCCACCGCGGCTCCACCGGAGACGCTCGCTCCCGGAGCGCCCCGTCGGGCACTCCCGGCGCCCCCGCGGCGCCCCACAGACCAGGCCTCGCCGGCCCATCCGGCGGGGCCTTTGCCGTACCCGGATCCGGATCCCCCGGAAGCCGGGGCGGCGCCCTCACCCCCTCTCACCAAGGAGAAACCCCACCATGGCAGGCAACAACTCCGCCGAAATCCGCGTCGCAGGCACCGGCAAGCTCTACGTCGCCGACGCCGGCACCTCCCTCCCGGCCACCTTCGGCACGGACTCCGCCGCCGACTGGTCCGGTGCGGGCTGGAAGGACCTGGGCTTCACGACCGGCGACGGCGTCACCTTCTCGAAGAAGGACAAGCTGGAGGCCATCGACTCGTGGCAGTCGGTCTCCCCGGTCCACTACATCTACTCGGCCCGTGACCTGTCGCTGAAGTTCTCGCTGCTGCAGTTCAACGAGGACACCCTCCCGTTCTTCATGGGCGGCGACGCGGTGAAGGCCGAGCCGACCCCGGCCGTCGACACCTACCGGTACGAGATCGCCGAGCGTCCGTTCGCGGACGTCCGCGCCCTCGGCCTGGAGTTCACCGACGTCAAGGCCGGTGGCACCACCGCGGTGAAGTACCGCTTCATCATCCCGCGCGGCCAGGTCACCGCCACGGACGACATCAAGCTGGCCCGCAAGGCCGCCTCCCAGCTCGGCATCACCTTCTCGGCGATGTCGAAGGGCGACGGCAAGCCGCTGGCGACCTTCCTCATGAAGGACAGCCAGTACTCCGCGACCGTCTGATGACGGTCTGAGGACCGTCCGGTCCTCTCACCACCCGGGGCGGGACGGCCCACCGCCGTCCCGCCCAGCCCCCTTCTCCTCTTCACCCACGCGCCCCGCGAACCACGCGAACAAGGAGTACGCACACCATGGCCCGTTTCGACGTCAACGCCGCTCGCGCCCAGCGACTGGAGGCCCACGGCCGCACCTGGTCCTTCGAACTGGACGGCGAGTCCTTCACGCTTCCGACCGAGCTCTCCCGCAAGACCGCGAAGGCGCTGCGGAAGCTCGACGACAACGACGTGGACGGTCTGCTCGCACTCCTGATGGGTGAGGAGCAGTTCTCCCGCTTCGAGGAGCACGACATCACGATGCAGGACGTCGCCGCGATCCTCGAGGCCTACGGCAAGGAGACCGGGCTCGGCCTGGGGGAAGACTGAGCCTCGTCGAGTTCGTCGACGAACACGCCGAGGCCCTTGAGGCGGACCTGCTCCGCTACTACGGCACGGATCTGCTCGACTGGCACCGGGGTGAACTCTCCAGCCGGCGACTGATGGTGCTGGTGAAGAACCTGCCGCGGGACGGCGCGGTGCAGCGGCAGCTCCACGGAGAGGCGGCGGAGTGGTCTCTCTCCGACCATCTCCTCGCCGCGACGGTGGACCATCTGGCCGTCGCCAACTGGATGTTCTCGTGCGTCAACTCGGACGAGGACAGCGAGCAGCCGGATTTCCCGAAGCCCGTTCCCCGGCCGGGCGTACAGGGAGACGGCGGCGAGGATGCGGACGACGAGTCCGCAGAGGCGGCCGAAGGCGCCGGCGAGGCGATCTCCCCCACTGCGCTCGCCAGGTTCTTCGGCTGACGTTCCGGCCGCAGAAGCCACACCCCCACAGCCCCCGGAGCCCGTTCCCGTCAGGGAGCGGGCTCCGGGGGCGCTTCCTGTGCTCGCTCGGCGGCCAGTTCCTCCTCCAGGGCCCTGGCCCGTTCGGAGAGCCGGCGCCCACGCGCGCCCGCGCGCGCGTCCGGCTCGCCGGAGTCGGCGCCGCGCCGGTCGGCGGCGGCGCCGGGCTGGACCGGCACGCTGGTGAGCGGCGGCACGATCGGGCGGCCGCCCTTGCCGCGGACGACCTTGCGCACCGGCTGGGCGTTCCGGCGGGCGCGGCTCTCCTGGGCGGTGAGCAGGACGTCGGCCTCGGGCTCGGGGACGGATTCGGGTTCGAGTTCGGCCACGGGCTCGGGTTCCCGCTCCGACGCCGGCTCCGGCAGGCGTTCGGGTACGGGAGCGGGCTCGGGCTCAGGCGCGTAGGTGTGCTCGGAGCGCTGCTCGAACATCTCGCGTTCCCGGCGCACCCGCTCCTCGGCCTGGACGACCACGGCCGGCGGTTCGAGCAGCCGGGCGAAGGGCAGCGCGATGACCCGGGCGCCGTCCGGGTTCGCGTTCGCGTCCGTACGCCGCTGCGGCCGCCGGATTCCCCGCGCGTCACCCTGGCCCTGAGCGTAGGCGTCGGCGACGCGCTTCTCGTACTCGCGGCGGATGCGCGGGAGTTCGTCGGAGACCGCCTCGGCCCAGCCGGCGGTGAAGGCGGCGGTCTCGCGGCGGTCCACCTCCGCGCGGGGCATCACGACGAGGTCCTCGGGGGCGTACCCGGTGACGTGGACGAGCTCGGCCAGCCGTGCGAAGAGATGGGGCAGGTCCGGGTGGGACTCGAGCCAGTCGATGACTCGCTCCCGCCGGTTACCGCCCGGCTCGGTGTCCATGCGTCAGCACTGCCTTCCAAACCCCCTGGGGTTCCCCCGCGCGCCCCTCGCGCCCCTCCCGTCCCCCAAGACTGTGTCAGGTCCGGGGAACGCGTCTTCCAGAGTACCCCGGTCGAACACCAGCGCTGCTCGAGGACCAACCCCTACGGGAACCTGACGAGAAGACACGCCGTCAGAGGTTTCCAGCTCGACAAACCTCGAACAGATGTTCCACACTCTGTTCGCACAGAAGTTCGAAAACGTGGTGCCCCCGCTTCACTCCGCGGCGCCGCCACGCACGCAAGGGCAAGCAACGGAAGGCAGGCGTCCATGACTCAGCAGGCCGAGGCATCGCGACCGCACATCCCGCTCCAGGACCGCCTCGCCCAGCTCCTGAACGGACCCACCGCGCTCGACAAGAGAGCGTTGCTCGGCACGCTGTGCGCCGAGGTCGACCAGCGCGAGGCGGCCGCCTACGCGGCCGGCTGGAACGACGCCCTCGCGATGCTGCGCCACGGCTCCCGCCGGGACGACGACGCCTAGCCGGCTGCCCTCACACGCACGAGCCCCTGCCGAACTTCCTTGTCGGCAGGGGCTTTTCGGCGCATGGCCGTACCGGCCAGAAGCGGAGCAATCCATGGCTACAGACATCGACATCGTCAGCAAGGACATCGCCGACCTCAAGAAAGCGCTCCTCGAGAACACCATTCACACAGAGATCAAAACGCCGGGAGACCACGAGGCCAAAGACTCCAAGGACCGTGGAGAGCAGACCGTCAAGACGACCGTCTCCGCGCTCAAGCAGTCCCTCATGACGGGGGACCCCAAGATCGTCACGGACAATCTGCTGCCGTTCAAGTTCGTCGAGCGGTTCGCAATCATGTACGAGGAGCTCCAGAAGGAGCCGTGGACGGAGTACCTCGAGGGCTTGGGACTGGGCGGTTTCGCCGCCGCGTTCGAGAAGTACCAGGAGGCCAAGACCGACGAGACGATCAAGTGGCAGAACTGGCTCTACGCGGCCCTGGGAGGCATGGTCGTCGCTCTCGTCGTCCCCGTCCTCGCCCTCGTCGTCGCGAGCAAGTTCACGGACCTCCACCGGTCGCTCCAGGCTGCGATCTTCCGGAGAGACAGGATCCTGGCCTTCAACGAGAACGGCCAGGTCCGGCTTCAGAGGCGCACCGACGTCGAGGCCCGCGAGCGCCGCGTCGCCAACGGCGGCACCAGCCTCGCCGATCTCGTCGGGAACGAGACGAACGTCGCGCAGACCCGCGCCCTGCGCGAGCAGCTCGAGAAGCTGAACCCCGAGGTGCTGAAGTTCAACGGTCGGGCCCCGGCCTTCATCAGGGATTTCGGCCGACTGCCGAGCGAGAGCAAGGCCACCAAGGCGGCGAACGCCATCAAGACGGTCTCCGACACCGCCAACGGGATCAACCACGCACAGCTGGAACCGGTCGCCAAGGGTGTCGCCAAGATCAGGGACGCTGTCCGGGACCTCAATCCGCGCAAGGTCGAGAAGGTCGCCAAGGCCGTCGGGAAGCTCAAGGACTCCATGGTCGGCTTCGACCCGAAGAACCTCCCCAAGTCCAGCGATCTCGGCCCCGCCGCCACCAAGATGAGCGATCTCGCCACGGCGACCGGCACCCTGCGCACGAAGTTCGAGGAACTCAGGGGAACGATCACGAACCTCGACACCGTCATCGGCGCTTCCGCCGCCCGCTGATCCACCCCACCCACGAAAGGAGGTAACCCATGTCTCTCGTCAAGTCCCTCAAGGGCGCGTCCGACGGCCTGCGCAACCTCAAGACGCAGGCGTCCGGCGCCGGCGGCTCGGTCAAGAAGGTCGGCGACGCCGGCAGGTCCGCAGCCGGTCAGCTCAAGACCCTCAAGACCAACGCCCAGGGCTCCAACACCCAGCTCAAGAACCTCAAGACGGCCTCGGACAACGCCGAGAAGGCCATGTCCAAGGCGGGCCGGACCGCCGAGACCGCCGGGAAGAAGCTCGGCAAGTACGAGTCCGGCGCCGGCAAGGCCGCCAAGGGCCAGGACAAGCTCAACAAGTCGATGAAGGGCAACTTCCTCGCCCGCCTCATCGAGCTCTTCATGCCGCTGATCGAGAAGATCGTCGACATGGCGCTGCAGTCGAAGACCATGCAGAAGATCCTGAAGAAGGCCTTCGACGCCATAAAGACGGTCATCAGCTCGGTCATGAAGGCCGTCGGCCCGATCATGAAGAAGGCCGGCCAGCTGATCAAGACGGTGTGGAACGGCATCAAGAAGGCCATCTCCACCGTCGTCAAGGCCGTCGCCACCGTCATCAAGACCTACGTGAAGATCTGGAAGACGGTCATCACCACGGTCATGAAGGCGATCAAGACGGTCATCGGCGCCGTCTGGAAGGGCATCAAGGCCGTCATCACCCCGGTGGTGAACTGGATCAAGACCGCGATCCCGAACGCCTTCCGGGCCGTCAAGGACAAGATGTCCTCCATCTGGAACGGCCTCAAGGACATCGCGTCCAGGGCGTTCGAGGGCATCAAGAGCGGTGTGTCCGGGCCGATCAACGCCGTCATCGGCCTGATCAACCGGATGATCAGCGCCGTCAACGGCGTCAAGGTCAGCGTTCCCGGCTGGGTGCCGATCGTCGGCGGCAAGACCTTCGGCGTCAACATCCCGACCATCCCGATGCTCGCCACCGGCGGTGTCGTCATGCCGCGCACCGGCGGTGTCCCGGCGATCCTCGCCGAGGCCGGCGAGGCCGAGGCCGTCCTGCCGCTGTCCAAGCTGGACCGGCTGCTCGCGATGACCGCCCGCCGCGCCCGCATGTCGGCGCACGCCCAGGGCGGCGGCAAGGGCGCCGGGCTGCACATCGAGCACTACCACGCGGCCCGGGGCAGTGATCCGCAGTCCACGGCGGACGCCCTGATGTACCTGGCCAAGGCGCGCGGATGAGTGCCGCCGCGGTCCCTCTGCGACGAGTCAGGCTCCCGCGGTTCACGGCGCTCACCCCGCGCGTGTCCTCCCTGCGGCAGGGCGCCGGCCAGGCGGGTGACTCGCTCAAGCGACTCAGGCAGAACGTCCAGCAGGCGGCCGGAGACATCGGGCGGTTCGCCACCGACCTCAAGACCGCCGGCACCTCCGTCCGCACCCTCGGCACCACCGCCTCCGGCGCCGCGACCTCCGTCCGCAAGATCCAGCGGTCCAAGGCCGGCGCCGGAGTCAAGAAGCTCGGCACCGCCGCCGGCAAGGCGCGTACGGCCGCCGCGAAGTTCGGCCCCGCGATCGGCGGCATCCTCAGCATCCTCGCGCCGCTGCTGCCGATCACCGACGTCATCACCAAGCTCATGGAGACGTACGGCGTCGTCATGACCGTCGCCTCCGTCGCCATGACCGGCATCAACGTCGCCATGCGCGCCAACCCGATCGGCTTCCTCGTCGGCATCCTCGTACCCGTCGCCGCCTGGCTCATCGAGTACGCGATGCAGACGAAGACCGGCCAGAAGATCATGAAGCAGGTCTTCCAGGCCGCGCTGAAGGGCTTCCAGTCCGTCTGGAAGTTCCTCCAGCCGATCATCACGCTCATCGGCAAGGCCGTCGGGACCTACTTCAAGGCGTATCTGACCCTGTTCAAGGCCGCGTTGAAGGGCATCGGCGCCGCCATCGACGGCATCCGGAAAATCGGCAGCGCGGTCAGCTCCGCCGCCAACGCCATGCGGGGGATCGCCTCCCGCACCATGGGCGCCATCAAGAGCGCGGTGAAGCCGATCCTGACCTTCATCACGGACAAGATCCCCGGCTTCTTCCGGCACGCGAAGGACGCCGTGGCCAAGGCCCTGCGCGGCATGGGCGACCTCATCAAGGGCGCCCTCAGCGCCGTCCTCGGCGTCGTCAAGGGACCCATCAACGGCCTCATCGCCTTCGCCAACTGGATCATCGACGGTCTCAACAAGCTGAGCGTCAACATCCTCGGCAAGAAGTTCGGCGTCGACATCGACAAGATCCCGATGCTCGCCGAGGGCGGTGTCGTCTTCCCCGGCTCCACCGAAGGCTGGCGCATCGACCCGCTCACCGTCCTCGAGACCCGCCGCGTCCCTGCCGTCACCGAGGCTCCCCGGCGGCCGCACCGCATCCGGGACTTCCACGAGGACCCGGGCGCCGGCCCGCGGTCGACCGCCGAGGACCTGCTGTTCCTCGCGGCCGCTCACTGCTGAACCTGCTCCGCCCGACCGATCCCCGCCCATGACAGCCCCTCAGAAGTGAGGTGACGGCCCCATGGCCGAGACCACCACAACCGCATACGCCGGAAGCAACGGCTTCACCGCAGACCTCGCGCCCGGCTCGCTGATCACCCAGGACGGGCAGATCCAGTGGGCCGGGCTTCTCATCGGCCCCGGAACGCCGTTCTCCGTCGACCGGAGCGGCCTCCAGGGCTGGGAGGACCTGCCCGAGTACGACTCCTCCGACGCCGAGCGGCCCACCTCGCACGGCGCCTGGCCCGGCTCCCGCTACGCCAAGCCGCGCAAGGTCGGCGGCACCATCGTGCTGATGCCGGAGTACGACGGCGTCCCCGAGGCGCTGCGCGCGCTGCGCCAGGCGCTCGCGCTGCTCGACGAGGAGCGCTGGCTCACCGTCCGGCTGCACGGCGAACTCCTCGCCGTACGCGCCCGGATCGCCCAGCGCGTCGTCCCGGCCGACCAGGGCTTCGCCACCCAGGGCAGCTCGAAGATGTCCATCCAGTGGCTCGCCTCCGACCCGCGCCGCTACGCCGTCAACGAGCAGTCCGTCTCCACCGGCGCCCCGCAGCCCGAGGCCGGCATCACCTGGCCGCTGACCTGGCCGCTCGACTGGGGGAAGGCCCTGTCCACCGGCGACGCCGTCGCCGAGAACACCGGCTCGGCGGCCACCCACCCGGTCATCGTCTTCCGCGGCCCGTGCTCCATGCCGAGCGTCACCGACCGCAACAGCCGGCGCCGGCTGCGGTACGCGATCGACCTGAGCGCGGGCGACCAGCTGACCGTGGACACCGCCAACGGCACGGTGATGCTCAACAACACCGCCTCCCGCCGGCACACCGCCATGGCCGACTCCAGCCCGGAGGAGCTGTTCACGCTCGACCCCGGCCGCTGCGAGCTCTCCTTCCGGCCCGACTCGGCGTCCCCGGAAGCCCTGATGACCGTCCACTGGCGCAGCGCCGAGTGGTGACCCGCTGACCCCGTCACCCCCGTTCCCCCTCCGCCTTCCCACCGAGAGGTAAGAACCATGACCGTACGGGCCGCCTGGCTCCAGTCCACGGGCCAGACCCGTGAGGACACCCGCCTCACCCTCGCCGCGCTGCTCACGCCCAGCGGCCAGAGCGTCGAGGAGACCCCGCTGCGCTCCCGCCCGGGCATCCTGCCGGGCGGCTTCGTGCTCACCGGGTCGGCGCCGATGCAGTGCACCATCGGCACCGGCCGCGCGATCATCCAGGGCAAGGACACCAACCAGGGCGCGTACCTGGTGGCCGCCGTCACCCCCGAGACCCTGACCATCGAGGACGGCAACGCCCAGTACGACCGGATCGACCTGATCGAACTGGTCGTCCTGGACGACCAGTACGACAAGACCGGCGAGACCGCGGCCAAGATCCGCCTGGTCAAGGGCCTGGCCGCGGCCGTTCCGGCCGCGCCGGCGAGCCCGGACGGCAGCGCGATCCCGCTCTACACCGTCCTGGTGAAGAAGGGCACCTCCGCCGGCACCGGCGGCATCGTCTGGACCGGGACCGGCACCAACGTGACCGCCCAGCACTGGCCGGTCGTCGCCCTCGGCGGCATCCTGCCCACCAGCGGTTTCAAGGGCGCGTACGTCGGCCAGTACCGCGACGCCGGCGGCTTCCTGCAGCGCTGGGACGGCGCCACGTGGGTCTCGTACCCGAAGGCGATCGGCGGCATCGCGCCCACCGGGACGGCCACCGGCAGCTACGCGGGCCAGTACCGCGACAGCACCGCAGGCCTCCAGCGCTGGGACGGCGCGGCCTGGCAGTACGCCGAGGGCACGGCCAAGATCCTGTTCGGCGCCACCCAGTACCTGTCCACCCAGCAGCAGAGCGTGTCGCCCAACACCTGGACCGTGATCACCCTGCCGACCGTCGAGATCGACGACGCCACCGGCTGGAACGGCACCAACACCTACGTCGTCCCGCGCACCGGCTGGTGGCGCCTCGGTGGCCACGTCACCTGGCAGAACGACTCCCAGACCGGCATGCGCGGCGCCCGGATCCTGGTCGGCGGCACCGGCCAGCCGCGGCTGACCTGGCTCGTCCCGGCCGGCAACGGTGCCATCACCGTCGGCGGTCAGGGCCTGATCCGGCTCACCGCCGGCAGCACCGTCCAGCTCCAGGGCTACCAGTCGCACACCGCCGCCGTGAAGACGCTCGGCGGCTCGGGCTACGGCTGCACGCTGCACGCCGAGTGGATCAAGGCCTGACCCGCCGGCCCCACCGCCTGACCAGCCACGCCCCGCCCTCCGCACGACCTCCCTCGTCACTCCCGAACGGAGAACCCCATGAACCTGCGCAGCAGCTGGGTCGCCGAGACCGGCCAGACCCGTGAGGACACGCGCCTCAACCAGATCGGCGCGACCACGCCCGTGAACCCCGTCCAGGTCCGCTCCGGCATCCTGCCGGGCTCCTACGGCGGCCTGTACCGCCTGTCCGGCTTCTGGACGGAGGGCACCGCCCTCATGTCCGTGACCGTCCACGAGGGCCGCGCCGTCATCCAGGGCGACATCTCCCAGGGCGTCTACCCCGTGTCCCTGACCACCCCGGTGGTGCTCACCGTCGCCCCGGGCACCGATCAGCCCCGCAAGGACCTGGTCGTCATCCGGATCTACGACAACCTGTACGACGGCCAGCTCCGCCAGGAGGCGAAGGTCGAGATCATGCAGGGCGCCCCGGGCAGCCCGGACCGCCCGGTCGCGCCGCCGCGCTCCCTGCCGCTGTGCGAGATCACCGTCCCGGCGAACGCCAGCGCCGGAACGGGCGGCATCCAGTGGAACACCGCGCTGAAGGACCTGCGCACCCCGGTCGTCTCGATCGGCGGCATCCTGCCCGTGGAGGGCGAGATCCTGCCGGGCGGCTACCCGGGCCAGTACCAGGACACCGCCAACAACCAGCTGCAGCGCTGGGACGGCGGCAAGTGGGTGGCCTACCCGGAGGCCCTCGGCGGCATCGTCCCGACCAGCGCCGGCAACGTGTCGGGCAGCTACGTCGGCCAGTACCGGGACAACACCGGCGGCTGGCTGCAGCGCTGGGACGGCGCGACGTGGAAGCCGGCCGTCATGCCGGGGCCGTACTTCACCGACTCCAGCGACTGGGGCGACACCTCGTCGAGCACGTACACGTCGACGCTCGACGGGCGCACCAACAACCCGTTCTCCCTGACCTTCACCGCCCCGCCGTCGAAGAACGTCCTCGTCACCTTCGGCTCCCGGATCAGGTCGCGCAACGACCTCTACGCGTACATGGCGCTCAAGCTCACCCAGGGCGCCACCCTCGTCCAGGACACCAACGACGAGTGGGCCGCGATCTGCGCGAGCGACAACGCGATCTCGACCTCCACGACCCGACGCCTGACCGGCCTGACGCCCGGCCTGAGCTACACCCTCACGGCCTTCTTCCGGGTCGTCGCCAACACCGCCGGCGTCAAGGGCGGGTTCGACAACACGTTCATCCGCGTAGACCCGCAGTTCTGACGCTCCACCCACCCCTCTGAGAGGAGACACCATGGCCTTGCGCAGCGGCTGGCTGCAGCCCACCGGCCAGACCCGGGCGACCACCCGGCTCACCGCCATCGGCGCCACCACCCCGGTCAACCCGGTCGCCTCCCGGTCCGGCGTCCTGCCGGGCTCGCCGAACGGCACCTACCGGGTGAGCGGGTTCTCGCTGACCTCCATCGGCCCGATGACCGCGAACCTGTCCTACGGCCGCGCCGTGGTCCAGGGGTCGAACGGACAGGGCGCCTACCCCGTCTGGCTCGACGCGGACATGCCCCTCACCTTCGCCGACGGCGACGCGCTCAACCCGCGCATCGACCTGGTCCTGCTGCGCGTGTACGACGCGGAGTCCGACGGCCAGACGCGCAGCGAGGCCACCGTCGAGATCATCCAGGGACAGCCGAAGGCCGCGCCGGAGCCGCCTCCGGCGCCGGGCACCTCGCTGACGCTGTTCCACGTGCGCGTGCCGGCCGGGGCCTCCGCCGGCGCGGGCGGCATCCCGTGGGCGACCGCCCTCACCGACCTGCGCACCACGACCGTCGGCGTCGGCGGCATCCTGCCGGTCTACAACAACGCCACCGTGCCGGGCTCGTACCCCGGCCAGTACCAGGACAACAACAACGCCCGCCAGCTCCAGCGCTGGGACGGCGCGGCCTGGGTCTCCTACCCGAAGGACATCGGCGGCGTCGCCCCCACCGGGACGCTCTCCGCGGGCAGCTACACCGGCCAGTACCGCGACAACTCCGGTGTCCTCCAGCGCTGGAACGGCACGGCCTTCGTGAACTACCAGCCGCCGGTGGAGGTGGAGAGCGCCACGACCGGCGCCACCGCACTCCCCAACTGGACGTTGGTGGCCTTCGAGGCCCGCCGGAACAAGGCGGGGCTGTGCACCATGAACGTCACCGTCACCCGGACCTCCCGGATCGACGTCGACAGCGCCGGAAACCTGGCCGACGAGCCCCTGTGCACGCTGCCGGCGGGCTGGCGTCCGGCCATCAGCGTCGAAACCTCGGCCTGCGACGGCTACGGCAGCGGCGGAGCCAACGTGACCACGTCCGGACAGATCAGCCTGCGCACCTGGGACTACCCCGGCGCGCTCGTCCCCGGCCGCCACATCCGTGTCAGCGCCACCTACATCCTCCCGTGAGGTCCGCCGCATGAGTCTCGACACGCCCTACCGGGCGATCTTCACCGACCTGCTCACCGACCAGACCCTCGACATCCTCCCCCTGCGGGACGTCTCCTTCGACGACTACATCGGCAAGGCCGGCTCGCTCTCCGGCACCATCCCGATCCCCAACAAGGAGATCGCGGACCGGGTGAAGAAGGTCCGCGAGGGCCGCACCGCGGTCTATTTGGAGCGCGGCGGGGACCTGTGGTGGGGCGGCATCATCTGGACCACTACCCTGCAGTCCAGCGGCCGCGGGGTGCTGACCCTCGGCATCCAGGCCGCGACCTTCGACTCGTACGCGAGCCGTCGCCGGATCCGTACCGACGCCATCGCGTTCACGACCCCGACCGACCAGCTGGACATCGCGCGCCGGCTGTGGGCGGAGCTCGACCTCCAGGACGACCCGACGCCCCCGGACCCGTCCGAACCTCCGGCGGAGGAGGGCAAGGAGCCCCGCCGCCTCGGGATCAGCTTCGGCAACGAGAAGTCCCCCGAGGGCACCCCCCTGCGGACCGTCTCCTGGCGCAACGGCGACGAGACCGTCTACCTGGACGCGCTCGAGCAGCTCGCCGCGCTGGAGAAGGGCTTCGAGCACCAGATCCTGGTCTACCGCGACCCGGAGGACGGCAAGCGGGTCCGGCAGCTCCGGCTCGGCTCGCCCAAGATCGTCAACGGTGCGACCGACCTGGTCTTCGACCGGCCCGGCAGCATCCTGTCGTACTCCTTCCCGTACGACGCGACCCGCGGCGGCACCACCGCCCTGGCCCGCGGCGCGTCCACCAACGCCAACGCGGGCACGGAGTCCCGGCCGATCTATCCCGAGAAGCCGCAGATCGCCAGCGACCTGCTCGCGGACGGCTGGCCGCTGATCGACCTGTCCTCGGACCACAACGAGGTCACCGACACCCTCACGCTCGACTCGCTGGCCAAGCGGGAGCTCGACGAGGCCCGCGGCACGGTCGTGATCCCGGCGATCAGCATCCACCTCGGCGGGATCGTCCCGCCGGCGCTCCTCGGCCGCATGGCGCGCATCCGCATCACGGACGAGTGGTTCTCCGAGGGTCTGAACACCCGTTACCGCATCATCGGCGTCAAGGTCACTCCTCCGGAGCGCGGCCGTCCCGACACCGCCGAGCTCTACCTTGAGGAGGCCTGATGCCCAAGCTGCCCGAGGACATCATCGATCGGCTCAACCAGATGGAACGGCGGCTGAAGGCCCTGTCCACCGCCGTCAACACGCGGCCGGCCGTCAGCGAGATCCGCCCGCCCGTGCAGAGCGGCAGCGTCACCATCAACCGGCCGCTGTTCCGGATCTTCGACGGCTACGGTCACGAGATCTTCGCCGACGACATCATGACCGGCGGCCTCGCCCGGCCCTGGCTCCAGTTGCTCGCGCCGCAGCCCGTCGACAAGTCCCGCTGGCCGTCCACGACCAGCGCCTCCTTCACGACCATCGCCCGGTCCTACAACGCGATCTGGCAGCCGAAGCTGCGGCTGTCGCTCCACACGGACGTGTCCGCCGCCGGCGTCACCGGCCAGATCCGGGTCCTGGTCGACAAGCAGCCGTTCGGCCCGACGGTCACCGCCGGATCGATCTACGACCACACCGGTCTGCTCCCCGGCGACATGAAGACCAAGTTCGGCCAGATCATGGAGATCGAGGTCCAGGCCCTCGCCACCGGCGGCACCGTCTACGCCCAGCCCGTGCTGATCTACGGCACCCAGACCTGATCCGCCCACCGAGCCGTACGAGGAGCACCCCATGAACATCGACCCCACCCAGCCGTGGGGCGTGGCCATCGACTACGCGGGCCGCGCCACCGTCACCGAGAACAGCCACACCCTCGCCGTCCGCGTCTACGACAGCAGCCTGGGCTACGCCCTGGAGCGCGACCCGGTCACCGGGCAGTACCCGTCGGTGTACGTCACCGCCGAGTTCACCGAGCACGGTGACGGCGACGCCGTGCTGCGCGGTCACGGCCTCGTCGTCGTGCCCGCGCAGAACGGCGTCCCCGCCGTCCCGGACCCGACCGCCGTCCAGCGGGCCGTCACCGCCGCCCTCGCCGACTTCGAGTCCCGCCGGGCCGCCTACGCCGCGCTCTGCGCGACCTGGGCCCCGGTTCCGGAGCCGGCGCCCGCCCCGTAACCCACGGCCCAGCGCCCCCGTACGCCCGCCCCGCGCCGAGAAGAACCGGCCGGGGTTTTCTCATGCCCGGAATCCCTGCCCGGAGGACACACATGGCAGCCCCCCTTTCCGCGGACCGGCTCGTCGCCGCGCTCCGCGCCGAAGGCGTCAAGGTCGTCGAGCACGACGGCTGGCGCACCCACAACCGCAACCAGGCCGGCGCCTGGGGGCCCGTGACCGGTGTGATGATCCACCACACCGTCTCCAGCGGCACCGCGCACACCGTCGAGCTCTGCTACGACGGCTACGCCGGCCTGCCCGGCCCGCTGTGCCACGGCGTCATCGCCAAGGACGGCACCGTCCACCTGGTCTCCGCCGGCCGCGCCAACCACGCCGGCGGCGGCGACCCGTCCGTCCTCCAGGCCGTGATCAGCGAGACGTACGGGGTACGGCCGCCGCTGCCGCGCGAGCACCAGGGCAGCGCCGGTGCCGTCGACGGCAACTCCCGCTTCTACGGCTTCGAGTGCGTCAACCTCGGCAACGGCAGCGACCCCTGGCCGGCCGAACAGCTCGACGCCATCGAGCGGGTGTCGGCGGCGCTCTGCCGCGCCCACGGCTGGGGCGCCAAGTCCGTCATCGGCCACTCCGAGTGGTCCGACTGGAAGAACGACCCGCGCGGCTTCGGCATGCCGGGCATGCGCGACCGAGTGCAGAAGCGGCTCGGCAAGGCCCCGGCCGCCAAGCCGACCGCGCCCGCCAAGCCGGCCGCACCGCGCTACCAGCCCTTCCCCGGGACCGCCTTCTTCCGGACCACCCCGAGCTCCCCCGTCGTCACCGCGATGGGCCGCCGGCTGGTCGCCGAAGGCTGCGGCCGCTACCAGGTGGGCCCCGGCCCGCGCTGGTCCGAGGCCGACCGCCAGTCGTACGCCGCCTGGCAGCGCAAGCTCGGCTTCCGCGGCTCCGACGCCGACGGCTGGCCGGGCGCCGCCTCCTGGAACGCGCTCAAGGTCCCGTACGTGAAGTAGCCCCCCTCGCATCACTCCCCCACGCCCACCGCAAGGAGAACCACCCATGTCCGAAGCCGCCAAGCGCACGATCCGCACGATCGTGCAGACCGCCGTCGGCATCGCCGTCGTGCTGCCGGCGATCGTCGACGCCTCCGGCATCCCCGCGACCCTCCCCTGGGTCGCGGGAGCCCTCGCCGTCGCCGGCGCCCTCACCCGGGTCATGGCCTTCCCGGCCTTCCAGGCCCTGCTGCCCTCCTGGCTGCGGGTCACCCCGGAGGCGGCCGATGACCGAGCCTGACCCGAACGACCCCGTGGCGGTGGCACTCGAACTGGAACGGCTGCGCGGAACGCTCGAGGCCGGCTTCGCCCGGGTCGACGGCTCCCTCGCGCTGCTCGTCCAGCGCAGCGACCAGACCGACAAGCAGCTCGCCGACCACGAGTCCCGGCTCGACGCCCTGGAGCGCACCCGCTGGCCCCTGGCCTCGGTGGCCGCGCTCACGGCGAGCGCCGGTGTGCTGCTCGCGGCCTGGGAACTGGCCGGTCGCTGAATCCGGGAAGCGGACACCGTGAACGCCGAAGGGCGGCACCCCTCGCGGGGTGCCGCCCTTCTTTCGCGCTAGTACGCCTTACTGGTTGTACGGACCGTAGTCGTAGTCCTCCAGCGGAACGGCCTGGCCGGAGCCGGTGCCGAACGGCGAGTAGTCGATGTCGTCGTAGCCGACGGCCGAGTACATCGCGGCCTTGGCCTCCTCGGTCGGCTCGACCCGGATGTTGCGGTAGCGGGACAGACCCGTACCGGCCGGGATGAGCTTACCGATGATGACGTTCTCCTTGAGCCCGATGAGGCTGTCGGACTTGGCGTTGATCGCCGCGTCCGTCAGGACTCGGGTCGTCTCCTGGAAGGAGGCGGCCGACAGCCAGGACTCCGTCGCCAGCGAGGCCTTGGTGATACCCATCAGCTGCGGACGGCCGGAGGCCGGGTGGCCGCCTTCCTGGACCACGCGACGGTTCTCCTGCTCGAAGCGCGAGCGCTCCACGAGCTCGCCCGGCAGCAGCTCGGCGTCACCGGACTCGATGATCGTCACACGGCGCAGCATCTGCCGGATGATGATCTCGATGTGCTTGTCGTGGATCGACACGCCCTGCGAGTTGTAGACCTTCTGGACCTCGCCGACCAGGTGGACCTGGACCGCGCGCTGGCCGAGGATGCGCAGCACGTCGTGCGGGTTGGTGGCACCCACGGTGAGCTTCTGGCCCACCTCGACGTGGTCGCCCTCGCCGACCAGCAGACGGGCACGCTTCGAGATCGGGAAGGCCGTCTCGTCGGTGCCGTCGTCCGGGGTGACGACGATCTTCTTGGTCTTCTCGGTCTCCTCGATGCGGACGCGACCGGCCGCCTCGGAGATCGGGGCGACACCCTTGGGCTGACGGGCCTCGAAGAGCTCGACGACACGCGGCAGACCCTGGGTGATGTCGTCACCGGCCACACCACCGGTGTGGAAGGTACGCATCGTCAGCTGGGTACCGGGCTCACCGATGGACTGGGCGGCGATGATGCCGACCGCCTCACCGATGTCGACCAGCTTGCCGGTGGCCAGCGAGCGGCCGTAGCACATGGCGCAGGTGCCGACGGCGGACTCACAGGTCAGGACCGAGCGGGTCTTGACCTCCTCGACGCCCGCGTTGACGAGCTGCTCGATGAGCACGTCACCGAGGTCGACACCGGCCGGGGCCAGCACCTTGCCGTCGACGACGACATCCTCGGCGAGGCAGCGCGCGTACACGCTGGTCTCGACGTCCTCGGCCTTGCGCAGCACGCCGGCCTCGTCCTTGGCCGCGATCCGCAGCTTCAGACCGCGGTCGGTGCCACAGTCCTCCTCGCGGATGATCACGTCCTGCGAGACGTCCACCAGACGACGGGTCAGGTAACCCGAGTCGGCGGTACGCAGGGCGGTGTCGGCCAGACCCTTACGGGCACCGTGGGTCGAGATGAAGTACTCGAGCACGGAGAGGCCCTCGCGGAACGAGGCCTTGATGGGACGCGGGATGGTCTCGTTCTTCGCGTTCGACACCAGACCACGCATACCGGCGATCTGCCGCATCTGCATCATGTTTCCTCGGGCACCCGAGTCAACCATCATGAAGATGGGGTTCGTCTTGGGGAAGTTCGCGTTCATCGCCTCGGCGACCTCGTTGGTCGCCTTGGTCCAGATCGCGATGAGCTCCTGCGTGCGCTCTTCCTTGGTGATCAGACCGCGCTCGTACTGCTTCTGGACCTTCTCGTCCTGAGCCTCGTACCCGGCGACGATCTCCTTCTTCGCCTCGGGGACGACGACGTCCGAGATGGCGACGGTGACGCCGGAACGGGTCGCCCAGTAGAAGCCGGCCGCCTTCAGGTTGTCGAGCGTCGCCGCCACGATGACCTTGGGGTAGCGCTCGGCGAGGTCGTTGACGATCTCGGAGAGCTGCTTCTTGCCGACCGAGTAGTCGACGAACGGGTAGTCCTCGGGCAGCAGCTCGTTGAAGAGCGCGCGGCCCAGGGTCGTCCGCAGGCGGAACGAGTCACCCTGCTGCCACTCCGGCTCGCCCTCCTCGGCGACCGGGGGGACCCAGCCGCGCGGCGGAACGGTGCCGATCGGGAAGCGGATGTCGATCTGCGACTGCAGCGACAGCTCGCCGGCGTCGAACGCCATGATCGCCTCGGCCGTGGAGCCGAACGCGCGGCCCTCGCCCTTGACGTCACGCAGCTCGCCGTCGGTGGTGAGGAAGAACAGACCGAGGACCATGTCCTGGGTCGGCATCGTCACCGGACGGCCGTCGGCGGGCTTGAGGATGTTGTTCGAGGACAGCATCAGGATGCGGGCCTCGGCCTGCGCCTCCGCGGAGAGCGGCAGGTGGACGGCCATCTGGTCACCGTCGAAGTCCGCGTTGAACGCGGTGCAGACGAGCGGGTGGATCTGGATGGCCTTGCCCTCGACCAGCTGCGGCTCGAAGGCCTGGATGCCGAGGCGGTGCAGCGTGGGGGCACGGTTCAGCAGAACCGGGTGCTCGGCGATGACCTCTTCGAGGACGTCGTACACGACCGTGCGGCCGCGCTCGACCATCCGCTTGGCCGACTTGATGTTCTGCGCGTGGTTCAGGTCGACCAGGCGCTTCATCACGAACGGCTTGAAGAGCTCGAGCGCCATGGCCTTCGGCAGACCGCACTGGTGCAGCTTGAGCTGCGGGCCGACGACGATGACGGAACGCGCGGAGTAGTCCACACGCTTGCCGAGCAGGTTCTGACGGAATCGACCCTGCTTGCCCTTCAGCATGTCGCTGAGGGACTTCAGCGGACGGTTGCCGGGGCCCGTGACCGGGCGACCACGACGGCCGTTGTCGAAGAGGGCGTCGACCGCCTCCTGGAGCATCCGCTTCTCGTTGTTCACGATGATCTCGGGGGCACCGAGGTCGAGCAGACGCTTCAGACGGTTGTTGCGGTTGATCACGCGGCGGTACAGGTCGTTCAGGTCGGAGGTCGCGAAGCGGCCACCGTCGAGCTGCACCATCGGACGCAGGTCCGGCGGGATGACCGGCACGCAGTCGAGAACCATGCCCTTGGGGCTGTTCGCGGTCTGCAGGAACGCGGAGACGACCTTGAGGCGCTTGAGCGCACGGGTCTTCTTCTGGCCCTTGCCGGTGCGGATGATCTCGCGGAGCTTCTCCGCCTCCTCCTCCAGGTCGAAGGACTCGAGGCGCTTCTGCAGCGCCGCGGCACCCATCGAGCCGTCGAAGTACGTGCCGAAGCGGTCACGCAGCTCGCGGTAGAGGAGCTCGTCGCCCTCCAGGTCCTGGACCTTGAGGTTCTTGAAGCGGTTCCACACCTCGTCGAGGCGGTCGATCTCGCGCTGCGCGCGGTCGCGGAGCTGCTTCATCTCGCGCTCGGCGCCCTCGCGCACCTTGCGGCGCACGTCGGCCTTGGCGCCCTCGGCCTCGAGCTCGGCCAGGTCGGACTCGAGCTTCTTGGCGCGGGCCTCCAGGTCGGAGTCGCGGCGGTTCTCGATCTGCTGGCGCTCGACGGAGACGTGCGCCTCCAGCGAGGGCAGGTCGCGCGTACGGCGCTCGTCGTCGACGTACGTGATCATGTACGCCGCGAAGTAGATGACCTTCTCCAGGTCCTTCGGGGCGAGGTCGAGCAGGTAGCCCAGACGCGACGGAACGCCCTTGAAGTACCAGATGTGCGTGACGGGGGCGGCCAGCTCGATGTGGCCCATCCGCTCACGGCGCACCTTGGCGCGGGTGACCTCGACGCCACACCGCTCACAGATGATGCCCTTGAAGCGGACGCGCTTGTACTTGCCGCAGTAGCACTCCCAGTCCCGGGTCGGACCGAAGATCTTCTCGCAGAAGAGTCCGTCCTTCTCGGGCTTCAGGGTGCGGTAGTTGATGGTCTCCGGCTTCTTGACCTCGCCGTGGCTCCACTGACGGATGTCGTCAGCGGTGGCCAGACCGATCCGGAGCTCGTCGAAGAAGTTGACGTCGAGCACTATGCGTCAATCCCTCTCAGGGTTGTAAGGCTGTGGGTCTGATACGGGGGTCCTGGGGCCGGGGGGGGGCTCATGCTGAGCCCCCCGCCGGACTCCCGTCAGACCTCTTCGACGCTGCTCGGCTCGCGCCGGGACAGGTCGATGCCGAGCTCCTCCGCAGCGCGGAAGACGTCCTCGTCGGTGTCGCGCATCTCGATGGACATGCCGTCCGAGGACAGCACCTCCACGTTGAGGCACAGGGACTGCATCTCCTTGATGAGCACCTTGAAGGACTCGGGGATGCCGGGCTCAGGGATGTTCTCGCCCTTGACGATGGCCTCGTAGACCTTCACGCGGCCGGTGACGTCGTCGGACTTGATCGTCAGCAGCTCCTGGAGGGCGTAGGCGGCGCCGTAAGCCTCGAGCGCCCACACCTCCATCTCACCGAAGCGCTGACCACCGAACTGGGCCTTACCACCCAGCGGCTGCTGGGTGATCATCGAGTACGGGCCGGTCGAGCGGGCGTGCAGCTTGTCGTCGACCAGGTGGTGGAGCTTGAGGATGTACATGTACCCGACCGAGATCGGGTCCGGGAACGGCTCGCCGGAGCGGCCGTCGAACAGGCGCGCCTTGCCGGACGGGAGCACCATGCGCTCGCCGTCGCGGTTCGGGATGGTGTGCTGGAGCAGACCCGCGAGCTCGTCCTCACGCGCACCGTCGAAGACCGGGGTGGCGACGTTGGTGCCGGGGGCGACCTGGTCGGCGCCGATGGCCTGGAGGCGCTGCGCCCACTCGTCGGCGAGGCCGGAGACGTCCCAGCCGCGGCTGGCGAGCCAGCCGAGGTGGATCTCCAGGACCTGTCCCGGGTTCATTCGGGACGGGACACCGAGCGGGTTGAGGATGATGTCGACCGGAGTTCCGTCCTCGAGGAACGGCATGTCCTCGATGGGCAGGATCTTGGAGATGACACCCTTGTTGCCGTGACGGCCGGCGAGCTTGTCACCGTCGGTGATCTTGCGCTTCTGGGCGACGTAGACGCGGACCAGCTGGTTCACGCCGGGGGGAAGCTCGTCGCCCTCCTCGCGGTCGAAGACGCGGACGCCGATGACCTTGCCGGTCTCGCCGTGCGGGACCTTCAGCGAGGTGTCACGGACCTCACGGGCCTTCTCACCGAAGATCGCGCGGAGCAGGCGCTCCTCCGGGGTCAGCTCGGTCTCACCCTTCGGGGTGACCTTGCCGACCAGGATGTCGCCGGCGACGACCTCGGCACCGATGCGGATGATGCCGCGCTCGTCGAGGTCGGCGAGGACCTCCTCGGAGACGTTCGGGATGTCCCGGGTGATCTCCTCGGGGCCGAGCTTGGTGTCACGGGCGTCGACCTCGTGCTCCTCGATGTGGATCGAGGAGAGGACGTCGTCCTGCACGAGGCGCTGCGACAGGATGATCGCGTCCTCGTAGTTGTGACCCTCCCACGGCATGAACGCGACGAGCAGGTTCTTGCCGAGGGCCATCTCGCCCTCTTCGGTGGCGGGACCGTCGGCCAGGACCTGGCCCTCGATCACGCGGTCGCCCTCGGAGACGACGACCTTCTGGTTGACCGAGGTGCCCTGGTTCGAGCGGGAGAACTTGGCCAGGCGGTACGTGATGTAGGTGCCGTCGTCGTTGGCCACGGTGATGTAGTCCGCGGACAGCTCCTGGATGACACCGTCCTTCTCGGCCTTGAGCACGTCGCCGGCGTCGGTGGCGCAGCGGTACTCCATGCCGGTGCCGACGAGCGGGGCCTCCGCCTTGATGAGCGGAACGGCCTGGCGCATCATGTTCGCGCCCATGAGGGCACGGTTGGCGTCGTCGTGCTCGAGGAAGGGGATCATGGCGGTCGCGACCGACACCATCTGGCGCGGCGAGACGTCCATGTAGTCGACCTCGGACGGCTCGACGTAGTCGACCTCGCCGCCACGCTTGCGGACCAGGACGCGGTTCTCCGTGAAGCGGAGGTTCTCGTCGAGGGTCGCGTTCGCCTGGGCGATGACGAAGCGGTCCTCCTCGTCGGCGGTGACGTAGTCGACCTCGTCGGTGACCTGGCCGTCGACGACCTTGCGGTACGGCGTCTCGATGAAGCCGAAGGGGTTGATCCGGCCGTACGAGGCGAGCGAACCGATCAGACCGATGTTCGGGCCTTCGGGGGTCTCGATCGGGCACATGCGTCCGTAGTGGGACGGGTGCACGTCTCGGACCTCGAAGCCGGCCCGCTCACGGGACAGACCGCCGGGACCCAGCGCCGAGAGACGACGCTTGTGCGTCAGACCCGACAGCGGGTTGTTCTGGTCCATGAACTGCGACAGCTGGCTGGTGCCGAAGAACTCCTTGATGGAGGCGACGACCGGCCGGATGTTGATCAGGGTCTGCGGCGTGATCGCCTCGACGTCCTGGGTGGTCATGCGCTCGCGCACGACGCGCTCCATACGGGCGAGACCCGTACGGACCTGGTTCTGGATGAGCTCGCCGACGTTGCGCAGACGACGGTTGCCGAAGTGGTCGATGTCGTCGGCCTCGATGACGACCTCGGTGCCGCTGGCGCCGACCGTCTCGGTCTCGCCGGCGTGCAGCTTCACCAGGTACTTGATCGTGGCGATGATGTCGTCGGTGGTGAGGACACCCGCGTCCAGCGGCTCGTCGGCCCCGAGCTTCTTGTTGACCTTGTAGCGGCCGACCTTCGCGAGGTCGTAGCGCTTCGGGTTGAAGTACAGGTTCTCGAGCAGCGTCTGGGCGGCCTCGCGCGTCGGCGGCTCGCCCGGACGGAGCTTGCGGTAGATGTCGAGCAGCGCGTCGTCCTGGCCCTGGGTGTGGTCCTTCTCCAGGGTGGCGCGCATGGACTCGTACTCGCCGAACTCCTGCAGGATCTGCTCGGTGGTCCAGCCGAGCGCCTTGAGGAGGACGGTCACGGACTGCTTGCGCTTGCGGTCGATGCGCACACCGACGAGGTCGCGCTTGTCGATCTCCATCTCCAGCCAGGCACCCCGGGACGGGATGATCTTGGCGGAGAAGATGTCCTTGTCGGACGTCTTGTCGATCGAGGAGTCGAAGTAGACACCGGGCGAACGGACGAGCTGCGACACGACGACACGCTCGGTGCCGTTGATGACGAAGGTGCCCTTGTTCGTCATGAGCGGGAAGTCGCCCATGAAGACCGTCTGGGACTTGATCTCGCCGGTCTCGTTGTTCGTGAACTCGGCGGTGACGAAGAGCGGGGCACCGTAGGTGAAGTCACGGTCCTTGCACTCGTCGATCGAGTTCTTCGGCGGCTCGAAGCGGTGGTCGCGGAAGGTCAGCGACATCGACCCGGAGAAGTCCTCGATCGGGGAGATCTCCTCGAAGATCTCCTCCAGACCGGACTTCGTGGGGACGTCCTGTCCCGACTCAAGGGCGGCCTCGACGCGAGCCTTCCACGCGGCGTTGCCGAGCAGCCAGTCGAAGCTCTCGGTCTGGAGCGCGAGGAGGTTCGGAACCTCGAGGGGCTCCTTGATCTTTGCAAAGGAGATGCGCAGCGGGGCGGTGCTGGCGCCGTTGTTCGTATTGGTCGAGGCGTTGCGCGAGGCGGCCAAGAGGGGGTCCTTCCGAGGGCTCGGACTCACTGCGCGCGTACCGGTCCCTTGCGGAGCCCCGTGGAAGACGATTCCCGATATGGCCGAAAGGCCAGGTCAGAGCGGGTCGACCAGCGAAGCGGATGCGAGGGTATGCCCCTAGTGACGGGCAGGGGACAGCTAACAGGCAGCGCAAAGGGTCAGTGTAGCCACTTGGCCCACTGATGTCCAGGGCGTGTTCTTCGCGACCCTCGTTGTTCTCAACTCCGCGGTACCTCGCGCCGTGCGGCGCACCTCGATACTGCCCGTTCGGTCGTCGATCCATGCCTCGGAATCGGATCGTTGTGACGACGCGTCCTGAGAATTGCGCGCTGCGTGCGGTTCGTCAAGGCCCCCGCCCCTGCGCGGCGCACGGCGAAGATCACCTTACTCCGCTTCCGGAGCCCCGTACGACGGCCGCCACGCCGTCTCCGGGAACGCCGAAAGGCGACCACCCAGATGGATGATCGCCTTTCACGCTGCGAGCGTTACACGCTCAACAGGAGAGTCGCTGACGCGACGAGGTGTTACTTGACCTCGACGGCGGCACCGGCGCCCTCGAGCGCCTCCTTGGCCTTGTCAGCGGCCTCCTTGTTGACCTTCTCGAGGACCGGCTTCGGGGTGCCGTCGACGAGGTCCTTGGCCTCCTTCAGACCCAGGGAGGTCAGCTCGCGCACGACCTTGATGACCTGGATCTTCTTGTCGCCGGCGCCGGTGAGGATGACGTCGAACTCGTCCTTCTCCTCGACGGCCTCGGCGCCACCACCGGCGACACCGCCGGCAACGACGACCGGCGCGGCAGCGGCGGCGGTGACGTCGAACTTGTCCTCGAAGGCCTTCACGAACTCGGAGAGCTCGATGAGGGTCATCTCCTCGAACTGGGCAAGCAGCTCGTCCTGGGTGAGCTTCGCCATGATGGGCGATCCTTCCACTTATTCGGCAGGTGCCGGATGTACTGGGTGAGGCGGGCGTACGTCGGCCCGCTGCGACCCGCGCCTAGTGGTGCGGGTCAGAAAGCGAGCCGAATTACTCGGCACCGCCCTGCTCGGCCTGCTTGGCGCGCAGCGCGTCCACGGTGCGGACGAGCTTCGACGGCAGCGCCTGGAAGAGCGAGGCAGCCTGGGACTGCTTGCCCTTGAAGGCACCGGCCAGCTTGCTGAGCAGAACCTCGCGGGACTCGAGGTCCGCAAGCTTCTTGATGTCGTCGGCGGAGAGAGCCTTACCGTCAAGGACACCGGCCTTGATGATGAGGTTCGGGTTCTCCTTGGCGAAGTCACGCAGAGCCTTCGCCGACTCCACCGGGTCACCGGTGATGAAGGCGGCACCCGTCGGACCAGCGAACTGGTCGTCGAGCGAGGTGATCCCAGCCTGGTTGGCCGCAATCTTGGTCAGCGTGTTCTTCACCACGGCGTACTGGGCGTTCTCACCGAGAGAACGGCGCAGCGTCTTGAGCTGCGCCACGGTGAGACCCCGGTACTCGGTCAGCACGACGGCGTTGGAGCTCTGGAACGCGTCCTTGAGCTCGGCCACCGATGCAGCCTTGTTGGGCGTCGGCATAGTGCGTCAGCCTCCTTCCGGGTGATGAGGACCGCTCAGAAGGGGCTGTACAAACGAAAACGCCCCGGGCGCAGGCGCACGGGGCTCTGTTCGACCGAACCAGACGAATCCGATCCGGGAACTCTCCAGTGTCACCTGCGCGGGTCGCTCGCATCTCTCAGCGAATCCTTCGGCCACCACGCCCATCAGGGCGCAGCGACGACCAGCGGTCTTTGGCTTCCTCGGAAGAGTACGTGACGGGGACGGCCGGGGGCAAATCAGCCCTGGGCGGCCCTGTCCGCGTCCTGGAGCATCTTGAACAGGTCGACGGTGTCCTCGGCCGGCGGCGCCTGGACGGTGGCCCTGGCCCCGTAGTCGGTGTAGTCCGCCCGCATGTGCACCGTGCCCTGGTCCATGGTCATGCCGACGTCCATACGGGCCGGGTAACCGTCCTCGGTGACCCAGACCTCGGTGTCGTACCCCTTGAGACCGGCCTTCTTCACGTTGGCCACGAGCTCGTCGTACTGCTCCTTGGAGAGGAGCTTCGAGGACTTGTTGGCCTTGAGCATCTGCTCGAAGGTGAGCGTGCCCTTGTAGTGCTCGGTCTCCATGCCGTTGACCTTCTCGGCACCGACGTGCTTCAGGTTCGGGGAGTCCAGGAGCAGCGCGAGCTGCTGGGCCGGGTCCTGGTTCATGTTCTCCAGGCCGCCGGTCATCTGCTTGCGCAGGCTCTTGTCGCCGGTGGCCTCCGCGGCGGCCTTCATGTCGATCTTCATCCAGCGCTTGCCGTCCATCTTGGCGGCGGCCTCGGCGCCCATGTCCATGTACATGACGTTGTCACGCATGACCATGCGGACCTGCTCGGGGGCCTCGGGGTTGCCCGCGCCCAGCATGGAGCCCTTCATGGTGATGTCCAGTGCCGCGGGGTCCCAGCCCTGGACGCCGGTCATCGTGACGGTGCCGGCCCCCGGGCCGGCGCCCTCCACGCTCATCGTCATGCTGACCTTGGCCGACTTGGCGGCCGACGTCTTCTCGAACGCGGCCGTGAGGGCCTTCGTCACGTCCTCCAGGCCCTGCGCGGCCGCCTTGGCGGGCGCCTCCGCCGCGCTCTTGGCGTCGCCGTCCTGACAGCCGGCCACACCCGTGACGACGGCCGTGGCCGTCAGTGCGACGCCTGCGCGCTTCCATGCGGACATGCTCATGAGTCCCCACCCCTCGTGGTCTTCGGTCGTTCTCGTCCCCGTTGCACCGTAACGCAGGGCGCCGACAGCCCCGTAACGAGAAATCGCCCCCCGGGCCTCCGTAGAGGCCCGGGGGGCGATTTCAGGACGCTGGAGCCCCGTCACAGGGCTCCTGAGCCGGTCAGGCTCAGACCGCGGCCGGGTCCTCCTCGACGAGGAGGTTGCGGGTGCGGTTCGGGTCGACCGGGATGCCGGGGCCCATCGTGGTGGTGATGGCGGCCTTCTTGATGTAGCGGCCCTTGGCGGCGGACGGCTTCAGACGGAGGATCTCCTCCAGGGCCGCGCCGTAGTTCTCCACCAGCTTGGCGTCGTCGAAGGACACCTTGCCGATGATGAAGTGCAGGTTCGAGTGCTTGTCGACGCGGAACTCGATCTTGCCGCCCTTGATGTCGTTGACAGCCTTGGCGACATCGGGGGTGACGGTGCCGGTCTTCGGGTTCGGCATGAGACCACGCGGGCCGAGGACGCGGCCGAGGCGGCCGACCTTGCCCATGAGGTCCGGGGTGGCGACGACGGCGTCGAACTCGTTCAGGCGGTTGCCCTTGGAGATCTCGTCGATGAGCTCGTCGGAACCGACGATGTCGGCGCCCGCGGCGATCGCGGCCTCGGCACGGTCACCGGTCGCGAAGACCAGGACCCGGGCGGTCTTACCGGTGCCGTGCGGAAGGTTCACGGTGCCACGGACCATCTGGTCGGCCTTGCGCGGGTCGACGCCCAGACGGAAGGCCACCTCGACGGTGCCGTCGAACTTGGTGGTGGAGGTCTCCTTGGCGAGACGGACGGCCTCGAGCGGGGCGTAGAGCTTCTCCCGGTCGATCTTGGCGTCCGCAGCGCGGAGGGACTTGCTGCGCTTCACTGCTGCTCCTGTTGGTTCAGGTATGGAGTCGTGGTGCGGGCCGGCGCTGGCCCTGCCACTGAAGGACTACGGGGCTGATCAGCCCTCGACCGTGATGCCCATGGAACGGGCGGTGCCGGCGATGATCTTCGCGGCGGCGTCCAGGTCGTTGGCGTTGAGGTCGGGCATCTTGGTGGTGGCGATCTCGCGGACCTGCGCCTCGGTGATCTTGGCGACCTTGGTCTTGTGCGGCTCGCCGGAGCCCTTCTCCACGCCCGCGGCCTTGAGGATCATCTTGGCGGCCGGCGGGGTCTTGGTGATGAAGGTGAAGGAACGGTCCTCGTAGACCGTGATCTCCACCGGGATCACCCAGCCACGCTGCGACTCGGTCGCGGCGTTGTAGGCCTTGCAGAACTCCATGATGTTGACGCCGTGCTGACCCAGCGCGGGGCCGACCGGCGGGGCCGGGTTGGCCGCACCGGCGTTGATCTGGAGCTTGATAAGCCCCGTGACCTTCTTCTTCTTGGGAGGCATAGCTCTCTCCGGGTCCTAGTGAGAGTTTTCAGCCGATCCATCCGGTCATCCGGATGGAGGCATACCGCACAACGATAACGGGTATAGCTGCGCGTCCAAAAACCGAGCAGGTCAGAGGGGCTGTAGCAGCCCCTCTGACCTGTCCGGAAACTTCGTGCGTCAGTTCTTCTGGATCTGGTCGAAGCTGAGCTCGACCGGGGTCTCGCGACCGAAGATCTCGACGAGGCCCTTGACCTTCTTCGAGTCGGCGTTGATCTCGTTGATCGTCGCCTGGAGGGTCGCGAAGGGGCCGTCGGTGACGGTGACCGAGTCGCCCACCTCGAAGTCCAGGACCTCGACGGTGACCTTGCGGGCCGGAGCCGGCTTGCCCTCGGCCTCGGCGGCCTCGCGGGCGGCCTTCTCCTCGGCCTCCGGGGCGAGCATCTTGACGATCTCGTCCAGGGTCAGCGGGTACGGGTCGTAGGCGTTGCCCACGAAGCCGGTGACGCCGGGCGTGTTGCGGACGACGCCCCAGGACTCGTTCGTCAGGTCCATGCGGACGAGCACGTAACCGGGCAGCTTGTTCTGCCGGACGTTCTTGCGCTCGCCGTTCTTGATCTGGACGATCTCTTCCTCGGGAACCTCGGCCTGGTAGATGAACTCCTCGACGTTCAGCGAGACGGCGCGCTGCTCGAGGTTGGCCTTCACGCGCTTCTCGTAGCCCGCGTAGGTGTGGATCACGTACCACTCGCCGGGGAGCGTGCGCAGCTCCTCGCGGAGCGCGGCGATGGGGTCGACCGGAGCGGCGGGCTCGGCCTCCTCGGCCTCTTCCTCGTCCGCGAGCCCGGCCTCGGCCGCCTCGTCGGACTCCTCCGACTCCTCGGCCTCCTCCTCGGCGGCCTCGACGTCGGCGACCTCGGTGCCGTCGTCCTCGGCGTCGGTCTCCTCGACCTCGCCGAATTCGGCGTCAGCAGCTTCGGCCTGCTCCTCGTCGGCCGCCTCGACGATGTCCAGCTCGTCCTCGACGGACTCGGACTCGAAGGCGTCGTTCAGGTTCGCGTCAGACACGGTGGCTGCTTCTTCCTGCGCTACAGATGGGGTGGAACAAAAAGTCAGCCGAAGACGTACTTGACTGCTTCCTGGAAGCCATAGTCAATCACGGTCACGAGACCGATCATGATGACAACGAAGACAATCACCACAGTGGTGTACGTCGTCAGCTGGCTGCGAGTCGGCCAGACGACCTTGCGGAGTTCCGCGATGACCTGGCGGTAGAAGAGCGCGAGGCGGCCCAGAGGGCCCTTCTTACCGCGCTTGCCGCCCTTCCGGGCCTTCTTCTTCGACTCGGGAGCTGCGTCCTCGGCGTCAGGCATGTCGATGGAGCCTACGGCATCCGTCACGATGTCTCACCTGATTCCGGGTCGTGGCCGTGCCGCGCCCGGAATGGAGCCGCACGGCGGTGCAAGGAGTACGTACATGCGCACACAACCTGGTGGTGTGTGTAGCAGGGCCGGAGGGACTTGAACCCCCAACCGCCGGTTTTGGAGACCGGTGCTCTACCAATTGAGCTACGACCCTTTGTGGCTTCCCCAACCTACCGCATCGTGAGATGTGGTCGGTGCGGGGCCAACGAGCAGTGAGTGTACGTGGTCTTGGGCCCCTACGTCGAACAGAAACGGCTCCGACCTGCCACAGGGGCCTCGGAAAGGGCCTCCGCGGGCCGTCCGCACCGGGTGTACGACCGGGAATGACCGGTCCTGTCCGCTCCGTGAAACCTGTGTGCCGGGCCCGGACGGGGTCTGGGACGATGGCCGCATGAGCGCTGCTACCCCTCCCACCGAGCGTCGGGTCTCCGCCCGGATCGGTGCGATCTCCGAGTCCGCCACCCTCGCCGTCGACGCCAAGGCCAAGGCCCTCAAGGCCGCCGGGCGACCGGTCATCGGTTTCGGCGCGGGTGAGCCCGACTTCCCGACGCCGGACTACATCGTCGAGGCGGCCGTCGAGGCCTGCAAGAACCCGAAGTACCACCGCTACACGCCGGCCGGCGGTCTGCCCGAGCTCAAGGCCGCGATCGCCGCGAAGACGCTGCGCGACTCCGGCTACGAGGTCGACGCCTCCCAGGTCCTGGTGACCAACGGCGGCAAGCAGGCCATCTACGAGGCGTTCGCCGCGATCCTCGACCCGGGCGACGAGGTCATCGTCCCGGCCCCGTACTGGACGACCTACCCCGAGTCGATCCGCCTCGCCGGCGGTGTCCCGGTGGAGGTCGTGGCCGACGAGACCACCGGCTACCGGGTGTCGGTGGAGCAGCTGGAGGCCGCGCGCACGGAGAGGACCAAGGTCGTCCTCTTCGTCTCGCCGTCGAACCCGACCGGCGCCGTCTACAGCGAGGCCGAGACCGAGGCGATCGGCCGCTGGGCCGTCGAGCACGGTCTGTGGGTCCTCACCGACGAGATCTACGAGCACCTGGTGTACGGCGGCGCCACCGCCGCCTCGCTGCCGGCGGTCCTGCCGGAGCTGCGCGACAAGTGCATCGTCGTGAACGGCGTCGCGAAGACGTACGCGATGACGGGCTGGCGCGTGGGCTGGATCATCGGCCCGAAGGACGTCGTGAAGGCCGCGACCAACCTGCAGTCGCACGCCACCTCCAACGTCTCCAACGTGGCGCAGGTCGCGGCGCTCGCCGCCGTCTCGGGCGACCTGGACGCGGTCGCGGAGATGGGCAGGGCCTTCGACCGCCGCCGCCAGACGATCGTGCGGATGCTCAACGAGATCGAGGGCGTGCTCTGCCCGACGCCGGAGGGCGCGTTCTACGTGTACCCGTCGGTGAAGGCGCTGCTGGGCAAGGAGATCCGCGGCAAGCGCCCGCAGAGCTCCGTCGAGCTGGCCGCGCTGATCCTGGACGAGGCCGAGGTCGCGGTCGTCCCGGGCGAGGCCTTCGGCACGCCGGGCTACCTGCGGCTGTCGTACGCGCTGGGCGACGAGGACCTGGTGGAGGGCGTGTCCCGGATCCAGAAGCTGCTCGCCGAGGCGCGCGACTGACGGGATCGACCGACCGCCTGGCAACCTTGCTCGGTGGGTGCGGGCCCCTGGTTCTCCGGAACCGGGGGCCCGTTCTCACGTTCTAGCAAGGTCCCGATCGGGGAAACGGACTGTATTCGTCCATTCGGGTAAGGCAGGATCGGCCAATGGAGCACCTTCTTCACCGCGACCTCAGTCTGCTGCCCAAGGCCCACCTGCACCTGCACTTCACGGGCTCGATGCGGCCCACGACCCTCCTCGAACTGGCCGACAAGTACGGGGTGCACCTCCCCGAGGCGCTGAGCAGCGGCACTCCGCCGAGGCTGCGGGCCACGGACGAGCGGGGCTGGTTCCGCTTCCAGCGGCTCTACGACATCGCCCGCTCCTGCCTGCGCGAGCCCGAGGACATCCGCCGCCTGGTGCGCGAGGCGGCCCAGGAGGACGTGGCGGACGGCTCCGGCTGGCTGGAGATCCAGGTCGACCCGACCTCGTACGCGCCGCTGCTCGGCGGGCTGATCCCGGCCATGGAGATCATCCTGGACGCGGTCGACACGGCCTCGCGCGAGACCGGGCTCGGGATGCGGGTGCTGGTCGCGGCGAACCGCATGAAGCACCCCCTGGAGGCGCGCACGCTCGCCCGCCTCGCGGTGCGGTACGCGGACCGGGGCGTGGTCGGCTTCGGCCTCTCCAACGACGAGCGGCGCGGCATGGCCCGCGACTTCGACCGGGCCTTCGCCATCGCCCGCGAGGGCGGCCTGCTCGCGGCGCCGCACGGCGGCGAGCTGACCGGCCCCTCGTCCGTGCGGGACTGCCTGGACGACCTGCGGGCGGCACGGGTCGGGCACGGCGTACGGGCGGCCGAGGACCCGCGGCTGCTGCGCAAGCTCGCGGAGCGCCAGGTCACCTGCGAGGTGTGCCCGTCGTCCAACGTGGCGCTCGGCGTGTACGAGAAGCCGGAGGACGTGCCGCTGCGCACCCTCTTCGACGCGGGCGTGCCGATGGCCCTGGGGGCGGACGACCCGCTGCTCTTCGGCTCGCGGCTGGCCGCCCAGTACGAGATCGCCCGCCGGCACCACGGCTTCACGGACGAGGAGCTGGCGGAGCTGGCCCGGCAGTCGGTGCGCGGCTCGGCGGCGCCGGAGGACATCAGGGAGAAGCTGCTGTCGGGGATCGACGACTGGCTGGCGGCGCCGGTCGGCTGACGCGCCGCCCGGGCCGCGCCGCCCGGGCCGCGTCGGCCGGGCCCGGCGTCAGCCGAGCCCGCGCACCAGGGTGCGGGCGATCGGGCGGGCGGAGGTGTCGAGGTCCTGCGGCGGCCGGGCGTCCGAGGTCATGTCGTACGCGAAGGCGCGCTGCGCGCAGGCCCCGAGGAGGAGCGCGGCCGCGGCCCGCGGGTCACGGCGCCGTCGTCGGCGGCGTCGATCCCGCCGCGCCGCTGTTCGGCGCGGAGGTGGTCGGCGAGGCCCTCGACGGGCTTGTGGGGGCCGGTGCCGGGGCGCGGGCCTCAGATCTCGACGCCGACGGTCACCGGCTCGTTGACGAGCGTGACCCCGAAGGCGTCCCGGACGCCCGCGACGACCTCGCGGGCGAGCGCGAGCAGGTCCTCGGTGGTGGCCTCGCCACGGTTGGTGAGGGCGAGGGTGTGCTTGGTGGAGATGCGGGCCGGCCCGGAGCCGTAGCCCTTGGTGAAGCCGGCCTTGTCGATCAGCCAGGCCGCGGAGGTCTTGGTCAGGCCCTCCCCCGCCGGGTAGGCGGGCGGCACGGCGTCGGCGCCGAGGCGCTCGGCCACGCGCGCGAGGAAGGCCTCGTGCTGCTCGGCGGTGAGGATCGGGTTGGTGAAGAAGGAGCCGGCCGACCACGTGTCGTGGTCCTCCGGGTCCAGGACCATGCCCTTGCCGGCGCGCAGCTTCAGGACCGTCTCCCGCGCCCGGTCCAGGGGCACCCGGTCGCCAGCCTCGACACCGAGGGCCCGGGCGGTCTCCGCGTACGCGATCGGCGCGGACAGGCCCTCGGCGTCCTCGAGCCCGAAGCGGACCCGGAGCACGACGTAGCGGTCGGGCTGGTCCTTGAAGACGCTGTGCCGGTACGAGAAGGCGCACTCGGCGTTCGTGAGCGTGACCGTCTCCTCGGCCCTGCGGTCGTACGCGACGACCTCCGTGACGGTGGCGGAGACGTCCTGCCCGTAGGCGCCCACGTTCTGGATCGGCGTGGCGCCCGCCGATCCGGGGATCCCGGCCAGGCACTCGATCCCGGCGAGCCCGGCCTCGACGGTCCGCGCGACGGCGTCGGTCCACACCTCGCCCGCGGCGAGCTCCAGGCGGGTCCCGTCGAGCGAGAAGCCGCGGGTGGCGATGTGCAGGGCGGTGCCGTCGAAGCCCTTGTCGCCGATGACCAGGTTGGAACCGCCGCCGATGACGAGCAGCGGAGTCCCGGAGGCGTCGGCCTCGCGGACCGCGGCGATCACCTCGTCGTCCGTGGTGGCCGTGACGAGCCGCGTGGCGGGCCCGCCGAGCCGGAAGGTGGTCAGGGGCGCGAGGGGGGCGTCGTGGAGAAGCTGCACGGGCACAAGGGTACGGGCCCCTCCCGTACGGAAGGGGCCCGCGTCGTTCGTGGGCTCAGGCGAGCTTGACCACAGCCCGGCTCATGCCGAGCACCTTCTGCCCGGCGCTGGTGGCCGTGAGGTCGACGCGCACCCGGCCGTCGTCCAGCTTCGCGGCGACCTTCGCCGAGACCTCGACCAGGGCGCCCTCGTCGTCGTTCGGCACGACGACCGGCTTGGTGAAGCGGACGCCGTACTCGACGACGGCGGCCGGGTCGCCGGCCCAGTCGGTGACGACGCGGACCGCCTCGGCCATGGTGAACATGCCGTGGGCGATGACGTCGGGCAGGCCGACCTCCCGGGCGAACTTCTCGTTCCAGTGGATCGGGTTGAAGTCACCCGAGGCACCGGCGTACCTCACGAGCGTGGCGCGGGTCACGGGGAAGGTCTGCGCGGGCAGTTCGGTGCCGACCTCGACCTCGTCGTAGGCGATCTTCGCGGTCACGGTCAGGCCTCCTCGGGGGCGCGGGCGACGAGCTTGGTCCAGGCGGTGACGACGTGCTCGCCGGTCTCGTCGTGGACCTCGCCGCGGATGTCCAGGATGTCGTTGCCCGCGAGGGACTTGATCGCCTCGATGGTGCTGGTCACCGAGAGCCGGTCACCGGCGCGCACCGGCCGGGTGTAGGCGAACTTCTGGTCGCCGTGCACGACGCGGCTGTAGTCGAGGCCCAGCTGCGGGTCCTCGATCACCTGGCCGGCGGCCTTGAAGGTGATCGCGAAGACGAAGGTCGGCGGGGCGACGACGTCGGGGTGACCGAGGGCCTTGGCGGCCTCCTGGTCGGTGTACGCGGGATTCGCGTCCCCGATCGCCTCGGCGAACTCGCGGATCTTCTCGCGGCCGACCTCGTACGGCGCGGTGGGCGGATAGGTCCGGCCCACGAAGGACTGGTCGAGCGCCATGGCCTCGATACCTCCTGCTGGTCCTGCTTGCTGGTCCTGCTGAGAATGGTGCGGGTAAACGACACGAGGCCGTCCCCGGCTGGGGACGGCCTCGTGTACGAGCCTGTTTAGCGCGTCTCGCGGTGCGCCGTGTGCGAGTTGCAGCGAGGGCAGTGCTTCTTCATCTCAAGACGGTCCGGGTTGTTACGCCGGTTCTTCTTGGTGATGTAGTTCCGCTCCTTGCACTCCACGCAGGCCAGCGTGATCTTCGGGCGGACGTCGGTGGCAGCCACGTGAGTGCTCCTTGACGGACGGATGGACGGATGAACGCATGAAAGAGTAGCCGATCGTAGGACCGACCCCACAATCGGCTACTGTGTGTAGCGGTGACCGGACTTGAACCGGTGACACAGCGATTATGAGCCGCTTGCTCTACCGACTGAGCTACACCGCTTTGATGATCCGGATCCCGCCCGAAGGCGGGTCCTTCTCACCAGAGCCCCAATACGGAATCGAACCGTAGACCTTCTCCTTACCATGGAGACGCTCTGCCGACTGAGCTATTGGGGCGAGCGAGGAAGACATTACACGGTCTCCGGCCCATCACCCAAATCCGTTTCCCGGGCCTCTTGCGCGGCAGCTTCCCGGCCGCCTCCTACGCCACTCGTGCAGTCATCAGTACGACTATTGCGCTCCTCCTCGAAGGCGGCCGGGGCCGCCCCTAGGCTCGGGCCCACGCTGCGTGATCTTGATCTTGGCGAGCCGCGACCGCGCGCCGTGAGCCGTGAGCCTGGAGCCCTGAGGAGCCCGATTGTCCGCCGACAGCAAGCAGCCCCAGCCGCCGCCCGACGACCGGGCCGCGGCCACCGCAGACGCCATGTCGCTGCTGCTCGCGAACGCGCGGCTCACCGACGGCCGCACCGTCGACGTGCGGCTCGGCGGCGGCCGGATCGAGGCCGTCGGCACGGCAGGCAGCCTCACCGCCGTCGGGGCCCGCGTCGACCTGGCCGGCTACCTGCTGCTGCCCGCGCCCGCCGAGCCCCACGCGCACATCGACACCGCGCTCACCGCCGACTCCCCCGGCCCCGTCTCGTACGCCCCCGAGGAGGTCCAGCGCCGGGCGACCGAGGCCGCCCTGCTCCAGCTCGGGCACGGCGCGACCGCGCTGCGCGCCCACGTCCGGATCGGGGACGTGCACGGCCTCGGCCCGCTCGAGGCCACGCTGCAGGCCCGGCGTTCGCTCCGCGGCCTGGCCGAGCTGACGACCGTGGCGACGCCCCGGCTGCTGACCGGGGCGGCGGGCGCCGACGGGCTCGCGATGCTGCGGGACGCGGTGAAGATGGGCGCCGGCGTGGTCGGCGGCTGCCCCGACCTCGACCCGGACCCCACCGGCTACGTGGAGGCGCTCCTCGAGGTCGCGGCCGAGCACGGCTGCCCGGTCGACCTGCACACCGACGGTGACGACCCGGCGCGCCTCGCCCGGCTCGCGGCGATGGCCGGCGGACTGCGGCCGGGGGTGACGATCGGCCCCTGCGCGGGGCTCGCACGCCTGCCCTCCGACCAGGCGCGCCGGGCGGCGGACCAGCTGGCGGCGGCCGGGGTGACCGTGGTCTGCCTGCCGCAGGGCGGCTGCGGCGCCACCGAGCTGCGCGGCGCGGCCCCGGTACGGCTGCTGCGCGCCGCCGGGGTGCGGGTCGCGGCGGGCGGCGGGGCGCTGCGCGACGTGTCCAACCCGGTGGGCCGCGGCGACCCGCTGGAAGCCGCCTACCTGACGGCCTCGCTTGGCGGGCTCCCCGCCCCGGAGGCGTACGGGGCGGTGAGCACGGACGCGCGGGCCGCCATGGGCCTTCCGGAGGTCCGGGTGGAGGCCGGCTTCCCGGCGGAGCTGCTCGCGGTGCGCGGCGAACGGCTCGCGGGCGTGCTGTCCCTCGCGTACAGCCGGATCGTGGTGCACCGGGGCCGGGTGGTGGCCCGGACGAGCGCGGTGCGGGAGTACTGCGACTCGGCCGCCGCCCTCGACCTGCCCCGGCAGGCGCGGCCCGAGCGGCCGGACCCGGGAGGCCCGGCGGGGCCGGGAGCCGTACGGTCGTGAGTATGCGCGTAGTCATCGCTGGTGGACACGGACAGATCGCCCTGCGACTCGAGCGGCTGCTGGCCGCGGGCGGACACGAACCGGTGGGCATCATCCGCCGCCCCGAACAGGAGGCGGACCTGCGGGCGGCCGGCGCGGAGGCGGTCGTCCTGGACCTGGAGTCGGCTTCGGTCGGCGAGGTCGCCGCGGTCCTGGAAGGCGCCGACGCGGCCGTCTTCGCGGCGGGCGCCGGCCCGGGCAGCGGCGCGGAACGCAAGGAGTCCGTGGACCGCGGCGCGGCCGTCCTGTTGGCCGACGCGGCGGAGCAGGCGGGCGTACGGCGCTTCCTGGTCGTCTCGTCCATGGGCGCGCAGTCGGGCCACGAGGGCGACGCCGTCTTCGACGCCTACCTGCGCGCCAAGGGCGCGGCGGACGACGACGTCCGCGCCCGCGAGGGCCTCGACTGGACGATCCTGCGCCCCGGCATGCTCACCGACGACGCCGGCACGGGACTGGTCCGCCTGGAGGCGTCCACGGGCCGCGGCCCGATCCCCCGCGACGACGTGGCGGCGGTCCTCGCCGAACTCCTCGACACGCCGGCCACGGCCGGCCTGACCCTGGAACTGATCATGGGCTCGACCCCGGTGGCGGTCGCGGTCCGCGACATCGCGGGCAACTGACCCGCCTCCTCCCCGTCCACACCCCGTCCACGGAAATGCAGAAGGTCCCCGGTGCGAACACCGGGGACCTTCTGCATCGCGTGGCGGCGCCAGGATTCGAACCTGGGTAGGCTAAGCCGACGGATTTACAGTCCGCTCCCATTGGCCACTCGGGCACACCGCCATGGGATCGCTGCCTCGGAGCCGCTTTTCGGCGGTGCTCCCTGGCAACGACGTAAACAATACCTGATCCCCAGGGGTGCTTCGCCACCGGATTGATCTCGGCTTCGCGGCCGTCCCGGTGGCTACGCTTTGTGCCGTACCCAACGCATCCGAGCAAGGAGCCTCACCTCATGGCCGACTCCAGTTTCGACATCGTCTCCAAGGTCGAGCGGCAGGAGGTCGACAACGCCCTCAACCAGGCCGCGAAGGAGATCACGCAGCGCTACGACTTCAAGGGCACCAACGCCTCGATCTCCTGGTCGGGCGAGAAGATCCTGATGCAGGCCAACGGCGAGGAGCGGGTCAAGGCGATCCTCGACATCTTCCAGTCCAAGCTGATCAAGCGGGGCATCTCGCTGAAGTCGCTGGACGTGGAGGGCGAGCCGCAGCTGTCCGGCAAGGAGTACAAGCTCTTCGCCTCCATCCAGGAGGGCATCTCCCAGGAGAACGCGAAGAAGGTCGCCAAGGTCATCCGCGACGAGGGCCCCAAGGGCGTCAAGGCGCAGGTGCAGGGCGACGAGCTGCGGGTCAGCTCGAAGAGCCGGGACGACCTGCAGGCCATCATCGCGCTGCTCAAGGGCAAGGACTTCGACTTCGCCCTGCAGTTCGTGAACTACCGGTAGGACTGCCGGCAGGGCCTCCGCAGGACCTCTGAAGGTCGTGTCCGAAAACCGCCAGCCCCGTTGCGGGCGGGGCTCGCACACTGGACGCATGACGACGAACAGCACTCTCTACGCCCACGTCGACGGCCCCCTCGGCACGATGCTCCTGGTGGGGCGGGTCGCCGACGGGGGTTCCCTCGTGCTGCGGTCGCTGTCGCTGGAGGGCCAGAAGGGCGGCGTCTGCGTCGAGGACAGCTGGACGTGTGCCCCGGCGGTGTTCGAGGAGGTCGCGGGGCAGCTCGACGCGTACTTCGCCGGGCGGCGCGAGGGCTTCGACATCCCGTACGAGGAGTCCGGGACCGACTTCCAGCGCGCCGTCTGGAAGGCCCTGGAGGAGATCCCGTACGGGACGACCGTCTCGTACGGGGACATCGCCCGCCGGGTCGGCTCGTCCGGTGCCGGGGTGCGGGCCGTGGGCACCGCGATCGGGCGGAATCCGCTGCTCGTGGTGCGGCCCTGCCACCGGGTGATCGGGGCCGACGGCAGCCTGCGCGGCTACGCGGCCGGGCTGGAGCGCAAGGAACGGCTGCTGCACCTGGAGAGCGGTGCCTGACGGGCTGTTCCCGCGCGAGCGGAGCGAACCGGCGCCGGGCGCGGTGCACGTGCCCGGCTGGCTGCCGTTCGCCCGGCAGCGGGAACTCGTCGCGGCCTGCCGGGAGTTCGGGCGGGGGCCGGTCTCGTACGAGCACACGGTCCTGCCCGGCGGCGGGGTGATGTCGGTGCGCTCGCTGTGCCTCGGACGGCGCTGGGTTCCGTACCGGTACCTCGGCCCCGAGGAGAACCTCCTCGAACTCCCGGACTGGCTCGTCGAGCTCGGGCGCGAGGCACTGGCGGACGCGTACGGCGCGCACGGTCCGTACGGCGGTTTCGCGCCGGACACCGCGCTCGTGAACTTCTACGCGGACGGCGCGAGGATGGGCATGCACCAGGACAGGGAGGAGCGGTCGCCCGCCCCTGTCGTGTCGTTGAGCCTGGGCGACACCTGCGTGTTCCGGCTCGGGAACACCGATGACCGCGGACGGCCCTGGACCGACGTCGAGTTGGCCTCCGGCGACCTGCTCGTCTTCGGCGGACCGTCCCGCCTCGCGTACCACGGCGTGCCCAAGGTGTACGCGGGCAGCGCCGAGCCGGCCCTGGGGCTCGCCGGACGGCTCAACATCACCCTGAGGGAGACCGGCCTGTAGGACGGGGCCGCGGCCTGTCCGGCCCTGATCCGGAAGAGAGGGCCTAGCGCTCGCGCGAGTGGCCGAAAAGGATCCGGTACCCGATCAGCAGGACCAGTGAGCCGCCGATCGCCGACAGCCAGGTCGCCCCGTCGTAGAAGTCCTGGGCGACGGGCCGGTCCAGGAAGCGGGCCGACAGCCAGCCGCCGAGGAACGCGCCGACGACGCCGATGACCGTCGTGCCGATCAGGCCGCCCGGGTCGCGGCCCGGCAGCAGGACCTTGGCGATGACTCCCGCGATCAGTCCGAGGACTATCCAGCTGATGATGCTCATGCCCAGGAGGACGCCCGGCGGTCCCGAGCGGTTGCCGGACCCCCTAGTGTGCGGAGCATGACACAGGAACTGCGCCGCACTCTCGGAGTGTTCGACGCCGTCGTGATCGGGCTCGGCTCGATGGTCGGCGCCGGGATCTTCGCGGCGCTCGGGCCCGCGGCACGCGCGGCCGGCCCCGGGCTGCTCCCGGCACTCGGCGTCGCCGCCGTCGTCGCCTACTGCAACGCGATGGCCTCGGCCCGGCTCGCCGCCCGCTACCCGGCCTCCGGCGGCACCTACGTGTACGGCCGCGAACGGCTCGGCGCGTTCTGGGGCTATCTCGCGGGCTGGGCCTTCATCGTCGGCAAGACCGCCTCGTGCGCGGCGATGGCGCTCACCGTCGGCGCGTACGTGTGGCCCGCGTATTCCCACGCGGTGGCCGTCGCCGCCGTCGTCGCCCTGACCGCCGTCAACTACAAGGGCGTGCAGAAGTCCGCGCTGCTCACCCGGGTGATCGTCGCGGTCGTGCTCGCCGTGCTCGCGGCGGTCGTCGTGGCCGCAGCCGGGGCCGGGGAGGCCGGGCGGCTCGCGCTCGACGGGGACGTCCCGGCGGGCGGCGTGCTCCAGGCCGCCGGGCTGCTGTTCTTCGCCTTCGCCGGGTACGCGCGGATCACGACGCTCGGCGAGGAGGTCCGCGACCCGGAGCGGACCATCCCGCGGGCCGTGCCGCTCGCCCTGGGCATCGCGCTCGCCGTCTACGCGGCCGTCGCCGTCACCGTGCTCGCCGTCCTCGGCCCGGAGGGCCTGGCCGCCTCGCCCGCCCCGCTCGCGGACGCGGCGCGGGCCGCCGGGGCGGACTGGCTGGTTCCGGTGGTCACCGTGGGCGCGGCGGTCGCCGCGCTGGGCTCGCTGCTCTCGCTGATCCTCGGCGTGTCACGGACGACCCTCGCCATGGCCAGGGACGGCCATCTGCCGGCCACCCTCGCCGCCGTCCACCCGCGCTTCCGGGTTCCGCACCACGCGGAGCTCGCGGTGGGCGCGGTGGTCGCCGTCGTGGCGGCCACGGCGGACCTGCGCGGCGCGATCGGCTTCTCGTCGTTCGCGGTGCTGGTCTACTACGGGATCGCCAACGCCTCCGCGTGGACCCTGGGGCGCCGGGAGCGGCCGCTGGCCGTGCTCGGCCTGGCCGGCTGCGCGGCGCTCGCGTTCTCGCTCCCGCCGGCCGCCGTCCTGGCGGGTCTCGGCGTGCTCGCGGTCGGGGTGGTGGCCCACGCGGTCAGCCGAGGACGCCCCGAGCCCCCTCGCTCCTGAGACCGTCCAGGGCGGATGCCGGGGGGCCGTGGCGAGGTTTCCGCACGGGCTCCGGCCCTCGCGCCGGCCTCCAACGGACCTGACGGCGCCCAGCCGCCCCCGGCCAGCCTCCTTGCGGCCCCTTGGGCGCCCCCTGGCGGCCCTGTCGGCTCCTAGCGGCCCTGGTAGCCGTACGCGCCGTACGCCTGATCGGTGGGGACGATCTCCTTGCCCAGCGGCAGCAGCGAGACCGGGATCAGCTTGAAGTTGGCGATGCCCAGCGGGATGCCGATGATCGTGATGCAGAGGGCGATGCCGGTGGTGATGTGGCCGAGCGCCAGCCACCAGCCGGCCAGGACCAGCCACAGCACGTTGCCGACGCAGGACGGGGCGCCGGCGTCCGGCCGGTCGACGACCGTGTGCCCGAAGGGCCACAGGGCGTAGACGCCGATGCGGAACGCGGCGAGTCCGAAGGGGATGCCGATGATCGTGATGCAGAGCAGGACGCCGGCCAGCAGGTAGCCGAGGAACATCCAGAATCCGCACAGGATCAGCCATATGACGTTCAGGATCGTCTTCACGGGCGGTGACCTGCCATCTGTTCGAGCCGGGCGATGCGCTCCGCCATCGGCGGGTGGGTGGAGAACATCTTGGACAGCCCCTGTCCCGGACGGAAGGGGTTCGCGATCATCATGTGGCTTGCGGTCTCGATCCTGGGCTCGGGCGGCAGCGGAAGCTGCTTGGTGCCCGCCTCCAGCTTGCGCAGGGCGCCGGCCAGGGCGAGCGGATCGCCGGTGAGCTGGGCGCCGGAGGCGTCCGCCTCGTACTCGCGGGAACGGGAGATGGCCAGCTGGATGACGGAGGCGGCGATCGGGCCCAGGATCATGATCAGCAGCATCCCGAGCAGTCCGGGCCCCTCGTCGTCGTCCGAGCGGCCGATCGGGATCAGCCAGGCGAAGTTCACCAGGAAAAGGATCACGGAGGCGAGGGCTCCGGCGACCGACGAGATCAGGATGTCGCGGTTGTAGACGTGGCTCAGCTCGTGGCCGATGACCCCGCGCAGCTCGCGCTCGTCGAGGATCGCGAGGATGCCCTCGGTGCAGCACACGGCCGCGTTGCGCGGGTTGCGGCCGGTCGCGAAGGCGTTGGGCGCCTGGGTGGGCGAGATGTAGAGCCTCGGCATGGGCTGGCGGGCCTGTGTGGAGAGCTCACGGACCATCCGGTAGAGCGCCGGGGCCTCGAACTCGCTCACCGGGCGGGCGCGCATGGCGCGCAGCGCGAGCTTGTCGCTGTTCCAGTACGCGTACGCGTTGGTGCCGAGCGCCACGACGAGCGCGACGATCAGGCCCGTACGCCCGAAGAAGCTGCCGATGACGATGATGAGGGCGGAGAGCCCTCCGAGGAGTACGGCGGTCCTCAGCCCGTTGTGCCGGCGGTGCACGGTACGCCCTCCAAGTGGTGCGGCAGGGGAACCCTTCTGTCCAGTGGACCCTCCCTTCCTGGTCAACGCCACGCGGGAGGTACGGGTTCCCCGGCCGCGCCGGGCCGCCCCGTACGCCGTACGGGTGAAGGAGCGGCCGGAGCCGGTGTGCCGGGGGCTCGGTGCGCCGGGACGGGCCTAACGGGGTGCCGGGACGGCGATCTTGTCCAGGCCGGCCTTCACGAGCGCGTCGGCGACCGGCTCGACCTCGCTGGTGCAGTGGGCGCAGCGGGAGGCGATGGCCGGGATCTCGGCGAAGCAGCGGGGGCAGTCGCGCTTCTCCGACTTCGGGTCCATCGCCTCCTCCTTGGCGAACCGCTCCTGGATCTTCGTCATGGGGACGACGATCATGAAGTAGAGGACGGCGGCGGTGATGACGAAGGCTATGGCGGCGGCGATCGCCAGGCCGTAGGGGAAGTCGGTCTTGCCGATGGTGAACTTCGCCTCGCTGAAGTCGCCGACCGAGCCGGTGGCCAGACCGATGAGCGGGGTGATGAACGCCTTGCTGAAGCCGGTCACGACGGCCGTGAACGCCGAGCCGACGGCCAGACCGATGGCCATCGAGACGACGTTGCCGCGAAGTATGAAGTCCTTGAAACCGTTCAGCACGGGGTCCTGCTCCTTGGAGGGTTCTGCTTGTGGGGGATCTTCTGGTGGGGTCAGAAGAGGCTGTTCGCCGCGAAGCGGAGGACGAACTGCGGGTAGCCCGACAGCACGACGCCCGCGACGGCGGTCAGCGCGACGGCCAGGGTGACCGGGGCGGGGGCCCGGTGCCGTACGGTCTCGCCTTCCGGCCCGCGGAACAGCAGCGCCGTCCACCGCAGGTAGTAGTAGAGGCCGATCACGACGTTGACGCCCATGATCACGGCGAGCCAGCCGAGGCCCGCGTCGACGGCCGCCGAGAAGACGGTCACCTTGGCGAAGAGGCCGATGATACCCGGGGGCAGTCCGGCCAGGTTCAGGAGGAAGAAGCCGAGCGTGAGGGCGGCGGCGGGGCTCGCCGCGTACAGGCCCCGGTAGTCCGCGATCCGGTTCTCCGGGTGCGTACGGGCGACGACGGCGACGACGGCGAAGGCGCCGAGGTTCACGACGGCGTACATGAGTGCGTACGCGACGGTCGCGCCGATCTGGTCGTCGCTGGAGTACGCGGCGGCGGCGATCGGCACCAGGAGGTAGCCGGCCTGGGCGACGGACGACCAGGCGAGCAGCCGTACCGCGCTCCACGCGCGCGTGGAGACCTGGCGCAGCGCGCCGACGTTGCCGACGGTCATGGTGAGCGCGGCGAGCACGGCGAGCGCCGGGCCCCACACGTCCGCGTACGACGGGAAGGCGACGACGGTCACCAGGATGAGGCCGGTGAAGCCGACGGCCTTGCCGACCACGGAGAGGTAGGCGGCGACGGGCAGCGGGGCGCCCACGTAGGTGTCGGGCACCCAGAAGTGGAAGGGCACCGCGGCCGTCTTGAAGGCGAAGCCGACCAGGGTGAGGACGACACCGGTCTGGGCGAGCGTCTGCAGCTGTCCGGGCACGTCGCCGAGGCGCTGGGCGACCTCGGTGAGGTGGAGGGTGCCGGTCGCCGCGTAGACGAAGCTGACGCCGAGCAGGGTCACGGCGGTGGCGGTGACGGAGGACAGGAAGAACTTGAGCGCGGACTCGCTGGACACCCGGTCGCCGCGGCGCAGGCCGACGAGCGCGAACGCGGGCAGCGAGGCCACTTCGAGGGCGACGACGAGGGTCGCCAGGTCGCGGGAGGCGGGCAGCAGCGCGGCGCCGGCCGCGGAGGACAGCAGCAGGAACCAGTACTCGCCGGCCGGGAGCCTGTCGCGGGTGTCGGCGATCGACAGCAGCGCGGTGACGAGCGCGCCGCCGAGCACCAGGAACTGGATGACCAGGGTGAAGTGGTCGGCGGTGTAGCTGCACGCCCGGAGCTGGGTGTCGGCGGTCAGGCAGAAGGTCGAGCGGTCGCCCGCGCGCAGCGGCGCGAGCAGGGCGAGCGCGGCGACGAGCCCGGCGACGGAGATCCAGCCGAGGAGCTGCTTGCGGGCCTCCGGGACGAACAGGTCGGCGACGAGGACGACGAGCGCGACCAGGGCCGTGAGGGTGGGCGGCGCGATCGCCAGCCAGTCGACGGACTGGACGAGGCTGGGCGCCGCGGCCGTGGCGGTCACTGGGCTCACTTGGTGCCTCCCGCGAGGAGCTGCTGGACGGCCGGGTCGGTGAGGCCGAGGAGGACCGCGGGCCACAGTCCGGCGAGGACGGTGAGGGCGACGAGCGGGGTCCAGGCGGCGAGCTCGTAGCCCTGGACGTCGGCGAGGACGGTCTCGCCGGCCGGGCGGGGGCCGCCCATGCAGACGCGCCGGACGACGACGAGGAGGTAGGCGGCGGTGAGGAGGGTGCCGAAGGCGCCGATCGCCATGAAGGTGAGGAAGGCGGGCCGGCTGAGGCCGTCGGCCGGGTCGAAGGCCCCGAACAGGGCGAGCATCTCGCCCCAGAACCCGGCGAGGCCGGGCAGGCCGAGCGAGGCGACGGCGGCGAAGGCGAGCAGGGCGCCGAGGCGCGGGGCGCGGCCGTAGAGGGCGGCGCCGGTGGCTCCGGCGAGGGTGTCGAGGTCGGCGGTGCCGTAGCGGTCCTTGAGGGCGCCGACCAGGAAGAAGAGGAGGCCGGTGATGAGGCCGTGGGCGATGTTGGCGAACAGGGCGCCGTTGACCCCGGTGGGCGTCATGGTGGCGATGCCGAGCAGCACGAAGCCCATGTGGCCGACGGAGGAGTAGGCGATCAGCCGCTTGAGGTCGCCCTTGTTGCCGGGCTTCGCGAGGGCGAGGCAGGCGAGGGAACCGTAGACGATGCCGGCGACGGCGAAGGCCGCGAGGTACGGGGCGAAGGTCCGCATGCCGTCGGGGGCGATCGGCAGCACGATGCGGACGAAGCCGTACGTGCCCATCTTCAGGAGCACGCCGGCGAGGAGCACGGAGCCGACGGTCGGGGCGGCGGTGTGGGCGTCCGGCAGCCAGCTGTGCAGCGGCCACATCGGGGTCTTCACGGCGAGCCCGAGCCCGATCGCCAGAACGGCGATGACCTGCACGGACATGGTCAGCCCGCGGCCGTTGTCAGCGGCGAGTGCCACCATGTCGAACGTGCCCGCCTTCACGCCGACGAGGAGCAGGCCGAGCAGCATGACGACGGAGCCGAGCAGCGTGTAGAGGATGAACTTCCAGGCGGCGGCCTGCCTGCCCTCGCCGCCCCAGCGGGCGATGAGGAAGTACATCGGGATGAGGACCATCTCGAAGGCCAGGAAGAAGAGGACGAGGTCGAGGACGGCGAAGGTCGCGAGGGTGCCGGACTCGAGGACGAGGAGCAGGGCGACGAACGCCTTGGGTGACGGGCCCGAAGGCATCTTGAAGTAGCTGTACAGCGCGCTGAGGAAGGTCAGCAGCGCGGTCAGGAGCAGGAGGGGGAGCGAGATGCCGTCGACACCGAGGTGGATCCGCACGTCCAGGGCGTGGATCCAGCTGATGTCCGTGGTCGCCTGCATCTTCGACGGCTGGTCGTGGTCGAAGCCGAGCGTGAGGACGATCGCGGCGAGCAGGATCACGCCGGTGACGGTCACGCCGTGGCGGAGCACGGCCTGGTCGGGCGACTTCCCCTTCAGCCCGGGCGGGGCCGGCAGGAGGGCGGCGGCGGCGCCGAGGAGCGGGCCGGCGACGATCGACGCGAGAAGGAACTGCATCACGGATTCGCTGATATCGATCACGGCTCACGCTCCGGCGGCGACGTTGGCGAGGACGACGGCGACGATCGCCAGGACGACGGAGCCGGCGAGCAGCGCGCTGAGGTAGGTCTGCACGTTGCCGGTCTGGGCGCGGCGGACGAGCCGGCCGAGGCCCTTGGCGCCCTCGCCCGCGCCGCGTACGTAGGTGTCGACGACCTCGCGGTCGAGGAAGCGGACCAGGGAGGCGGCGGCGAGCACGGGGCGGACGAAGGCGGCGTGGTAGACGGCGTCGAGGTGGAAGCCGTCGGCGGCGGGCCGGTGCAGCGGGCCGAGCAGGGCGCGGCCGGGGTCGGCCGGGTCGGTCGCCGGGTGCGGCAGGTCCAGGGCCTCGGCCTCGACCTGGCCGGCCTCGGCGTCGGGGTGGGCCACGGTGGGCGCCGCGACGGGCCCGGCGGCGGGGACGGGCGCGGCGCCGACGGGGGCGGCCGGGGGCGGTGCGGTGCGCGCGACGAGCGTGCGGCGCACGGCGTAGGTCACGGCGGCGCCCACGGCGGCGAGGCCGGTGCCGAAGACGGCGGTGGTGAGGGTCGGCGTCAGTGCGTTCCCGTCGAACCAGTCGTCGAGGTAGGCGGCCGTGAGGCCGAAACCGAGGGAGGGGATCGCGAGCACCCACAGGACGGTGGTCATGGCGATCGGCTGGCGGCCGTGGTCCGGGGCTTCGGCGCCGCGGCCGCGGAAGGCGAGCAGCCACAGCCGCATCGCGTACGCGGCGGTGAGCAGCGCGGTCAGGAGTCCGGCGACGAGGACGATCCAGCCGGCGCCGGCCGGGGCGACCGTGTGGTCGCCGGTGGCGGTGTGCTCGGCGGCGACGAGGACGGCCTCCTTGGAGAAGAAGCCGGCGAAGGGCGGGATCGCTGCCAGGGCGAGCAGGCCGACGGTCATCGTCCAGTAGGCGTCCGGGATGCGCTTGGTGAGTCCGCTCATGCGGGACATCGCCGTGAGCGAGTTGGTGCCGGCGGCGTGGATGACCGCGCCGGCGGCGAGGAAGAGCAGCGCCTTGAAGGCGCCGTGCGACAGGAGGTGGAAGACGGCGGCCCCGCGGTCGCCGACGGCGAGGGCGCCCGACATGTAGCCGAGCTGGCCGATCGTCGAGTAGGCGAGGACCCGCTTGATGTCGTCCTGCGCGAGCGCGGCGAGCGCCGAGCCGACCATGGTGACGGCGGCCATGACGGCGAGCACGGTCAGCGCGGCGGCGGAGGCGGCGAAGACGGGGAGGAGCCGGGCCACGAAGTAGATGCCGGCGGCGACCATGGTGGCCGCGTGGATCAGCGCGGAGACCGGGGTCGGGCCGGCCATGGCGTCGGGAAGCCAGGTGTGCAGCGGGAACTGCGCGGACTTGCCGGCCACGCCCGCGAGGAGCAGCAGCGCCACGAGGGTGGGGTGGTCGAGGCCGCCGGCGGCGACGGCGCCGAGCACGCCGGTGATCCGGAAGGTGCCCGCGTCGGCGGCCAGCGCGAAGAGGCCGATCAGGAAGGGCACGTCACCGAGCTTGGTGACGAGGAAGGCCTTGAGGGAGGCCGAGCGGGCCTCGGGCGTCTCCCAGTAGTGCCCGACGAGGAAGTACGAGCAGATGCCCATGATCTCCCAGCCGACCAGGAGGACCATCAGGTCGCCGGAGTAGACGACCAGCAGCATCGCGGCGGTGAAGAGGGAGACGAGCGCCGCGTACGAGGGGTAGCGCGGGTCGTGGCGCAGGTAGCCGGTCGAGTAGATCTGCACGCAGGTGGCGACGACGCCGACGAGGACGGCGACGACGGCGGCGAAGCCGTCGATGTGCAGGGCGAGGTCGATCGGGACCGAGCCGGTGGGGGTGAGCTGGGTGGCCGCGTCGATGGCCCTGTCCCCGCCCTGGCGGGCGGCGACGAGCACGGCGAGCACGGCCGCGGCGAGCGTCGGCAGCACGGCCAGCGGGCGGACGAAGCCGGGCGCGGTCCGGCCTAGGAGCAGACCGGCGGCGGAGCCGAGGAAGGGAAGGAGGGGGACGAGGACGGCGAGGGTCGTGGTGGTCACGCGGTGGCCTCGGCCTTCTCGTCGGCGGACGTCGTCTCGTCGGCGGAGGTCGCTTCCCTGGTGTCGCGGAGGCGGTCGACGTCCGAGGTGCCGCGGTTGCGGTAGACCATCAGGACGATCGCGAGACCGATGCCGATCTCCGCGGCGGCGATGGCGATGGTGAAGAGGGTCAGGGCCTCGCCCGCGTGCAGGGTGTCGCGGAGCCAGACGTCGAAGGCGACCAGGTTGAGGTTGACGGCGTTGAGCATGAGCTCGACGGACATCAGGACCAGGATCGCGTTGCGGCGGGCGAGGACTCCGTACAGGCCGACGGAGAAGAGCAGCGCGGCGAGGACGGCCGGGTAGGCGAGGTGCATCAGCCTTCCTCTCCGTTCTTCTTCCGGGACAGGACGATGGCGCCGACGAGGGCGGCGAGCAGCAGCACCGACAGCGCCTCGAAGGGCAGCACCCAGTGCCGGAAGAGGATCTCGCCGGACACCCGGGTGGAGCCCTGCGCGGGCCCGTCGAGGTCGATCCACGTCGTGCGGAACGCGTCCAGGACCACCCACACGAGGGCAGCGGCGGCGGCGAGCGCCACGGCGACGGCGACGGGCCGGTTGCCGGAGTCGGCGTCCGGGGAGCGGCCGATGGGGGCCTTGGTGAGCATGAGTCCGAACAGGAGGAGGACGACGACGGAGCCGACGTAGATCAGCACCTGCACCCAGGCGATGAACTCGGCGGTGAGGAGCAGGTACTCGACGGCGAGGCCGCCGAGCGCCACGACCAGCCACAGGGCGGCGTGGACGAGCTGCCGGGTGGTGACGGTGACGAGGGCCGCGCCGAGGGTGACGAGGCCGACGAGGAGGAAGGCGATCTCGACGCCGGTGGGCGAGAGGAAGCCGTGGCCGGTCTGCGCTGCCAGGATCACTGCGGGCCCTCCTGCTGGTCGGCCTGCTGCTGGGCCTGGGCTTCGGCGCCGGCCTCGGCCCGCTGCTGGGCCTGGGCCAGTGCTTCGGCCTCGGCGGCGGCCTGGGCCTTCTCCGCGGCCTTGCGCGCGGCGGCGATCTCCTTGGGCTCCTCCGCGCGCGGGTCGAGCGCGGGCGGCTCCGGCACCGTCCACATCCACTCGCGGAGCTTGTCGCGCTCGTGCGTCAGCTCGTGGATGTCGGTCTCCGCGTACTCGAACTCGGGCGACCAGAACAGCGCGTCGAACGGGCACACCTCGATGCAGATCCCGCAGTACATGCAGAGCGAGAAGTCGATGGCGAAGCGGTCGAGCACGTTGCGGCTGCGCTCGCGCCCGCCGGGCACGGCGGCCGGGACCGTCTCCTTGTGGGAGTCGATGTAGATGCACCAGTCGGGGCACTCACGGGCGCACAGCATGCACACCGTGCAGTTCTCCTCGAACAGCCCGATGACGCCTCGGGTGCGGGGCGGCAGCTCGGGCTGCGCGTCCGGGTACTGCGCGGTGACGGACTTGCGCGTCATCGTGCGCAGGGTGACGGCGAGCCCCTTGGCGAGGCCGGAGCCGGGGATGGGCATTACTGGATCGCCACCTTCACGATGCCGGTGAGCGCGATCTGCGCGAGGGCGAGCGGGACGAGCGCCGTCCAGGCCAGCTTCTGCAGCTGGTCCTCGCGCAGGCGGGGGTAGGACACCCGCAGCCAGATCACGACGAAGGCCAGGACGGCGGTCTTCAGCAGGGTCCAGACCCAGCCGAGGCCGTCGGCGCCGCCGGGGCCGTGCCAGCCGCCGAGGAAGAGGACGGTGGTGAGACCGCAGAGGACGACGATGCCGGCGTACTCGGCCAGCAGGAACAGCGCGAAGCGGAGGCCGGTGTACTCGGTGTACGCGCCGAAGATGATCTCCGAGTCGGCGACGGGCATGTCGAACGGCGGCCGCTGGAGCTCGGCGAGACCGGCCGTGAAGAAGACCAGCGCGCCGACGATCTGCCAGGGCACCCACCACCACTCGAAGGCGTTCAGGATGCCGGGGAGCGAGACGGTGCCGGCCGCCATCGCGACGGACGCGGCGGTGAGCAGCATCGGCAGCTCGTACGCGAGGAGCTGGGCGGCGGTGCGGAGCGCGCCGAGGAGGCTGAACTTGTTGGCGGACGCCCAGCCGGCCATCAGGCTGCCGAGCACGCCGACGCCCATCACCGCGAGCACGAAGAAGATGCCCGCGTCGACGACCCGCCCGACCGCTCCCTCGCTGGGTCCGATGGGGATGGCGACCAGGACGAGGAGGTACGGGAGGAGGGCGACGGCCGGCGCGAGCTGGAACACCCGCCGGTCGGCGTCCTTCGGGACGACGTCCTCCTTCTGCGCGAACTTCACCCCGTCCGCGACGAGCTGCGCCCACCCGTGGAAGCCACCGGCGTACATGGGGCCGAGCCGGCCCTGCATGTGGGCCATGACCTTGTGTTCGGTCTGCCCGACGACGAGCGGGAGCACGAGGAACACACCGAAGACGACGAGCAGCCGGAGGGCGACGTCGAGTACGTCGTTCACGCGGAATCGCCTCCGTCGGGGTCGGTGGTGGGTTCGGCTTGGGCGGGTGGCCGGGTGGGGGAGCCGGCTTCGCCCTCGGCGGGCGGAGCGTCGGGGGCTTCGGAAGCCGGGGCTTCGGCCGGGGCCGGGGGCTGGGGCTCGCCTTCGCCCCCGGCGGCCGGGGCCTTCGCCGGCGCCTGGGGCGCGGCTTCGCCTTCGGCGGGCGCGGCCGGGACGGCCGGGGCCCCAGAGGCGGTGCCCCCGGCCTCGGGCGCCGACGCCTGTGGCGCGGCTTCAGGCTCGGCGGCCGGCGCCTTCGCCGGGGCTTCGGGCTGGGCCGGGGCTTCGGGCTCGGCCGCGGCTTCAGGCTCGGCCGCGGCTTCAGGCTCGGCTGCGGCTTCAGGCTCGGCCGCGGCTTCAGGCTCGGCCGCGGCTTCAGGCTCGGCCGCGGCCTCGCCCCCGGCGGGTCGTTCCTCGTCGAAGGCCGGTCGGGCGTGGTGCCACGGGGCGTCCGAGCTGCGCGTGCGGGGCGGCGCGGGCCGCTCGGCCGGCGCTTCGGCGCCCGTCGCGCGCTGACTGGCGGAGCCGCCGCTCGCGGTCCGGCTGCGGCGCGGACCTGCCGGAGCGGACGCCTCCGGGGCCGGCGCGGCGCCGCCCTCGGCTGCGGCCTCGGCACGCTGGCTCGCCGAACCCGCGCTCGCCGTCCGGCTGCGGCGCGGCCCGGTCGGGGCAGAGGCTGCCGGGCCCGGCTGGGCGCCGCCGTCGGCGGGGGCCGCCGGGGGCTGCGCGGGCGCCGTGGCAGCGTCCGAAGACGTGGAAGGAACGGCGGGGGCCGCCGGGGGCTCGGTCGTGGCGGGTGCGGTGGTGTCCTGGGCCGCCTCCGTGCGCTGGCTCGCCGAGCCCGCGCTCGCGGTGCGGTGACGGCGGGGGCCGGCCGGGGCGGACGTCTCCGGGCTCGGCCCGGCGCCGCCCTCGACGGGCGCGGCGGCGGCCGGGGCCTCCGTAGGCCGGCCGGCCGGGCCGGCGCCTGCCGTGCGGGCGGGGCGGGCTGCGGCGGCGGGCCGGGTCGCCGAGCCTTCGGCCGCCGTGCGGGTGCGGCGCACCGGGCGGTCGCCGGCCGCGGCCGCGCCGCGGGCCGGGCGGGCCGGGGCGGGCGGGAGCTGGCCCTTGAGGGGGCCCCAGTCGTTGGGGTCCGGGACGCCCGGGGGAAGCATCTGGCGGCGCTTCGGGGCGTTGGGGTCGTGCGACTCGCCCGGCTCCTTGGCGCCGGGCCAGGCCTTGGCGACGCGTGCGGCGAGGACGAAGTCCTTGCGCAGCGGGTGGCCCTCGAAGTTCTCCGGGAGGAGGAGGTGGACCAGATGCGGGTGGTCCGTGAAGGTCACGCCGAACATCTCGTACGTCTCGCGCTCGTGCCATGCCGCTCCCGCGTACACCTCCACCGCGGAGGGGAGCGAGGGGGCGGAGCGGGGGACGGTCGTGCGGACGAGGAGGCGGCGGACGTTGCCCCGGTCCACCGACGCGACGTGCGCGGACACGCGGAAGCCGGTGCCCGGCTCGTCGACCGCGCTCAGCCAGTCGAAGTACGTCAGACCCAGCTTGTCCCGCGCGATCTCCAGGGCGGCGATCCACGACGCCGTCGGGACGTCGACCGTCAGCAGGTCGTACGCCCGCTCCGCGGTCGCCTCCTCGCCGAAGACCTCGGTCACGGAGTCGGGCAGGGCGTCGTACGCGTTCGTGTCGTACTCGTTCACCGGTCGTCGCCTCCCGCCGGCTTCGGGGGCCGCACCAGGCCGCTGGTGAGCTGGGCGACCGAGGGCGCGCCCGCGCCGTACCGCTCGCCCAGGCTCTCCTTCGCGATCTTCTCCTGGAGCTTGAGGATGCCCTGGAGCAGGGCTTCCGGGCGCGGCGGGCAGCCCGGCACGTAGACGTCGACCGGGATGATCTGGTCCACGCCCTTCGTCACCGAGTACGAGTCCCAGTAGGGACCGCCGCAGTTCGAGCAGGCGCCGAAGGAGATGACGTACTTCGGCTCGGGCATCTGCTCGTAGAGCCGCTTCACCGCCGGGGCCATCTTGTCCGTCACCGTGCCGGAGACGATCATGAGGTCGGCCTGGCGCGGGCCGGGCGCGAAGGGGATCACGCCGAGCCGGATGAAGTCGTGCCGGGCCATCGACGCGGCGATGAACTCGATCGCGCAGCAGGCGAGGCCGAAGTTGAAGACCCACAGGCTGTAGCGGCGGCCCCAGTTCAGGACCACCTTCATGGGCTCGGGTGCCAGCCGGGCCAGCGGGCCGAGCGTGGGGGCGGGCAGGGGTGTCACATCCATGCCAGGACGCCCTTCTTGTACGCGTAGAGCAGTCCCACGGCCAGGAAGCCGAGGAAGACGAACATCTCGACCAGCGTCGTCGCCCCGTATCCGGGCGCGGCGAAGACCGTCGCCCAGGGGAAGAGGAAGATCGAGTCGACGGCGAAGATCACGTAGAGGAAGGCGTACACGTAGTAGCGGACCTGCGTGTGCGCCCAGCCCTCTCCGACCGGGTCGACACCGCACTCGTACGTGAGGAGCTTCTCGGGCGTCGGGACCACGGGCCGCAGCAGCCGGCCGGCGCCGAAGGCGACGGCGACGAAGAGCACGCCGAGGACGGCGAGCAGTCCGACGACGGAATACGTCTCGAAGTAGTCCGCCGCGTACGTCTCGATGCGGCTCGCGTGATCAGCCACGTGATCAGTCACGTGACCGGCCGCGTGACCCGCCGCGACAACGGTCGGTTCGCGCACGTCCGCCCCTCGGTCTCGGTGTCTCATTCCTGTGTACGGACGCGAGTCTAGGCCCTGCTAAAGGCGGCGTAAGCAGTCGCGGGTGGGGTTATCCCCCCTCTGCTGCGGCCACCTCCCCCATGGCGTGTCGGGGCCCGCGACCGGCAGCCTTGATCCCATGAGCAGCCACACCGACACCCCGCCGCCGCCCGCACGCCTCGCCTACGGCCGGCACACCTGGAAGGAGGTCGCGCACCTCCTCGCCGATCTGCCGTGCGCGCTCGCCGGTTTCCTGTACGCGGTGGTGACGGTCGCCCTCGGGGTGGGCCTGGCGGTGACCGTCGTCGGTCTGCCGCTGCTCGCGCTCGGGCTGGCCGGGGCGCGCGGGATGGGCCGCTCGGAGCGGGCCAGGGCGCGCGCCCTGCTCGGGGTGCACGTGGACGCCCCGAGCCGGCTGCCGCACCAGGAGGGTTTCCTGCCCTGGCTGTGGGCGCAGCTGAAGGACCCGGTGGCGTGGCGCAGCCAGCTGTACGGGTTCGTCCGGCTGCCGTGGGGCGTGCTCACCTTCGCCGTCACGCTGGTGTCGCTGATCGTGCTGTGGCCGGTGCTGCCGTTCGTGGCGCGCGGTCTCGCCAACGTCGACCGGGCCATGGTGCGCGGGCTGCTCTCGCCCTCGGACGAGCTGGAGCGGCGGATCGCCGAGCTGGAGTCGGACCGCGGCGTCGTCGTGGACACCGCCGCCGCCGACCTGCGCCGCATCGAGCGCGACCTGCACGACGGTGCCCAGGCACGGCTCGTGGCCCTCGCCATGGGGCTCGGGCTCGCCAAGGAGAAGCTGCTCGACGACCCGGAGGCCGCGGCGGCGATGGTCGACGAGGCGCACGGCGAGGTGAAGCTGGCCCTCCAGGAGCTGCGCGACCTGGCACGCGGCATCCACCCTGCGGTCCTCACCGACCGTGGCCTCGACGCCGCCCTCTCGGCGGTCGCCGCGCGCTGCACGGTGCCGGTGAAGGTCTCCGTCGACCTGGCGGAGCGGCCTGCGGAGGCGATCGAGGGCATCGCCTACTTCACGGTCTCCGAGCTGCTGCAGAACGTCTCCAAGCACTCCGGAGGGCGGTCGGCCTCGGTGGAGGTGTGGCGGACGAAGGAGCGGCTGATGCTGCAGGTACGCGACGACGGGGTGGGCGGCGCCGACCCGGCCACCGGCAGCGGCCTCGCGGGCCTGGCGGAACGGCTCGGCGCCGTCGACGGCGTCCTCGCGGTCGACTCCCCCGCGGGCGGCCCGACGACCGTCACGGCCGAGCTGCCCTGGCGGGACCGCGACGGCGTCCGCGGCGGCGGACGGTAGGGAAAACCCCCGGCCGCAGACGCCGACCCGCCTCATGGTGCCGGGCCCTTCACTCCCGGGAGGGTGGGAAGCGGCTAACCGAACGACCACCCCGCGTGAGAAACGGATCTCCGATGGACTCCCACCGTCTGCCCGCCGGCCTCCGCGCGCCCTTCGAGGGACGCACCTGGCGCGAGCTGGGCTACGTCCTGACCGGCTTCCCGCTGAGCGTCGTCGCCTTCTGCCTCGCCGTCACCCTGGTCTCGGCCGGTGCCGGGCTGCTCGTGACGTTCCTCGGGATCCCGGTGCTCGCCGGGGCGCTCGCCGTGTGCCGTGGCTTCGGCGCGGTGGAGCGGGCTCGGGCGCGCGGGATGCTGGACCTGGACGTGCGGGCGCCGGAGCCGGCCCGGGGCCGTACGGGCGGGGCGCTGTCGTGGATGGGCGCGACGCTGAAGAGCGGGGTGTCCTGGCGGCACCTGCTGTACGCGCTGCTGCACTTCCCGTGGGCGGTGTTCTCCTTCTCCGTGGCGGTGGCGCTGTGGGCGTGGGGCTGGAGCCTGTTCACGTATCCGCTGTGGCAGTGGGTGTTCCCGATGTACGCGGGCCAGGACGGCCTCCAGGTGTACGGGGACGGGACGCACGGCATCTATCTGGACTCGCCCTTCGAGATCGCCGTGACCTGCGGCGTGGGTCTGCTCTTCGTGTTCGTGGGGCCGTGGGTGCTGCGCGGTCTGGTGGCGGTCGACCTGCTGATGGTGTCGGGGCTGCTCGGCCCGTCCCGGCTGGCGAGCCGGGTGACGGAGCTGGAGTCGGACCGGGGCGTGGTCGTGGACACGGCCGCCGCCGACCTGCGGCGCATCGAGCGCGACCTGCACGACGGTGCCCAGGCACGGCTCGTGGCCCTGGCGATGGACCTGGGCCTGGCGAAGGAGAAGCTGGCGCGGGATCCGCTGGCCGCGGCGGTGATGGTCGACGAGGCGCACGGCGAGGTGAAGCTGGCCCTCCAGGAGCTGCGCGACCTGGCGCGCGGCATCCACCCTGCGGTCCTCACCGACCGTGGCCTGGACGCCGCCCTGTCGGCGCTCGCCGCCCGCTGCACGGTGCCGGTGTCGGTGGACGTGGACCTGGCGGGCCGGCCGGCCGCGGCGATCGAGGGCATCGCCTACTTCACGGTCTCGGAACTGCTGCAGAACGTCTCGAAGCACTCCCGGGCCCGCCGGGCCTGGGTGGACGTGTGGCGGACGGACGGCCGGCTGATGCTGCAGGTACGCGACGACGGGGTGGGCGGCGCCGACCCGGCCGGCGGCAGCGGCCTCGCGGGCCTGGCGGAGCGGCTCGGCGCCGTCGACGGCGTCCTCGCGGTCGACTCCCCCGCGGGCGGCCCGACGACCGTCACCGCCGAGCTGCCCTGGCGGGCCTAGGAGACGCAGGGCCCGGTCCGGCGGGCCGGGGCCGGGCAAGGTCCCAAGCCCGGCCGCCCGTGGCCCGGTTGAACCTCCACTGCGCCCGCCGCGTCCCTTCTGCTGCGATGCTGGGGCACCCAGCCAGGTGGCAGAAAGGCAGAAGACGTGACGGACAGCGTACGCGTGGTCATCGCCGAGGATTCGGTGCTGCTGCGCGAGGGCCTGACCCGGCTCCTCACCGATCTGGGCCACGAGGTGGTCGCCAAGGTGGGTGACGGTGAGGCGCTGGTGAAGACGGTGGCCGATCTCGCGGGCGGGGGCGCCCTGCCGGACGTGGTCGTGGCCGACGTACGGATGCCCCCGACGCACACGGACGAAGGCGTGCGGGCGGCGGTGCGGCTGCGGAAGGAGCACCCGGGGATCGGGGTGCTCGTCCTGTCGCAGTACGTGGAGGAGCAGTACGCGACGGAGCTGCTCGCCGGGTCCAGCACGGGCGTCGGCTATCTCCTGAAGGACCGGGTGGCCGAGGTCCGCGAGTTCGTGGACGCGGTGGTGCGGGTGGCCAGGGGCGGTACGGCGCTCGACCCGGAGGTGGTGGCGCAGCTGCTCGGCCGGAGCCGGAAGCAGGACGTGCTTGCGGCGCTGACGCCGCGCGAGCGGGAGGTGCTGGGCCTGATGGCGGAAGGGCGTACGAATTCGGCCATCGCGAAGCAGCTGGTGGTGAGCGACGGCGCGGTGGAGAAGCACATCAGCAACATCTTCCTGAAGCTGGGGCTCTCGCCGAGTGACGGGGATCACCGTCGGGTACTCGCCGTACTGACCTATCTGAATTCGTAGTCGGCTGACACCCTGTCAGGTGGCGCGGAAGGTGCCGCCCGGACCTCCCGCCACCAGGAAAGATCAGCACGGCTTTAGCGCGGCACAGGAGCGACTCAATGCGACGAGTCGTTACTGAGGATGAGCACAACGTGACCTCCGGGTGGACCCGACAGTTCACGGAGCGCGACAATTGACCATATAAGGGCGCCAGTGGGCGTCTCGAAACGAGGTCCACGATGCGAGAAGTCCCGGGAAGGCCCACCCCTCGGACGTAGGGTGGGCCACGGGACGGCCGGGGTGCCGGCCGTCTCCCGAGCCTTCTCCGCGGGGACAGCCTCGACGGAGAGACCCTGCCGCGAGGGAGGTCCAGTTCAGTGACCAGCCAGGTCAGTAGCGAGGCCGGTGAGGCCCTGGTCGGGGAGCAGCGCAGCGCCCCGGCGACGGGCGACCACGGCTCAGCGAAGGAAGTCCGCCGGCTCGACCGGGTGATCATCCGCTTCGCGGGCGACTCCGGCGACGGCATGCAGCTCACCGGTGACCGGTTCACCTCGGAGACGGCGTCCTTCGGGAACGACCTCTCCACGCTGCCGAACTTCCCCGCCGAGATCCGGGCCCCCGCCGGCACGCTGCCGGGTGTGTCCTCGTTCCAGCTGCACTTCGCCGACCACGACATCCTGACCCCGGGCGACGCCCCGAACGTCCTGGTCGCGATGAACCCGGCCGCGCTCAAGGCCAACATCGGGGACGTGCCGCGCGGCGGCGAGATCATCGTCAACACCGACGAGTTCGCCAAGCGCGCCATGGCCAAGGTGGGCTACGAGACCTCCCCCCTGGAGGACGGCTCGCTGGCCGGCTACCGGGTCCACCCGGTGCCGCTGACCACGCTCACGGTCGAGGCCCTGAAGGACTTCGGCCTGTCCAGGAAGGAGGCCGAGCGGAGCAAGAACATGTTCGCGCTCGGACTGCTCTCCTGGATGTACCACCGGCCCACCGCGGGCACCGAGACCTTCCTGCGCCAGAAGTTCGCGAAGAAGCCCGAGATCGCCGAGGCGAACATCGTCGCCTTCCGGGCCGGCTGGAACTTCGGCGAGACCACCGAGGACTTCGCCGTCTCCTACGAGGTCGCCCCCGCGACCAAGGCCTTCCCCACCGGCACCTACCGCAACATCTCCGGGAACCTGGCCCTCTCGTACGGGCTGGTCGCCGCCTCCCGCCAGGCGGACCTGCCGCTCTACCTCGGCTCGTACCCGATCACGCCGGCCTCGGACATCCTGCACGAGCTGAGCAAGCACAAGAACTTCGGCGTGCGCACCTTCCAGGCCGAGGACGAGATCGCCGGCATCGGCGCCGCGCTCGGCGCGGCCTTCGGCGGCTCGCTCGCCGTGACCACGACCTCCGGCCCCGGCGTGGCGCTGAAGTCCGAGACGATCGGCCTGGCCGTCTCCCTGGAGCTGCCGCTGCTCATCGTCGACATCCAGCGCGGCGGCCCGTCCACCGGCCTGCCGACCAAGACGGAGCAGGCCGACCTGCTCCAGGCCATGTACGGGCGCAACGGCGAGGCCCCGGTGCCGGTCGTGGCCCCGAAGACGCCCGCCGACTGCTTCGACGCGGCGCTCGACGCGGCCCGGATCGCGCTCACCTACCGCACCCCGGTGCTGCTGCTGTCCGACGGCTACCTCGCCAACGGCTCCGAGCCCTGGCGCATCCCGGACGTCGACGAACTGCCCGACCTGACCACGACGTTCGCCACCGGCCCGAACCACACCCTGGCCGACGGCACCGAGGTCTTCTGGCCGTACAAGCGCGACCCGGAGACCCTGGCCCGCCCGTGGGCACTGCCCGGCACGCCCGGCCTCGAGCACCGCATCGGCGGCATCGAGAAGCAGGACGGCACCGGCAACATCTCGTACGACCCGGCCAACCACGACTTCATGGTCCGCACCCGGCAGGCCAAGATCGACGGCATCGAGGTGCCCGACATCGAGGTCGACGACCCGGACGGCGCGAAGACCCTTGTCCTCGGCTGGGGCTCCACCTACGGGCCGATCACCGCCGCCGTACGCCGGCTGCGGGTCGCCGGCCGCCCCGTCGCCCAGGCCCACCTGCGGCACCTCAACCCCTTCCCGAAGAACCTCGGCGAGGTCCTGAAGCGCTACGAGAAGGTGGTGGTACCCGAGATGAACCTGGGCCAGCTCGCCACCCTCGTCCGGGCGAAGTACCTGGTCGACGCCCGCAGCCACAACCAGGTCAACGGCATGCCGTTCAAGGCCGAGCAGCTCGCCGCGGCCCTCAAGGAGGTCATCGATGAGTGAGTCGCTGCTGCACCTGGTGCCCAAGGCCGAGGCCGCCCAGTCCATGAAGGACTTCAAGTCGGACCAGGAGGTCCGCTGGTGCCCCGGTTGCGGCGACTACGCCGTGCTCGCCGCCGTGCAGGGGTTCATGCCCGAACTCGGCCTGGCGAAGGAGAACATCGTCTTCGTCTCCGGCATCGGCTGCTCCTCCCGCTTCCCGTACTACATGAACACCTACGGGATGCACTCCATCCACGGCCGCGCCCCGGCCATCGCCACCGGCCTGGCGACCTCGCGCCGCGACCTGTCGGTGTGGGTGGTCACCGGTGACGGCGACGCGCTGTCCATCGGCGGCAACCACCTCATCCACGCGCTGCGCCGCAACGTCAACCTGAAGATCCTGCTCTTCAACAACCGGATCTACGGCCTGACCAAGGGCCAGTACAGCCCCACCTCGGAGCTCGGCAAGATCACCAAGTCGACCCCGATGGGCTCCCTCGACGCGCCCTTCAACCCGGTGTCCCTGGCACTGGGCGCCGAGGCGAGCTTCGTGGCCCGCACCGTGGACTCCGACCGCAAGCACCTCACCGAGGTGCTGCGCCAGGCCGCCGACCACAACGGCACCGCCCTGGTGGAGATCTACCAGAACTGCAACATCTTCAACGACGGCGCCTTCGAGGTCCTCAAGGACAAGGACCAGGCCAAGGAGGCGGTCATCCGCCTGGAGCACGGACAGCCGATCCGCTTCGGCGCCGAGCTCGACAAGGGCGTCGTCCGCGACCCGGCCACCGGCGACCTCCAGGTCGTCACGGTGACGCCGGAGAACGAGTCGCGCGTCCTCGTCCACGACGCCCACGCGTCCTCGCCGACGACCGCCTTCGCCCTCTCCCGCCTCGCCGACCCGGACACGCTGCACCAGACGCCCATCGGCGTCTTCCGGTCGGTGGAGCGCCCGGTGTACGACACGCTGATGGCGGACCAGCTGGAGCAGGCGGTGGAGCAGCAGGGCAAGGGCGACCTGTCGCAGCTGCTCACGGGCAGGGACACCTGGACGGTGGTGGGCTGACCGGCGGCCCGCACGGTCAGTCGCGCTTCGCTGCCTCGGCGAACGGGCCGAGGCAGCGCGGCGCGCCGGACCTGATCTGCCAGAGGGTCAGGCCTTCCAGCCGGGCGGCCGCGCTGTCGTTGGCCCTGGCGTTGTAGGACCTGGCCACGCCGCGGTACGTCGCGTCGTCCTTCATGAACGCGACCGACATCGCCGCGCTGGGGCGCTCCGTGTTCCTCTCGGCGGCGCTGCGCAGCGCCTGACCGATCCAGTTGAGGGCGTCGTACGCCTCCACCGCGAACCGGTCGATCGGGTCCGCGGCCGCGAGCCGCCAGCGCTTGCGGTACGCGGCCGCGAACTGCTTCGCGGACGGGACCGTGTCGGGATCGGTGAAGCCCGTCCCGAAGTACCAGCCCTCGGCGGCCGGACCCGCCACGGTGAGGAACTCCGGCCGGAGGGCGGCCTCGACGCTTCCGCGCGGGCCCCGGTATCCCTGCTGCCGGAGGGCCTTGGCGCACAGGGCGGCCCGGCGCGGCGACTTCCCCACGTACATGACGCCCGTCGGGGAGGTGGCGAGCGCGGCCCGGACCGCCGGGCCGAAGTCCTCGCTGTCCGCGGCGACCTGGTGCACGGTGACCGTGCCGTCGGCGGGCGGTGAGTTCTTCACGCTCCGGGCGGCGAGCCAGCTGTAGGTGCCGGCCGCCCGGTCCTCGATGACGGCGGTGCGGCCCAGTCCGTGCTCGGAGAGGTAGCGGCCGAACGGCACGATCATCACGTCGGGGACGGGCCGCAGTTCGAAGTACGTGCGCATCTCCGGCATCTGGCCCCGGATCACCCCGTCCGGCACCGCCGGTACCACGCTCAGCATCGGCACCTTCGGGTCGACGAGGACGTTCGCCGCGGCGACGGCCGTCTCCGTGGTCGCCGGCCCGAGGACGGCGACCAGCGACGGATCCTTGAGGAGGGCGCGGGCCCCGGCGGCCGCCCGCTCGGGCTTCCCTCCGTCGTCCGTCACCTTGAGGACCAGGTCGAAGGGCCGGTCGGCGCGGGCGTTGAAGGTCTCCGCGGCGAGACGCAGCCCGCGTTCCTGGGCGCGCCCGTCCGCCTTGCCGGGGCCACTGAGGTCGGTGAGCACACCGAGCGTGTACGCCGTCCTCGGCGCCCCCGTGGCGCCGCCGGTGCCGCCGCCCGTCCCGGTGGCCGGGTCGCGGCCGAGCAGCCAGGCGGTGACGCCGCCGGTGCCCGCGACGGCCCCGGCCGCGCCGAGGAGCAGGAAGCGGCGCCGCGAAGTCCCCTGCGGCTCCGGGGGGTTGAGTACGGTCGGATCGGCGACCGGCAGGTCCAGGACCCGCGACGAGCGCTGGGCGATCAGGGCGGGCAGGCCGGGCGGCAGCCAGTCGCCCGCCGGCGGGCGCTCGTACGGGCCGAGGGCGTCCCGCACCTCGGCGGCGCCGGGCCGGTCGGCGGCGTCCTTGGCGAGGCAGGCCTCGACCAGCGGCAGCAGTGGCTCGGGCAGGCCGTCGAGGTCGGGCTCCTCGTGAACCGTGCGGTAGACGACCGCGGCCACCCCACCCGTACCGAACGGCCGGCGGCCGGTCAGGGCGTACGCGAGGACGCAGCCGAGCGAGAAGACGTCGGCGGCCGGGCCGACCTCGGCGGCGCTGGCGACCCCGGCCTGTTCGGGGGCGAGGAAGCCGGGCGTGCCGATCATCGCGTCGGTGGCGGTGAGCGCGGTGGCGCCGCTGACCCGGGCGATGCCGAAGTCGATGAGCCGTGGCCCGTCGAGGGCGAGGAGGACGTTGCCGGGCTTGACGTCGCGGTGGACGAGCCCGGCCGCGTGCATGCCGTCGAGGGCGTCGGCGAGCCGGGCGCCCAGGGCGCGCACGGTGGACGCGGGCAGCGCGCCGTGCAGGGCGACGGCTTCGGCGAGCGAGGGCCCGGGCACGAACTCGGTGGCCAGCCACGGCTCTCGGGCCTCCGGGTCGGCACCCAGGACCCGGACCACCCAGCGGCCGGTGATGGTCCCGGCGGTGACCGCCTCACGGCGGAAGCGGGCCCGGAAGCCGGGGTCGGCGGCGTGCTCGGCGCGGATCAGCTTGAGCGCGGCGAGCGCGCCGCCGGCGGACCGGGCCAGGTAGACCACGCCCATGCCGCCGGCGCCGAGCCGCCCCAGCAGCCGGTAGCCGGCGATGGCGGAGGGGTCCGACTTCTTGAGGGGCTGCACCGTCAGCTCTTCTTGGGCTTGGTGCCGGCGGGCTCGGCGGGCGCCGCGCCGATGAACTTGTAGGCCCCCTGCTGCACGCCGTAGACGAAGGTGCCGACACCGGTGAGCTCGCCGTTGTCGCGGAACGCGTAACCGCCCATGGCCCCGGTGTACTTCTGTCGGCGCAGGGCGTCCCACAGTCCCTTGCGGGTGGGCGCGCCCTTCGCGGCGCTCGAGCCGAGCCAGGTCGTGACCAGGTTGACCACGTCGAAGGCCTCACCGGTGTAGAAGGCCGGGGTGGTGCGGTAGCGCTTGTGGTAGGCGTCGAGGAAGTCCTGGGTGGCCTTGCGGTCGGCCGTCTTCTGCTTGGTGTCGGCGGCCCGCTGGACGGGGTCGACGACGGGCGCGCAGACGAACCAGCCCTCGGCGGCGCTCCCGGCCTCCTTCAGGAACGCCGACCCCAGGACGTGCTGACCGGTGAACCGGGGCCCGGAGAAGCCGAGTTGGTTCAGGGCGCGGGCGGCGAGCACGGCCGTGGAGCGGACGCCGCAGTGGACGTACGCGTCGATGCCGGCGTCGATCATCTCGCCGATGACCCGGCGGTAGTCGGTCGCCCGGGCCCGGGCCGGGACCACCCGGAAGTGCGGCTCGATACCGGCGTGCCTGAAGCCGAAGCGGACGCCGGCGGTGTACTGCCAGCTGTACTGGTCGTCGGTGCGTTCCTCGAGGACTCCGGGGCGCCGGATCTGCGGCAGCAGCGTGGCGGACCAGGCGAGGTAGGTGCCCGCCATGAGGTGGTTCGGGATGGCGCGCAGCACGGTCGTGTTCGGCGGTCCGCCGTCGCCGCGCAGGGTGAAGAGGTTGTAGCCCGCCGAGACGGTGAGGAGCGGGACGCCGGCCTCCTCGAAGGCGGGGAGCGCGGCGATGCCCGTGTCGTCCGAGGTGGGGCCGAGGACGGCGACCACGGAGGGGTCGGAGGTGAGTCGGCGGGCAGCGGCGAGGGCACCGGCGCGGTCGCCGCGGTCGTCGGAGACCTTGAGTTCGAGGGTGAAGGGCTTGCCCTTGTGCGCGGCGTTGAACCGCTCGACGGCGAGCCGGGCTCCGCGTTCCTGGGCCCGGCCGATCTCCTGGGCGGGGCCGGACAGGTCGGCGAGGACGCCGATGGCCCAGGTGTCCCGGGGTTTCGGCGCGGGGTGCTTCCCGTCTCCGTCGCTGTCGTCGCGCCGGGAGTTCCACAGGGCGAACGCGCCGCCGCCGGCCGCGAGCACCGCGGCACCGGCGCCGAGCAGCAGGAAGCCCCGTCTGCTGGACGTGGCCGGGGCGGCGGGGTCCGTACCGGGTGCGGTCGGGTCGATGTCAGGCAACGCCAGCATGGCCGCCGAGCGGGCGGCGATGGTGGTGACGACCGGGGCGGGCAGCCAGTCGGCGGGGGCGCCCGGGGTGTCCTCGGTGAGCCGGTCGGCGATCTCCTCGGCGGTGGGGCGCTCGGCCGGCTCCTTGGCGAGGCACTGCCGTACGAGGTCGAGCAGCCGCTCGGGTACGCCGGCGAGGTCGGGCTCGTCGTGCACGGTCCGGTACAACAGCGCGTCCAGGGCGCCGGTGCCGAACGGCGGGCGGCCGGTGGCCGCGAAGGCGAGCAGACAGCCGAGGGCGAACACGTCGGCGGCAGGACCGATCTCGGCGGCCCGGGCCTCGGCCTGCTCGGGGGCGAGGAAGCCGGGCGTGCCGACGACCATGTCGGCCGAGGTCAGCCCGGTCTCGCCGGTGTCCCTGGCGATGCCGAAGTCGATGAGGCGCGGACCGTCGACGGCCAGCAGGATGTTGCCCGGCTTGACGTCGCGGTGCACGATCCCGGCCGCGTGGACGGCGGCCAGCGCGCGGGCGACGGCGCCGCCGAGGATCCGTACGCTGCGCTCGGGCAGCGGCCCGTGCGCACGGACGGCCTCGCCGAGGGACGGTCCGGGAACGAAGGCGGTGGCCATCCACGGCTCGGGCGCGTCGGGATCGGCGCCGGTCACGGGGACGGCCCAGGGGCTGGCGACCCTGCGCGCGGCCTCGACCTCGCGGCGGAAGCGGGCCCGGAAGTCTGCCTGGTCGGCATGGTCGGCGAGAGTGACCTTGACGGCGGCGAGCTCGCCGCCGTCGGTGCGGCCGAGGTAGACCACGCCCATGCCGCCGGCGCCGAGCCGGCCGAGGAGGCGGTATCCGGCGATCGAGGAGGGGTCGGCGGGGAGGAGCGGCTGGAGCGCGCCGGGCTGCGGGACGGGCTCGGGGACGGGCTGGGGGCCGGGCTGGGGGCCGGGCTGGGCCGTCGGGCTCATGACTGGGCTCCCAACTGCTTCTTGACGCGGTCCTGCATGATGACGTTGGCCCGGACCTGGGCGTCGTTGGCCCCGGCCTCCTCGGTGTAGCCGGGGGCTCCCTTGACGACGGTGGCGACGGTGACCTGCCCGACGCGGCTCTGGAGCCAGGTGTAGTAGTGCCGCCCCTTGAAGGCCACGTTGAGGTAGTCGCCCCGCTCCAGGACGGTGTCGATCGTGCTGGTGTTGCCGCCGGTGCCGTAGGGAGTTCCCAGCGAGGTGAGGCCGATGATGCGTTCGCCGTCGCGCAGCCGCTGGTCGGGGCAGCGGAGCGCCTCCTCCAGCGTCTCCGCCATCTCCCAGTCGGCGTCGGACTCGGTGCGGTGCACGGTGACGGTCGCGGCGACCCTCAGCGGTCCCTTGCCGCCGGCGGCCGGGATCTCGCTGTAGGCGGTGACGCTGGACAGGACGGAGCGGGGGCGTTCGCCGCCCTCCCAGGTGCACTTCGCGTCGAGCACCGGCCAGGAGCCGGGGGCGCTGAGGTACGGGGTGCGCTTGACGTAGTCCGGGCCCCAGGCGTCGGGGCCCGCGACGATCTCGCGGGCCAGCCGGTCGGCGTCGGCCGTGGTCTTCGGCACGCGCGACGGGTCCGGCGTGAAGTCGATGCCGGCGGGGCTCGGTGTCGGGCTCGCCGTCGGCGGTGCCGACGCGCTCTGGCTCGTACCGCCCTTGCCGCCCCCCTTGGCCCCGCCGTTCCCGCCGGCCCCTCCGTCCTCCGCGGAGCATCCGGCCAGGAGCAGTGCCGCGCCCGCCGTCACCGCCCCGCAAGCGCGCAGCAGTCTTCGCCTCACGTGCGCCACGATTCCCCCCACAAACGGTCACGGAATCCCCCGTAGGTGAGCGATCGTACGCCGGGCGGCCCCAACGGGCCCCGGTTACAACATCATTGGGACGCTTCACGCACCGTGTCGTAACGCACACGCGCCTCCTCGACCGCCCCGAGCCGCTGCTCCGTCCAGCGACCGAGCTCCGCGACGAGCGCGGCGGCCTCGCGGCCGAGGGGGGTGAGGCTGTAGTCGACGCGGGGCGGGATGACGGGCTTGGCGTCGCGGTGGACGAAGCCGTCCCGCTCCAGCGTCTGGAGGGTCTGGGTGAGCATCTTCTCGCTGACCCCGCCGATCTTCCGGCGCAGCTCGCCGAAGCGGTACGAGCGGTCGAGCAGGGCGATGAGGATGAGGACGCCCCAGCGGCTGGTGACGTGCTCCAGGACGAGGCGCGAGGGGCACATCGCGTCGTTGACGTCGGGCTTCCTGGCACCTTGGGTACTTACCGGCATACCAGTACCTTACTTCAAAGTGGGTACTTTCGAATGGTTAGCGCCAGCCGTACGGTGAGTGCGTTGCCCTTTCACCGCACCCCGGGAGAACCCCCATGAGCATCGTCGTCACCGGAGCCACCGGACAGCTCGGCCGTCTCGTCGTCGACGCCCTCCTCGCCTCCGAGCCCGCCGAGTCCCTCGTCGCCGTCGTCCGCGACAAGGCGAAGGCCGCCGACCTGGCCGAGCGCGGCGTCGAGCTGCGGGTCGCCGACTACTCCGAGCCCGAGACGCTGGCCGGCGCCTTCCAGGCCGGCGACCGGGTGCTGCTGATCTCCGGCAGCGAGGTCGGGCAGCGCTTGGCGCAGCACACCGCCGTGATCACCGCCGCCAAGGCCGCGGGCGTCGCCCAGCTCGCGTACACCGGCGTCCTCGGCGGCCCCGAGGCCGACTTCGCCCTGGCCGACGAGCACAAGGCGACCGAGCAGGCGATCCTCGACTCCGGGCTGCCGTACACCTTCCTCCGCAACGGCTGGTACACCGAGAACTACACCGCCAACCTCGCCCCCGTCCTCGCCCACGGCGCCGTCGTCGCCAACGCGGGCGAGGGCCGCATCGCCTCCGCCGCCCGCGCCGACTACGCCGCCGCGGCCGCCGCCGTGCTGACCGGCCCGCTCGACGAGCACCTGGGCCGGGCGTACGAGCTGAGCGGCGACGTGTCGTGGTCCCTCGCCGAGTACGCGGCCGAGGTGGCCCGCCAGTCCGGCCGGGAGATCGGCTACACGAACGTGCCCGCCGCCACGCACCTGGAGATCCTCGTCGGCGCCGGCGTGCCGCAGCCCTTCGCCGAGATCCTGGTCGACGTCGACGAGGCCGTCGCCCGCGGCGCGCTGGCCGCCCGCGGCGACGACCTGTCCCGCCTCATCGGCCGCCCCACCACCCCGATCTCCGAGACGATCCGCGAGGCGCTCGCCGCTTCTTGATCCGTCAGGACCGTATGGCGATACGGGCATGACAGCCGGCCCTTCGCGGCGCTACCTTCGAGGGACGCGCGGCGCAGGGCCGGCAGGGGCAGGAGGTCCGGTGGAGACGGAGCACGATCAGCGGGCGGAAAGAGCAGGACTGCTCTACGGCATAGCCGCCTACGGCATCTGGGGCCTGTTCCCCCTCTACTGGCCGCTCCTCGAACCCGCCGGAGCGGCCGAGATCCTCGCCCACCGCATGGTCTGGTCGTTCGCCGTCGTCGGCCTCGCCCTGCTCGCACTGCGCCGCTGGAGCTGGGTCCGCGACCTGGTGCGCACCCCGCGCCGGCTCGGCCTGGTCGCCCTCGCCGCGGGCCTCATCACCGTCAACTGGGGCGTCTACATCTGGGCCGTGAACGCCGGCCACGTGGTCGAGTCCTCGCTCGGCTACTTCATCAACCCGCTGGTCAGCATCGCCCTCGGCGTGCTCGTGCTCAAGGAGCGGCTCCGGCCCGCGCAGTGGACGGCCGTCGGCATCGCAGTCCTCGCGGTCGTCGTCCTCGCCGTCGGCTACGGGCGGCTGCCGTGGATCTCGCTGGTCCTCGCCTGCACCTTCGGCACGTACGGCCTGGTGAAGAAGAAGGTCAACATCGGCGGCCTGGAGTCACTGGCCGCCGAGACCGCCGTCCAGTTCCTGCCCGCGCTCGGCTACCTGCTGTGGCTGGGCACGCAGGGCCGGTCGACCTTCACCTCCGACGGCGCCGGCCACGCCGCGCTGCTCGCGGCGACCGGTGTGATCACCGCGGTCCCGCTCGTCTGCTTCGGGGCGGCGGCGATCCGCGTCCCGCTCTCCACCCTCGGCCTGCTCCAGTACCTGGCGCCGGTCTTCCAGTTCCTGCTCGGCGTCCTCTACTTCCACGAGGCGATGCCGCCGGAGCGCTGGGTGGGCTTCTCGTTGGTGTGGCTGGCCCTGACGATCCTCAGCTGGGACGGCCTGCGCACGGCACGGCGCAGCCGCGAGGCCCTGGCCGCGGCGGCGGCAGCAGCGGCTGCCGCTCCGGCCGAGCCCGCCTCTGCCTCCGCCTCCGTATCCGCGTCCGTCGCCGTCGCGGAGCCGGTCCCTTCGGCCACAGTCGCCGTCGCGGAGCCGGCCCCGTCAGCCACCGCCTCCGTCGTGGAGCCGGTCCCTCCGGCGCAGCCCGGCCGCTGAGGCCGGGCGGGCGGGGCCGAGGGGTCGCGGGGCGGGCCGAGCCGGGGGCCGACGCAGGTCACGCCGCCAGCAGGTCGTGCTCGCCGACGCAGGTCAGGCCGCCAGCAGGTCGTGCTCGCCCACGCAGGTCAGGCCGCCAGCAGGTCGTGCTCGCGGATGAGCCAGCAGACGGCAGTCAGGCGCAGGGTGGCGAAGTCGTGGCCGGCGGGTTCCGTCCACTCGGCCTCGGTGAGCCAGTCGGTGAAGCCGAGCACGTAGTCGGCGAGTTCCTCGCGGCGGACGGTCCTGGCCCGCGGGCCCCGCTGCGCGGGAACGAGCGCGTCGCACACGGCCGCCGCGTGCTGGTCGACGGCGGCCACGAGACCCGGCTCGAAGGAGATCTCCGAGAGCCGGGGCATGTACGTGGCGGCGACACCGGCCAGAGGGCAGTCGGGCGAATCGTTCATCCCTCCACGTTAGGCGCGGAAAGGCCCTGCGAGACCGTGACTTCGGTCGCAGATCACGACCGGGGCGCCTCGGGCGCGGCCTCGCGGCCGATGTCAGAGGCGGCCCCTATAAAAGGTCGCATGACCGCAATCCACTGGAAGCTCGTCATCGACTCGGCGGATCCGCACTCCCAGGCCGGGTTCTGGGCCGCCGCCCTCCACTACCGCGAGGAGGACCACAGCCCCCTCGTCTCCCGGCTGCTCGCCGCCGGTGTGGTCGAGCCCGACGTGACCGTCACCGTCCACGACCGGCCGGCCTGGCGCGACCTCGCCGCCGTCCGCCACCCTGACGACCCCTTCGACCCGGACACCGACGCCGGGCTCGGGCACCGCATCCTCTTCCAGCGGGTGCCCGAGCCGAAGGCCGGCAAGAACCGTCTGCACATGGACCTCCACCCCGGGCCGGACACCCGCGAGGCCGAGGTGGCCCGCCTGGAGGGGCTTGGCGCGAAGGTCCTGCGCCAGGTCGCGGAACAGGGCGGCTCGTGGACGGTCATGGCGGACCCGGAGGGCAACGAGTTCTGCGTCCACTGACGTTCCGGGGTCGTGGCGATCCGGGTCCGGGTCCGGGTGGGGGTTGCGGGGCGCGTGACGCTCCGGCTCCCGGGACGGCCGCGGCGGCGGTTCAGGCCGTCGCCCCGGCCGGGACGCGGGTCCCGGCCTGCTGCTGCCGTACGACACGGCGGCGCCGGGTCGGCACGCCCAAGGTCGGGTTGGCGACGCCCCAGGCCGCGCTCTTGCAGATCAGCTCCTTGTAGACGGCTGCCACGCGGCCCGTCAGCGCCCTGTCGACCGCCCGGTCGTCGGCGGTGACGAACTGGATCAGGGCCTCCTTGCGGCCGAGCGAGACGCACTGCTGGAAGTAGCGGATCGAGACGCCCGGGACCTTGGTGCCGGCGAGACGGGCGGCGATGGCGTCGGCGGCCTGCCAGGCCATGGGCACGCCGGAGGCACAGGACATGCGGAGCGGCTTGTCGCCGGGCCCCGTCGCCAGGGCCGCGTCGCCCACGGCGTACACGTCCGGGTGGGAGACCGAGCGCATCGTGCCGTCGACCACGATCCGGCCGCCCTCGGCCAGCTCCAGGGTGGTGGCCTCGGCGATCGGGTGGACGGCGAAGCCTGTGGTCCAGACGGTGACGTCGGCCGGGACGGTCGTGCCGTCGGCGGTCCGTACGGCGTCCGCCGCCACGGCGGCGACCGCGGCGTGCTCGTGGACGGTGATGCCGAGCCCGTCCGTCACCTTCCGCAGGTGGGTGCGGGCCTTCTCCGAGAGCCAGTCGCCGAGCTCGCCGCGTACGGCGAGGGCCACGTCGAGGTCCGGCCGGGCCTCGGCGATCTCGGTAGCGGCCTCCAGTCCGGTCAGGCCGCCGCCGACCACGACCACCGGCCGGCCGGCGTCAAGGGCGGCGAGGCGCTCGCGGAGGCGGAGGGCGCCGGAGCGGCTGGAGAGCTCGTGGGCGTGGGCGGCGGCGCCGGGGACGTCGCCGTGGTTCCAGCCGCTGCCGAGGGCGTAGACCAGGGTGTCGTACGCCAGCTCCTCCTGCCCGGAGACGGTCGGAGAGCCGGTCGCGGAACCGGTCGCGGCGGTGACCGTCACGGTCTTGCGGTCCACGTCCACGGCGGTGACCCGGGCGAGCTTCAGCTCCACGCCCGTGCCCGCGAACATCTCGTCGAACGGGCGGGGCTCCAGGTCCTGGCCGACGGCGAGCTGGTGCAGCCGGACGCGCTCGACGAAGTCGGACTCGGGGTTCACGAGGGTGATGGTGACGTCCTCGCGGCGCAGCCGCTTGGCGAGGCGGCCGGCGGTGACGGCTCCGGTGTAGCCGGCTCCGAGGACGACGATGCGGTGCTGCATGGCCCTGCTCCTGTCTGTGCGGGTCGGATCCGCCCTGGTCTTGCGCGGTGTCGACCCTTGAACCGGGCAGCCCGGCGTTTCCTGACAGGATCGAGATGTGACCTGCATCACATCCCGATCGGGCCCCGGAAGACCGAGGTCAGAGGACGTACAGGGGCTCCCCGTGGTCCTCGGCGGCCCACTGCTCGGTGGCCCGGACGAGCTTGTCGGGGTTGACCTGGCTGCGGACGGCGACGATGCCGTCGGCGGTGACCTCCAGGCAGGTGATCGCGACGACCCGGCCGTCCACGACCGCCACGACGGCGGGCCCGCCGTTGGCGGTCGTGGCGTAGATGTCGGGCGCGCCGCCGACGAGGGCCCGCTTGGCGTCGCCGGGCTTGAACAGGCCCCGCAGGAAGGTGGCGACCGCGATCGCGCCCTCGAACGCCTTCGCACGGGCCGGGACCTTGCCGCCGCCGTCGCCGACCGAGACGGCGTCCTGGGTGAGCAGGCGCACGAGGGGCTCGGTGCGGCCGCTGGTCGCCGCGGCCAGGAACTCCTCGACGATCCGCCGGGCGGCGGCCTCGTCGATCTCGGTGCGCGCCTTGCCGTCGGCGACGTGCTTCTTGGCCCGGTGCAGGATCTGCTGGCTGGCGGCCTCGGTGATGTCCAGGATCTCGGCGATCTCCCGGTGCGGGTAGTCGAAGGCCTCGCGCAGCACGTACACCGCGCGCTCGTTGGGCGCCAGGCGTTCGAGCAGGACGAGGACGGCGTACGAGACGGACTCGCGCTGCTCGGCGGTGTCGGCGGGGCCGAGCATCGGGTCACCGGCGAGCAGCGGCTCCGGCAGCCACCTGCCCACGTACGTCTCGCGCCGCACGCGGGCCGAAGTGAGCTGGTTGAGGCAGTAGTTGGTGAGGACCTTGGTCAGCCAGGCCTCCGGCACCTCGATCCGCCCGACGTCGGCCGCCTGCCAGCGCAGGAACGTCTCCTGCACGGCGTCCTCCGCCTCGCTCGACGAGCCGAGGAGCCGGTAGGCGATGGCTTCCAGCCGCGGCCGCGCGGCCTCGAACCGGTCGACGTCACTCGTGATCAGGGCCATGCCCGCGATCCTAGGCGCTGCCCCACGGCCCGTCGCCCCCTGCCTCTCGGCTCCTAGCGGTAGTAGCCGACCAGGTCGGCGATCAGGTGCACGTCGCCGTTGTGGTTGTAGAAGGTGACCGATCCGTTGACGACCGGGACCACCACGAGGTTGGGCACGGTCTGGCCGGCGACGAAGTTGAGGTTCGAGGCCGCGGTCCGGGTCGTCCCGTACGGGTAGACCGAGACGAAGCTCGGCGCCGTCGGGGCCGTCGCGGTCACGTTGAGCACGACCGCCCTGACACCACTGGCCGGAACCTGATGGGCGCCCAGGAATCCCAGGGACTTGGTCGACGCGGGGCTCATGCCCGAGTAGCCGGTGCCCAGCGGGAGGTCGACGCGGGTGTCCATGACCCGGACCGGACCCACGGCGGTGAAGCGGGAGCCGTCGGCCGCCGGGTCCTCGGTGTAGTAGCCGGCGACGTCGGCGAGCAGGTCCACCGAGCCGTTGTGGTTGTACAGGTTCACCTTGCCGTCGACGAGCGGCACGGTCACCAGGTTCGGCACGGTGCGGCCGGCCGTGACGTTCAGGCTGGACGCGCTGGTGCGCTGGGTGCCCGACGGGTACACGGACACGAAGCTCGTGGCGGTCGGGTTGGTCGCGGTCACGTTCAGGACGACCGCGGTCGCGCCGCTCTGCGGCACTCCGGCCCGGCCGGCCACCTGCACGGTCACCGTACGGCCGGCGCCCACCTTCGCCTTCGGGGCGCCGAGGCCCGAGCGGGTGTCCAGGATCCGGTCCGGCGTCACGGGCCGGTACGTGGAGCCGGAGTCGCCCTCGGTGAAGTAGCCGGAGACGTCGGCGAGCAGGTCCACCGAACCGGCCCGGTTGTAGAAGGTCACCTTGCCGTCGAGCACGGGGACGACCACGGCGTTCGCGACCGTCTGCCCGGCGACGAAGTTGAGGTTGGACGCGGAGGTCCGCTCGGCGCCGGACGGGTACGCGGACACGAAGCCGGCGGCGGTCGGACCGGTCGCGGTCACGTTGAGAACCACGGCGGTGACCCCGCTCGCCGGTACCCCGCCGACGCCCGCGACCTTCAGCGAGACGGTCTGGCCGGGCCCGACCTTGGCCTTGGGCGCGCCGAGGCCGGCGCGGGTGTCGAGCAGCCGGGTCGGCGTGAGCGGCTCGTACGTGCCCGCCGGGGTCGTCACCGCGCTGCCCTCGATGCGCACCACGCCCGACTGCTGCAGGGGGGCGCCGACGCCGTCCGCGGGGGACGCGGTCATCGTCCACGTGTAGTCGCCGCTCTCGACGCCGAGACCGCGCTCGTCCCGCGCGTCCCAGTCGACCGCCACGGCACCGCCCGTCGGTCCGTCGCCGCTGCCCTGCAAGGTACGCACGAGGACACCGGTGCGCTTGTTGCGCAGAGCGACCTGCCAGGTGCCCGCGGGGCGGGAGGGCAGCCAGCGGGGCCGCCAGTGCTGCCACGCGGTGACGGTCTGCTGCGCGGCCACCGAGGACTGCACGAGGGTGAACGGCTCCGCGGCGACGCCGCTCGGCACGATGTGGATGCGCCGGTCGGCATCCACGTAGGCGAGGGGCCCGCCGAACCTGTCGACGGTCCACTCCACGCCGCGCCGGAAGTCGGCGGACGCGGGGACACTGCCGACGGTCCGGGTGACGGCGGCGCCGTCACGGAACGCGGTGAGTGCCAGCTGCCCGGCGGTCCTGTCGTGGCGCACGAGGTAGCCGTCGCCGAGGAGGGCGTCTCCGGCAGGGACCGTGACGTTCTTCCTCGCCGTGCGGTCGTACACGCCGGCCGGGCCCGTGGGCCCGCAGGACCAGTAGAGCCAGCGGCCGACGGCCTGGAGGTCCTTGGGGACGCAGGGCGCGCCCGTGTCCAGCGTGGTCTTGGCGCCGGTCTTCAGGTCGTCCGCGGACAGGACGCCCGGCGTGCCGGTCGGGGTCCAGTACGTGGTGCCCCAGACGGAAGCGGCGGTGACCGCACGGCTGCGGATCGGGTCGTGGCTGCTCGCGTCGTCGGAGAGGTCACCGACGTACTGCCGGTCGGGGTTGAGGCCGTTGACGACGGCGTAGCGTCCGGTGACGGCGACCACCTGGCCGGTCGCGGACGGCGCGCGGAAGTAGGTGACGTCCTCGCGGTCGACCGTCTCGACGAAGACCTGCCCGGACTGGCTGTCCACCCTGAGGGACCGGCCGTCGCCGGTGCTCCACGGGCCCGAACCCATGGCCCAGTCCCGGCGGACGGGCTCACCCGCACGGTATCCGTCCGGCGTGGCCGTGACCGTACGGGTGTAGACACCGGCGTTCGGGTCGCTGTCGGACTCCAGCGTCGCCAGCACGCCGTTGGCGAGCGACAGCCGGCCGACGGCGGCGGCCACGGGCGGGGCGGCGGCGAGGTCGGTCGTCCGCAGCCCGTCGGTGGACGTCTTCCGCAGGGCCCAGTGGGCGGAGTCGGCTCCGGAGGCGACGACGACGTCACCGTCGGCGCTGTTGACCATGGCCGGTCCGGCGTGCCGCGCGAGGGTGGTGGCGCGACTGCCGTCATGGGCGATGCGCTGCAGGGGGAAACCGGCGGGGTCGTCCGACAGCTGGGCGTTCGAGGCGGTCCAGGTGAGCAGGAGGTCCTGGCCGGCGGCCGCGATGACGGGCCGCGCGGAGCCGGGCGGGGTCAGCGGAACGTCCGTCGGGGTGGCGGACGGGTCGTCCCGGGGCACGGAGCTGAGGGTCTTGCCGTCCCACGTGACCCAGGCGAGGCGGTCCTGGGTGAGGACGACCTGGGTGTGCGGGGCTGTGTCCACGCGCGGCCCGCGCGTGAAGGCTCCCGTCCGCAGGTCGAACAGGCCGAGGTCGACCGTGTAGTCGCTGTCACCGGGGTAGCGCACGACCAGGGTCCGCTCGTCCGCGGCCACCTGCTCGTACAGCCGGGAAGGGACCGGTCCGGACACGTCGGCCACCGGTGTGGCGGTACCGTCGGCGGCGACCTTGAGCAGGTGGTACGCGAGGCTCCCGGCGCTGCCCGTGGTGGTCACGACCATGTCGCCGACGCGGGCCTGGACGATGTGCCCCTCGGGCAACGTGAACGTGGTCCGCTCGTCCGTGGCGAGGTCGATCCGCCGGTGCGCGCCGCCCTCCGCGTAGAGCAGTACGTCGGTACCGGCCGGCAGCCAGGTCCGGCGCGTGTCGCTGTACTCGTCGCCCTCCACCCCCGCCCCGTTGAGGTCGACCGTCCGCGTCCGGCCGTCCCACCCGGTCCACAGCAGGCCGTCGGTGCCCTCCTGGCGGTAGAGCACGCCGGACGCCCCCGCTCCCAGCGGGGCGACGGTGCGCGGCACGAACCGGTCCGCCTGGAACACCGTCTCCGCCGGCGCGGCCACCTCGGCCTGCGCTGCGCCGACCGGTCCCGCCACCAGCCCCATCAGCAGGGCCGTGCACAACCCGGCCCTCTTCCACACGTGACGACGCACCCCAAGCCCCTCCTCGAACACCTGTCTCCGCTGCCCCCCGGCACACGAGTCGGCAGACCCTAGCAACGGGACGTCGGCCCTGATGAGGCGGGGTACGAGCCGACGGGAGGCCACGGAGGGGCAGGGGCAGGCACGTACGAGCCGAGGGAGCCGGCCGGCGGCCGGGAAACGGCCTAGCCGCCGACGCGCACGACGTCGAGTTCCACTCCCGCGATGCGGCCGAGGCCGTCGAAGGAGACGACGGCCGTGCTGCCGCCCGGGAGTTCGGCGGTGATCCGGTCCGGCTCCGCGCGGTACGGGACGCCGTGGTGGTCGAAGTGGCCCTCGACGACGTGCCGGGGCGAGCGGCCGATCAGGCCGGCGCCGGTGAGCAGGACGCGGGGCAGGGTCACCGGGTCCGGGCCGGGGCGCGGGACCTGCGGGTCGTCGGGCAGGAAGTAGACCTGGGTGCCCGGGCCGGCGGGCACGCCGATGTAGCCCGCGGCCTCCGCGACGCCCATCCCGGTGAAGGCCAGCATCTCGGCCGCGCGCCGCGGGTCGGGGAAGCCGGACAGGTCCAGGACCTCCGCGGTGAGTTCGGCGATGCCGTGCGCCCGCCCGTACCGCTCGACGGCTCCGGCCAGCGCGACGACCTCGCCCCCGCGCAGCCCGGGGTTGGCCCAACCCCACATCCAGCTCTGCTCGTTCATGTCGTACGTGCCGAGGACCCCGACCCTCAGCTCGACCGGGCCCTGCCGGTAGCGGCAGGCCGCCAGGTCGGCCGCCCAGTCCCCTTCGGGCAGGAAGTCCGTCAGGGCCTCGAGCTGCGCCGCGCCCCACGCGGCGTGCCGCTCGGCCTCCAGCAGGAACGCGTCGCTGAATTCGTTGGTGATCACTCGACCGACCCTACGGGGCGTCCCGCCGCACCTCGTAGTGGAAGCAGCCGTACTCCACGGCCCGTACGTGCACGAGCGCGACGGCCGGATCGGCGAAGGCCTCCGCGAAGGCCCGGTCGAAGCCCTCGTTCGACGCCTCCGGGATCTCCAGGAGCCGCCCCCCGACGATCCGCCCCGCGGCGTCGTAACGGCGCAGGGTGCGCAGCGCGCCGGGCCGGTCGAAGGGGTACGCCTCGGGCGCGGCGGGCGGACCCGCGCACTCCTCGGCGTGGATGAAGACCGGCCCCTGCTCGTCGTACGCCCCGGGCTCGGCCCCCGTCTCGGCGGCCCACCGCCGCAACGGGGCGTACGACACGAGCGCGATCCGCTCCCCCTCGCGCGAGGAGCGCAGACAGCAGCGCAACGGATTCCCGGCGGCCTCGGCGTCCGCCGTGAAAGGCCGGCACGCGCGGCCCGCGTCGTCGGTACGGCGGAGTTCGGCCAGGGCGGCGGGCGGGATGGCGCGTGGGGTGTAGGTCGTCGTGGTCATGCGCCCACCTTCACGCGGGCGCGGGACGCATGCTGGCGCTATTCGGACGCGAAGCTCACGAACCCGGCCCAGGCGCCGGGCCCGAAGGCGAGGCGCGGGCCTTCGGTGTCCTTGGAGTCGCGGACGTGGACGGTGCCGGGGGTGGCGGCGACCTCGACGCAGTCGTTGCCGTTGCTGCTGTCGCTGTAGCTGCTTTTGAACCAGTCCAGCTCGGGCTTGCCGATCATGTCTCTCCCAGCAGTTGCTCGATGAAGTCCCGTGACTCCCCAGGAGTGAGGGCCTTGGATCGGATGATGCCATAGCGCAGCTCCAAGATCCGGAGTCGCTTGAGGTCATCAACCGGGCGCCCGCCGAACTCTCCGTCGGTGCGCCCGACGGCGCTGCCGTCCTCGAACTTCAGCAGCGCAATCCGCCCCGCCGTCCCGGGGTGATCAGCGCGCTCCGTCGGCATCACCTGGATCTCGACGTTGGGCAACTCTCCCACCTCCAGAAGATGTTCGAGCTGGCGACGCAGCACCATTTTGCCCCCGATAGGCTGTTTGAGCGTCGCTTCTTCCTGGACGAAACTGAACTCGGGTCCGGGGGTCTTCTCGAGGACCGCCCGACGCTTCACCCTTGCGGCCACGTACCGCTCCAGCTCGTCCGGCTCGTACGCCGGACGCCAGGTTCGCAGCAGCGCCCGCGAGAACTCCTCGGTCTGCAGGAGACCGTGGATGTTGAAGTTGGAGTACATACAGAACTCGACGGCCCGGTCCTCCAACTTCGCCAGGCTCCGCACCTTCTTCGGGTAGCGGACCTCCTCGATGTCCTTCTTCATGGCCGAGATCAGCCCACCCGCCCCCAGCACCCCGTCCGCCTTGTCCAGGTACTCCGGGCGCGGAATCCGGGCACCCCGCTCGACTTTCCGGATCAAGTCCTCGCCGTAACCGATCCGCGCCCCGAAATCGACCGCGCTCAGCCCCTTCGCCTCGCGCCACAGCCTGATCTGGCGGCCCACCGCCGCGACCACGGCCGCGCCCGACTCGTCGCCGGGCTCCACCTCCCAGCCCGCGTCCTCTGTCCCCGTACCGTCAGCTTCGTTCACGCTCATGCGCGCCCACCTCCTTCGGGCAGAGCCCTTCCCGGAGCGTCGCGCGGGACAGTCGGGACACGGCCGGACAGTCCCGGGACAGTAACCGTACGTAAGGGCATGTTCGATGGGCAGCGTAAGCAGGCACGACCACGCTGGGTGACATGAATCAGGAACCCACCCAACTCTTGGCGTCCGTACGCCAATTCGGAATCCAGCTCTCCGCCACGCCCAGGGGTGCTCGGCTCGCTCGGCTGCTGGCCGTCGAGCAGCTGCGCTCCTGGGGGCTGGACGCGGCTTCGGGACCGGCGGCCCAGATCGTGGCCGAACTGGCCGCCAACGCCGTGACGCACGGCCGCGTGCCCGGCCGGGACTTCACTGTCGGGCTCTTCGCCGCCGAGGACCGTCTGCGCATCGAGGTCACGGACACGCGGGGCGACCGGCTCCCCGCCGTCGCGGCCGGTTACGGGCTGCCGCTCGTCGAGGCGCTGTCGCTGAGCTGGGGCGTCCGGCGGGGGCCGGTACCCCGGAAGACGGTCTGGGCCGAGCTGCCCTTGCCCGGAGCGGCGGCGTCGCGGCCGACCGCGACGCAGGTGCTCGCGACGCGGTGGCCCACGCCGTAAAAGACCCAAGTACCAGGGAAATCACCGATCCCTCCCCTCCAGCCTCCCCGCGTCCGGCACGTCACTCACTCGGGTGATTGGTACCAACTGGGCTGGATTTCATGCCGGTTGCCTGGCATATGCTCTCGCCACAACCCCCAGACATGCGTCGGCCCCCGGCCGGGACTAGCGATCCCGATCGAGGGCCTGACCACCGAGGAAGAAGCACCTTCCCGATGGCTTCCAATCACCCTAGCGTGCCCCCGCACACCTCCGGGCTCGTTCACGACAACGTCCGGCTCACGACCCACTACACGGTCGTCGGCAACCAGCTCGCCCAGAACCACAGGCTCTCGCTGGTCGCGAGGGGGCTGGCCCTCTACCTCCAGTCGCTGCCCGCCGGAGCCTCCGTGGGCATCAAGGCCATCGCCGCCGAAGTGCCCGAGAGCGAGCTGCGCATCGCACGCGCCATGCGGGAGCTGGAAGCGCACGGCTACCTGGCCCGTTTCCGGGAGCGCCTCCCCGACGGCCGGATCGTGCCGCGCACGGTCTCGTACAACCGCCCGAGGGCTGAGCGGACCCCCTCACCTGAGACACCCGCCCCCAAGACGCCCACTCCCGAGACGCCCACTCCTGAGACGCCCGCCCCGGAGACGCCCGCCCCGGAGACGCCGGTGGAACCTCCTCCCCCACCCAGGCCTCCCCGGCGCCCCGGCAACCCGCAGCCTCCACCGCCCGCCCCGGTCCCGGAACAGCACCGCCCCGCCGCGGACCTGCTCGCGCGGCTTCGTCTCCACAGCCCCCGGCTCCTCCTCGCCGGACGCGACATCCGGCGCCTCGCCCCGGCCGTCACCACCTGGCTCGAACGCGGAGCCCACCCCGACGCCATCCTGCGCACCCTCTCGGCGGGCCTCCCCGACGACCTCGTCCACCCCGCGGGCCTCGTCGCCCACCGCCTCGCCGCACTCCTGCCGCCGCCCCTCGCCGCCGGCCCCCCGGCCCCGGACCCCTTCCAGACCTGCGACACCTGCGACCTCGCCTTCCGCTCCCCGACACCGGGCGAGTGCGGGAAGTGCCAGGCCACGACCAGAGAGGCCGCTTAGCATGAAGCTGATGACTCGGGCCCCAGGGCACACACGAGGAGCCAGCGCGATGACGGCCGCATCCCCGCTCTACCTGACCATGCGCGACGCCCTGGAGCGCCTGGACGACACGGTCCCAGGCAAGTTCGAGATCACCAGTGAAGGAATCGTTCACGACATGATGGCCCCGAGTCGCCCACACGAGTTGACCGTGTTGCAGCTGCGTCGGCGCCTCGAGAAGGGGATGCCGGAAGAGCTCGTGGCCCATACGGGAGAGCCCGACGTCGAGAGCGAGCCGCAAGGCGTCATGCGCCATCCCGACATCATGGTGATCTCCATGGCGGACATGGAGGGCGAAGGCTCCTTCGACCCCCGTACGCTCATCGCCGCCATCGAAGTCGTCTCGCGTTCCAACCCGGACAACGACTGGGTCGGCAAGCTGCGCGACTACCCCCTCCTCGGCATCCCCGTATACGCGATCTTCGACCCCCGCACCGGCACCGGCGCCGTCTTCACCGACATCCACCCCACCCCCGACGGCCCGCGCTACGCGACCCGCAAGGACTTCTTCTACGGCGAGGACGTCACCATCGCCGACTGGACCGTCTCCACCGCCGACCTGCCCCGCTATCCGTAGGTCCTGGCATCGCCGCATGGCAACCTTCGTGCATCTGACCCCGGCCGTCCACGCCGCCCGCATCCGGCGCGGCGGGATCAAGGCGCTCGGGGACGGACGCGGGCGCGGGCGCGGGCGCGGGGTGTATCTGTTCCCCGTGCTGCCCTCGTACGCGCTGACGCACCAGTGGTTGCGCGAGCTGGCCCGGCGGCCCGGGCCGCGCGGGATCGTGGCCGTGCACGTGCGGCTGCCGGACGGCGAGACGGTGAGCGTCGGGCGGTACGGGCAGCGGGAGCCGGAGGTGACGACGGCGGCGGGGGCCGTGCGGCGGATCGGGGAACTCGACGACCCGCGCGGGTGGGAGGTGTTCCTGCCCCGGGCGGTCGCGCGCGGCGAGATCCGGCACGTCCGGGCGGTACGGCAGGTCAACGGCTGGCGGTACCGGCCCGACGCCCACGGCACCGCACCCTGCGTCTGCGACGCCTGTCAGCTGCCCGGCGAGTACGGCTCGCGGCGGCTGCGGGAGCGTCACGCGGATCCCGAGTACGGCCCCGCGCCGGCCGCCCGTCTGCTGCTCACCCGCCTCGACCGGGCCGAACTCGGCGGCGATGACCGTGAGTTGTGCGAGACGCTGCGCTGGTACAGGCTGCGCCGGCGCGGGCCCGTAGCGCGGCTCGCCCGGCTGGCCGGGCATCCGGACCCCGAGGTGCGGCAGCGGCTCGCCCGAGCGGTGGCGCGCTGGTCCACGCCCGGAGTGGACGCCCTGCTGCGGGAGCTGGCGGGCCACGCCGAAGCGCCCGTACGCCACGCCGTGGCCGAGAGCATCGCGTACCGCGACACCCCCGGCGCCGACGCCCTCCTGCTCGAACTGGCCGGCGACCCCGACCCCGCCGTGCGCGACGCCGTGGTCGAGGGACTGGTCCACCGCGAGACGCCCGCGGCCGACGCCCTCCTGACGGCCCTCGCGGACGACCCGGACGAGCGGGTGCGCGAGTCGGTGGCCCTGCTGTGGGACGAGGAACCGAGCCCTAGGCCGCTTCTTCCGGACCCGGCCGAGATCCGGAAGAGACGGCCTGGGAGCGTGCCCGGTGCGCCTCGCCGACGATCGGGGCGTCAGGCATCGATCAGCCGCCACGCCGTCAGCGCAAGCCGCGCCCTCGTCAGGCCCGTCGGGGCCGTGAGGTCCAGGCCGAGCATCCGCGACAGGTGGTCGAGGCGGCGCGAGACGCTGCTGTGGTGGAGGTGGAGCAGGTCGGCGGCGCGGCGGAGCGAGCCGGTGGCGCAGTAGGCGTCCAGGGTCTCCAGGTCCTCCGCGTTCGCCCCCTCGGCGAACCGGGCCAGGGCCGCCACGTCGGGGTTGGCCCTGGCGACCGCTTCCGGGAGCTCGGCGAGCAGCGCCAGGGCGCCCAACTCCGCGTAGTGGACGACGGGTTCGCGGGGGGACGTGAAGCGCAGTGCGGTACGGGCGCGGTGCCATGCCGTGTCGAGCGCCTCGTGCCCACCGGACGCGGTGCCGGTCGCGGTGCCGGCCGCGGAGCCGGCCGCGCCGGACGCGGAGCCGGACGCGGGGTTCGTACGCCCCGTCTCCCCCGTCCCGGCGACGGCGAGCCCCGCCCGTACCCCGTCGGGGAACGCACCGCTGTCCACGGCGGTGGCGAGCAGCACGCCGATCCCCTCGCACGGCGCGGCGAGCGTCGCCGCCTTCACCAGGCCGCCCGGGCAGACGTGCGCGCCGACCCGGTCGAGCGGTACGGCCGAGCGCACCGCGACGACGTGCAGCGGTGCCCCGGCGGCGAAGCCGAGCAGTCGCAGCGCGCGGGCCCGGGCCACCTCGTCCGTTCCGGCGCCGACGGCCAGTTCGACGAGGGCCGGGTCGGCCATGGTCGTGCGGGCCGGGCCGTAGCGTTCGACGGCCGCCGCTACGGCGATCGCGAGCCGGTCGAGCAGGACCTCGTCGAGCGGGTTCGGCGGGCCGGACCGCTCAAGCCACACCGCGCCGATCTCCTCCTCGTCGAGCGTGACCGGCACCGTCGTCGACGCGGGCGGCTCCGGGTCGGCCGTCTCCGTGCCCAGCGGAGACACGCGGACGGCCCGGCCGGTGCCGTGCAGCCGGATCCCGGTGACGCACTCCGCGAGACCGGCCGAGGCGCGGGCGAGCGCCGGGATGTCGACGCGGCGGCGCATCAGCGTGTCGTAGAACGCGACGATGCGGATCGCGCCGCCGACGTACGGATCGAGTCCCGACAACCGCAGGGCCAGTGCCTCCATGCCCCGAAGGATAGAAGGCCGGGCGGCGCGGCGGCCCGCGCCGATCGGTGCGCGATCGGGGCCGGAAGCGCGACGGACGGCGGCTGATCCGCCGGACGCCGGCCGCAAGGATGGCCGTCATGGATCCCGAACTCGAAGCATTCGTCCCGCTGTTCCCCCAGGCCGACTTCGCCGACCCGGTCGGCTCCCGCAAGCTCTTCGCCGAGCTCTCCGCCTCGGTCCCGGTGCCGGACACCTCCGGCATGGAGGTCGAGGACCTCGCGGCGCCCGCCACCGCCTCCGCGAACGCGCAGGACGCACCGAACGCGCCGGACGTGCCCGTACGCGTCTACCGGCCGCATGGCGCGCGGGCCGCCGTCGTCTGGCTGCACGGAGGCGGACACGTCATGGGAGACGTGCGTAGCGAACATCCGTGGGCGACCCGGCTCGCCGCCACCTCCGGCGCGGTGGTGCTCTCGGTCGGCTACCGGCTGTCGCCCGAGAACCCCTTCCCCGCCGCCCTGGACGACGCCTACGCCGTCCTCACCTGGGCGGCGGCGAACGCCGCCCGGCTCGGCGTCGACCCGGCGCGGATCGCGGTCGCCGGCCACAGCGCCGGCGGCGGGATCGCGGCGGCGCTGGCCCTGCGGGCGCGGGACGAGGCAGGCCCCGCGATCCGCTTCCAGCTGCTCAACCAGCCGCAGCTCGACGACCGGCAGGAGACCTGGTCGCAGCGGAACTTCACCGACACGCCGTGGGTGGACCGGGACAAGGTCGCGGCGTCGTGGCGGCACTACCTCGGCGGACGGCCCGCCGGCCCGTACGCCGCGCCGGCCCGCGCCGAGGACCTGACCGGCCTCCCACCCGCGTACATCGCGACGGCGGAGCTCTGCCCCAACCGCGACGAGGACATCGACTATGCCCTGCGGCTGCTCCGGGCCGGCGTGTCGGTCGAGCTGCACCAGTGGCCCGGCACCTTCCACGGCTCGCAGGCGATCGTCTCCGCCGACGTCTCGCAGCGGCAGAACGCCGAGCTCGGCGCCGTGCTGCGACGCGCCCTGGCCGACTGAGGCAGGCGGTACCGAACGCCCGGCAGCAGGCACAACCCGCACGCCCGGCGGCAAGCACCAAGCACTCAGCACCGCACAGCCGACACCAAGCACTCAGGCCTGGCACGCAGCACCGGCACCGGCACCGGCACCCAGCACCCACGCACGAGAGGACCGACCCATGAAACTGCGCCTGACACTCCTCGGGCTCGCCGCGTTCAGCCTGATGGCGGCGAGCACCACTCCCGCCGCCGCGGCCGACGCGCCCGGAACGGCCGGCACGGCCGACACGGCCCCCGCCCCCACTCCCGGGCTCGACCCCGTCGCGCTCCAGGCCGCCCTGGACGGCCTGCACGCCGCCGGCATGCCCGGCGCCTTCGCCGAGGTGCGGGACGCGGGGCGCACCTGGCGGGGCGCCGCCGGGGTCGCCGACCTGGAGACGGAGCGCCCGGTCCGGCCCGACCTGCTGCAACGGGTCGGCAGCATCACCAAGGTCTTCACCGCCGCCGCCGTGCTCCAGCAGGTCGAGCGGGGGCGGGTGCGGCTCGACGCGCCGGTCGGGGACTACCTGCCCGACCTGGTGCCGGGCGAGCGCGGCCGGGTGGTCACGGTGCGGATGCTGCTCAACCACACCAGCGGATTCGCCGAGTACATCCCGTACGCCTTCCCGTCCATATCCGGCGCCGACGGGCCGATCTCCTCGAAGAGCCTCGACGAGAACCGCTTCACGCGGTTCCGGGTGCCGGAACTGATCGCTCTCGGTCTCGCGGCGCCGGCGTCGGCCGAGCCGGGCGCGCTCCCCGGCGTCTACTCGAACACCAACTACCTCCTGCTCGGCGAGCTGTTGGAACGGGTGACGGGCGTGCCGGCGGAGGAGTACATCACCCGGAACGTCATCGGGCGGGCCGGGCTGCGGCACACCTTCTTCCCCACCGGGCCGCGGATCGAGGGCCCGCACTCGAAGATGTACGAGGCGCTGTGGGGCACGCTCGAACCGCCGCGCGACTACAGCGTCTACACCATGTCGTGGGACATGGCCGGGGGCGGCCTGGTGTCCTCGATGGAGGACCTGAACCGCTTCTACCGGGCGCTGCTCGGCGGCCGGATCATCGCTCCGGCCTCGCTGGCGCAGATGCAGCGGACGGTGCCGGTGATCGCCCTGGACGGGTCGACGATCTCGTACGGCCTGGGGCTGCAGAAGGTCGACGTGCCGGACTGTGGCACCTTCTGGGGCAACGAGGGCACGGTCTGGGGCGCCGGGACGATCTCCATGACCCGAGCGGACGGCAGGCGCCAGATGTCCATCGCCGTCAACCTCCAGAGGTGGAGCCGGCCTCATCCTCTCGACGACGCGATGTCGACGCTGCGACAGCGTGCGCTCGGATGTTCGGTGAGCGAACACCCGTGACCGGTTTCTGCTCTTGACGGGAAGTCAAACTCTCACTGAACATTCGTCACACACAGCGCAGCCGCACACGCTTCACTCATGCTCGAACAGCTCCAACGCCTCGCGCCACCCACGGCGCGAGGCGTCTCGCACGTTCCGTCCCATCCCCAGTTCGGAATCCGGAGCCCCCACATGAAACTCTCCGCGAGACTGTCCACGAGACTGTCGGCCCTGGTCGGCGCCTCGGCACTCGTCCTCGGCGCCTTCGCCGGCGCCGCCCCGGCCACCGCCGCGCCGGGCACCGCCGCCGTCACGCCGCCCGACATATCGGTGACCAACGTCAAGCAGCACCTGGCCGACCTCCAGACCATCGCCACGAACAACGGCGGCAACCGCGCCCATGGCCGTACGGGCTACAAGGCCTCCATCGACTTCGTGAAGGCCAAGCTGGACGCGGCCGGATACACCACCACGGTCCAGCAGTTCACGTACAACGGCTCCACCGGCTACAACCTGATCGCCGACTGGCCGGGCGGCGACCCGAACCAGGTGATCATGTCCGGCTCGCACCTGGACTCGGTCACCTCGGGGCCCGGCATCAACGACAACGGCTCGGGCTCCGCGGCCATCCTGGAGACCGCGCTGGCCGTCTCCCGCGCCCAGTTCCAGCCCACCAAGCACCTCCGGTTCGGCTGGTGGGGCGCGGAGGAGCTGGGCCTGGTCGGCTCGAAGTACTACGCCAACAACCTGCCCAGCACCGAGCGTTCGAAGATCAAGGGCTACCTGAACTTCGACATGATCGGCTCGCCGAACCCGGGCTACTTCGTCTACGACGACGACCCGACGATCGAGCAGACCTTCAAGAACTACTTCGCGGGCATCGGCGTCCCGACGGAGATCGAGACCGAGGGCGACGGCCGCTCCGACCACGCCTCGTTCAAGAACGTGGGCGTCCCCGTCGGCGGCCTGTTCACCGGCGCCAGCCGGGTGAAGACCTCAGCCCAGGTGCAGAAGTGGGGCGGTACGGCCACGGCCTTCGACCGCTGCTACCACTCCTCGTGCGACACCACGGCGAACATCAACGACACCGCCCTGGACCGCAACGCCGACGCCATCGCGTACGCGGTCTGGAACCTGTCGAGCGGCACGACCACCCCGCCGACCGGCACGGTCTTCGAGAACACCGCCGACGTGTCCATCCCGGACAACAGCACCGCGGTGACCTCGTCCGTGACCGTCTCCGGCATCACGGGCAACGCGCCGAGCAACCTCTCCGTCGGCGTGGACATCGTCCACACCTACGTCGGTGACCTCGTCGTCGACCTCATCGCCCCCGACGGCTCGGTCTACAACCTGCACAACCGGTCCGGCGGCAGCGCCGACAACATCAACCAGACCTACACCGTGAACGCCTCCTCCGAGGTCGCCAACGGCGTCTGGAAGCTCCGGGCCCAGGACAAGGCCGCGATCGACACGGGCTACATCAGCGGCTTCAAGCTGACGTTCCCGTAGGCCGGAGGGCCCCGAGGCCGGAAGCGCCGAGGCCGGAGGCCCGCGGTCCGTGGTCCGCGATGCGAGGCCAAAGGCCCGCGGCCCGCGATCCGGGGCCGCGGTCCGAGGGCCGAGGACCAAGGGCCGAGGGCCGAGGGCCGAGGCCCCGGTCCGGAGAAAGAAACTCCCGGGTGGGTCGGTGACCAACGCCCCGACCCACCCGGGGTCCCAACCCTCCGCCAGGTACGACTACTTGGCGGAGTTCGCCGCATTCACGAGCGCGTCCGGCGTGACGGCGCCGACGTAGACCTTGCCGTCGTCCGTCATCAGCGCGTTGACGATCTTCGTCTTGAAGACGGTGCCGGAGCCGAACTTGCCGCTCACCTTGTCGCCGAGGGCGTCCAGGAAGCCCTGGACCTCCTTCGGCGCCTCGCCCGTCTTGGGCGCGGGGGCGCCGGTGTCGAGCTGCGCGATGGTGGTCCAGCCCTCGCCGATGATGTTCGGGCCGCCCTTCCCGCCTTCCTCCAGGCCGCCGAACAGCCCGCCGAGGCCGCCCTTGCCGAAGTCCTTGCCGAACTCCTCCTCGGCGTCCTTCCCCGCCTCGTCCGCCGCGCCCTCGGTGACCTTCGCGCCCTTCGGCGCCTTGAAGTCGAAGGTGCCGGCGGCCGGCTTGGCGAAGTCCACCTTGGTGAAGCCCGCGTCGACGACCGGCTTGCCGCCGCTGACGGAGTCGAGGGTGAACTTCAGCGGCGTACCGGTGGACGCGTCCACCGCGATCTTGACCGACTCGACCGTGGAACCGGACTGCTTGGGCTTGATCACCAGCTGGTAGGCGTCCCGGCCGGCCACCTTGGCCGTACCGCCGACGGTGATCGAGGTCGTGTCGCCGGCCGCCTTCAGGACCTCGTCGGCGAGCTCCTTCGGGGTGGCGGGCAGCTTCTCGTCGTGCTCGCCCCCCTTGCCGTGCCCGCCGTTGGCGCCCTTCTCGTGGAAGACCTCGTTCGACTTGCTGTCGTACGCCCAGAGGTCGTCGCCGTTGTGGACCAGGCTGTACTCGTCCGAGCCGTCGAGCAGCGTCAGCTTCTGCCGGTCCGGGCCGTCGGCCGCGACCCGCAGCGTGTGCGAGCCGGACACCAGCTGGGTCAGCCGCTCCGACGGGTCCGCGGAACCGGAGCCGGAGCCGCCGGGCGCCGACGGGATCAGCCCCGCGAAGGACGGCAGCCCCAGGTCGGTGCTGATCCTGAACGTGCCGGACAGGGTCTGCGTGTCCGAGGCGGCGATCTTCTCGATGAGCTGCTGCGCGGTGATGTCCGGCAGATCCGGGTCACCCGACGCGGCGAGCGCCGGCACCAGCCCGATGGTCGCCGCGGCCACCCCGGCCACCGCGACCGGGACGACGTAACGGCTCGCCTTGCGCTGTCCTGCCATGTCTGCGTTCCCTCCGTGCCCTCGTGGACCCTTCTTGATGACTCCATCCCACCAGGACGACGGCCCGGAATCGTCAGCCCGCGGGCTCAACCTCGCGTACACCTACGGGATGACCCACCCCTAGGGCCCCTCACCCGCACGGGGGCCGGCAGAGATCCGCCCCTTTCCTCCCGCTCGCCCCGCTCGTCTCTCGCACCCCTCGCACCTCTCGCACCCCTCGCACCTCTCGCACCTCTCGCACCTCTCGCACCTCTCGCACCTCTCGCACCTCTCGCACCTCAACCCGCTACGCGATGCGCCGTAATCGTGCGAGGAAATTCCCACCCGACAAACCGAAATCACAACCGATCAATTCACCTGGTCGCCGCGAGCGCCTGCGACCGAATCGGATCGTTCCGGCCCTAACTTCTTCGATGCTCCCCACCATCGTTGACCGAGGAGACCCTCAGTGATCGGATCGGTACGGTCCTGCAATACCCCAGGGCGCCGCACGAAGAAGTCAGTCATCCGCGCGCTGGCGACAGCGGCCGTCCTGGCGGCCGCCGTGGCCCCGGCGATCCCGGCATCGAGCGCACCGCTGCCCGGCACGATCAGCCTGGACGGCAGCAACTTCGAGATCGAGAAGAACGCCAACATCATCGTGGACCACGGTGGCGACGACTGGGCGAGCATTCCGCAGGGCACCGGCGACAACCAGGAGCACCGCAAGGACGACCTGCTGTCCGGCCCGAGCGACAACTCGTTCGCCGAGGGCACCAAGGAGAACGACACCGCCGCCCCGAAGATCGGCACCGGCTCGATCCCGAACAACAAGAGCGACCTCAAGACGTTCGGCGTCTACACCGAGAAGACCGCCGCGGACCGCAATTTCCTGAACCTCTTCTGGACCCGTGTGCAGGACCCGACGGGCTCCACGAACATGGACTTCGAGTTCAACCAGAGCGCGACGCTCTCCTCGAACGGCGTCACCCCGGTCCGCACGGCGGGCGACCTGCTGATCGGGTACGACCTGCCCCAGTCCAGCGTGAACAACCCCGACCCCACCCTGGACCTGTCCCTGCGCAGGTGGACGGGCTCCCAGTGGGGTCCGCCGCAGATCCTGTCGCAGCAGGGCGACGCCACCGGCGGGATCAACACCACCGCGATCACCGCCGCCAACGCCGACGGTCTGGGCGCGCTCAGCGTGCGCACCTTCGGTGAGGCCCAGCTCGACCTGGACGAGATCCTCGGTTCCGGGTCGACCTGCACCACCTTCGGGTCGGCGTACCTGAAGAGCCGCGCCTCCCAGTCGTTCAGCTCCGTGCTGAAGGACTTCATCGCCCCGCAGTCGGTCCAGGTGAGCAACTGCGGCAGCGTCACGATCACCAAGGAGGACGACAACGGCGCTCCGCTCGCGGGCGCCGAGTTCACCCTCTTCCAGGACGGCCAGGCGACCACCTTCACCTGTACGACCAACGCCCAGGGCATCTGCGGCCCCATCACCAACGTGCCGGCCGGCGACTACGTCGTCCGCGAGACCGACACCCCCGACGGCTACGAGCCGGCGCCCGACGAGGCCATCACTGTCGAGGCCGGCGAGACGGTCACGGTCGGTCCGCTGGTCGACACCAGGCAGACGGGCGCGATCAAGGTCACGAAGGTCCGCAAGATCGCGGGCAGCGGCAACGACTCCTCCCAGCCGCACGAGGGGGTGACGTTCCAGGTCCTCGGCACCACCAAGTCCGGCGTGACCGCGATCGACGCCATGGGCGACGCCACGGTCTGCTTCGACGGCCTGCCCGTGGGCACCAGTTACACGGTGCACGAGGTCGTTCCCGCCGGCTACCGTGGCGAGGCCGACAAGATCGTCCCCGTGACCCGGGCGGCGAGCTGCACGGACCAGTCCTTCCAGGGCAGCACCGTCACCTTCCGGAACACCCCGCTGACGAACCTCACGCTCACCGCCACGCCGCAGGACCCCGGGGCCACGGCGTCCGAGTTCACCTGCACCAACGGCGGAACGCTGACGCCCACCTCCACCACGACGACCTCGGCGACGTTCAACGGCCTGGTGCCCGGTACGTACACCTGCACGGTGGTCATCGACCCGTGATCCCGTCCAGCACCACCTGAACCACCACTGACACCCGAAGGGGCTCCCCGCAAGAGCGGGGAGCCCCTTCGTCGCGTTCCTGCGGCCGAGTAACCGGCCGTGACGCACGGCCCGGGATCACCCCGCCCGGTGCACCACCGCGTCGCACAGCTCCTCCAGGGCCGCCTTCGCGTAGCCCTCCGGGAGCGGGGCCAGCATCGCGCGGGCCTCCTCCGCGTAGCGGACCGTCTCGCGGCGGGCCTGCTCCAGGGCGGGGTGGGCGCGGAGGCGGCGGAGGGCCTCGGCGTGGCGGGTGTCGTCGGTGAGGTCGCCGTCGACGAGGGCGAGGAGTTCGAGGTCCTCGGGGCGGCCGTGGGCGGCCGCGGCGGCGCGCAGGTGGAGCACCGGCAGGGTGGGGACGCCCTCGCGGAGGTCGGTGCCGGGCGTCTTGCCGGACTCGTGGGAGTCGGAGGCGATGTCGAGGACGTCGTCGGCGAGCTGGAAGGCGACGCCGAGCCGCTCGCCGTACTGGGTGAGGATGTCGACGGTGCCCTCGTCGGCGCCGGACATCATCGCGCCGAAGCGGCAGGAGACGGCGACGAGCGAGCCGGTCTTGCCGCCGAGGACGTCGAGGTAGTGCGCGATCGGGTCGCGGCCCTCCTGCGGTCCGGCGGTCTCCAGGATCTGGCCGGTGACGAGCCGTTCGAACGCCTCGGACTGGATGCGTACGGCCTCGGGTCCGAGGTCCGCGAGCGTGTGCGAGGCCCGGGCGAAGAGGAAGTCACCCGTGAGGACGGCGAGCGAGTTGCCCCAGCGGCTGTTCGCGCTGGCGACACCGCGCCGTACGGCCGCCTCGTCCATGACGTCGTCGTGGTACAGCGTGGCGAGGTGGGTGAGCTCGACGACGACGGCCGAGGGCACGACGCCCGGCGCGTAGGGGTCGCCGAACTGCGCCGCGAGCATCACGAGCAGCGGCCGGAACCGCTTGCCGCCGGCCAGCACGAGGTGCTGCGCGGCCTCCGTGATGAACGGGACATCGCTCTTGGTGGCGTCGAGGAGGCCCGCCTCCACGGCGGCCAAACCGGTCTGGACATCGGCTTCGAGAGCCTGGTCCCGCACGCTAAGACCGAACGGCCCGACGACGGTCACGAGGGGATCTCCTGTCTGCTGACGCCTACTGACGCTGACCTTGACGCTGTACTTCACGATGTCCGGACCGCACGCCGACGGCCTGCCGTCCGGCCTGCCGATCGACTCGTCGACGACCCGCCGACGACCCGGCCACGAGCAGTCGATGCCTCGGATTGTCGATGTGTCGGTCCATTCGCTCAAGCCAGCGTATCCGGTCACGTTTCGATCACCGTGGGCGCCTTCCCGTCACCCCCGGTATGTTCGTGATCAGCTCATACGACCAGGAGTAGGCGTTTTGTCCCGAACAGCGATCGACACCGGCCCGAACGGCGGGCCCGGCGACGGCGCGCAGCCGCCGCCCGGGGACGACCGCGCCTTCCCCGGCTCGTACCCCGCGGTGCTCCGGGGCGGGATCCCGATCGCCGGCCACCACTACGCCATGGCGGTGCCGGCCCAGGCCGCGCCCCGGGCCGGCCCCGGCCCACTCCCGTACGTGGCCGGCCGCCGCCACCTGGACGGGCGCAAGCACGCCGCCACGCTCAGGCATGCCGCCGGGCGCGGGCACGCCGCCACACTCGGGCACGCCGCCACGCTCGGGCATGCCGCCGAGTCCGCCCTCGCGCCGGACGCGACGCGCCGCGTGATCGCCCCGGCGCCCCGGCAAAGCCGCACCATGCACCCCGTCCCCAGAGGTACCGCCGCGAGGTGTCCGGAACCATGAAGACCACGAAGATCCGTACCGACTTCCCGTACGGGACCCGTCACGAGGACATCCGCATCCCGATGCCCGACGGCACGAGGCTCTACGCCCGTGTGTGGCGGCCGGTCACCGACGAGCCCGTACCCGCCCTGCTCGAATACCTCCCCCACCGCCTGACCGACTGGACCGCGCCCCGCGATTGGCAGCGCCACCCCTGGTACGCGGGCCACGGCTACGCCTCCGTACGGGTGGACGTGCGCGGCCACGGCAACAGCGAGGGGCTCCCCGGCGACGAGTACGACGCGACCGAGCTGGCCGACGGCGTGGCCGTCGTGCACTGGCTCGCCGAGCAGCCCTGGTGCACCGGCAGGGTCGGCATGTTCGGCATCTCCTGGGGCGGCACCAACAGCCTCCAGATCGCCGCGCTCGCGCCCGAGCCGCTGAAGGCGGTCGTCACGGTCTGCTCGACGGACGACCGCTACGACAACGACGTCCACTACATGGGCGGCTCCGTCCTCGCCGTCGACATGCACGCCTGGGCCGCCACCATGCTCGCCTTCGTGTCCCGGCCGCCGGACCCGCGGTACGTGGGCGATGAATGGCGCGAGATGTGGCTGAAGCGGCTGGAGGCCGTGGCGCCCTTCACCCACACGTGGCTCGCCCACCAGACCCGCGACGACTACTGGAAGCACGGCAGCGTCTGCGAGGACTACGCCTCGATCCGCTCGGCCGTCCTCGCCGTGGGCGGCTGGCACGACCCGTACCGGGACACCGTCCTCCGGCTCGTCGAACACCTCCCCCAGGACCGCGTCCGCGGCATCGTCGGCCCCTGGCCGCACCAGTACCCCGACCGCGGGCTGCCCCCGGGCCCGGCGATCGGCTTCCTCCAGGAGACCCTGCGCTGGTGGGACCACCACCTCAAGGGCGTCGAGAACGACGTGATGGCCGAGCCGCTGCTGCGCTCCTGGATCAGCGGCTCGCACCCGCCGGCGACGGTGTACGGGGAGCTGCCGGGCCGCTGGGTCACCGACCCGGCCTGGCCGTCGCCGAACGTCACTCCGGTGACGTACGGCTTCCAGGGCGACCCGGTGGAGGTGGCCTCGCCCCAGCAGACGGGCCTCGACGCGGGCCGCTTCCTCCCCTTCGGCAACGACGCCGACCTGCCGCCGGACCAGCGCGAGGAGGACGCCCACTCGGCATGCTTCGACTTCCCGGTGCCGGAGGCCCCGGAGGGCGGCGGCCCGATCGAGATCCTCGGCCGCCCGTCCGTCCGTCTCCGTCTGATGACGCCCGCACCCACCGGCCAGGTCATCGCCCGGCTCTGCGACATCGCGCCGGACGGCTCGTCCACCCTGGTCACCCGCGGCGTGCTGAACCTCTCCGCCCGTTACGGCCGGGACCGGGCGGTCGAGGCCCAGATCGGCGAGTGGGAGTCGTACGACCTCCGGCTGAACGGCATCGGCCACACCTTCCCGCCCGGCCACCGGGTCCGCCTCGCCGTCTCCTCCACGTACTGGCCGTGGATCTGGCCCCAGCCGGACGCCGCCGGCTTCACCCTCGACCCGACGGGCTCGTCCCTCACTCTCCCTGTCCGCGCCCGCACGGCCGACGCCGTCGAGTTCGGGGAACCCGAGCACGCCGAGCCGCTGGGCGTCACCTTCCCGCGCACCCTGGACGAGCCGCGCCCGGAGCGGGTGGTCGTCCGCGACGTGGCGAAGGGCGAGTGGCGCCTGGAGGTCGACCCGCGCTACGGCGGCACCCGGGTGTACCCGGACGGCCTGGAGTACACCGAGGACGCGCTGGACACCTACACGATCGCCGAGTCCGGCCCGCTGACGGCCCGCACCCGCTCGGACTGGACGATCCGCCTCCACCGCCCGGAACTGGCGTGGGACGTCCGCATCGAGACCCACTCGGAGATCACCTGCGACGCGGACGCGTTCTTCACGTCGGACGAGGTGGTCTGCCGGGAGGGCGGAGAGGTCGTCTTCCACCGCACGTGGGAGAAACGCATCCCGCGCACGGCGGGCTGATTCCCCGGGGAAATGGAAAAGGGCCCCTCCCGGAATCCGGGAGGGGCCCTTTCACCGTTTGCGTACGGGTTACGCGTCGGCGCCGGCCTTACGGCGACGCACGACCACCATCGCACCGGCACCGAGCACCACGGCCGCGCCGCCCGCGAGGGCGATCGGCATCGTGGAGGAGCCGGCACCAGTGTTGGCGAGCGTGCCGCCGGTGGTGCCGGTGGTCACCGGCGTGGTGGACGAGCCGCCCTGCTGGGTGGTGTTGCCGTTGCCACCGGTGGAGCCGGTGCCCGGCTTGGTGGGCTTGACGACGGCAAAGCCGGCGTAGGTGCCCTGCTCGGTCCAGCCGCAGGAGCCGTCCTCGTTGACGTAGCCGGCGCCCGCGGACACGGCACCGTCACCTGCGGGCGCCCCGGCGTCGACCGTGACCTTCAGCTTGAAGTCGAAGGACTTGCCCGGCTTGAGCGCGGAGGTGGAGAACATGTCCTCCTCCTCGATCGGCTGCCACTTCGGGTCGGTGGTGGAGGACCAGGACACGTGCAGGAACTTGTCGAGGCCGATGTGCTCGTACATGTACGCCTCGGCGGACCCATCCACCGACTCGATCTCGGTGTTGCCCTTGTTGGTGACGCGGAAGGTGAAGACACCGCTCTGACCGGCGGTGATCTCCTTCGGACCGGTCAGGGAGCCGATGAGGCCCTTGTCGGCCTCGCACTCTTCGCCCGGCTCCTCTTCCTCCTCCGCCAGCGCCTCGGCCAGCGCTGACTTCGCCGCGTCCAGCTCCTTGGCGGCCTTCTCCTTGGCGACCCGGGCCTTCTCGGCCTCACGGGCGCGCGCGACGCTCTCGTCGCCCAGGGCCTCCTTGGCCGCGGCCGCCTCCTTGGCCTTGGTCTCGGCGTTGGTCTTGGCGGTGGCGGCGGTGGCCTTCGCGTCGGCGACGGCCTTCTCGGCGAGGGCCTTCTCGTCCGCGGTGGCGTCCGGCTTGGCCTGGATCTCCACCAGCGCCTTCTCGGCGTCGGCCAGCTTGGCGTCCGCCACGTTCTTCTCGGCAAGGGCGAGCTCGGACGCCTTCTTGGCGTCGGCGGCCGCCTTGTTCAGCGGGTTGTCGGCCTTCTCCAGCGCGGCCAGGGCCTCCTCGGCCTTCGCGTGGGCGACGACGGCGGCCTCGTACGCGGTCTGCGCCTTGACGACGGCCTCGCGCAGCTCCTTGATCGTCTGCTTCTGGTCCTGCGTCTGCGTCGCCGGCTTGTCCTCGGCGAACGCGGGCGCGGCGGAAAGGAACATGACCGGCGTGGTCACCGCGGCGGCCACGGCCGTCGCGAGAATTCGGCGGATCTTCAAGATGGACCTTTTTCTGGTCGAACGAAGATGAAAGAAACGGAGTTGTGTGGGTCGCGCGCCTGCGGATACCTCACGCGGTGCGACGACGAGCTGATCGTATGACCGGAATAAGCCGCTGGAATAGCGGTATTGACGAGTCCGCGACAGGCTCGTCGGCGCACAGCGCACCCACAGGCGCCACAAAGCCCGCGAACCCGGACAGTTGCCCACGGAGGCCGCACTTTCTGTGTGACACATGTCATCAGCGCCTTGGCGCACGCCCCGTAACGTGTCCCCCACACACCTGGAAAGCGAGGCAAGCACCGATGCCCGAGCACAGCCCGCTCGACCTGCCCGAGGGCGACCCCTTCGGCCCGCACAACCTTCCGTACGGCGTCTTCTCCACCGCCGACGAGCCCGACCGCCGCCGGCTCGGCGTCCGGATCGGCGGGTACGTGCTCGACGCGGGGGCCGCGGCGCACGCCCTGGGGTCGCCGTACGCCGCGCTGCTCGCGCAGCCCAGCCTCAACCCGCTGCTCGCCGCCGGCCGCACCGCCTGGCGTGACGTGCGCCGGGCGCTCACCGGCTGGGTGACCGTGCCCGCGCACCGGCCCGTCGTGGAGCCGCTGCTGCACGAGCTGGACGCCGTCACGCTGCACCTGCCGTACGAGGTCGCCGACTACGTCGACTTCTACGCGAGCGAGCACCACGCCACCAACGTCGGCAAGATCTTCCGTCCGGACGGCGACGCGCTCACCCCGAACTGGAAGCACCTGCCGATCGGCTACCACGGCCGCGCCGGCACCGTCGTGGTCTCCGGGACCGACGTCGTGCGCCCGGCCGGCCAGCGCAAGGCCCCGGCCGACCCGGCGCCCGTCTTCGGGCCCTCGGTCAAGCTCGACATCGAGGCCGAGGTCGGCTTCCTCGTCGGCACGCCGTCCGAGCTCGGCCGACCGGTCGCCCTCGGCGACTTCCGCGAGCACGTCTTCGGTCTGACCCTGCTCAACGACTGGTCGGCGCGCGACATCCAGGCCTGGGAGTACGTGCCGCTCGGCCCGTTCCTCGGCAAGTCCTTCCAGACCTCCGTCTCGGCCTGGGTCACCCCGCTCGAGGCCCTGGACGCGGCCCGGGTCGCGCCGCCCGCCCGCGACTTCGCGCTCCAGCCGTACCTGGACGACTCCGCCGAGGAGGAGCCCGGCGGCTTCGACCTGCGCATCAGCGTCGCCATCAACGGCGAGGTCGTGGCCGAGCCGCCGTTCGCCTCCATGTACTGGACGGCGGCCCAGCAGCTCGCCCACATGACCGTGAACGGCGCCTCGCTGCGCACCGGCGACCTCTACGGCTCCGGCACGGTCTCCGGCCCCGAGGTCGCCCAGCGCGGCTCGCTCCTGGAGCTGACCTGGAACGGCCGCGACGCGCTCGAGCTCGCCGACGGCAAGCGGACCTTCCTGGAGGACGGCGACGAGGTCACCCTGACCGCCTGGGCCCCGGGCCCGGACGGCACCCGCGTCGCCCTCGGCGAGGTCACGGGACGCATCGCGCCGAACCCCGCCGTCTAGGCCGTTTCCTTCGGATCGCGGCGCGGACCCGGCCAAGATCCGGAAGTGACGGCCCAGGCCGCTCCTGCCATGTGTGCCTCGCCGTGGGGCACACATGGCACCGGCGGTGGGACGTCATCCGCACCACGCCGCCGTCGCGCCCGGTCAGCCGGGCCCTGTCACGCCGCCCGCCACAGCGCCGGGACCGCCGGCGGCTCCCAGCCGGGCTGGGCGGTGTGCGCCTGGAGGCACACGTAGCCCCGCCCGCCGTACGTGACGGCGTCACCCGCCCGGTACGCGGTGCCGACCGCCCAGGTGCCGCCGGGAGCCGTGGGCGTCGGCGTGGGGGTCGGTGTCGGGCCCGGGTCCTGGGGCACGTCCAGGACGAAGTCGAAGGCCGCCTCCTTCCCGCCGCCCGCGTCCCGCACGCTCATCAGCAGGCGCGCGTCGAAGATCGGGTCGGTGTTGTTGCGGGGCTCGCCCGGGAAGTACAGCTGCGTGGTGAGCACCGGCCGGCCCGGGGCCTGGACCTTGACGTGGATGTGCCGGGTACGGCCCGGATAGAGGCCCGGGACGATCGTGCTGAGCGCGAAGGCGCCGTCCGCGCCCGTGAACTGGTGGCCACGGAAGCGGAATCCGGTGTTGTCGTACGCGCCGTTCGTGTCGGCCTGCCAGAAGTCGAGCAGCGCACCGGAGACCGGTCGGCACGCCCGCCCGAAGACGTAGCCGCTCACCCGCAGCCGCACGCCGGGCACACCGGGCTCCAACAGGCTGCTCCTGCGGGGCGAGTTGGGCTTGAAGTAGGGACCCTCGGTCTGGGACGGCGTCGGGTCGTCGCCGTCGTCGCACGCCGGGGTGAGCTCCGGTGCGACGCCCGTGGCGTCGGTGACGGTACGGGCGAGCGCCGGGACGCCCATGAGCACCGCGGGCGCGGCCATGCCCGCCGCGAGGGCGGCGCGCAGGACGGTCTTGCGGGTGACGTGCCCGGTGCTGGTCTCGTGGTCCATGCCTGCTCCTGGGGTGGGGGGCCTGAGCGGTCGAGCAGAAACCTAGGCGCGGCCGGGGCCCTCTTCGATGGACGGAGCGCGGCAGTCGTGGTGCTTGTCGTGGTGTCCGTCGTGGTGCTTCCGGAAGTCTCCGGGGCTCATCCCGGTCTCCCTGCGGAAGAAGCGGCAGAAGTACGCGGGGTCGTCGAAGCCGGCCCTGGCGGCGACCTGACGTACCGACAGATCGGTTCGGGCGAGCAGTCGTTGAGCCTCCTGGGTGCGGGCCTCGCGGAGCATGCTGCCCGGGGTGCGGCCGACGGCCGCCCGTACCGCCTCGGTGAGGTAGCCGGGGCTGACCCCGAGCCGCTCGGCACACTCGCGGACGGACCGCAGGCCGACGCCCTCGGCCCCGCCGTCCCTCCCCACACGGGTGATCAGCCGGGCGAACGCGTCGGTGACGGCCGCGTGCCGCCCGGACGGCGCCACCGCTTCCGCGGGCCCGCCCAGGCGTGCCGTCCGGACGAGGAGGACGTGCAGCAGGGAACGGAGCACGGAGGCGAAGCCGGGGTCCCCGTGGCCGTACTCCTCGGCGAGTTCGGCGATCAGGCGGGCGGTGCGGGTGTGCGCGGCCGGGTCGAGGCGGAGCCAGGGGCGTTCGCCGATGCGGCGCAGGAACTCCTCGTCGCCGGGGTGGTCGACGAGGAACTCTGGGGTGAAGAGGACCACGGAGCCGTCGAGGTCCCGGGCGTTCTCCCAGTGGTGGACCTGTCCGGGCCGGATCAGACCGATGTGCGGCGGGCGGATCTCCCAGCGGTCGAGATCGACGACGTGGACGCCGGTGCCACGGGTGACATGGACGATCTCGTAGAAGGTGTGCCGGTGCGGGAAGTCCGCCCGGGACATCGGGCCGATGCCGTCGAAGGTGCCGACCGCGAACGGCACGTCGTCCGGCAGCCGCACCTCCAGCCGGTGCACGGGCGGTTGACCCGCTTTCGGTGTGACGCAGGGGGTCCCTGGTAAGGCGGTGGTGCCGCGCATCGCGCCGTCTCCCTCTCCTCGGTCTGCCCTCGACCGGCCCTCGGTCGACCAGGCCTCGACCGGCCCTCGGTCGACTGCCGACCGGCCCTCTGCCGGCCGTCGAGCGGCCCTCGACCGCCCTCTGCCGGCCCCTCGAATGGTTCCCCCGACTGGTACAGACCATTCGGCTCCGGACGGGCCGCGGCCGCCCCGCGGACCACCCTCCAATGGGTCACCCCGCGTGCGGCACCCGCCCCCGCCGTCCGATGCTGCTGGAGGTGGCGGGCACCGGGGAGAGCCCGCCCGCGTCAGGCGCCCCGCACACGGGCGCGCCCATCCTCCCGAGGAGCAGACACACATGTCCGCACGACCCCGCCCCCTCATGGCCGCACTCGCGCTGGCCGCCGTCACCTCGCTGGCCCTGGGGGCCGCCCCGGCCACCGCGCAGGCACCGGCCGGCAACGACTTCCCGCACCCGGATCTGAAGAAGACGTACGAGGCCACCAAGAAGTACAAGTCCGAGCAGGCCGCCATCGACGACGGCTACATGCGCACCGACGACTGCGTGGAGGACCCGGAGCTCGGCGGCATGGGGTACCACTACGTGAACCCCGCGAACGTCGGCTCCACCGACCCGACGAAGCCCGCCGCCGTGCTGTACGCACCGGACCACAAGACCGGGAAGCGCGAACTGGTCGCCGTCGAGTGGGTCGTCCCCAACACGGGTCAGCCCACGCCGCGGATCTTCGACCGCGACTTCGACGGGCCGTTCGACTTCCCGCCCGTGGGACCCCACTACTCGCTGCACGCCTGGATCTTCAAGAAGAACCCGAAGGGCGTCTTCACCCCGTACAACCCTCGCGTCCACTGCACCCCGTGCACGGAGGACCACGCGAAGCCGGACCAGCCGAAGCCGGCCCACCCGAAGTCGTAGGCGCACGGCAGAGGGGCCCGGCCCCGCCCTCGCGGCGGATCCGGGCCCCTCTCCTCGTACGGCGGCCTTCGCTACCGCACGAACACGCTCGCCTGGCTCGCCAGGTCCAGGAAGTACTGCGGCGCGAATCCGAGCGCCAGCGTCACGACCACGCCGGCCGTGATCGCCACCGAGGTGAGGCCCGAGGGCACGGCGACGGTGGGGCCGTCCGCCTTCGGCTCGCTGAAGAACATCAGCACGATCACCCGGATGTAGAAGAACGCGGCGACCGCCGACGAGATCACACCGACGACGACGAGCGCGCCGGCGCCGCCGTCCGCCGCCGCCTTGAAGACCGCGAACTTCCCGGAGAAGCCGGAGGTCAGCGGGATGCCGGCGAAGGCGAGCAGGAAGACCGCGAAGACCGCCGCGACCAGCGGCGAACGGCGGCCGAGCCCGGCCCACTTGGACAGGTGCGTGGCCTCGCCACCCGCGTCCCGCACCAGCGTGACCACGGCGAACGCGCCGATCGTCACGAAGGAGTAGGCCGCCAGGTAGAAGAGGACCGACGAGACGCCGGTCGGCGTGGCCGCGATGACACCGGCCAGGATGAAGCCGGCGTGCGCGATCGACGAGTACGCGAGCAGGCGCTTGATGTCGGTCTGGGTGATGGCGACGACCGCACCGCCCAGCATGGTGACGATGGCGACGGCCCACATGACCGGCCGCCAGTCCCAGGTGAGGCCCGGCAGCACCACGTAGAGGATCCGCAGCATCGCGCCGAACGCGGCGACCTTCGTGGCGGCCGCCATGAAGCCGGTGACCGGCGTCGGGGCGCCCTGGTAGACGTCCGGGGTCCACATGTGGAACGGGACGGCGCCGACCTTGAAGAGCAGCCCCATCAGGACCATGGCGAAGCCGATGAGCAGCAGCACGTCGTTGCCCATGGTCTCGGCGAGCGCCGGGTCGATCGCGGGGACGTCGCCGCTGACGACCTGGGCGATCGCGGAGTACGAGACGGAGCCCGCGTAGCCGTAGAGCAGGGCGATCCCGAAGAGCAGGAACGCCGAGGAGAAGGCGCCGAGCAGGAAGTACTTGACCGCTGCCTCCTGCGACATCAGCCGCTTGCGGCGGGCGACGGCGCACAGCAGGTAGAGCGGGAGGGAGAAGACCTCCAGGGCGATGAAGAGCGTGAGGAGGTCGTTGGCGGCCGGGAAGACCAGCATGCCGGAGACCGCGAACAGGGCCAGCGGGAAGACCTCGGTGGTGCTGAAGCCGGCCTTGACGGCCGCCTTCTCCTGCTCGCTTCCGGGCACGGCGGCGGCCTCGGCGGCGAAGGAGTCGACCCTGTGGCCGTGGTCGGCCGGGTCGAGCCTGCGCTCGGCGAAGGTGAGCACCGCCAGGACGGCGGAGAGCAGGATGACGCCCTGGAGGAACAGGGCGGGTCCGTCGACGGCGATGGCGCCCATGGCCGCGATGTGGGCCTTGGTGGAGCCGTAGCCCCCGGCGGCGAGGCCGACGACCGCGGCGAACGCGGCGACGAGGGCCAGGACGCTCAGGAAGACCTGGGCGTGGTGGCGGCCCTTGCGCGGCACGAAGGCCTCGACGAGGACGCTGACGACGGCCGCGCCGACGACGATGAGGACGGGCGAGAGCTGGGTGTACTCGATGTGGGGTGCCGGGATCTTGTCGATCGGCCCGGCGGCCGTCGTCCACAGGGTGTGGACAGCCGTGGCGCTCGCGTGGCTCACTTGGCCGCCTCCACTTCCGGGCTCGGGTCCTTCTGCTGGACATCGGACATGGTGTGCTGAACCGCCGGGTTGACGACGTCCGTCAGCGGCTTCGGGAAGACGCCGAGGAAGATCAGCACCGCGATCAGCGGGGCGACCACGGCGAGCTCGCGCGCCCGCAGGTCCGGCATGTTCCGGGTCTCCTCCTTCACCGGGCCGGTCATCGTCCGCTGGTAGAGGACGAGGACGTAGAGCGCGGCGAGGACGATGCCGGTGGTGGCGATGATCCCGGCCACCGGATAGCGGGAGAAGGTGCCGACCAGGACGAGGAACTCGCTGACGAACGGGGCGAGTCCGGGCAGCGACAGGGTGGCGAGGCCGCCGATCAGGAAGGTGCCGGCGAGGACCGGGGCGGCCTTCTGCACACCGCCGTAGTCGGCGATGAGCCGCGAGCCGCGCCGGGAGATCAGGAAGCCGGCGACCAGCATCAGGGCGGCGGTGGAGATGCCGTGGTTGACCATGTAGAGCGTGGCGCCCGACTGGCCCTGGCTGGTCATCGCGAAGATGCCCATGATGATGAAGCCGAAGTGGGAGATCGACGCGTACGCCACCAGGCGCTTCATGTCGCGCTGGCCGACGGCGAGCAGCGCCCCGTAGACGATGCTGATCAGCGCGAGGACGATGATCGCCGGGGTGGCCCACTTGCTCGCCTCGGGGAAGAGCCCGAGGCAGAAGCGGAGCATCGCGAAGGTGCCGACCTTGTCGACGACGGCGGTGATGAGGACGGCGACCGGGGCGGTGGCCTCCCCCATCGCGTTGGGCAGCCAGGTGTGCAGGGGCCACAGCGGCGCCTTCACCGCGAAGGCGAAGAAGAAGCCGAGGAACAGCCACCGCTCGGTGCTGGTGGCCATCTCCAGCGAGCCGTTCGCCCGCGCCGCGGCGATCTCGGTGAGCGAGAAGTTGCCGGCGACGACGTACAGCCCGATCACCGCGGCCAGCATGATCAGTCCGCCGACCAGGTTGTAGAGCAGGAACTTGACCGCCGCGTACGAGCGCTGGGCCGCCGCGTTCTCGTCGGTGCCGCTGTGCGCGCGGTCGCCGAAGCCGCCGATGAGGAAGTACATCGGGATGAGCATGGCTTCGAACAGGATGTAGAAGAGGAAGACGTCGGTGGCCTCGAAGGAGAGGATCACCATCGCCTCGACCATGAGGATCAGGGCGAAGAAGCCCTGGGTGGGCCGCCACCTCTTCGAGGAGGTCTCCAGCGGGTCCGCGTCGTGCCAGCCCGCCAGGATGATGAACGGGACGAGCAGGGCGGTGAGCCCGATGAGCGCCACCCCGATGCCGTCCACGCCGAGTTCGTAGCGGACGCCGAAGTCCTTGATCCAGGCGTACGACTCGGCGAGCTGGTAGCGGTCGCCGCCTGGTTCGAAGTCGACGAAAATGACCGCGGCGAAGGCCAGGGTGACGAGCGAGACCAGCAGCGCGAGCCACTTGGCGGCTGCTCTCCGGGCGGCGGGCACGGCCGCGGTGAGCACGGCGCCCACCGCGGGCACGGCCGCCGTCACGGTCAGGAGCGGGAAGCCCGCGTTGACCACTTGGGACATGTGGTTACACCGCCCTCATCAGCAGGGTCGCGGCGATGAGCACCGCCGTACCTCCGAACATGGAGACCGCGTACGACCGGGCGTAGCCGTTCTGGAGCTTGCGCAGCCGGCCGGAGAGCCCGCCGACCGAGGCCGCGGTGCCGTTGACCACCCCGTCGACGAGGCTGTGGTCGACGTAGACGAGGGAGCGGGTCAGGTGGGTGCCGCCGCGGACGAAGACGACGTGGTTGAAGTCGTCCTGGAGCAGGTCGCGGCGGGCGGCCCGGGTGAGCAGCGAGCCGCGCGGGGCGACCACCGGCACGGGGCGGCGCCCGTACTGGAGGTAGGCGACGCCGACGCCGAGGAGCATGACCACGACGGTGGCGGTGGTGACGGCCGCCGCGCTGAGCGGCGAGTGCCCGTGCTCGAAGCCGGTGACCGGCTCCAGCCACTCGACGAACCCTGCGTACTCGAAGAACGCGCCGGCGCCGACCGATCCGACGGCCAGCAGGATCATCGGCAGGGTCATCGACTTCGGCGACTCGTGCGGGTGCGGCATCTCGCCCGGGTGGGCCTCGGCGCCGGGTTCGACGCTGGGCGCCTTGTCCGGGTCGGGCGCGGGCTGCCAGCGCTTCTCGCCGAAGAAGGTCATGATCATCACGCGGGTCATGTAGTACGCGGTGATGGCGGCGCCGAGGAGGGCGCAGGCGCCGAGGATCCAGCCCTCGGTGCCGCCCTTGGCGAAGGCCGCCTCGATGATCTTGTCCTTGGAGAAGAAGCCGGACAGGCCGGGGAAGCCGATGATCGCGAGGTAGCCCAGGCCGAAGGTCACGAAGGTGACCGGCATGTACTTCCGCAGGCCGCCGTACTTGCGCATGTCGACCTCGTCGTTCATGCCGTGCATGACCGATCCGGCGCCGAGGAAGAGCCCGGCCTTGAAGAAGCCGTGGGTCACCAGGTGCATGATCGCGAAGGCGTAGCCGATGGGGCCGAGGCCGGCCGCCAGGACCATGTAGCCGATCTGCGACATCGTCGAGCCGGCGAGCGCCTTCTTGATGTCGTCCTTCGCGCAACCGACGATCGCACCGAAGAGGAGCGTGACGGCGCCGACGACGGTGACGACGAGCTGGGCGTCCGGGGCCGCGTTGAAGATGTCGGCGGAGCGGACGATCAGATAGACACCGGCGGTCACCATGGTGGCGGCGTGGATGAGGGCGGAGACCGGGGTCGGGCCCTCCATCGCGTCGCCGAGCCAGGACTGCAGGGGCACCTGGGCGGACTTGCCGCAGGCGGCGAGGAGCAGCATCAGGCCGATCGCGGTGAGCTTGCCCTCGGAGGTCTCTCCCGTCGCCTCCAGGACCGGGCCGAAGGCGAACGTGCCGAAGGTGGTGAACATCAGCATGATCGCGATGGACAGGCCCATGTCGCCGACCCGGTTGACCAGGAAGGCCTTCTTGGCGGCGGTGGCCGCGCTGGGCTTGTGCTGCCAGAAGCCGATGAGGAGGTACGAGGCGAGGCCGACGCCCTCCCAGCCGAAGTACAGCAGCAGGTAGTTGTCCGCCAGGACGAGCAGCAGCATCGCGGCGACGAACAGGTTGAGGTAGCCGAAGAAGCGGCGGCGGCGCTCGTCGTGCTCCATGTACCCGATCGAGTACACGTGGATGAGCGTGCCGACGCCGGTGATCAGCAGCACGAAGGTCATCGACAGCTGGTCGAGCTGGAAGGCGATGTCCGCCTGGAAGCCCTCGACCGGGATCCAGGTGAACAGCCGCTGGTACATGGCCCGGTCGTCGGCGCTCTTGGAGAGCATGTCGGCGAACAGGACCAGGCCGATCACGAAGGAGACGGCCGCGAGCAGGGTGCCGAGCCAGTGCCCGGTCCTGTCGAGTCGCCGCCCGCCGGTCAGCAGGACGGCCGCTCCGAGCAGGGGCGCCGCGACGAGCAGCGCAATGAGGTTGTCCACGGTCAGCCCCTCACAGCTTCATCAGGCTGGCGTCGTCGACCGAGGCCGAGTGGCGGGCACGGAAGACGGACACGATGATCGCGAGTCCGACGACGACCTCCGCGGCGGCCACGACCATCGTGAAGAAGGCGATGATCTGGCCGTCGAGGTTGCCGTGCATACGGGAGAAGGCGACGAACGCGAGGTTGCAGGCGTTGAGCATCAGCTCGACGCACATGAAGACCACGATCGCGTTCCGCCGGATGAGCACCCCGGTCGCGCCGATGGTGAACAGCAGCGCGGCGAGGTACAGGTAGTTGACGGGATTCATCGCGAGGCCTCCTCTTCGTCCCGGTCACGGTCCCGGACCTGGTCCCGGATGTCGCGGACGTCCTCCCGGTCCCGGCCCAGGCGCTCCTCGGAGCGCTGTTCCAGGGCCTTGAGGTCCGCCAGCGCCTCGCCGGACACGTCCCGGATCTGGCCGCGCTTGCGCAGGGTCGAGATCACGGTCAGGTCGGCGGGCGTGCCGTCGGGCAGCAGGCCGGCGATGTCCACGGCGTTGTGCCGGGCGTAGACGCCGGGCGCGGGGAGCGGCGGCACGTGCGTGCCTTCCCGTACGCGCTGCTCGGACAGCTCGCGCTGGGTGCGGGCGCGTTCGGTGCGCTCGCGGTGGGTGAGGACCATCGCGCCGACGGCGGCGGTGATGAGCAGGGCTCCGGTGATCTCGAAGGCGAAGACGTACTTGGTGAAGACGAGGGCGGCGAGGCCCTCCACGTTTCCGCCGTACGCCGCGTTGGCGGCGCCGAGGCCGTTGAACTCGGTCAGCGAGGCGTTGCCGATGCCGGCGGCCAGCAGGATGCCGAAGCCGAGCGCGCAGGCGACGGCCCACCAGCGCTGGCCCTTGATGGTCTCCTTCAGCGAGTCGGCGGCGGTGACGCCGACCAGCATGACCACGAAGAGGAACAGCATCATGATCGCGCCGGTGTAGACGACGATCTGGACGATGCCCAGGAAGTACGCGCCGTTGGCGAGGTAGAACACCGCCAGGATGATCATGGTCCCGGCGAGGCAGAGTGCCGAGTGGACGGCCTTCTTCATGAGGATGGTGCACAGCGCGCCGACGACGGCGACGGTGCCGAGCACCCAGAACTGGAAGGCCTCGCCGGTGGAGGTGGTGTAGGCGGCGAGCGCGCTCATCGGCCGACCACCTTCCCCGACGCCGGCTCGGACTCGCCGAAGGTCGACTCGGCCTCCTGCACGGTCTCGCCCTTGGAGACGGCGGGCTGGCGGACGGTCCCGGGCGCGGCCTCGGTGACCCGGCCCCGGTAGTAGTCCTGCTCGTCCGTGCCCGGGTAGATGGCGTGCGGGGTGTCGACCATGCCCTCCGTGAGGCCCGCGAGGAGCTGCTCCTTGGTGTAGATCAGGTTCTCGCGGGAGGAGTCGGCCAGTTCGAACTCGTTCGTCATCGTCAGCGCGCGCGTGGGGCACGCCTCGATGCAGAGTCCGCACAGGATGCAGCGGGCGTAGTTGATCTGGTACACCCGCCCGTACCGCTCGCCCGGCGAGTAGCGCTCCTCGTCGGTGTTGTCGGCGCCCTCCACGTAGATGGCGTCGGCGGGGCAGGCCCAGGCGCACAACTCGCAGCCGACGCACTTCTCCAGGCCGTCGGGGTGCCGGTTGAGCTGGTGCCTGCCGTGGAAGCGGGGCGCCGTCGTCTTCTGCTGCTCCGGGTACTGCTCCGTCAGCCGCTTCTTGAACATGGCCTTGAAGGTCACGCCGAAGCCGGCCACCGGATTCTGGAAATCAGACACCGTCCGTCTCCTTTCCATCACTCGCAGTAGCAGTATCGGGGCCACCACTGACAATCAGCTCCCGCTCGCTGCGGGGCCGACGCCGCGGTACGGGCGGCAGGGACTGTCCGGGCTTGGGCGGTACGGGGAAGCCGCCGGCCATCGGGTCGAACGGCGCCTCGGGCGCGGCCTTCTCGGCGGCGCCCTTCGCCTTCCTGTCGCGGAACAGGTCCGCGACGAAGGAGAGCAGCAGCACCGCGAGCACGGCCCCGGCGACGTACAGCACGATCGACTGGAAGTCGTAGTTCTCGTTGCGCAGCGCCCGGACGGTGGCGACCAGCATCAGCCAGACCACGGAGACCGGGATGAGCACCTTCCAGCCCAGCTTCATCAGCTGGTCGTAGCGGACGCGGGGCAGGGTGCCGCGCAGCCAGATGAAGAAGAACAGCAGCAGCTGGACCTTGAGGACGAACCAGAGCATCGGCCACCAGCCGTGGTTCGCGCCCTCCCAGAAGGTGCTGATCGGCCACGGTGCCCGCCAGCCGCCCAGGAAGAGGGTCACGGACACGGCCGAGACGGTCACCATGTTCACGTACTCGGCGAGCATGAACATCGCGAACTTGATGGACGAGTACTCGGTGTTGAAGCCGCCGACCAGGTCGCCCTCGGACTCCGGCATGTCGAACGGCGCGCGGTTGGTCTCGCCCACCATGGTGACGATGTAGATGATGAAGGAGACCGGCAGCAGGACGATGTACCAGCGGTCGGCCTGCGCCTCCACGATCTTCGAGGTCGACATCGACCCGGAGTAGAGGAAGACGGAGGCGAAGGCGGCGCCCATGGCGATCTCGTACGAGATCATCTGCGCGCACGAGCGCAGTCCGCCGAGCAGCGGGTACGTCGAGCCCGAGGACCAGCCGGCGAGGACGATGCCGTAGATGCCGACGGAGGCGACCGCGAGGACGTACAGCATCGCGATCGGCAGGTCGGTCAGCTGCATCGCGGTGCGGTGCCCGAAGATCGACACCTCGTTGCCGGCCGGGCCGAACGGGATCACGGCGATCGCCATGAAGGCCGGGATGGCGGCGACGATCGGCGCGAGCACGTACACGACCTTGTCGGCCCGCCGGACGATCACGTCCTCCTTCAGCATCAGCTTGATGCCGTCGGCGAGCGACTGGAGCATGCCCCAGGGGCCGTGCCGGTTGGGGCCGATGCGCAGCTGCATCCAGGCGACGACCTTGCGCTCCCACACGATGGAGAAGAGCACGGTCACCATCAGGAACGCGAAGCAGAAGACCGCCTTGATCGCGACGAGCCACCAGGGGTCCGTCCCGAACATGGACAGGTCCTCCGCGGCGAGCAGCGTGTTCACGCCTGCACCTCCGTCGAAGTGGTGGCCGGGCCGATGCGGACCAGGTCGCCGGGGCGGGCTCCGGTGTCGGTGAGGACGCCGTGGCCCGCGGAGTTCAGCGGGAGCCAGACCACGCGGTCGGGCATCTCGGTGACGGCGAGCGGGAAGGTCACCGCGCCGGCCGGGCCGGTGACTTCGAGCAGGTCGCCGTCCTTCACCCCCGTGTCGGCGGCGGTGCCGGCCGAGAGCCGCGCCACGGCGGCGTGCCGGGTGCCGGCCAGGGCCGTGTCGCCCTCCTGGAGGCGGCCGAGGTCGAGCAGCAGCCGGTGTCCGGCGAGGACGGCCTCGCCGTCGCCGGGCCGGGCCGCGGCCTGGCCGGGCTCGGCCGGCTCGGTGGCCCGTTCGCCGGTCCAGCCGCCGAGCCGGTCCAGCTCGCGCCGGACCGACCGCAGGTCGGGAAGGCCCAGGTGGGCGTCGAGCGCGTCGGCCAGCATGTGCAGGACGCGGGCGTCGGTCGGGGGGAGCGGCCGGGTCATCTGCTCGGGCTTGAGCGCGGCCTCGAAGAGGCGCGCCCTGCCTTCCCAGTTGAGGAAGGTGCCGGGCTTCTCGGCGACCGCGGCGACCGGCAGGATCACGTCGGCCCGCTCGGTGACCGCGCCGGGGCGCAGCTCCAGGGAGACGACGAAGGCCCGCTCGAGTGCTTCACGCGCGCGTGCCGGGTCCGGCAGGTCGTCGACGTCGACGCCGCCGACGACCAGCGCCGCGAGTTCGCCGGTGGCGGCGGCCTCGACGATCTGGCCGGTGTCGCGGCCGTAGCCGTGCGGGAGTTCGCGGACGCCCCAGACGGCGGCGACCTCTTCACGCGCGCGTGGATCGGTCGCGGGCCGCCCGCCGGGCAGCAGGGCCGGGACGGCGCCCGCCTCGACGGCGCCGCGCTCCCCGGCCCGGCGCGGGATCCACACCAGCTGCGCGCCGGTGGCGGTCGCGGCCCGGACGGCGGCGGTCAGCGCGCCGGGAACCCCGGCGAGCCGCTCGCCGACCAGGATCACGGCGCCGTCCTCGCGCAGCGCCTCGGCGGCGGCGAAGCCCTCGCGGGAGAGGCCGACGCGGGAGGTGAGGGCGTCGAGCCACTCGGTCTCGGTGCCGGGCGCGGCGGCAAGCAGCGTGCCGCCGGCCTTCTCGAGCCCGGGGGTGGCGAACGGGGCGACCGCGTACGTCCGCTGGCCCTTCTTCCGCCACGACTTGCGCAGCTTCAGGAAGACGCCGGGCGCCTCCTCCTCGGACTCGAGGCCGACGAGGAGCACCGCCGGTGCGGCCTCGAGGGAGCGGTAGGTGACGCCGCTGCCGTCGAGGTCGCGGCCCCGTCCGGCGACGACGGAGGCCAGGAAGTCGGCCTCCTCGCCGGAGTGGACCCGGGCCCGGAAGTCCACGTCGTTGGTGTCGAGGGCGACCCGGGCGAACTTGGCGTACGCGTAGGAGTCCTCGACCGTCAGACGGCCGCCGGCCAGGACGCCGGTGCGCCCGCGGACGAGGCCGCGCGCCGCCGCCTCCAGGGCCTCCGGCCAGGAGGCCTGCTCCAGGTGACCGGTCTCCGGGTTGCGGACGAGCGGGGTCGTGAGCCGGTCGCGCTGCTGCGCGTACCGGAACGCGAACCTGCCCTTGTCGCAGATCCACTCCTCGTTGACCTCGGGGTCCTCGGCGGCCAGCCGCCGCATGACCTTGCCGCGCCGGTGGTCGGTGCGGGTCGCGCAGCCGCCCGCGCAGTGCTCGCACACGCTCGGCGACGACACGAGGTCGAAGGGGCGGGAGCGGAAGCGGTAGGCGGCGGAGGTGAGCGCGCCGACCGGGCAGATCTGGATGGTGTTGCCGGAGAAGTACGACTCGAAGGGGTCGCTGTTGCCGAGGCCGACCTGCTGGAGCGCGCCGCGCTCGATCAGCTCGATCATCGGGTCGCCGGCGATCTGCTGCGAGAAGCGGGTGCAGCGCGCGCACAGCACGCAGCGCTCGCGGTCGAGCAGCACCTGGGTGGAGAGCGGGATCGGCTTCTCGTAGGTCCGCTTCTTCCCTTCGAAGCGGGACTCCGACTGGCCGTGCGACATGGCCTGGTTCTGCAGCGGGCACTCGCCGCCCTTGTCGCAGACCGGGCAGTCCAGCGGGTGGTTGATGAGCAGCAGCTCCATCACGCCGTGCTGGGCCTTCTCGGCGACCTGCGAGGTCAGCTGCGACCTGACGACCATGCCGTCGGTGCAGGTGATCGTGCAGGAGGCCATCGGCTTGCGCTGGCCCTCGACCTCGACGATGCACTGGCGGCAGGCGCCGGCCGGGTCGAGGAGCGGGTGGTCGCAGAAGCGCGGGATCTCGATGCCGAGCTGTTCGGCGGCGCGGATCACCAGGGTCCCCTTGGGGACGGAGACCTCGACGCCGTCGATCGTCAGCGTCACGAGGTCCTCCGGCGGAACCGCCGCGCTCCCGCCCCCTCCCGGGGCGGACGTGGTGACGGTCATGCGTTCACCTCCCGGTGCTTGTCCGCCCAGGCCGTCGACTTGGCGGGGTCGAAGGGGCAGCCCTTGCCCGTGATGTGCTGCTCGTACTCGTCGCGGAAGTACTTGAGCGAGGAGAAGATCGGCGAGGCGGCGCCGTCGCCGAGGGCGCAGAAGGACTTGCCGTTGATGTTGTCGGCGATGTCGTTCAGCTTGTCGAGGTCGGACATGACGCCGTTGCCGGCCTCGATGTCGCGCAGCAACTGGACGAGCCAGTAGGTGCCTTCGCGGCAGGGCGTGCACTTGCCGCAGGACTCGTGGGCGTAGAACTCGGTCCACCGGGTGACGGCCCGCACGACGCACGTGGTCTCGTCGAAGCACTGGAGCGCCTTGGTGCCGAGCATGGAGCCGGCGGCGCCGACGCCCTCGTAGTCGAGCGGCACGTCGAGGTGCTCGTCGGTGAACATCGGGGTGGAGGAGCCGCCGGGGGTCCAGAACTTCAGCCGGTGCCCGGGCCGCATCCCGCCGCTCATGTCGAGGAGCTGGCGCAGGGTGATGCCGAGCGGGGCCTCGTACTGGCCGGGCGAGGCGACGTGCCCGCTGAGCGAGTAGAGCGTGAAGCCCGGGGACTTCTCGGTCCCCATCGACGTGAACCAGTCCTTGCCCTTGTTGAGGATCGCGGGAACCGAGGCGATGGACTCGACGTTGTTCACGACGGTGGGGCACGCGTACAGACCGGCGACCGCGGGGAAGGGGGGTCGCAGCCGGGGCTGGCCGCGGCGTCCTTCCAGCGAGTCGAGCAGGGCGGTCTCCTCGCCGCAGATGTACGCGCCGGCCCCGGCGTGCACGGTGAGTTCGACGTCGAGGCCGCTGCCCAGGATGTCCTTGCCGAGGTATCCGGCCGCGTAGGCCTCCCGCACGGCCTCGTGCAGCCTGCGCAGTACGGGGACGACCTCGCCGCGCAGGTAGATGAAGGCGTGGCTGGAGCGGATCGCGTAGCAGGCGATCACGATGCCCTCGACGAGCGAGTGCGGGTTGGCGAAGAGGAGCGGGATGTCCTTGCAGGTCCCGGGCTCGGACTCGTCGGCGTTGACGACGAGGTAGTGCGGCTTGCCGTCGCCCTGCGGGATGAACTGCCACTTCATGCCGGTGGGGAAGCCGGCGCCGCCGCGACCGCGCAGACCGGAGTCCTTGACGTACGCGATGACGTCGTCGGGCGACATCGCGAGGGCCTTGCGGAGGCCCTCGTAGCCCTCGTGCCGCCGGTAGGTGTCCAGGGTCCAGGAGTCGGGCTGGTCCCAGAACGCCGACAGTACGGGTGAGAGCAGCTTCTCGGGGCTGCTGTTGTTGATCTCGGCTGCCAAGGTCATCACTCCCCCTCCCCACTGGCCGATTCGCCGCGCGGGTGGACGATCTTGTGGTGCGGGGTCTCGCCCTTGGCCAGCCGCAGCCCGACGAGCGAGGCCGGGCCGGCCCCTCCGGTGGCCGCGACGGCCCCCTCGCGCTCGTCGGGGAAGCCCGCCAGGATGCGGGCGGTCTCCTTGAAGGTGCACAGGGGCGCCCCGCGGGTGGGCGAGACGGGGCGGCCGGCCCGCAGGTCGTCGACGAGCTGCTTGGCCGACTCGGGGGTCTGGTCGTCGAAGAACTCCCAGTTGACCATCACGACGGGTGCGTAGTCGCAGGCCGCGTTGCACTCGATGTGCTCGAGGGTGACCTTGCCGTCCGCGGTGGTCTCGTTGTTGCCGACGCCGAGGTGCTCCTTGAGCTCCTCGAAGATGGCGTCGCCGCCCATGACCGCGCACAGGGTGTTGGTGCAGACGCCGACCTGGTAGTCGCCGGACGGCTTGCGCCGGTACATGGAGTAGAAGGTGGCGACCGCGGTGACCTCGGCGGTGGTGAGGTCCAGCATGTCCGCGCAGAACCGCATGCCGGTACGGGTGACGTGGCCCTCCTCGGACTGCACGAGGTGCAGCATCGGCAGGAGGGCGGAGCGGGACCCCGGGTAGCGGGCGATGATCGCCTTCGCGTCCTCCTCGAGCCGGGCGCGGACCTCGGCCGGGTAGTCGGGCGCGGGCAGCTGGGGCATCCCGAGACTGGTCTGTCCGTCCGTCATCGGTCGACGCCTCCCATCACGGGGTCGATGGACGCGACGGCGACGATGACGTCGGCGACCTGGCCGCCTTCGCACATCGCGGCCATGGCCTGGAGGTTGGTGAACGACGGGTCGCGGAAGTGGACCCGGTACGGGCGGGTGCCGCCGTCGGAGACGACGTGGACGCCGAGCTCGCCCTTGGGCGACTCGACGGCCGCGTACGCCTGGCCGGCCGGGACCCGGAAGCCCTCGGTGACCAGCTTGAAGTGGTGGATCAGGGCCTCCATGGAGGTGCCCATGATCTTCTTGATGTGGTCGAGGGAGTTGCCGAGTCCGTCGGGGCCGAGGGCCAGCTGGGCGGGCCAGGCGATCTTCTTGTCGGCGACCATGACCGCGCCGGGCTCGAGCCGGTCGAGGCACTGCTCGACGATCCGCAGCGACTGGCGCATCTCCTCCAGGCGGACGAGGAAGCGGCCGTAGGCGTCGCAGCTGTCGGCGGTGGGCACCTCGAACTCGTAGTTCTCGTAGCCGCAGTACGGGTCGGTCTTGCGCAGGTCGTGCGGGAGGCCCGCGGAGCGCAGGATCGGTCCGGTGGCGCCGAGGGCCATGCAGCCGGTGAGGTCGAGGTAGCCGACGTCCTGCATGCGGGCCTTGAAGATGGGGTTGCCGGTGGCGAGCTTGTCGTACTCCGGCAGGTTCTTCTTCATCGTCTTCACGAACTCGCGCACGGCGTCGACGGCGCCGGGCGGGAGGTCCTGGGCGAGGCCGCCGGGGCGGATGAACGCGTGGTTCATGCGCAGGCCGGTGATCAGCTCGTACAGGTCCAGGATCATCTCGCGGTCCCGGAAGCCGTAGATCATGATCGTGGTGGCGCCGAGCTCCATGCCGCCGGTGGCGATGCAGACCAGGTGCGAGGAGAGCCGGTTGAGCTCCATCAGCAGGACCCGGATGATGCTCGCCCGGTCCGGGATCTGGTCGGTGATGCCGAGCAGCTTCTCCACGCCGAGGCAGTACGCCGTCTCGTTGTAGAACGAGGTGAGGTAGTCCATCCGCGTGACGAAGGTGGTGCCCTGCGTCCAGGTGCGGTATTCGAGGTTCTTCTCGATGCCGGTGTGGAGGTAGCCGATGCCGCAGCGGGCCTCGGTGACGGTCTCGCCGTCGATCTCCAGGATGAGCCGGAGCACGCCGTGGGTGGACGGGTGCTGGGGGCCCATGTTGACGACGATGCGCTCGTCGTCGGCCTTGGCGGCGGACTGGACGACCTCGTCCCAGTCGCCGCCGGTGACCGTGTAGACGGTCCCTTCCGTGGTCTCCCGGGGGGAGGCAGAGGGAGTGTTCACGAGTACGACCTCCGCTGGTCCGGAGCCGGGATCTGGGCGCCCTTGTACTCGACGGCGATGCCGCCGAGCGGGTAGTCCTTGCGCTGCGGGTGGCCCTGCCAGTCGTCCGGCATCATGATCCGGGTGAGGGCGGGGTGGCCGTCGAAGACGATGCCGAAGAAGTCGTAGGTCTCGCGCTCGTGCCAGTCGTTGGTCGGGTAGACCGGGACGAGCGACGGGATGTGCGGGTCGGCGTCGGGCGCCGAGACCTCCAGGCGGATCAGCCGGCCGTGGGTGAGCGAGCGCAGGTGGTAGACGGCGTGCAGCTCGCGGCCCTTGTCGCCCCTGTAGTGGACGCCGGAGACGCCGGTGCACAGCTCGAAGCGCAGGGCCGGGTCGTCGCGCAGGGTGCGGGCGACCCGGACGAGGTGCTCGCGCGCGATGTGGAAGGTGAGCTCGTCGCGGTCGACGACCGTCTTCTCGATCGCGTTCTCGGGAACGAGGCCCTGTTCCTCCAGGGCGCCCTCCAGCTCGTCGGCGACCTCGTCGAACCAGCCGCCGTACGGGCGGGTGGCCGGGCCCGGCAGTCTGATCGAGCGGACCAGGCCGCCGTAGCCGGAGGTGTCGCCGCCCGTGTCGGCGCCGAACATGCCGCGCTGGACGCGGACCTCCTCGCCGTGCTCGCCGCGCTGCCCCGGCAGGTTCTGCGCGCTGAGCTCCTTCTCGGGATTGGGTGTCTCGTCGCTCACCGTGCTGTCCCGTTCCCTTCTCCGCCCGCGCGGCGCGGAGGCGCGGCTTTCGTCGTCGGCTGCGGCCCGGCGGCCGCGCGTGCGTCGCTCACCGGAGCAGACCCTTCATCTCGATCGTCGGCAGCGCCTTGAGCGCCGCCTCCTCCGCCTCGCGGGCCGCTTCCTTCGCGTTCACGCCGAGCTTGGAGCCCTGGATCTTCTGGTGGAGCTTGAGGATCGCGTCCATCAGCATCTCCGGGCGCGGCGGACAACCCGGCAAATAGATGTCAACCGGCACAACGTGGTCGACGCCCTGCACAATCGCGTAATTGTTGAACATTCCGCCGGAAGACGCACAAACCCCCATGGAGATGACCCACTTGGGGTTCGGCATCTGGTCGTAGACCTGCCGCAGGACGGGCGCCATCTTCTGGCTCACCCGGCCGGCCACGATCATCAGGTCGGCCTGGCGCGGAGAGCCTCGGAACACCTCCATGCCGAACCGGGCCAGGTCGTAACGGCCGGCGCCGGTCGTCATCATCTCGATGGCGCAGCAGGCGAGGCCGAAGGTCGCGGGGAAGACCGAGGCCTTCCGGACCCAGCCCGCGGCCTGTTCGACGGTCGTCAGCAGAAAACCGCTCGGCAGCTTCTCTTCGAGTCCCATGGGTGCTCCTCAGCCCCTCAGTCCCATTCCAGGCCGCCGCGCCGCCACACGTACGCGTAGGCGACGAAGACGGTGAGCACGAAGAGCAGCATCTCCACGAGCCCGAAAAGCCCCAGGGCGTCGAAGCTGACGGCCCAGGGGTAGAGGAAGACGATCTCGATGTCGAAGACGATGAAGAGCATCGCCGTCAGGTAGTACTTGATCGGGAAGCGGCCGCCGCCCGCCGGCGTCGGGGTGGGCTCGATGCCGCACTCGTACGCTTCAAGTTTTGCCCTGTTGTACCGCTTTGGCCCGATAAGCGTGGCCATGACCACGGAGAAGATCGCAAACCCCGCTCCCAGGGCACCGAGCACGAGGATGGGCGCGTACGCATTCACGCTCCTCGCTCCTTCCAGTCGTCCTTGACCGTTGGACCGCACCGTCGGCTCATGGGGCCCCTGCGAAAGATCGCCAACATGTGAGGCAGTTCACAAGCCCGACGCCGCGTATCTTAAGCCCGCCCCTCTGTGATCTGCGACACGGGGTACGCCAACGACTTTGTGATCTCTGCCACCTGACGAACGATCATGAAGTCGGATGAGCGGTGATCTTGCCACTCGAAGCGCCCAGGTGATCACCAGATGTGACATCCGCACCGGAAAACGCTGGTCGGAGGGGGTGTTGCACTATCAAGCGTTGGGGGCTACAAGCAAATTGGTCCTGGGACGCGGACGGGTGATAAAGGAACCGGCCGTCGCCCGGTCGAGGGGTCGCGCGTACCCGAGTGGACACGTGCACGCGTTCACGAGCCCGGATGTGACCTGCACCACACCGAAACGTCGAGCGGAAAACGGGGCTTGGCCATCGACGTGAAGAGGTGGTAAGCGACGGGCAATTCGGACCTTTCCTTGAAAACCCGTGATCAAGGGCCGAATGAGCCGTGCCCGATTTGCCCGTTACGGCGTCAATAAGGGCGCAGAGGAAGCGGATTAAGAGGTTCCGAACGTAACTGTGGCGCAACCCACGTTTCTTGAAGGGAACCGTGAAGCCCTGATAGCGGTTGTACTCATGTCCCAGACCGCTCCCATACGTAGCCACCGGAAGCCCCGCCGCAGCGCCTCGAAGATGGCGTTCCGGGCCGGAGTTGCCGGTGGCGTCTTCAGCACCATCGCGGTGGCCGGTGCCGCCGCGCCGGCGAACGCCGAGCCGGTGACCGAGACGACCCTCGAGATGCCCACCCTGGGCTCCCTCGACGCCGACCTCGCCAGCGCCGTCTCCGCCTCCGCCGAGGCGAGCCAGCAGGAGGCCCTGGACCAGAGCCTCGCCGCCCAGGAGAACGCGGCCCTGAAGAAGGCCGCCGCGGACGCCAAGAAGGCCAAGGCCGAGGCCGACCGCAAGGCCGAGGCCGAGCGCGCCGAGAAGGCCCGCGCCGAGGCCCAGGAGCGCGCCTCCCGCACCGCGACGCGCACCTCGCTCTCCGCGAAGTCCTCCTCCTCGGACTCCGTCGGCAGCTCCTCCTCCAGCAGCTCGCAGGTCGCCACCGGCTCCGCCGCCGCGATCGTGGCCTTCGCCAAGGCCCAGATCGGCGACGCCTACATCTCCGGCGGCACCGGCCCCAACTCCTGGGACTGCTCCGGCCTCGTGCAGGCCGCCTACGCCCAGGCCGGCATCGACCTGCCGCGCGTCTCCAGCTCGCAGTCGAGCATGGGCACCTCCGTCTCCCTGAGCAACCTGCAGCCGGGCGACATCCTGTACTGGGGCAGCCGCAGCGGCTCGTACCACGTCGCCATCTACGTCGGCGGCGGCAAGTACGTCGGCGCGCAGAACCCGTCGACCGGTGTCGTCGAACGCTCCCTGGACTGGGACATGCCGTCGGGTGCCGTGCGGATCCTCTGATCCCGTCACCCGTACGTACGAAGGGCCGTCACTCCTCGGGGGAGCGACGGCCCTTCGGGCGTTGCGGGCCGGCTACTCCGGCAGCGGCCGGGGCTCGTGGCCGCTGAGGTCGGTGCCCGGCTGGACCTCGTGGAAGTCCAGGCCCAGGTAGATGCTGCCGGCCCACTCCTCGGGCGTCTGGTGGCCGATGTAGTCGAGGGCTCCGGCCTCGGAATCGTCGGTGAGGTCCCAGGAGGCGAAGTAGTGCGCGAGCCGGGTCGCCGCCTCCTCGTCGCTGATCCCGAAGCGGCTGCCCATCGCCGCGGCGATCTCCCGCACCAGGTCGAGCCCGTCCTCGGAGACGGGCATCGGGAGCCCGGCGAGCACGGCGCCGAGGCGGTGGCCGCGGCGCCGCAGGTCGTCCCCGGCCCGGTCCGCGAAGGCACGCGCGCAGGCCTCGTCGCGCTCCAGCATGGCCAGGGTGTCCGCCGTCCGGCCCTCCGCGCGGGCGGCGGCCAGCTCCGCGAGGTCCCTCGACCGCGACGCCCGCTCCTGCTCGCCCCCGAGCCGGTCGGCGAGGGCGCAGGCGGCGTCGAACGGCGCCGGGTCCCCGGGGGCGGCCACGACGTCGTACACGGCCCTGGCCAGTTCCAGGACGAGCTCGACGGTCTCGTCCCGGGGGAAGGCGCCGTCGGCGATCTCCTGGAGCGCGTCCGCGACGTCCTGCCGGACGAAGCCGACCTGGTACGGCTCGACCTCGTCGTCCCCCTCCCCGTAGCCGAACCGCAGCATGGCCCCGGCCAGCCCGTGGGCCCCGCACATTCCGTCCCGGACCGCCCCGTACCAGGGTGAGGCGGCAGGCGGCTCCAGGAGGCCGCCGTAGCGGCGCAGCATCAGCAGCGCGGCGGTCACCGGGTCGGCCTGGGCGCCCTCCGGCAGCACCCGGGGCTCCAGCGGCCCCGGGGCGTCCCAGGGCTCGACGGCGTCCACGTCGTCCGCGTCGTTCATGTCGTGCGTGTCGTTCTCGGCGTCCGGCATGGGCTCCCCGTTCTCCTGTCTCCCGCCGTGAACGTACGACACCGCCCCGGCACACTCGACGACGAGCGTACCGGGGCGGTGATCAGGCATTTCGACCGCTGTGGGCCGTGTCCGCTAGAACCAGATCAGTCCGGAGAAGAACATGGCGAAGAAGCTCTTCGCCCAGCTCATGTGCCAGGAGATCTGGTGTCCGAAGGACGTCGGCTTGACGCCTTGGCTCTTCTTCGCCGGCCAGACCTTGCTGTTGCCCAGCATCGGACCCTCCACGTAGTCGTACTTGTGGTGGTTCTTCGCGTAGTCCTTCCTGCGGTGGGTCTCCACGAACTTCTCCCACGACTTGTCGGCCGTCTTGAAGACCCTTCCGTTGAGCTTCGCGAACTCCGACTTCGGGACCCGGTAGTGCATGACCACCGGAGCCGCCTCCGCCTCGCTCGCGCCGTCCCTCTTGGCCCGGCCGGACAGGTTCTTCGCCCACTTCTTCGCCTGGTCGAGGTCGTTGGTGGTGTAGAAGCCGACGCCGAAGTCCATCGGACGAGGACTGATCTTCGGATTGACCCCGTCCTCGAGAATGCGCATCGCGTTCTTCGTGGTCGTTCCGTGGTAGAGGTCGACGTACTCCTCGTCGTCGTCCTTGTCCTTCTTGCGCTGGCTCTTCTCTTCCTTCTTCTTCGGAGCCTCCTTGGTCGGAGGCGCCTTCTTGGAGAGATCGACGGCGTCGTCGGACTTCTTCGCCACGGCCGTGCCGGCGTCGACGGCCTTGGAGGCGTTCTTGACCAGCTTGGCGCCGGTCGCCACGTTGCCGGCGACCGGGACGGCCGCCGCCGCCGAGAGGGCCGCGTTCTTCCAGTCGCCCTCGGCCGCGTAGATGCCGGCGTTGGCCAGGTCCGCCGCCTCGCCGACGACCGGCACCATGCCGACGACGTCGAGGGTGGCGTGGGTGACGTCCGACCAGCCCCAGCGTCCGTCCGCGTCCATGAACGCGAGCGGGTTGTTGTAGCCGTAGTTGTACCCCTGCATCTGCAGGGGATCCATCATGTCGATGACCGGGTCGACGCTCAGGAAGCGGCCGAGCACGGGGTCGTACTCCCGGGCCCCCAGATGGGTCAGCCCGGTCGCGTCCGTGGTGCCGCCGACGAACCCGCGGGTGCCGGGCCAGTTGGCCGGGGCGGCGCCGCGCGGGACGCCGTAGGGCGACAGCTTGCGCCCGGTGGTGGCCATGCCGGGAGCCAGCGCCACCGCGAAGCTCGCGGTGTTGTGGTTGTCGCTGATCAGCGCGGAGACCTTGTCCGCGCCGGGCGCCTTGGTGCTCGCGGTGCGGATGACCGTGGGGGCGCCGGGGTGGGTGTAGTACCGGTTGCCGGTGACGGTGCCGTCGGGCAGCGCGGTGAGCTCGGTCTCGCCGAGGTACAGCGTGGTCCCGGTGGCGGTCCTGCCGATCAGCCGGTTGCCGTCCGCGTCGTAGACGTACGCGGCGAGCTCGGCCTTCGTGTCCTTGTTGCTGACGGACTTGAGGCGGCCCTCGGCGTCCCACTCCAGCTTCTGCCGGACACCGCCCTGCGTGCGCTCCTCCGTGTTGCCGGCCGCGTCGTGCACGAGCGTGGACGGGGCGGCGGGACCGCCCGCGCCCTCGGCGGTCACCGAGGAGAGCGTGTGCGGCTGCTTCGCCGTCGGAGCGGGGTAGCTGTAGGTGTTCTTGACGTCCTTGGTGGTGTCACCGGACGGGTCGTGCCGGGTCTCGGAGGTGCGGTTGCCCGTCGCTCCGAAGGTGTACGAGTGCCAGTACGGCGTCGGTCCGCCGACCTCGGTCGCCGTGGGCCTGGAGGCGCAGACGTCGGTCGTCTTCGCGGTCCAGGCCTCGGTGAGCTGCCGCAGGCCGTCGTAGGCGAAGCACTGGGTGTCGGAGACCTTGTTGGTCCCGCTGCCCGTGTGCTCCGTGATCTTCTTGACGTTGCCGATGGTGTCGTACGTGTACCGGACGTCGTTGATGCGGTTGTCCGCGACCTCGCGGTCGTTGACGGTCTGCTTCAGCTTGCCGGTGTGCGGGTCGTAGAAGTTGGTCGTCCACAGCCGGTACGGGGCGCTGCCCGAGTTCGTCTGGAGGACGCGTCCCTCCGGGTCGTACTTGGTGTCGCTGACGTACCAGTCGAGCCCGGACGTGGACAGGGCCAGGCCCTGGGCGTCGTAGCGGGTGACCAGCTTCTCGGCCGTCAGACCGCCGCCCGCGGGCAGGGTCGTGGTGGCCGGGCTGCCGGTGGGCGTGTAGGTGAAGGAGTAGGTGTACTCGCCCTGCAGGGCGCCCGCCGCGGCGGGGATCTTCACCTTGCGGCCGGTCGGCTGGTAGTCGGCGTCGTAGCCGGTCAGCTCGGTGGTGTACTCGGCGCCGCCCTCGTGCCGGGTGGACGAGGTGAGCAGGCCCTTGGCGAGCGTGTCGTACTGCCAGGAGGCCCGCAGGGTGCGGGTCTCGCCCTCGACCTGGTACTCGGCCTTCTTGCGGCCGAGTTCGTCGTACTCCGACTGGAGCTTGACGCCGCGCGAATCGGTGACGCTGGTCTGCCGGTCGGAGTTGTCGTACGTGAAGGACGACGTGCCCCGGTCCGGGTCGGTGGTGCTGGTCTCGCGGCCGCGGGCGTCGTAGAGCGAGGTCCACGCGACGCCGGAGTCGTCCGTGACCTTGCTGCGGTGGCCGCGGACGTCGTACTCGTAGTGGGTGCTGACGGCCTGCTTGCGCTCGGCGTCGGTGAAGTGGTCGATCTTGACGACCCGGCCGAGCCCGTCGCTCCAGGTCCGGGAGGCGGTGCCGCCCGGCGGCGGGATGGTGGTGGTGTAGTCGCCGCCGTACTCGGTCCGGGCCTCGAACGCGGTGACGTCGCCGTGGTGCGTGACCTCCTTGACCGAGCGGTTCATGCCGTCGTAGACCGAGGTGGTCCAGGCCGGGATCTCGGTGTCGCTCGACGGGACGTACAGCTTGTCGGTGAGCGCGCCCTTGACGAAGTACTTCGCGTTGGCACGGCGGACGCCGCCACCGGAGTTGTAGAGCGAGTCGGTGACGATCCGACCCGTGCCGACGGCCTGGGTCTGGGTCTGCCGCTCGCGCAGCCGGCCGTCGTAGAGGGTCTTGGTCACCTGGTACGAGCCGTTGTCACGGAGCGTCCTGGACGTGACCACGGTCGGCTGCCGGCCGTCCACCCGGTACTGGTACTCGATGTTCGGCGTCTGGGTCCCGGACGTACGGCCCGGCATCCAGACCTTGACCAGCCGGCCGAGCGGGTCGTGCTCGAGCCTGGTGAGACGGCTGTTGGCGTCGGTCTTGGTGAGCGCGAGGCCGCGGCCGGTCTCGAAGGCGGTGGTGACCTGGTGTCCCTTGGGGTTGGTCGTGACCGTCCTGGTCGGCACCGCGTCCGACGGCGTGAACTCCGTCCTGGTGGTCTGGCCGTCGGCGTCGACGATGGCCGTGGCACGGCCGTACCCGTCGTACGTCGTCCGCTCGGTCACGGCGTAGCCGGAACCGTCGCCCTCGATCTCCTCGACCTTGGTCACCGCGCCCTTGGTGGGTGCGGCGCCGTAGGCGAGGTCGTCGTAGTACGTCCTGGTGTCGCCCATGATCCGGTCGGCGCCGGCCGTGGAGGCGGTGGCGCAGGTGCCGGCGGTCAGCCGGACGCGCACCGGGTGGCCGAGCAGGCCCGCCGCGGTGTTGTGCCGGTAGGTGACCACCGAGCAGGTCTCGTCGCCGGGCTTGTCGGTGTCGCCCGTCGTCTCGACCTTCACCGGCAGCGGGTAGTCCGGATCGAACTCCAGCGTGCTGTTGACGGTCCGCCGGGTGCGGTCGCCGCCGAGGAACTGGGTCGACTCGGTCTCCTGCTGGGCGCCCTGGCGGGCGTACAGGTAGCTTCCGTCGGTCCGCTTGTGCTTTGCGGCCTCGCGGGTCCACGGCCTGGTGACGACGGTCGAGTCGATCACGGGGGTCGCGGCGTCGCCGCGGTACGTGATGGTCTCGGCCGTCTGGCCCTGGTAGGCGGGCAGGTCGTCGGCGATCTTCTTCTTGGCGTGGTCGACGACGGTCTCGGTCCGGGTGGCGCCGCCGGGCAGCGGGTCGCCGTGCAGACCGCGGAAGTAGCGGGTCTCGGTCAGCGTCCGGGTCGTGCCCTCGTCGGCACTGGTCTCACCGGTGCGGACGCGTACGGCCCCGTAGCCGCGCCACTCGTTCCAGGTGCGCTGCTTGACCTTGGTGAACTCGCTGTCGTCCTTGGCCCAGCCGGCGTCGCCCAGGTAGTCGTAGGTGGTCACGACCGGCGGTGCGCCGCCGACGTGGTCGTCCTCCTGGATCGCGGTGACGACGTACTTGTTGAACCACTCGGGCTTGGTGGTGTCCTCACCCGACGGCGTCCAGTTGACCGGGTAACAGCGGGTGCCGTTCGCCTCGGGCTTGGGCTTGGGGGCGTCCGGGTCGCAGGCCTTGGAGTAGCTGACCTTCACGCCGCCGCCGGTCTCGGTGTAGATCGAGGCGATGCGCAGCCGCTCGAACGGCGGGCGGTCGTCGGTCGGCTTGGAGACCCGGTTGGGCATCGGGTCGCCGTTGGCGTGGAAGACCACCGGGGGCAGCGACTTGGCCGCGCCGGCCGCGTCGTAGCCGGTGCGGACGATGCGGTCGAGCCAGAGCGGCGGGTTGGTGTCGTAGCGGGTGTGCAGGAAGTTCTGCTTCAGCTCCCAGTTGTCGACCTTGCGGTAGTCGGAGCCGCCCGGGGTCTTGGCGACCTCGGTGGTGACCTCGCTCAGCCGGATCCGGCTCCAGAAGGTGGGCGAGGTGACGAAGCACTTCTTCTTCTCGGCGCAGTACGTGTCGGACGGCGCGTCCGGCCACCGCTGGGCGTCCTGGCCCTTCTTGGTGAACTTCTCCGGGGCGCAGTCGAACGTCTCGGTCGTCATGCAGCGCTCGGGGGTCGTGAAGACCACCCGGGCGGGAGCGGACTTGGCGTAGACGTTGCCGCCCGCCGCGGTCAGACCGTACTCGATGCGGGTGGGGTGGCCGCCGCGCACGTAGGAGACCGGCGTCGTGGTCTTCTGGTTGCGTGCGTAGTGGTTGACCTCCCGCTTGTGGAAGACCGCCATGGCGTTCTTGTGCGGGTCCTCGACGTAGTCGAGGTTCCAGCGCCAGGCCTGGGTGCAGGAGGAGCCGGCGAAGTCGCCCGACTTGTAGCAGGGCTCGTCGGGGTGGTTGCCGAAGACGGGGGCCGTGAAGACGGAGTCGGTGGTGGCCTTGCCGTCGGTGTAGCCGGGCAGCCGGTTCAGGCCGAAGTGGTAACGGATGCCGTCCGGCGTGGTGATGATCCAGTACTCGCCGGTGTCCTTGCCGTCGGCGTCGCCCTTGTCGTCGTTCTCGGCGCCGGTCTTGTACTCGATCCTGGTGCCGTCGTCCGTGGCGAGCTTCCAGTCGCCGCCGGCGTCGTCCTTGACCAGCGGCATGGTGGAGCCGTTGAGGTTGAGGACCGCGTTCTCGGTCTTGCCCCACCAGCACAGGTCGCCGGTCTTCCGCTTGGCGTTGTTGGGCGCCCGGTCCTGGGCGTCCTTGCCGCGGTCGTCGGTGCAGGCGCGGAACTGGCGCTCGATGAAGCCGGGGTGGTAGTCCCAGCCGTCACCGATCCAGGAGGCCTGGTTGTTCGTCGTCGAGGTGCGGCCGTCGACCGACTGCGACGAGTAGTTCAGCGAGATCTCGGGCTTGGGGCCGGCAATGACCGGCGGCACCTGGAGGGGGTACGCCCAGTTGAAGCCGCCCGACGAGCCGCCGTGGCTCCACTTGCCCGAGGGCTGGAGCGGCGTCGCCGCGTAGTCGCCGGACGAGCCCGCGCCGCCGCCGGTCGCGGCGAGCACGAAGCCGCCGCCGGCCGCGGTCTGGACGGCGCTGTGGGACACCCGGGTGAAGCCGGAGGGGGTCACCTCGGGCTCGGGCGCCGTGGCCGCCGGGTCCACGGTGGTGGAGACGACGTCGGTGGCGGCGTCGTTGACCGATCCGGTCTCGACCGGGTCCGAACAGCCCTCGGCGTCGGGGGTGGTCAGGAAGCACTCGGGGAGCCGGATCAGCTGGAGCCGGGAGCCCCAGTCGGCGCCGTAGAGCTGTTCGAACGCCTTGTAGTTGACGCCGACCTGGACGGGGCCGGTCGTGCCGGCCTCGGGCTCCAGCTTCATCAGGACGCCGTCGATGCCCGCGGCCTCGGTCGTCTCGCGCGAGGCGACGGTGACCTGCCAGGTGCCGGCGGGCGCGGGGTCCTCGGCCGGGGTGGCGAAGGAGGCGTTCTTGGCGGACGCCTTCGCGTCCTTGGCGGGCGCCTTGGTCGTGGCGTCCTTGTCGAAGGTGCCGGGCACGGCACCGAGCATGACCGGCAGCCGGCCGACGCGGACCATCTCGCCGGGCTTGCCGGTGACGGGCGCCGGGGCGGTGCGGGGACCGCTCCATACGGCGTGCCGGACGGAGGAGGGCTGGACCTGCGACGACTGGGTGGCCGTCGCCGCACCGCCGTTGATGACGACGGTGCCGGTACCGCTCTCCGGGGCGGCCGTGCGCTCGACCGCGTATTCCCCCTGGGTGTCGGGCGCGGGCGGGAGCTTGAACTCCGCCTCGCTGTCGGCGCCGGGTACGGGCTTGGTGCTCTGCAGGTCGGGCAGGGTCACACCACCGCGTACCGGGCTGTCGGCCCACGCCTCGACGGGCAGGAGCGTGGCGGATATCGCGAGCGCCAGGACGGCCCCCGCCGCTCCGCGTGGTCTCCCGCCACCTCCCCTCGGTGGTCCGGACCGGAAGACAGACACGTTGTTTCCCCCAAAGTGTCGAACAAAGAAAGTCGCCGAAGTATGACCGGAATGACTCAGCACAGGGAAATCACCCCCATAAAGCGGGGATAAATATCCCTGATGATCATTAAACGGACATTGACCCTTGGTCAGGAAGCGGCTGATCAGAGGCGATTCGGCGCTTCCCGCGCGGTCGTGCAAAGATTCGGCCGCTATGCCGGGGGGCGCCGCGAGACGGCCCCGTTCCGGAAAACAGAAAAGGAATTGGGGGAGTGCCGTGACGACCACACGGCCCACATGGCCTCGACGACGCATACGCCTATGGGTGGCGGCGTCGTTGACGGCCGCCGTCACAGCGACGGGCCTCGCCGTGCTGCCACAGCTCGACGGCGAGGAGAACCGGTCCGCGTCGCCCGCTGCGGCGCCCAGGGGACCGTACGACGAGGACGGCGCGATGCGGGAGGCCCGCAGGACGGGCAAGCGCGTCGAGGCGACCGGACTCCGCACCACCCACGCCACCACGTATGCCAACCCCGACGGGACGTTCACCCGCGACCAGGCCACCGCGCCGGTCCGGCTGAAGGCCCCGGACGGCTCCTGGACCGCGATCGACACCTCGCTCCGGGCCGACGGCGCGGGCGGCTTCCGCACCAGGGCGACGACCGGAGCACTGACCTTCTCCGGTGGCAGCACGGGCCGCGCGAGCGCCGGGGGAACCGAGCGCGCCGCCCGTGCCGCCGCCCGTCCCGCCGCGCGCCCGGCCGCCGCACTCCCGCTGGAGCCCGCGGCCCCCGCCGGCAACACCCTCGTCCGCTTCGCCACCGGCGGCCACACGGTCGACGTGGGCTGGCCCGCGGCCCTGCCCGCTCCCCGGATCGCCGGCACCCGGGCGCTCTACCCGGAGGTCCTGCCGGGCGTCGACCTGCTCCTGACGGCGAAGAACGACGGCTTCGCGCAGTCGTGGATCGTCAGGACCCGTGAGGCCGCGGCCAGTCCGGCCGTCCGCTCGCTCACGCTGTCGCTGTCCTCCTCCACGCTCGCGCTGAAGCGGAACGCCGCGGGGGGCCTGTCGGGAACCGACTCCTCCGGCAAGGAGGTCGTCACCGCGCCCACGCCCGTGATGTGGGACTCCTCCGGCCGCAAGGACACCGCGAGCGACACCGGCGCCGCACCGGACCGCACCGACCTGCCCGCCGGCCTCGCCGGCCTGCACGCCCTGGAAGGCCCCGAACCCGGCACGCACAGCGCGCTCGTCGGCTCGGAGCTCAAGGGCGGCACCCTCACGCTGCGGCCCGACACCAAGCTCCTGGACGACCCGAAGACCACCTACCCGGTCTTCATCGACCCGTCGTTCAACGGCCACACCCAGGCCTGGACCCTCGCCTACAAGCGCTACCCGAAGTCCAACTTCTGGAACGGCGCCGGCTTCAACGGCGGCACCGACGAGGCCCGCGCCGGCTACGAGAACCAGACCAACGGCACCGGCCGGTCCTTCTTCCGGGTCGACTGGGACCTCGAGGACGCCATCATCAAGTCCTCCACGTTCCGGCTGTACGAGACCCACTCGTGGTCCTGCTCCAAGCGCGACGTCGAACTGTGGCTGACCGGCTCCATCTCCTCGTCCACCAGCTGGGACAACCAGCCGGACTGGGCCGACCAGCTGGACAAGGTCTCCGCCTCGCACGGCTACAGCTCCAGCTGCCCCGACGACTACATCGGCTTCGACGCGAAGGCCGCCGCGGTCAAGGCGAACGCGGCCGGCTGGCCCAACATCACGCTGGGCGTCAAGGCCAGCAGCGAGACCAGCGTCTACTCGTGGAAGAAGTTCCGCGACAACCCGGTCATGACGACCATCTACAACCGGCCGCCCCGCACCCCGAGTTCCCTGGCCACGAGCCCCGGCGGCAAGTGCGTCACCACGTCCCCGGGCCCGCGCCTCGGCATCGGTGACGTCACCGTCTCCGCCAAGTCGTCCGACCCCGACGACAACCTGGAAGCCGTCCACCTGAAGATCTGGCAGACCAGCCCGGCCGGCGGCCCCGTCCTGTACGACGGCAAGCCGACCCTCAGCGGCACCGGCGCGGTCAGCAAGCGGATCACCTCCGCGACCTTCCCGGCGAACAGCGTCCGCACCTACGCCTACCGGGCGCAGGCCTGGGACACCCAGGACGCCCACTCCGCGTACTCCGACACCTGCTACTTCACGGTCGACACCAGCAAGCCCGGACCGCCCGTCCTCGCCTCCACCGTCTGGCCCGACTGGGACGAGAAGGAGACGTGGGGCCCGGCGCTCGGCACCACCGGCAAGGTGACCATCACCGGCGGCGGCAGCGACGTCGGCGGCTACTGGTACAGCGTCGACACCACCACGTACGACAAGCCGGCGACGTACGCGAACGGCGTCTGGTACATCGACTTCAAGCCGGTGCACGCCGGTCCGAACGTCCTCTACGTGAAGACCAAGGACAAGGCGGGCAACTGGTCCGACCGCACCGACTACCTCACCTACGTCACGCCGCCCGCCGGCACCGACGGCCCGGGCGACACCACCGGCGACCGGCTGGCCGACCTGTTCGTCGTCGACGGCTACGGCGACCTGCGGCTCTACCCCAACATGTCCAAGGGCGACGTCAACTACTCCCTCGACGCGGCCGGCCAGGCCGACGGCAAGGTCGCGCGCGGCTACTGGAAGGGCGCGCTGATCACCCACAACGGCGACTACTGGGGCGCCGACGGCCTCCAGGACCTCGTCGCCCGCATGCCCGACGGCAAGCTGTGGATCTACCCCGGCGACGGCCTCGGCGGCGTCGACGTCAGCCGCCGCACCGAGATGCTGCTGCCGCCCGGTTCCCCGAACCCGGCCGGCCTCACCCAGCTCGTCTCCGTCGGAGACATCGACGGCGACCGCAAGCCGGACATGCTCGCCACCGAGGGCGACGCCTTCTGGGCGCTCCTCGGCTACACCGGCGGCAGCGTCTCGAAGTCGGTCCGCCTGTCCAGCAGCCCGTGGGCTGAGCGCGACATCGTCTCCGTCGGCGACCACAACAAGGACGGCGCGGTCGACCTGGTCTACCGCACCTACGCCTCCAACCGTCTCCTCATCCGCTACGGCAAGAAGGACGGCGACGGCAGCGGCACGAGCCTCACCTCGCTCGCCGCCGCCGCGGACTCGCTCAAGGGCGAGGACGGCGTGTACGGCACCGGCGGCTGGGACGCCACCAACGTGCGGCTGCTCACCGGCACGCCGGACGCCAACGGCGACGGCATCCCCGACATGTGGGCCGTGATGGGCGACAACTCCGCCCGCTTCTACCCGGGCGGCGCGGAAGCCCACGGCGCTCCGGCCACGATCGTCTCGGCCACCGACGGCGAGGTCGGCTGGAAGAACAAGCTGGCCATCGGCTGATCCCCGGATCCGCCACCCGCACCACGGCGAAGGGCCGCCGCTCCCCCGGGAGCGGCGGCCCTTCGCCGTGGTGTCCGGTCGCCGTGGCGTCCGGCGCGCGCTACTTCCGGAACGCCTCGATGATCCGGGCGTAGCTGTCGCCGCCGTGGCCGGCCTCGACGGCCTCCCGCATCAGCTCCAGGTGCAGCCGGGGCAGCCGGCCGTCGATCCCGCGCTCCTCGCCCGCGTGCAGCAGGTGCCCGATGCCCGCGACCTGGATGTCGATGGTGGCGTCGTCGCCCGGGTACTCCCCCGCGTCGATCTGGTCGGCGTACGTGGTGAGGAACCAGGACACCGTGCGCAGCCAGCGCACCGACACCGCCGTGAACTCCTTGGCCGGCACGCCGTCCGCGCCGACGAGCGCGGTCGCGTGCAGCCAGCCGCCGAACACCGACCACATCAGGCCGAGCAGACCGGTGTCGTAGAGCGAGGCGAGGCCCGCGTCCGGGCCCAGGTCGACCGGGTCGCCGAGCACGGCGAGCGTCGGGCGGTGCTCGGCCAGGAGCCCGGGACCGCCCGCGTAGAGGATCATGTTGGCGCTGTCGCCGATGCCGGGCGGGGTGGTCATGATCCCGCCGTCGAGGTAGCCGATGCCGTGCCCGGCGGCCCACTCCGCCTCCGCGCGGGCCTGTTCGGGCGAGCCGGAGGTCAGGTTGACGAGGACCTTGCCGCGCAGTGCTTCGGCGAGCGGACCGAGGAGACCGCGGACGGCGGCGTAGTCGAGGACGCAGACCACGACGAGCTCGCTCGCCTCGACCGCCTCGGCGACGGTGGCGGCGCGGCGGGCGCCGCGGGCGACGAGCGGTTCGGCCTTCTCGGGGCTGCGGTTGAAGACGGTGGTGGGGTGGCCGGCGTCGAGGAACGCGCCCGCGAGGGCGGCGCCCATCTGTCCGAGGCCGATGACGGTGACGTTGTCCTTGTGCTCGTTGTTCATGGCTCCACGCTCGCAGCGCGGGAATCCGGCCGACAGGAGCAGGACTGTCGCCCGGCGCACGATTCCTGCCATAGGCTCGCCGGCATGAGCGCAGGAGTGGTGGCCGTCGTCCTCGTACCCGACGAGCGGTCGAGGATCTCCGCCTGGGACCTGTACGAACTCTCCACCGCGTCCATGGTGTTCGGCATCCCGTACCCCGATCTGGCCGACCCCTGGTACGAGCTCCGCGTCTGCGGCCCGGCCCCGCACGCGAGCCACGGTCTGGACGGCCTCGCCGGCGCGGACACCGTCATCGTGCCGTCGGTACCGGACGCCGTGGTCGAGCGCCGCCAGGAGCTGCCGGACGACCTCGTGGCGGCGCTGCGCGCGGCGGCCGGGGCCGGGGCGCGGATGGTGTCGATGTGCAGCGGCGCCTTCGCGCTCGCCGCGGCGGGGCTGCTCGACGGTCGCAGGGCCACGCTCCACCACGCGTACGGGGCCGAACTGGCCGCCCGCCACCCGCGGGTCACCGTCGACACCGACGTCCTGTACACGGACGACGGCACCGTCCTCACCAGCGCGGGCGCCGCGGCCGGCCTCGACCTGTGCCTCCACCTCGTGCGCAAGGACCTGGGCGCGACGGTCGCGGGCGCGCTCGCGAGCCGGCTGGTCGTCCCGGCCCACCGGTCCGGCGACCGCCCGCAGTTCGTCGAGGCCCCGCTGCCCCCGTCCGAGGAGGACAGCCTGGGGACGGCCCTGCAGTGGGCCGTGGAACACCTCCGCGAGCCGCTGACCGTCGAGGAGCTGGCCCGCCGCGCCCACATGAGCCCGCGCACCTTCCACCGGCGGGTCCGCGAGGCGCACGGGACCACACCGCTGCAGTGGCTGCTCGGGCAGCGGGTGGCGCGGGCCCAGAGCCTCCTGGAGTCCACCGAGCTGCCGGTGGAACGCATCGGCGAGGAGAGCGGCCTGGGCACCGCGGCGAACCTGCGGCGTCACTTCACCCGCGCGGTCGGGGTGTCCCCGACCGACTACCGGCGGTCGTTCACGCCTTCGGGGCCACCTTCGAAAGACCGTTGATGATGCGGTCCATGGCGTCGCCGCCGGTCGGGTCGGTGAGGTTGGCCAGCATCTTCAGCGTGAACTTCATCAGCATCGGGTGGGTGAGTCCGCGCTGGGTCGCGATCTTCATGACCTTCGGGTTGCCGATGAGCTTCACGAAGGCGCGACCGAGCGTGTAGTAGCCGCCGTAGGTGTCCTTGAGGATCTGCGGGTAGTTCCGCAGGGCCAGTTCGCGCTGGGCGGGGGTCTGGCGGGCGTGGGCCTGGACGATGACGTCGGCGGCGATCTGGCCGGACTCCATCGCGTAGGCGATGCCCTCGCCGTTGAACGGGTTGACCAGACCGCCGGCGTCGCCGACGAGCAGCAGGCCCTTGGTGTAGTGCGGCTGCCGGTTGAAGGCCATCGGCAGGGCCGCGCCGCGGATCGTCGTGGTCATGTTCTCCGGCGTGAAGCCCCAGTCCTCCGGCATCGAGGCGCACCAGGCCTTGAGGACCTCGCGCCAGTCCAGCTCGCGGAAGGCGGAGGAGGAGTCGAGGATGCCGAGGCCGACGTTGGAGGTGCCGTCGCCCATGCCGAAGATCCAGCCGTAGCCGGGGAGCAGCCGGTCCTGCGGGCCGCGCCGGTCCCACAGCTCCAGCCAGGACTCCAGGTAGTCGTCCTGGTGCCGCGGGGTCGTGAAGTACGTCCGCACGGCGACGCCCATCGGCCGGTCCTCGCGCCGGTGCAGGCCCATCGCGAGGGAGAGGCGGGTGGAGTTGCCGTCGGCGGCGACGACGAGCGGCGCGTGGAAGGTGACCTCGCGCTTCTCCTCGCCGAGCTTGGCGTGGACGCCGGTGATCCGGCCGGTGCGGTCGTCGATGACCGGGGCGCCGACGTTGCAGCGCTCGTACAGCCGGGCACCGGCCTTCTGCGCCTGCCGGGCCAGCATCTCGTCGAAGTCGTCGCGCTTGCGGACGAGTCCGTAGTCCGGGTACGAGGCGAGGTCCGGCCAGTCGAGCTCGAGCCGCACACCGCCGCCGATGATCCGCAGCCCCTTGTTCCGCAGCCAGCCGGCCTCTTCGGAGATGTCGATGCCCATCGCGACGAGCTGCTTGGTGGCGCGCGGGGTGAGCCCGTCGCCGCAGACCTTCTCGCGCGGGAACGCGGTCTTCTCCAGGAGCAGGACGTCGAGGCCCGCCTTGGCCAGGTAGTACGCGGTGGTCGAGCCGGCCGGGCCCGCCCCGACGACGATCACGTCTGCGCTGTGCTCGGAGAGGGGCTGCTCGGTCACGGCGGGGTCTCCCGGAGGGGTCGAGGAACGGGGCGGTTGCAGTCTATTGCGGGGGGTTACGCCTTGAAGCCCCGGTGCATCGCGACGATCCCGCCGGTCAGGTTGCGCCAGGCCACCCGCTCCCAGCCGGCCTTCTGCAGCATCCCCGCGAGGGTCGGCTGGTCGGGCCAGGACTGGATGGACTCGGCGAGGTAGACGTACGCGTCGGGGTTGGAGGAGACGGCGCGGGCCACCGGCGGCAGGGCGCGCATCAGGTACTCCTCGTACACGGTGCGGAACGGAGCCCAGGTGGCGTGCGAGAACTCGCAGATGACGACCCGGCCGCCGGGCTTCGTCACCCGGTACAGCTCGCGCAGCGCCTGGTCGGTGTCCTGGATGTTGCGCAGGCCGAAGGAGATGGTGACGGCGTCGAAGACGTCGTCCTTGAAGGGCAGCTTCGTGCCGTCGCCCGCGGTGAACGGCATCCACGGGTGGTTCTTCTTGCCGACCCGGAGCATGCCGAGCGAGAAGTCGCAGGGCACGACGTACGCGCCGGCCCGGGCGAAGGGCTGCGAGGAGGTCGCGGTGCCGGCGGCGAGGTCGAGGATCTTCTGCGCGGGGCGCGGGTCGACCGCCTTGGCGACCTCCTTGCGCCAGCGCCGGTCCTGGCCGAGGGAGAGGACGTCGTTGGTGAGGTCGTAGTTCGCCGCCACGTCGTCGAACATCGAGGCGACTTCGTGCGGCTGCTTGTCCAGGGTTGCGCGGGTCACTGGCGTTCGCCTCACCTTGTGTCGTACGGCCGGATGACGTCCGGATGACGTTACGCCCGCATTGTCGCAGGGCGGCCCCGACGCTCCCGTCAGCGGGCCCGGTAGACCAGGCGGCCGCCGAGCACCGTGGCGACGCAGGTCGCCGGGCCCCGGCGGACGAGGGCCGCCCGGTCGGGCACGTCGAACACGGCGAAGCGCGCCGGCCCGCCCGCCGCCAGACGGGGCAGCAGCACGAGCGGCGTCGGCGAGAGGGACGGCGGCCCCGGCAGGTTCGGCGGGCGCTGCCCCACGGCGAGCCCGGCCCGGCGCACCGCGTCCAGGGCGGCCCGCCCGCGCAGCTCGCCGGCGACGGCGACCGTCCCGTGCGCGAGGAGCCGCTGCACCCCGCGCCGCGCGCTGGCGCCGAGCCGCGCGGGTTCGGCACGGAAGATCTCCCGCGCCCGCTCCCCCGTGATCGGCGTGGTGCCGTACACGTCGGCCTCGCGCGGGTCCGGATGGTAGGTCTGTTCGAGGAGTTCGGGGCCGTACGGGTTGAGCAGCCCGGGCGTGAGGATGCCGGGCCAGCGGCGCAGCCGCGCGTCCTGGTTGGCCGCGGCCAGCTCCTCGTACGGGCCGACGGCCGCGACGAGCGCGCCGTCGACCAGGACCGCGTCCTCGGGCGACGCGTCGGCGACGTGCAGCGTCAGCACAGTCCTTGCCCCTGTCCCTTTCCCGGCCTCAGTTCGCGTCGAGGAGCTTCAGCTCGGGGTGGGCGGTGCCGCCCTCGATCGCGATGGACGAGATGTGGGAGACCACGCGCTCGTCGACGGGGTCGTTCGCCGGGTCGTCGTGGACGAGCAGGTGCTCGTACGTCGTGGCGCGCTGGGCCGGTACGCGGCCGGCCTTGCGGATCAGGTCGATGATCTCCATGCGGTTGGAGCGGTGCTTGGCACCGGCCGAGGAGACCACGTTCTCCTCCAGCATGATCGAGCCCAGGTCGTCCGCGCCGTAGTGCAGCGACAGCTGGCCGGCCTCCTTGCCGACGGTCAGCCACGAACCCTGGATGTGGGCGACGTTGTCCAGGAACAGCCGCGCGACGGCGATCATCCGCAGGTACTCGAAGATCGTGGCCTGCGTGCGGCCCTTCAGGTGGTTGTTCTCGGGCTGGTACGTGTACGGGATGAAGGCCCGGAAGCCGCCCGTCCGGTCCTGCACGTCACGGATCATCCGCAGGTGCTCGATGCGCTCGGCGTTGGTCTCGCCCGTGCCCATGAGCATCGTGGAGGTCGACTCGACGCCCAGCCCGTGGGCGATCTCCATGATCTCCAGCCAGCGCTCGCCGGACTCCTTGAGGGGCGCGATGGCCTTGCGGGGGCGCGCGGGCAGCAGCTCGGCGCCGGCACCCGCGAAGGAGTCGAGGCCGGCCTCGTGGATGCGGGTGATGGCCTCCTCGACGGAGACGCCGGAGATGCGGGCCATGTGCTCGACCTCGGACGCGCCGAGGGAGTGGATGACCAGCTGCGGGAACTCCTGCTTGATGGCCGAGAAGTGCTTCTCGTAGTACTCGACCCCGTAGTCCGGGTGGTGGCCGCCCTGGAACATGATCTGGGTGCCGCCGAGCTCCACGGTCTCCGCGCAGCGGCGCAGGATGTCGTCGAGGTCGCGGGTCCAGCCCTTCTTGGTGTCCTTCGGGGCGGCGTAGAAGGCGCAGAACTTGCACGCCGTCACACAGACGTTCGTGTAGTTGATGTTGCGCTCGATGATGTACGTCGCGATGTGCTCGGTCCCCGCGTACCGCCGGCGGCGCACCGCGTCGGCGGCGGCGCCCAGCGCGTGCAGCGGCGCCGAGCGGTAGAGGTCGAGCGCCTCCTCGGGAGTGATCCGGCCACCCGCGGCGGCGCGGTCGAGAACAGACTGGAGTTCGGCCTTCTCGGTCACCGGGTGTGTCCCTTTCGGAGGCGTGCGTACGCGAACCGGTGCGTACTGAACGGACCGAACCAGCCTACGCCAGGGCCTTGGCGCGGATTGGTGCCGGTCCCGAGCCAACCGATCGGCCGCCCGGCCCCTCTCCTTCTCCGGAATCCTCCATAACCTCCGTATCGCCCGAATCGCACCCGGAGCACGTCATGAAACGTCGCCGCCGCCCGACCCGGATCCTCGCGGCCGCCCTCGCCCTCGGCACCACGCTCGGTCTGGTCACGGGCTGCTCCGACGAGGGCGATCCGGTCTCCTTCGACACGCCGCGGAGCGAGCGGTCGGCCCAGCAGCAGGCCGTGCAGCAGCACAAGCCGGGAACCAGGGCGCCGAAGACCGTCTTCCCCACCGGCCCCAAGGCGTCCTTCACCGTGCACCGCACCCTCGACGACGGCACCAAGATCGGCGTCACCGAGCTGCACGGGCAGAAGTCGGGATTCACCGGCCGGGTCTGGGTATGGGCGCCGAAACAGTATTTCGACCCGGCCTACGCCGACAGCGGCTTCCCCGTCCTCATCACCCTGCCGGGCGGAAAGGGCTTCCCCACGAATTACTGGACGGGCAAGGGCATCGACCTCCAGGGGAACATCAGCCGCTGGGCGGAGGAAGGGAAGAGCCAACCGTTCATCGTCGTGATGCCCGTTCTCAACCCGAGCGCCGAGTTCTACCACGACGGGAGTGATATACCCGGGCAGCCGAAAATGGGCACCTGGCTGACCGAGGACGTTCCGGATTTCGTACGGGCCAATTTCCGCACGTTCGGCTCCCGGGACGGCTGGGCCTTCATGGGCTCGTCCTCGGGCGGCTTCGCCGGACTGAAGTCCGTGCTGCAGAAGCCGGACAAGTTCAAGGCCGTCATCGCCTCCGGCCCGGACACCGTCCCGGACTCCCCGCTGTGGAAGGGGCACGAGGCCGAACGGCAGGCCAACAACCCGGAGAAGCTGGCCGCCGCCCTCGGCCGGAAGCCCGACACGCCGGCGTACGAGACCTACGTGGCCTTCCAGATCGGCACCAAGGAGTCGGGCCTGGCCAGGATCAGGGCCTTCATGCGCACGTACACGAAGGGCCCGCTCAAGACCCGTCTCCAGGTCATCCAGGACGGCGAGCACAACGCCCGCTCCTACATGCGGGGCATGAACGACGGGTCGATGGCCTGGATCAGCAGGCACATCCAGGGACCGGTCCCGTCCGAGCCCACCGCCGGGTAGGAGCGGGCCGCCCGGCGGGCCGACCGGCTAGCGGGAGCCCAGCAGCTCGACCCGTACGTCCGCGGGAAAACCGGTCGTCGGGCCGGTCCTGCGGGCGAACTCCCGCACGCCGGCGAGCTGCTCGGGCCCGAAGCGGAAGTCGAGCGTACGGAAGTACCGCTCGAGCAGCTCCGCGTCGAAGGACTCCCAGCGCGCCGCCTGCTCGGCCACCTTGGTGACCTCCTCCAGCGACAGGTCACGCGAGGCCAGGAAGGCCCGGTGAACGTCGTGGACCGTCTCCGGCTCGCGCGCCAGGAAGTCCTTGCGGACCGCCCACACGGCGAAGACGAACGGAAGACCCGTCCACTCCTTCCACATCAGCCCCAGGTCGTGGACCTGCAGCCCGAGCCGCGGCGCGTCGTGCAGCGAGGCCCGCAGCGCGGCGTCGCCGATCAGCACCGCCGCCTCGGCCTCCTGCATCATCAGACCGAGGTCGGGCGGACACGTGTAGTAGTCGGGCGTCACCCCGTACGACTCGGCGAGCAGCAGCTGCGCCAGGCGCACCGAGGTGCGGGAGGTGGAGCCGAGCGCCACCCGGGCACCGTCCAGCTCGCCCAGCGGCAGCTGGGAGACGATCACGCACGACATGACGGGCCCGTCGCAGCCGACGGCGATGTCCGGCAGCGCGACGAGCTCGTCGGCGTGGCGGAGGTATTCGACCAGCGTGATGGGGCCGATATCCAGGTCGCCGCGCACCAGCCGCTCGCTCAGCTTCTCCGGGGTGTCCTTCGTCAGCTCCAGGTCGAGGAGCGTTCCGGTCCGGGCGAGGCCCCAATAAAGGGGCAGGCAGTTCAGGAACTGGATGTGTCCCACGCGGGGCCGGCTGCGCCGCTGCTCATCGGCCGCGGCATCGGTTGCATTGTCCACATCGCGAGGCTAGACCCGTCTCGCCAGGCGGACATCGCCGGGGGCGTACGAGCGGCTCCCCGTCGTGGTCACGTCAGCGCGTCGGAGTCCCGCCAAACATTCGGGTGACGTGATCTTTCCCTCTACCGCTCCGCGCACGCTGCGTGCTACGCTCAACGCAAGTTGCAGTTTGGTTTCCCTTGCAGTACAGAGCCTGCGGAGCATGTGACCCGCAGGCTTTTGTAGTTTTCAGACTTGGTTGCAGGTTCTGGAGCAGGGCGACCCTTTGGCCCATAGGAGGGCTCATGGCTACCGGAACCGTGAAGTGGTTCAACGCTGAAAAGGGCTTCGGCTTCATTGCCCAGGAAGGCGGCGGCCCGGATGTCTTCGTCCACTACTCCGCGATCAACGCCTCTGGCTTCCGCTCCCTCGAGGAGAACCAGCAGGTGAACTTCGACGTCACGCAGGGCCCGAAGGGCCCGCAGGCGGAGAACGTCACCCCGGTCTAAGTGACCCCGGGGTCGACGATCGCGATCCTCTAGAGCTGTACCCAAGGAGCCCCGCTCCGTGCGCGAAGCGCACGAGCGGGGCTCCTGCCGTTTCCACCCCCGTGAGGAAAAGGCCCGGCCGCGGCCGTCTCCCCGGTCGTACGCTGAACACATGACCGAACGCAAACCGCCCGGCGTCAGCTTCGAGTCATTCGTGGACAAGCAGATCCGCGAGGCGACCGAGCGCGGCGAGTTCTCCCGGCTCGAGGGCTTCGGCAAGCCGCTCGACGACGACGCCGCGCCGTACGACGAGCTGTGGTGGGTCAAGCGGAAGATGCACCGCGAGGGCCTGTCGGCGCTCCCGCCGTCGCTGGCCCTGCGCAAGGACGCCGAGGACGCGGCGCGCGCCGCGCGGGAAGCGGTGTCGGAGGCCCAGCTCCGCCGCGTCCTCGGCGACATCAACACCAAGATCGCCGAAGCCCTCGCCCGCCCGCCGGCCGGTCCGCCGCTGCACCTGACCCTGTTCGACGTGGAGGCGGAAGCGGCGGAGTGGCGCAAGGCCCACCCCGGGCGGTAGGGCCCGTCCGGCGCGGGGTCGTCGGGGAACCGGCATGTCCCCCTCAGGAGTCCTCATCTACCCTGATGCGCGTTCGACTTGACCATGCATCAGGGGCGACCAGGGGGACCACACCGGCATGAGCGGCGAGAAGGACGAACGCCCGGGGAAGGGCAGCGGCACGGGCGGCGGCAGCGGCATGGAACCGCTCGGCGCCGGCGACCCGCGCGCGATCGGGCCGTACCGGCTGCTCGGCCGGCTCGGCTCCGGCGGCATGGGGCGCGTCTATCTGGCCCGCTCCGCCGGCGGACGGACGGTCGCGGTCAAGGTCGTGCACGAGGAGCACGCACGGGAGCCGCAGTTCCGGGCCCGCTTCCGCCGGGAGATCGACGCCGTACGGAAGGTCGGCGAGCACTACACCGCGCCCGTCCTGGACGCCGACGCCGAGGCCGACCGGCCCTGGGTGGCCACCGGCTTCGTGCCCGGGCCCTCGCTCGAACAGGTCGTACGGGAGCACGGGCCGCTGCCCGCCGACTCGATCCTGGCCCTCGCGCTCGGCCTGCTGCGGGCCCTCCAGGGCATCCACGGCGCCGGGATCCTGCACCGGGACCTCAAACCGTCCAACGTGATGCTCACCGTCGAGGGCCCCCGGGTGATCGACTTCGGCATCGCGCGGGCCCTGGAGCCCTCCGTCGAGTCGCTGCTCACCAGCACCGGCATGGTCGTCGGCTCCCCCGGCTTCATGGCCCCCGAGCAGGTCCGCGGCGAGTCCCTCGGCCCGGCCGCCGACGTCTTCGCGCTCGGCTGCGTCCTCATGTACGCGGCGACCGGGCGGCTGCCGTTCGGACACGGCGCCAGCAACCAGCACGCGATCATGTTCCGGATCGTGGAGGCCGAGCCCGAGCTCGACCGGGTCGAGTCCGAGGAGCTGCGCGGCTTCATCGCCCGCTGCCTCACCAAGGACCCCGAACAGCGGCCCACCATCGCCACGCTGCTCGCCGACCCGGCCCTCCCGGGCGAGGAGTCCGGCCGCGGCCCCGCCGCGGGCGGGGCATGGCTGCCGCCCGAGCTGGTGGCCCGCCTCGCCCGGCAGGCGGCCCGGCTGCTCGACGCGGAAGCCCTGTCGGAGGAGCTGGAACGGGAGGCGGCGGCCACGGAGGCCGCGAAGGCCGCACAGCCCTCCGACACGGGCACGGTCGGACCGCCGCCGAAGGAGCCCGGCACCGCCGGCACCGCCGACGCGGTCGCCGCCACACCCGCCGCCGTGCGCCCCGAGCCGCGCCGCGCCTCCCGCGTCTGGGCGGTCGTCGCCGCCGTCTTCGTGGTCCTCGGCATCAGCGGCACGGTCGTGAAGCTCATCGACGACGGCGCCCGGGAGCGGGACCTCGGCGGCGCGCCCGGTGCGTCCAGCACCCCGCCGCCCGCGACGACCACCACCGGCCCCTCCGCCGCTCCCCCGCCCGGCACGGCCACCACGCCGCCGGGCGGGAACCCGACGGCCGCCCCGCCGCCCGCGGACGCGGCGGCCGCGGGCGGCGGCGGTACGGTCGGCGGTCTGCCCGCCAGCGGCGGAGGCACGGCCTCGGGAGGCGCTTCCGGAGGTTCCGGATCCGGCTCCGGAGGCGGTTCCACGACGACCACCGGCGGCTCGTCGTCCGGCGGCGGTACGACGACCAGGCCGCCGGCGACCACCCAGGCCCCGCCCCCGGCCACGGACGGCCGGGTCCCGTCGGCCTTCGTCGGCACCTGGAAGTACACGGCCCAGTACAACATCGGGCAGCCGGAGACGGTCTACATCTACCGGGTGGCCCCCGGCCAGATCGCCGCCAGGATGATCACCGACGTCAACGGGGCCCACTGCGAGTACGTGGCCAAGCTGGTCTCGATCACCGACGGGGGCAAGCGCATCAACCTGGGCACCACCACCGTCGACCAGGCCAAGTCCGGCGGGTACCCCTACTGCACGAACGGCGACACGTCGGCGTTCAAGCTCGCCGTCCCGAGCGGCATCCTCCACGACGTGGGCCCCTCCCACGGCGAGGGCTACCACTACCACCGGGTCTGACCGCGTACCGTGACGCCATGAAGAGCGCGGAGCTTCTCCTTGACGCCTTCGGCCGGATCCAGGAGGCCGTGCACGAGGCCGTCGAAGGCCTGTCCGACGACGAGCTGACCGCACGGGTCGATCCCGACGCCAACTCGATCGCCTGGCTGGTCTGGCACCTGACCCGGATCCAGGACGACCACGTCGCCGACGCCTTCGGGACCGAGCAGGTGTGGACGGCCGAGGGCTGGTCCGGCCGCTTCGGCCTGCCGTTCCCCGAGGACGCCACCGGCTTCGGCCACAGCAGCAAGCAGGTCGCGGCCGTCCGCGCGCCCGCCGACCTCCTCCTCGGCTACTACGACGCCGTCCACGCCCGCACCCTCGACCACGTCGGCTCGGTCACCGACGCCGACCTGGACCGGGTCGTCGACACCCGCTGGACCCCGCACGTCACCCTGGGCGTCCGCCTGGTCAGCGTGGTCGCCGAGGACAACCAGCACGCGGGCCAGGCGGCGTACGTCCGGGGCGTGGTCGAGCGCCGCGGCTGAGCCCCGGCCGCACCACGGGGCCGCCGAGGTGACGTCGGGTCGGCCGAACGTCGCAGGCGGACGCGTGTCGGGGCCGTACCCCCGGGGCTTCGCGCGATGCTCGTGGCCGGGGGCCACGACACCACCGGAGGACACGCTCCATGCGATTCCCACGCCCTGGCAGGCCACAGCCCGGCAGCCCACGCCGGAGGACCCGCGGACGCGCCGCGGCCGTCTGCGCCGCCGTACTCATGGCGAGCAGCGGCCTCGCCGCACAGGCCGCGCCCGCTGACGGCGAACGGGCCGCCGCCATCCTCCCCGGCCGCGTGCTGGGCTGGGGCGCCAACAACACCGGCCAGCTCGGCAACGGCAACACGACCGACAGCACCACTCCCGTCCGCACCCTGCACAGCCGCCGGACCATCGGCATCGACGCCGGCGTCAACCACAGCGTGTCCCTCCGCACCGACGGCACGGTGTGGACCTGGGGCCTCAACACCGCGGGCCAGCTGGGCGACGGCACGAACACCGCCAGCAACCGGCCCGTCCAGGTGTGCGCACCGGGCGAGACCGCCCCCTGCGCCGAACCCCTCGGCAACGTGGTCGCCGTCGCCGCCGGCGCACACCACAGCCTGGCCCTGCGGTCCGACGGCAGCGTCGTCGCCTGGGGCGACAACGAGTACGGCCAGCTCGGCGACGGCACCACCGTCGACCGCAACACGCCCGTCCAGGTGTGCGCGCGGGCCCAGAGCGCGCCCTGCAGCGGCTTCCTCAGCGACGTCACCAGCCTCGACGCCGGCTCCTGGCACAGCCTGGCCGTGCATCTCGACGGCACCGTCAGCAGCTGGGGGCTGAACTCGTCCGGCCAGCTCGGCGACGGCAGCGACGTGTTCCAGCGGGCGACGCCCGTCCAGGTCGCCCTCACCGGCCAGGCCGGGAGCGTGGCGGGAGGAGGCTCGCACAGCCTCGCCCTCATGAGGGACAGCACGGTGCGCGGCTGGGGCCACAACTTCTTCGGCCAGGTCGGCGACGGCACGACCACCACCACGTACAACCAGCCCCGACAGGTGTGCGCGCCGGGCCAGACGGCGCCCTGCTCGGACTTCCTCGACGAGGTGAACGAGATCTCGGCGGGCGGCTCCCACAGCGTCGCGTGGCGCTTCGACCAGACGGCCGTCGGCTGGGGCGACAACCGCTTCGGGCAGCTCGGCGACGGCACCTTCGACCACCAGCAGAACCCGGTCCCCGTCCGGGTGTGCGCGCCGGGGCAGACCGCACCCTGCACCGGCTTCCTCGGCCCGGTGTACAAGATCACCGCGGGCGGGGACAGTACCCTCGCGGTGCTCGGGGACCTCACGGCGGTGGGCTGGGGATCCAACAGCGTCGGCCAGCTCGGCGACGGTACGACGGCCGACCGGAGCACACCGGTCCGGGTCTGTTCGGGCCGGCGACCCGCCCCCTGCGCGGACCCGCTGACCGACGTGATCACCGTCGCGGCGGGCACGGCACACACCCTGGCCACCCAGAGCTGACGGAGGGCGGCCGCCTGGGCAGGGGCTCGGGGCGGAGCACTGGGCCGGTCGGATCGCGTCGGGCAAGGAAACGGGATCAAACCGGTCCGGCCAACGGATCCGGCCAACGGGATCGGGGTGGGGCGGGCGCGGGAGGGCGCGTGGGGCGGTTCGTGCGCCTCTCCCTCTCCCGCGTCACACTGCGTGACCGGTGAGGGAGAGGAGTCGTTCCCCGGGCATGAACCTCACCACCGCCTCCCGTGCCCTCGTCACCGCCGTCGCCCTGGCCGGCGGCGTCCTCGGCTTCGCCGCCACCGCCCAGGCCGCTCCCGCCACCGCCACCGCCGTGGCCGCCCACGAGGACGGGCCGGAGCCCGTCGAGCTGAACGAGCTCGGCCAGCCGGACCTGCTGGAGGACTGACCGCGCGGGACGCGAAACGAGACGGCCGGACACCACGAGGGCGGTGTCCGGCCGTTCGGCGTTGGGTGTGGGGTGCTGGGGTTGGGGGTCGGAGCTAGAGGGTTGGGGCTAGGGGGTTGGCCGAGCCTTGTGCCTAGTCGTCGTCCGGCGCGTGTACGGCGCCGACCAGGGTCTGGAGCGCGTCGACCGCGCTGCCGTCGTGGTCGCTGCCGGCCGTGCCGCTGCTGCCGTACTGGACGTTGGCCGCCCGGTCGACCTCCAGGACCGAGTCCGCGTGCGAGTTGTCGATCACGGTGACCAGGCTCCCGCCGGCCGCCGCGGGCGCCGCCCCGGCGGCGGCCAGCAGGACCGCGCCGAGCACCGGCAGCGCGGCCCTGCCCACCCGGCCCGTCTGACCTGCCTGACCCGTCCGGCCGGTCTGGGCGGTCTGGCCGGTCTGGGCGGTCTGGCCGGTCTGGGCTCTGCGCGGCCGGGGAATCGACGCCCTCACGCGCCCACCCGCACTGCCCGCTTGCGCGACGTGGTGTCGTGGTGCCGGGCGATGTTCCGCTCCAGGAGCCGGGTCGAGGCGGCCACGCCGACCCCGCTCTCCGGGTCGAAGGACGGCAGCCGCCCGTCGGCGGCCTTCAGCTCGGCCAGCGCCGAGTCCATCGCCGCGTGCGCGGCGAAGAGGCACGGCGTGCTGTAGATCGCCACGTCCACGCCGAGCTCCGACAGTTCGGAGAGCGAGAGCCGCGGCGACTTGCCGCCCGCGATCTGGTTGAACAGCAACGGCTTCCCGTCCACGACCTCGCGGATCCGCCGGATCCACTCCACGCTCCGTACGCCGTCCACCAGGACCACGTCCGCCTCGGTCGCCGCCAGGCGCTGCGCGCGGTGCAGGATGTCGTCCTCGTCCGTCGCGTCCGTACGGGCCACGACGACCAGGTCCCGACGGGTCTGGAGCACCATCTCCAGCTTGGCCAGGTACTCGTCGAGCGGCAGCACCTGCTTCCCGTCCGCGTGCCCGCAGCGCCGCGGCCGCTTCTGGTCCTCCAGGATCACGCCGGAGGCCCCGATCCGCTCCAGGCCCTCGACGACGTGACAGGCCACCTCGGGGTCGACGTAGCCGTCGTCGATGTCGACGAGCAGGTGGTGCCGCGGGAAGGCGCCGCGCAGCCGCTGCACGAACGCCACCATGTCCGGCCACGCGATGAAGCCGATGTCCGGCAGCCCGTAGTGCGAGGCGGCGAAGCCGAAACCGGAGACGAACATGCCGTCGTAGTGCTCGGCGGCGACGGACGCCGAGTACATGTCGTAGACGCCGATCAGGGGCGTGGTGCCGGGTGCGGCGATCCGCGCCCGGAGGTCGTTGCCGTAGCTGAAGTGGTTCACAGACTGACTCCTCATCAACACGCTGGCACTTTGCCAAAACAAGATGATTTCTGGAGACAAGCGCGAATCTTGGCTTACGGGCGCTTTACTCACTCTCCAGGAGGACCGGTTTCACCACAGAAACGTCACTGGGCGTGACATCGGACGAGAAGCGGTGCCGCCGTGAGGCCGTCGGAGCCGCGGCGGCAGCCCGACGGCCATGAGCCCCACACCCGGGCCGCGCTCAGGAGCTAGCCTCTGGCGCGTGACCAGTAAGAACTTCGTACTCTTCGACGTCGACGGCACCCTCATGGACGCCGTCGAGAACCAGCGGCGCGTCTGGCACGCCTGGGCCGCCCACCACGGGCTCGACGGCGACGAGGTGTACGCCGTCGCGCTCCGGACGCGGCCCGTCGAGACGTTCGCCGCCGTCGTGCCCGGGGCGGATCCGGCCGCGTGCCTCGCGCTGCTGCACGAGCTGGAGGACGAGGACGTACGGACGGGCACGTACGCGGCCTTCGACGGCGCCGCCGAGCTGCTGGATGCGCTGCCCGCCGACCGCTGGGCGCTGGTCACGTCGAACTACGAGCACCGGGTGTGCGGACGATTCGAGCGGACCGGGCTGCCGGTGCCCGGGCTGATCGTGGACGCGGCTTCCGTGAGCGAGGGCAAGCCGTCGCCCGTGCCGTACCTCCTGGCCGCCGAGAAACTGGGCGCGGATCCCGCCGACTGTCTGGTGATCGAGGACGCGCCGTCGGGCGTACGGTCGGGCCGCGCGGCCGGCATGACGGTCTGGACCGTCAACACGCCGTCTCCGGCGGAGGGTTCGCACCGCCACTTCGCGACCTTGGCGGAGGCGGCGCCTGAGATCCTGGCGTGGGTGTGAGCTTCGGCCCCGGCCCCGGCCCCGGCTGCTAGAAGGTTTGTAGGGGTGGGCGTTGCGTGTGGGCTTCTGGTGCGGCCGCCCTCTTTCCGAGTGTGGCTCCCTCCGCCACCGCGTCAAGGGCGCTCCCTTCGGTCGCGTCGCTTCGCGATTCCGCTTCGCTCCACCCTTGACCCGGTGGCTCCGGGAGCCTTTTCACACTCGGAGGGCGGCCGGGGGGCCCGGCCACGCGGATCGGCCCGGGTAGTCCGCCGCGCCGTGGGCGGGAGGCGGGCCGGTGGTGGGTGGGGCCCGGGTATCGCTCCGGTGGGCTTGCGGTGGCGCGGGCCGGTGGGTGGGGGCTGGGTTTGTGGTCGGGCCGGGTGGGACTGCTTACCTCGGTTTGGGGTGCGCGGAAGTGGAATGGGGTGCCCAGTCCCGGCTCGGCGTCTGTCGGCCGTCGTTCGGTGGGGATTCATGCCCCGCTGGTGGCGGCCGGTGGGTGGAGGAGCCGGCCCGGTGGGTGGAGGTGCGAGCAAAGTGCGTGCTTCCGGGGTGGGGCAGCCGTGGGACCGCCTCTGGCGTCACACGAGTTCCCATCTGTCGCAGGCAGGGCTCGGGGGATCCGACTTTGCACGCCGGGGCGGACCCAGCCCGGCGGGGAAGGGATCGGTGGTGCCTCTGGAGTCACACAAGTCGCTCTTGGCCCCAGTGAAGGCCAATGGGCGGGCTGCATATGGCGGTTGGGGTCGTCGGTGCGAGCAAACCGGGACGGAGACGGGCCAAGGTCGTCTCCCTCGTCACATCCGTTCTCTTGCGTCACATATCGGTTCGGGATCTGCGAGTTCGCTCGCGCACCGACCCCCTCCACCCACCGGGCCGGCCCCCTCCACTCACCGGGAGTGACCAGCGGGGCATGAATCCCCATCGGAAGACGGGAGTTGGCCGCTGAGCCGGCCCGGGCCGCCCCATTCCACGTCCGCGCACCCCAAACCGAGACAAGCAATCCCACCCGCCCCGGCCACAAACCGAGCCCCCACCCACCGGGAAGCACATCGCCCACGGCGCGGAGCGATACCCGGCCCCACCCACCACCGGCCCGCCTCCCGCCCACGGCGCGGCGGACTACCCGGGCCGATCCGCGTGGCCGGGCCCCCGGCCGCCCTCCGAGTGTGAAAAGGCTCCCGGAGCCACCGGGTCAAGGGTGGCCGCAGGCCATCGCGAAGCGACGCGACCAAAGGGAGCGCCCTTGAGGCGGTGGCGGAGGGAGCCACACTCGGAAAGAGGGCGGCCGCACCAGAAGCCCACACGCCCCCAGCCCACCGCCACCTCAGAAACCCGCCACCCCAGCCACCTCGTCTACCTCAGCGACCTCGCCGCCCCTCGCACCCTCGCCGCTCCTCGCACCCTCCCCGCCCCTCGCAGCCGCGCCGTTCCCCGCCGCCTCGCCGCCCCCCGCAGCCTCCCCGACCCCTGCGACCCGCGCCCCTCGTGCCCCATTGGCCGCCTTCGCCGTCTCGATGAACTCGTCCAGCACCTCCCTGGAGCGGACCAGGTCCACGATCAGCCGGTCGATGCGCTCGCGTTCCGCCTCCAGGTCGGTGACCAGTTGGACGGTGGTACGTTCGGTCGGGCCGGCGTCCACGTCGCGCATGCAGGGCAGGAGCCGAGCGATCTTCTTGCTGTTGAGGCCCGCCGCGTACAGCGACTGGATGCGGACGACGCGGTCGACCGCCCAGTCCCCGTAGTCACGGTGACCGCCCGGGGTGCGCTCGGACTGCAGCAGGCCCTGCTTCTCGTAATAGCGCAGGGAACGCTCGCTCACGCCGCTCCGGGTCGCCAGTTCGCCGATCCGCATCTTCCCCCACCTCGCTGCTTGAACCTGACACTCGTGTCAACTTCTACGGTACCGACATGACGACGAAGACGCCGAAGACCGAGACACCGAAGACACCGAAGACGCCGAACCAGAAGCCGAACGCGACCCTCCGACTCCCCTCTCGCTCAACCCTCTTCGAGCCCACCCACCTCGGTCCCCTCCTCCTCCCCAACCGTCTCGTCATGGCCCCGCTGACCCGTAACCGCGCCGCCGCCGACGGCGTCCCCACGCCGATCATGGCCACCCACTACGCGGACCGTGCCACCGCCGGCCTGATCATCGCGGAGGCGACGACGCCGAACGCCGTCGGGCAGACGTACCCGAACATCCCCGGCCTCCACACCCCGGCCCAGGCCGACGGGTGGCGTACGGTCACCGACGCCGTCCGTGCCGCCGACGGGCGGATGTTCGTGCAGCTGCAGCACGGCGGGCGGGTCGGGCATCCCGACAACAGCGGGTTCACGCCCGTCGCGCCCTCCGCCGTCGCGCTGCCCGAGGAGATCCACACCCCCGCCGGGCGGGTGCCCTCCGTGGTCCCGCGCGAGATGACGCACGACGACATCCGCTCGACCGCCGCCGACTTCGCCGCCGCCGCGCGGCGGGCGGTCGAGGCGGGCTTCGAGGGCGTCGAGGTGCACTCGGCCAACGGGCACCTGCTGCACCAGTTCCTGGCGAAGAACACCAACCTGCGGACGGACGAGTACGGCGGCTCCGTCGAGAACCGGATCCGCTTCACGGTGGAGGTGGTCCGGGCCGTCGCCGAGGCGATCGGGCCCGAGCGGGTCGGCGTCCGCGTGTCGCCGGGAGTCACCGTCAACGGCATCGAGGAGGGCGACACCGAGGCCGTCTACCCGGCGCTCGTCGCCGCCCTGGCCGAGGTGACCGGCGTGGCCGGCGAGTCCCGCGAGACGAGCAAGGCCGGCACGCCCGGCGAGACCGGTGGGACCGATGCGGGCGGCGAAGCCCGCGAGCACCTCGCCTATCTCCACGTCATCTTCGCGGACCCGGACCAGCCCCTCTTCCACGAGATCCGCAAGGCCTGGCCCAGCACGCTGATCGCCAACCCGAACCTCGGCTGGGGCGTGCCCCTGCCCGCCGACGGCGGCCGGGCGGCCGGTGAGCGGCTGCTCGCCGCCGGGGCCGACCTGATCTCCTTCGGCCGCGGCTTCCTCGCCAACCCCGACCTGGTCGAGCGGCTGCGGACGGGAGCGCCGCTGAATCCCGTTCGGGACCGGTACCTGATGTACACGGGCGGGGAGACGGGCTACAACGACTATCCCGCCCTGGGTCCCCAGGACGTCGTCCCCGCCGCGTGAGCACCGGACGCACGGGACGCGCCGGACGTGCCCGACGCACCCGGCCTGTCCAGTCCGTCCACACCGTGCAGGCCGTCCAGCACGTCGTCGAGCGTCGTGGCCGCCATGATGAGCGACAGGTGCGTGAACGCCTGCGGGAAGTTGCCCAGTTGCTCGCCGCTCGGGCCGATCTCCTCGGCGAACAGGCCGACGTGGTTGGCGTACGTGAGCATCTTCTCGAACGTGAACCGGGCCTGCCGCACGCGCCCCGCCCGGGCCAGGGCGTCCACGTAGAGGAAGGTGCACAGGCTGAACGTGCCCTCGGCGCCGCGCAGTCCGTCCGGCGAGGCGCCGGGGTCGTAGCGGTGGACCAGGCTGTCGTGGACGAGGTGGCGTTCGATGGCGTCGAGGGTGGAGAGCCAGGCCGGGTCGGTGGGGCTGAGCAGGCCGGATCTGGGTACGAGGAGCAGCGCGGCGTCGAGGACCTCCCCGCCGTAGGACTGGACGAGGGCCCGGCGCCGCTCGCTCCAGCCCCGGTGCATGACCTGGGCGTAGATCTCGTCGCGGGCGGCCCGCCAGGTGTCGAGGGCGGCGGGCCGGCCGAACTCCTCGGCGAGGCGCAGTCCGCGGTCGAAGGCCACCCAGGACATCACCCGGCTGAAGGTGAAGTCCTGCCGGCCGCCGCGGGTTTCCCAGATGCCTTCGTCGGGGCCGTCCCAGGACTTCGCCAGCCAGTCGAGCATCGCGGACACGGCCTGCCAGCCCTCGTGGGTGGGCTGGGTGTCGAGACCGGGGCCGGGACCGCGGCCGCGGCCCTGGGCGAGGGCGTAGAGGGCCTCGCCGTAGATGTCGAGCTGGAGCTGGTCGGCGGCGGCGTTGCCGACGCGTACGGGCGCGGAGCCGCGGTAGCCCTCGAAGTCGGTGAGGATCTCCTCGGGCAGCCACGGGTCGCCGTCGACGCGGTACATGATCTGGAGCGGGCGGGCTCCGGTGACGGAGGAGCGTTCGGAGGCGCGGTCGGTGACGCGGTCGGTGAGCCAGCCGGTGAACGCGGCGGCCTCGTCGACGAATCCGAGGTCGAGGAGGGCGCGGACGGCGAGGGAGCCGTCGCGGATCCAGGTGTAGCGGTAGTCCCAGTTGCGCTCGCCGCCGACGAGTTCGGGCAGGCCGAGGGTGGCGGCGGCGATCGGGGCGCCGGTGGGCAGGTAGGTGAGCAGCTTCAGGGTGATGGCGGCGCGGTGCACCATGTCGGGCCAGCGGCCCCGGTAGTGGGCGGTGCGCACCCAGCCCTGCCAGAAGTCGACGGCGTCCCACAGGGCGGTCTCGGCCTCTCCGGTCCGCGGCAGCGGCGGCGGCTTCGCATCCGGCCCCTCGACGGTGAAGGAGGCGCCGGCGACGCCGCCTTCGTGGAGGGTGAGGCGGCCGTGGACGTCGTAGGGACCGTCCTGCTCCAGCGGGATGTTGGACTGGAGGAAGGCGCTGACGCCGGGGGCGCGGAAGGCGGCGGTGCGGCCGTCGACGTGCGTCTCGTGCGGGTTGCTGCCGAAGCCGAAGCGCGGCCGGCACTCCAGGGTGAAGGTGACGGTGCCGCGGGTGCAGCGCAGTACGCGCAGGATGGCGTGCCGGTCGGTGGCGCGGCCGGTGCGGTCGGGGGGCATCCAGTCGATGAGTTCGCCCACGCCGTCGGCCGACATGAAGCGGGTGACGAGGAGGGCGGTGTCGGGGTAGTAGAGCTGTTTCGTCGTCACCTCGGCGCCCGTCTCCGTGTCCGGCGCCTCCAGGGAGAGGCGGAAGTAGCCGCCTCGGTCGTGGTCGAGGAGCGCCGAGAAGATGCCGGGCGAGTCGAAGCGCGGCGCCGCGAACCAGTCGACGACGCCCTCGTCCGAGATGAGTGCGCAGGTCTGCAGGTCGCCCACGAGGCCGTGATCGGCGATGAGCGGATAGCGCTTCACGGTTCCACTATCCGGGAGGGCGGCCGATCCGGCCCGCCGACGGGTCGGGGGCGGCGGCTTCGAGATGACGAGTCCGCCCCGGACGCCAAGAATTGTCTTACGCAGTGACGCTCGGGGATTCCCTATCCGCACGCGGCGGCACCATGAACAAGCGCAGTACGGTGAAAACCCCCGTGAAGACCCCGGTGGGAAAGGGCCTGCTCTACCGCATCGGGCACTGGTGTGCCCGGCATTTCCTCGTCGTCATCGTGCTGTGGCTGGCGGCGGTGGCCGGTCTGCAGGTCACGGACCGGGCGGTGGGCGGCGCGTTCTCGGACAACTTCGCGTTGCCCGGTGTGCAGTCGGCGGAGGGCCTGGACGTCCTGCAGGCGCATGATCCCGCGGCCGGCGGATACGCCGCACAGATCGTCCTGAACCGGCCTTCCGGGCCGCTCACCCAGGACGCCTCGACGGTGAACTCGGCCGTCGCGGCGCTGGAGAAGCTGCCCGACGTGCTGAGCGTGCAGAATCCGCTGCCGCCGCCGGGTACTCCCCCGCCGACGACCTCGTCCACGGCGCCGAACACCGGGCCGCTGTCGACGGACGGCAAGACCGCGTACATCACGATGCGGTTCAGCGTGCCGCCGTCGACGCTCGGCGATGACTACCTGAACGGCGTCGACGCCGCCGTACAGCCGCTGCGGGCCGCGGACGTGACCGTCGAGTACGGCGGGCCGCTCGGCGAGCTGGCCCGGCCGGCGGCCGACGACCGCACGAGCGAGGGGATCGGCTTCGCCGTGGCGATCGTGGTGCTCCTGATCGGCTTCGGCAGTGTGATCGCGGCCGTGCTTCCGCTGGTCACGGCGCTGATCGGGGCGATCTGCGGGCTCGCGCTGCTGGGTCTGACGGCGGCGGCGTTCACCTTCGGCACGGTGTCGCCGACGCTGGCCACGATGATCGGTCTGGGCGTCGGCATCGACTACGCCCTGTTCCTGATCACACGGCACCGCCAGAACCTCATGAACGGCCACGATCCCGCCGACTCGGCGGCCCTCGCCACGACGACGAGCGGCCGGGCGGTCCTCGTGTCGGGCTGCACGGTGATCATCGCGCTGTCCGGGCTGTGGGTCTCGGGCGTCACGTTCATCGGCAAGCTGGGGCTGGCGGCGGCGTTCACGGTCGTGACCGCCGTGCTGGCGGCGCTGACGCTGGTCCCGGCGATGCTGGGGCTCGTGGGGCGTCGTATCGACCGCTACCACGTGCGCAAACCGGTCGCCGAGACGAACGTGGAGGCAGAGGCGGGAGCGGCTGGTGAGGCTCAGGGCACCGGCACCTGGCACCGCTACGCGCAGCGCGTGGAGCGGCGGCCGTGGTGGTTCCTGGTGGCCGGGGTCGTGACGCTGCTGATCCTGGCGTTCCCGCTGCTCTTCATCCAGCTCGGGCACATCGGCGACGGCGCGGATCCGAAGTCGTTCACGGACCGGAGGGCGTACGACCTGATCTCGACGGCGTTCGGGCCGGGTGCGAACGGGCCGCTGACGCTGGTCGTGGACCAGACGGCGGTGCCCTCCGGGGACCGGGCGGCGCTCGCGAGCAAGCTGCAGCAGTCGCTGACGAACGTGCCGGACGCGGCGTCGATCACCCCGCTGCAGGCGACGCCGGACGGTGACGTGCTGGTCGGCACCGCGTACTCGGTCGCCTCCCCGCAGGACGAGCGGACCACCGAGCTCACGAACCACCTGGTGGACGACGTGCTGCCGCAGGCGGTGGCCGGGACGGACGCGCAGACGTACGTGACGGGGACGACGGCCTCGCAGGTCGACTTCCTCGACATCGTGTCGAGCCGTCTGCCGCTGATCATCGCGGTGGTCGTCGCGCTGGCCTTCCTCGTCATCCTGATCGTGTTCCGCGGCCTGCTGGTGGCGGTGAAGGCGGCGGTCCTGAACGTGCTGTCGATCGCGGCGTCGTACGGGGTCGTCGTGGCCGTCTTCCAGTGGGGCTGGGGCGGTCCCGCGCTCGGGGTCTCCGGGAAGGTGCCAATCGAGAGCTACGTGCCGATGATGATGTTCGCGATCGTCTTCGGCCTGAGCATGGACTACGAGATCTTCCTGCTGTCGCGGGTGCGCGAGGCGTGGCTGCGCACCGGGGATCCGAAGGCGAGCGTGGCGCACGCGCTGGAGATCACGGCGCGGGTGATCACGTGTGCGGCGCTGATCATGGTGAGCGTGTTCGCGGCGTTCATCGTGTCGGACAACATCGTGGTGAAGATGCTGGGCCTGGGCCTGGCGGCGAGCGTCCTCATCGACGCGACGATCGTCCGCCTGCTCCTGGTCCCCGCGGTGATGACCCTGCTGGGCCGCCACGCCTGGTGGACCCCCCGCTGGCTCGACCGGATACTGCCCCACCTCGACACGGAGGGCGAGGGCGCTCTGGAGGAGAAACCGGTGGTGGGAGCGGGGCGGCGGTAGGCGCGGGCCGCACGTCAGGTGGTGCGCGTCCGGTCCGTGAGGCCGGGTTCGCGGGTCGGTCCGTGGGGCCGGGTTCGCGGGTCGGTCCGTGGGGCCGGGTTCGCGGGTCGGTCCGTGGGGCCGGGTTCGCGGGTCGGTCCGTGGGGCCGGGTTCGCGGGTCGGTCCGTGGGGTCGGGTTCGGGGGTCGGTCCGTGGGGTCCGCGGTCAAGGGTCTGCAGCCCCTCGACGGCGGGCCGGACGCCCTGTTCGGCGGTCGCCCGGTCCGGCGGATGCCCGGTCCGGCGGTCGCCCGTTCCGGCGGATGCCCGGTCCGGCGGGTTCCGGTACGGGCGAGTGCCGGTGGGCGCCGGGCGCGGGCTCAGCTCAGCCGGGTGTCCGCGTAGACAGCCATCGCAGCGCCCTGATACTCCGCAAGGCCGACAGCGATCCGGTCGAAGTTCTCCCGAAAGCGGGGGTCCTCGGCGTACGTCGCCGCCAGGCCCTTGTACGCCTCGGCCGTCGGGGTCCAGAAACGGCAGACGGTGCCGTAGTGGGCGTCCACCTCCTCCTGGACGGCCGGGGCGTCGACGGGCGTGCCGGCGGCCATGTGCTCCGCGAAGCGGATCATCTGGGCGGTGGCCTCGCGCTGCCACTGCTCGGTGGTCTCGGGCGTCATGCCCTCGGCCGCCTGCCGTGACTCCTCGTACGCCACCGGCCACCGCTCGCGGGCCTCGGCCTCCATCTCCGGGTCGGGCTGGAAGCCCTCGAAGAGGTTCTCCGGCCGGTTGATCCTCACCATGTCCTCGTCCTCGCCTTCCTGACGTTCCTCGAGGTCGGCGATGGTGCGGGCGACCGTCCTCGCCAGCGTCCCGAGCCTGTTCCGCTCCTCGACCAGCCGCGCGTGGTGTTCGCGCAGGACGGCCACGCGGTCGGCCCGGCTGTCCAGGACGGCCTGGATCTCGCGCAGACCCACGTCCAGCTCCCGCATGAGCAGGATCTGCTGGAGGCGCAGCAGCTGGGGCTCCTCGTAGTAGCGGTGCCCGCTGCCCGCGGTCCACGCGGGCGGCAGCAGGCCGATCTCGTCGTAGTGCCGAAGGGTCCGGGAGGTCACCCCGGACATCCGGGCCACGTCCGCGATCGACCAGGCCATGACGGTTCCTTCCATCGCCGGGGGCCGGTCGTTCCGGCCCCGTACGAAGACCGTAGGAGTTGACGCTGCGGAAACCGCAAGTCGACCCGTGGGACCGTCCCGGACCGCCTCCCGCCGTCCCGTACCGGTCTCCCGGACCCGACCGTTCCGGGCACGGATCGTCGGGTCCTGGGAGGGTGGTGGTTCCTACGGTGAAGGCACAGAGGAAAACACCAGGCAGGAAGGGTGGACGGGAGTGCTGGAAGGGCTGAACCGGGCGCTGGACCATGTGGAGCGCCATCTCGACCGCGAGGTGGACGTCGCCGAGGCCGCGCGGATCGCGACGACCTCGGAGTACCACTTCCGGCGGCTGTTCTCGGCGCTCGCCGGCATGCCGCTCTCCGTGTACGTGCGGCGCCGCCGCATGACGCTCGCCGGGGCCGAGGTCCTGGCCGGGGAGCAGACGCTGCTCGACATCGCCGTGCGCTACGGCTACGGCTCGGGCGAGGCGTTCGCCCGGGCGTTCCGGTCCGTGCACGGCATCGGCCCGGGCGAGGCCCGGCGCGCCGGTGCGGCGCTCGTCTCGCAGCCCCGGATGTCCTTCCGTGTCGTCATCGAAGGGAGTACGACCATGCGGTACCGGATCGTCGAGAAGGACGCCTTCCGGGTCGTCGGCAGCAAGGCCCGGGTCCCGCTCGTGCACGAGGGGGTCAACGCGGCCGCCGCGGCGCACGTGGAGAGCCTGGACGAGCAGGCGATCGTGCGGATGAAGGAGCTGGCCGAGGGGGAGCCGGAAGGCGTCCTGTCGGCGGTGGTGCATCTGACCGACAGCCGGGAGGAGGGCGCCGAGGTGGACTACTGGATCGGCGTGACGACCGGCCCGGGTGCGCCGGCCGAGGACCTGGGCGTCCTCGACGCCCTCGACGTGCCGGCCGGCACCTGGGCAGTCTTCGACAACCACGGGCCCTACCCGGCGGCGCTCCAGGAGCTGTGGCGCGACGTGTTCACCCAGTGGTTCCCGTCCAACCCGTACGTGAGCCGGCCGGGTCCCGAGCTGCTCCGGACCCAGCCGGTGGAGATCGGCGCGGAGACGGATTCCCAGCTGTGGATCCCGGTCGAGCGGGTCAGCGGGAGCGCCGGGGCCTGAACACCGGGACCTGGAACTCGCCCTGCTCGCCCTCCGGGCGGAAGGTGAGTTCCAGGTCCATCCCGATGCGCAGTGCGGACTCGGGGCAGTCCACGATCTCCGTCATCATCCGCGGGCCCTCCGCCAGGTCGACGACCGCCGCCACGTAGGGGACGCGGTCGCCGAAGGGCGGGAGGTCGTTGCGGTGGACGACGGACCACGTGTAGAGCACCGCCCGGCCTTCGGCCTGCCGCCACTCGACGTCCTCGCTCCAGCAGTGCGGGCAGAACTCGCGGGGGTAGTGGTGGGGCCGGTCGCAGGCGGTGCAGTGGCGCAGCAGGAGGCGGCCGTCTGCGGCGGCGTCCCAGTAGGCGCGGGTGAAGGCGTCGGCTTCCGGGAGGCTCGCGGGGGTGGCCTTCGGGGAGTCGGCCGTCGCGGGGGCCGCCTTCAGGGAATCGGCCGTCGCGGGGGTGGCCTTCGCGGGAGTGGCCGTCATCAGAAGAGTCCGATCGCGTGGTCGAGCGACCAGGTCTGCCAGGACATGGCGAAGAGGGCGACGAGCGAGATCAGCGCCATCATCGCGTTCTGCCCCTGCTCGGCCCAGTCGTGGATCATCAGGGTGAGGTAGAGGAGGTTGAGCAGGAGCCCGCCGACGAGGGCGACGGGGGTGAGGAAGCCGCTGATCAGGCCGAGGCCGAGGGCGAGTTCCGCGTAGACGACGACGTACGCCATGAGCCGGGGGCGGGGGGCGACGATCGTGTCGAAGCCGTTCTTCACCGCCGCCCACTTGTGCCTGCCGGCGACGTCGGCGGCCCAGGCGATGCCCGTGCCGCGTTCGAACCAGCCCTTCTTGTCCTTGTGGCGCCAGCTCTCCAGCCACCACAGGCCGAGGCCGATGCGGAGGACGGCGAGCCATTCGGCGCCGGTGAGCCAGATCGTCTGCATGTGCGGTGCCCGCCTCCCGTACGTGAAATCTGACGGGTCATCAGTTCATCGGATGCGCCCGCTTCTCCGCAAGACCCGTGCACCCGTGATCGATTCGCAACCCAACCCCCTCTTGACCGAGACCCACGGCGTGTACGCGTCATTACGCTCAGCATTCATGACCGTCACCCCCCAGCCCCACCCCGTCTACGTCATCGGCGGCGGCCCCGGCGGACTGGCCGTCGCCGCCGCGCTGCGCGCGCGGGGCGTACGGGCCGTCGTCGTGGAGAAGGCCGACGCCGTCGGCAACTCCTGGCGCCACCACTACGACCGGCTGCGGCTGCACACCACCCGCCGGCTCTCCGCGCTGCCCGGCCTGAAGATGCCGCGCTCCTTCGGGCGCTGGGTCGCCCGCGCGGACGTGGTGCGGTACCTGGAGACGTACGCCGAGTTCCACGACCTGGAGGTCGTGACGGGCGTCGAGGTCTTCCGCGTCGAACGGGACGGCGCGGACTGGACGCTGCACGCGACCGGCGGCCGCCGGCTGGTCGGCAGCGCCGTCGTGGTCGCGACCGGCTACAACCACACCCCGCGGCTGCCCGCGTGGCCCGGACTCGGCACGTACGAGCGCGAGCCCGGCCGCGAGCTCGTCCACGCGAGCGCGTACCGCAACCCGAAGCCGTACGAGGGCAAGGACGTGCTCGTCGTCGGCGTCGGCAACACCGGCGCCGAGATCGCCGCCGACCTGGCGGAGGGCGGCGCCGCGCGGGTCCGGCTCGCGGTGCGGACGCCTCCGTACATCGTCCGCCGCGCCACGCTCGGCTGGCCGAGCCAGCGCTCCGGCATCCTGGTGCGGCGGCTTCCGGTGGCGCTCGTGGACCGGCTGACCGGGCTGCTCGCGCGGTTCGTGACCGCCGACCTCTCGGCGCACGGGGTGCCCAGGGCGGAGGGCGGCCTGTACTCGCGGGTGCGGTCCGGGGCGATTCCGGTGCAGGACGTGGGCCTGGTCGCGGCCGTACGGGCCGGGAAGGTCGAGCCGGTGGCGGCGGTGGAGTCCTTCGACGGCGGCGAGGTGGTCCTCGCGGACGGCTCACGCATCGCCCCGGACGCGGTGATCGCGGCGACCGGCTACCAGCGCGCCCTGGAGCCGCTGCTCGGCCACCTCGGCGTCCTGGACGAACGCGGCCGCCCGGCGGTGACGGGCGCGCGCTGCCCGCGCGAGGCGCCGGGGCTGTACTTCACCGGCTTCACCAATCCGATCAGCGGCATGTTCCGGGAGATGGCGCTGGACGCGGAGCGGATCGCCCGCCGGATCGCGAAACACCGGCGGTAGCGGGCCGGTCGCGCCTCGGCCGGGGGCCGGCCGCCGTAGGTTGCGGTGCAACTGCCCGTACGGGAAGCGGCGTCACGTCTCACGACGACCGACGACTCACGTCACACCCGTATCAAGGAAGGCACCGATCATGCGCCCCACCCGTCGCACGATGCTCACCGCCGGCGCCGGGGCGGCCCTCGCGGCCGCCCTGCCCCTGACCTCCGCCCACGCCACACCCGCCCACGTCTCCTCCGGCCGTGCCCGGCAGCGGTTACGCGCGCTGGAGCGGGAGCACGACGCCCGGCTCGGCGCGTACGCGTACGACACCGGGAGCGGTCGCCTCGTGACGTACCGCGCCGACGAGCGCTTCCCGATGTGTTCCCTGTTCAAGACCCTCGGCGCGGCGGCGGTCCTGCGGGACCTGGACCGCGACGGCGAGTTCCTCGCGCGGCGCGTGCACTACACGCAGGAGTACGTGAAGCGCTCGGGCTGGTCGCCGATCACGAAGGACCACGTCGCCGACGGCATGACGATCGCCGAGCTGTGCGAGTACTCCATCACCCACAGCGACAACACGGCCGCCAACCTGCTGCTGCAGGAACTGGGCGGCCCGACGGCGATCACCCGCTTCGCCCGCTCCATCGGCGACGACGTGACCCGGCTGGACCGCTGGGAGCCGGAGCTCAACTCGGCCGAGCCGTGGCGCGAGACGGACACGACGACTCCGCGCGCGATCGCCCGTTCGTACGCCCGGCTCGTCCTGGGCGGGGCGCTCGCGCCCGACGACCGGAGCCGGCTGACCGGCTGGATGCTGGCCAACACGACCAGCAGCGAGCGCTTCCGCAAGGGCCTGCCGGCCGACTGGGTCCTGGCCGACAAGACCGGCGGCGGCCGGTACGGCGGCAACAACGACGCCGGCGTGGCCTGGCCCCCCGGCCGCCCGCCGGTCGTCCTGGCCGTCATGACGACCAGGCCGGAGGAGGACGCGACGGCGGACAACGCGCTGGTGGCGGGCGCGGCCGAGGTGCTCGCGGCCGAGGTGAGCACCCGGTAGTCGCCGGCGGCCCCGGTGGGGGCGCACCGCTCCCACCGGACGCTTCCGCACGCCCTATTCCTGACTGACCGTCAGTTGAGTAATCTGACTAAGCGTCAGATCAAGCCAAGCCAGGGACGGCAAGGGACGGCTCCGGTCTTCGGGATCGGGATGGGCGGTGCGGAACGATGCTGGGATCGACTCACGGGACCTTCACCACCGACCTCCGCGCCCGCGTGGACGCCTGCGGGGAACGCCACGCCGGCCGGGTGGTCGTGCACGACGTCGCCGCCGTCGAGGGCGACACCGACGTCAGCGGGCGCCCGCTGCACGCGCCCGTGCCCGAGCTCGACCGGTTCTTCCGGCCCGAGGTCGTCGCGGTCGTCGGGGCGTCCGACGCCGAAGGACGGCCCAACACCGGGATCACCCGGCAGCTGATCGACTGGGCCGGCCGGGTCGGCGCCCGGGTCGTGCCCGTGCATCCGACCCGTACCGCCGTCTTCGGGATCGACTGCGTGCCCTCGGTGGACGAGCTCGACGAGTCCGTCGACCTCGCGGTCCTCCTCGTCGCCGATCCGCTGCCCGTCATCGAGCAACTCGCCGCGTCCAAGGTGAAGTTCGCCGTCGCCTTCGCGTCCGGGTTCGCCGAGACCGGCGAGGAGGGCGCCCGCGCCCAGGAGCGGCTCGCCGCCGCCGTCGGCCGGTCCGGGCTGCGGCTGCTCGGGCCCAACACCAACCTCAACGCCTTCGAGCGCTTCCGGGACGACCTGGACGGTCCGGCCATCGCGCTCATCACCCAGTCCGGTCACCAGGGACGGCCGGTCTTCACCCTCCAGGAGCTGGGCGTCCGGCTCTCGCACTGGGCGCCCACCGGCAACGAGGCCGACCTGGAGACCGCCGACTTCATCTCGTACTTCGCGCACCGGCCCGAGGTCGGCGCCATCGCCTGCTACGTGGAGGGGCTGAAGGACGGCCGCTCCTTCCTGCTCGCCGCCGACCAGGCCGCCCGCCGCCAGGTGCCCGTCGTCGCCGTGAAGGTCGGCCGCACCGAGGCCGGAGCCCGGATGGCCGCCTCGCACACCGGCAAGCTCACCGGCGCCGACCAGGTCGTCGACGCGGCCATGCGGCAGTTCGGGGTGATCCGGGTCGACGGGCTCGACCAGCTCCAGGACACCGCGGCACTGCTCGCGCGCGCCCGCAGGCCGGTCGCCGACGGGGTCGTCGTCTACTCCATCTCCGGCGGCACCGGCGCCCACTTCTCGGACCTGGCCACCGCGGCGGGCCTCACCCTCCCCACCCTCTCGCAGGCCAGGCAGGACGAGCTGCACCAGTGGATACCGGAGTACCTGAGCGTGGCCAACCCCGTCGACAACGGCGGGCACCCGGTGGGCGACTGGCGCGGCCGGAAGATCATCGACGCGATCCTCGCCGACCCGGAGGTGGGGGTGCTGATCTGTCCCATCACCGGGCCCTTCCCGCCCATGAGCGACAAGCTCGCGCAGGACCTCGTCGAGGCCGCGGAGGAGACGGACAAGCTGATCTGCGTGGTGTGGGGGTCGCCCGTCGGGACCGAGGAGGCCTACCGTACGACCCTGCTCGGCTCCTCGCGCGTCGCCACCTTCCGCACCTTCGGCAACTGCATCGGCGCGGTCAAGTCCTACCTCGACCACCACCGCTTCACCACCGGCTACCGCTCGCCCTTCGACGGGGCCCCGCGCACCCCGTCCCCCTCCTTCCGCAAGGCGCAGGCCCTGATGCGGCCCGGCCACCGGCTGAGCGAGCACGCGGCGAAGCAGCTGCTGCGGGCGTACGGGATACGGGTGCCGCGCGAGCAGCTGGTGACGAGCGCGGCGGCTGCCGTGCGGGCGGCGGGCCTCGTCGGCTACCCGGTGGTGATGAAGGCCTCGGGCGCGCAGCTGGCGCACAAGACGGAACTGGGCCTCGTGAAGGTCGGCCTGACGTCGGCGAGCCAGATCCGCGACGCCTACCGCGAGTTGACCGACATCGCCCGCTACGAGGGCATCGACCTGGACGGCGTCCTGGTGTGCCAGATGGTCGGGCGCGGGGTCGAGATGGTGGTGGGCGTGACCCACGACTCGCTGTTCGGGCCGACGGTCACGGTCGGGCTCGGCGGCGTCCTGGTGGAGGTCCTGAACGACGCGGCCGTGCGCGTGCCGCCGTTCGGGGAGCGGGAGGCCCGCGACATGCTGGGCGAACTGCGCGGGCGGGCGCTGCTCGACGGGGTGCGGGGAGCGCCGCCGGCGGACGTGGACGCGCTGGTGGAGGTGGTGCTGCGGGTGCAGCGCATGGCTCTCGAACTGGACGGGGAGCTGGCCGAACTGGACATCAATCCGCTGATGGTGCTGCCGCGCGGGCAGGGCGCGGTGGCCCTGGACGCGCTCGCGGTGTGCCGATAGGGCCGACGAGGCCGATAGGGAGCCCCTCATGTCCGATGTGCTGCACGTCGTCGAGAACGGCGTCTCGTGGATCACGCTCAACCGGCCCGAGGCGATGAACGCGGTCACCTGGGACCAGCGGGAGCGGATCATCTCCCTGCTCGCGGGGGCCTCGGCGGATCCGGCGGTACGCGCGGTGGTCGTGACGGCGACGGGACGGGGCTTCTGCGCGGGCGCGGACCTGCGGGGCGGGCCGTCGGCGTCCGCCGGGGACCGGGTCGCCGGTGACGTGGCGCGGATGATCCGGCGGGGCGCGCAGCGCTTCGTCGGGGCCGTGCTGGACTGCGAGAAACCGGTGATCGCGGCGGTGAACGGGACGGCGGCCGGGATCGGGGCGCACCTGGCGTTCGCGTGCGACCTGGTGCTCGCGGCGGAGTCGGCGAAGTTCGTGGAGGTGTTCGTCCGGCGCGGGATCGTGCCGGACGGGGGCGGCGCGTACCTGCTGCCGCGGCTCGTCGGGCCGCAGCGGGCGAAGGAGCTGATGTTCTTCGGCGACGCGCTGCCGGCGGCGGAGGCGCGGGCGATGGGCCTGGTCAACCGGGTGGTCCCGGCGGAGGACCTGGAGAAGACGGCCCGCGAGTGGGCCGAACGCCTCGCCCAGGGCCCCACTCGCGCGCTCGCCCTCACCAAGCAACTGGTCAACGCGTCCCTGGACGCCGACCGCACGACCGCCTTCGCGGCGGAGGCCATGGCCCAGGAGCTGTGCATGACGACGCGGGACGCGCAGGAGGGCGTGACGGCGTTCGTGGAACGGCGGACGCCGTCGTACGAGGGCCGGTAGCGCGGGAGGCGGGTACGGGGCGAGCGGGGACCGCGGGTTCGGGCGGGGGCCGCGGCTGGGGCCGGGGGCCGCGGCTGGGGCCCGGGGCGGCGGCTCGGGCGGGGGCCGTGGCGGGCCGGGGGCCGCGGCTGGGGCCGGGTCCGGCTCAGAGCGGGTCCGGGAGGGCGCCGAGGTGGGTGGCCACGCGCTCGCGCAGGAGCAGGTACTCCGCCCAGCGGCGGGGCAGCGGGCCCGGCGGGCGCTCGACGACCCGTGCGGCGGTGACGGCCTGCCCGTCCTGGAACTGCTCGCGGGTCAGGTCGAGCTCGACGCCGCTCGGGAGCCGGTTCCACCAGTGGTACCCGCGCTGGGCACCGTCCAGATACACCTCGCCGACCACGAGGTCGCCGCCGAAGAGGTCGTTCACGACGAGCGCGGTGACGTCGCAGTGCCCCCAGGCGGGGTTGTCCGCCCGCCACTCGTCCTGGTCGTCGGGCGAGGAGGTGTCGGCGGCCCAGGAGGCCCGGAGGGCAGCGTCGACGTCGAGCAGGCTCCAGGTGGCGGGAGCCGCGTTCGAGGTCGCGGCCGTGTCGGTGTCGGCGTCCGCACCCGTGTCCGAGCCCCTGTCCGGGTCGGCGCCCGTGTCCGGGTCGACGCCCGTGCCCGGGCCGGCGCCCGCGTCGGTGGCTGTGCCCGCGTCGGCGCCCGCGTCGGTGGCTGTGCCCGCGTCCGTGGCCGCCGTGTTCGTGTCCGTGGTCATGGAGCCAGCCTCGCAGCCGGCACTGACAGCGCGAGGGTTCCCATCTGACGGGCCGTCAGCTTCAATGGCGCCATGATGGGACACGCGGGGATGGCGGCCACCGCCGTCCGATACCTGAGGTCGGCCGGGGCGCCCACGGCCGTGGAAGCACTGCCGCGGCCGGCGCTGCGCGCGGTGCGGGACGACGAGCGGATGCCCGTCGATCCGGGCGAGTTCCGGCGGGTGCTCGGGCACTTCGCGAGCGGCGTCACGATCGTCACGGCGCTGGACGAGGACGGGCCGACGGGCTTCGCCTGCCAGTCCTTCGCCTCGCTGTCGCTCGACCCGCCGCTGATCGCCTTCATGGTCGCCCGCACGTCGACGACCTGGCCCAGGATCGCCCGCGCGGGACGCTTCTGCGTGAACGTCCTGGGCGCGGAGCAGGGCGATCTGTGCCGGGCGTTCGCGGTGAGCGGCGCGGACAAGTTCGCGGGCGTGACCTGGACCCCGGCCCCTTCGACGGGCTCACCGCGCCTCCCGGACGCGCCCGCGTGGATCGACTGCGAGATCGCCGCGGTCCACACGGGCGGCGACCACCTGATCGTGGTGGGCCGGGTGGAGGCCCTGGGCGCGGCCGACTCCGGCGACCCCCTCCTCTTCCACCGGGGCCGGTTCGGACGCTTCGCGGGGTAGGCGGCACCCGCTCGACCCCCGCTCCCTGCTCCCCGGGCCCCGCCTCCGCGGCGTCAGCCGCCGAGCACGCCCGTGTACAGCCCGATGCCGCCGAGTCCGAACACGGCCAGCACCGTGAGGGTGCCCCACAGGAGCACCGAGACGAACAAGCCCCTCCGGGCGCGACGGGTGACCACGGCCGCCACGGCCAGGACGACCGCGCCCACGAGCCAGCCGCGCCATCCGGCGAGCGGCCACAGGAGGGCGCCTGCGACGGTCGTGAGGAGCAGCTGCCACGCGAGCGGCCGGCCCTCGATCCGGCGGGCCAGGTCCTCGCCGAGGAGCACCGCCGGCAGCACGAGGACCGCGGACACCACGGCAGCGGCCAGCACGGCGAGCACCGAGAGGAACGGGAGCGCCAGCAGCGTCAGTGCGCTGACCCACTCCTCACCCGGCTCCGGCTCCCTGGTCTCGCCGAAGACCAGCCCCAGGACCAGCGCGAGCGCCGCCTCCAGGAAGAGCACCAGCATCGAGACCCGCAGCATCCGGGCCGCCGACCGTTCCTCCGAGACCGCCATGCGTCCCACCCCCCGGACGTCATCATGCTCCTGCCGCCGCCCCCGCTCCCGCCCGGGGTCGCCTGATCACCAGCGCCATCAGGGCCGCCGCCGCGCACAGGGCACCCGAGGCGTACCAGACGACGTCGTAGGAGCCGAAGACGTCGCGGGCCACGCCGCCCGCGAAGGCGATGGCGGCGGCGCCCACCTGGTGGGAGGCGAGGACCCAGCCGAAGACGATCGCGCTGTCCTCGCCGTAGTGCTCGCGGCACAGCGCGATCGTCGGCGGGACCGTGGCGACCCAGTCGAGGCCGTAGAAGACGATGAAGAACAGCATCGGCGGGTGCACCGCCGGAGCCAGCAGCATCGGCAGGAAGAGCAGCGAGATCCCGCGCAGCGCGTAGTAGACGGCGAGGAGGCGGCGTGCCTCGAAGCGGTCGGTGAACCAGCCGGAGGCGATCGTGCCGACGACGTCGAAGACGCCGATCACCGCGAGGAGTCCGGCCGCCGCCTGGATCGGCATGCCGTGGTCGTGGGCGGCGGGCACGAAGTGGGTCTTGACCAGGCCGTTCGTCGAGGCGCCGCAGATCGCGAAGGTGCCGGCGAGCAGCCAGAACGGGCCTGTGCGGGCCGCCTTGAACAGCACGGTGACGGCGCGGCGCGCGGCGCCCGTGACGGGCGCGGGCTTCTCGGCGTAGTCGCCGCCGTACGGGGCGAGCCGCACGTCCGCCGGATGGTCGCGCAGCAGCAGCCACACGAAGGGGACGACAGCGAGCGCGGACAGCGCCACGGTGACGGCGGCCGGGCGCCAGCCGTGGTTCTCGACCAGCCAGGAGAGGAGGGGCAGGAAGACCAGCTGCCCGGACGCGCCGGCCGCGGTCAGGATGCCGGTCACCAGGCCGCGCCTCGCCACGAACCACCGGTTGGTGACGGTCGCGGCGAAGGCCAGCGCCATCGAGCCGCTGCCGAGGCCGACGAGGATGCCCCAGTAGAGGACCAGCTGCCAGGGCTCGGTCATCCACACGGTGAGCAGCGAGCCGAGCGCGATCACGCTCAGCGCCACCGCCACGACCCGGCGGATGCCGAAGCGGTCCATCAGCGCCGCCGCGAACGGCGCCGTCAGGCCGTAGAGCGCGAGGTTCACCGACACCGCGAACCCGATCGTGCCGCGCGACCAGTGGAACTCTCCGTGCAGCGGCTCGATGAGCAGCCCGGGCAGGGAGGCGAAGGCCGCCGCACCGATGATCGTGACGAAGGTGACGGCGGCGACGAACCACGCACGGTGGACCCGGGGCTCACGGACCGGAGCAGGGGTGGGGACGGGGACCGGGACCGGATCGGGCGTACGGGCGGAGGCGGGGGTCTCGCTTGTCTGGGTCACGTCACCCAGCATCCCGAGCGGCCCCCGGCGCCACCATTGGCCCGAATGCCAGCTTTCCAAAGGATCGAGCCATGCCCGCCCCCGTACGGCTACGCCCGCGGCAGCGTCCTGACCGGGCGTACCACCAGCAGCGCCGTCACCACGAGCACCGCGAGGCCCGAGCCCGCGAGCAGCACCTCCTCCGTGCCGACCACCGCCGCCACCGGGCCCGACAGCGCCCGGCCGACGCCCATCATCAGCAGCGATCCGGCCACGTCGTACGCGTGCAGCCGGTTCAGCGCGTCCTGTGGCACGTGCGTCTGCACCGAGGTCGACCACATCACCAGCCAGAAGGCGAAGGCCGCGCCCGCGAGGAACGCGCCCGCGTACAGCGCCGGCACCGGCGCGCCCGTCCCGAGCAGCAGCAGGTTCACCGGCAGGCCCAGCAGCGCGACCGCGCCCGCCGCCAGCGGGCGGACCGGCCGCAGGCGCATCGCGAGCAGGCCACCGACGGCGCTGCCCGCGCCGTTGACCGCCATCAGCACGCCGTAGGTGGCCGCCCCGTGCTCCTCGGTCACCAGACTCGCGGTGAGCGGCACCATCGGCCCGGCGACCGTCAGGCCGTACACCGTCCAGATCGCGATGACTCCCCAAAGCCAGCTCCGGGCCCGGAACTCCCGCCACCCCAGCGCCATCTCGGACAGCAGCGAGCCACGCCTGACGACGTCGGCCGGGGCCGGCGGGATCCGCATCAGGACGAAGCAGACGGCACTGACGGCGAATGTCGCGGCGTTGACGGTGAACGCCGCCGCCGTGCTCCACACGGCGACGAGCACACCGGCGAGCGCCGGCCCCGCCATCGTCGTCAGCGCCTCGACGACGCGCAGGACGGCGTTGGCGCGCTGCACGTCGGACGCGATGCGCGGGATGGTGGAGGCGACGCCGGGCTGGAAGAGCGCGGCACCGACGCCGCTCACGGCGGACAGCACGTACACGGCCCACAGCGGCGGGCTGCCGAGCGCGAACGTGACGGCGAGCAGCAGCGCGCCGGGCAGCCGCAGCACATCGGCGGTGATCATCATCCGGCGGGCGGTGAAACGGTCGGCGAGGACGCCGCCCACGAGGACGAAGAGCGCGAAGGCGGCAGTCCAGAGACCGAGCGCATAGCCGACGGAGGCACCGGAATGACCGGCGCCGAGGAGTCCGGCCGCGAAGGCGACCGGGATCATGCCCTCGCCCAGGACGGCGACGGCGCGGGCGACGAAGAAGAGCCGGAAGTTGCGGTTCCAGAGGCTGTCCGGCGCGAGCGGGGCGGCCGCCGCCGGTGCGGCTCCCCGCGCGAGCGGTGCGGCCGTGGATGCGACTCCCTGCGCGAGCGGCTCGGCCCCCGGCGCGAGCGGCTCGGCCGGAGCCGTCCCCGCCCGCGTCCCCGCCCGCGTCCCCGCCCGCGTCCCCGGTGCGGGCGCTCTCGCGGGCTGACCGTCCTCCGCGGGGTCCGGTGCGGGAATCCGGTCGGCGGGCTCAGACTTGTACGTGGTGTCCTTGTACGTGTTGTCCGTCACGAGCAGCACACGTACCAGCACGGTGGTCTGGACCACCACTCTTTTACGGAGGGAAACACTGTGCGGGCCCATCGCGTCGCCGTCCTCGCCCTGCCCGGCCTCCTCCCCTTCGAACTGGGCATCCCCCACCGGATCTTCGGCCGGGCCAAGGACCCCGGGGGCCGCCCGCTCTACGAGATCGTGACCTGCGCGACCGCTCCCGGTCCCGTCCGGACCGACGCCGACTTCGCCGTGCACGTCGAGCACGGGCCGGAGGTCCTGGCCACCGCCGACACGGTCGTCGTCCCCGCCTCGTACGAGCTGGGGCCGGTGTTCGAGGAGGGCCGGCTCACCGGCGAACTCGCCGCCGCCCTCGCGTACGTCCGGCCCGGTACCCGGCTCGTCTCCATCTGCACCGGCGGTTACGTGCTCGCCGCAGCCGGCTACCTCGACGGGCGCCCGGCGACCACCCACTGGGCCTCCGCCGAGCACTTCCAGCGGCTGTTCCCGAAGGTCAGGGTCGACGCGGACGTGCTCTTCGTGGACGACGGCGACGTGCTCACCTCCGCCGGCGTGGCCGCCGGGATCGACCTGTGCCTGCACATCGTCCGCCGCGACCACGGCACCGCCGTCGCCAACGAGGTGGCCCGGCGCACCGTCGTGCCGCCGCACCGGGACGGCGGGCAGGCCCAGTACATCGCGCGGCCGCTGCCCGATCCGGGCGCGTCGACCACGACCGCCGCGCGCGCCTGGGCGCTGGCCCACCTCCACGAGCCGATCCAGCTACGGGACCTGGCGGTGCGGGAGGCGATGAGCGTACGGACCTTCACGCGCCGCTTCCGGGAGGAGGTGGGCGTCAGCCCGGGGCAGTGGCTCACCCGGCAGCGCGTGGAGCGGGCCCGGCACCTGCTCGAGTCCACGGACCTGCCGGTCGACCAGATAGCCCACGACGCCGGCTTCGGCACCGCCCAGTCGCTGCGTACGCACCTGCAGGCGACGATCGGCGTGACGCCGACGGCCTACCGCCGCACCTTCCGCGCCGCGTCGGGGCCGGCGTCGGTCGCCGCGACCTGAGTCTCCCCGCCGCCCTCGCGCGGCGGGATCCGGCGCTCGCCCCACACGCCGAGCGCGGTCAGGAACACGGTCAGGCCCACCCCGCACAGGATCGCCGTCGACGGCGCGACGACGTTCAGCAGTCCGCCCGCGAGCGTGCCGCTCGCCGCGTAACCGGCGCCGACGGCCGCGTACATCACCGAGTACCCGGCGGCGAGGGCCCCGGGCGGCAGGACCTGCCGCAGGGCGAGGTTGCGGGTCAGACCGGCGGGCGCCTGGAGCAGCCCCGCCGCGGCCAGCGCGACGGCGATGCCGACGGTCGACGGCAGCACGGCCGTCAGGGCGACGCCGGCCGTGACGCCCGCGAGCAGCACGGCCGACTGGACCGGCAGCCGGCCGGGCCACGAGCCGCGGAGTCCGTACGCGAAGGCGCCCACGGCCGAACCGACGGAGAACCCGGCGAGCAGCGGCCCCGCCCAGCCGATGGCGATGGCCCGCTGTTCGAGCAGGGCCGGCAGGATGAGTTCGGCGAGCGCGAGCAGGGTGAGTCCGGCGGCGCCCGTGACGTACACGGGCCAGGCGCGGAGCAGCACCCGCCGCATGGACACCCCCTCCTCCGGCTTCTCCGCCGCCCAGCCGTACGGCAGCAGCCACAGCCCGGCCACGGAGAGCGCCATGAGCGCGGCCTGCAGCAGCAGCGGCACGACGGGGTCGACGCCGAGGGCCAGACCGGTCGTCAGCGCGGGCGCGGCTGCCCAGATCCCGAAGGTCAGGACGGACTCCATGCTCATCGCCTGGGTGACGGCCCGCTCCGGGACCAGGCTGGTCAGCAGGGCGCGCATGCCGCCGGGTGCGGCGGACGGGCCCGCGCCGGCGAGGAAGGCGAGGGCGCCGAGCAGGACGGGGTGGGCGGCGCCGCCGGCGGCCCCGAGCCCGGCGAACGCGGCAGCACCCGCCGCGAGGCCGACCGCGATCTGCGGCCGGGCCCGCTCGGCGTTCATCCGTACGCCGAGCACGGGCGCCGCGACGATCTCCCCGACGACGTACGCGGCGGCGAGCACCGCGCCGAGCGTGTAGCCGCCGGGCTGCTCCCGTACGAGGAAGACCAGCGCGAGCGGCGCCATCGCGACGGGCAGCCGGGCCGCCACGGCGACGGCCGACCAGGCGAGTACGGGGCGGGTGGCGAGCTCACGGTAGGACATGGTCAGGACCGTAACGGCGAAGGCTCCCCGTGCCCACCGCGTTTCCCGGCGGGGGCGTCGACTCCCTGCGTCGGCATCAACTCGGTCTGTGCGTGCGGCCGTTCAGACCCTTCCGCCCGATGCCCGGCTACCTGACGCGTCACCACCGGCCTCGCCACCGGACACCTCGCCACCGGACGCCTCGCCACCCGACGCCCCGCTACCGAACGCCTCGCCACCCGACGCCTCGCCACCGGACGCCCGGTCGCGGTCCCTCTCGATGCCGTCGAGGACCCGGTCCAGGCCCCACGCGTACTGCTCGTCCGAGACGAACGCCGCGATCACGTCCACGGCCTGCGCCGTGCGCGGGTAGTGGTCGGCGGGCACGGCCCGGAGCTGCTCGCGGCGCGCCGCGACGCGTTCGGCGGTGGGCGGGGCCGGTGCGGGTGAGGGGAGTTCGGCGGCCTCCAGGGCGATCGACCCGAGCACCTGGACGATCAGGAGGTAGGAGGCGCGGGCGGCCCTTGTCGGGTCGAGGCCGGCGTCCCCGAGGACGGCGAGGAGGGCCTCGCCCAGGGCGAGCGCGTTCGGGCCGTCCATCGGGCCGGACAGCAGCAGCTGGACCGCCCCGGGGTGGTCGAGCAGCCGTCGTCGCAGGTCGGCGGCGAGTGCGTGGATCCGGTCCCGCCAGGGCGTGTCGCGGGCTTCGAGGGCCGCGAGGTCGGTCCCGCCGAGCAGGTGCTCGACCACGGCGCCGACGACGGCGGCGCGGTCCGGGAAGTAGGTGTAGACGGCGTTCGGCGCGAGTCCGAGCTCGGCGGCGATGCCGCGGATGCTCACCGCGTCGGCGCCGCGGGCGCCGAGCAGCCGGATGGCCGCCGCGACCACCTCGTGCTCGCCGACCGCCCGCTTCCTGCCCCGCTTAACCGGCGGCTTGTCCTGCGCCATCCGTGTGCCTCCTCGCCCGCCCGTACGGCCCGTCCTCACGCGACCGCTTGACGGGTCATTTTTGCACGGCGTACATTAATTGGACAGCGTACAGAAATTGGAGGTGGTCCCATGCGCCCAGCACGGCGTGCCTGGATCCGGTGGACGGCCGGCTTCCTGGCGTTCCCGATCGCCGGCCTGGCCGGCCGCGCGGCCGCCGGTCCGGTCGACGACGCGACGAGTGCCCTGGTGGGCGGGGTCGTGACGGGGGCGGTCATCGGCGCCGGTCAGGCACTGGCCTCGTCCGGACGCCTGCGGTGGCCGCGCTGGTCCGCGGCGACCGCGGCGGGCGCCGGCCTCGGCCTCCTGCTCGGCTCCACCCTGGTCGGCCATCGCACCGACCTCGCGTCACTGGCCCTCATGGGAGCCGTCGAGGGCGTGCTGCTCGGCGCGGCCCAGGCCTGGGCCCTGCCCCGCGGCGCCGCCCGGCGTCCCTGGCTCTGGGCCGTGGCGATGCCGGCCCTGTGGGCGGCAGGCTGGACGGTGACCACCCTCGCCGGCGTCGGCGTGGACGCGCGGTTCACCGTCTTCGGCGCCACCGGCGCGCTCACCTTCTCGGCCCTCTCGGGCGTCCTGCTCGACGGGATCCTTCCCGCCACCGCCACCACTCCCGCCACCACCCCCAGCGAGGTCGACGCATGAACCGCACCACCACCGCCCGTCACGTGGTCTTCGGCTCCGGCGCCGTGGGCACGGCCGTCGCCGAGGCCCTCGTACGCCGAGGGGAGTCCGTCCGCGTCGTCAACCGGTCCGGCCGCGCGGACGTCCCGGACGGCGTCGAGGTGGTCGCGGGCGACGCCGCCGACCCCGCGTTCACCACCGCCGTCGCGGCCGGCGCGGCCGTCGTCTACCAGGCGCTCAACCCGCCGTACCACCGCTGGCAGCAGGAGTTCCCCGCGCTCCAGGCAGGCGTGCTCGCCGCCGCCGCGGCGGTCGGCGCCCGCATGGTCTCGATGGACAACGTGTACGGCTACGGTCCGCCCGGCGGCCGCCCGTTCACCGAGGAGAGCCCCGACGCCGCGACCACCCGCAAGGGCCGGCTCCGGGCCCGGATGGCGCAGGACCTGCTCGCCGCGCACCAGGCGGGCCGCGTGGAGGTGGCGATCGGCCGCGCCTCCGACTACTTCGGACCGCGCGGCGGCGCCCAGTCCAACCTCGGCGACCTGGTCTTCCCCGCCCTCCTCGCCGGCCGAACCGCCACCGTCCTCGGGGATCCGGACCAGCCCCACACGTACACCTTCATCCCCGACATCGGGGAGGCGCTCGCCCTCCTCGGCCTGCACCCCCAGGCCGCCGGCCGTATCTGGCACCTCCCCAACGACCCGCACACCCGCACCACCCGCGAGCTCGTCGACCTGGCCCACCGCGCCACCGGCCGCCCGGGCGCCGCCAGGCTGCGCCGGATGCCGACGTCCGTCCTGTACGCGATGGGAGCGGTGAACCGTACGGTGCGCGAACTCATCGAGATGCGGTACGAGTTCGCGGAGCCGTTCGTCGTCGACTCGACCCTCATCCGGGAACGGCTCGGCGCCGTGGCCACCCCGGTCGAGGAGGCGCTGGCCCGCACGGTCGACGCCTACCGCGCGCGAGGAAAGTGACCCCTCCGGGAGCCACGAAGCCCCGAAGGCCTCGAAGGCCTCGAAGGCCTCCGAGACCTCCAGGCCTCGAAAGCCTCGGGAGGCCTCGGAAGGCTTCAGCCTGCCTCGGGACTCCTCAGAAGGTGAGCACGCCCCGGGCCACCTTCCCCTGCTCCATGTCCTCGACCGCCCGCGCGAAGTCCTCCACCGGGTAGGTGGTGGTGACGAGTTCGTCGAGGAGGAGCCGGCCCGAGCGGTACAGCTCGGCGTAGAGGGCGATGTCCTTCTGGGGGCGGGAGGAGCCGTAACGGCAGCCCAGGATCGACTTGTCGAGGAACATCGCGGCGGGCAGGAAGCTCGCCTCGGCCTTCGGCGCCGTCATGCCCAGCAGGACCGCCTGGCCGTGCCGGTCGAGCAGGTCGACGGCGGCGCGGACGAGCGCGGTGTGCCCGACGCACTCGAAGACGTGGTCGGCGCCGGTGGGCAGGACGTCCCGCACGGCGTCGGTGGACGTCAGGAAGTGCGTGGCACCGAACCGCCGGGCGGGGTCCTCCTTGGCCGGGTTGGTGTCGACGGCGACGATCGTCGTCGCGCCGGCGATCCGGGCGCCCTGGAGGACGTTGAGGCCGATGCCGCCGGTGCCGATCACGACGACGGTCTCGCCGCGGTCCACCTTGGCGCGGTTGAGGACGGCGCCGACGCCGGTGAGGACGCCGCAGCCCATGAGGGCGGCGGACGTGAGCGGGATGTCGGCGGGGATCTTCACGGCCTGGACGGCCTTGACGACGGTCCGCTCGGCGAAGGAGGAGTTGGAGGCGAACTGGAAGAGCGGCGTGCCCGCGCGGGAGAAGGGCTGCCCGGGCATGCCGATCGCCTTGCGGCACATGGTGGGGCGGCCCCGGTCGCAGTCGGCGCAGGTGCCGCAGTTCGCGAGCGTGGACAGGGCCACGTGGTCGCCGGGGGCGACATGGGTGACGCCGGGCCCGACGGCCTCGACGACACCGGCGCCCTCGTGTCCGAGGACGACGGGCGGGGGGAAGGGGATCGTGCCCTCGACGACCGAGAGGTCGCTGTGGCACAGCCCGGCGGCGGCGATGGCGACGAGCACCTCGCCGGGGCCGGGCTCGCGCACCTCCAGGTCGTCGACGACCCGGACCTGCTTCCCGTCGAAGACGACGCCCCTCATGACGCGTTTCCCTTCCGGGAGTTCGGGCGGTCGCCGGCGGCCGCCGCGCGGGCCATCTCCTCGAGCTGCCGAAGCATCGGCATCGGGTCCGTCCCGACCGTCCCCGGCAGGAAGTCGGCGATGCGTTCCGGCGTCCACGCCCCGCCCTCCGCGTAGCCGGCCCGCAGCTCCCGCGGCTGGGCCCAGACGGCGATCTTGGGACCGGCGATCGTGTAGACCTGGCCGGTGATCCGTTCCGCCTTCGCGCGGTCGGAGAGCAGGTAGACGACGAGGGCGGCGACGTCCTCGGGTTCGCCGATCTCCTTGAGCTCCATGGGGACGTTGGCGGACATCCGGGTGCGGGCCACCGGGGCGACCGCGTTCGCCGTCACGCCGTACTTGTGGAGCCCGAGGGCCGCGCTGCGGACGAGGGAGATGATGCCGCCCTTGGCCGCCGAGTAGTTGGCCTGGGCCACGGAGCCCTGGTGGTTGCCGCTGGTGAAGCCGATGAGCGTGCCGGCGCCCTGGCGGCGCATCACGGCGGACGCGGCCCGGAAGACGGTGAAGGTGCCCTTGAGGTGGGTGGCGAGGACGGGGTCCCACTCCTCCTCGGACATGTTGAAGAGCATGCGCTCGCGCAGGATGCCGGCCACGCACACGACGCCGTCGATCCGCCCGTACTCGGCGAGCGCCACGTCCACCACGCGCTGCCCGCCCGCCATCGTCGAGATGTCGTCGGCGACGGCGACGGCCGCGCCGCCCGCCGCCTCGATCTCCTTCACCACCGACTCGGCGACCTCGCTCGTGGGCTCGCCGCCCTCGATGGAGACGCCGTAGTCGTTGACGACGACCCTGGCGCCCTCGGCCGCACAGGCGAGGGCGACCGCACGGCCGATCCCCCGGCCCGCCCCCGTCACGGCGACGACCTTCCCTGCCAAGAAGTTCCCCACGCCCGGCCCCTTCCCGCGGTTTCTGACGGTCCGTTAGATTCGTTCGTCGGCAGGATTCTACGGCCCGTCAGATACCGGAAAACAAGACCTCGGAGGCGCCCGATGTCACTTCCCGTCGAGTTCCACGACATCGCCAAGCGCGTCAACAACTGGGGGCGCTGGGGCCGGGACGACGAGATCGGCACCCTCAACCTGATCACCGACGAGGTGGTGCGGGAGGCCGCCGCGACCGTCCGCACCGGCCGGCGCGTCCCGCTCGCCCTCGATCTGAAGCAGGACGGCGTGCAGACCGGCATGATCCCCGGCCGGGTCAACCCGCTCCACGTCATGGTCCAGATCAACCAGGAGCTCTTCGGCGCCGGCACCGTCGCCACCAGCGACGACGCCGTGACCATGGGCCTCCAGGCCGGCACCCACTGGGACGCACTCACCCACGTCTCGCACTCGGGCCGGATCTACAACGGCCGCCCCGCCGCCACCGTCACCCCCCACGGCCGCTCCGAGTTCAGCGGCATCCACACCGCCCGGCACGTCGTCTCGCGCGGCGTCCTGCTCGACGTAGCGGCGGCCAGGGGCGTGGACCGGCTGCCCGGCGACCACGCCGTCACGCCGGAAGACCTGGACGAGGCGGCGGAGTTCGGCGGGGTCACCGTACGGTCCGGGGACGTCGTGCTCGTCCGCACCGGGCAGATCCAGTCGTACCTGGCCGGCGACCGGCACGGCTACGCCTTCCCGTCACCCGGGCTCTCCGTCCGCACGCCCGAGTGGTTCCACGCCCGTGACGTGGCAGCGGTCGCCAACGACACGCTCACCTTCGAGATCTTCCCGCCGGAGATCGAGAACCTGTGGCTGCCCGTGCACGCCCTCGACCTGGTCGAGATGGGGATGCTCCAGGGGCAGAACTGGAATCTGGAAGAGTTGTCCACAGCCTGTGCACAAGAACGGCGTTACGCGTTCCTGCTGTCCGCCATGCCCGAACCGTTCGTGGGCGGCACGGGGACACCGGTGGCGCCGGTGGCGGTGCTGTAGGGGAATTCCGCGGGTGGCGGCGCACTCGCGCGCGCCCCGAGCACGGCACGGCAGCCGCCACCCGTCACGACCCGCGCTCGTCGAGGGGCACGACCCCTCGACTCCCCTCGCAGAACGAATCGCTCACCCAAGGGTGATCAATTCACCACGAACCGTCAACAGGGCACCCAAGAGGGTGACACACCGGCACCCTGACCGGGCCCGGCACCCGGCCCGGCGACCGGAGCCCGGTCGACCTCGCACCAGATGCTCTTGCCCGTGCCCTCGCGCTGCCAGCCCCACCGGTCGGCGAGGCCGTCCACCAGCTCGAGGCCGCGGCCGTTGGTGTCGTCGCCCTCCGCGTGCCGTGGCCGCGGCGGGCGGTCGCTCGTGTCGGCGACCTCGACCCGCACCCCGGCCCCGCCGAACAGCATCCGCAGCACGGCCGGGCAGCCCGTGTGCACCACGGCGTTGGTCACGAGCTCGGAGATGAGCAGCACCAGCGTCTCCGCCAGCGGCTCGTCGTCCCCTATGCCGGACCCGGCCAGCCGCGAACGCGCCCACCGCCGGGCTCGCCCCACCTCCGCCGGGTCGGGCCCGACCTCCAACTGCACCTGAAGCACCTGCACCGTTCACACCATCCGAACCGGCGGACACACCTTTACGGAACGTGATTCCCTTGTGAGACAGCATGGTTGACGTACAGTCACCGCAACAAGCGCTTCGGGCATATTCCAGCGCGAAGGAGTACGCATGGTCCATACTGTGCGACGCATGCCGCGAGGAGTCGAACGCGGGGCGCGAGCGGCGGGCATTCCCGGGCCCGGCGCCGCCGCATCGGCGGCACCGGCGCGATCCGGGCCCACAAGCACTCGCATCCCACGGAGCGTACCGGAGCCGGGGGCCGACTCCGGCGCGTGACGACCCGCGCGAAGGACACAAGACGATATCGACGCTGCGTGACGTGGGCACTACACCTCTCTCCCGCTCCGGTACTACAGCCGGGCCGCCACAAGCTCCTCCGCCGCCGCGCCCGACAGGCCGCGCTCGGCCCGCACCCAGGCCCGTTTCAGATGCAGGTGGACGTCGGCCTCCCAGGTGAAACCCATGCCGCCGTGCACCTGGAGGCAGTCGCGCGCACCGTCGACGGCGGCCTCGTCGGCGAGCAGCCGGGCCCCGGCGATCTCGACGGGATCCGCGGTCACGGCGGCGGCGTAGACGGCGGCGCGGGCGAGCTCCGTCCGTACGAGCATCCGCGCGCACAGGTGCTTCACCGCCTGGAAGGCGCCGATCGGCTGCCCGAACTGCTCCCGGGTACGGGCGTACGAGACGGCGAGCTCGGTGGTGCGGCCCGCGCTGCCCAGCTGTTCGGCGGCGGTGAGCAGCGACGCCTCGGCGCCGACGGGAGGGGCGGCCGGCAGCCGGTGCAGGGGAGTCAGGGGGTCGACGGACCGGATCCGTACGGCGCCCTCGGCGGGGCCGAGGACCACGTCCGCCTCGTCCAGCCACTCCACGAGCTCCCCGTCGGCGCTGGTGACGACGGTCTCGCCCTCCGCCGCCCCGGGCACCTCGCCCGCGGCCAGGTGCGTGGCGATCAGCGGTCCGGGCAGGAGCGCCCGGCCGGCCTCCTCGAAGGCGAGCACGGCCTCGGGCAGGCCGAGCCCGACCCCGCCCGCCTCCTCGGGGAGCCGGAGCGCGAAGAACCCGGCCGCGCCGAGCTCGCGCCACAGGGCGCGGTCGAGGACCCCTCCCCCGTCCACGGCCGCCCGCAGCGCCTCGCGCCCGAAGCGCCGGTCGAGCAGTTCCCGCACGCCCCGCCTGAGCGCCTGCTGGTCCTCGGTCAGTCGGAAGTCCACGTCGGTCTCACCGGCCCTTCGGCAGGCCGAGGATGCGCTCGGCGACGATGTTCCGCTGGATCTGCGAGGTGCCCGCGGCGATCGTGTACGAGAGGGAGGACAGCCGGTCCGGGTTCCACTCGCGTCCGAGGTCGAGCGCGTCGGGGCCGAGGACGGCGGCGGCCGTGTCGTACAGCTCCTGGCGGGCGTGCGAGTAGCGCAGCTTGAAGACGGAGCCGCCGACGCCGGGCACCCCGCCGGTGGCCTGGGCCTCGCTGACGTTCCACTGGGTGAGCCGCCACAGGGCCTGGAACTCGGCGCCGAGGCGCCCGAGGCGACGGCGCAGCACGGGGTCGTCCCAGCGGCCGTTCTTCCGTGCCGTGCGGGCGAGTTCGCCGAGGACGCGGCGGCACGCGACGACCTCGCCGACGAAGGCGGTGCCGCGCTCGAAGGAGAGGGTCACCATGGTGACCCTCCAGCCGTCGTTCTCCTCGCCCACCCGGTTGGCCACCGGCACCCGCACCTCGTCGAGGAACACCTCGGCGAACTCGGTGGAACCGGCGAGGGTGCGCAGCGGCCGGACCGTGATGCCGGGCGCGTCCATGGGCATCGCGAGCCAGGTGATGCCGCGGTGCTTCGGGGCCTCCGGGTCGGTCCGTACGAGCAGTTCGCACCAGTCGGCCGCCTCGGCGTGCGAGGTCCAGATCTTCTGGCCGGTGACGACGTACGCGTCGCCGTCGCGCACCGCCCTGGTCCGCAGCGAGGCGAGGTCGGATCCGGCCTCGGGCTCGCTGAAGCCCTGGCACCACACCTCGTCGCCGCGGAGCACGGGCTCCAGCCAGCGCCCGCGCTGTTCGGGCGTGCCCTCGGCGGCGATCGTCGGGCCCGCGTGGAGGAGGCCGACGAAGTTGGCACCGACGTAGGGCGCCCCGGCGCGTTCGGTCTCCTCCAGGAAGATGAGCCGCTGGGTCGGTGAGGCGTCCCAGTGGACGTGCCCGTACCCGGCGTCGTAGAGGCGTCGCTGCCAGCCGCAGTCGTAGGCGCGCCGGCCCGGCCAGTCGAGCGGGTCCGGTTTCGCCGGCAGGGTGGGCAGCTCGGCGGCCAGCCATTCCCGCAGCCGGCCACGGAACTCCTCCTCTTCCTCCGTGTACGCCAGCTCCATCAGACGATTCCGAGGCCGAGCATGCGGATGGCGTTGCCGCGCATCAGCTTGTAGACCGTCTCGTCGTCGAGGCCCTTCACGTGGTCGAGGGCGACTTCCTTGGTGTGCGGGAAGGTGGAGTCGACGTGCGGGTAGTCGGTCTCGAAGGTGGCGTTGTCCCGCCCGACGACGTCCAGGGACGCGATGCCGTGCTTGTCGCGGAAGAAGCAGCAGAAGATCTGCCGGTAGTAGTACGTGGACGGGGGTTCGGGGATCAGGTCGCGGACGCCGCCCCAGGCGCGGTGCTCCTCCCACACGTCGTCGGCGCGCTCCAGGGCGTACGGGATCCAGCCCATCTGGCCCTCGCTGTACGCCAGCTTCAGCAGCGGGAACTTCACGAGCACCCCGCTGAAGAGGAAGTCCATCATCGAGGCCATCGCGTTGTTGAAGCTGAGCGAGGCCTGGACGGCGGGCGGGGCGTCGGGTGAGGCGGCGGGCATCTGGCTGCTGGAGCCGATGTGCATGTTGACCACCGTGCCGGTCTCCTGGCAGACGGCGAAGAAGGGGTCCCAGTAGCCGGAGTGGATGGACGGCAGGCCGAGGTGGGTGGGGATCTCGGAGAAGGTGACGGCCTTGACGCCGCGGGCGGCGTTGCGCCGGATCTCCGCCACGGCCAGGTCGATGTCCCAGAGCGGGATGATGCACAGCGGGATGAGCCGGCCGCCGCTGTCGCCGCACCACTCCTCGACCATCCAGTCGTTGTAGGCGCGGACGCAGGCGAGGGCGACCTCCTTGTCGTGGGCCTCGGCGAAGGTCTGGCCGCAGAAGCGCGGGAAGGTGGGGAAGCAGAGGGAGGCCTCGACGTGGTTGAGGTCCATGTCGGCGAGGCGCGCCGTGGGGTCCCAGCAGCCGCGGCGCATCTCCTCCCGCGTGATCCCCTCCAGGGTCATGTCGTCGCGGTCGAAGCCGACGGCGGCGATGTTCCGCTTGTACGGGAACCTGAGGTCCTCGTAGATCCACCAGTCGGTGGGCGGCCCGTCGGGATCCATCGTGATCTGGTACTTGCCGCCGACGTACGCGAGCTCGCCGATGCCCGCGGTGAGGGGCTTGGGTCCCCGGTCGCGGTACTTGGCCGGCAGCCAGGTCTCGAAGAGGTGCGCGGGCTCGATCACGTGGTCGTCGACGCTGATGATGCGGGGCAGTTCCGTCATGACCCCTCCATTTTCTGATGACCCGTCAGATACAGGCTCGGCATCAGGCTAGCCCCGCCCCCCTGGACCGACAAGGACCGGCCCTCTACGCTCTCCAGGCAATCTGACGGTTAGTCAGTTAAGGGAGTCGCCGTGACCGAAACCGCACAGGCCCTGGGCGCGTCCCGCACCCTCTGGGAGCTCGTCGAGCGCCGCGCCTCGCTCACCCCCGACCGGCCCGTCCTGCTCCAGGGCGACCGCACCCTCACCTTCGGCGAGCTCCGCGACCGGGCCGAACGCTGCGCCGCCGGCCTCTACGGCATGGGCGTGCGCCCCGGCACCGTCGTCGCCTGGCAGCTGCCCACCCGCATCGAGACCGCGGTGCTGTCCTTCGCGCTCGCCCGCATCGGCGCCGTACAGTCCCCCGTCATCCCGTTCTACCGGGACAAGGAGGTCGGCTTCGCGCTGCGCGAGTCCGGCGCGGAGTTCTTCGCCGTCCCCGGCGTCTGGCGCGGCTTCGACCACACGGAGATGGCCCGGCGGCTCGGCGCGCGCGGGATCTTCGAGGCGTACGACGGCCTCCCCGACGGCGACCCGGGCGTCCTCCCCGCCCCGCCCGCCTCCGGCACCGACGTCCGCTGGATCTACTGGACCTCGGGCACGACCTCCGACCCCAAGGGCGTGCTGCACACCGACCGCTCGCTCCTCGCCGGCGGTTCCTGCCTCGCGCACGCCCTGCACCTGAGCGCCGAGGACGTCGGCTCGATGGCCTTCCCGTACGCGCACATCGCCGGTCCCGACTACACGGTCATGCTGCTCCTGTACGGGTTCCCCGCCGTCATGTTCGAGCATTTCGCGCTGCCGGACGCGCTCGACGAGTACCGCAGGCACGGCGTCACGGTGGCCGGTGGGTCCACCGCCTTCTACTCGATGTTCCTCGCCGAGCAGCGCAAGCAGCCGGGCGAGCCGATCATCCCGACGCTGCGGCTCCTCGCGGGCGGCGGCGCCCCGAAGCCGCCGGAGATCTACCACGCGGTGGTACGGGAGCTGGGCTGTCAGCTGACCCACGGCTACGGCATGACCGAGGTCCCCATGATCACCATGGGCGATCCCGGCGACACCCCGGAGAACCTGGCCACGACCGAGGGACGGCCGCCCGCCGGGATGGAGATACGCATCGCGGAGGGCGGCGAGGTCCGGCTGCGCGGCGAGGCGGTCTGCCGCGGCTACCTCGACCCGGCGCAGACCGCCGCCGCCTTCGACGAGGAGGGCTTCCTGATCACGGGCGACGTCGGCCGGCTCACCGGGAGCGGTCATCTCGTCCTCACGGGCCGGCTCAAGGACGTCATCATCCGCAAGGGCGAGAACATCTCGGCCAAGGAGATCGAGGACCTCCTCCACGAGCACCCCGGCGTCGGCGACGCGGCGGTCGTCGGACTCCCGGACCCCGAGCGCGGCGAGCGCGTCTGCGCGGTGGTCGAACAGCCCCCGGGCGCCGAGCCGCTCACCCTGGAGACGGTCACGGCGTTCCTGCGCGAGGCCGGGCTCTCGGTCTTCAAGCTGCCGGAACAGCTGGAGGTGGTGGACGCGCTGCCGAGGAACGAGACGCTGCGGAAGGTGCTCAAGTACAAACTGCGCGAGCGGTACGCGTAGGTCGTCGTCGCGCGCCGAAGCCGCTGCGGGGCTGGAGGCCTTGGGCCTGAGGGCCTTGAGCCTGAGGCCCCGGGCCGCCTGTCGGCCGCGGGCTGCGGGGCTCAGGCCGACAGGGGTTCCGTCGTCTCGTCGAGCGCGGCGGGGACGTCCTCGTACACCTCGAAGAGGCGGCGGACACCGAGCGCGGCGAGCACCCGGTTGACGTGCGCGCCGTCCTCGGCGCCGCGGGCGGGCAGGATCAGCCGGAGCCGGCCGCCGCAGGACCGCATCAGCCGGCGCGCGGCGACGAGCACGCCGACACCGCTGGAGTCGCAGAAGCGGACCGCCGAGAGGTCGAGGACCACGTCGTGGCGGCCGCCCGCGACGGCCGCGTGGAGGCGCCTGCGGATCAGCGGGGAGGTGACCAGGTCCAGCTCCCCGCTGATCCGCAGCACGGTCCACGGTTCCTGCTCGTTCTCGTCGACCCGGATCGTCACGAGCGGCGCCTTTCAGACATCGGGACATGGGAACGAGCCAAACGGAGCCCGCCCTTCCTGTCCCCTCCCGCTGCCCGCTCGCGCCGCTCCGAAACCCCTGGACGGCGGCTTGGCGCTTTCCTTACCATCCGGCGAACCGTCAAGGGCTCACTTGCCGCAAAGAGGAGTGCGCCGGGTCCGGGCGCATTACTTTGGAGGGGAATTCGGGTCGGAGAGGTCATCGGGCAGGCCGTCGGGGAGTCGTCGGGAGGGTGTCGCATGGCGACGAAGGACACACCGCCACGCTGGGACCGCAGGATGCAGCAGCGGCTGGCGCGCGGTGAGGCCGCAGCGCTCGGCGAGCTCTACGACAGGTTCGCCTCGCTCGTGCACAGCCTGGCCCACCGGGTGCTCGACGACGACGAGGCCGCCGACCAGGTCACCCGCGAGGTCTTCGGCTACATCTGGGAGAACCCCGACGCCTACGACCCGAAGCAGGGCAACATGCGTTCCTGGGTCGCCCGGCTCACCCAGCGGCAGGCCGTGCACCGGCTGCGGCAGGCGGAGTCGGTGGCGTTCGCGGAGCGCGGCGAGGGCACGGCGGAGGAACTGGAGCAGAAGGTGCGCCGGGCCTCGGTCGCGGCCCGTGCCGACTACATCGTGACGTCCATGCCGACGCCGCTGCGGCAGGCCCTGGAACTGGCCTACTTCCAGCGCCGGGACTACCGGCAGACGGCCGCGGACCTCGGCGTGACCGAGGACGAGGCACGGCGCCGGCTGCGGCTCGGACTCCAGCTGCTGTCGACGGCCAACACCCGCCCGCTGGAGGGCTCCTCGCCGCCCGGTACCGGCGGCTACGGACGGTCGCTGTGACCGGGGCGAACGACGATCCCGAGGAGGTCGCACGCGCTCCGCGGATACCGGGCCCGCGCCCGGCTGCCGACGACCACGCGGACCTGACCTCGCCGCCGGACCCGTCGCCCTTCGCCGCGTCCTCCCCCTTCGCCGACGACGTGTACGGGGACGGCCCGCTCGCGGAGGCACCGGAGCCGGAGACCGCCCCTGACCTCCCGGCCGCCCCCGAAGCACGGGAGGCGCCGGAACTCCTCGACCTGCCCCACCGGACCCTGAAGTCGCTCCTCGGCGCGTGGGCCCTCTCCGCCTGCTCGCCGGCGGAGACGCGGACCGTCGAGGCCCACCTCACCGAGTGCGCCCCGTGCGCGGACGAGGCGCTGCGGCTGCGCGACGCGGTCGGGCTGCTGCACGCCGAGCGCGATCTGGACCTGGACCCGCTGCTGCGCTCCCGGGTCCTGGAGAACTGTCTGGGCCGCCGCCCGGCCCGTATCCCGGTGCCCGCGTGGGCCTCGCCGTACGACGCGGAGACCGCCCGGCTCGACGCGCTGCTGCGCGACATCGGCGAGGCGGAGTGGCACGCGCCGGTGCGGCTGCGGTGGTTCGAGGGCGAGCGTGCCGTGAACCGGAAGACCACGGTGGCCGGCGTGATCGGGCATCTGCTGGCCGTGGACGGCCTGGTGGCGGCTTCGCTCGGTCTGGACGACCCGCTCGGCGCGGGCACCGGGGAGCTGTCACCGGCCGAGCGGACGGAGGCGTACTGGAAAGCCTCCGCCCGGCCGCCGACCCGCACGATCCGCGAGCCGTGGCGGGACCAGAGCCACACGCTGATCCGTACGGTGTCCTTCGCCGGGCGCGGGGTGGCGGACCTGACCGTCACCTACGGGGACTTCGCGCTGCCGCTGCGGGACTCGCTCCTGGAGCGGGCCTTCGAGTGCTGGGTGCACGCGGACGACATCGCGAACGCGGTGGCCTATCCGTACGACCCGCCGAGCGGCAGCCATCTGCACGGCATGATCGACCTGGCCGCCCGGCTCCTCCCGGCGGCCCTCGCCGACCGCCGCCGGCTGGGCCTCGCGGCCCCGCCCCGGGAACTCGTCACGGCCGGCTCGCCCGGCCGCTCGCTCCACCTGGAGATCGAGGGTGCGGGCGGCGGCCACTGGTACACCGCCCTGGACTCGCCCGCCGCCCTCGGCTCCCCGGACCACGCGGTGGCGCAGGTCGCGATGGACGGCGTCGAGTTCTGCCAGCTCGTCGCGGGTCACGTGCCGCCGCAGGACGCGGCGGCGGGCCAGGACGGCGACCGCGAGGCGATCCGCGACGTGCTCTTCGCGGCGGCGTCGCTGAGCCGGCTCTAGGTCCGGTAGGGGCTCCGGCCGGCGGGAGGCCGCGGGCCGCTCGGGGCGGGGCTCCGGCCCGGTGTCACGCGAAGACGACCGTGCGGCGCCCGTTCAGGAGGATCCGGCGCTCCGCGTGCCACTTCACCGCGCGGGCCAGGGCCTGGCACTCGACGTCCCGGCCGATGGCGACGAGCTGGTCGGGAGTGACCTCGTGGCCGACGCGCTCGACCTCCTGCTCGATGATCGGGCCCTCGTCGAGGTCGGCCGTCACGTAGTGGGCCGTGGCGCCGATCAGCTTCACGCCGCGGGCGTGGGCCTGGTGGTAGGGCTTGGCGCCCTTGAAGCTCGGCAGGAAGGAGTGGTGGATGTTGATGATCCGGCCCGAGAGCTGCTTGCACAGGTCGTCGGAGAGCACCTGCATGTAGCGGGCGAGCACGACCAGCTCGACGTCCTGCTCGCGGACCAGGTCCAGCAGCTCCGCCTCCGCCTGGGGCTTGTTGTCCTTGGTGACCGGGATGTGCCGGAAGGGGATGTCGTACGAGGCGACCAGCTCGGCGAAGTCGGTGTGGTTGGAGACGACCGCGACGATCTCGACCGGCAGCGCGCCGATCCGCGAGCGGAACAGCAGGTCGTTCAGGCAGTGACCGAACTTCGACACCATCAGCACGACGCGCATCCGCTCGTCGGCCCGGTGGATCTGCCAGTCCATCGCGAAGGAGTCGCCCACCGCGGCGAAGCTCGCGCGCAGCTTGTCCACGGTGACGGGGGACTCGGCCGAGAAGTGGACCCGCATGAAGAAGAGACCCGTGTCACGGTCTCCGAACTGCTGACTGTCCTCGATGTTGCAACCCGTGATGAAGAGGTAGCTCGACACGGCGTGCACGATGCCCTGCTTGTCGGGGCAGGAGAGGGTGAGGACGTACTGGTCGGTCATTCGCCTAGCCTGCCACACCCGGGGGACGGGAAAGCCGCCTCGTCCGGCACGCGGACATCGGGTGGACACCACACGGACGTCGGCCTGGGTCAGGCGGACCGGGTCATGATCCGGAGGACCTCGAGCGAGCGCGGCGGGACGTCCGGGTCCTCGCCGTCCGCCGTCGCCATGCGGACGTGCGCCTCGCGGGCGGCCCGCACGGCCTCGGGCCAGCCGTGGTGCTCCAGGTACGCGGAGACCGGGGCGTCCGCGCCGACCTGGTGCATGATGCGCAGCACCCGCAGCACGGCCACGTCGACGAGGGCGGCCTCGCCGGAGTCGCGGAAGATCGTCCCCACGTACTTCTCGGCGGACCAGCTGTCCAGCCAGGTGTCCTCCACCAGGCGGTAGACGGCGTCGGTGACGTCGCCGAACCCCTCCTGGCCGGCCAGCCAGGTCGTCTCGTGGAACTCCGGGTCCGAGAGCATGTGCAGCGCGGAGCGCACGTTGGCGCGCCAGCGCCACCACGGCATGTCGTTGAGCGGCATGCCGCCCATGGTGGAGGAGCGGCGGGCGCGACGGGAAGAGTTCATCGAAGGGGAGGTGCTAGCGGACACCGTTCGATCGTACGTTCCGCCACCGACAGCGCCGGGTCCGGCCCCGTCCGACCCCCGTAATTCACCTCCACGTCACCCCGCGTTGATTCTCGCTCACTGTCGCGTTACCCGTGGGGCGGAATTGTGCATGCCCATGACCGGTAGGCGACTTTCCTCACTCCTCGCGTACGTCACGACAGCGGCGACCGGAGCGTCGCTGCTCACCGGCTGCGGCGTACTCCCTGGGGCCACGGGGGGCTCCAGGGAGCCCGTCACCGTCATGACCTGGGCGCCCGACCAGACCCGCGCCACCAACATGCCCGGAATGCCCGCGATGGCCCAGGCCTACGCCCGCTGGGTCAACGCCAACGGCGGCATCGACGGCCACGAACTCCGTGTCCTCACCTGCAACGAACAGAACACCAACGCCGGCGCCTCCGCCTGTGCCCGCCGCGCCGTCCACGAGGGCGCGGTCGCGGTGGTCGGCTCCTACAGCCAGTTCGGCCGCGCCTTCATGGCGCCGCTGGAGGCCGCCGGCATCCCGTACATCGGCGGCTACGGCATCTCCGAGGACGAGTTCACCAGCTCCCTCTCGTATCCCGTGAACGGCGGCCAGGCCTCCCTCATCGCCGGCCACGGCATGCAGCTCGCCGCGAACTGCCGCAAGGTCTCCCTCGTCCGTCCCGACACCATCGCCGGCGACAAGCTGCCGGACCTGCTCAACTCCGGCCTCCGCAAGGCCAGCCACAGCGGCGCGATCGACATCCCCGCGGTCGAGGACGCCGCCGAGTACACCGCCTCGGCGGACAAGGCCCGCACCAAGGCCGGGGCCGAGGAAGGCTGCGTCACGGCCGTGCTCGGCGAGCGCACCCAGACCTTCTTCGACTCCTTCCGCCGGCTGCCCGGCGAGCGGAACGGGTCCGACGGGAAGTCCGGCGACGGCGACACCGTCCGGATCTCGTCCGTCCTCGGCAGCGTCGGCCAGCCGCTCATCGACCGCTCGGGCGGCGCCCACAGCCCCTTCGAGGGCGCCTTCGTCACCGGCTGGTACCCGGACGCCGACAACAAGGCCTGGGAGCCGATGAAGCAGGTGATCAAGGAGCACGCCTTCGTGGACAACCGGGTCGACCCGGCGGACGCGGGCGTCCAGACCACGTGGATCGCGTACACCGTCCTCAAGCAGGTCATCGAGTCGCTCGACAGCGACTCGGTCTCCTCGCTGCGGATCAGCCACGCCCTCGACCAGGGCACGAAGATCGACACCGGCGGCCTCACGCCGCCGCTGCGCTGGCGCTACGACGACCTGCTGGGGGCGCGCGACTTCCCGCGGATCGTCAACCACGACGTGACGTTCCAGGTGGTGCGCCAGGGCAAGCTGGTGGCGCAGAAGCCGGGCTTCGTCGACGTGGGCGAGACGGTCCTGACCTCGCCGTGACGGCCAGGACCCCGGCCACGCGGCCGGCCGTCTACAGCTGGGTGTAGGTGCGCTTCGTCAGTCCGTACTTCCCGGCGGTCGGGTTCCACAGCCCGGCCGCCTGCTTCTTGGCGGTCGTCGCCTCCTGGCTCTTCTTGTCGCCCTCGTTGGTGTGGCTGGTGTTCCGGGCGCGGCCGTCCTTGCACACCTTCTTGTTGCTCTTCGCCTGGTCCGCCCAGGCCGCGTAGTGGTCGTCGGCGGCGGCCGAGGCCTGCCAGGCCTTGACCAGGGCGGCGGACAGGGCCGCGTTGTCCGGCACCTTGTCCACGCTCAGCGCCTGGAGGCGGGTGACCAGCTCGCGCCGCTGCTTGGCCGCGCCGCGCAGATCGCTCGCCGCCTGGTCGAGGTTGTCGCACTGCCGGATCGACGAGACGGCGCGGATCACCGCGTCCCGGCTGTCGTTGCTGTCCGCGAGGAGCTTGTCGAGCTCCTCGGCCTGCTCCTTGGCCGGGTCGGCCGTCTGCTCGGACGCCTGGGAGGACGGCGCGGCCGAACTGGCGGCCACGTTCTGCCCCTTGCCGCCGGACGTGTCCGTCTTGTCGTCATCGCCGCCGCTGAGCAGCGCGCCCGCGCCGAGACCGACCACGGCGCACCCGGCGACGACGGCCGCGATCAGCGCGACCGGCGACTTGCGGCGGGGCGGCTCGGGCTCCTCGTAGTACGCGTCCTGGTAGCCGTACTGCTGCTGGGGCGGCTGCGGCGGCTGGTAGTGCTGCTGCGGCCCGACAGCAGGTGCGTGCGGCGCCTGGTGCTGCGGCGTCTGGTGCTGCGGCGTCTCGCTGCGGAACAGGTTGTCGAAGTCCGCGAGCGGCGGCCGCTCCGGCTGCGCGTGCTGCGGCGGTACGGGCGCCATGTACTGGGTCGCCTGGGCGTCCGGACCACCCGCGACGGGCCCCGCGACCGGCGGGAGGTACTGCGTCTGCGCCTCGCCGGGCGGGGCCACGGGCGCGATGTACTGGGTCGCCTGGGAGTCCGGCCCCTGCGGCACGGGCGCCTGCGGCGGCACCGCCCCGAGGTACTGCGTCGCCTGCGCGTCCGGCTGCGGGTAGCCGTATCCCGGCTGCGGGGCGGCGGGCTGCGGGGCGGCGGGCGGCGGGTAGCCGTAGCCCGGCTGGGGGGCCGCGGGCTGCGGGGCGGCGGGCGGCGGGTAGCCGTATCCCGGCTGCGGACCCGCCGCCGCGGCCGGCGACTGCGGCGGGACCGGCGGCAGGTACTGCGTCGCCTGGGCGTCCGAGGAGCCACCAGGGGTCACCTCAGGGGGGAGGGGCTGAGCGGCCGGATACTGCTGCTCCGGCCCCTGTCCGCTGTGCGTCACCGGGACTCCTACTGATGGACCTACGGAATCGTCGGCTCACGCTACCGGGTGCGCCCTGCGGCCCGCACACACGTGTGACACAGGTGTGACGTTCACCGCTGCGCCGCGTTCCCCACGCCGCGCACGGCCTCTTCCCGGCGGGCGGCCTCACGCCGCGTGCAGGTCGAGACGCGCCCCGAACTCCCGTACCACCGGCTCCCCCGCGTACGGCTCCAGGCGCTCCTTCAGGTCGCCCAGGTACTCGGAGCCCCGCGAGGACCGCAGCGTCGAGAGCAGTTCGAGTGCGCGGGTGCCGGTCTGGCAGGCCTGCTCCACCTCGCGCTGCTGCACCTGCGCCGCGGCGAGCAGCGCGAGGCCGATCGCCCGCCGCCGGGCCCGGCCCTCCGGGTGCCCGGCGAGGGAGCGCTCGGCCGCCCGGGCCGCCTCCCGCGCCTGCCCGAGGTCCCGGTGGCAGTGGGCCAGCTCGTCCGACAGGTACGCCTCGTCGAAGTGGGCGATCCAGGTCGGGTCGTCGCCCGACTCGGGCTCGGCCGCGCCCAGGGCGTCCTCGGCGAGCCCCGCGACCCGGCCGAAGGTGTGGGCGTCGCCGAGCAGCGCGTGGCCGCGGGCCTCCGCCGCGAGGAACATCGCCTCCGCGCGCGGCGGCACCTGGCCGCGGGCGCCCTCCTGCGCGGCCCGAGCGAGCTGCGCGATCTCCCGCGGGTTGCCGAGCTGCGCGGCGAGGTGGCTCATGGACGCGGCGAGCACGTATCCGCCGTACGCCCGGTCGCCGGCGGCCTGCGCGAGCCGCAGCGCCTGGATGTAGTAGCGCTGGGCGAGCCCCGGCTGGCCGGTGTCGACGGCCATGTACCCGGCGAGCTCGGTGAGCCGCGCGGCCGCCGCGAACAGCTCGCGCCCGACCGCCTCCCGGTAGGAGCCGGAGAGCATGCCCGACACCACGCTGTTGAGGTAGTGGACGACGACCGGCCGGACGTGGCCGCTGCCGAACTGCCGGTCCAGGTCGACCAGGGCGCCCGTCATCGCCCGTACCGCCGCGACGTCCGAGGCGCCGACCCGCGCCCCGGCGGACCGGGCGACCAGCGGGTCCGCGCCGGTGATCAGCCAGTCCCTGCTCGGTTCGACGAGCGCGGACGCGGCGACCGTCGAGCCGGACAGGAAGTCCCGCCGCCCCACGTCGCTGCGCCACAGCTCGCAGACCTGCTCGATCGCGCCGAGCACGGTCGGCGCGAACTGGAGACCCACGCCAGAGGCGAGGTTGCGGCCGTTGGCCATGCCGACCTCGTCGATGGTGACCGTACGGCCGAGCTTGCGGCCCAGCGCCTCGGCGATGATGCCCGGCGCCCGGCCCCGCGGCTGCTGGCCGCGCAGCCAGCGGGCCACCGAGGTCTTGTCGTAGCGCAGGTCGAGGCCGCGCTCCGCGCCGACCATGTTGACCCTGCGGGCGAGGCCGGCGTTGGAGCACCCGGCCTCCTGGATGAGCGCCTGCAGCCGTTCGTTGGGCTGACGGGCGACGAGTGGCCTGGCTGCCATGATGACTACCCCCTGAGGCCGGTGCGGTGATCGACTGGCTGATCACTGCCCGGCGGATATCCGGTCAATGCAGATGTGAACACGCGAAACCGGACACGTCGGTCGCACGGCCGCGAGACGAACAGAGCGGCACAGAGCGAATCGGAGCGGCACAGCGCCGACGCCCCCCGTCCGTGTCTACCCGCCCGCCGCTTCCCGGCCCCACGCGCGCCCCCGCCCGTGCACCCGTGCGCCCCGCATGCAGGATCGATGCGTCACACCGCTCTCCGCGGCGCCCGTAACCCCAGGTGACGGCGGGAGTTGAGTTCGACGTGGAAGAGACCATCGGAGTCACGGAAGCCGCACAGATCCCCAAGCAGCGGGGCGAGCTGCTGCTGGACAACGCCGTGCGGTACGCGGAAGAGCGGCACTGGGACGTGTTCCCCGGGACCTGGCTGGAGGCGGTCGAGGGCAGGGAGCGCTGCTCCTGCGGCGCGGAGGCGTGTCCGTCGCCCGGCGCCCACGCGGCCCGGCCCGACTGGTCGACCCAGGCGACGGGCAGCGCCGTCGGGGCCCGGCGGATGTGGTCGAAGCAGCCGAAGTCGTCGATCCTGCTGCCGACCGGCCGCACCTTCGACGCGATCGAGGTCCCCGAGTCGGCCGGCTTCCTCGCGCTGGCCCGGATGGAGCGGATGGAGCTGACGCTCGGCCCGGTCACCTGCACCCCCGACCGCCGGATGTTCTTCTTCGTGCTGCCCGGTGCGGCGGCCAAGGTGCCGGACCTGGTGCGCAAGCTGGGCTGGGTGCCGTCCTCGATCGACCTCACGACCCGCGGCGAGGGCTTCTACGTGGCGGCGCCGCCCACCCGGGTCGGCGGCTCCGGGGCGGTGCAGTGGGCCCGCAAGCCCACGCCCGCCAACCGCTGGCTGCCGGACGCGGAGGAGCTGATCAGCCCGCTGGCGTACGCGTGCGGCCGGGAGGCGGCGGACGCGCGCTCGCGCCGGGGCTAGGTCCTGTCGTCGAACTCCTGTCGTCGCCCGGAGGGCGGCCCTGCGGCGTCAGGTGCGTGCTCTCGCCGTGACGGGCGCAAGGCCTCGTACGGGACGTGCCCGGGCTTGTGCCCGGTGCGGCGGGAGCGCGTGCACGGCGTCGCAGGGCAGGCAGGAGTTCGACGACGGGGCCTGGGCCGTCCCTCCCGGATCCTGGCCGGGTCCGCGGCCTGTCCGGCCCTGGTCCGGAGGAAACGGCCGGCCGAGGAGACTCCCCTTGGCCATATGGCGTGATCACGCTCAGCCGTAAGGTTGTCCCCGACTACACGGGGACAACCGAAGGGTTGACGCAACATGATGCCTGACCAGGCATTTGACGGAGAGTTCGCGACGGCGGGCGGTGCACCGGGATCCGGTGCGCCGCCCGCCGTGCATGTCGAGGGGCTGTGGAAGCGTTTCGGTCAGCAGATCGCGGTGAACGGGATCGACCTGGTACTGCCGGCGGGCCGGTTCATCGGCCTGGTCGGTCCCAACGGCGCCGGCAAGACCACCACGCTCTCGATGATCACCGGCCTGCTGCGGCCCGACGCCGGCCGCATCCGGGTCGCCGGGCACGACGTGTGGGCCGATCCCGAGTCCGTCGCCCAGGTCAAGGCGCGGATCGGCATCCTGCCCGAGGGACTGCGGCTCTTCGAGCGCCTCTCGGGCCGTGAACTCCTCGCCTACAGCGGCCGGCTGCGCGGGCTGCCCGGCGCCGAGGTCGACAAGCGCGCGGCCCAGCTGCTCGACGTGCTCGACCTGACCGGCTCGCAGAACAAGCTGGTCGTGGACTACTCGACCGGCATGCGCAAGAAGATCGGCCTGGCCGCCGCGCTCCTCCACAACCCCGAAGTGCTCTTCCTTGACGAGCCGTTCGAGGGCGTCGACCCGGTCTCGGCGCAGACCATCCGCGGCGTCCTGGAGCGCTACACCTCCTCCGGCGCCACCGTCGTCTTCTCCAGCCACGTGATGGAGCTCGTGGAGTCGCTGTGCGACTGGGTGGCCGTCATGGCGGCCGGGCAGATCCGCGCGCAGGGCCCGCTGGAGCAGGTGCGGGGCGACGCCCCGTCGCTCCAGGCTGCGTTCCTGGAGCTGGTCGGCGCGAACGGGCGGGACGCCGGGAAGTCCCTGGACTGGCTGGGCGGCGGTTCGGGCCGATGACCACCGCTCCCGCACCCGTGACGGTGGCGGCCGCCGCGCCCGCCCCCTCACTCACCTCCGTCTTCGTACGGCTCAAGCTGTCGCTCCTGAAGAACGGGCTGAAGCAGTCGGGCGGCCGGACCGCCGCCTACGTGGCGTCGATCGTCGTGTCGGTGCTCTTCGCCGTCGGCATGATGCTCGGCTTCCTGCTGCTGCGCGGCCACACCGACGCGGCCACCGTCACGGTGCTGCTCATAGGTGTCATCGCGCTCTCCTGGACGGTCATGCCGCTGTTCGTGCCGAGCGGCGACGAGACGCTCGACCCGTCGCGGCTCGTGATGCTGCCGCTGCGGCCGCGGCCGCTGGTCCGGGCGCTGCTCGTGGCCTCCCTCGTCGGCGTCGGACCGGTCCTCACGCTGTGCCTGGCGGTCGGCGCGGCCCTCGCGCTCGCGCGCGGCGCCGCCGGAGTGGTCGTCGCCGTGCTCGCCGTACCGCTCGTCGTCGTCGTCTGCGTGGCGCTGTCGCGGGCCGTGGCGGCGGCGAACGTACGGCTCCTCACCTCCCGCAAGGGCCGCGACCTGGCCGTGCTGTCCGGCCTGGTGATCGCGGTCGGCATGCAGCTGGTCAACTTCGGCGCCCAGCGGCTCAGCCAGGCCGGCGGGATGTCGTCACTGGGACCGGCCGCCGAGGTGGTGGGCTGGCTGCCGCCGGCGTCCGCGGTCTCCGCGATCGACGCGGCGGGCGACGGCGACCACCTGACCGCCGCGGCCAAGCTGCTGCTCAGCGCGGCAGCGGTGGCCGCCCTCGCCCACTGGTGGCAGCGGTCCCTGGTCCGGCTCATGGTCGAACCCGACGGCTCGACCATCGGCGCCGCCTCGGACGCCGGCGCCAAGGACTCGTCCTCGTCCGGACTGCTCGGCCGGCTGCTGCCGGGCGGGCGGACCGGCACCGTGATGGAGCGCAGCCTGCGCTACATCTGGCGTGACCCGAAGACGAAGGCGGCCTGGGTGACCTCGCTGGCGATCGGCGCGATCGTCCCGCTCTTCAACGCCCTCCAGGGCACGGGCACGATCTACTTCGCCTGCTTCGCCTCGGGCATGCTCGGCATGCTGATGTACAACCAGTTCGGCCAGGACACCTCGGCCTTCTGGATGGTGGCGCAGACCATCTCGACGAAGGCCGACGCCTACGCCGAACTCCGGGCGCGCGCACTGGCGCTGCTGACCGTCACCGTGCCGTACACGGCGCTCGTGACCGCGGTGACGGCCGCGATGCTCGGCCAGTGGGACAGGCTGCCGGAGGCGCTGGGCGTGGCGTACGCGCTGCTCGGCGCGATGATGGCGACGGGCGCGGTGGCCTCGGCCAGGTTCCCGTACTCGATCCCGCAGGACAGCGCCTACAAGAACGTGGCGCCGGGCCAGGGCGGCCTCGCCTGGATCTCCATCTTCGGCGGCATGCTCGCCGCGGCGCTCCTGAGCGCCCCGGTCCTCGGCCTGACCCTGTTCCTCCACCTCGCGGACCACGAGTCCCTGCTGTGGATCCTGCTCCCGTCCGGCATGCTCTACGGCGCGCTGATCACCTGGGCCGGTCTGAAGGCGGCGGCGCCGCGGGTGGCGAAGCGGCTGCCGGAGATCCTGGCAGCGGTGAGCAAGGGGTAATTCTTCTCGTACGCGAAGGGCTGGTTCTTCTCGTACGCGATACGAGGCCGAGGGCCGGGCTCCTGATGGGGCCCGGCCCTTCGGCGTGCGGGGCCCGGCCCTCGCTGCCTTCTGCTTGCCGCTTGCCGCTAGCGTTCGCGTACGGCGGAGACGGCGGCGACCGCCCAGGCGGTTGCCCAGACCGCGCCGACGAGCAGGGCGGCGACCGCGGTGAGCATGTGGGGAGGGGTGGGCCCCAGTCCGGGGGCCAGACCCGCCGCGCGGGCGCCGAAGCCGATCACTCCCGCCGCCACCATCGCGATGCCCGCCCAGGACACGACGAGCAGCGGCCACCGCACGAGCCGGGGCCGCGGCAGGCGGACGAGCAGCAGCGCGACGACGGCCATCAGCAGGCCGAGGCCGGCGTTGGCCAGTTGGGCCGTCTCGACGTCGGCGACGGCGGCGTAGGCGTCGGCGGGCGCGGGGAAGCCCGGCATGCCCAGCTCGCCCGCCCTAGCGAGGTCCACCTTGCTGACGGTGTAGGCGAGGGCGCCGAGGGAGGCGGCGAGGGCGGCGACGAGGCGGGTTCCACGGGTTCCTGACATGCCCTCATCCTGTGGCCGCCGGGCCCGCCCCGCCTCCTGCGCGAGGACGGAGTCCCTCCCCCGTACGGGGGAGGCTTCTGGTCGACCCGGGCCGGACGTGAGTCCTCCAAGTCACAACCAGTTTCGCGTTCGCGCAGGTCAGCCGGTCGTACGGCATTGAACCGCCGATGGTGGCGGCCGGGCCGGAGAGGCGGCGGGGACGCCGGGAGCCTTGTCCCAGCTGCCCGAACGACCAGTCGGTCGGGCCCTTTCGCGCGCACCGGCCGGAAAGCGACGGACGGATGTGCGATCACCCTCCGCGTCGACAAGACTCCGGTGCGCAGCCGATCGGCTCGCATCCCCGTCACCCCCCGAAGGGATTCCCCCGTGCGTTACTTCCGTGCACTCGGCGCCACCGCGTTCGCCACCGCGACCGGTCTCGCCCTCGTCGGCACCGCGTTCACCGGCACCGGCACCGCCGAGGCCGCACCCGCCTCGCCCGCCGGCCTGTACGCGCCGTCGGCGCTGGTCCTGACGATCGGCCAGGGCGCGCGACCCGCGACCGCCACCGTCGTCCGCGCGGTCACCCTGTCCTGTTCCCCCGCCCCGACGGGCACCCACCCCGCGCCGGAGGCGGCCTGTGCGGAACTCGACGCCGCCGACGGCGACTTCGGCCGCCTCACGGTCTTATCGGGCGACCGCCCCTGCACGCGCGAGTGGAACCCGGTCACGGTCACCGGCGACGGCGTGTGGGAGGGCAAGCGGGTGCGCTGGTCGGCGACCTACGGCAACACCTGCGAGCTCCAGGCGCGTACGGCGGAGGGTGCGGTCTTCGCGTTCTGACCGCGACGACCGACCCGCGACGGCTGATCCCGACGGCTGATCCCCCGACAGCCCTCAGGAGCAGAAGTAGCCGCCGACGGACTTGTCCGCCCCCGCGTGGAGGTCCACCGCCCGGACGAGCCACGCCGTGTGGCAGCCGTGGACCCGCGTGGGCGTGAAGGTGAACGAGAAGCCGTGCGCGTCGCCGTAGCCCGGCTGGGCCGAACCGACGTCCGTGCGGGTCCGGTCGGCCGGGTATGGCCCGTAGGTGTCGCCGTCGCTGTACTGGACGTACACCTGCGTGGAAGCGGCGGTGTCCGGATCCAGCGCCCATCCCCACATGCCGACCGAGCCGCCGTCGCCCCGGTGGCCGTCCAGGTGGCCGAAGGGGTCGTGGTTCACGGAGCCGGAGCATCCGAGGCCGGTGTCCGTGCCGTAGCCGGTGTCGACGGCGGGGCGCAGACCTGACCGGTGGCGGTGGGCACGCTGACGAAACCCGAGAACCGGTCCCCCGACCGGTCGGCGTCCAGGGTCGCGACCCATGTGCCGCCCACGGTGATCTTCACCCGGGTCGCCCCCGTCCCGTCCGGGTCGGAGGCCCACCCGGAGACGTTGACGCCTCCGGGGACGCCGGTCACCGAGGTCAGCGTGCCCTCCGGGTCGTAGTCCACCGGCGGGCCCTCGAGGCCGTCGCCGTCGCACCACTTGGGCGGCGTGGGTCCGTCACAGATGCTCTGCGCGTGCGCGGCCGGGGCGGCGGCGAGCACACCCGCCCCGAGCGCCGGCGCGGCGACCGTGGCCGCCGGTCTCTTACGTGTCGTCATCTCTGGTTTTCTCACCGGGAATTCGGCGCTTCGCGTGAGACCTCAGGCTGGCAGCCCGGCCGCCGGCCGCCCATCCCGGAAATCCGGGGTGTTCGCGTCCGGCCACGTCACCGCACGCGGACAGGGGCGGCTTTCCTCACCGATTGGCGAGGCGGTCCAGGTCGGCCTGCGTGCCGTTGAAGACGTCCGCGGTCACCGGGGCCTTCATGGCGTCGTGGAGCGCCGAGGCGGTGTACTGCCACATCAGCCAGGTCGTCGAGCCGTTCGGCAGCGGCGGCTCGGTGATCGACTGGCGGTAGTCCGCGAGCTGGAGCGCGTAACCGGAGAACGCGGTCGTCGAGCCCATGCAGTCGTCCAGGAACGACTTCTGGGTGTAGATGACCGGCTTCCGGCCGAAGGCCGCCTCGACCTTGTCGAGCCAGGCCCGCACGTCGGCGACCGTGCCGTACACCGGGCAGCGGCCGGTGCCGTCGTCCATGCGCTCCAGGTCGAGGACGGGCGGCAGGTCGCCGGCACGCTGTCCCGTGTAGCCGGTGGTGCGCACGGCTGCGATGAAGCGGTCAGCCTGTTCGGATCCGGTCGGGGCGGTCGCGGCGGTGTAGAAGTGGTAAGGCGCGACCGCGAGGCCCGCCGCCCGGGCCGCCGGCAGATCGGTTGCCAGGTGGGCATCGATGACGTTGAGGCCTCGGGTGGCCCTGATCGTCGCGAACTCGACCCCGGAGGTACGCAGGGCCTTCCAGTCGATCGGTGCGCCACCCGGGTGCTGGTACGCCGAGGTGTCGACACCGTCGACGGGGTAGCCCGCCGGGCGGGGCGGGGTGCAGTACGTGTTCCGGCTCGACCAGTCCACGAGCTTGGTCCAGGTGTTCCGCCCGACGATCCCGTCCGCGCCCAGGTTCGCGCAGAGCTGGAACTGGACGACCCGGTTCTCCGTACCGCCGCCGAAGTCACCGTCGATCACCAGCGGCGGGTAGTGGCCCGGCGACATCGCCAGGTTCAGCCGGCACTGGAGCTCCTTCACCTCGGCGCCGTTCGCGCCGCGCCGCAGGTCGGGCCGGGCGTCGGTGTGGCCGCAGACGGTGGCCTGGGCCGTGCCCGCGGTTCCCCGGGGCGCACAGGGCTTGGGCGCGGCGGACCAGGTGTTCAGGGCCTCCCAGGTCAGAGGGCCGAGCACGCCGTCGTCCGCCAGCCCCGCGCATCGCTGGAAGACGCGCACCCGCTCCTCGGTGGCGAGGCCGAAGGTGCCGTCCGCGGCGATGGGGGTGTACGCGCTCGCCTTCGTCGCCAGGTTGAGCCGGCACTGCGCTTCGCGCGTCGGCAGACCGGTGGCTCCGCGCCGGAGCTCCGGCTGGGCGGTGGTGTGGCCGCAGACCGCGGTCGCGGTCGCGGTCACCGTCTGGGTCAGCGCCTGCTGGGTCTGGGTCTCGGCTGCTGGGAGAGCCGCCGCAGTTCCTAAGGACAGCGTGATCAACACTCCGATGAGGGTCAGTCCTTGGTGGAGCCTGCTTCTTGACATCCGTTGCTCCTGAGACTTGTGATGCAGATGTTCCGGACATTCCGTCGCGACATGCAGAGGGTCGTCAAAGGCGCGACTGGCCCAAGCGGCTCTGGCACATTGAGGTTCCGAAACCGCTTTCCGTTTGAGGGGTCGTCATGAAGCGACAGGGGGAGGCCGAGCGGTTCGCGTCTCGGCTGCGCGCGTTACGGGAGAGGTCCGACTACAGCTACGAGGTCCTCGCACAGAAGACCGGCATCAGCCGTTCCAGCCTGCACCGCTACTGCACGGGCTCGTCCGTGCCGCAGGACTACGGCATCGCCCACCGCATCGCCACGGTCTGCGGCGCGTCGCCCGCCGAGCTGCGCGAGCTGCACCGCCTGTGGGCCCTGGCCGACACGGAACGCGCCGAGTCCGGCGCAGGGGAGGGTTCGAGAGAGACGGAGGAGGTGGAGAGGACACGAGAGACGGGAGAGGTCGGCAAGACGGAAGAGATCGGCGAGACCGGAGAGAAGGACGGGACGGGCAGGACGGACGGGACGGGCAGGACGGACGGGACGGCGCATGTGTCCGAGGCAGCCTCGGGCACCCTTGGGACTCCCGTCTCCGAGCCGTCGTTCCCAGCTGCGCCGACGCCGTCGCCGCGGCACCCCCGTGGCCGTCGACGCGTCGCCGTCACAACCTCGCTCGCCGCCCTCGCACTCGCCCTCTCGACCTGGGGAATCACCGCCCTCTCGTCGCCCGATGGCTCGCCCACCGGGCCGGCCGGGGCGACCCAGGACGGCCGGCTGCTGTTCTCGGAGGCCTGCGGGCCCGTGGTGAGCATGGGCCAGCAGGACGCGTGCGTACGCGAGGTGCAGAGCAGGCTCCGCAGCCGCGGCGCCCGTATCGGCGTGGACAGCTCCTTCGGTCCGGAGACCCTGCGCCGGGTGACGGCGTTCCAGGTGCTCTCGGGCATCACCCCGAACGGTGTCGTCGCCGAACCCACGAAGAAGGCCCTCTACGAGTCGACCACACGCATGGAGACCTGGTCGCAGGAGAAGGTCCGCCAACGCATCCGCGAGGTGTTCACGGAGGTGCCGGACGACGCCGTCTCCATCGCCGACTGCCAGTCCTTCCTGGACCCGCTGCACGTCCTGCCGAACACCAACGGCACCAGGAACTGGGGGCTGTTCCAGATCTCCGACGCCCGTCTGCGCGAACTGGGCGGCACGCCGCGCAAGGCACTGGATCCCGAGTGGAACATCCAGGCCGCCCACACCCTGTGGAGCCGGGACCGCGACTTCCACGACTGGCCGCACTGCGCGCGGGCGCTGAAGCGGAGCTGACGGCACCGGCGAGCGGAGTGCCTCACCGCCGCGTGGCGTCGGTGAGGCACTCCGGTCCGGTCAGTAGCCGCCGTTCACACAGGTGAGGCGGGGAGCCTTGTCGGCGAGCCGCTTGAGCGCGGCCTTCGTCCCGTCTCCGGCGATTCCGTCCACGGCGCCCGTGTAGCCCCAGTGCGCCTTCAGCATGCGCTGCAGCGCCTTGATGGTGTCGGTGCCGGGGATGCCGTCGATGCTGTCGGTGTACGACCAGTGCGCGGCCAGGCACTTCTGGAACGCCTTCCAGCTGTTGGTGCCCAGCTGACCGTCGAGGGCTCCGGTGTACCCCCAGGCCTGCAGCCAGTCCTGGACGCGGCCGGCCTGCGCCCCGCTCAGACCGAAGTTGTACGTCGCGAGGGTGCCGAACTCTCCCGCGCTCACCGCGGCCGGCTGCGAGGCCGGTGCGGACGCCGCGAAGCTGGTGCCCGCGGTCGCCAGCGTCCCCGCCGCCAGCCCGACGACAGCGGTGACGCTGACGATCGACCTCGTCAGAATGCTCGGTCGCATGCGCCTTCTCCTTCGTTCGGTGGTGCTGCTGATGTCGAACGAGGAGGACGCTGGCAGGGCCGGACGACGCCCCGCAAGGAAACCCGTCCCGACGGGACGACGGGATGCCGTCACGCCTCTGACCTGCGATTACCGCCGCCCGCTGGGACGGCGGAGGGACGGGCTCATCGCCTGCGCGCGGTCGTGACGTCGACGTAGTCGCGGAGCGCCGCACGGGAGCGGGCCAGGGTCGCCGCGCGTTCGTCGAGGACGCGCAAGCGGTCCTGGAGGAGGTCGACCGCCTCGGGACAGGAGGGCAGTTCGGGGTCGTCGCCCTTGACGCAGGGCAGCAGGTAGGCGATGTCGTCCGTGTTCAGCCCGGCGTCCAGGAGCTTGCGTATCTGGCGAACGGTCAGGACGGCGCCCTCCGGGTAGTCGCGGTAACCACCGGGGCTGCGGTCCGGGGCCAGGAGGCCCTGGGACTCGTAGTAGCGCAGCTGGTGCGGGCGGACGCCGGTCCGCCTGCTCAGTTCTCCGATCAGCAACTCACTGCCTCCCCGACTCGGCTCTTGACCTTCACAACGGTGTGAAGGCCGAGGCTTCTTCCGACAGCGACCGGTTGGAGGGAGCGGACCATGGACAAGCAGGACGGGCGGGACGGGCAGGACAGGCGCGTGACGGTCATCGGCCTGGGGCTGATGGGGCGGGCGCTGGCCGAGGCGTACCTGCGCGCGGGTTACGAAACGACGGTGTGGAACCGTACCGCCGAGAGGGCCGAGCCGCTGGTCGCCCAGGGCGCGCGGCTCGCCGGCTCGGTGCGGGAGGCGGTGGAGGCCGGACCGCTGGTGGTCGTGTGCGTCACGGACTACCCGGCCGCGCGCGGGCTGTTGGACCCGGCGGCGAAGGGGTTCGCCGGCCGGCTCGTGGTGAACCTGACCTCGGGCACGTCCGCCGACGGCCGCGCGACCGCCGCGTGGGTCTCGGAGCAGGGCGGCACCTATCTGGACGGGGCGATCCTGGACCTCCCGTCGGCCATCGGCACCGCGTCGGCCGTCGTGGTGCACAGCGGACCGGCGGACGCCTTCGCCTCCCACGAGGAGGCGCTGCGGGTCCTGGGCGGCGGCACGACGTACCTCGGCGAGGATCCCGGTCTCGCGGCGCTCTACGACACGGCCGTACTGGGTCTCATGTGGAACGTGCTGAACGGCTTCCTGCACGGCGCGGCGCTCCTCGGCGCGGCGGGGGTGGAGGCGCCGGTGTTCGCGGAGTTCGCGCGGGAGTCGGTCGGCACGATGGCCGGCTGGCTGCCCCGCTTCGGGCGGGACGTCGCCGAAGGCGCGTACCCGGCGGTCGACGCCACCCTGGCGACGCACGTCTCGGCGATGGAGCACCTGGTGCACGAGAGCGAGGCGCTCGGCGTCGGCTCCGAGCTGCCCCGCTTCGTCAAGGAACTCGCCGAGCGGGCGGTGGAGGAGGGACACGGGGGCGAGGGGTACGCGGTGCTGTTCGAGCAGTTCCGCGGGTCCGGCGGGGTGCGCGGGTCCGGCGGGCCCGTCAGGACGTGAGGACGCCGTTCAGGAACGGCGACACGGCCTCCCACCAGGCGTCCGCGTGTTCGTAGTGGAGGAGGTGGCCGGCGTCGGGGATCTCCGCGTAGGCGCCGTGCGGGAGGACACGGACCATCTCCTGGGCCTCGGCGCGGCCCAGTTCGCCGTCGAGGCCGCGGACGACGAGGGTGGGGCAGCGGACCTGGGCGAGGGAGTCCCAGTGGGCGTCGTGGACCCAGGTCTCGCGGGAGGTGAGCATCTGGGCCGGGTCGAAGACCGGGCGCCAGCCGTCGGGCTGTTCGGCCATCACCTCGGCGAAGAAGGCGCCGCGGGCGGGCCGGGGGCGCTCCACCCAGGGGTCGTCCTCGCCGAACCACTGGCGGACGGCGTCGAGCGAGGGGAAGGGGACGGGCCAGCGGCGGAACCAGTCCTGCCACTCGCGCTGGGAGGCCGCGCCGAGGGCGGAGGCGCGCATGTCGCAGATGACGAGGGCGCGGACGAGGTCGGGCCGCTCGGCGGCGAGCTGCCAGGCGGTGAGGGCGCCCATGGAGTGGCCGACGAGGGTGACCGGGCCGAGGCCGAGGCCCTCGACGGCGGCGATCGCGTCCGCCACGTACGCCTCGCGCGTGAAGGGGCCGGTCGTGGGCTTCTCGCTGTGGCCGTGGCCGCGCTGGTCGAGCGCGACGGTGCGGTGGCGCGGGGCGAGCCGGCGGGCGGCGGGCTCCCAGTGGGAGGCACGGCCCATCAGTCCGTGGAGCAGTAAGACGCCGGGGCCGGTCTGTGACGCCGTCCGTTCCGTGAAGTCCCAGGCCGCCAGGCGTACGCCGTCGGCTCCCGTGACGTCGAGTCGTCGCACCATGCTGCTCGGCACCCCCTCTTTCCCGTGGAACTGCGCCAGACTATCGAACCCGTATTCGAAAATGCGCTTCTGCCGCTCAACACCCCACGTTCGAGTGACAGCGCTCAAGGATTGACGGCTGCGGCCGAGGGGAGATCTTCATCGGGAGGCGGGCCGCTCGGGGAAAACGGTCCGAGGGGAATGACCCTGGGAGCTCGGGGCTCCGGGTCAGCACAGGGGAGGACGGACCCCGGCGCCGCAAGGCGCCGGGGTTCCTTGTCGTCCTTCTCGTCCCTGTCACAGGGAGGGCGGCCCTCATCCCACCAGCGTGGCACGGGAGGGGCCGCGGGCGTGGCGATTCCGCCGTAAAACGGGCCCGGAGCGGGTCGGAAGCGGATCCGCAGCGGGTCCCGGAACGGTCCGCTAGCGCTTGGCGACGAAGACGTGCGCCGCGACCTCGCTGTCCAGCTCGGCCGCCTCGCCGCTGCTGCCGACCAGGACACCGCCCGGGGACTCCGTCACGGAGACCACGGAACCGGGCTGCACGCCCGCGCGTCGCAGCGTGTACATCAGCTGGGCGTCCGTCTGGATCGGCTCGCCGATGCGGCGGACGATCACCGTCTTGCCCTCGCCGCCGGCCTCCAGGTCGGCGAGCGAGACCATCGAGTCGTCCAGGAACGACTCCGCCTCGGCCTTCTCACCGAGCTCCTCGAGGCCCGGGATCGGGTTGCCGTACGGCGACTCCGTCGGGTGCCGCAGCAGCTCGAGGACGCGGCGCTCCACGGCCTCGCTCATCACGTGCTCCCAGCGGCAGGCCTCGGCGTGGACCTGCTCCCACTCCAGACCGATCACGTCGACGAGCAGGCACTCGGCCAGCCGGTGCTTGCGCATCACCCGGGTGGCCAGGCGGCGGCCCTCCTCCGTGAGCTCCAGGTGGCGGTCGCTGGCGACGGCCACCAGACCGTCGCGCTCCATGCGGGCCACCGTCTGGCTCACGGTCGGACCGCTCTGGTCCAGCCGCTCGGCGATCCGGGCGCGCATGGGGACCACACCTTCCTCCTCGAGCTCAAGGATGGTGCGGAGATACATCTCCGTGGTGTCGATCAGTCCGGACATACGTGCCCCTCGATGAGTCGTGCGCTGGCCCTGCCCCAATTCTTGCGCATCGGGCCGACAACCGGGGCCCGCCGGGGCGAGGCGGTATTGACAGAGCAATGGTCCAGACCGCACCGTGATCCGCGACCACGAGGAGAAGGAGTCGCCGCCATGGGCGAGAGCAAGCTGGCCGGACAGTTCTTCGACGCCGCCATCGGCCTGCTCCAGAAGGTGCGGGACGAGGACGCGGCGGAGATCGCGGCCGCCGGTGCGGCGATCGCCGGGGCCGTCGCCGACGGCAACCGCCTCTTCGCGTTCGGCGCGGGGCACTCCTCGCTCGCCGCGCAGGACGTGGTCTACCGCGCGGGCGGCCTCGCCCTCATGAACCTGCTGGCCGTCCCCGGTGTCGTCGGCGTCGACGTCATGCCCGCCACCCTCGGCTCCGCCCTGGAGCGGGTCGACGGGCTGGCCGGCGCGGTCCTGGACTCGTCGCCCGCCAAGGCCGGCGACGTCCTGATCATCATTTCCCTCTCCGGGCGCAACGCCCTGCCGGTCGAGATGGCGATGAACGCGCGGGCGCTCGGCCTGACCGTGATCGGCGTGACCTCCGTGGCGTACGCGACGGAGACGAAGTCCCGCCACGTCTCGGGCACCTTCCTGAAGGACCACTGCGACGTCGTCCTCGACTCCCGGATCGCCGTCGGCGACGCCGAACTCACCCACGAGGGCATCGAGGCCCCCTTCGCCCCCGCGTCGACCGTCGTCACCAGCGCGCTGATGCAGGCCACGATGGCCGCGGCGGCCGAGGAGCTGGTCCGCCTGGGCATCGAGCCGCCGCTCCTGCGCTCCGGCAACGTGGACGGCGGCCACGAGTGGAACGGCCGGGTGATGACCGAGTACGGCGACCGGATCTTCTTCCGCCACTGAGTCCGGAAAACGACGTGGGGGCCGCGGCGAGAACTCGCCGCGGCCCCCACGTGATGTGTCAGGTCCTAGGAGACGTAGTAACCGGCGACGTCCGCCAGCAGGTCCACGTCCCCCGCGTGGTTGTAGAAACTCACCTTTCCGTTCACCACGGGCACCACGACCAGGTTGGGGATGGTGGTCCCGGCGGTGAAGTTGAGGTTCGACGCGGACGTGCGGACGGTCCCGTCCGGGTAGACGGAGACGAAGCCCGCGGCCGTCGGCGCGACCGCCGTCACGTTCAGGACGACGGCCGTCACCCCGGAGGCCGGAATGCCGGCCGCGCCCGCCACCTGAAGGGTGACGGTCTTCCCGCCCCCGACCTTCGCCTGGGCCACGCCGGTCCCGGAACGGGTGTCCATCAGGCGGCTGGGGGTCATCGGCCGGTACGCCGATCCCGTCGCGTCCATGGTGAAGTAACCGGCCACGTCGGCGATCAGGTCCACCGTGCCGGCGTGGTTGTAGAAGGTCACCTCGCCGTTCGCCCCGACGGGGACGACCACGAGGTTGGGGATCGTCTGCCCGGCGGTGAAGTTCAGGTTCGACGCGGACGTGCGCGGCCTGTCGGCCGGGTGGACCGAGACGAAGCTCGCGGCCGTGGGCGCCGTCGCCGTCACGTTGAGCACCACGGCCGTGACACCGGTGGCGGGAAGCCCGCCGCTGCCCGACACCTTCAGGGTCACCGACTGCTGGGCCCCGACCTTCGCCCTCGGCACGCCGAGCCCGGCCCGGGTGTCCATCACCCTGGACGGCGTCACGGGCTTGTACGTGGCTCCCGAGCCGTCGGTGACGTAGTAGCCGGCCGCGTCGGCGATCAGGTCGACGGAGCCGGCCCGGTTGTAGAAGTTCACCTTGCCGTTGACCACCGGCACGACCACCAGGTTCGGGATGGTCTGCCCCGCCTTGAAGTTGAGGTTCGAGGCGGAGGTGCGCGCGGTCCCGTCCGGGTACACGGAGACGAAGCCGGCGGCGGTGGGGGCGGTCGCGGTGACGTTGAGGACGACCGCGCTGACGCCGGTGGAGGGAATGCCCTTCCGGCCGGTCACCTGGAGGGTGACCGTGCCGCCCGGACCGACCTTCGCCGGTTCCACGCCGATCCCGGTGCGCGTGTCCATCAGGCGGGTGGGGGTGAGCGGTGCGTAACTACCGAGGCCCGAGACCGGCGGTGTCACGGTGAACGTGCCGATCACGTACTCCATGCCCCCCGAGTAGACGCCCCGCGAGTAGACCCGCACGGACCAGTCGCCCGGGGTGGCGACGCTCAGGCCCACCGTCACCGTCAGGGACCGGCCGTCGGGCGAGACCCCGACCGGTGTGGTGCTCAGCGTGGTCTCGCCCTGCTTCAGCACGACCTTGTCCTTCGTGCTCAGCGCGGTGCCGTGCACGGTGAGCGTCGCGAGCGAGCCGCGCGGGGCGGACGACGGGGAGACGGACGAGAAGGACACCGGATCGACGCCGCAGCGTCGCTTGACGCTCCTGCTGCAGTCGACGTCGGCGCGGTAGGACACCTGGGACGCGTCGGAGGGCAGTCCCAGGACCAGGACGGTCGGGGCGGGCACCGCCGGCGTGGTCCCGTCTCCGGGCTTGCAGTGGTAGCCGCCCGCCTCGCGGGTGCAGGTCTCGTTCAGGCCCGCGTTCCACAGCGTGGCGTCGGCCGTGGTCGCCGTCCCTGCGGGGTCCCGGACCCACAGCCAGAGGTCGTCGTCGGAGGCGGTGGCCAGCGAGACGCAGACGGCGGTGTGCTCCTCGTCCAGGGTCCCGCTGATCGGTCCGTAGCCGTCGCGGAGGTTCAGCGCCTTCGCGCACTCGGGAGCCGGGCCCGACGGGGTGGCGATGCGCAGCGCGTCGAGACGGTAGGAGGTCGCCGAGCTGTGCGGGGCGGTGACGACGGCCTTGTACCGCGTGCCGCCGGTGACGGTGCACCCTTCGGAGGTACAGACGGTCCTCCGGCCGGCCTCGTCGAACACGGCGAGGTCTCCCCCTCCATAGGACCGGTAGTCGAGGTACAGCACGTCCCCGGCGTCCTCGGTGGTCACCTGGTGGCAGGTGACCGTGCCCGAGATGCCCAGGGCGCCGCCCTTCGAAGGACCACCGACGGGTACCGCCGGCTGCTCCGCGCAGCCCGCGACCGTGCCGGTCAGGTCGCGGCGTACGACCGAGAACCCGTCCCTCGGCTCGGTGCGGACGAGCACGGTGTGGGCCGCCCCCGGCGCGAGCGCGCAGGTGGAGTCGCAGACCCGCACGCCCTTCGCGTCCAGGACCGAGTGCTCGGCCCAGGAGTATCTGGTGGGATGGCCCTGGTTCGGGCCCGTACTGACCCACTCGCCGTCGAGGGCCTCGGTCCGGACGAACTCGGTCCTCGGCCGGTCGTCGGCGGGAATCGTGAAGCAGTACGCGAAGACGTCCGCCGCGCCCGGGACCGAGGCCCTGGCACTCGACGGCGTGAAGTCACCGGCCGGGACGACCGGGCAGTCGTTGGGCACGTCCGTGCGATAGAGGGCCAGACGGTACTCGCCGACCGGCGCGTAGTCGGAGCCGGTGGAGACCAGCGCCCGATGCGGGGCGGGACCCGTCAGCTCGCACGTGCGGTCGGCCAGACCGCCCGCCGCACAGATCCTCGTGCCGGTTCCGTCCACGACCTCGACCATGTCGTCGGACCCGCGCGGCGTGAGGGCCTCCACGTGCGCCCCTTCGGGCAACGACAGCGTCAGGCAGTCGATGGCACCGGCCGCCTCGATCGCGCCGTTGAGGGCGCCGGGCGCCGCCGGGACACAGCCCTGCTGCGAGGACCGGTCGAGGATCAGTGCCGGGTCGCCGGTGGCCACCCGGTAGGTGTCGCCGGCCGTCAGCCGGCACACGCCCTCGGTGGCGGCGCAGACGGCCGCGCCTGCCGCGTCGTACACCGCGAGGCGGACGCGCCGGCCCTCCGGCTGCTCGACGCCGAACACGTCGTACGGGCCGGTGGTCGGCGCGGTGAACGCCTTGCAGTTCGCGGCCGACGCGGCGGCCGTCGGCGCGGAGCCGTAGTCGTTCACGGGCACGGTCACGCAGTCCGTGAGGTCCGGAACGTCCGCCGCCCGTGCCACTCCCGCCGTCCCGACCGGCAGGATCGGGAGCAGCAGGGACAGCACGAGCGTGAGCGTGGCGAGCAGGGCGGTGTACGGCGCGGATCTCGGCGCCGTAACCGGCGGTTGTTGCATTCCCGGTCCCCCCAGGAGCGGTGTCGTCGCGAGCGTCGTCGCGGAGTTCGCCGCATGATCGCACAGGCGTCCGACGCCGCTCGCGGCGGATGCGGTCCGCCGCGGTCCGCTTCCGCTCGCGGCGGTCCGCTTCCGTCCGCCGCGGTCCGCCTCCGCCCGTTTCAGTTCGCCAGGTCCAGCGCCGCCGCCACCCGGGCCGCGACCGTCTCCGCGTAGACCGCGTCGTCGCGCTCGAAGGCGGGGCGGGAGGGGCTGCGGAGGAAGGTGGTGATGCCGAGGGTGCGGGCGCGGGAGCGGAGCGGGACGCAGAGGGCGTGGGAGGTGTCGGAGGGCCAGAGGCGGTCGGTGGACCAGCGGGGCGCGTCCGGGGCCGCGCTGGCGCGGGTGGGACCCTGACGGCCGAGGGCCTGGAGGGCGGGGTGGGCGGCGGGGTAGCGCAGCGGGATGCCGCCGGTGGTGACGGGTGCGACCGGGCCGGGGGCGCCGGCCGGGGTGGCGAGGGCGCGGACGAGGCCGCCGTCGGCGGTGGCCCGGTCGACGAGGACGTGGTCGGCGAAGCCGGCCAGGGCGAAGTCGAGGAGGACCGCCGCGGCCCGCACCGGGTCCTCGCACTCGGCCGCGGCGGCGCTCGCCCGGTGCAGCTGGCTCCAGCGGAACCGCAGCCGGTCGGCGTCCTGTTCGGCGAGGCGGGCGTCGGTGACGTCCTGGAAGAGCCAGCCGACGCCGAGCGGCACGGGTTCGGGTCCCTCGGCGAACGGCGTGGCGAGGCGCACGAATCCGCACCGCAAGCAGCGCCGGCGTTCGCCGCGGGCGCCGCGCAGGGTCAGCCACACGTCGGCGGGTTCGGCCGGTGGGCCGACGGCGAGGACGTGCTGGAGGGCCGCTTCCAGCTCCTCGACGCCCGGGCCGACGACGTCGCCGAGCGGGCGGCCGAGGAGCGAGCCGCGGGCGACGCCGAGGGCGCGGGCCGCGTGGCCGTTGACGACCGCCGGGCGCAGGTCGACGTCGACGAGGACCACGCCCCACGCGGCGTCCGCGAACAGGGCCTCGCTCAGGGCGATCGAGCGCTCCAGGTCGATCTGGACGTGCACCTCTCCGAAGGCCAGGTAGACGCCCGCCGGCCGGCCGTCGGCGCCGCGCACGCCCGCCGTCTGCGTACGGACGAGGACCCGGCCGCCGTCCTTGCGCAGCAGCGCGAACTCGTGGACCTGGCGGCCCGGCGCGGTCATCGACCGCAGCAGCCCGGCCAGGATGTCCTCGGCGTCGGCGCTGCGGGCGGCCCAGCCGTCGAAGCCGCGCCGCCCGACGGCCTCGCGGGCGCTCCAGCCGAGGATCCGCTCGGCCTCCCTGTTCCAGTGGGTGACGGTCCCGGTGGCGTCGAGCGCGCACAGCGCCGCGTCCATCCCGTCGAGCAGTGCGGCGAGCAGATCGGCCCCGGGAACCCCGGGAACCCTCGCCGTGTCGGCCGTGTCACTCGCAGAGCCACTCATCCGGGCACCCCCCGGCATCATTCAACTCGAACGTGACCCAGGACACACCCCTTTCGCGGAAACCGATACACGGTGGAAACGAGGTGACGGGACGACGAGGCGGTGGGGTGGCGGAGGCTGTGGGGTGGCGGAGGCGGCGACGGCGGTCAGTCGTGGACCCGGACGATGCCGCGCTCCGCGAACGGCGCGTAGTACTCCGTGAAGAGCCTGCCGACCAGTTCGCCGCGGCTGGACACGCCGACCTTCTCGAAGATGCCTTTGATGTAGTCGCGCACGGTGTGCGGCGAGAGGTGGAGCTGCTCGGCGATCTTCCCGGTCGGCAGCCCGCGAGCGATGCACTGGGTCACCTCGGTCTCCCGCTCGGTCAGTTCGAAGGCGTCGACGATCAGCGGCACGATCTCGGAGGTCTTGGCCGGTTCGATCACCACCGCCGACGGGCCGAGCCGGCCGTCGGACTCGCGCAGGCAGGAGGCGTGGCACACCAGCCAGTGGCCGCCCCGGGTGCGCACCCGTACGCGCGCGTGGCCGCGGTCGCGGTCCTGGGAGATGGCGCGGGCCTTGAGGGCGGTGGCCTGGACCCAGGCGGGCACGCGCAGTCCGGCGCTGGAGACGGCCGGGCCCTCGGGCAGGTCGGCGAGGTGGGCGCGGGCGTCGTCGTTGGCGGAGAGCAGCGCGCCGGAGGCGTCGAAGAGGAGCAGGCCGGGGCCGTGGGGCGAGTCCGGCAGGGGCTGCGGCGCGGTGCCGGCGAAGGAGCGGAGCTTACGGGCGAGCGGCGTCACCAGGCTCTCCACCAGCCGGGTCTCGGCGGGGCCGAACGCCGGGCGGCCGTGGGCCCGGAACAGGCTGATGTGGCCGTGCGGGCGGCCGCCGACGCGCAGCACGGCCCGCAACTCGTCCTGGAAGCCACGGGGTTTCATGAAGGAGTGGTAGAGGCTGCTGCGGGCCGGCAGGTCGCCGGTGGCCTCGCGCAGGCCCGCCACCGGCACCTTGGCCTGGGCGAGGTCGCGGAACAGGTTGACGTTCTCCGTGAAGAGCTCGGTCTCCCAGTAGACGGCGCAGCCGTGCTCGTCGAGGTTCTCGGCGCGGATCGGGGCGGCCATCATGCCGGTCTCCGGGTCGGTGACGCGCCAGACGGCGGCGTCGTACGGGACGAGCCGGCGCACGTGGTGCGACGCCTCGGCGAACATGCCGAGGGCGTCGCCGCTCCTGGCCGCCCGCGCGAGGAGTTCCGCGCGGCCGATCTCGGTCCGCTCATTGGTCATCCATCGATCGTGACAGCCGGCGGGCGGAGCGCCAACCCCTCACTTGAGGGGTTCCGGCCAACGGATCGGTCACCGGATCGACAATGGCGGAATTCCGCCCGGATCCCGGATCATTTGACGGACAAATGACGGGCTCAGGACCCGCACCGCAACCCCCTCGAATAGGGGGATGAAACGGAGCGCGCACTCCCGGAGAATTCGCCGGAACACATTCCGGCGGCATCCGGCTTCAGAAGGAACGCGTATGAAGGTGGGCATCATCGGGGCCGGCGCGATGGGCAGGGCGATGGCCCGGCGTGCCGCGCTCGCCGGAGCGGACGTCCTCCTCGCCGACCCCAGCACCGTCCTGGCCCGGCGGGTCGCCCGCGAGGCGACGGCCGGATCGCCCGGGACCGTCGCCGCCGCCACGGCCCGGTCGGCCCTCCGGCCGGGCCTGGTGATCCTCGCCCTCGACCGGGCCGAGACCCTCGCCTTCCTGCGTTCCCAGCGGCGCCCGCTCACCGGGAAGGTGCTCGTGGAGGTGACCGCGCCCCGCCCCTGGCCGTACGGGACCGAGGGGCCGTGCGGCACCGAGGGGCCGTGCGGCACCGGGATGGGCGACCTGACCGCCGCCGCACCGGGTGCCTCGTGGGTGCGGGCGTGCGCCGCCGGGGACGCCGAGTCGATCTACCGGGGACTCATCGACGGACATCCCGTGGACGTCTTCGTCGCCGCCGACGACGAACCGGCCAAGATCCGGGTGATCGAACTCGCCAACCGGTCCGGCCTCCGCGCACTCGACGCCGGACGGCTCGACCGCGCGCGGATCCTCGACGAATTGACATCTCTGGGTAGAGAAATCAGCCATCGGCTGGCAGCCCCGGAAGGCTGGGGAATAAAGTTGCTGCCCAGTTGGTGAGCGGACGACCAGACCATCGCCCAATTCACCGGCATCCGATCTTGGGGGAAGATCCATGACCAGAGAACCGGCTACATTTCTCGCCCTCGGAGCCCTTGTCGTGCACGGCGCGCGCGGCGAGGTGAAGCTCAGCGGAAACCGTCAGCGCATTCTGCTGACGATGCTCTTACTGGAGTGCAACCGGGTGGTCGCCGTCGACCGCCTGATCCGGGCCATCTGGGGCGACTCGCCACCGGCGACCGCCCGCAGCCAGATCCGCATCTGCGTCTCCTCGCTGCGCCGCCAGTTCGACGCCGGGGACGTCGCCGCGACCATCGAGACCCACAAGACCGGCTACCGGCTGCGCACCCCGGACGCCGGCGTCGACCTGCACCGCTTCGGACAGCTGATATCCCGCGCCAGAGCGGGGGCGGCCGAACAGCCCGACCTCGACCTGGCGTTGCTCTACCGAGAGGCCCTCGCCCTGTGGCGGGGGCCTCTCGGCGAAGGGCTCGGCAGCCCGCTGCTCGACACGGTGGCGCTCAAGTACCACGAGGACTACCACTCCGCGCTGGAGGACTGCTACGAGCTGGAGCTGCGGCTCGGCTACCACCGCAGGGTCCTCGGCGAACTCACCCACCACGTCTCCGAGCACCCGTTCCGGGAGACCCTCATCGCCCAGCTGATGATCGCCCTCTACCGGTCGGGGCGCACCGCGGACGCCCTCGCGCTGTTCCGCGACACCCACCGCCGCTTCCGCGACGAGCTGGGCATCGTGCCCGGCGAACGGCTCCAGTCGATCGAGAGCCTGATCCTCGGCGCCACCGACAAGCACGTCGTGCAGCATCCCTGCCCCGACGAGGCCCTGCTCTTCGGGGCCGGGGCCGCCGCCCGGGCCGCGGCCCGGACCACCTCGCCGGCGACCCGCCGCTGACCGGTCCTCCCCCTCAGCTGAGGGGGGAGACCGGCGCGGAGTCCCTCCTCCGCAGGGGATGGAGCGGGCCCGCCGTGACGGCAAGACTCGGCTGCGTTCCCAGGCACCGGCACCGGCACCGGCACCGGCCCCCACACCGGCCGAGGCACGCCGAGGGCCGACCGCGCCGTACGCAGCAGAGAGGGGCCGTCCATGGCTCGCCAGCCGCAGCACTCCGTCATCCCGGACAGCGCCGTGGACCGGCTCGTCGCCGAGGTGAAGGGCGAGGTCTTCCTCCCGGACGACCCGGGTTACGAGGCCGAGCTCGACGGCTTCAACCGGATCGGCCGGCACCACCCGGCTCTCGTCGTCGGCGCCGTGACCGCCGAGGACGTCGCCGCCGCCGTCCGCCTCGGCACCGGACTCGGGCTGCCCGTCGGCGTCCAGGCCACCGGACACGGCATCGCGGCGCCCGCCGGCGACGCCGTCCTCGTCACCACCCACCGGATGAACGCCGTCGCCGTCGACCCGATCGCGCGGATCGCCCGCGCCGAGGCCGGCGCCCGCTGGCACCAGGTCATCGCCACGGCCGCCTACCACGGCCTCGCTCCGCTCAACGGCTCGTCGCACCTCGTCGGCGTCGTCGGCTACACCCTGGGCGGCGGACTCGGCCCGCTCGGCCGGCTGTACGGGTACGCCGCCGACCACGTCACCCGCGTCCACCTCGTCACCGCCGACGGACGGCACCGCACCGTCACCCGCGACTCGGACCCCGAACTGTTCTGGGCGCTGCGCGGCGGCAAGGGCAACTTCGGCATCGTCACCGCCCTCGAGTTCGGCCTCGTCCCCGTCGCCCGGCTGTACGGCGGCGGGCTCTACTTCCCCGGTACCGAGGCCGCCGCCGTGCTCGACACCTGGCGGACGTGGACCGCCGGGCTGCCCGAGACCCTGACGTCCTCCGTCGCGCTGCTCCGGCTGCCCGGGCTCCACCAGGTGCCCGGCCACCCGGCCGGCGAGCTCGCCGTACACGTCAGGATCGCGTTCACCGGCACCCGGGAAGACGGCGAGGAGCTGCTGCGGCCGCTGCGCGCGGCGGGGACGCTGCTCGCCGACACCGTCGCCGAGATGCCGTACAGCGCGGTCGCCGAGATCCACCAGGACCCGACCGAGCCGCTGCCGTACCACGAACGCAACATCGTGCTCCGCGAGTTCGACGAGGGCGCGCTCGCCGCGCTGCTCGCCGCCGCCGGACCGGACAGCGGCTGCACGGACCCCATGGTGGAGGTACGGCACCTGGGCGGGGCCCTGTCCCGGCCGCCCGCCGTCCCCAACGCGGTGGGCCGCGACGGGGCGTTCACCCTGTCCACGCTGTCCCTGCCCGGCTCGTCCGATGCCGTGCTCGGCCCGCTCTCCGGCTGGTCCACCGGGCGCCGCTACCTCAACTTCCTCGCCGGGGCCGACACGGCGCGGTCCGCCGAGGACTGCTTCGACCGGGCGACCTTCGCCCGGCTGCTCCAGGTCAAGAAGCGCCACGACCCGCACAACGTCTTCCGCCTCGGCCACGCCCTGCTGCCCGAACCCTCCTGACGCCCAAGGCCGCGACGACGCCCCCGCCTCGACCGGCCCCCGCCCACTCCCGCGCCACCTCCCCCGGCTCCGGGCGGGCCCGGCTCCTCCCCCGGCCGGGCCCGCCCGGGGGCTCCTTCCCCGCCCGGGGGCCCGGACCACTCCCCGCAGTGCTCTCCCTGTCGACCCGCCGTCTCCGTAGGAGGAGACCCATGACCACCGACCAGGCCGTGTCCACCGTCCCCGGGCAGCCGACCACCGTCCTCAGCGCCCGGTCCGCCGGGCTGCGCTACGGCGCCCTGTTCGGGCCCGCCGTCTTCGGCGTCACCGCCGCCGGAGTCGCCCTGCCCGACGTCGCCAGGGCCCTGAACGCCACGCCGGCCACCGCCGCCTGGGTGCTCACCGCCCACGCCCTCGCCCTCGGCGTCGGCACCGCGCTCTTCGGGCGGCTCGCCGACGCCAAGGGCGTGCGGACCTCGCTGCTCGTCGGCTCGCTCGTGCTCGCCGTCGGCACCGTCGTCTGCCTGCTCGCCCCGAACATCGGCGTCCTCGTCGGCGGCCGCTTCGTGCTCGCCGCCGGATCCGGCGCCATGACCTCCGGCGCCCTCGCCCTGTCCGCGTCCGCTCCCCCGGCCGACCGGCCCAAGGTGCTCGGCGGTTTCGGCGCCACCATGGCCGTGTTCTCCGCCAGCGCCACCCTCGCCGGCGGTGTCCTCACCCAGTGGGTGACCTGGCGGATCGCGCTCGTCCTGCCCGCGCTGTCGCTGCTCGCCGTGCCGCTGTGCCTGCGCGCCGCCGCGGCCCGGGCCGGCAGCGGCCGCCGCCTCGACCTGCCCGGCGCGGTGCTCCTGACCGTCGCCGCAATGTCCTTCCTGCTGCTCATCCAGTCGTACGCGCTCGGCCTCGCCGCCCCGCTCGTGATCGGGCTCGCCGTCGCGCTCGTGGTGTCCCTCGCCGGCCTGGTCGGGCGGGTGCGCACCGTGGAGGGCTCGTTCGTGCCGCGCCGGCTGGTCGCCGACCGCGTCTTCCTGCGCGCCTCGCTCACCGGCGTCGGCGCCTACGCGGGTCTCTTCGCCGCCATGTACCTGGTGCCGCAGATCCTCGTCGGCGGGCACGGCTGGAGCGTCCTCGCCGTCGGCACGTGGCTGCTGCCCGGCGCGGCCGTCGGCGCCGTCCTGTCCCGCTTCGCCGGCAAGTTCGCGGGCGGCAGGGCCGGTTCGGTGATGCTCGGCGTGATCGCGCTCGCCATGGCCGTCGTGCTGGCCCTGTCGGCCGCCGTCACCAACCCGACGCCGTTGCTCGTCGGCGCCTCGCTCGGCTTCGCCGCGTTCGCGGTCACCCAGGTCATCACCACCGCACTGATGTCCGCGCACGTCGAACCCGCCCTGCGCGGCGGTGCGATGGGCCTGCTCAACCTCACGTTCTTCGTCGGCGGCGGCGTCGGCAGCGCCACCGCCGGCGCGCTCGTGAAGTCCATGGAGCTGACCACCGTGCTCGCCGTCGTCGCGGTCTTCCCGCTGGTCGCGGCGGCGGCCGCGCTCACGCTCCGCGCCGGCAAGGACTGAAACGCCATCAATACACCCGCGATAGGCGCCGACCGAAGGATGGGTCCGTCGGCGCCTCTTCGCGTTGAAGGAGACCAGTACCCGCCATGACCGACTCCCCGACGACCCCGGGACACACCGCGCCCACCGCATTCGACCTTCACATACGGAAGTCGATGGCCTGGCACTTCGGTGCCGACACCGGCTCCCCCTTCTGGCTCGCCAAGCGCGACGTCCTCGGCTTCGACCCGCTCACCGACGTCCGCGGCCTTGCCGACCTCACCCGGTTCCCCGACGTCAGCGCCGAACTGCGCACCGTACCCGTGGGCGACCTGATCCCCCGGGGCCTGAAGGACCGCGTGTTCCGCGTGTACGACTCCGGCGGCACCACCGGCCCGCCCAAGCGGATCGTCGACAGCGCCGCCCGCGCCGAACTCCTCGTCTGGGCCCGCGACCGGCTCCTCGCGAGCGGCGTGCCCGCCGAGGGCGACTGGCTCCACCTCGGCCCCAGCGGCCCGCACGTCATCGGCTACGACGTGTCCCGCTACGCGGCCCTCTCCGGCGCCCTCTTCCACACCGTCGACCTCGACCCGCGCTGGGTGAAACGTCTCCTCGCCGACGGCCGCGAGGACGAGGCCGAGCGCTACGTCCAGCACCTGCTCGACCAGGCCGAGACCGTCCTCGCCAGCCAGAAGGTCGCCGTCCTCAGCTCCACCCCGCCGCTCCTGGAGGCCGTCTGCGCCCGGCCCCGCCTCTACGAGCTGGTGCGCGAGCAGGTCCGGGCCGTCATCTGGGCCGGCACCTCGATCAGCGCCGAGAGCCTGCGCATGCTCGACCGCGAGTTCTTCCCCGACGCGGCCGTCGTCGGTGTCTACGGCAACAGCCTCATGGGCGTCGCCCCGCAGCGCCCGGCCGTCGACGGCGACCGCCACCCGTGCGTCTTCGAGCCGTACCCGGCCACCACACGCCTGGAACTCGTCGACGACGAGGGCCGCCCCGTCGCCTACGGCGAGCGCGGCCGCGTCCGGCTGCACCTGGTCGCCGAGGAGATGTTCCTGCCCAACGTCCTGGAACGGGACAGCGCGGTCCGGGTCCCGGCCCGCCCCGGCTCCCCCGTGGACGGCCTCGCCGACGTCCAGACCTACCGCGCCGTCGGCGACGTGCGCGTCATCGAGGGGGTCTACTGATGAGGGACCCACGGGAGCCGGACGCCCCGCCGATCGGCGTCGACCCGCTCGTCTGCGGGCGGCACGTCACCAGCGCCGACCGCGTCCGGGTGCCCGACGTGCGCGGCGGCGACCTCGCCGACGTCGGCGCCGCCCCGCGGCTCATGGCGCTCGCCGCGCTGCGCGAGCTGCGCGAGCACGCCGACGGCGTCCCGCCCGGGCAGGAGCTCTTCGACGAGGCGGCCGGGCTCTTCGAGGAGGCCGAGCTCGAGGGCGAGTCGCCCGAGGAGTACGCGGCGCGCGTCTCGTACGCCACCGGGCTCACCGCGGCCGCCGTGGCCCAGTCCGTCCGCGACCTCGTCGACGAGCTGCGCGAACTGACCCGGACGACCGCCGCCGAGCTGCCCGGGACGGGCTTCGGCTCCGACTCCGGCATCGGCTTCGCCACCCGCTGGGTGCCCCGCGGCCGGGTCTTCGCCGCCGTCATGGCCAGCAACCACCCCACGCCCAACGTCACCTGGGCGCAGGCCCTCTTCCACGGCTACAGCGTCGCCGTGAAGCCGGGCAGCCGCGACCCGTTCACCCCGCTGCGGCTCACCCGGGCGCTGCTCGCCGCCGGACTGCCGCCGGGCAAGCTGGCGTACCTGCCCGCCTCCCACCAGACCGGCGAGTTCCTGCTCAAGGAGGCCGACCGCGGCATCGTCTACGGCGGCGACAGCGCCGTACGCCGCTGGCAGGGCGACGAGACCGTCGCCGTACGCGGCCCCGGCCGCACCAAGGCGCTCCTGGACCGCGACGCGGACGAGGCGATCACCGCGCACCTCGCCCTCTCGGCGTCCTTCGACGGCGGCACCCGCTGCACCAACCTGTCGGCGGTGCTCACCACCCGCCCGGTGGCCGAGGTCGCCGACGCGCTCGCCCGGCGGCTCGCCACGCTGCCGAGCGTGCCCGTCACCACCGCCACCGCCACCCTCCTGGCCGCCGACCGGGAGCGGGCCGAGCGGATCCGCCGCCAGGTCGACGAACTGCGCGGGGCTCCCGGAGTGACCGACCACAGCGCCCGGCACGATCCGGCCGGCACGGAGACCGCCGTCGCCCTCGCCGACGGCTCCCACCTGCTGCGGCCGCTGGTGCTGTCCGTCGACGAGGTCCACCATCCGGCCGTCGGCACCGAGCTGCCCTTCCCGTTCGTGGTCGTCGCCCCCTGGACGCCCGCCGACGGCGTGGCACCGCTGCGCGAGTCGCTCGTCCTCAACCTGCTCACGGACGACGAGGAACTGGTCGACGCCGCCGTGCGCGAGCCGAGCGTCCGCAAGATCACGCGCGGTGCCGTCCTGCCCTGGACGGCGGTGCCGGGCATCCCGCACGACGACAACTACACGCAGTTCCTGCTCGAACCCAAGGGCGTCGTGGCCGTGGCCTGACGCCCCGCCCCTCCCGAGGAAGGAATCCCCCGTGTCCATCAAGCGACGCGACATGGTCAAACTGACCGCGGGCGCGGCCCTCGCCGCCTCCGCGGCCGCGGTCCCGTTCGCCACCGGTGCCGTCGGATCGGACGACACCGCCCCCGCGGCGGCCGACGGCGACCACACCGAGACGTACCAGGGCCGCACCATCCGGGTCGCGTCCGCCGCGGCCGGCGGCGGCGTGTTCATCGACGGGCGCCCGCTGCACCTCATGAAGTTCGCCGACGACGCCTACCTCAGCTCGCTGTGCCACTACGAGATGGCCCCGAGCCCGCTGCACGCCGCCCGTCGCGCCGTCGAGGAGCTCCGCGGCGCCCAGCTGCTCCCGACCGCCCACGGCGCCCACGTCATGGACGCCACGACGCCCGCCTGAAAGGCAGCTCCGCCATGGTGCACGTACGCAAGAACCACCTCGACATGACGGCCGAGGAGAAGCGACGGTTCATCCACGCGGTCAAGGAGATCAAGCGCAGAGGGATCTACGACCGCTTCGTCGACCTGCACATACGCATCAACTCCCAGGACTACCTGGACAAGGTGACCGGCAAGCGGCTCGGCCACATCAACCCGGGCTTCCTGCCCTGGCACCGCCAGTACCTCCTGCGCTTCGAGCGGGAGCTGCAGAAGGTCGACCCGCGCGTCACGCTCCCGTACTGGGACTGGAGCACCGACCACGGCGAGGACTCCCCGCTGTGGGCCGAGAACTTCATGGGCGGCAACGGCCGTCCCGGCGACCGGCGCGTCATGACCGGCCCGTTCGCCCGCGACAACGGCTGGGTCCTCAACGTCAGCGTCATCCCCGTCGGCGACGAGAACCCGGCCCTCAACGGCAACTACACCCACGACGAACGCGACTTCCTGGTCCGCGACATGGGCACGCTCACCGACAAGCTCCCCACCCCGAAGCAGCTCGACGACACCCTCGCCCTGAAGGTGTACGACTCGGCGCCGTTCAACCACACCTCCGGCAGCGAGCCGCCGTACGCGAGCTTCCGCAACCACCTGGAGGGCTACACGAAGTTCGCGTGGGAGGAGGCCGCGGGCAAGCTCCACGCGGCCGGCCACGTGTGGGTCGGCGGCCACATGATGTACATCGGCTCGCCCAACGACCCGGTGTTCTTCCTCAACCACTGCATGATCGACCGCTGTTGGGCCCTCTGGCAGGCCCGCAACCCCGAGGTCCCCCACTACCTCCCCCTGAAGCCGACCACGGACGTCCCCGACATCAACACCCCGCTGGGTCCGTGGCACACGATGACGCCGAAGGACCTGATCGACCACACCAAGTGGTACCGCTACGACAACTAGCACCCGGCAGGCGCCGGACCGCGGTCTCCTCGGAGGCCGGGGTCCGGCGCCTTCGTGTCTTCCCACCCCGAGGAGGTAATCGTGCTCCGAAGACACTCCCCCGCGGCCGTCCTCGCCCTGTGCTGGGCGGCGGTCTTCTTCGACGGCTTCGACGTCATGGTGTACGGCGCGGGCCTGCCGTACATGCTCGACGACCCCGCGTTCGGGCTCGACGCGGCGACCGCCGGCACCATCGGCAGCTGGACCACCTTCGGCATGCTGATCGGCGCCCTCGGCTGCGGCAGCCTCACCGACGGCGTGGGCCGCCGCCCGGTGCTCGTCGGCTGCGTCCTGGCCTTCTCCGCCGGCTCCGGCGTCTGCGCGGCGGCCGGCTCGATCGGCGTGTTCGGCGCCGGACGCTTCCTCACCGGCCTCGGCCTGGGCGGACTCATCCCCGTCTGCCTCGCCGTCGTCGCCGAGTTCACGCCCGAGCGCCGGGTGCCGCTGGCCACCGGCGTCCTCATGTCGGCGTACCACGCGGGCGGCATGGCCGCGACGGGCGTCGGCCTCTCCCTCGCCCCTTCGTACGGCTGGCGCTGGGCCTTCGCCGCGGGCGTCGTGCCCGCGCTCGTCGCCGTACCGCTGCTGCTCCGCTTCCTGCCCGAGTCCCCGACCGTCCTCGCGAACCGGGCACGGTCCGGCCGGAGCGCGACCGGCGAGGGCACGGCCGCCCGGGGCGGGGCCGGCCGGGGCCGCTCCGGGGAGCGGGCGCGGGCCGTGGCCGCGCTCGTCGGCCGCGAGCACCGCGCGGCCACGCTGCTCCTGTGGCTGGCCTCCGGGTGCGGTCTGCTGCTCGTGTACGGCCTGAGCACCTGGCTGCCGCAGCTGATGCGGGTCTCGGGCTACGGGCTCGGTTCCTCGGTCGGCTTCCTGATGGCGGTCAACGCGGGCGGCATCGCCGGCATGCTGCTGGCCGGCTGGGTCGGCTCCCGGTTCGGCGCCGTACCGGTGGCCGGGACCTGGTTCGTGATCACGGCCGGCTCCCTGCTGCTGCTCTCGGTGCGGATGCCGGTGCCGCTGACGTACGTCGTCGTCACGGTGACCGGGATCTGGCTCTACAGCGCCTCGACGATGGTGTACGCGGTGGCCGGCGGCTTCTACCCGGCGGAGCTGCGGGCCCCGGGGCTCGGCTGGGTCGCCGGGGTCGGGCGGCTCGGCGCCGTCCTCAGCCCCTGGCTGGGCGGCTGTCTCTTCTCCCACGGCCACGGCCGGTGGGGCTTCTTCGTCTTCGCCGCGGCCGGCCTGACCGGCGCGGTCGCGGTGTTCCTCAGCCGGGCGGTGCGGCGCCGCCCGGCCGCGCCCGCGGCGGACGTCCGGGCCGGCACGGCCACCGTGTGAGACGCCCCCGGCCGTGCCACCCGCGAGGGGTGGCACGGCCGGGGGGCAACCGCTGGAGGTGGACCTACTTCTCCAGGCAGAACTCGTCGATCGGGTAGCCGACGTGCCGGTCCTCGCTCGGCAGGTAGCCGAGGACGACGTCGCCCGGCTTCAGCTCCGTGCTGTTGAGGACCACGCCGTCGGGGCCGAGGACCCGGACGTGCCAGTCGTCCTGGAGGATCAGGTTCACCCGCTGCCCGTTCGGGGCCTCGGCGTCGATGGAGATCAGCGGACGGGACTCGATCTTCACGCGGCCGACCGTGACGAGCCGCGTGTTGCCCTTCACGTCCACGGCCGTGACCTTGCTGCCGGCCTTGAGCTCGCTGAGGTAGTTGGTGCGCTCGTCCTTGCCCAGCGTGTACGAGTGGATGGCACCGGCGTTGACCCGGAACGGGCGGGTCGGCATGTACGGCAGCGGGTGGGTCTCGCTGACGCACAGGATCATGCCCTTGGAGTGCGAGCCGACCAGGATGCCCTCGTCCTCGCGGAAGTGGGTGCAGGTGTCGACGCAGGCCCGCTCGCCCATGCCGATGTGGGTGGTCTCGACGATCCGCAGCTCGGTGAGGTTGACGTTCGGCACGTCGGCCTCCGCGGCCCGCTTCAGGGCGGCGGTGTCGCCGACCTTCGCCGGCGCCATCATCACGCCGTCGGAGCCGTGCTCCAGGACGCCGAAGATGATCTCGGCCTCCTCGACGTCCTGCGCGACCGTGACGAGCGAGCCGGTGGCGCGGGCCGCGGCGGCGATCACGATCTCCAGCGGGATCTTCGTGGGGTCGCGGAACAGCAGCACGCTCCAGCGCTCGGTGCGCGCGGACTCGCAGGCGTCCTCCAGGGTGGGCGCGTCGACGATCTCCACGAACCGGCCGAACTCCAGGTCCGGGTGGCGCAGGGCGAGTTCGGCCGGGGTGACGCCGTGCCGGGCGGGGTCGACGATGACGACGGTCGCGTCGCCGAAGTCGTCCGGCAGCGGCTTGCCCTGCGGGAAGAGCACCTTGGTCACGGTCGGCGGCAGGTCCTTCAGGTCCGCGGTGTCGTCGGCGACGACCGCCTCCACACGGTGGTGCAGGGCCTCCTGGAGGATCGCCGCGCGGGCCTCGCCGAGGGAGCGGATGTCGAGCCAGCTGATCTTCACGGAACTCTCCTGATCTGTCGGTGTGCTCTGATCTGGTGTTCTTGCCGGTGCGCCGCGGTCGGTGCGCTCTACAGGGCGGCGGCGTGTCGGCCGTGCACGAGGTCGGAAAGCTTGTCGGTGAGGGCGCCCGGGTTCGGGGCCTGGAAGACGTTGCGGCCCATCGCGATGCCGGCGGCGCCGCCGGCGAGGGCCTCCTCGACGTAGGCGAGGGTGGCGGCCTCGTCGTCGTTGCGCGGGCCGCCGGTCACGATGACCGGCACGGCGGCGGTGGCGGTGACGTCGCGCATCGCGGCGACGGAGCCGACGTACGGGCTCTTGACGACGTCGGCGCCGAGGTCGGCGGCGAGCTGGACGGCGTGGGCGACGAGCGCCGGGTCCCGCGGGTCGTGGATCTTGGGGCCGCGCGGGTACATCATCGCGAGCAGCGGAACGTTCCAGCGGTCGCAGGCGTCGCCCACCGCCGCCAGGTCGGCGATCTGCCGCCGCTCCTCGTCGGAGCCCAGGTTGACGTGGACGCTGACCGCGTCGGCACCGAGCCGCAGCGCCTCCTCGACGCTCGCCACCAGGTACTTGGCATTCGGGTCGGGGGCGTGCACGGTGCTGGCGCTCAGGTGCAGGATCAGCGAGGTGTGGGCGAACCACTCGGGGTCGATCCGCCGCAGCGCGCCCTTGTGCAGCACGACGGCGTCGACGTGGTGGCGGGCCAGGTCGCCGACGAGCGCACCGACCCGGCTGCCGCCGGTCACGGGGCCGTCGGTGACGGAGTGGTCGAGCGGAACGACGAGCAGCCGGTCCGGGGCGTGGCGGTGCAGCCTGCGCAGCCGTAAGCGGCGTGCGAAGGACAACTGGTCGGTCGTCATCGGTACTCCCAGAAGGGTGGTCAGGGCGGCCGGGTGCCGGCGGTCAGGTCCGGGTGGCCAGGGTCAGCGGGGTGTCTCCCGGCGAGGCGTCGAGCTCGAACTCGGTGTGCAGGAGCCGGACCGCCCGGTGCGCGTCGGCGCGCGGCACGGTCACCGAGATCCGCAGCTGGGAGGCGGAGAAGGCGCCGGCGGCGATGCCGCGGCCGGACAGCGCGGACAGCATCCGGGCCGCGTACTGGGGGCGGCTGAGCAGGCCCTTGCCGACGATCGACACCTTGGCCACGGAGTCGTCGACGGTGAGCGCGTCGGCCCCGGCGGCGGCGTGCGCGGCGAGGAACTCGCGTACCGCCGCGACCCGGGTGTGCGGCACGGTCAGGCCGATCGTGTGGCCGCCGCCGCGCTCCTCGTGCACGGAGGTCATGTCGGCGGGGACGGCCCGCCGACCCAGCTCGCGGAAGACCGTGAGCGCCGGGTTCTCGGCGGCGCCCGCGGTGCGGACGGTGACCCGTGCCGCGTCCTGGTCGTGTACGACCGCCATGACGGCGGCCTGGGTCTCGAGCATGTCGTCTTCGTCCTTCGCGTGGATACGGGTGCCGGTACCGGAGGCCGCCGAGTGGCCGACGTGGATGTCGAGGCCGCACAGCGCGGCGAGTTCGACCGCGCGGGAGTGCATGACCTTCGCGCCGGCGAAGGCCATTTCGGCCATCACGTCCATGTCGAGCCGCGGCAGCAGCCGGGCCGCGGGCACCAGCCGGGGGTCGGCACTGAGGACGCCGGGCACGTCGGTGTAGATCTCGCAGTGCGTGGCGCCGAGTTCGGCCGCCGCGGCGACGGCCGTGGTGTCCGAGCCGCCGCGGCCGAGCGTGATGATGTCGCCGTGCGCGTCGACGCCCTGGAAGCCGGCGACGACCACGACCCGGCCCGCGTCGAGCAGCCGCTCGGCGCGCTCGGTGTCGATCGCGACGATCACTCCCGCGCCCGGCGGCCCGGAGGCGAGGATGCCGGTCTGGGCGCCGGACAGCGCGGTGGCGGGGGTGCCGAGGCGCTGCAGGGCCATCGCGGTGAGCGCGGCGGAGGCCGCCTCGCCGGTGGCGAGCAGCTGGTCGACCTCGCGGCCGTCGGCTTCGGGGTTGATCTCGCCGGCCGTGCGGATGAGCTGGTCGGTGGTCTTGCCCCGGGCGGAGACGACGACGGCGACGCGCCGGCCGGTGGCGGCGACGCGGGCGACCCGGCGGGCCACCCGGCGCAGGTGCTCGGTGGTGGCCAGCGAACTGCCGCCGAACTTCTGCACCACTGTGCCCATGACTCCTCCGCTCGTCGGTGAACTCGTGCCACCGAGCCAACCCGAGCGCCGTATCGGACCCCGTATCGCACGGGCTATCCGGAGCGCATCGGGGTCGCATCGGAGGGTGACGGCGGGGAGGGGGCGGAGAACAGGGGGCGGAGGGAGCGGAGAGGAGGGTCGTGGAGAGGGCGCGAAAAAAGGGGTTGAACGAGGAGCGGAGGCTTCTTAGTGTGTGGTCACACGCGAAAGGAGGTGATCCGAAAAAATGGTTTCTTTTCGGACTCGTGAGGTGACTGCGGGCTAAGGCCTGCCGTCGCACTCTGTGCACCTCGGCAGGCCTTCTGCCGAACACCAACGCAGTCACCCGACCCGTGGGCCGCCGGTCAGTCCGGCCGGCTCCCGTCCGAACCTAGGCGGACGGGACCAAGGCCCACGGGTCGTCTGCGTTCACCGCGGACATCGCCTCCCGCGGCCCGTCACGGCCCCTCACGGCGACAGGCGCTCGACCTTCCAGGTCTCCCCGTCCCGTACGTAGCGGAGCCGGTCGTGCAGCCGGTTCTCGTGGCCCTGCCAGAACTCCACCGCCTCCGGTACGACGCGGAAGCCGCCCCACTCCGGCGGCACCGGTACCTGCTCGCGCTCCGGGTAGCGGGCGGCCAGCTCCTCGTACCGGGCGAGCAGCTCGGCCCGCGACTCGATCACCGAGGACTGGTGGCTGGCCCACGCGCCCAGCTGCGAGCCGTGCGGCCGGGTGCGGAAGTACGCCACCGTCTCGTCCCGGCCCACGCGGGCGGCGCGGCCGGTGACGACGACCTGGCGGGCCAGCGGGTGCCAGGGGAAGAGCAGCGAGACGTACGGGTTGGCGGCCAGCTCGCGGCCCTTGCGGGAGCCGTAGTTGGTGAAGAAGACGAAACCGGCCTCGTCGTAGTGCTTGAGCAGCACCGTGCGGGAGGACGGGCGGCCGTCGGGGCTGGCGGTGGAGACGACCATCGCGTTCGGCTCGTGGATCGCCGGGCTAGCGGCGGTCTCCTTGAACCAGCGCGCGAACTGTTCGACCGGTTCGGGTGCGAGGTCGGCCACGGTGAGCTCCATGGTCCGGTACTGCTCGCGCATGTCGGCGGGATCGAGAGCGTCGGGATCGAGAGCGTCGGTCACGGGCTCCATCCTGCCGTAGTGGCGCAGTCTGCCCGGCACCGCGTGCCGCTAACCCTTCCTCCCCGGAACGGCGCAGTGTGCCGGATGTCACGCTTCCCCGCATCATCGGAACCGTACAGACTCATGCGCTGGATCCCTGTTGCGTCTTACCAAGACCACCGGTCGAATGATTGATCATCGATCAGCCGTTCCCCACGACTGATCCTCATGCTGGAGGAGCCGCCCCATGTCCGACTTCGTACCCGGGCTCGAAGGAGTCGTCGCGTTCGAGACGGAGATCGCCGAACCCGACAAGGAGGGCGGCGCCCTTCGCTACCGCGGGGTCGACATCGAGGACCTGGTCGGTCACGTCTCCTTCGGCAACGTGTGGGGCCTCCTGGTCGACGGCGCCTTCAACCCCGGCCTGCCGGCGGCCGAGCCGTTCCCGATCCCGGTGCACTCCGGTGACATCCGGGTCGACGTGCAGTCCGCGCTCGCCATGCTCGCGCCGGTCTGGGGCCTCAAACCGCTCCTGGACATCTCCGCCGAGCGGGCCCGCGACGACCTCGCCCGCGCCGCCGTCATGGCGCTGTCCTACGTCGCCCAGTCGGCGCGCGGCCAGGGCCTGCCGATGGTGCCGCAGCGCGAGATCGACAAGGCGCAGTCGGTCGTCGAGCGGTTCATGATCCGCTGGCGCGGCGAGCCGGACCCGAAGCACGTCAAGGCCGTCGACGCGTACTGGACCTCGGCCGCCGAGCACGGCATGAACGCCTCCACGTTCACCGCCCGCGTCATCGCCTCCACCGGCGCGGACGTGGCCGCGGCCCTGTCCGGCGCCGTCGGCGCCATGTCGGGCCCGCTGCACGGCGGCGCGCCGTCCCGGGTCCTCGGCATGATCGAGGAGATCGAGCGGACGGGCGACGCGACGGCGTACGTGAAGCAGGCGCTCGACAACGGCGAGCGGCTGATGGGCTTCGGCCACCGCGTGTACCGCGCCGAGGACCCGCGCGCCCGCGTCCTGCGCCGCACGGCCAAGGAACTCGCCGCGCCGCGCTTCGAGGTCGCCGAGGCGCTGGAGAAGGCGGCCCTGGAGGAGCTGCACAACCGCCGCCCCGACCGCGTCCTCGCCACGAACGTCGAGTTCTGGGCCGCGATCGTGCTCGACTTCGCCGAGGTCCCGGCGCACATGTTCACGTCGATGTTCACCTGCGCCCGTACGGCGGGCTGGTCGGCACACATCCTGGAGCAGAAGCGCACGGGCCGCCTGGTGCGCCCGTCGGCCCGCTACACGGGCCCCGGCCAGCGGGACCCGCGCGAGATCGAGGGTTACTCCGACATCACGGACATCGCCGGCTGACCGTCCTTGACCAGCAGGTCCGCGTGGTGGCGGGCCGCGGCGAGCGGGTGGGCGCGCAGCTTGCCCTTCAGCTCGTTGAAGCCGTACTCGGCGAACAGCGGGTTCGCCGGGTCGGCGGTCACGCCGGGCGCGGAGGCGGCGTGCGGGAACTCCAGCGGGGCGATCCGGGCGTCGAGCCGCGGGTTGTAGAAGAACGGGACGGAGAACCGTTCCGTCGCTCCGGGCGGTGACACCACGCGGTGGTTGGTGGCGACGAGGTAGCCGTTCGTCGCCACCTCCAGGAGCTCGCCCAGGTTCACGACGAACGCGCCCGGCAGCGGCGGCACGTCGTGGAAGACGCCGTCCTCCCGCTCCACCTGGAGCCCGCCCACGTGGTCCTGCAGGAGCAGGGTGAGGAAGCCGTAGTCCTTGTGCGCGCCGACGCCCTGGTCGTCGCCCTCGCCGCTGCTGCCGGGATAGCGGACCAGCTTGAGGTGCGGGTGGGCGCGGGCCCCGAAGACGTCGTCGTAGAAGTCCGGCGCGGCGCCGATGGACGTGAGCAGCTCGTGCAGCAGGCGCTCGGCGACGCCGGACAGCCGCTCGACCCAGTTGAGCGCCGCGAGGCGCAGCTCCGGCAGCACCTCGGGCCACTGGTTGGGCCCCTGCAGCCACCAGTACGGCGGCTCTCCCGGCGCCGGTACGTGCGCGGGACGCTCGGCCCCGATGTCCAGCTGGTCCCGCCAGTCCCGGGCCCCGGCGGTGCGCTCGTCGCCGATCCGGGTGTAGCCGCGGAAGTGCGGCGAGTTCGTGGTGTCGAGCGCGAGCCGGTCGCCCTCGGGCAACGCGAAGAACGCGTGCATCGCGTCGGTCAGCGCCCGCGTCTCGGCCTCGGTCACACCGTGCCCGACGAGCTGGAAGAAGCCCACGTCATGGGCGGCGGAGTGGAGCTGCGCGTGCAGCAGACGACGGGCCTGCGGCCCGCGGTCGGCGGCGGAGAGGTCGACGATGGGAAGCTGCGAGGGGTAACTCATGATGTGCGTCCGCGGTGGGTGTACGGCGCCCGGTGCGACGCGAGGGCGTGCGTCCGTGCCGGGCGGTGGGGTGGGTGTGTCGGGGTCAGCGCCGACCGGGACAGCCCATGCTCGCGACGCGGAGCAGATCCACGTGGCGGCGACGTACGAGCGAAAGCATGCGACCAGCCTACTGCGCCCCCGCCTCCCACGATGTGGCGCGGGTCACTCCGGCGGCAGGTCGGGGCGAGGGCCCCGTCCGGTTCAGCCCAGGGCCCTGTCCAGGAGCTCCGTCCACTGCGCGACGACCCGTTCGCGGCGGGCGCGGTCGTCGGTGAGGAGGGTGGCGAGGCCCAGGCCGCGGGCCATGTCGAGGAGGCCCTGGACGGACTCGCGGACGCCGGGGCGGGACTCGTCGGCGCCGAGGAGCTGGACGGCGATGCGGTGGGACTCGCGGCCCACCCGGGCCTCCAGCTCGGTGACGCGGGGGCGGAGCTGCTCCTCGTTGGAGGCGGCGACCCACAGGTGCAGGGCGGCGCGGAAGAGCGGGCCGGTGTAGAGGTCGACGAGGGCGGCGACGACCGTCTCGCGGTCCTGGGTCGGGATCGTCCGCAGCGCCTGGGAGCGTTCCTCCGCCACGTACTCGACCGCCGCCGTGAACAGGTCCTCCCGGGTCGGGAAGTGGTGCTGGGCGGCGCCCCGGGACACCCCGGCGCGTTCCGCGACCACCGCCACGGTGGAGCCCGCCCAGCCGTGCTCGGCCAGGCAGGCCACCGCCGCCTCCAGGAGCCGCTGCCGGGTGGCGCGGCTCCTGTCCTGCTTCGGGCCGGTCAGAGCCGCCACGTCGGGTCCCGTCGTTCGAGGAAGGCCGTCATCCCTTCGCGCGCCTCGGCCGAGGCGAACAGCGAGGCCGACAACTGCACCAGCTCCTCCGCCTCGCGTTCGAAGGTGTCCAGGACTCTAGCCGTGACCAGCCGCTTCGCCTCGCGCAGCCCCTGCGGGGAGCCCTGCCGCAGCCCGTCGAGGATCCGGTCCCGCTCGGCGAGCGGCGCCGTCACCAGGCCCATCCGCAGCGCCTCCGCCGTGCCGAAGCGCTCGCCCGTCAGGTAGTACCGCGCCGCCGCCCGCGGCTCCAGCCTCGGCAGCAGGGTCAGCGAGATCACCGCGGGCGCCACCCCGATCCGTACCTCGGTGAGCGCGAAGTCCGACTCCTCGGAGGCGAGGACGACGTCGCAGGCGCCGAGGAGTCCCAGGCCGCCGGCCCGGGCATGGCCGTCGACGACCCCGACGACCGGCTTCGGCAGCTCGACGATCTGCCGGAGCAGGTCCACGAAGGCGTACGGCCCGGGCGGGGCCTTCAGGTCGGCGCCGGCGCTGAAGGTCCCGCCCGCGTGGGTGAGGACCACCGCCCGGACCGCCGGGTCCTTTCCGCACGCGGCGAGCGCGTCGGCGAGCTCGGCCACCAGGGGCGCGGAAAGCGCGTTGCGGTTGGCCGGGGAGTCCAGGGTGAGCGTGGTGACGCCCCGGTCGTGCACGGTGCCGACAAGACTCATGTGCGGTCCCTCAGTTCCCGGCGCAGGATCTTGCCCGACGCCGCTCGGGGCACGGTGGCGACGAACTCCACCTGCCGGATCTTCTTGTACGGGGCGACCCGCTCGGCGACGTAGCCGAGGACGTCGTCGGCGGACAGCTCCGCCGCGTGCGGCTGGCGCACGACGAAGGCCTTCGGGACCTCCGCGCCGTCGCCGTCGACGACACCGATGACGGCCGCGTCCGCGATGCCCCGGTGGGTCAGCAGCAGCGCCTCCAGCTCGGCCGGCGGCACCTGGAAGCCCTTGTACTTGATGAGTTCCTTCACCCGGTCGACCACGTACAGCCAGCCGTCCTCGTCGACCCGGCCGACGTCCCCGGTGTGCAGCCAGCCGTCCTCGTCGATCATCGCGGCCGTCGCCTCGGGCCGGCCCAGATAGCCCTTCATGACCTGCGGCCCGCGGATCGCTATCTCGCCCTCCTCACCGGGCGGCACGTCCTTGGCCGGGTCGTCGAGGGAGACCAGCCGCATCTCGGTGCCCGGCAGCAGCTTGCCGACGGTCCCGGGCGGGGGGTTCTCCGTCGCCAGCGGGACCAGGTGGGTGGCCGGTGACAACTCGGTCATGCCGTACGCCTGGAGGACCGGCGGCAGCCCGAGCCGCGCCGAACACGCCTCGGCGAGCGCCGCGTCGAGCGGGGCCGCCGAGCAGACGACGTACCGCAGCGACGACAGGTCGTAGTCCGCGACCGCCGGGTGCTTGGCGAGCGCGAGGACGATCGGCGGCGCCACGTACAGGGCGTTGATGCGGTGCTTCTCGATCGCGGCGAGGAAGCCGTCGAGCTCGAAGCGAGGCAGGACGACGACGGTCGCGCCGCGCCGCAGCGGGGCGTTCATCAGTGCCGTCAGGCCGTACACGTGGAAGAACGGCAGCACGGCGAGGATCCGGTCACCGGGGCCCATCGGCATGAGCGGTTCGAGCTGCGCGAGGTTGGTGGCGATCGAGGTGTGGGTGAGCATCACGCCCTTGGGGATGCCGGTGGTGCCGGAGGAGTACGGCAGGGCGGCGACGTCCGTGTCCGGATCGACGTCCGGCGCCGGCTCGGGCGCGGTGGAGCCGAGGAAGTCCTGGAGGGAGCGGATCCGGGTCCCGTCGGCCTCGGGCTCCCCGGGCGCCTGGTCGCAGACGAGGATCTCCTCGACGCCGCCCGCGAGTTCGGCCGCCGCGCGGGCCACCGCGAGCAGCGGCGAGACGGTCACGATCCAGCGCGCGGCGCAGTCGCGGAGCTGCTTGGCGAACTCCTCGGCCGTGGCGAGCGGGTGCACGGTCGTGACGGACGCGCCGGCGCGGGTCGCCGCGTAGAAGGCGACCGGGAACAGCACGGTGTTGGGGCTGTGCAGGGCGAGCACGTCGCCCTTCCGCACCCCCGCCTCCGCCAGCCCCGCGGCGACCCGCCGGTGGAAGGCGTCCACCTGCCCGTACGTGAGCGTGAGCGCCCCGTCGCCGCCGGTGCCGTCGACCAGCGCGGGCTGCTCGCCGAACTCGGCGGCGCGGCCGAGGACGGCGTCGTGGATGGGGAGGGAGACGGCCGGGACGTCGGCGTACTCGCTGCGAAACACCATGCGTGCGTGCCCCCTGACTCTGGGTGGGTGGTGGCGACAGAATGGCTCGTGCGGGTACGGCTTGGGGAGACCCCGGAAGGTTCTGGCAGGACCTTGGCAGCAGTACGGGAAACAAGCAAGCGCGCATGCATGGTTCTGTGTGGCTGCCCGGCGGGGCGATATGCCTGGCGGGGCCGGGCGGGATGTGGTTACGATCGCCGCGATGACGACTCACTCTGTTCTCAGATTGGGGGTCCCGTCCGCGCAAGGTGAGTGCTGATGGCCACTCACGACGCGTACGGTGCGACCCGTTTCCCTTCCTCTCCCGCTTCGTCCTTCGCTTCTTCCTTCGCTTCTTCCTTCGCTGCGTCTCCCACCTCTTCCGCAGCCTTCTCGCCCTCCTTCTGGCCGCGCGTGCGCGAGTTCGCCGTGCCGGCCTCCGTGATCGGGACCGCGACCGCCCGCCGGCTCGTCGGCGACTGGGCCGGGGCGTGCGCCGCCGCGGGCTTCGACGTCGACCTGGACCTCGCGTCCCTCGCGCGTCGCCGCGGCCGGGACCTGGCGGCCCGGGTCCGGGCGGACCTCCGGCACCTGGCGCCCGACCTGCTGCGCTGGCACATGCCGCGGATCGCTCCCGACGGGCTCCTGCGCCCCGGCCTCACCGTCCGGCTGGCCCGGTACGGCCCGGTGCACCTCGTGGTGCGCACGGCGCCGGCCTGGGCGGACGGCGGTCAGCGGATCAGCCTGGCGCTGTGGGACGGGGACTCCCTGGGGGCCGAGGCCGCCGCCCTGCATCCGCATCCCCGGCCGAGCCGGCGCTTCCGGCTCGACCTGCACCGGCACCTGTGGGACGCCCGCCGGGCCGGTGAGCTTCGGGACCGGGCCGGGGCCTGCGGGCCGCCGCTGCCGGACGCCGAGCGGTGGGCGGCCGAGGCCCGGATCCTGCTCGGCGCCGAAGGGCGGGCCGCCGGCCGCGTCGCCGTACGCGCCGGGGACCGCCGCTTCGTCCTCGACGTCGGGCCGTCCACGGTCGCGGGCGTCGAACCGGGCGGCGCGGGCGGCACGTTGCCCCTGCTGCCCGACGCGGCGACCTGGCTGCCGCCGGACCTGGAGCTGTTGCGGGCCGGCGCGGTCGAGGCCGGCCGGCTGCACCCGCTGGTCGCCGCCGCGCTCGTACCGGAACGCGGCACCCCGGAGCCCGCACCGCCTCCCGACCCGCGCGCGCCCCGCATCGTGGAGTGCCGTGGCGCGCTGCACCGGATCGCCCTGGTCGACGGCGTCCTCGCGCCGCTGGACCACGATCCGGAGGAGCTGCGGCGGGAGGAGCTGCTCGTCGCCCTGTCCGGCACCCCGCTGCCCTGCCTGCGGGTCATCGACGAGGCGCACCGCAGGCCCGACACCCTCGACGACGTGCGGGAACGGCTACGGCACGGTGACACCGCCGGGGCACTGGCCGCCGTCGAGGGCCTGCTCGGCCCCGAGGCCGTGCTGCGCTCCGGCCCGCTCCAGGAGGCCCTGGAGGCCGCCGCCGAACGGCGGCTGGTGCACGGGCTCTACCGGGCGGGACTGGCCCGGCCCGAGAACCACCGGCCGCCCGACCGACCCGTCCATCCGCGGCTGCGCCGGTCCGCCCGCTCCCGCCCCCGGGACGCCGTCCGGCGCTGACCGGCGCCCGCCTGCCCGCCCGACCGCCTGCCCGCGCACCCGCCTGCCCGCCTGCCCGCCTGCCCGCCTGCCTGCCCGACCGCCTGCCCGCGCACCCGCGCACCCGGTCCCGATTCCCGCTGACCTCCGTGGCCTCCCTGGCCTCCCTGGCCGCTCCGGCCTCCCTGATCTTCCGGATCCCCCGGATCCCCCAGAACCCCGGATCCCCCAGAACCCCGGATCCGCCAGATCCCCCGGATCCCCCGGATCTCCCGGATCTCCCGGATCTCCCGGATCTCCTGGGCCTCCCGGCCCTCCTCACACCCTCACACCCTCAGGTGACCCACATGACTGCTTGCGCTCCCGCGTCCACTCCCCCGGCCCAGCTCGACGTCGCCGCCGACCTGCTCGCCCTGCTGCGTGACACCCGCACCGAGCCCCGTCCCGACACCCAGCTTGAGGCCCTGACCCTCGCCGTCGCCGCCGACCTCCCGGTGCTGCTGTGGGGCGAGCCCGGCATCGGCAAGACCGCCGCGCTCACCCGGCTCGCCGAGGAACTCGACCTGCCGCTCACCACGGTGATTGCCAGCGTCCACGAACCGTCCGACTTCTCCGGACTGCCGATCGTCGGCGACGACCCGGCCGAGCAGGGCGTGCCGCTGGCTCCGCCGGACTGGGCCGTGCGCCTGGTACGGGCCGGGCGCGGGCTGCTGTTCCTGGACGAGCTGTCCACCGCCACACCCGCCGTCCAGGCGGCGCTGCTGCGCCTGGTCCTGGAGCGGCGCATCGGCTCGCTCCAGCTGCCGCCCGGCGTACGGATCGTGGCCGCCGCCAACCCGCGTGCCTCGGCCGCCGACGGCTGGGAGCTGAGCCCGCCGCTCGCCAACCGCTTCGTGCACCTGCTGTGGGCCCACGACCACGAGGTGGTGGTGCGCGGGCTCGGTGGCACCTGGCCGCGGGCGACCCTGCCCAAGCTGGACGCCGCCCTGCTGCCGCAGGCCGTGGACCGGGCCCGCCGGGCGGTGTGCGGGCTGCTCGGCAGCCGGCCGGCGCTCGTCCACCGGCTGCCGGGCAACGAGACCCGCAGGGGCGGGGCCTGGCCGTCGCCGCGCAGCTGGGACATGGCGCTGTCCCTGATCGCCTTCGCCACCGCCGCGGGCTCCTCCCGGGACGTGCTCTCGCTGCTCGTGCGCGGCACCGTCGGCGACGGTCCCGGGCTCGAACTCCTCGCATGGCTGGACCGGATGGACCTCCCGGACCCCGAGGTGCTGCTCGCCGATCCCGGGGCGGCCGAGCTGCCGGAGCGCGGCGACCGCCGTCAGGCCACCCTCGAAGGAGTGGTGGAGGCGGTCAGGGCCCGCCCGGCGAAGGCGCGTTGGGACGCGGCCTGGGCCCTGCTCGTACGCGCCCTGGAGACCGGGGCGCCGGACCTGGTGGTGGTGCCGGCGACGACCCTGGCCTCGCTGCGGCAGGAGGACTGGGACGTTCCGGAGGCGATCGAGCGGCTCGCGGGCGTGGTGTCGGTGTCCCGGCGAGCGGACCGCTCGGTGGCGCGCGTGACCGCCGTGGGCGCGGGCCGATGAGCGCGGACACGCGCCCTGCCCCGGGCCTCGACCGGGAGAAGCTGTTCGCCGCGCGCCTGCACGCCGTGCGCGTGCGGCCGTACCTGGCGACCGCGCTCTTCGCCCTGCACGTCGTCGAGTCGCGGCGGGTGCGGACGATGGGTGTCGACCGGTGGTGGCGGTGCTACGCCTCGCCGGAGTTCGTGGCCGCCACCTCCGTCGAGGAGCTCGCCGGCGTGTGGGTGCACGAGGTGTCCCACCTGCTCCGCGACCACCACGGCCGCAGCGACCGGGTGGCCCGCGAGCGCGGGCTCACCGGCGCCTCGGAGCGGCTGCGGATGAACATCGCCGCCGACTTCGAGATCAACGACGACATCTACGGCGAAGGGCTCGTGCGCCCCGAGGGCGCGCTGCTGCCCTCCGACCTGCGGCTCCCGACGGACGGGCTGATGGAGGACTACCTGCGGCAGTTCCAGCTCGGGCCCTGGCTGCCCGACACGGCCGCCTGGCTGGACTGCGGCAGCGGCGCCGACGGCCTGGACCGGGAGTGGGAGCTCGGCCCCGGCGGCGCGGACGGGCTGAGCGAGCAGGAGCGGGACGCCGTCCGCTTCCGGGTGGCCGAGGGCATCACGGGCCGCCCGGGCGGCGTGCCGGCGGGCTGGCAGCGGTGGGCTGAGGAGGCGTTCCATCCGCCGCAGCCCTGGCGGCAGCTCCTCGGCGCCGCGGTGCGCTCGGCCGCCGCGGCGGCCGGCGCGGGCGACGACCACAGCTACGGCCGGCCGTCCCGCCGCTCGGTCTCCCTGCCCGGCATCGTGCTGCCGAGCCTGCGCCGCCGGCCGCCGCGGGTGTCGGTGGTCATCGACACCTCCCTGTCGGTCAGCGACGCCGAGCTGGGCAGCGCGCTCCTGGAGGTCACCGCGATCTCGCGGGCGGTGGGCGGCCGGCGCGAGCTGGTGAACGTCGTCCCGTGCGACGCGGCGGCCCGCGTAGTGCACCCGCTGTGCCGGGCGGAGGGCATCCCGCTGGTCGGGGGCGGCGGCACGGACCTGCGCACGGGCTTCGCCACCGCACTGCGCTCCCGCCCCCGTCCCGACGTCGTGGTCGTCCTCACCGACGGCCAGACGCCCTGGCCGTCGAGCCGCCCGCCGTGCCGCACGGTCGTCGGACTGTTCCCGCGGACCGGCGGCCCGGTGGACGAGGACGACCCCGACTACGTACCGGACTCGCCGCCGGACTGGGCGCACGTGGTCGAGATCGGCTGATCGGCCAGGCGGGACAGGCGAACGGCCCGCCCTCCGGAGAGAGGAAGCGGGCCACGCAAGGCGTGTGGGGAGATGGCTAGATGGAACCGTCCCGCACCGCGTCGACAAGCGCCCCCAGCGCCGTGCATACGAGGGGCCGAGGTTCGACCTCGCCTTCGTGGACTGCCGGCCGGGCAAATTCACCGGTCTGGAGCGCCTCGTGCGACTTCTGCGGCCCGGCGCCCTGTACGTGGGCGACGACCTCAACCCGCAGCCGACCTGGCCGGATGATCACCAAGACCGTGTCGACCGATTCGTCCGCGAACTGCCCCGGCACACGAAGATGCGCTGGACGCTCATGGACTGGGCGTCCGGCCTGGCCGTCGCGGCGCGCCTCGGCGACCCGCCGCACCTCGCGTAGCGCTACCGTTGCCCCATGTCACTCGACGTCATTCGCATCGGCACCCGTTCTTCCCCGATGGCGCTGGCTCAGGTCGAGCGCCTGCGGCGCGAACTTGCCGCTGCACACCCCGCGTTGAGGACCGAGGTCGTCGATTTCACCACCTCCGGAGACCGGTGGTCCGGCGCCCTCTCCGAGCTCGGCGGGAAGGGGGCGTTCACCCGGGAGCTGGACGAGGCGCTGGTGAGCGGGGCGATCGACCTTGCCGTGCACTGCGTGAAGGACGTGCCCGGTGACGTACCGGTCGCGCGGGGGACGGTGTTCGCCGCATACCTGCGGCGGGACAGTCTTCACGACGCCCTGGTGGAGCCGGGCGGGCGCTCGCTCGACCGGCTTCCGACGGGGGCGGTCATCGGGACGTCCTCAGTGCGACGGGTGGCTCAGCTCGCCCGTACGCATCCGCATCTCGTCACAAGGCCGATCCGGGGGAACGCCAACACGCGGCTGGCCAAGCTCGACGCCGGGGAGTACGACGCCCTGATCCTCGCGGTATCGGGGCTTGAGCGCATCGGAGAGGCCGGACGCATCACCGAGGTGCTGCCCCTGGAGACGATGATGCCCGCCGTGGGGTCGGGGACCCTGGTGTTGCAGTCGAGAGAGGACGACGGAGCCCTGCGCGATGTTCTCGCACCGCTCGGTCACCCGGACACTCATCGGGAGACCGAGGCGGAGCGCACACTCCTGCACTGTCTCCAGGGCCACTGCAACTCCCCGATCGCCGCCGTCGCCCGCACCGAACCCGACGGCCGGCTGAGCCTGCGGGCCCGGGTGTTCTCGCCGGACGGGAAGGACGTCGTGGACGCCCACGAGTGGGGGCGCCATGCCCAGGCCCTCGGGACGTCGGTTGCGGCCACGCTCATCAAGGACGGTGCTCTGGAGATCATCCGGGCGATCCCGCACTGACCCCCTGGCGGGGCGCACGTGGTCGAGATCGGCTGATGCCACGGGGTACCAGGAGCCCCCCTCCTTGCCTAGGCTGCCCGACATGGCCTATCTGCTGATTCGTCAGAAGTTCGCCGACTACACCCAGTGGCGGGAGGCGTTCGACTCCCTCGCCGAACAGCGCTCCAGTCTCGGTCTCGAGACCGTCGCCGTGACCCGGAACATGGCCGATCCGGCAGAGGCCGTCGTCCTGTTCCGGTTCGACGACATCGAACAGGTGCGGAAGCACTTCCCGTCACCCGCGCTCGAAGAGGCCTGGCGGCGCGGTGGCGTCATCGAGGGGACCAACCAGACGATCTTCCTCCAGGAGGACGTCACCCCCTGACGCCGCCCCGCCCCTACGGCAAGCCGGGAAGCCGGACCGTGACGACCAGGCCTCCGCCGGGGCGGGCGGCGAGGTCGAGGGTGCCGGCGTGGGCACGGGTGATGCTGTGGACGATCGCGAGGCCGAGGCCGACGCCGGCGTGCTCGTCGGTGCGCGCGCGTTCCGTTCCGCGCTGGAAGGGTTCGGTGAGGGTGGGCAGCAGTTCGGGCGGGAGCGGGGGGCCGGTGTTCTCGACCCGCAGCACGCTCGTGTTGCCCTGCTCCTCGGTGTGGACGGTGACGGTGCCGCCGCCGGGGAGGTTGTGGACGACGGCGTTCTGGACGAGGTTCGTCACCATCCGCAGCAGGAGCTCCGCGGAGCCGTGGGTGCGTGCCGCCGCGCCGGTGACGTCGAGCGTGGTCCCGCGCTGTTCGGCGAGCGGGAGCAGGGTCTCGGCGGCCTCTTCGGCGACGAGGGAGAGGTCGACGTCCTCGCGGGCGAAGGTCCCCCGGTCGCTGCGGCTGAGCAGCAGGAGGGCCTCGGTGAGGCCGATCGCGCGCGTGTTCACGGCCTGGAGGCGGGCGAGGAGTTCGTCCCGGTCCCGCGTGGGGTCCTCGCGGGCGACGTCGAGCAGCGTCTGGGAGACGGCCAGCGGGGTGCGCAGTTCGTGGGAGGCGTTCGCGGCGAACCGCTGCTGCTCGGCGACGTGCGAGTCGAGCCGTTCGAGCATGGTGTCGAACGTGTCGGCGAGTTCACGGAACTCGTCCTGGCGGCCCTCCATGCGGATCCGGTGGGACAGCGATCCGCTCCCGGCGGCCCGCGCCGCCGCCGTGATCCGGTCGAGCGGTGCGAGCATCCGGCCGGCGAGGAACCATCCTCCGACGAGGCCGAACACGAGCAGGAAGCCCATCGCCACGGCCGCGGCGCGACCGAAGATGCGCGAGAGGAGGTACCGGTTGGGTGAGATCCCGAGCAGCCCCTGATCACTGTCGGGTACGTAGCGCAGCAGGAACAGCCACACCACGGCCAGCAGGACGGTGCCTGTCACGAGGACGAGCCCGGCATAGCTGAGGGTGAGCTTCAGGCGGACGCTGAGTCCTGGGCGTCTATTCACGGCCGTCGCCGGTGCCGGGTGCGGTCTCGTGGCCGGTGCCGGGGGCGGTGTCGATGCGGTAGCCCACGCCCGGCACGGTGGCGATGGCCCACGGTTCGCCGAGCCTCTTGCGCAGTGCGGAGACGGTGATGCGGACGGCGTTGGTGAACGGGTCGGCGTTCCCGTCCCAGGCCCGTTCGAGCAGTTCCTCGGCGCTGACGACGCCGCCTTCGGCGGCGACGAGGATTTCGAGCACGGCGAACTGCTTGCGGGTGAGCGCCACGTACCGCCCGTCGCGGAAGACCTCCCGGCGGAACGGGTCGAGGCGCAGGCCCGCGATCTCGCGGACCGGGGGCCGGGCGTACGCGCGCCTGCGGTCGAGGGCCCGCAGCCGCAGGACGAGCTCCCGCAGCTCGAACGGCTTGGTGAGGTAGTCGTCGGCGCCGAGCGCGAACCCGGACGCCTTGTCGTCGATCCGGTCGGCGGCGGTGAGCATGAGGATCGGGATGCCGCTGCCGGAGGCGACGATGCGCCGGGCGACCTCGTCGCCGGAGGGGCCGGGGATGTCGCGGTCGAGGACCGCGAGGTCGTAGGAGTTGACGGCGAGCAGTTCCAGGGCGGAGTCGCCGTCGCCGGCGACGTCGGCGGCGATCGCTTCCAGCCGCAGGCCGTCCCGGACGGCTTCGGCCAGGTAGGGCTCGTCCTCCACGATCAGTACGCGCATGTGGGAAGCCTAGGCAGCCCGGCATATCGCCGACGTATGCGCGGCTTCCGCCGTGCCGCGCCACCAGCGGCGCGACGCCAGCGCGGCGAGACCGGCGCCGGTGGCGTTGACCAGGACGTCGTCCACGGACGACACCCGGTCGAGCTGCAGGACGTACTGGGCGGTCTCGATCAGGACCGAGCAGCCGGCCCCGAGGGCCAGGATCCGCGGCACGGACGCCAGCGCCGCCCATCGCATCGGGGCGAAGAACCCCAGCGCCGCGAGGACCAGCAGGTTGCCGCCGATCCCGAGCGGCCCCATCGTGACCAGGTCCCGCAGCGGCACCAGGCTCACCCGGCCGGGGACGACGCCGGCCCCGGCGCCCGGCATCATGGTCATCCACACCCACGGCACCGTCCCGTGGACCATGCCCACCTCTGCCAGCGACAGCCGCCACGCCGACCCGACGCCGGCGGCCCGCCGTCGCCAGGCCAGGGCCCACACCAGCAGCAGGCTCAACGGCACCGCGACGAGCGTCATGAGCACGACGCCGTTGAACGTGTCGAAGCACCCGTGCCAGCGCCCGGCCGCGCACCGCGGTGCGGCCATCAGGAGCGGCCCGCGCACGACGGACAAGGCGCCCGCCAGGCCGAGGACCGCCAGACCGGCGACCACGGCCCGCCGCGTGCGCGTACGTGTCCGTGTGCGGCCGGGCGGTGCCGGCAGGGTCGGGTCCAGGGTCACGTCGTGGTTCATGGACCCATTGGACACGGAGGACCGTTGCGTCGGCGTATGCGGTTCTCGATACGCCGGCGATACACGAAGAACCCTCCGGCGCCCCGGACGCCGTCAGTACGACTTCGGCAGCCCCAGCGTCTGGTGGGACACGAAGTTGAGGATCATCTCGCGGCTGACCGGGGCGATCCGGGCCACGCGGGCCGCCGTGACCAGCCGGGCGAGGCCGAACTCGCGGGTGAGGCCGTTGCCGCCCAGGGTGTGGACGGACTGGTCGACGGCCTTCACACAGGCCTCGGCGGCGGCGTACTTGGCCATGTTGGCGGCCTCGCCCGCCGCCAGATCGTCGCCCGCGTCGTACAGGGCGGCGGCCTTGCGCATCATCAGGCGGGCCAGTTCGAGCTCGATGTGGGACTGGGCCAGCGGGTGCGCGATGGCCTGGTGGGAGCCGATCGGGGCCTTCCAGACCTGGCGCTCCTTGGCGTACTTCACGGCCTGGGCGAGGGCATAGCGGCCCATGCCGATCGCGAAGGCGGCGGTCATGATCCGCTCGGGGTTGAGGCCGGCGAAGAGCTGGAGGAGGCCCGCGTCCTCGTCGCCGACCAGCGCGTCGGCGGGGAGGTGCACGTCGTCGAGGACGAGCTCGAACTGCTTCTCGTCCGCCGCGAGTTCCATGTCGATCCGGCGGCGCCCGAAGCCGGGCGTGTCGCGCGGGACGACGAAGAGGCAGGCCTTGAGGTTGCCGGTGCGGGCGTCGGAGGTGCGGCCGACGATCAGGGTCGCGTCGGCGATGTCGACGCCGGAGACGAAGACCTTGCGGCCGTTGAGGACCCAGCCGTCCTCGGTGCGGGTGGCCGTGGTCGTGATGCGGTGGGAGTTGGAGCCCGCGTCGGGCTCGGTGATGCCGAAGGCCATGGTGCGCGAGCCGTCGGCGAGGCCGGGCAGCCAGGCCGCCTTCTGCGCGTCCGTGCCGAAGCGGGCGATGACCGTGCCGCAGATCGCGGGCGACACGACCATCATGAGGAGCGGCGCGCCGGCCGCGCCCGCCTCCTCCAGGACGATGGACAGCTCGGCCATGCCACCGCCCCCGCCGCCGTACTCCTCGGGCAGGTTCACCCCGAGGTAGCCGAGCTTGCCGGCCTCCGCCCACAGGGACGCCCGGTCGAAGCCGGGGCCGTGGCGGTGGCCGAGCGCGGAGACGGCGGCGCGGAGGGCGATGTGTTCCGGGGACTCGATGAGGGTGCTCATGCGGAGGCTTCCTCCTGGGCTTCGGTCGGTACGCCGGCCCGGTCTTCGGGCTGTACGACGGCGAGCAGGGCGCCGACCTCGACCTGGCGGCCGGGTGCGGCGTGGAGCGCGGTGAGCGTGCCGGCGGCGGGAGCGGTGACCCGGTGCTCCATCTTCATGGCCTCCAGCCAGAGCAGCGGCTGTCCGGCCGCCACCCGGTCGCCGACGGTCAGCCCGTCGGCGACCCGGACGACGGTGCCGGGCATGGGCGCGAGCAGCGAACCGGGTTCCCGCTGCCCGGTGGGGTCGGTGAAGCGGGGCCGGGCGGTGAGCCGGTGCGGGCCGACGTGGACGGTCCCGTCGTCGTACGCCGTGACCTCGAAGTCCCTGACGACGCCGAGGACTTCGAGGCGGACGGCGCTCGGCGTGACGGAGACGGCACGGATGCCGTCGGGGGCGGTGACGGTGTACCCGGAGCGGCCGTGCCGGTAGCGCACCTCCTGCTCGCCGTACGTCTTCACCTGGTCCTGCGACGGCAGGTTCCGCCAGCCGCCGAACCGCCCGGCGTTGCGGGCCGCGTCGGCGAGGGCGGCGGCCACGGCCGCGGGCGCCGCGCCGTCGCCGGGCCGGGTCAGTGCGTCGAGGTGACGGCCGTAGAAGCCGGTGTCGAGCCGGTCGGGGTCCTGGAAGCCGGGGTGCCGGAGGGACGCGACGAGCAGGTCGCGGTTGGTGACCGGGCCGTGGACCCGGGCCCGCTCCAGGACGTGCGCCAGCCTGCGCACGGCGGCCTCCCGGGTCGGCGCGTGCACGACGACCTTGGCCAGCATGGCGTCGTAGTGCACGGGCACGGAGTCCCCCGAGGCGTATCCGGTGTCGATCCGCACCCCCGGCCCGGCCGGGAACTCCAGGGCGTGCAGCACGCCGGTCTGCGGGGTCCAGCCGGCCGCCGGGTCCTCCGCGTAGACGCGGGCCTCGACCGCGTGGCCCCGGGCGGCCGGGGGCTCCGGGTCCAGCGGCGTGCCCTCCGCGACCGCGATCTGGAGGGCGACCAGGTCGACGCCGTGGATCTCCTCCGTCACCGGGTGCTCGACCTGGAGGCGGGTGTTCATCTCCAGGAAGTGCGCCGTGGGGGTCCCTGCTCGAGCGCAGCCGGGAGCTCGGGCGACGTCCGCGACGAGGAACTCGACCGTGCCCGCGCCGACGTAGCCGACGGCCTTCGCGGCGGCGGCCGAGCGCGCGCACAGCTCGTCGACGAGCGCGGCCGGCAGGCCGGGCGCCGGCGCCTCCTCGATCACCTTCTGGTGGCGGCGCTGGAGCGAGCAGTCGCGGGTGCCGAGGGTCCACACCGTGCCGTGGGCGTCGGCGAGGATCTGCACCTCGACGTGGCGGCCGTTCTCCACGTACGGCTCGACGAACACCTCGCCGTCCCCGAAGGCGCTCAGCGCCTCGGCCGATGCCGCAGACAACTCGCCTTCCAGGGACGCGAGTTCCCGTACCACGCGCATGCCGCGACCGCCACCGCCCGCCGCCGCCTTCACCAGGACCGGCAGGTCCGCCTCGGTGACGTCCGTCAGCGGCGGGATGCCCATCAGCTCCTTGGCGCGCGTCTTCGACGCCATCGCCTCGATCGCCTCCGGCGGCGGTCCGATCCAGACCAGTCCCGCCGCGAGGACCGCCTCCGCGAACTCCTTGTTCTCGGACAGGAATCCGTAGCCGGGGTGGACGGCGTCGGCGCCGGCCGCGAGGGCGGCCTTCACCACCAGGTCGCCGCGCAGGTACGTGTCGGCGGGCGCCGCCCCCGGCAGCCGTACCGCCGCGTCGGCCTCCCGTACGTGCAGGGCGTCCGCGTCCGCGTCGGAGTACACCGCCACCGTCGCGATGCCGAGGTCACGGCAGGTGCGGAACACCCGGCAGGCGATCTCGCCCCGGTTCGCCACAAGAACTGAAGAGATCACCAGAGGCCTCACATTCGGAAGACGCCGAAGCCGCCGCGCGCGCCCTCGACCGGTGCCGTGTGGATCGCGGACAGGCAGAGCCCGAGGACCGTGCGCGTGTCGCGCGGGTCGATGACCCCGTCGTCGTACAGCCGCCCGGACAGGAACATCGGCAGCGACTCGCTCTCGATCTGCGCCTCGACGAACGCCCGCATGCCGGCGTCCTGCTCCTCGTCGTAAGGCTGTCCCTTCGCCTCCGCCGAGGCGCGCGCCACGATGGAGAGCACGCCCGCGAGCTGCTGCGGGCCCATGACGGCGGACTTGGCACTGGGCCAGGCGAAGAGGAACCGCGGGTCGTAGGCCCGGCCGCACATGCCGTAGTGCCCGGCGCCGTACGACGCGCCCATGAGGACGGACAGATGGGGCACGCGGGAGTTCGACACCGCGTTGATCATCATCGCGCCGTGCTTGATGATGCCGCCCTGCTCGTACTCCCTGCCCACCATGTAGCCGGTGGTGTTGTGGAGGAACAGCAGCGGGATGTCCCGCTGGTTGGCGAGCTGGATGAACTGCGCCGCCTTCTGCGACTCGGCGGAGAACAGCACGCCCTGCGCGTTGGCGAGGATGCCGACCGGGTAGCCGTGCAGCTCCGCCCAGCCGGTCACCAGGCTCGTCCCGTACAGCGGCTTGAACTCGTCGAAGTCGGAGCCGTCCACGATCCGGGCGATCACCTCGCGCGGGTCGAACGGCGTCTTGAGGTCGCCGGGGACGATCCCGAGCAGCTCCTCCTCGTCGTACTTCGGAGGCTCGGCGAACGGCGGATCGGCGTGTGCCTTGCGGTGGTTGAGGCGGGCGACGATCCGGCGGGCCTGGCGCAGCGCGTCGGCCTCGTCGACGGCGTAGTGGTCGGCGAGACCGCTGGTCCGCGCGTGCATCCCGGCGCCGCCGAGCGACTCGTCGTCGCTCTCCTCGCCCGTCGCCATCCTCACCAGCGGCGGCCCGCCCAGGAAGACCTTCGACCGCTCCTTGATCATCACGGTGTGGTCGGACATGCCGGGCACGTACGCGCCGCCGGCCGTCGAGTTGCCGAAGACGACCGCGATCGTGGGGATCCCGGCCGCGGAGAGCCGGGTGAGGTCGCGGAAGAGCGCCCCGCCGGGGATGAAGATCTCCTTCTGGGAGGACAGGTCGGCGCCGCCGGACTCGACGAGCGAGATGACCAGGAGCCGGTTGGCGAACGCGACCTCGTTCGCCCGCAGCGCCTTCTTCAGCGTCCACGGGTTGGACGCGCCGCCGCGCACGGTGGGGTCGTTGGCGGTGATCAGGCACTCGACGCCCTCGACCACCCCGATGCCGGTCACCAGCGACGCCCCGACGGGGTAGTCGCTGCCCCAGGCCGCGAGCGGCGACAGCTCGAGGAACGGGGTGTCCGGGTCGACGAGCAGTTCGATCCGCTCGCGTGCGAGGAGCTTGCCGCGCCCACGGTGCCGGGCGGTGTACTTCTCGCCGCCGCCGGCCAGCGCCTTGGCGTGCTCGGCGTCGAGCGCGGCGAGCTTGTCCAGCATGGCGGCGCGGTGGGCCGCGTAGTCGGGTCCGCCGGTGTCGAGGGCGGAGGCGAGGACGGTCATCGGGCTTCCTCCAGGAGGTCCACCGGTACGTCGGTGTGGCGGGAGCGGAGCCATTCGCCGAGGGCCTTGCCCTGCGGGTCGAAGCGGGCCCGGGAGGCCACGCCCTCGCCGAGGAGTCCGGTCACGGTGAAGTTGAGGGCCTTGAGGCCGGGCAGGACGTGCCGGGTTACGGCCAGGTCGCGGGTCTCCGGGAGGAGTTCGCGGAAGTGCTCGACGGTGAGGGCGTGCACGAGCCAGCGCCACGCGCGGTCGGTGCGGACCCAGACGCCGACGTTGGCGTCCCCGCCCTTGTCGCCGCTGCGGGCCCCGGCGACGAGGCCGAGCGGCACCCGGCGGGCCGGCCCGGCCGGGAGCGGCGCCGGAAGGTCCGGTTCGGGTACGGGTGCGAGCTCCCGGGTCACGGCCGGTGCGGGCACGGGGACGCGGGTCCCGTCGGGCAGCACGGCCGTGTGCGCGACCTCGCCCGCCGGCACGTACGCGCTGTCGAAGACGCCGTAGGGGGCGCCCTTGCCGGGAGGGGCCGTGACGTGGAAGCCGGGGTAGCTCGCGAGGGCAAGCTCGATCGCGGCGCCGGTCAGGGCCCGGCCGACCTTGTCCGGGTCCTGGTCGCGGACGACGAGCCGGAGCAGCGCGCTGGCGGTCTCCTCGGTGCCGGCGTCCTCGTGGTCGGTGCGGGCCAGCTCCCAACGGATCTCTGCGGGCGGGGACTTGGCGAGGACGTCGAGGACCTGTTCCTGCACGAGCCGCGCCTTGGCCTCGATGTCGAGGCCGGTGAGCACGAAGACGACCTCGTTGCGGAAGCCGCCGAGCCGGCAGATGCCGGCCTTGAGCGTGGGCGGCGGCGCCTCGCCCCGTACGCCGTCGATCCGCACCCGGCCCGGGCCCTCCTGGGTGAGGCGTACGGAGTCGAGGCGGGCGGTGACGTCGGGCCCCGCGTAGCGGGCTCCGGCCGTCTCGTACAAGAGCTGGGCGGTGACGGTGCCGAGGTCGACGACCCCGCCCGTGCCCGGGTGCTTGGTGACGACCGCGCTGCCGTCCTCGTGGAGCTCGGCGAGCGGGAAGCCGGGGCGGCGCACGTCGTGGCCGGTGAAGAAGGCGTAGTTGCCGCCGGTGGCCTGGGTGCCGCACTCCAGGACGTGTCCGGCGACGACCGCGCCCGCCAGCTCGTCGTACGCCTCCGGGCCCCAGCCGAAGAACCACTGCGCGGGCCCGGTGACGAGCGCGGCGTCCGTCACCCGGCCGGTGACGACGACGTCGGCGCCGGCGCTGAGGCAGGCGGCGATCCCGGCGCCGCCGAGGTAGGCGTTGGCCGCGAGGACGCCGGGCTCGGCGGGCAGCCGGTCGCCCTCGACGTGGGCGATCCGGGCGGGCACGCCGAGCCGCTCGGCGAGGGCCCGCAGGGCGTCGGCGAGACCGGCGGGGTTGAGGCCGCCGGCGTTGGCGACGATCCGCACGCCGCGGTCGTGGGCGAGGCCGAGCCCTTCCTCCATCTGCCGCAGGAAGGTCCTGGCGTATCCGGCGGCGGGGTCCTTGAGCAGGTCGCGGCCGAGGATGAGCATGGTCAGCTCGGCGAGGTAGTCGCCGGTGAGGACGTCGAGTTCACCGCCGGTCAGCATCTCCCGGACCGCGTCGAAGCGGTCGCCGTAGAAGCCGGAGGCGTTGCCGATCCGCAGGATCACGCGCCGTCCTCCCTGGGCGCCCGGCCCCCGCCCGCCGGGCCGGCGAAGGCCTGGGCGACGGTGAGCCAGTGCTCGGCGTCGGCGCCGTGGGCGACGAGCGCGGTGTCGGCCCGGTGGACCCGCTGGGTGACGAGCAGACAGAAGTCGAGCGCGGGCCCGGCGATCACCTGGGGCGCGTCGTCGGGCCCGTACGCCCACCGCTCGCCGTCGGGGCCGGTCAGCTCGACCCGGAACGGCTCGGCGGGCGGCGTGAGCCCGCGCACGAGGTACGCGTAGTCCCGGGCCCGCAGCCCGATCCAGGCCACGTGCCGCAGCCGCGCCGTCGGCCTCCGCACGACGCCGAGCGCGTCGGCCACGTCCTGGCCGTGCGCCCAGGTCTCCATCAGGCGTGCGGTGGCGAGGGACACGGCGCTCATGGCGGGCCCGTACCAGGGAAAACGCGTCCCGGGCGGGGCCTCGCGCAGCACCTGGTGCAGCCGCTCCCGGCCCGCGCACCAGCGTTCGAGCAGCTCGGCGGGCGGCAGGGCGGCGCCCTCCTCCGCGCCGTCGTCGACGAAGCGGTCGGGCGCGGCGAGCGCCTTCTCCGCCTCGGCGGCGAAGGCCTCGGGGTCGGTCGCCGCGAGCAGCGCGGCGGCGTCGGTCCAGGCGAGGTGGGCGATCTGGTGGGCGACCGTCCAGCGCGGCGCGGGCGTGGGCAGGGCCCACTGCTCGTCGGTCAACGCCCTGACCAGAGCCTCGACTTCCTCGCTCTCGGCACGCAGGTCGTCGAGGACGACGGCGGGGTCGGACACGGTGCGCTCCCCTCGGGGGACGGCTGGCCACGGACGTGCGTGAGGAGCATGGCAGCCGGGGGAGAAACAATCAAGCGTGCTTGCTTGAGATTTTGCGGGAGGCCGGCCCGGGCCGCCCGGCCCGGGACTCCGAGGGCGCGGGTTCAGGCCGCGCGGCGGGGCCTGGCGACCAGTTCGCCGCCGCAGTTGGGGCAGACGTCGTCCATGGCGTCCGAGCACGGCACGCAGAAGGTGCACTCGTACGTACAGATCCGGGCGGGTGCGTCGACGGGCAGGGCGGTCGTCTCGCAGCGTTCGCAGCGTTCGCGCATTTCAAGGGCCATGGCGAACATCCTGCGGTCGGACCCGTGACCGCGGAAACCGGCCACGGGTCAGAGATCAACGGGATCGGGCCACCTGGGTCCGTACGGCGCCCATGCTGGCCGCGATGACCAGGGCGATGGCGAGCGCGTCGGCCGGGCCGAGGGCCTGGTGGAGGACGAGGAAGCCGGCGGTGGCGGCGATGGCCGGCTCCAGACTCATGAGGATGGCGAAGGTGGGCGCGGGCAGACGGCGCAGCGCGAGGAGTTCGAGGGTGTAGGGCAGCACGGAGGACATCAGGGCGACACCGAGGCCGAGACCGATCGTCACCGGGTCGAGCAGCTTGTCGCCCGCGGACGCGAGGCCGAAGGGCAGGCTGATGACGGCGCCGACGGCCATCGCGAGGGCGAGGCCGTCGGCCTGCGGGAAGCGGCGGCCGGTACGGGCGCTGAAGACGATGTACGCGGCCCACATGGCGCCCGCGGCGAGGGCGAATCCGGCGCCGGCCGGGTCGAGCCGGTCGAAGCCGCCGCCGTGGGCGCCGCTGAGCAGGACGACGCCGGCGAGGGCGAGCCCGGCCCAGAGGAGGTTCACCAGGCGGCGGGAGGCGATGACGGAGAGGGCGAGCGGGCCGAGGACCTCGAGGGTGACGGCGGCGCCGAGCGGGATCCGGGCGACGGAGAGGTAGAAGAGGATGTTCATGCCGGACATGGCGGCGCCGAAGGCGAGCACGGTCCCCCAGTCGGCGCGGCCGTAGCCGCGGACCTTGGGCCGGCAGGCGATCAGCAGGACGGCGGCGGCGAGCACGAGCCGCAGGGTGACGACGCCGAGGGCGCCGGCGCGGGGCATGAGGAGGACGGCCACGGCCGAGCCGAACTGCACGGAGAGCCCGCCGGCGACGACGAGCGCGACGGGACCGAGGCGGCCGGCCGCACGCGCACCGGCCGCGGGCGCGGGCGCCCCGGCGGGCCGGGCGGCGGCTGGGCCGCCCGGTGCCGCCGGGTTCGTGGCGGTCCGGGCCGCCGGGGTGGCGGACATGTCCTTGACCGGGCTTTCCACCGGGCGCGCTCCTAGCCTTGCCGTCGTACGGAGGTCAGTCCACCACAGTGGACTACAAGGTCCAGCATAGTGGACTGGACCCCTGCGGGCTCGAACCCATTTCCGCACGAGCCCCGAACCGGCCGCCCGTCGAAGCGCCGCCGGACCCCTTGGGGACCGACCGCGACGACGCCGTCCGACCCCGCACGGGCCCCAGACCGGCCCGCCGAAGCGCCACCGGACCCTCCCGGACCGACCCGAGAGCGCCGTCCTGCCCCGCACGGGCCCCAGACCGGCCCGCCGAAGCGCCACCGGACCCTCCCGGACCGACCCGCCGGGCCGCCGGGTCCGGCCCTGGCCCGGAGCTCGCCCCGAACCGAACCTTCCGCTTCACGCTACGACCTCGGGCGCGGCACCGGAAATGCCGATCGCGCTGCGGTTATGCTCCGCACGCATGAGCCGCACCAGCATCGAGCTCCGCCACCTGCGCTGCTTCCTCGCCATCGCGGAGGAGGGCAACCTCACCCGGGCCGCCACCCGGCTGCACCTCACCCAGCCCGCCGTGTCCCGCACGCTCGCCTCCCTGGAGAAACAGCTCGGCGCCCGGCTCGTCGACCGCTCCACGCACCACCTCGCCCTCACTCCCGAAGGCCGCGCCTTCCGCGACCGGGCGGCCGCCGCGGTCGCCGCGTTCGACGCGGCCGTCGACCCCGGCCGGCTCCACCACCGCCCGCTCCGGCTCGGCCACGCGTGGTCGGCCTTCGGCCCGTACACCACGCCCCTCCTGCGCCGCTGGCAGCGGGAACACCCCGGGACCCCGCTCGAACTGCTCCGGATCGACGACCGCACCGCGGGCCTGCTGCGCGGCGAGGTGGACGCGGCGCTGCTGCGCGGCCCGGTGGAGATCCCGGGCCTGGTGACCGAGCAGCTGATCACCGAACACCGCGTGGCCGCCCTGCCGGCCGACAGCCCGCTCGCCGCACGCCCGGAGCTCACGCTGGCGGAGCTGGCGGCCGAGACGGCGGTCCTCAACGCGGTCTCCGGCACCACCACCCTCGACCTCTGGCCTCCCGACGCCCGCCCCCGCGCGACCCGCACCGTCGCCAACACCGACGACTGGCTCGCGGCGATCGCCGCGGGCCGCGGCATCGGCGTCTCCTCCGCCTCGACGGCCGCCCTCCACCCCCACCCCGGCGTCACCTACCGCCCCCTCCTCGACGCCCCGCCCCTCCCGGTCCTCCTGGCCTGGCGCGCCACCGCCCGGCACCCGGCGACGGGCGCGCTGGCGGAGCTGGCGCGGGAGATCGCCCGGGGAGAGTGACGTCACCCGGACGGGTGGTCATATGCCAAGGGCATTCCCGTGTCGCTGTCGCGCCCCTACGTTCGCGGCATGGTCACTTCCACGCACGAGACCTCGCACCGGATCTTCCAGGACCGCCCGGAGTTACTGCCCCCGGTCTTCGAGATCCTCGGCGTACCGCTGCCGATCAAGGCCACGGTCGAGGTCCTCAGCCCGGACGCCACCGAAATCCGCCCCTTGGAGCGCCGTGTCGACAGCGTCCTGCGCGTCAAACCACCCGACGGCGACGGCTTCCTCCTCGCCATCGAGGCACAGGGCCGACGGGACTGGGAGAAGGCGTCGAGCTGGACGTACTACCTGGGGTACCTCGGGGCGAAGTACGGCCTCCCCGTACTCCTGATCGTGGTCTGCCAGGACCGCTCCACGGCGAGATGGGCCGGCGGCCCCTTCCGCAGCGGCTACGGGCCGTGGACGGCGATCAGTCTCCATCCGCTCGTCCTCGGCCCGGACAACGTCCCCATCATCACCGACCCGGCCGAGGCGTCCCGGAACCTCGCGATGACGGCATTCAGCGCCATGACTCATGGCACGCATCAGGAGGCCCCGGCCATACTGGAGGCGCTGGCCAAGGCACTGGCCACGGCCGACCCGGCCTCCTTCAAGTACTACTCGGAAATCATGGAGATCGGCCTGGGTGACACCCCGGCCAGGGATACCTGGAGGAAACTGATGGCTGTAGGTACCTACTTCCCGGGCCGAGGCACCCTCGTCGAGGAGACGTACCTCGAGGGGAAGGCCGAAGGCCTGGCGGAGGGCAAGGCGGAGGGCAAGGCCGAAGCCAAGGCCGAGTCGGTTCTGGCGGTGCTGGCGGCGCGGGGCATCGAGGTCTCCGAGGCCGACGCCCGCCGGATCGCGGAGTGCACCGACACGGAGACGCTCGACCGGTGGCTGGAGCGGGCGGTCACCGTGGCGCACACGGCGGAGATCTTCTGATGCCACGATCACCGGGCACCTACTTCCCCGGCGGGGGCACCCTCGCCGAGGAGACGTACCTCGAGGGCAAGGCGCACGGCGTCAGCGATTCGGTTCTGCGCGTGTTCGCGGTGCGAGGCGTCATGTTGCCCGACGCCGTCGCCGAGCACATCCACGACTGCACCGACCCCGAGACGCTCCGCTGGTGGCTCGACCACGCCGCCACCACCGGCCGTCCCGACGGTGCGGTCACGACGGAGACGGAAGCGCGGGAAGTCCCCCCGGCTCCGACAGCCCCGGATTCCCCGGAAGCGCCTCCTGCTCCTTCCGGGGAATCCCTTCCTCAGTAACCCTGGTCCAGCGCCTCGGCCAGTACCTCCGCCACATGGCGGGGATGGCGTTCCGGTGCCAGGTGGCCGATCTGGGTGCGGCAGGAGAAGCCGTCCGCGAGGACCAGTGCGTCCGGAGGTGCGGAACGCAGGGCCGGGAGGAGCTGGTCCTCGGCGCAGGCGACGGAGACCTCGTAGTGGCCCGGTTCGAAGCCGAAGTTGCCCGCGAGTCCGCAGCAGCCGCCCGCCGGTTCGCCGGCCAGGCCCGCCCGTTCCCGCAGCCGGCGGTCCGCCGCGTCGCCCAGGACCGCGTGCTGGTGGCAGTGGGTCTGGCCGGTGACCGGGCGGGCGACGCGCGGCGGTGTCCAGTCCGGCGCCAGTTCCTCCAGGACCTCGGCGAAGGTGCGTACGGACGCGGCGAGCCGGGCCGCGCGCGGGTCGTCCGGCAGGAGCTCGGGCAGGTCGGCGCGCAGGGCCGCCGCGCAGGAGGGCTCCAGGACGACCACCGGGCCCTCGACGTCCGCCATGACGTCGAGCGTGCGGCGCATCACCCGCCGCGCCGCTGACAGCCGGCCCGTCGAGACGTAGGTGAGCCCGCAGCAGACCCGGCCGGGCGGCAGGGCGATCCCGAGTCCGGCGGCCTCCAGGACCCGTACCGCCGCCGCGCCCACCTGCGGCGCCAGGTGGTCGGTGAAGGTGTCCGGCCAGAGCGTGAGCACCGGCGGGCGGCCCGAGGCCCGTTCCCCGAACCAGGACACGAACGACGTCTCCGCCACCCTGGGCAGCGCCCGCTCCGGCGTGACGCCCGCGAGCCGCGCCGCGAACGGCAGCCCCATGGCCAGGTTCAGGCCCGTGCCGAAGCGGTCGAGCAGCCGCGGCAGGCCACCCGTCGTCCAGTGCGAGCGAGGCCGCTTCCAGGGCCGCCCCGCGTAGTACCCGGCCAGGAACTCCGCCTTGTACGCGGCCATGTCGACGCCCACCGGGCAGTCGCTGCGGCAGCCCTTGCACGACAGGCACAGGTCGAGCGCGTCCCGGACCTCCTCCGAGCGCAGCCCGTCCGTGACGATCTCCCCGAGCGCCATCTCGTGCAGGAGCCGGGCCCGGCCGCGCGTGGAGTGCTTCTCCTCCCCCGTCGCACGGTACGAGGGGCACATCACGCCCGGGCCCGAACCCGGGCCCTCCACACGGCACTTGGCCACCCCGACGCACCGGGCCACCTCCCGGCCCAGGCCCACCACCGGAAGCCCCGTGAACCGCAGCCCGGAGTCCAGCGGCTCCGGCCGCACCAGCATGCCCGGGTTCAGGCCGCCGTCCGGGTCCCACAGGTCCTTGACCTCGCCGAACAGGGCGACGAGCTCGTCCCCGTACATCCTCGGCAGCAGCTCCGCCCGCGCCTTGCCGTCGCCGTGCTCGCCGGACAGGGAACCGCCGTGCGCCACCACGAGTTCGGCCACGGCCTCCGAGAACTCCCGGAAGCGGCCCACGCCTTCACCCGTCCACAGGTCGAAGTCGATGCGCACGTGGACGCAGCCGTCGCCGAAGTGCCCGTACGGCGTGCCGCGCAGCCCGTGCTCCGCCAACAGGCCGCGGAACTCGCGCAGATAGGCCCCGAGCCGGGCCGGCGGCACCGCGCAGTCCTCCCACCCGGGCCAGGCCTCCGCCCCGTCGGGCAGTCTCGTCGCCGTGCCCGCCGCGTCCTCCCGGATCCGCCACAGCGCCCGCTGCCCGGCCGGTTCGGCGACCAGCACGGAGTCCAGCGCGTCCGCCGCCCGGACGAGCTCGGCCGCCGCCCCGCGCCCGTCCGCCTCCACGAACAGCCACGCCCCGCCCCGGGGCAGCCCTTCCGTGCCCCGGCCCCGCACGAGATCCGCTGCCATCCCCTCCACGGTCAGGGGCCGGTACGGCAGCAGGCCCGCCGCCGCGTCGGCCGCCGCGCCCTCGTCCGCGTACCCGAGGACCAGGAGCACCGGCTCCGCGGGCAGCGGCACCAGACGCACCACCGCCTCCGTCACCACGCCGAGCGTGCCCTCGCTGCCGCAGAAGGAACGGGCCACGTCCGCGCCCCGCTCGGGCAGCAGCGCGTCCAGCGCGTAACCGGAGATGCGGCGCGGCAGCCCGGCCGGATAGCCGGTCCGCAGCAGCGCGAGCCGGCCGGCCACCAGCTCCCGCAGACCGGCCGGCGCGCCCCGCCAGTCCTGCCCGAGGCGCAGCCGCCGCCCGTCGTAGGTGACGACGTCCAGCTCCCGCACGTTGTCGGCGGTGGTGCCCCAGGCCACCGAGTGCGCGCCGCACGCGTTGTTGCCGATCATGCCGCCGAGGGTGCAGCGGCTGTGCGTGGACGGGTCGGGGCCGAAGGTCAGCCCGTACGGGCGGGCCGCCGCCCTGAGCCGGTCGAGCACGAGCCCCGGCCGGACGACGGCCGTGCGGGCCTCCGGGTCGATCGACACGACGTCGCGCAGGTGGCGGGTGAGGTCGAGCACGACACCCGTTCCGGTGGCCTGCCCGCCGATGGAGGTGCCGCCGCCGCGGGCGACGACCGGCACGCCGTGCGTACGGCAGACCTCCAGCGCGGCGGCGACGTCGTCGGCGTCGCGCGGGGCGACGACGCCGAGCGGGACGCGCCGGTAGTTGGAGGCGTCCATCGAGGTCAGGGCGCGGGCGGTGACGGAGAGGTCGACGTCGCCGGCCACGGCGGCGCGCAGGTCGCGCGCGAGTGCGGCGGTCGCCGCCGCCGTACGGGGCTCCGCGCCGGACCCCGGTCCCGTCCCGTTCTCGTGTGATCCCACGACTACACAGTGTCTCAGTCATCGTCTCATCCGGCGGACATCCCCCGGCCCCGGCTTCCCCGACCCGATACGCTCCGCCTCGTGGCCGATATCCAGATTCCCGCTGACATCAAGCCCGCCGATGGCCGTTTCGGCGCGGGCCCCTCCAAGGTGCGTACGGAGGCGCTGGACGCCCTGGCCGCCACCGGCACCTCGCTCCTCGGTACCTCTCACCGCCAGGCTCCGGTCAAGAACCTGGTCGGCGAGGTGCGTGCCGGCATCCGTGACCTCTTCTCGCTGCCCGAGGGCTACGAGGTGATCCTGGGCAACGGCGGATCGACCGCCTTCTGGGACATCGCGACCCACGGTCTGATCGAGAACAAGTCGCAGCACCTCACCTTCGGCGAGTTCTCCTCCAAGTTCGCGAAGGCCGCGAAGCTGGCCCCGTGGCTGGCCGAGCCGACCGTGATCTCCTCCGACCCGGGCACCCACCCGGAGCCGGTGGCCGAGGCGGGCGTCGACGTCTACGCCTACACGCACAACGAGACCTCCACCGGTGTCGCCGCCCCGCTGAAGCGGGTCGCGGGCGCCGACGAGGGCGCGCTCGTCCTCGTGGACGCGACCTCGGGCGCCGGCGGTCTGCCGGTCGACATCACCGAGACCGACGTCTACTACTTCGCCCCGCAGAAGTCCTTCGCCGCCGAGGGCGGCCTGTGGCTCGCGGCGTTCTCGCCGGCGGCCCTGGAGCGCGCGGCCCGCGTCCACGCGTCCGGCCGGCACATCCCGGAGTTCTTCAGCCTGCCGACCGCGATCGACAACTCGCTGAAGAACCAGACGTACAACACCCCGGCGCTCTCGACCCTCTTCCTGCTCAACGAGCAGCTGAAGTGGATCAACGGCCAGGGCGGTCTGGACTGGGCCGTGGCCCGTACGAAGGAGTCCTCCGACGCCCTCTACGGCTGGGCCGAGGAGTCCAAGTACGCGACGCCGTTCGTTTCCGACCCGGCGAAGCGCTCGCAGGTCATCGGCACGATCGACTTCGCGGACGAGATCGACGCGGCGGCGGTCGCCAAGGCGCTGCGCGCCAACGGCATCGTGGACACCGAGCCGTACCGCAAGCTGGGCCGCAACCAGCTGCGCGTCGCGATGTTCCCGGCGATCGACCCGGCGGACGTCCGGGCGCTGACGGCGTGCATCGACTACGTGATCGAGAAGCTGTAGTCGCTTCTCCCGCCCGTACGGAGGCCCGGCGCCGGACCTGATCGGTCCGGCGCCGGGCCTTTCCGTACGACCCCGCACGACCCGCATGACCCGGCCGTCTCCGTACCACCCCGCACGACCCGCACGACCCGGCCGTCTCCGTACCCCTCCGCACGTCTCCGTACCCCCGCACGGCTCCGTTCGTCCGGGTGTGACGGGGCAGGACCGGGTGTTGCCGGGTGCGACGGGGCAGGACCGGGTGTGGCCGGCGACGACGGCTCAGCCCTGCGCCTTCACGTGGTCGATCACCTCGGTGAACTCGGCGGTCGGCGAGTACTCCACGAGATCGGAGTCCTCCAGGGCCTCGGGTGCGTGTCCCGGCGACCAGTAGTAGGCCTGCCCGGCCTCGTAGATCTCCTCGCCGGACGGCGTACGCATCCTGATGCGGCCCTTGAGCAGGTAGCCCCAGTGCGGGCACTGGCACAGGTCGTCCTTCAGGCCCTTGAACGCCGGCGCCATGTCGGTGCCCTCGGGCAGGTGGATGAAGGCGACGGTCATGTCTCCGCCGGCCTCCTGCATGCGGACCTCCACGCCGTTGCCTTCCAGCGCGACGGGGGTGTTCTCGCGAGTGGCTGCCGTCATGACTCCTCCACGGGTGGGCGTCCCTGAGCGTCCCTTCCAGTCTCGCCCGGAAGGCCGGTTCAGTCGCGGCGGAACAGGCGCTTGAGGCCGACCACGACGACGGTGGCGAGGCCGAGGACGACGACGCCGAGGGCGAAGTTCCCCTGCTCGCCGCCGCCGGTCGCGGTGGGGCCGGCGGGGCCGGTGCCCGGCGCATCCGGGGTGCCGGACGGGCCCGGGTCCGTCGCGTCCTCGCCCGGCGACGGTGACGTGCCCGCGCGTTCGACGCGGACGACCCGGCTGCCCCGGCCCTCCGCGCCGAACATCAGCGCCGAGCCGTCCCGTGTGTACGTGACCGACTCCGCCTGGCCCTGGAAGGGGGCGCCGACGGACGTGCCGTCGTCGCCGAGGCGGCCGTCCTTCCACGCGTACTCCTTGGCCAGCAGGTAGCCGCGCAGGACCAGCCGGCCGCCGTCCGGCGAGAAGGCGCCGTCCGTCACCCAGGGGACCTCCCCGATCCGCCGGAAGACGTTCGTGCGGGAGGCGTCGAGCCGTTCGGGGCCGGCGTAGAGTCCGCCGCCGTCCTCGTTCTTGCTGGCGATGTAGACCCGGCCGGTCTTCGGATGGACCATCAGGGCCTCTGCGTTGCGCGGCCCGTCGGCGTACTCCACGTCGTACTGCGTGGCCCGGACGGTCTGGTCGCGCAGTTGCCTCGGCTCCGGGAAGCGGTAGATCCAGACGTGGTCCCAGGAGCCGTCGAGGTTGTCGCCGATGTCGCCGACGTAGATGTCCCCGTCGGGGCCGACGGAGATCGCCTCCATGTCGCGTGGCGTGCCGACGCCCTTCATGGTGAGGGTGGCGACGGTCTTTCCCGTTCGGGAGTCGATGCCGTAGACCAGGGGCGCGTCCTGGTCGTTGTGCGTCCAGTAGATCCCGGGGTGGGCGCGGCTCGCGGCGAGGCCGCTGGACTCGGTGATCCGGGGATCCTCGACGGTGAAGTCCCGGTCGGCGTCCGCCGCGCCGGCGGGGGCGGCCGCGAGCAGGACGAGGGCCGCCGTTCCCAGGACGCACAGAGCAGTTCGCATGCCGACCAGCCTGCCACGGGGCCCGTGGTGTCGGGGGTCACGTCGCCGCCGTCGTCCGGCGTCGGTGATGATGTGCCCCATGCGTTTTCTGTTCGTCGGCGACAGCATGACCATCGGACGCGCCGGCGACTTCACCTGGCGGTACCGGATGTGGCAGCACCTGGAGGCCGTGCTGCCCGGCCCCGGCGGGTACGAGATCACCGGCCCGCGCACCGCGCTGTACGAGCCCGCCGACGACGCCGCCACCTCGCACGCGTACGCCGGCCGGGACTTCCCGGCCGCCGCCCGCCGCCATCTGGCCGGCTGGGGCGAGGGCTGGCTGCACATGGCGCCGCTCGTCGGCGAGGCGGTGACGGCGGCCCGCGCGGACGTGCTGCTGATCTCGCTGGGCCTGATCGACCTGGGCTTCTACACCAACAGCGACCAGACCGCCGGGAACGTCCGCGCCTTCCTGACCGCCGCCCGCGCCGCCAACCCGCGCGTCCGGGCGGTCATGCTGCCGGTCATCCCGAACGTGCGCGCCGAGTACGACGCGCCCTTCGCCGCCGAGTGCGCCCGCTTCAACGAGCTCCTCGCGAAGACGGTCGCGGACCTGGACACGGCCTCCTCGCCGCTCCTCCTGGCGACGGTCCCGGAGTCGTACGACATCCACCGGGACACCTACGACGGCACCCACCCGGGCCCGACGGGCGAACACAAACTGGCGGCGGCCTTCGCCGACGCGATGCACCAGGCCTGGGGCCTGGGCGGCCCGTACCGCCCCTGACGCCCTCGTCAGGCGGCGCGGGTGAGCCGGTTGGCGAAGGTCGAGACGGTGTACGTGCCGATGCCGAGGACGACTTCGAGGGCGTTCCGGCGGGTGTAGCCGTGGGCCAGGAAGGCGTCGAGGTCGGCGTCGGAGACCGCGCCGGAGGCGGCGAGGACCTGGAGGGTGAAGCGGCGTACGGCGGCGAGGCGTTCGGGTGCGGGCACGGGGCCGAGGGCGGCGAACTTGGTCTCGTGCATGTCGACGCACAGGTGGCACTGGTTGCGTTCGGCGACGGTGAGGATGACGGTCTCGCGGGAGTGCGGGTCCAGGGTGGTGGACTCGAAGATCTCGCTGAGCTTGAGGAAGCCGTCGAGGGTGTGGGGCGACTCCTTGAGGAGCGCGACGGCGTTGGCGGTACGGGCGGACATGTCGGCGGTCCCGGTCTGCGGCAAGGTGACTCCCCCAGTAGAATGGACAACATGGTTGACCATGTCGACGAGGAAAACGTAAACCAGGTTGTCGATCCGGGCAAGGGGGTTTCGGGGACTCCCGCAGGAGCGAGCGAGCCGCCGGGCTTCGAGCTGCCCCTGCTGCTCTTCGCCGGCTTCCGCACCCTCATCGACCGGCTCCACGCCGAACTCGCCCGCCAGGGCCACCCCGACCTGCGCCCCGCCCACGGTTTCGCGCTCCAGGCGATCGCCGCGAGCCCGTACGGCTCCACCGCCAGCGACATCGGCCGCCGGCTCGGCGTCTCGAAGCAGGCGGCGGGCAAGACCGTCGACCGGCTCCTCGCCCTCGGCTACGCCGAGCGCACCGACGACCCCCACGACGCCCGCCGCAAACTCGTCCGCCTCACCCCGCACGGCGTCGACGCCCTCACCCGCTCGGCCGCCGTCTTCGACACCCTGCGCGCCGAGTGGGCCGCCCGCCTCGGCGCGGACCGCGTCCGCGACCTGGAGGGGGCCCTGCGCGCCGTCGTCCCGGCCGAGACCACCTTCCGGCTGGACGCGACGAGCTGGCTGGGCGGGGCGTGACCTGGAGGCGTGATGGCGAGTCCTCGCCGGCCGCGTGTCGGGGTGGCCGCGCATATCGTTGTCGCGGCGACTGCATGCGAACGCGCGGCAGCGGGGAGGAGCGCCACGATGACCGTCGTAGAGGACGACAGGATCGAGCTGGCCATGAGCGAGAACGAAGTGCCCTTGGACAAGCTCTTCGAGTGGCTGGAGATCGCCCCCGAAGGACACAAGAGCGAAGTCGTCGGAGGGGTCGTCTTCATGGTTCCGCAGAGGGATACGCACTGGGACATCACTCGCCTGATCATCCGCGCCCTGGAAGATCGGTTCGGGAGGGATGTGCGGGTGAAATCGGACGTGCGGATCGACTTCCCTGGCGACCGCAACGCGTTCTGCCCGGACGTCGCCAAGATCAGGGACGACGCCGAGAAGAACGACAAGGGCCGCTGGAACTACGAGGACGTGGAATTCGTCGCCGAGGTGATCTCCAAGGGCACCGGCATGAACGACTACGGCCCCAAGAAGGTCGCATACGCCACAGCCGGCGTCCCCGTCTACGTCATCGTCGACCCCTACACCGGTCGGTGCATCGCCCACACGAAGCCCGAGGACGGCGAGTACACCGAGGAGATGCGCGTCCCGTTCGGCACCGACCTCGACCTGACCAAGACCCCGCTCGACTTCGTCCTCAGGACCGAGGGCTTCCCCCGCGACTGACGGGGCGGAAACCCTCGGTCCCGCCCCGGCAGCGCGTACTCACCAGGCGAACGCCTCCGGCGCAGGACCCGGCCCCGGGAAGATCGCGTCGAGGCCCGCCAGGACCTCCTCGCCCAGCTTCAGCTCCAGCGCGCGCAGGGCGCTCGTCAGCTGTTCCGGGGTGCGCGGGCCGATGATCGGGCCGGTCACGCCGGGGCGGGTGAGCAGCCAGGCCAGGGCGGTCTCGCCCGGGTCCAGGTCGTGCTTGTCGAGCAGGTCCTCGTAGGCCTGGATGCGGGCCCGCTCCACCGGGTCCGCGAGCCGCTCACGGTCCGGCCGCCGGCGCGGCGGCCGGACCGTGAGATCCCGAGGCCTTGGCGATGGCGCTGGCGCTCTCTCCCCGCCCTTACTCAGCCCGCACCACCATGGCGAATGACGTACAGATCCGTCGGAAGCCGCGATGGTTGCTCAGGCCGGTATGGCTCATGCACTCGACATCGACCGCTGCACTGTCCGTCGACGGCTCCGCCTTCCACTTGCAGTGCAGGCACTCCGCTTCGAAGGTCACGTCCGTGTCCGGATGCCGCGTGATCCGGTGCGTCACGAATCGTAGGACCGCGCGCGACATCACTCGGCCCCGTGGTCTTCGCGGAGGTGCGTGCGGAGCACGACGTTCGCGTCCATCGCCTTCGAGTAGTCGCCGACCGACCGGGCGTTGGCTCGGGTCACGGCGACGCCGAGGCACTGCCGACATCCCGCGACGGGGTCCGGGTCTCCGACGGGAAGGGTCAGGTTCACCGGCCCTGCCATCGTCGTCTTGGGTGTGCTCATCCGTGGAACCTCCCGACTGTTCGCGCTCGATGGTGACCAACACGGCGTCGTAGATGGTGAACGTACTCAGAGGGGTTCGGGGCGTCGGTGCCCCTACGGGGATCACTCCGATCTGAACGTTCGGGAGGTAGGACAGGGACGCCAGCCGGTCCATCTGCTCGGCCAGTGCCAGTGGGGAGACGACCGGCCAGCGAACCGCCTGCTCGGTCAGAACGAACGTGAACCGTTTTGAGGCGTCGTAGAGGACGGCTTGTCGTCCCAGTTTCCCCGCTACGGCCTTGCTCGTGTCGGCCGTCGAGTGGGCCAGGCTCGCCCGTACGTACTCCGGCGTCGCGAGCAGCCCGGTCACCATCGAGAGCAGGAAGTAGCGCATGTGCGTGGAGGACGCCTCGAGTGCCTTCAGCTCGGCCTGTCTCGTACCGAGACCCTTGCGTCGAAGCTCTCGGAGGTTCCGCCACTCGGTGTTCGCCATCCTGGCGAGGGCGGACGCCTCCGAGACCAGTTCCGGCGGAGCGTCCAGCGCTCGCAAGATCTGCTCGACGTCGACCAGGGACGGCCGCGTCCGGCCGTTCTCGATGCGAGACACCTTCGACTGGGACATGTTGCAGCGCGCTGCGAGCCGGTCCCCTGAGAGGCCGGCTCGCTTGCGCAAGTCCCGGAGCAGAAAGGCGAGTTCGGTGCCGGACTCGCCAAGCTGCTCAGCTTCGAACGTCACTCCGTCACGCGCTCCGTGTACTCCAGGAAGGGAACCGACTCGGCAACGGCGATGCGCTGCCACTCGACGAACGGCGCAGGGTCACCCCCGTACAGCTCTCGGCTGATCTGCGTTCCGTCGTCCTCGTACTTCATGAGAACGACCGTCGAGCGGTCGAACATGCGGTGCGGTAGACGTTCGGGCAGTCGTCCTCTCCGCACGTGCCGTTGCCGTTGCCGGTGAGCCGAGTCAGTTCTTCGCGCGCCATGCGAACTCCCTTGACTTGCCGGCCCGGTGGGGCTGCCTGAGACGACCGTACGGGGGCCGCTCGCGGCCGTCCATGCACGGACGTGACTCATGCACGTTGTCGCATAAACGGGCGTCTGAGTGGTCGGCTCTTGCTTGGAGTGGGCTCGAAGCAGTTGGCTTGTGCCTCATGAAGTACACCCAGCTCGGACGCACCGGACTCAAGGTCAGCCGACTCGTCCTCGGCACGATGAACTTCGGCCCGCAGACAGACGAACCGACAAGTCACGGCATCTTGGATGCCGCGCTGGACGCAGGTCTGAACTTCGTGGACACGGCCAATGTGTATGGGTGGGGTGAGAACAAAGGCCGCACCGAGGAGATCATCGGGACTTGGTTCGCCCAGGGCGGTGGCCGGCGGGAGAAGACGGTCCTCGCCACCAAGGTCTACGGTTCCATGTCCCGCGACGGTGAGACCTGGCCCAACGAGGACCGGCTGTCGGCGTTGAACATCCGGCGCGCGGTGGAAGCCAGCCTCAAGCGACTCGGCACCGACTACATCGACCTGTACCAGTTCCACCACATCGACCGCCGCACTCCCTTCGAGGAGATCTGGCAGGCGATCGACGTCCTGATCCAGCAGGGCAAGATCCTCTACGCCGGCTCGTCCAACTTCCCCGGCTACAAGATCGCCCAGGCCAACGAGGCCGCCGCCCGACGCGGCATGGTCGGCCTCGTCAGCGAGCAGTGCCTCTACAACCTCTACGAGCGCCGCGCCGAGATGGAGGTCATCCCGGCCGCCCAGGAGTACGGCCTCGGGGTCATCCCCTGGTCGCCGCTGCACGGCGGTCTGCTCGGCGGCGTCCTCAAGAAGGAGACCGAGGGCAAGCGGCGCACCGAGGGCCGCGCGGCGGAGACGCTCGCAGACCCGGCGAAGCGGAAGCAGTTCCAGGCGTACGAGGACCTGCTCGACAAGCACGGCCTGGAGCCGGGCGAGGTCGGGCTGGCATGGCTGCTGACCCGGCCCGGCGTCACCGGGCCGATCGTCGGTCCGCGCACGATGGAACAGCTGGAGAGCGCGTTGCGCGCCCTGGAGCTGGAGCTGAGCGACGAGGTTCTGACGGGTCTGGACGAGATCTTCCCGGGCCCGGGCCCGTCGCCGGAAGCCTTCGCCTGGTGATCGAATAGGGCCTCGCGGGCAAGGCCGTCGCCCGTGCTGGTCGGACGGCGGCCACCATGTCACGCGGGCGTCGAAGTGACGGATACGGGGAGGCTCGCAGCTACTGGCCGCCCACCACCGACGCCACCGCGATGATCGCGAACATCAGGACGAGCACACCGGCCATGATCCGGTTACGGGTTTTCGGGTCCACCATTCGAGGTTAACGCGCCGGTTCGGCCGCTCCGCCCAGGGGCCACGTGGCGATCGTCTCGTAGCGCGGCTGCTTGCCCGGCGGACCGCCGCCGGGAAGGTGGCTGCGGACCAGGGCGAGCTCCGCGACCTCCCAGCGGCTGCCCTCGAAGGCGTCGAGGTCGGTGACGAAGGGACGCAGGTCCAGGGCGTGGGTGCGGGACCGGGCCACGGTGAGGTGGGCCTGGTAGCGGCGGTGCTCGTCCATCGCGACGCCGGCCCGGCGGGCGGCGGCGTCCGCGCGCTCGGCGAGCAGCCTCATCTCGTCCAGGCCGCCCGCCGCGCCGGTCCACAGCACCGCGCGGCCGAAGTGGCCGCCGCCGTGCAGGCGCAGCGGGAAGGGCGCGGTGCGGTGGGCGGCCCGGCCGAGCCGGGCGCGCAGGTCGGGCAGCAGCTCCTCGTCGACCTCGCCCATGAACGCGAGCGTGAAGTGCCAGCCGGGCCGGGAGGTCCAGCGGAGCCGGTCGGCCCCGGGCAGGTGCACGAGCCGGTCGACCTCGCGGCCCAGCTCGTCGAGCTGCGCGGGCGGCGGCAGGACGGCAGCGAAAAGCCTCATGGGACGAGTCTGGCAGGGACTACCCTCGGCCGGATGGATACCGGGATCAAGATCAGGCAGGGCGGGCCGGAGGACGTTCCCGCGATGCTCGCGATATTCGACAGCGCGGTCGTCTGGCTCAACGAGCGGGGCATCACCGCGCAGTGGGGCACCGAGCCGTTCAGCGCGCGCCCGAAGACGGTGGAGCTCGTCGAGCGGGTGGTCACGGAGGGCACTCCGTGGATCGCCGAGATCGACGGCGTCCCCGCCGGCACCCTCACCCTCACCCCGCACCCTGGCCAGTACGTGGCCCCGGCCGACGAGCCCGAGCTGTACGTGCGCTACCTCGCCACCCACGGCCGCTTCCACGGCCACGGCGTCGGCGCGGCCCTCCTCGCCCACGCGGCGTCCGAGACCCGCCGCCAGGGCATCTCCCTGCTGCGGGTGGACTGCTTCGCGGGCAGCGAGGGCCGGCTGGTGGCGTACTACGAGCGCCAGGGCTTCACGCGCACGGAGGAGTTCACGGTGAACGACTGGCCGGGCCAGGTCCTGGAACAGCGGGTCTGACCCACCGCGGGCCCGTGGTCCGCCGGCGCGAGGTCCGCGGGAACGGCCCTCGCGCCGGGCGGTCCTCAGCCGTGGAAGGTGATGTAGCCGTTCCCGTCGCGGTCGTTGCCGCTCTTGGTGTACGAGTGCGTGTCGGCGTAGGCGCCGCCCGGCTTGATCAGCTTGATGGTGTCGCGGTCGTTGTTCCAGATGAAGTTGCAGTTGTTGCGGTAGGCGACGTTTTTGGCGTCGGACTCGGTGCCGTAGTTCCCGCGCAGCTGCACGTAGTCGCCCGGCTGCAGGTAGTGGTTGATCCGGAAGGTGTACGAGTTCCCCACCGCGTCCTTCACCACGTAGCCCTTGAGGTTCACCGTGGCGGTGCGGGAGTAGTTCTTGATGGTGACGAACTCGGCGGCGGTGTTGCCGCCGGAGCACCGGTTGGAGTCCGGGCCCGGGGCGTCGTACTGGACGCCCTTGATCTTCAGCGCCGAGGAGTACTCGGTGGCCTGGGCCGGAGCGGTGGTGAGGGCTGCCAGGGTGCCGGCGGCGAGGGCGACGGCTATGGCGGCGGAGCGCTTGCGCAAGTGAAACCTCCTGTGGCTGTGGGCACTTGAGCGGCACTCAACGTACACACAACCTTCACGGCGCCACCCCGTAAACGCCTGAATTGGGACGGTCGTCTTCCGCCGCCCCTCGGACGCGGCGAAGGGGCCGGAGTCCCGCGACGGGGCTCCGGCGCCTTCGCCGGGCCGCTCCCGCTACGCGGCCGTCGCCAGGCTCGGGCGGGGCTCCTGCGGGACGAAGCGGAGGCTCGGGTGGCCGTGGTGCCAGCCGACCGCGAGCTTCAGGCCGCCCAGGCGCGCCAGTACCAGGCCGATGACCGCCGCGGCGGTGAGCGAGACCAGGCCGCCGGTGGCGAAGCCGACGCGGGGTCCGTAGGTGTCGGTGACCCAGCCGAGGAGCGGGGCGCCGATCGGGGTGCCGCCCGCGAACACCATCATGTAGAGGCTCATCACGCGGCCCCGCATGACCGGGTCCGTCGCCATCTGGACGGCCGAGTTCGCGCTGATGTTGACCGTCAGGCCGATCATCCCGATCGGGACCAGGAGCAGCGCGAACAGCCAGAAGGACGGCGACAGCGCCGCCGCGATCTCGAGGACGCCGAACACGCCCGCGGCGACGACCAGCCTCCGCAGCCGGGTCGAGCCGCGCCGGGCCGCGAGCAGCGCGCCGACGAGCGAGCCGGCCGCCATGAGGGTGTTCAGGAAGCCGTACGTACCGGCGCCGACGTGGAAGATCTCCTCCGAGAAGGCGGTCAGCCAGATCGGGAAGTTGAACCCGAAGGTGCCGATGAAGCCGACCAGGACGATCGGCCAGATCAGGTCCGGGCGCCCGGCGACGTAGCGCAGGCCCTCGCGCAGCTGGCCCTTGCCCCTCGGTGCGCGCTCCACCTTGTGGAGCTCGGCGGGACGCATCAGGAGCAGGGCGGCGAGCGGGGCGAGGAAGGACAGGCCGTTGATCAGGAACGCCCAGCCGCTGCCGACGCCCGCGATGAGCAGGCCCGCGACGGCGGGGCCGATCAGCCGCGCGGACTGGAAGTTCGCCGAGTTCAGCGAGACCGCGTTGCGCAGCCGGTCCGGACCGACCATCTCGGAGACGAAGGACTGCCGGGCCGGGTTGTCGACCACGGTGACCATGCCGAGCAGGAAGGCGATCAGGTAGACGTGCCAGACCTGGACGTGTCCGGTCAGGGTCAGTGCCGCCAGGGTCAGTCCGCACAGGCCGAGCGCGGCCTGGCTGACGAGGAGGATGCGGCGCTTCGGGTAGCGGTCGGCGATGACACCGCCGTACAGGCCGAACAGCAGCATCGGCAGGAACTGGAGCGCCGTCGTGATGCCGACGGCGGCGGCGGAGCCGGTGAGGCTCAGGACCAGCCAGTCCTGGGTGATCCGGGCCATCCACGTACCGGTGTTGGAGACGATCGCTCCGGTGAAGAACAGCCGGTAGTTCCGGATCGCGAGCGAGGAGAAGGTTCCCCGGCTCGGGCGCTCACGCGCCTGGGAGTAGGTGTCGGGTTGATGGACGGGGGCGGAGTCTGCTCCGGGTCCCGTACTCAAAGTGCGTCGCCTCCTTGGCGCCTGGGGTCAGAGGTGGGCGAGCTTCTCCAGGACCGGGGCGGCGGCGCGCAGCTTCGCCCATTCGTCCTCGTCCAGACCCTCGGCGAGGGAGGCCAGCCAGGCGTTCCGCTTGCGGCGGGACTCCTCGAGCATGGCCTCGGCCTGCTCGGTCTGGCTGACCACCTTCTGCCGGCGGTCGTCGGGATGCGGCTCGAGCCTGACCAGTCCCTTGGCTTCGAGCAGCGCGACGATGCGGGTCATCGACGGCGGCTGGACGTGCTCCTTGCGGGCCAGCTCACCGGGGGTGGCGGAGCCGCAGAGCGACAGGGTGCCGAGCACCGACATCTCGGTCGGGCTCAGCGATTCGTCGACGCGCTGGTGCTTCAGGCGTCGACCCAGCCGCATCACGGCGCTGCGGAGCGCGTTCACGGCGGCGGCATCGTCGGCGGTGCCGTGCGACAGGTCAGGCATGTCTTTAGCGTAACTCATTACCCTAGCTAAAGACCAATCGAAAACCTTCCGTCGCAACCTGTCACCCAAATGAGTGAGACCGATCCGGAAAGTGACGCGCGCGGCCCTTCCGTGGCGCGAACCTGACGGACATGGAATCGACCGTGCTCAGCCTGCGCATCGACGGAGAGCTGCTCGAACGGATCCGCGGGCACGCCGCCAGAAGAGGAATGAGCGTCCAGGACTATGTCGTCCGGACGCTCATTCGAGAGGACTTCGACGAGCGGTTCAAGACCGCCGTCGACGAGACCGAGAAGTTCTACGGGACGGTCGACCCGCCGCCTGCTCAGGTCAGGCCGAGTGCCGGCATCGCGTAGTAGAAGACGAAGACCGCCGACACGACGTACATGGCCACGGGCACCTCACGGCCCCGGCCGGCCGCGAGGCGCAGCACGCTGAAGGCGATGAAGCCGATGCCGATGCCGTTCGTGATCGAGTAGGTGAACGGCATCATCACCATGGCCAGGAAGGCCGGCACGGCGATCGTGAAGTCGCTCCAGTCGATCTCCTTGACCGACCCGGCCAGGATCAGGAAGCCGACCGCCAGCAGGGCGGGCGTGGCCGCCTGGGACGGGACCATCGTGGCCAGCGGCGTGAGGAACAGCGCGACCGAGAACAGACCGCCGGTCACCACCGAGGCGAGACCCGTGCGGGCGCCCTCGCCGACACCGGCCGTGGACTCCACGAAGCAGGTGGTGGCGGAGGAGGACGTGGCACCGCCGGAGGCGACGGCGAGGCCGTCGACCAGCAGGACCTTGTTGATGCCCGGGAAGTTGCCGTCCTTGTCCGTCAGCTTGGCCTCGTCGCCGACGCCGAGGATCGTGCCCATGGCGTCGAAGAAGCAGGACAGCAGCACGGTGAAGACGAAGAGGACGCCGGTCAGCATGCCGACCTTGCCGAAGCCGCCGAAAAGGCTGACCTGGCCGACCAGGCCGAAGTCCGGCGAGGCGACCGGGTTGCCGGGCCACTCGGGCGTGGTCAGGCCCCAGGACGGGACGGTGGCGACGGCGTTGATCACCATCGCGACGATCGTCATCACGACGATGGAGATGAGGATCGCGCCCGGCACCTTGCGGATGATCAGCGCGAGGGTGAGCAGGGTGCCCAGCACGAAGACGAGCACCGGCCAGCCGGTGAGGTGACCGTCGCCGCCCAGCTGCAGCGGGACGGTGGTGTGGGCGGCGTCCGGGATGCGGGAGACGAAGCCCGAGTCGACCAGGCCGATGAGCATGATGAACAGGCCGATGCCGATCGCGATGCCCTTGCGGAGGCCGGCCGGGACGGCGTTCATGACGCGCTCGCGCAGACCGGTCGCGACCAGGAGCATCACGACCAGACCCGCGAGGACGACCATGCCCATGGCGTCCGGCCAGGACATCTTCGGCGCGAGCTGGAGCGCGACGACCGTGTTGACGCCGAGACCGGCGGCGAGCGCGATCGGCACGTTGCCGATGACGCCCATGAGGAGCGTCGTGAAGGCGGCCGTCAGGACGGTCGCGGTGACCAGCTGGCCGCTGTCGAGCTGGTGCCCGTACATGTCCTTGGCGCTGCCGAGGATGATCGGGTTCAGCACGATGATGTACGCCATCGCGAAGAAGGTGGCGAAGCCGCCACGGACCTCGCGGGCCACGGTGGAGCCGCGCTCGGAGATCCTGAAGAAGCGGTCGAGACCGGAGACGGGCTGCTGCGGAGCAGAGGGCTCCGGAGACGTGGCCTTGGCGGTGGCCGTGGTGCTCATGGGTTGTCCTCGTATGGTCAATTTGGCGGTTCATACGAAGGGAACCCGCCAGAGGCAAACCGTTTCAGTATGAACACATGAACGAGTCGGAGTCCATCTCCGCGCGTAGACCGTGCAGGGGCTCGAAAACCGGCCGCCTAGACTGGTCCGCATGGCGAAGTGGACACCGAAGCACGAGGCACCCGAGCCCCTGGAGGGGCCCGTCGTCGCCACCATCACGGGCGGCACGATCCTCTGGTTCGTCCTGTTCCTCGTCCAGGTCCCCTTCTACGGCTGGTTCGACGACCGCGACCTGACGTGGTGGGTGTGGACCTGCCTGGCCGGCGCGGGCCTGGGCCTCATCGGCATCTGGTACGTGCGCAAGCGCGACGCGGCGATCAAGCGGCACGAGGCGCAGCAGAAGGCCCAGGAGCCCGCCGCGTAGCACCCGGGGACCATTTCCGTCCTACCCCGGTCTGATGTTCGGCTCCTCGGCGGGTGAGCGGCCGGTTCCCGCCGTAACGTCGAGAACATGACTCAGCGGGCGAAGATCGACACCGACGGAAGCGGGACCGCGGCGGCGGAGCCGGCCGTCGTGCACCGCCCCGCCGGCCTGACCTCCGCCGAGGTCGCCGAGCGGGTGGCGCGCGGCGAGGTCAACGACGTCCCCGTACGCAGTTCCCGCTCCACCGCCGACATCGTCCGCGGCAACGTCTTCACCCGCTTCAACGCGATCATCGGCGTGCTCTGGGTGATCATGCTCTTCGTCGCGCCGATCCAGGACAGCCTCTTCGGCTTCGTGATCGTCGCCAACACCGGCATCGGCATCATCCAGGAACTCCGCGCCAAGAAGACCCTGGACAGCCTCGCCGTCATCGGCGAGGCCAGACCCACCGTCCGGCGCGACGGCGTCTCCGCCGAGATCTCCACCTCCGACATCGTCCTCGGCGACCTCATCGAGCTCGGTCCCGGCGACAAGGTCGTGGTCGACGGCGTCGTCGCGGAGGACGACAGCCTGGAGGTCGACGAGTCGCTGCTCACCGGCGAGGCGGACCCGGTCGTGAAACGGCCCGGCGACCGGATGATGTCGGGCTCGTTCGTGGTCGCCGGCGGCGGCGCGTTCACCGCCACCAAGGTCGGGCGCGAGGCGTACGCGGCGCAGCTCGCCGAGGAGGCCTCCCGCTTCACGCTCGTCCACTCCGAGCTGCGCACGGGCATCTCCACGATCCTCAAGTACGTGACGTGGATGATGATCCCCACCGCGATCGGCCTCGTCATCAGCCAGCTCGTCGTCAAGGACAACGACTTCAAGAACTCGGTCGCCCGCACCGTCGGCGGCATCGTCCCGATGATCCCCGAGGGCCTGGTCCTGCTCACCTCCGTCGCCTTCGCGATCGGCGTGATCCGGCTGGGCCGCAAGCAGTGCCTCGTGCAGGAGCTGCCCGCGATCGAGGGCCTCGCGCGGGTCGACGTCGTCTGCCTCGACAAGACCGGCACGCTCACCGAGGGCGGCATGGACGTCACCGAGCTGCGCCTGCTGAACGGCGCCGACAAGGAGTACGTACGGAAGGTCCTCGGCGCCCTCGGCGAGTCCGACCCGCGGCCGAACGCCTCGCTCCAGGCGATCATCGCCGCCTACCCGGACGCGGAGGACTGGCGCTGCACGGAGTCGCTGCCCTTCTCCTCCGCCCGCAAGTACAGCGGCGCCGCCTTCAGCCAGGGCGACGGCGAGAACTCGACGTGGCTGCTCGGCGCGCCCGACGTGCTGCTCGCGTCCGGCGATCCGGCGCTCGCGGAGGTCGACCGGCTGAACGAGCAGGGCCTGCGGGTGCTGCTGCTCGCCCGTACCACCCGGGAGCTCGACTCCCCCGATGTGTCGCAGGGCGCGACGGCCACGGCCCTCGTCGTCCTGGAGCAGCGGCTGCGGCCGGACGCGGCCGACACGCTCGCGTACTTCGCCGACCAGAACGTCGCCGCGAAGGTCATCTCCGGTGACAACGCGGTGTCGGTCGGCGCGGTGGCCGGGAAGCTCGGGCTGCCGGGCGCCGAGCACACGGTCGACGCGCGGAAGCTGCCCGACGGGCGGGAGGAGATGGCGAAGGTCCTCGACGACAACGCGGTCTTCGGCCGGGTCACGCCACAGCAGAAGCGGGAGATGGTCGCCGCGCTCCAGTCGCACGGCCACACCGTGGCCATGACGGGCGACGGCGTCAACGACGTCCTCGCGCTGAAGGACGCGGACATCGGCGTGTCCATGGGCTCCGGCTCGGAGGCGACGCGGGCGGTGGCCCAGATCGTCCTCCTGAACAACTCCTTCGCGACGCTGCCCTCGGTGGTCGCGGAGGGCCGCCGCGTCATCGGCAACATCACCCGCGTCGCGACCCTCTTCCTGACGAAGACGGTCTACTCGGTGCTGCTGGCGATCCTGGTGGTCGTGAGCCAGGTGGAGTACCCCTTCCTGCCCCGCCACCTCACCCTGCTCTCCACCCTCACCATCGGCGTCCCCGCGTTCTTCCTGGCCCTCGCTCCCAACAAGGAGCGCGCGAAGCCGAACTTCGTGCGGCGCGTGATGCGGTACGCGATCCCCGCGGGCGTGATCGCGGCGGCGGCGACCTTCGCCACGTACCTGCTCGCACGGTCCCACTACACGGGCCCGGAGGCCCTGGACGCCGAGACCAGCGCGGCCACGCTCACCCTGTTCCTCGTCTCCATGTGGGTCCTCGCGATCATCGCCCGCCCGTACACCTGGTGGCGGATCGCGCTGGTCGCCGCGATGGCAGGAGCCTTCCTCCTGGTGCTCGTCGTGCCGTGGCTCCAGGACTTCTTCGCCCTGAAGCTGGTCGGGGTGACGATGCCGTGGACCGCGGTCGCGATCGCGGCGGCCGGTGCGGCGGTACTCGAATTCGCGTGGCGGTGGGTGGGCCGGCGATTCCCCGCGTGACACCGTTCGCGGCCCGCCTCGCATCAAGCTGCAAGAGCCCTGCATCAAGCTGACATGCACTTCCGGCCGGACGCCCGCCATTCGATGACAGTCTTCCGGACAGAAGATCCGCTCCCGGGGGATGGGAGAGGACACTCGTCACGGGCTGGAGAGTCATGAACAAGCGTCGCACCGCTCGCATCGCGTTTTCTTCCCTGGCCGTCGCCGGAATGGCATTCGCGGGCGCGGTGCCCGCCCACGCTGACTCGAACCCGGCCTCGGACACCGTCTCCGTCCCGGCGCCCGGTTCCGCGTTCGTGATCGAGTGGAAGAGCGGGCCGACGGGCATCGAGATCACGCCCCACATCCCGGACGTCCCGGGCCTTCCCAGCCTTCCCGACGTTCCCCCGCTCGTCATCGAGTGGAAGTGACGCGGGGCCGACCGGATTCAGGGGGACAGCTCGCATGACTGGCATGAAGAGAGACGTGGCGGCCATCGACCTCGATGCCGCTCCCGAGGTGGACGAACTGCTCACCGGTCTCGGGGTCGGCACCATGGTGCGGGACTCCGTCACCTCGCCGATCGGCCGGAACGACGCCTGGGCCGGCCCGACCACCAGCGGCCGGGAGGTCTTCGTGAAGCGCCTCACGGGGGCCAGGGCCGATGTGGAGGCCCGGCTGCGGCGCATGCTCGCCTTCGAGGAGTACGCGAAGGAGGCACGCCCTCCGGAGCTCTTCCGGCCCGCGTTCCTGGGGGCCGACTCCGACCGTCACATCGTGGCGTTCGAGCGCGTCGTGGACGCGGAGAACGGCGCCCAGCTGATGGTGGACGAGGTGTTCACCGGGGAACAGGCGTACCGGATCGGCCGTGTCATCGGCCGGCTGCACGGCACTCCGCCCGTCGGGACGGTCGAGGTCGAGCAGGTGGCGCCGCCGTTCCCGCCGGTCTCCTTCCTGCGCGGGCTCCCGATGTCCGTGTACGTCCGCTCCAGCGCGGGCGAGCTGGAGGCATGGCGGCTGCTGCAGAACGACGACGTCCTCGTCCGGGCCCTGGAACGGCTGCGGGAGTGGGAGGCGGACGCGCCGCGCGTCCCGTCGCACTGCGACTTCCGCGTGGACCAGCTGCTGGTCCGGCCCGAGGCCATCTACGTCGCCGACTGGGAGGAGTTCCGGCTCGCGGATCCGGCGCGTGACGTCGGCGCCTTCGCGGGCGAGTGGATCTACCGGTCCGTGCTCGACCTCGTGACGAACCGGGGCGACGACGTGTTCGTCGACATGGAGTTCACGCACGACATGGTGCTGCGGCGGGGAGCCGAGAAGATGCAGCGCCTGCTGCCCCTCGTCGGGGAGTTCTGGCGGGGCTACCGGGACGTCCTTCCCGAAGTCGACGAGACCCTCGCCGTGCGGGCGACCGCGTTCGCCGGATGGCACCTTCTCGACCGGCTCGTCGCGGGTGCGCTCTCCACTTCCCGGCTCACGGGAATTCAGCGGGCCGCGGCGGGTGTGGGGCGGGCCGCCGTGGTGAATCCGGAGAGGTTCGCGGCGACGCTCGGATTCGTTTCCTGAGAACGGGAGACGGGACCCGGCACGAAGCCGAACCCGCAACCCGGACGCGAAAAACCGGAACACGCGGCCGGAACACGGGACCGGCAGCCGAATCACGCGACCGGAACACGCGACCGGAACACGCGACCGGAACACGCGACCGAAAGGCGCGGCCGGAACAGGACCGGAACACGCGGCCGAAAGGCGTGTCCGGAAAACGGAAAACACGGTCAACCAACAGAAAAAAGGGGGGAATTCACGTGCTGGCGTCGAGCGTGCGCGAAGTGATGGACAAGATCAGTGTCGCGGCCGACCGCTCCAAGGCCGTCGTGGGAGAACGGGAGATCGAAGCGGAGACGCCCCGGGAACTGCGTCGTCTGCTCTCCGAGGCGATCTACGACGTGTTCCATTCGGGGCAGGAGCCGGGCAGGGTGCCGACCCGGCTGAGGGACGAGGGCCTCGAGGCCCGGCTCGCGGCCGTCGTGCCGCACCGCGAGATCGTCACCCTGGCACGCGTCCGGTCCGCGGTGGAGACGGACGACAAGGGCGGGTCCCGGATCCTGGTGGAGCGCGAGGGAGTCAGGTTCTGGATTCCCCTGGCCGCTGTGCGCACCGCGGATCCGGTGGAGGGCGAGGTCGCCGAGGTGACCCTGCCGTCCGCGCGGGCCGGCCTGTCGCCGGGCTTCTTCCTCGTCGACGGCTCCCGGCAGCGCCGGGGCGGCCAGGGCGTGCTGCGGGTGTACGTCAACGTCGCGAACGTGGACGACGTGGTGGGCGTCTGGGGCGCCGCCCTGACCTTCCTGGAGGACCACGGTCTTCCCTACCGGGCGAAGGTCCTCTCCGCGCCCGAGCTGTACCCGCGGCGCGACGCGGTCGTGGTCTACCTGGACGCCGAACACGCCCAGGCCGCACCGGACCTGGCCGCTCACGTCGGCGGTCTGCCGGGGGTCCGCGCCGATGTCTCCGCGTTCACGGAGGAGCTCCGTCCGGGCGTGGCGACCGCCTGGGAACCGGCCGATCCCCACTCGGGACGGCAGGGGCTGAGCTTCGGGCAGCACCGCGCCAGCGTGCTCGCGACCGCACTGGTCGACAGCGCCGGCGCCCCCGACGCCGGCCCGGGAACGGCCGAGCGCACGGTCGTCGAACAGTTCAGGCAGGCGGGCATCGACCCGGCCGCCCCGGCGCGCAACCTGACGCCGAGCGCCGCCTGAAACCGGGCACGCCTGAAACCGAGCGCCGCCCCGAGGGCGGCGCGGTCCGGAGCCGGCAGCTGAGCCCATCGCTGGGGGCGTCATCGACGCTCTCAGCCTTGAGTTCAGACATTCGGACCTGAAAGGGACACCATGAACAACACCGACAGCGTCATGGACCTCGTCGCCGGCTACCAGACCTACATGGACGCGGGTGACCTCGACGTCACCGCCGTGGCCGACGCCCCGGCGACCACCTGGTACTGCGCCTCCGCCGCGGTCAGCTTCCTCAGCGCCGTCACGTACGAGGCCACCTGCTGACGTCGCGTCACCTCGCGTCACCTCGCACCACTTCCTTCACTCAACGAAAGGCCATAGCCATGGAGAAGGCAACCTCTGTCGTCGAACTGCTGTCCGGTTACGAGGCGTACGCCTCCGCCGAGGACATCAACCTGTCGGCGGCCTCGGACGCCCCGGCCACCACCTGGGGCTGTGCCGCGGTGTCGGCCAGCATCAGCTGGATGAGCGGTCAGGTCGTCTCCAAGACGATCGACGACGGCTGCTGACCAGCCGACTGGCATGAACCCGGCGTGGGGGGGGGGGGGGGGGGGCCCCCCCCCCCCCCCCCCCCCCCCCCACAAACCCCCCCCCCGCCCCCCCGGGGGGGCCCCCCCCCCCCCCCAAAAAAAAAGACACGGCGGCGGGCGGGGCCCCCC